>JAUIGE010000002.1 GCA_030430205.1 Bacteroidia bacterium | reverse complement strand
AAGCTGTTGTCAAGTCTACCTTCAACTCTCCTGTAGATCGTTGTATTTTTTCAAAAATGTTTGATAACTCTCAAGGCCTATCTGGTATTACGGGCTATCAACTATGGGCAGTAAATGGCAAATTGACTCTTGAATGGCGGAAAAACGGCCAGTACAGTCCATCATTTTTTCAAGGAACTTCTATCATCACAGATGCAAATTGTCACCATGTAGCAGCAGTAGTCAGTCGTAGTACAAATAATGTAAAACTATATGTGGATGGGGTACTTGAGGCAGATGTAACGGATTCCCGTATCTCAGATGATATTGACAATACGGCTCCGGTGTATATTGGCCGTGATAGGATCGCTAGTAGTGCAGGAAAATGGTGGTATGGCAGCCTGGACGAAGTCGCTTTTTTCACCTCCGCAAGAACAACAACAGAAGTTGAAAGAAGCGCTCAATATTCTCTTAGTGGAACTGAGTCAGGATTATTAGGCTATTGGAAGTTTGATTCGGGTGTGCCTGAAGCAGATAATACAGGGATTACCAACGCCCTCGATGAAACAGGTGGAAATAATGGTACCCTGATAGATTTTGATCTAACAGGAACCCAGGTTGTTACCAACGCACCCAATGGCGTACCAGGCTCTCCACCAGTGATCGTAAGTAACTGGGAAGAAGCTCCCTGTGGCCTTCTTAGTACCTGTGAAGAGCGTCCGGATCATGCACTTGATTTTGCACAGAGTGATTATGTATTAGTTGATAACCCTTCTCAATTTAATGTAGGAAGCAGTTCGGATTTCACCATTGAAGCATTGGTCAGGAGTACCTACAATATTCCTGCGGATCGTTGCATTTTCTCAAAGATGTTTGATAACTCTCAAGGGCTTTCAGGTATTACAGGCTATCAACTTTGGGCTGTAAATGGCAAATTGACACTTGAGTGGAGAAAAAACGGCCAATATAATCCCGATTTTTTTCAAGGAACTTCTATCATCACAGATGCAAATTGTCACCATGTAGCAGCAGTGGTCAGTCGTAGTGGCAACAATGTAAAGCTATATGTAGATGGTGTACTGGAATTGGATGTCACCGATTCTCGTATCTCAGATGATATCGACAATACCGCTCCTGTGTATATTGGGCGTGACAGAATCGCCAGCACTGCCGGGAAATGGTGGTATGGAAGTCTGGATGATGTTGCCTTTTTTACTACCAGCAGAACTGCCGGAGAAATCCAGGCAAGCGCTGCTGCTGCACTCAGTGGCGCATCTCATGCTGGAACAGAAGCAGGATTGATTGGCTATTGGAGATTTGATTCGGGTGTACCAGGAGCTGACAATACAGGTGTAACAACCGCATTGGATGAGACTGGTGGAAATAATGGAACGCTGATTGATTTTGATTTAACAGGAACGCTAATTGTAACGAATGCACCCAACAGCGTTCCGGGCTCTTCCAATTTAGTCGTAAGTACCTGGATCGAAAGTCCTTGTTCTGCTCCTAATCCAGAGGATTTACCTGTGATTGACCCACTCGCAGATGTTATTGTTGAAGGTTGCGACGGCACAGTGGTTTTTTATGATGTATCAGCTTTGGTCACCAGCCCAAGCCCTGTCACGATCACCTATAGCCCAGCTTCCTTATCTGCTTTCGACCTGGGAAGCACAGAGGTGACAGTCACTGCCACCAATGCTGATGGCTCTACCACAGCGACCTTTAATGTGATCGTTGAGGATACCGAAGCACCTACTATTGCATTATTAGGAGACAATCCGCTGATGCTTTGTCAGGGTGAGCCATTTGTAGATCCACTCGGTACTCCAGATGATAACTGTGGCCTGGCCGACTTCCAGCCTTCAGGTGTAGTAGATGTCAATACCCCTGGCAATTATACAGTTACCTATACTGTAACAGACAACAGTGGCAACACGGCTACTGCCTCACGTACGGTGGTTGTCAAGCCACTGCCAGTGGCCCTTGAGCAGGAAAACTGTCCCAACAACAACCCAAGCTGCGGTCAGATCCGCCTGGATGTATGTCCTTATCAGTATGCTCCTGATCTGGCAGCAGCAGCCATGGCCAACAATGCCTATGTATCCGGCGCCAGCCTGAACTGGTATGATTTCAACGGACAAAACAACCCTGTCGGCACACAGCTGCCTGGTCCTCCCGCCATAGATATGGATGCTCCGACATCTGTAACCAATGCCTGGGTCACCCAGACAGTAGATGGTTGCGAAGGCGCGCCCACCCAGATGCGCGTGCGCGTCAAGCCTGACAAAGACCCAGGCCTGACCTTAGATTTCACCGGCATCAGCCTGCCTACCTGTGGTGGGGCTACTATTGACTTTTTGCAGGCTGTATCAGGATACGATTCCAAGGTATCAGGCTTTATGTTCTACAAAGGAAAACCCAATCAGGGAGGCACCCTGCTTACTTCTACCTCTGGTACGACAGTAGCGAATGTGGGGGATTCTTATTTTTATGCGCCTGTTTCCAATGGGACAAATGACTACTATGTGCAGTCGATTATGAAGAATGCGAATCAGTGTGGTGGAGAGGCGAGTGATGAGGTGAGTTTGTCGGTGGCGAATCCGGAGATACTCTCTGTTGGAGTTACTATCAATGGTGTAAATCTGGGTACATTCACGAACTTCCCTGTGAATGTATCAATAGAATCTAATCAAACTTATAGTTTTGAATACACATTCTCAAATACTGTAAACGTATTTTTGTATGTCCCTAATATTGCGAGTGTCATGCTTCCTGTAGCTGGGAATAGCCTGGTTTATAGTGATGCATATACGGTGCCATCAAGTGTTGCTTTTGGGGCCATACCTTACAATGGCAATTGTGCAGGTACTCCGAAAGTGATTAACTTTACCTGTACCAACTGTCGTTCTTCTCAGGAAATTTTAAGTAGCTTCAGTACCTTGTTCCTTTCCGCTGCTTCTCTGAATAAATCAGACATAGCACTTTCCTGGGATGTTAAATTACTTGACAACGATATGTTTGGCTCCATCGGAGATTTTGAGACGATAGAGCTTCAGAAGGAGACTATGGCTGGTCAGTATGAGACCATCCATACACAAGCCTATACCGGTGAAGGGAAATACCGCTATACTGACTTCGATGGTATGGATGAAGTAAGTCGCTATCGCGTACTCCTCATCACGGCTGATGGTTCTGCCAGGGTTAGTAACGAAGCAGAAGTAAAAACGGAAGGTTTCATTGATCCAAACGCCTTCTCCATCTACCCCAACCCCACCACCGACCGCATCCAGATCCAGGCCCTCTTCCCCATGGAAGAAGCCTACACCTGGCAGCTCACCGACATGGTCGGCAAGACCGTCATGCGTGGCATGATGCAGGAGGCAGAGATGTCACTTGACATGTCTCGCCTGCCGAATGGCGTCTACCAGTTCGTGACGATCTCACGCGAGGGTGCGCGTTCTGTGAATCGGATTGTGAAGCAGTAAGCACTTAACCCCCTTGTACCTATAAAAGCCGCTGGCCTCCTGAGAGGCTGGCGGCTTTTGCATTTATTCTCCCTCCAACCATTCCTCCAACAGGATCCCACTTATCCCCAGAACTCCCCCTTTGACCCACCTAGTAAAAATACGGGTTTTCACAAAACCCGTATTCCCATTTTTGGCTTTGTTTTTCATTACCCCTACTTTTATCTCTGTACTCACTCATCATCTGAAACCTTTATCTGTAGACACTTTGCTACATCAAAGACAAATATCCCCAATGATTCATTTAGCATTGATCGATGATGAAGATTTTTTCAGACAGGGCTTGGCCCAGGTTGTAACAACCTTTGCCGAAATCAAATTGATAGGAGAAGCAATTCAGGCAAGCCAGTTATCTGATGCTATTTCAGCGGACGAAATAAGGCCGGACATCATTCTTTTTGGAATAAAAAATGAGAAAAGGAAATCCAAAGAAGAAGTTTCCATCTTGCTCAAAAATCACCCTGATTGCAAAATCATTGGCCTTTCTCCTCATTATTCAAATGCATTTATACTTCAGTTACTGAAGTTGGGCATGGCCGCCTGTTTACCCAAAAATACAGGAGCCGCCGAATTAGAACACGCCATCAGGCAGGTGGACAAAAATGGATTTTTTTACCCTGAATCTCTTTTGCCATTTATACAACTCCATTTAACAAAAAAAAGGGAGGGGCAAGCTGATATATTGGATTCGGAATTATCTGATAGAGAAAGAGAGATTTTACAGATGATCTGCGAGCAGCTTACAAACACAGAGATAGCCGAAAAGCTAAATATCAGTTACCGTACGGTAGAGTGGCACAGGACCAAGCTCCTGAGAAAGCTCAACTGTAAGAATACTGCGGGGCTGGTAGCTGTCGCGATTATCCGGAACCTTGTTCCGATAGATTGGTCACAATATGAGGAATAACCCAGCCCGTATAAACACGGGGAAGAATAAACACGTGATTATACTATAGGAATAAGATAGACAAATTGATAAAATTGTAAAGTTCGAAAAACAAAAAAATATCATCTAAATATTGGATGAAAACCCTGTCTTTTCATTAATCTTAACAATCTTACTACCTATTTAAACATTTAATTTTTGATTCTAAGAGGTTAGCTTTTTCCAAAATTTTCACTTTAAAAAACAAAATCATGCGACGATTAACACCCAAAATTTCAGGGCTTGCCCTGCTGAATTTCCATTACCGGAAATCAAGGTTCCATGCATTCTTTTTAAGCAAGCTTACAAAAGGAGCGATCTATGGACTATGTATGCTCTTGTTTGTCACACAAGCTCGCGGACAATGCGACAACCTGTCCGCCACTACGACCTACAATGGGGGAGCCGGAATCGGTGATGCTTTTGGTCAGAGTTTTTTGATCGATAATAACTGCTTTACCGGCAATACGCTTGCCTCAATATCTTTGGTACATGCTGGCAATGCCTTAACTGATCTTACGGTGGAAATTTTTAAAGGACAGTCTACCAATCTGGCGGACAGAATTTATGTACAGACCAATAATCCGCTTCCTCCCGGTAATTTTAATACAACATCCACCATTGAGCTGGGAAAAGGTACCGGTACGCTCGCTGTGGAAGTTGGGCAAGTATATACGATTACTATGACCCCCATCTATGGCGCCATCGGTCTTCGTTATTCAGATGATAACATTCCCGGTCAGGGATATGCCAGCAATAACGGAGGCTTCCTGTCAGGGAATGATCTCAGAATCAGCATTACAGGAAGAGACTGTAACAGCACCAATTTTTATGATAACCTGTCCGCCACTACAACCTACAATGGGGGAGCCGGAATCGGTGATGCCTTTGGTCAGAGTTTCCTGATAGACAAGACCTGCTTCATCGGCAATGTGCTCACCTCATTCTCTTTTCTGCATAATGGCAATGCCTCTGCCAACCTGAAGGTGGAAATATTTGAAGGACAGTCTATCGATCCGGCGGACCGGATATATGTCCAGGAGAATAATGTGATTGGTCCCGGTAATTTTAATACAGTATCCACCATTGCGTTGGGAAGTGGTACCGGTACGCTCGCTGTGGAGGACGGAAAGTTCTATACGATCCTCTTGTCTCCCGTCTGGGGCCTCATCGGTGTTCGTTTTTCAGATAATACCGTTCCCGGTCAGGGATATGCCAGCAATAACGGAGGCTTCATGGCAGGGCATGATATGATATTCAGCATCGAAGGAGAAGACTGTAGCACCATCGATTTTTATGACAACCTGTCTGCACCTACGACCTACAATGGAGGAGCCGGAATCGGTGACGCTTTTGGTCAGAGTTTCCTGATAGACATGACCTGCTTCATCGGCAATGCGATCACCTCATTCTCTTTTCTACACAATGGCAATGCCTCTGCCAACCTGAAGGTAGAAATATTTGAAGGACAGTCTATCGATCCGGCGGACCGGATATATGTCCAGGAGAATAATGTGATTGGTCCCGGTAATTTTAATACCGTATCCACCATTGCGTTGGGAGGTGGTACCGGTACGCTCACCGTGGAGGATGGAAAGGTATATACGATCCTGCTGTCTCCCATCTGGGGCCTCATCGGTGTTCGTTTTTCAGATAATAAAGTTCCCGGTCAGGGATATGCCAGCAATAACGGAGGCTTCCTGCCAGGGAATGATATGAGGTTCAGCATTGCAGGCGGAAATCCCTGTGTCGCCACCGACAATACGCCACCCGTCATCACCCTCAATGGAGACAATCCCCAAAAAGTATGTTTGGGCGATTCCTACACAGAAGCCGGCGCTTCTGCCACTGATGCCTGCGAGATCAATGATCCCGTAGCTATCAGCGGTTCTGTAGACGTCAATACCGTAGGCAGCTACACCATCACCTATGCCGCTACCGATGCGGCGGGCAACACTGCCACAGCCAGCAGAACCGTCAATGTAACTGGCGCCCTTGCCCTCGAGCAGGACAACTGCCCCAACAACAACCCCAACTGCGGTCAGATCCGCCTGGATGTATGTCCTTATCAGTACGCTCCTGATCTGGCGGCTACCGCCATGGCCAACAATGCCTATGTATCCGGCGCCAGCCTGAGCTGGTACGATTTCAGTGGAGCCAGCAACCCTCCGGGGGCACAACTGCCGGGCCCTCCTGCCATCGATATGGAATCCCCAGCCACCAATACCAATGTATGGGTCACCCAGACGCTGGATGGCTGCGAGAGCGATCCCACTCAGATGCGCGTGCGCGTCAAGCCGGATAAAGACGAAAATCTGGCATTAGACTTCACTGGCATCAGCATGCCTACCTGTGGAGGGGCTACCATTAACTTCCTGTCTGCCGTATCAGGATATGCCTCCAATGTCTCAGGCTTCATGTTCTATAAAGGAAAACCCAATCAGGGAGGCACCCTGCTGACTTCTACCTCTGGTACGACGGTGGCGAATGTAAATGATCCTTACTTCTATGCGCCTGTCGCCAATGGGACGAATGACTACTATGTGCAGTCGATTATGAAGAATGCGAATCAGTGTGGTGGGGAGGCGAGTGATGAGGTGACTCTATCTTCCGTACAAGCGACGATTATTGATGTGAGTTCATTTATCAATGGCAATTCAGGACCTACCCTCACAATGAATAGTGCCGTCTTGACGGTTGATCATGGCGATGAAGTGAGACTTGTTTATAATGGACTTAATGTTTCATATATAGCCTCGGGCTGGAGGGGAACCTACTTAAATTTCAGGTCTTCAACCAGTAATAGTATTACAGTTGGGACCTACAATACGGGTACAAGTGTAGGGGGCATAATCATCAGTATCTGGGGATTCAATGGAAACTGTGCGGGAGATGGAATTGATATTGAAATCAGAATCAATCCTTGTACAAATTGCCGGTCCACACAGGAAAACCTTCAGTACTATGATCTTTCAGCTCATCAACTTAACAACAATGACATAGCCATCAACTGGGATGTCCAGTTCGATCAGGAAATTGTCAGCTTTGAGGTCGAAAGAGAGATGGATAATGAGCAATTTGAGAAAATTGGACAGCAAATAGCTGTTGGCAATGGTAGCTACCAATTTATCGATAGAACGGGTATTCAGGAGCTTAACAGATATCGTATCAAAATCTTTTTCGCAGATGGCGGCGCTTTATTTACAGAGCCTGTAGAAGTAAACGCCGGTCTGTTTGCTAACCAAAAAAGATTTGAGATTTACCCGAATCCTACGACTGACCTTGTCCAGGTAGAAGCCCTCTTCCCCATGGAAGAAGCCTACACCTGGCAGCTCACCGACATGGTCGGTAAGACCGTCATGACAGGCATGATGCAGGAGACTGAGATGTCACTCGACATGTCTCGCCTGCCGAATGGCGTCTACCAATTCGTGACGATCTCACGCGAAGGTGCGCGTACGGTGAATCGGATTGTGAAGCAATAAGCAAGTACCCCTTGCACATATTTCAGCCGCTGGCCTCTTTGGAGGCTGGCGGCTTTTGCATTTCTCCTCATTTTCACCATCCCTCCAAATCCGCCCAATAGGTCTGGTAAAACTCCTCCACATAAGGGCGGCGGTTATAATAACCCGCCAAAAACTGCTTCCTGGCTTGTTCGATCAAGCTACTTGCCTCTGCTTCATCGCCCATCTCACGATGGTATTTCGCCATCCAGTACAGCAAATCGGCATTTTTACCATGGACTGAAAGCCCCTGTTCCAGTGTCTTTTTTGCGGCATCCATCTCTCCTTTTTTCCAATGCGTAAGGGCTTTGAACAAAAAAGCCGTCGATTCTATAAAATCCAGCCCTGCCTCTGCTGTCTCATGGGCAAAATGCAAATCGAAAAATTCGAGGGCTTTGTCATACTGCTCCATCTGCAGGTAGCAGATGCCGCGCATGAAATGCACACTTTGAGATTGTGGATAGTCCACAAAGTTGGGCGTGAGGCTGTCAATGACATTGAAGTCATGTAAGGCGCGCTCATAGTCGCGGTAAAAGTAAAGGTAGAGATAGCCGCGCCAGCCCTGCCAGCCTACAGGGTCCAGTGCTACTGCCTTTGCATATACCCGGTGCAGCTCGGCTGCAAATCCCCGCTTGACGAGCGCAGCGCCGTATTCGCGGTAGACATCCGCATTTTGCGGGTATATTTTTTCAGCTTCTTTTAGCTGAAACTCATAAGCAGGCGTGCCCTGGTAATATCCGCCTCGTCCGTTGATGAGGCTTTCGCCGAGGGAGGCTTTTTCTTCTGCGGAAAAAGTCTTTTGGTAGAGGGATTCCTGCTGGCCGCAGGCCAGCAGGAGAAGCGCGAAGAGCGCGCTAAGGAAGTATTTCAATGATTTCACCTTGTGATAATTTGAATGTGGTATAGGTATAGGCATCACGGGCTTCTTCGCGGATGATACAGGGCTTCCAGTTGGGATGCTGGTAGAGGATTTCGAAGAAATGCTGGATGGTTTCCGCAGGAAAACGCTTGGGCCGGAAGTCCAGATCGGCTTCTTCCATGCTAAACCAACCGGCTTCGCCTTTGCAATTCACGACATACCGCAGCGTCAGGTAGCCGGATTCTTCGAATAGCTTTTCTCTATCCAGATGCTTATTCACCAGTTCCCAAAGGGCTCTTTTGCCGCCGGCATATTCCGCTCTTTTGTCCTGCCCATTGTAATAATCGGCGATATCATCCTGTGCCCCGCACAGCTCAAAATCGCTGCCCTGATCCAATGCGCTGCGCGGATCGATATAGCCGATACGTTTGACGCCATGGGCGGCTCGTTTTTGAAATTCTTTCAAAGGGATTTGCTCCACCAGCTCCAGGCGGGAGCTTCCGCCTTCATAGGTCAATTCATAGCCATACAGGCCGATGCCCTGCATATAGGTGGTCAAAAAGTTGAGTTCCACCATTATGCTATCGCCCTGGTATTTCCTTTCCTGCTTTGCTTTTTTATGAAAAACCTTTGCAAGGCGATTTTCGATCAGAGCGTCCTCCGATCCGATCTGGGATTGACTGTAAAAAAGCTCCACACCACTGCTATACTTTTTTTGAAAAGAATGAGCCGCTTCCTGCCCTTCCCAATCAACAAAGCCTCCATCAAGGATCAGGGTAGGAATCGTATCGCCCCGATAGTACTCCGCCTTCTCCAGCATTTTCAGCTTATTCTCCACAAACTGAAATCGGGTCACCGACTCCAGCTCCATGGCTGGATTGTAGAATTTTTCGATCAATTCATTCTCCTGCGTCAATTGGTATTGACGGTACTGAATATAGGTGCTGACATCACCCTCTTTGTCGGTGTTGTGCTGATAGTATTTGTTGACGATGCCCTCCCGCAGGTATTGGGCGGAAGGGAAATAATCGGTTGCCAGGCCGAATTCGGGCTTGAGATTGTTGCAGGAAGCGAATAAAATCAGAGGGATGAGAAGGAGAGCGAGAGGCTTATGTCTCATAGATCAACTATAATTTTAGTTAAATCTATATAAATATTATAAGACCTCCTCTATCTATGGCCTACATTAACAAAACATTAACTTGAATAAGCGCTTTTCGGGTTTGAGTGGGTACAAGCTGAGTGACAGGGCTAATATTTTAAATCATCCTACTCTACCCATTTCCCATTTTCATAACGAAGACTTGCCAATACTTCTCCTAAAGGAGTGTAACGATATTGAAGGCCATGCTTCCGCCCATTCTTATAGGAGTAGTAGGTTAAAAGCGTTCCATCAATAGTCCACTTCTTGTAGGTCTCTTGGCTATTATGTATTAACCATTCTTCTTTCAAATTGCCATTCTGATACCAGCTCCTTTCTGAATTAAAACTAAGTCTTGCGGCACCATTTAGCTCGGTGACATTCCATAACTTCTCTTTCTCTTTTAGGCCATTGGGGTAATAGGTTCTCAAATGTGAAAGGCTCTGAAAATTCCCCACCCAGGTCGCTATACTTGTTACTTGACCTAAGGAATCCCAATATGTCCAAAGGCCATTTTTAATAAACATATTATAAGGTTCACTTCTAATGCTTTCAGACTTAAGTAGCATCATTTTGCCTTCAACTTTTAGTTGCCCATTGGCATGGTACTCCCGATAGGACATGAAGCGCCAATCATGGTGAAGCTGGGTTGTAGACTTAACTTGAGCTTCTCCTCCTTTATGATTCTCAAAAAAAGTACTGACAGTTTCACCAGGGTTCAAGCTGATAAGATGAATAGGACCATCAATCTTGTACTTGCACAAAATTTTTGATGTGGATCTCTTGTTTTCTTTTTTGTTAGGAATCGTCTTGGAAAATTCTCTTTTTTTATTGGGTTTCTTCCTCTCTGAATTTTCTTTTGAAAAGATATTTACGCTTTTAATTTTACCTGATTCATGAAAGTACCATGCCGTGTCTTGCCGAGCAGCATGGACGGAATAAAAGATGTCTGGAGGGCTTTCCTCTCCAGAATAGGTGAAGCGATATTTCAATTTGTAATCCGTTTCCACAGGTCCCCACTTCTCTTGATAAGCGATTCTTCCACTTGGATAAAAGCCTGTTATGGCAAAATGGACTGGCGCTTTTGATCCATCGAATTCAATAATTCTTTCCAGCCAAAAAGGAGAACCATTTTTACTCATCCAAACAGAGTCTTTCGCATCCGAATAGTCTGATGGCACTTCCAGCGTGATGTTCATATTCTCCTCTGGAGTCTTATACTTTATGATAGCGAAAGGGTCGTTCAGTTCATAATTTCGAATCCCATACACCTCTATGCTTGCCTTTGGTGAGAAAAATTGTTTGTAGTAAATTTTAGAGGTTTGGTTACCCTGATTAAAGTCTTTAAAAGATTGGATTCTTCCCTGATGATCCCACTCCATGAATCGGCCATGCCGAAAAATCGAGGAATCCCATGCAAAAGAAAAATCAAAGGCTAGCCAGTCTGGAGCTTCATCTATAAGCAAAAACTGCCCTCGTTTCAAAATTTGACCCGCTAACGTATACTCTTCAAGCAAAATTAAACTATCACCCGCCATGGGAATAACCAATCTATAGCTTTCCGCATGCAAACTATCTTCTACTACATCATAATCCCGATCCAACCAAATCGGGCCAACCTTTTGAGCTGGAAGCATGGTCGATAGCAAAATAAAAAATAGCAGTAAGGCTTGCGGCTTGGATAGGGCAATATGATGCATTGGGTTGGGGATTTAGATGAATGAACTGTGTTCATTTGAGCTACGTCTTACCGCTGACAGGGTTCAGAACCCTGTCAGCGGTAAGACCAATCCTCCTCCTCCACAATCTCCTTCACACGCCCCACCTCTCCCGTCTCCAGACGGACTTTGATCCCGTGCGGATGCTTGGGCGATTTGGTTAAAATCGCTTTGACGAAACCGTCAGTAAGTTCGCCGGAGCGCTGGTTGTGCTTCTCTACGATGCGGACTTCCTGTCCGATTTTGATGTTGGAACGGAGGGTACCTTCCATGGGAGTTTGAGTTTCGGTTTGAGTCTGAGAATTAAGATTTGAAGCAAAAGTAAAGGCTTCAGGTGACTTTTCGAAAAGTACGCTTATTGATCTACTAATTTCTTAAACTCATAAAAAACCCTTTCTAATAGCCGCAGGTCATCGGTGATGATTTCAGCTTGTCCATATAATTCTGCCTGAAATTTCAGCTTTGTCTGGTAGGTTGTTTTCAGGCCATCAATAAGGTCAATATCAACCAGGTAGTTTTCATCCTTGGCCAGCGAAGAGATTTGCTTAACCTTTCCACTTAGCATCCCATATTGTCTGTAGTCATAATTATCCAATTTGATATTAACATCCTGCCCTATTTTCAATTTGCCTGTGCCTATGATTTTCAAGGTCGCCTTACCTATGAGTTGATCAGCCAAAGGAATAATACTAATCACTTCTCCGCCCATCTGGATATATTGGTTAGGTGCCCAAAAATCAAAAAATGCAACTTCCCCAGCTATAGGAGCAATCAATAAAAAACTCTGTTTCCATCGTTCTAGTTCACTTTTCAGCTTCCAAAAGGCTTCTTCAGTCCTCATTTTCAAAACCCGCTGCTCGTTTAGAGCTTGCTGACTCATTTCACCTTTTTTTTGTTGATAAGATGTTGCCTGGATTTGATTATTATGAACCTGACCCTTCAATTGTTTGATCGCTATTTCTTTTTGGATTAACTCCACTTCGCTTCGTTCAACCTCTACTTTTGAGATAGCTCCGGTATTTAATAAATCGCGATTGATCTGTACTGCTTTTTGGGCATAGGCCAACTCTTCTTCTTTTAGCTTCAGTTGATGATGTAGGTTTTTGTTAAGCGCTTGAACTTCCTTTGCCTGAGCAAGGGTATGTACCTGTGACTCTTTCCGATATGTCCAACTTCGATTAAAAAAAACCAGCTCGTTAATCGCATTCAAATAGTTCATATAGACTGCTTGAAGATTCCCTAGTTTTAAGCCAGAAGGAGGCGAGTCTTGCCCTAAACCTGTAGTTTTTACTGATAACAGATAGGTATCCAGAGAACGAATATCTTCCAGCTCAGCTGGTGTTTCAAAAGCGACCAGCCATTGCCCCGCTTCTACCGGTTCCCCATCCTGTGCAAAAATGTGAGAAATTCGAGCCGTTACAGGGGCATTCATCCTAATAGGTGGCGGATTGCTTGTGATCACCACAGGAGCCATCAACACATCAGGATATCGAATCCACCAACTGAGCAGCATCCCTAAGCAAAAGATGCCAAACAGGACCGAGATACCCCACCTGATAATAGCAGATGGAATCATTCCCATGATTTCTTGCACTTCTTCGGAACGAATCTCAATGGATTTTTCTATTGCTATGACTTCGGGCGTTTGGGGATTTTTCATTGTCCTAGTTCCAGTTGGTTTTTGACTAATTGATAATAGGCCCCCTGGCGAGCGGTAAGGGTTTCATGAGAGCCAAGCTCTATTATTTTCCCTTTGTCAAGGACAATTATTTGGTCAGCATCTTTGACTGTACTTAATCGGTGAGCCACGACAACAACGGTTTTTTGCTCAAAGAAAGCTTCCAGGTTTTCCATAATGATCTTTTCATTATTAGCGTCGAGCGCATTGGTAGCTTCATCAAAAAACAGAAATTCGGGGTTTTTGTATACCGCTCGTGCGATCAGCAGGCGTTGCTTTTGGCCAGCACTAAGCCCTACGCCTTCCTGGCCTATTTTGGTATTATAGCCTAAGGGCAGACTCTCTATAAAATCCTGAATATTAGCAACTTGTACAGCTTGATATAGCCTTAGTTTATCAATGGGTTTCTTAAGCGCTATATTGGCAGCTATCGTGTCAGAAAAGACAAAACCGTCTTGCATGACCGTGCCACAGGCATCACGCCAAAGATGGTTTTGGATTTGTGGAAGCGGAAAACCCCCTAACTTGATTTGCCCATATTGAGGACTATAAAATTTGAGAAGCAGCTTTAACAAAGTTGTTTTTCCACTGCCACTCATCCCGACAATCGCGGTCACTTTTCCTGCTGGAATCTCTAACTGAATATCATCGAGAACCACAGGCGATTCCTCCCCTCCATACCGAAATGAAAGACCTGAGAGCGATAAGGTTTTATCTATAGGGAGCTGATTGATTAGGTGTTCAGAAGCGCCCTCTTCATCCTTTTTGCCATGAATCTCACCTAATCTCTCCAGGCTTATTTTCGCATCCTGGGCTTGTTGGATAAAGCCTATTAATTGGCTAATAGGTCCATTGAGTTGGCCAATGATATAAGTGATCGCCATCATCATACCCAATGTCATTTCTCCATCAATCACCAACTTGGCAGCCAGAAAGGTGATGAAAATATTTTGCATTTGGGTAAAAAACTGCCCCCCTCCCTGTTGGTATTGGCTAAGCGCCAGTTTTTGCAAACTGATCCGAAAGCGTTTTGCCTGAATTCCCTCCCACTCCCATCTTTTTTCGCGCTCAATATTATTGAGTTTTATTTCCTGCATGCCATAGATGAGTTGGATCAATGAACTTTGATTGGCTGCCATTTGCGCAAAGCTTTTATGATCCAATTGAGCTCGTCTTTTCAAAAAAATCAAAATCCATCCTACATACAGGGTGCTTCCTATGATGAAAATCAAAAAGATAGGCACGCTGTAGAAAATGAGGACACAGCTAAAGACGATAAGGGAGAAAAACGAAAAGAGTGAATTGAGCACTGAACCCGTCAAAAAGGATTCTATCCTTCTATGATCCTGAATCCGTTGAATCAGGTCCCCAACCATTTTTGAATCAAAAAAACCGATCGGAAGCTTCATCAGCTTGATCAGGAAATCAGAAATAATGGAAATATTAATTCGGGTGCTTATATGGATAAGAATCCATGCCCGAATAAAACCCACTGCCGTCTGGCTGGCAAAAAGTACAAGTTGGGCAATGAGCATAAGATAAACGAAATGAAGATTTCGGGTACCTATTCCAAAATCTACTACGGCTTGTGTCAAAAACGGAACAACCAACTGTAACAAACTGCCTAGTAACAAGCCCAGAACAAGCTGAAATACGTACTTTTTGTATTGAAAAAGGTATTTAAACAGAAAAGAGAAACGATCTTTTCGCACTTCTTCATCATCCTTATGGACAAAGAAATCTGGTTGAGGTTCAAGCAATAATACAACTCCTTTCTTTTGCCCTTCTTCCTTATCACTACACCATCCGCGGAAGAACTCTTCTTTAGTATATTTAATCAGTCCCTGGCTTGGATCTGCCACATAAATGCTGTTCCCCTTTATTTGATGGACAACCACAAAATGGTTTTGATTCCAATGTACCACTGCTGGTAAGGGTGCCTCATTTGCAAGCAAATCAAAGTCGATCTTGACCCCCATAGACCGTAGACCGATAGCCTCTGCGATCCTGCTAATTTCTAATAAAGATATGCCTTCACGGTTCATAAAGGCCTTTTCTCGCAGAGACTGAAGCGAATAATGGCGGCCATGATATTTTGCCACCATACGGATACAGGTAGGACCGCAGTCCATGGTATCTAACTGTTTGTAGAAAGGGAATTTGGGCATGGAAATATGTTGATTTAAGAGGGCTCTCCTTATTAAGGAAAAGTTAATTCATTCGGCCATTTGGCAGAGTAGGGATCATATTCACAAGAAAAAGGTCTTTGCCAAAGGCTTGCATTTTTTTTCACTGGCGGTAAAGCATCAACACAAAAAAATCGGAATTCACAGTCTTTACATATTTCAATCTTGTTTTTGTCGACATCCCAATACTCCTGATAAGCAGGAGACTGGATAACCTCAGCAACCGATATTTCATTTATGTTTCCATAGTGAGTTTCCTGACTAAGGAAATTCTTCATGAAGCCTTTAGAATCAATCGCAAGTTTCCTGTTAAAAAACAAATTGTGGGTTTGAGCTTCTGAAAAACTTTTGATATTGACTGTAAAGGCGATTGCCCTGCTACTGGAGTTCCATTTCTTTATTAACTTTTCCTTTTTATATGTCAATATCGTAGGAGGTTCCAAATTCAACTTTTTGTCCCTGGAAAATGGAGCTCCATACACAGTAAGTTGATTAACGCGCCTATAGGTATCCAAAAACTTCTCCCAATAGTCTTCAGGCTTAGTTTCATCAAATAAGCATCGGATTTCAATATTCTTCAATAACTTATTTTGAAAGAACCGATAAATTTCAACGAAGTCATCAGGTGGTCCTGACGTATATTGAATAAGGACATCTTTGGTTCCCAAAAGGTCTATTTGCTCAAACAAGGAAGAATAATTCACGTTTGAGCCTGAAGTAGGGTCAACTTCCAGGATAAGGTTGGTGATCTTTGCAGGGTAATCCCAGGTCAATTCTAAATCAGGAAAAAATCCCTTTTCAGCTTGTGCTATCCAAAATCCAAATTCATTTTCTGTCAACATTTGAAAATAGGAAGCAAGGGTTCCTTGATCTTCTTCACTGAATTTCGCCGCGATTTCATGAAAGGGTTGATATTCACATTGCTGGGTTAGGATTTCATATAACGCATTAGGAATAAATTGATAGTGATGCCTTTGTAAATCAGCAATAAGGGATCTTCTGGCACCTTTTACAGGCACACAACAAGCAAAAAGTCGAAAGTACTTAGATGGAAATATTGACATGGGCTTAGGTATTAATACGACTTGGACATGGCAAAAAATCAGGGAGAGATGGGTTTATAGAACCGCGAAATAGGGTACTGTTTTGACCTGATTTTTTCCGAATAAAAAACTTTAAGCGGTGCTTGAGGCTTGTAGGGAAATACTTTCAACACATAATATAAAGGGGGTTGTTTCCCATTGAAAACCTCATTTATTTTTTGTTGCAATTCTTTTGATATAGGCGCCATCGTAACTCAATTAGGGTGTAAAAGGGCATGTGCAAGTTCTTTTTCCAAATAATAATTACAAGGGTATGAAGTCATCCCAAACTGTCCAATTGGATTGACTTCCAGAAAAATAAATTCATTTTCAGGGGTAACAATCAGGTCAAATGAACCTGTATTGTATCCCAACGCATTCATCAAAAAGGTTAGTTTTTGCTCTATTTCTTTGGGCAACTGAAAAGGGACATTTCTATTAGGCTTTTCTTTATTATAATGTCGAAAATCCGTTGAAGTTTGCTCATCTAACTGGGAGAAGATAGCCATAGAGTAGAACTTCCCTTTTATATAAAATGACCGGATTTCATACTTCTTTTCAATCTTCTTTTGGAATAATCCCGGCAAGAATTCTTCAGGCAATTTGTGAATTAAGGCAGCTGTAAGTTCTTCTGTATAACTAGAAATCCCCATGCTGTGGTCGCTTATTCCAAGCATATTACTGATGGTTTTCGTAATAATATGCTTGTGCTTCTCCAAAAATTTTTTCACCTGATTTTTCTCAGTTGTGATCAAAGTGGGAGGAACGCACAATCCTACTTCCTTTGCCTTTGCAAGAACAATCATTTTATTGGTGTTGCTATACCAAATAGCACCTATGCTAGACGTACGATTAAGTAGATAATGGAAATACGATTTCAACGCGTGTTGCTCCAGTTCCGTGAATTTAACAAGCCTCCTGATCAAAAAATCAGCAGCACCGTCCTCTAATTGTTTACTTGTATTATAAAAATTCAAGTCTCCCCTCCGGTACCAATAAGCAGTGATTTCCTCAAAATCAATCGTCTCTCCCTCTATTTGGAACCCGAAAGAGTCTTCGTTGGCATACTTCAAAGCAAGCTCATCTTCCTCATTTATCCTCATACATTTTCCTCCTAAGTGAACAATCCACTCCATCACATGAGCAGTCGATCGGTCATTCTCATTTGATAATATTAGGATCATGGCCAGGTCAATTGCGTAAACTATAAAAACCAAAACGATACCTCCCCAGATTATCCTCGGCCACGTTAACCAAACTATCTGTTACCCATACTTTTTCGGGGGAGACAAACAAAGAATCTATCATAAACTGCCTCAATTCTTTCAGCGCGGGCAAAGCTTTGGCGGCTTCCTCCTCAGACTCATCGGGAAATTTTGTGACAAAAAAGCGACATTTAAGGTTCATACCATTGTCAAAGGTATATGTAGGAGGTTGATATGTCGGCCAGGGATAACGGGTACCATGTAAGATCGTGGCAAGGCTATGGAGTTCCAGATAAGACTTCCGGATATCCAACTTCCCTTCATGTACAAATGTGTTTCTCATCTTGATTCGTTTCTTGTCATCTCGATATCTCCACATTTGATTTTGGGCCACATTATACGCCTGGCTCCAGCGCGTTTTTCCCTGGCCTGCGCTTTCAATGATATATGGCAAATACTTTTTGTTTTCCTCTTCTGATCCGTGGATGACAATGATAGAAGGCGTAATTTGACGAGAGCCATTCCCGTCTCCAACCAATAGCTCTCCCGGCCACCCATGATGTGAAATAATTTCATCAAGGAGTGCTGTATTTTCATCACCAATTCTTTCTATCTCCCGCTGAAGTTCTGGCGTTCTTCCTTTTTCCCTAATCTTATATCGAACCTCCTGGTCATTATCAAGCATTGAAATGAGAGAATCTCTCACTGATTGATTGATTGATTGCATATATTTTTTATGCTGTAGACGATACACTTTTTTCAGGTCATGCCACATGGTAGCATAGTCAGCAGAGTCTAAAAACTGCATATTATACCCATATGAAAACGCTTTTGAAAAATGGATAAGACTACTGTCTTTCTTTCCTATTTGGTAATAGCACTTAGCTAAAATCACATTTTTAGGTACTCGGATTGAGATATGTTCAGAAGGAAATTGCATCATTTGTATAGCCTGCTCATATTCCATACTATCTTCTAATGCAGATGCTTTACAGAAGCGACTATATATCTTCATATAATCATAATAATCAAGGCTTTCTACCGAAGGATTATATTTTTGGCAGGCAAAGGAAAGGAAGATTAATAATCCTATAAAAGGAGATAGGATCAGGCTTATCTTTTTCATAAGTATTAAGTAAGGTTTACTATCCATACACTGCGTAGCGATAGTAAACCATGAATCTATTAATTAATTCATTATCACTCACTCTGGGGGACATTGATTGTAACAAAGATCCTCATAGCAATTGCCATTCTTGTCATCATAACAAGTATAAGTATCTGATTTACAATCAGATGAAAATGCATTTAGCGGATCTGGATTTTGCTTAGGGTCCGTATTCGGATTCTGGTAGAAGTTTGTCTTTTCATTTTCAGCGCCTCCCAAAATGTAACTCATTTTTTCAGAAGAAATAGCTAAAAAAAGACCAGAATTTAGTTTCTCCAATTTATTCATAGTTTATGTTTTTTAGTTTTTGTAAGGGATTAATTCTTAGGATACAGGAGGAGGACAAAGGCATTTTTCATAACAGAACTCTGTCCAATGCTTTCCATTATCGTCATCCCAATTTGTACTTGTATCTGAGCCACATTCTGGCCTAAAATAAAATTTGGGGTCAGTATCTTCAGATGCTCCGCCTGTTAAGTTCTTGGTTCCCCCTGTCACGATTTGCATATTTTCAACCGAAATGGGTCGAAAAAGATCCTGACTTAGTTGTTCTAATTTCTTCATGATTTTTGAATTAGGGTTAAAAAATGATTTGTCAACCACAAATTTTCAACTTAACAAGCTCAAAAAATGAGAGTCTTTAATTTTTTTTTTACTCCTCTTCAAAAAAACCGAAAGTGAACCTGACCTTCCTTTCATAGTAATAGTACTTCTTTACATAACAATACTTGACCGGGCCACCCAAGCCTCGAATTAATTCAAGACTTCTGAAAAGTTGGCTTTCAGAAATCCCAATCTTTCGTGCGAACGATTTCGAATCCCCTGTTGCTTTCAGCCTGATCAGCTGATCCATTTGCTGAATCCTGTTAATTTGTTTTTGCATGTTCTATTGATATTAGGGTAAGGAATACATACTTATCTCTTGTTAAAAAAGAGTAAGTATACTTATCTCAAATGAAAAATTTGGGCATGGAAACATGTTGATATTAGGTTTAGGATTTGCAACTTATTAAAAATTATTTTTACAGTCAACCTACATGTTAACCACAAGCCCATGTCTATTTTTCGCTAAGCCGCAAGAATCCAGTGTAAATATTCCCTTATTCACATGAAGGCAACAGGTAGGCCTTCCGGGTTGGCGGAGAAACTACAAATCAGCGAGCTAATTTATATTATACCCCCACCCCTACCGAACGGGGAGCATGGGATGAAGGATTGAATAAGCAAAAGCTTTCAGTGGATTATCAAATCAGATAAATCACTTATAAAGGACCTTAATCACTGCCCGCTTCTCACCTGCTTCAATTCGTAAGAAATACACATTTGAAGGTAATTTTTGCAGATCAATGCTGATATGTTGCTGATGATGGCCTATTTGTTTCATCAACTGACGCCCCTGCAAGTCTACGACTTGCAATTCTACTCGCGCATAAATCTGCGCCAGGTCAATTTCATAGCCCTCACCTGATGGCAAAGTATGGACGCGAATTGCATTCGCAAATTGCTCATCTTCGATGCTGACCCCGAGTACACTCGTACAGACCGATGTATCTATACATGTCCCGCTACGCAGTTCTACCGCGTAATCGCCATTTTGATTAGGAACAAAAACGCGTGCCGTAGCACCCGCAACAGGCGCATAGCCCTGAGCACAGTCCAGCCATTGGTAGGTTGCATTGGCCTCCAGGGCGGTCAGCACAAAGCCAGCTTTGGTAACATTGAGATCGACACTTTCTATTGTCAAATCCACCGTAATGATGCTATCACACCCGCCGGCATTGGGAATGGTGTCATTATACATGCCTGTCGCCGTCCAGGTATATTTTCCACTCGGACTCACCTGTCGTTCGCATGCAGCCAGGGTGATCGAAGCGCTCGTACTGGCGCAAGGCGGCGCATTGTACACCATTTCCACCCCATCAACCCACAGGGTACTCCCCTCAGCGGAATTGGCGATAACGGCACTTGCAGTAAAAATGGCGAGCACATATTTTGGGGTATCTGCATTCTTGTAGACAAAAGGAACCGAAAAACGGGTCCAGCTTCCAACCGAAGAAGCAGGGGTATCAAAAGCGGCTTCACCGACCACAAATGCTGTGGTAGTATTATTCGGATCGGGCATACGCACGTCCGCATCGCCGTGCAGGATGACCTGCAAGGCTCCGGCATCGCCACTTACAGAAGTGTATTTGTAATAGCCGACAAGGCTGTCAGGACGGCCTGTAAAGGGCGAATTGAAGTCTGCGTCGGCGCGAACGGTGTGGGCGTAGCCATTGTTGGGGTTTGTGTTAGGCGCTTCTAGCTTGCCTGTAGTCACGGTTCCGTTGACATTATTTCCCAGGATTCGACCAGTCTCCAACCTGACACAATAGGAACCAGCATACACGCCTGAGCCTTCGCGAAAGCAGGTTTGTGGGCCAAGTGCGGCGAAGCCACCGCCTGTTTTGTTAGAGTTCCAATTGGTGGGTTCTGCGTCGTTACTACTGGCGTTTTGCCAGGCTTCGAAGCCGCTGTTGGGGAGCTGTTGCTGCGCGTGGAGCGAGAAGCTGATGCAGAAACAAAGACTGAGAGAGAGTAGTATTTTTTTCAAATTGTTTCAGTTATAAGTTTATTAAAGATAGGAAGATTGACGATTGACGAACAAGGATTGACGAATAAAGAAGGAAAGAAGAGTTGGCTCAGAACTTCAAAATTCGTTCTTCTTTATTCGTATCTCGTAATTCCATCCCTTCTTTATTCGAAAATCTTTACTCGTCAATCGTAACTCTTCATATTTTCAAGCAAAATGTGTCTTCGAAAATCGTCGTACCAATAGCGTTGTAAACAATCCCAACAACACCGTGGCTACAACCATTTCAAAGGCAAAGCTTTCATTCAACAACAATTTATACAGCCCCTGAAACGCCCAGTGTGTAGGCAAGATGCCAAAAAGCCAGGAGAAACCTTTAGGCACAAAAAAGGCCGCAGCCGGAAGCACAACTGCCAGGTTGATCACCTTGACCCAGACCATGCCTTCCATTTTGTTTTTGCTCATCACTGCGACAGCCAGCACATAAGGAGGCACCATCAACGCTGCTACCATTGAAAATAAAAGACTGGAGCCAAGCGGTATGCTATAAAAAGGCTGAACAATCAATATCAGCCAGGTAATCAACGCTGTGATGATCGCAGGAATCAACATTCGAAACAGGGTGAATTGAATACGGGAAATCGGCATGACTCCGTAGACTTTGGACACTTCCTGCTCTTTTTCTTCGATCAAAACGATGCTGTAGATAAAACCAAACATCTGGGTCATTTGAATGGTGACAAGCACCACGAGATAGATTTTGTATTCCTCCAAAACCGGAAACTCCCTCATCAGCCAGGGCACTGCCACATTGATCACAAGGAAAATCATGACAGGCAGGAATAAAAATATTCGCAAGCTAGGATCCCGGAAGATCATCTTGAAGTCGCTGAGAGAAACCGTGAGGAGCTGTTTCATGATTCAGGCATTAACGATTTTTTTCATAAACGTGCGATACACCAGGACATATATTACGCCGAGCCAAAGGGCCATAGAGAGGTAGCCTAACAGGATTTCAGCAGTATCGGGCACCTCCTGCATGGCATTATCCAGCAGCCAGATACACCCCGCAATAGGCATAAAATCAAAAGGCAGGAAATCTGTCACTCCGAAATAGTTGAGTAAAGGCGGATTCAGAATAATTAATAAAATAGGAATAGAACTCAATAACATCTTCAAAAACTCCGAAGTAAAACACGCCAAATACAGGCCCATCAGGCAGCAAATCATAGAAACCCCCAATACCCCCATCGAAAAATGAAGCCAATGAAAATCCAGCCCAACCGCAGCCACAGCCATCCCCAATGCACAAATCAGTGCGACAATAGAAAGCGCAAAAACGCGTGACCAGATGTAAATATGATGGTTGATCGGCGTGACAAAAAGTGCCGAAAGCACCTGCTGCCTTCGCTCGATGAGCAAAGCAACGCCCATAAAAAACAAGCCAATAATCGCAGGATCATTTAAGACGAAAAGCGTCAGAATTTTGTCTGTATTTCCCAGATCTTTGATTCCTAGAAAAATCAGAACATACACCAGGGTCACCAGGATACTGATCGAAATGATATTATTCCGGGCCAGGATCAGCAATTGCCATTTGAGTTGAGTCGCCAGCTTTTTCATGCTTTCAGCGATTTTCCGGTTAGCTGGATGAATACTTCTTCGAGTGTCGCTTCCAGCGTATTGATCCGAAGCAGTTCTCCCTGCCTGAGGAAGTCAGCAAAGCTGACATTCTGCCCCAACTCCTTCAGCGGAAATTCTTCCGTTTGCCCACTTTTCAACTCTACTTTGACCGCTTCCCGGCCGTGCTGATGCTTGAGGGTGGCGGGTGAGTCCGTCACCAAGATCTCGCCATCGGCGATGAAAGCGACGCGGTCGCAGAGTTCATCTGCTGAGGTCATATTATGTGTCGTGATGAAAATGGTTTTTCCTTTGGCTCTGAGCGCGAGTATATGATCGCGGATTTTGCGGGCGTTGACCGGATCGAGACCGGCCGTAGGCTCATCAAAGAAGATGATCTCAGGATCATGCATGATCGCCCGGATGAAATTGAGGCGCATTTTCATGCCTTTGGAAAAAGCCTCCACCTTTTTGTTGATATGCGCTTCCAGCCCCACCATTTCGAATAAATCCTCCAGCCTGAGTAGTTTTTCTTTCGGATAAAAAGCGGCAAAAAGCGCCATATTCTCTTTGGCGGTGAGTTTCAGGTAATGATTGGGTAATTCAAAGCCTACCCCGATCATTTCCTGGTATTCTTTACCCCAATGGGTCAGGGCTTTTCCTTTGATGGAAATCTCTCCTTCAAAGCCGTGCAAGATCTTGTACAAGATTTTTTGGGCGGTGGTTTTGCCGGCGCCTGAAGGGCCGAGGAAACCGAAGATTTCTCCTTCGCTGATCTCAAAGCTGAGTGCTTTGAGGGTGGGGGCTTGCGCGCCGGGGTAAGTGAAGGAGAGGTTTTTTACCTGTATCATACGGCTATTTACAGCATTTTTTCAAAACATACACTCCCCGCAATCCCCACATAAGGGCCATAGTTGGGGATTTCGGTATACCCCCATTTACGGTATAAAGCCACGGCTTCGGTGAATTCCCGGCCTGTTTCCAGCACAGAGCGCTCAAAGCCCAGCTCTGCTGTCCAGGTCTCCAGCTCCTCCAGCACCTTGCTGGCGATGCCTTTGCCGCGTGCCTCGGGCCTGACATACATGCGCTTGACCTCCATGCTTGTCGAATCAAAAGCCTTGACAGAGCCGCAGCCCAGGGCTTTTCCCTCCACATAAGCGACCACCACATGCCTGATCATATCAATTTTGTTGAATTGCGAATAGTAGGGCGCCATATCCCCATCTTTGATGGCGACATGGGCATTGAGCAGGGCTACAAGCTCAACGAAGTCTTTATCAGTAGAATCTGTACGCTTGAGGCTAATCATGTTGAGGTGCTTTTTTGATGGATGGTTGGGTTAGGCTTTGGCAGAAGCAAAGAGCCGAGGATCATGCCCAAAATACTGGCAAACAGGCCATAAATCAAAGGCGGCACGGTGGTTTCTATCATCCACTCAAATACGATCCATGTCGCCATCCCTGCTATCATGGAGACCATGGCTCCTCTGGCAGTAGCTTTTTTCCAATATAAACCTGCTACCAGCGGCACAAATAAAGAAACCAGACTCAGGGCCGAGGATTGGCTTACGAGCTCATAAATATTGGCTTTCATCATCGCCATCAGGGCAGAGGCTACCGCCACTCCGACCACCGAAAAGCGGATCGCCTGGAGAAATTGCTTGTCGTTCCATTGCGGAAAGTTGGGTTTCAGGAGGTTTTCGCCGATGACGGATGCCGGTGCAAGGATGGCTCCTGAAGTGGTACTCAGGATAGCCGAGAGGATCGCACCAAAAAAGATGGCTTGCATCGCCAGGCCGCTATGTTGCAGGACGACCTGCGGAAGGATCATTTGAGGGTCGCCTCCCGCATGCAATTCGGGGTACAAAACGGTGCTGCACAGCCCGATAAAAAGCGGCAGGCTGCCGATGGTCAAATACATAAAACCGCCCATATAGGCGGCACGAACAGCGGTTTTTTCATTTTTGGCGGACATCGTCCGCTGGAATACATCCTGCTGTGGGATAGACCCCAGCCCAATGGTGATCCAGGCAGCCACATAGGCCAATATGCTGTTCAAATCTCTCTCCGGCCAAAAATCAAAAAAGCCTTCAGGCGTGGCTGCGGTCAGTTTTTCCAAACTGCCTACCTGGGCAAACAGTTCCAGGGCCAAAAAAAGCAGGCCCGCGATGATGACCATCGTCTGGAGAAAATCCGTGATCGATACCGCCCACATTCCCCCGATATAGGTATAAATGACGACGATGATGGTGCATATCCAGATACCTCCTATGATAGGAATGCCCGCAAGGACTTGCAGGATAATGGCCATGGCGACCAGCTGGGCAGCGATCCAGCCAAAGTAAGAAGGCACCATGAAGAGAGCAGAAACCCACTCTACCCGTCGGCTGAAGCGAATCCGAAAATAATCATTGAAGGTCAGGATATTCATCCGGTAAAGCGGCCGGGCGAAAAACAAGCCCACCAAAATCAGGCAAAGTGCCGCTCCAAAAGGGTCTTCGATGATACCGATCACACCGTGCTCAACAAATTCCGAAGAAGCCCCCATGATGGTCTCAGAACCAAACCAGGTGGCAAAAAGGGCAGAGCCTGCAATCAGCAGCGGCAATTTTCTGCCGGCAACGACGAAGTCGGCCGAAGACTTAATGCGGCGAGAGGCCCAATACCCGATAAAAAGCGTCAGCAGAAGATAAGCCCCAATAAATGTGAGAAGCATGTATGTACAGGTAAAATGGTTTACGTTTTACACTCACCTACGCACCGCATACACCCATTCATCCTCATAGATTCCATTCTTAAAAATAGTCTTCTCAAACTTAGCTTCCAACACAAATCCGGCCTTCTCCAGCACCCGCTGGGAGCCGATATTCGACCCAAAAGGGCGGGCAAAGATGCGGTCGATCTCCCAGCTTTCGAAGCCGTAAGTCACCATTTTCGGGATGACTGCCGTCATAATGCCTTTTCCCCAAAAGGGCTCTGCCAGCCAATATCCCAATTCTGCATTTTTGCACATGATGTCTTCCTGCGGATGTACGCCACTGGCGCCCACCACCTCCCCATCGACTTCGATGGCCATGATGCGGATGGGATCGGCAGATGTCGCCATCTTAATAAAACCTTCTGCATTCTCCCGCCCATAAGGATGGGGAAACATATTGGTCATAAAACGGGCAATATTGGGGTTGTTGGCGTATTTGACGAGGCTGTCCACGTCGGTTGGGCGGAAGGGACGGAGGCTAAAGTCCATGGGGTTTGAGTTTAAGTTTGAGTTGGAGTACGAGACTATTTTGCGACATGCGCCTGGATGGCGTACATATAGGGAATCCTCCCACCGAGCCCTTTGTACACAAATTTCTTTTCACCTACCTCCAGCATGCTATCAGCAAGTTTGTAGTGGCTGTAGGGAAATTCTTCGAAATTTTCGATGACAAGGCCAGCCTTTTGCAAGGCCATGACCAGCTCGCTCAGCGTGTGATTCCACCAATATTCCTTCATCGGCGGATGAGCAGGACCATCTGTATAGGTATATTCGATGGTTTCTTCATCGGGCTCGCCTGCGAGGAAATAGCTATAGAGGATTTGCTCTTTGTCATTGATTTGGGAGAAAAAGGGGTGAAATTCCACCATCTGAAAAACGCCTCCCGGCTTGAGCATTTTGCGAATCACCCTCGCCCATTGGTCGATATCCGGCAGCCAGCCGATGGTGCCATAGGAAGTGAAGACGATGTCGAATTGCTCATCGAGCTTTTGGTCGAGTTCGAGTACATTGCTTTGGATAAAGCGGGCTTTTATCCCCAGCTCCGCGGCAAGGCCGCGAGCCGTCTCCAGCGCTTTGCCGGAGAAATCGACGCCCGTCACGTCCGCGCCCAGGCGCGCCCAGGAGAGCGTATCCTGCCCGAAATGGCATTGCAGATGCAAAAGTTTTTTGCCTGTGACTTCGCCGAGTGCTGCGCGCTCGGTAGGCATGAGTGTGAGATTTCCAGCCTTGAAGGCTGGCATATCGTAGAATTTGGATTCTACATGTATCCCCGTTTTAACGTCCCAAAGGGCCTGATTGGCTTCTATGAAGCCTTTTTCCTGTGACATGATGAAATTTTTGTTGAGGGTAAAAAGCTATTTGTACGGTGATCTTTCATCCAGGGAGATGAAAATGTTAAATTTACAGCCTGAAAATAAGCATACATGCATCCCAAATTCAAAATAAGTAAACTAATAAACCTGCAGGACGCCCGCTACAGCGCGGCTGTTGGCTTTCATTTTGTCAGCTTTAGCCTCGCCCGCGGCGACCATAAAAAACTCGCGCCCACCTTCATCTGGAATATCGTCAACTGGCTCGAAGGCCCGGAAGTGATTCTGGAAATCAATGATAACAGTTGGGAGGAACTGCAAGAGGTTACCTTTGACTACCGCTACCTTGCCCTTCCGCTGGAAGATTGGAATGCCGTAACCAAAACCCAGGCCAATGCTTTTATCCTAAAAACTTCGAGCCTCCCCTCTCCAATAGCCCTTCAATCCCTCTTAAATGAAAATCCCGATGTCGAAATCAGGTTTGAACTGACTTTTTCGAACATCGCAGATGCGCTTGCCTACCAGGCCCTTTTTCCGCATATATTTCTCCATTTCACTTCGCTCGATCTCTATTTTGATTTTTTCCAGCAAAAAAATGAGAGAATGCCCTGGGGCATTTCGCTTCAGGAAGAAGCTGAGGAGGAGCCAGGATTCCTGGATTATGAGCGAATGGATGAGTTGATGGGGATCTTTTCGGATGTGCATTTATAAATGCTATTTGAGGTTTTGGGCCGGATTACGCGCAGAACCTCCCACGGCCCCGAAATCCGGCCCAGCCACAGGCTCGCCTTTCGCAGCGCGAAAGGCCGTTACAAAGACGCAGTCTTTGGCTTCCTAAGCCGCTGAGCGGCTTGAACCCAAATTGCTGGCGGGGATTTCGGCCTTTTGCGGGGCTTGTGTGCAATCCCCGCCAACACCCAGCCACAGGCTCGCCTTTCGCGCTGCGAAAGGCCATTACAAAGACGCAGTCTTTGATTTCCTAAGCCGCTGAGCGGCTTGAACCCAAATTGCTGGCGGGGATTTCGGCCTTTTGCGGGGCCTGTGTGTAATCCCCGCCAACTCCCAGCCACAGGCTCGCCTTTCGCAGCGCGAAAGGCCGTTACAAAGACGCAGTCTTTGGCTTCCTAAGCCGCTGAGCGGCTTGAACCCAAATTGCTGGCGGGGATTTCGGCCTTTTGCGGGGCCTGTGTGTAATCCCCGCCTGATTTTCAAAAAGATTATTATCTTTCCTCCATGCCCGGACACAAAATATTTGAGGGGAACCCTCATTTCCTCACCATGACAGTCGTGGACTGGATAGACCTTTTCACTCGAAAAGAATATTGTTTGGAAATCATAGATGCACTTCAATATTGCCAGGAAGCAAAAGGTCTTATTATCCACGGTTATGTGATCATGCCCAGTCATTTGCACCTGATTCTATCTACAAAGGATGATAAAAAATTATCAGACGTCCTCCGCGATTTCAAACAGTTCACTTCCCGCAAAATCATCAGATTGATTCAGGAAATCCCTGAAAGCCGAAGGGAATGGCTATTGGAGAGGTTTTCCCTTGCAGCAAAAAAGAACCCTAAAATTCGCCATTACCAGCTTTGGCAAGCGGGCAATCACCCCAAGGTGATTCATAGCATTCCTTTTATGCTACAAAAGCTGGAGTATCTCCACCAAAATCCTGTAAAGGCTATGATCGTGACTGAGCCTACACATTATGTGTTTAGTTCGGCAGCCGCTTATGGCGGACAGGACTCTTTGCTGGAAATAGATCTGTTGATCTAAGGTTTTGGGCCGGATTACGCGCAAAGCCTCCCATAGCCCCGAAATCCGGCCCAGCCACAGGCTCGCCTTTCGCAGCGCGAAAGGCCATTACAAAGACGCAGTCTTTGGCTTCCTAAGCCGCTGAGCGGCTTGAACCTAAATTGCTGCCAAATTGCTGGCGGGGATTTCGGGGGCCGGATTACGCGCAGAACCTCCCACGGCCCCGAAATCCGGCCCAGCGATTGGTCCCAGCCACAGGCTCGCCTTTCGCAGCGCGAAAGGCCATTACAAAGACGCAGTCTTTGATTTCCTAAGCCGCTGGGCGGCTTGAACCTAAATTGCTGCCAAATTGCTGGCGGGGATTTCGGGGCCCGGATTACGCGCAGAACCTCCCACGGCCCCGAAATCCGGCCCAGCGATTGGTCCCAGCCACAGGCTCGCCTTTCGCAGCGCGAAAGGCCGTTACAAAGACGCAGTCTTTGGCTTCCTAAGCCGCTGAGCGGCTTGAACCCAAATTGCTGGCGGGGATTTCGGGCTTTAGCGGGGGCCTGTGCGTAATCCCCGCCTGTAATTTGAGGACGAGTTTGAGTTTGAGTTTGAGTTTGAGTTCAAGTACGAGTCTATAACATCCCCTCATCAGCAAAGCTATAATATCCCCTAAATGACACGATCAGGTGATCGAGCAGCTGGATGTCAAACAGCTCGCCGGCTGCTTTGAGCTGGCGGGTGATGTTGAGGTCGGCCTGGCTGGGCCGCAGGTTCCCGGAGGGGTGGTTGTGAGCCACGATGATCGCGCTGGCGAGGTGGTTGATGGCTTCTTTGTAGACAAGCTTGCTGTCTATGATGGTAGCGCTGACGCCGCCCTGGAATATCTGCTTCTCACCCAGCAACTCATTGTTGCGGTTGAAGAAGAGGGCGATGAAGACCTCCTGGCTGTGATCTGACAGGCGTGCCTGCAGGTAGCGGGCAATGCCCGCTGAGTCTGTCACCCGAAAAGGGTCGTATGTGGCGGAAGCCTTCCGCCGCCCCAACTCAAAGGCCGCTACGATCGCGATGGCTTTGGCATTGCCGATGCCCTTGTGCCGGGTCAGCTCCTTGACGGAGCTGCGCGCCAGACGGTCGAGACCGCCCGAGGATTCAATCAGATGACGCGCCAGGTCCAATGCGGACATTCGCCCCTCTTTGGTGACGGTGCCCTGCCCCAGGATAATGGCCAAAAGCTCTGCATCCGTAAGGGAAGCGAGTCCCTTTTGCAGCATTTTTTCACGTGGGCGGTCTTCCAGCGCCCAGGCTGTGATGGGAAGGTGTGTGTAATTCATGAAAATGATATTAGGGCCGAATAGTGTGTATTTCGATCGGGATAGAAAATTAGGGCAAAAGGGCGAAGGAACCGAGGACAATCAGGGTCTAAAGTAACAGAAAGCGTCCGCCTTGACAGGCGGACGCTCGTATAAATACGTGTTTTTCTTAATTGATTAAAGCGCGTTGACGAAACGAGTCAACTTGCTTTTGAGGTTAGAAGCTTTGTTATCATGAATGATATTCGCTTTTGCAGCATGGTCTATTTTGCTGATAACCTCTGGAAGCATTTTTTCAGCTTCAGCTTTATCCGTCGTGTGACGCAACTCTTTCAAAGCCAGTTTCATACCGACTTTTTTGTAACGATTTCTTTCTGTGCGTACTACGGTCTGACGGATTCGCTTTTTTGCGGACTTATGATGTGCCATATCTTTATTTCCAGATTTTCTTCTTTGCTAAAAATTGAGTTCGCAAATATACGAAACCCATCTGCTTTTTCAACTACTTAATGATAAATTTCTTAATAAAGTCCTGACGGAACTGTCCGACGGTCTCTTCATTGGTCATCTCAAAGCGAAATCCTTCCTCTTTTTTGCGCTTATCAATCACCGCCTGAAGCGGATAATTGAAGTCATCATAGTAGGAAGAAGCCACAGAAACCACCTCTCCGGAGAAGCTAAAGAAGACCCAGTTGAAGTCATCTACTTCCAGGTAAATCTCCATTCTATCCGGAAGTTTTTCGCCCTCATTACCTATCCGACCAAAGCGATATACAATTTTAGCAGGTACTTTTTTGTTGATAGGCTCGCCAGCAATACCCAACAGACCCACCTCTGTATCGCAGTAGAGCGCTTTGTACTCTTTGCTATAGTTAAAGTCTACCCCTGACAGCAAGAGCGTCGAGGGCATCAATTTCGCCAGTTTGATATCTGTGCTCACCATGGCGTTTTGGGCTTCATCTATAAATTTGCGCACCTCTTTGTCTCCATCTCTCCCTCTATCCAGGAATTCTGAGATCGTTTCCTGAAAGCCCCGATCGTTGTAGTTGACATCCGGATTGGATGCGGTGAGGTACAAGAGTGTCTCGGACAGTTTTTTGAATAATTCCGGCTGCATCACGCTGAAATTCACAGACATGAGCAGGTCTGTAGAGAGCTCTCTTCGCTTGAGATCATCTTTCCATGAGCCCGCCAATTGAAGATCTGCCGTATTTTTTGCAAAATCATTGGGGAAGTCCAGCCATCCTTTGGAGGTGATGGTATTCAAAGAATCATTGAAACTGACAGTAGATCCTTTGAAGGTTTTCCCACTCAGTTTTTCCCTGGAACCGATCCTGAATTCTTTTGTCCTGCGGTCAAAGGTAAGACCACCTGAGGTTGAAATTACTTCTTCATCTGCCTCGTCTCGTATCGACTGCAAGAAGTTGGAGTAGAAATAACGGTTCTCCAAATTGTAATTCAATCCTGTTGTCAACAATTGGTTACTTGTTGGATCCATCATACGTCTTTTGATCGGAATATAGACGGAGTCCGGATTTACGATAGCTCTGTCAAACTTGAACCAGTTTCCTTTGAAAGCGGGGTTGTCTGATTCAATTTTTACATCCCCTTCAAACTCCAGAAACTTGCGGGAGGCGTCGAGGTAGCTCGTTCCTTTGAAGAAAATCCGCTCTGTCATATAGAAATCCTGTAGTTCAGGAATTTCTCCCGAAGCCACCGTAGCTGTATCCCGGTTCACCGATATATTGTTGAAATTGATGTATTGCTGTTCCCCTTTTATATTGATGTAATCGTACTTTCCGCTTCCTGTGTACTTATTACCAGAGCTAATATCAATAGAGGCCTCATAAATACGGTGCGTTTTATTTACACGATCTGCTTCTATGATCGCATTCTCAAGTCGCTTGATAGCGCCTGACTCCAGGATGACCACCTCCAGCTTGTCGGGTGTGATGACCGCATCAGCTACATAGATGTAGGGCACGCCATTGACTTCGATGGAGCGCGTATCTACGCGGTAGTAGGACTCTTTGGCGCTGAACTTCAGGCTGTCACGCTCTGGGGCAGTCGCCAGGAAGTAGTTGTCTTTCACATAAGCGCTGAGGCCTTCGAGCTTGAGTGTATTTTCTACCCGCTCGTATTCTCCTTTTGCCAGCGATGTACGGTACTCATGTATAGGGAAAAATGCCATAGATTGGCGATCGTCATGGCTGCTGGTAAATTGTGTTTTGTGGTAGTAGACATCGTAGCTTACTTTCACATCCTGCGCCAGGAAGTGGTAGAGAGAAGGATCTTCTTTATCAATGATGATAAAGTTGGCGACAGGCGCGACAAAGTCCATTTCATTGAATCTGATGCTATCAGATTCAATGCGGACCTGCCCAAGGGTCAGGGCACCGTTGCCGATCATGCCATTGGGCCGGATGACCAATTCGCCTTCAAACTTTCCTTCTCCGCCAAAAATACGGATCGGATCTTCCTCTGACCGCAAAACCACTTTATCCTTTTGAGGATACCATACATATTGGGCAGTAGAAGCATCTACATCCGGATAATAGGCGCCACTCCTATAGCCCCGGTCACGGTGGAAGTTTTTCACCTGAGCCATCACGGAATCGAAGTGAAATATGAAGGAATCACTCTGCACTTTTATATCTATGTCCAAACACTCTATTTCTCCCTCTCCTTGCAAGCCTACCCCATCCATCACAACATCGCCATAGTAAAGTCCTTTATTTTCATAAATATAATAGCCATTGCGAGGCGCATGCTCCCGAAATCCGAGGGTAAAATCTTCCATTACCACAAGGGTCTGCTTGAATTGGGGAAAAATATTCGATGAATTAAATGCACCATCAAAGAGCAGGTTTTTCTCATCGAAATCACCCAAACTATCCAATACAAAGGGGTCCAGCGCAAAATTGAGCTTTTCTTTGGCGTAGACACCATCCTGAATATTGGCATCATCCCAATAGATATATGCATTGGAATAGCTGTCAAATACGGGAAAGCGCGACTTGTCCTTTTTGCCGCTTTTGTTGTTGGGAGCGTCTATGTGGATCGCACCGGAAACGTCTTCAAAGACGGTTCTGCGCAGGGCCTTTTCCAAAGGACTCATCACATAATCGAGGCCCGGGTTGCGTACCATGATAAATTTCATGGAGTCCAGGCTATGACATTCCAGGCGAAAAGCCTCGTAATCAAAGGTAAAACTGGTATCGGAGGAACCATAGAAGTTCAGCTTGCCAGCCGCCAGCGTCCCGCCAAACTCCAAAGATCGTCCTTTGCCGACCTTCACTTCCTGGTACAGAGGCACCACCCGCAAGTACTGGGAATCACTCAGCGAGAAGTAGGGACAGCCCCTCAAAACCAGGTTTTTGTCGTTGACGCTCATCACGGCATGGCTGCCTGTATCTACTTTAGAAACCAGCTGGATGGCATCATAATCTTTTTTGTCACGCGCAAACTGCCCCCAGTCATAAAGTTTTTCCTGGGGAAGAATCTCTTTTGTCTGGCGGTTGTAGCGGATAAAACCGGAACCCTCCATCAGGGGAAGAATGCGCTCGAAAGCGATATCCCGATCAGGCAGGTTATATTCCTTCAGAATTTTCTCCACTGTCACGGACTCATTGGGATACTTCACCGCAAAGCGGTAAATGGCCCCGATAGGATTGAAGGGCAGGACGCCCCGAAAGCCATCAAACCGGGATTTTTGAAAAAAGGAAAAGGACTCTATCGCCGATAGTTTATTTTCCTGATCTATGAATGCCGTAAATTCTATATCATCTGTATTGAGGTTCCATCGGATGGTTTCGAAATAAAGAAAAAACTCATGATAGGAACTGGCGAAGGGCAGACGCCCCAATTGTGACCGCTTCGGCTTTTTCAATACCACATCACGGTTGGCGTCGCTATACAGCAGATCCATCGAAGGATGGTAGAGGCTGTCTTCATCTGACAGGTATATGGTTACAGAAACGCCTTTTGCCACCATGCGGTCATTGTCCAGAATAAACTCCTCCCCTTCCATCTTCATCACATAGCGATCATCGCGGGCAATCTCCAGCTTGGCTGGAATGTGTTTTTCCACCTGCATCGGCCCGTTAAAGAAGTTTTCTTCTTCTGTATAATCTGCCGCAGGCGTATCCTGTCCTATATCGTCATAGGAAGTATCATCGGTATAGCTGTCATCAGCATAATAATCATCATAATAGGTTTCGCCCTGCGATTCCTCCACCCCAAACTCATCCAAATCAAAGCCGCCATAGTAATCGTCCATGCCATTGTCTACCGCATAGGGGTCACTTCCATATTCGGAGAAAGCGCTCTCCTCCATAGGCGCTGGCACATAGTCCACCAGCTTATTATAAGAGGAGCCCAGCTTGCGGATCCCACGGAGGGAGAAGCCTCCCTCATAGCGCACACCTTTCACGATATTTTCAATCACGACGCCTCCCTCATAGCTTCTGAAATAGGGAAAATTTGCTTTTTTGATGCTTTTGTAACCCAGATTCAGGTCTTCAAAATAGCCTTTGAGCGGCCGATCTATCAGGCTTTTGTAATAAAAAACAGCGCTGTCGGAGGTTATTTTCCCATAATTAAAATTGGTGCGGTAGTCTGTAAAACGCACATATACATCATCTGGCGCAAAGCCCATTTTTTCCCAGGTGAGGGTGCCTCCCAGGCCTACAAAGGCTTTGGAAACCAGGTTGAAGTCGCCTGAAGTATTGTAAATCTTGGAGCTATCTCTGGCAGAGATATAATCGAGTTCGGTATTGTTAAAGCGAATGATCGGGGCGCGGTAGGTTGTGCCTTTTTTCTCATCCTTCACCTCCAAAAATATCAGCCGGGGATCTGCCTGATGAGCTTTCCAGGTAAAATACACGTGTTTGTTCACATTCCCTGCGGGCAGGTAGGCATACAGATTGTTGAAAAAATTGCGATTTCGCTTGTCATCCAGGTTGATGATGCATTTGCCTGCTACCTCAAAAAAAGATTCGCTGGATATTTTGACAAAAACATTGGGATCTTTTACCTGTGTGAAGGCAAGGGTATATTCAGCAATATGTCTGTGAATCAGGTATTTTCGCGCAAGCATGTCGTTTACCTGCGTGATAAAGGTGTTTTTTTCGACATCGCTCAGCTTCCCACTTTGCCAAAGTGTGGAGATGGCAGAAGCCGCATCGCGGGCCTTTTCTCCGTTACCGGCTTTGGTCAGACTGGAGGTAAAATCCTGTAAAAATTGAGTAGGGTTACGCGTAATTGCGTTTTGGGCGATAAGGGCCAACCCAAGCATGAGCAGGCTAAAAAAGCTGATGGTACGTTTCAACATGTTGGCTAAAGATTACTGCTTGACATACAATTGTGACAGCCAGTCATTCTCTTCTATTGTTTTCACTGCTTTGAGTTTTGCCTGGCCAAAAGTCTTCTCGATCAATTCGGCATCCTTGCGGTAATATCCGCTGCTTAGCAACAAGCTGCCCGCTTGCAGATGCTGGCTGTAAGCCTCTACATCCTGTAGGAGGACATTGCGGTTGATATTCGCAAGAATGACGTCATACATAACGTCGGGTATAACAGAAACGTCTCCCAAACGTGTTTCCATATTATTGACTCCGTTTAAAGAGCTGTTTTCTGCTACATTTTCATAACTCCAGGGATCTATGTCTATGCCCAGCACATGCGAAGCGCCCATCCGGGCGGCCAGGATACCGAGCACACCGGTCCCACAGCCCATATCCAACACCTTTTTTTGTGAAAAATCTAGTCCTTGCATCTGTCTCACTACGAGGCGGGTCGTTTCGTGATGGCCTGTACCAAAGGACATTTTAGGGTCTATGCGGATGGTATATTGGAAACCCGCTTGGGCTTCCTTGAATGAGGCGATGATCTGGCAAAAGTCGCCGATCTCCACCACGGGGAAGTTTTCTTCCCAGCTTTTGTTCCAGTTGTGGGGCGGGATGAGCTCCATCCGGGCGCTATCAGCGGCCAGGCCGAGTTGTGCCAGGATAGGCGGCAGCATGTCGTCTGAGAAAAGAGGTTGCTGGATGTAAGCCAGGAGGCCTGTCTCTGTCTCTTCGAAGGCTTCGAAGCCTTCTTCACCGAGGAGCGCCATGGCGATCTCTGCCATAGGCCCCGTCAGGGGAAGTTGGAGTTGGAGGTACGTTAATTTCAAATTTTTTGAACTTCTTTAAGGACAACCCGCATCCGCGCGATAGCTTGTATAGAAAAGCGAGAAATCGGCAAAATCAGGCGTATTTTCCAGGTAAATGCTAAAGTCTGCTTCTGATTTTACTTCTGTGAAGTGCCAAACCCCCGCTTCATCTGCAAAATTGGCGACATCTTCTTTGTAGATTTTCATATCGGCAAAAGCCTCTGTCTTCTCCACATACACCCGATGATCCGCAAAAGCGGCCGTTTTTTCTACAAAAACAAGCCCCTTCAATTCACAATAATCCCCCGACAAAGGCGCTTTATGCGCCCCCCAGGACATCAGTATCATCCCCAAAAACAAAATACTCTTCATACCCAAAAAGTCTTACCATCTGCAAATCCTCTCATCAAAGCAAAGTCTTCGACACTATCTCATCTTCCATATTCAAGCCCTCAGGACTTACTTTGAGAACATACTTCACAAAGTTGTAGACATTGTTTCCGTAGAGTTTGCTGGCATGAAAAGGCATGGTGGCGGGCAGATTGGACTCGCCGATGATGGTCACGCCATTTTTCATGACCGTTTTGTCATTCTCGGTACCCTCACAATTACCGCCGGAAATGGCGGCCAGGTCTACGATCACAGAGCCTTTTTTCATGGCTTGTATCGTAGCTTCTTTGATGAGGATGGGCGCCTTGCGCCCGGGGATATTGGCGGTTGTGATCAGGATATCGGCCTGAGCGGCACGCTGATGTATCAACTCACCTTGTTTTCTGAGGTATTCTTCGGTTTGCTCGACAGCATAGCCGCCGGCGGCTTTATCTTCAGTTGCACCTTCCACTTCGACAAAGGTCGCGCCCAGACTCTTTACTTCTTCTTTCACCGCAGAACGCACATCAAAAGCTTCTACTTTTGCCCCTAACCTGCGAGCCGTAGCGATTGCCTGAAGACCGGCAACACCCGCCCCCAGCACCAATACCTTGGCAGGAGGGATCGTTCCCGCAGCTGTCATCAGCATCGGCATATAGCTCGGAAGGGTAGCAGCTGCTACCAGCACAGACTTATAGCCAGCGATGGAGGCCATCGAAGACAGTACGTCCATAGATTGGGCGATGGTCGTCCGCGGGATCTTCTCCATGCTGAAAGCCGTGATGTCCAATGCCTTGACAGCCTCCACCAAATCGGTTTCCACACGTGGATTAAACATCCCGACAGCCCAGGCACCGGATTTCATCTTTTTGAGTTCATCCAGAGAAGGAGGGTTGACAAAAGCCACGATATCAGCCTTTTGGAGGATATCAGCGCGGGTAGCCAGGCTAGCACCCACCTGGGTATAAGCTTCATCAGGATAAAAAGCCAATGCCCCGGCACCTGCTTCAAATACAACCTGATGCTTATCTTTGATGAACTTTTGAACTGATTCCGGGCTAAGCGCAACACGAGCGTCTGTAGCTTCTTTGATTAATCCAATTTGCATGACGGGCAAAAATATTATTAAATGAAGGAAAGCTTAAATGTAGTAAGAGAAAAAAGAAAGTTTCAAATAAACGTTTTATTTCGCTTATTTCCCATACTACACAATGGCTCATTTGTCCATTTGCTTATCTGCTAATCAGCACATCATTCATGCTTGGCCTTCCCTACACCCTTCATGGCATCGCCCAACTTATCCCGGCAAAGGACCTTTTTCAAGGCTTGGCTGAATCGGCGCCCGTCCGCTATGTTTCTTTTGATACACGCACCATCAGCCATGCGGAAGAAACGGTTTTCATTGCATTGAAAACCCACAACCGTGACGGCCATGATTTTATCTCTCAGGCAATAGAAAAAGGGGTTAAAAACTTTATTGTCGACAGAAAACTGGCGCAGCGTGAAGTCAACTACCTCCTGGTAGAGGATACGCTGGAAGCCCTGCAAATATGGGCCATGCTCCATCGCCAGCAGTTTGCCTATCCCGTGATCGGGATCACCGGAAGCAATGGAAAAACCATTGTGAAGGAGTGGCTGGCAACCTTGCTGGAATACCACTTCCAGGTGGTCAAAAGTCCCATGAGCTACAACAGCCAGATTGGAGTTCCCTTTTCGCTGCTTCAGCTTTCACCCAAAGATGAAGTTGCCCTGATAGAAGCAGGGATCTCACAAGTAGGCGAAATGGAGCGCCTCGCGCTCATGATACAGCCGACGATCGGCATCATGACGCATTTGGGCTCTGCTCATGCAGAGGGCTTTGAATCGGAGGCGCAAAAACTGGCAGAAAAAAGCCTGCTTTTTGAAGGCGTGAAGCAGGTTTTGGTAGGCAGCGGACAGCAGCCGGTGCTTGATTTTTTAGGTAAAAAATCTTTTGAACTCCTCACTACAGCGTCCATCGAAAGCGAAGCTTTCGAGCTTCCCCTTCCGGGCCAGGCGGCCCGGGAAAACGCGCTGCTCGCCATATTGGCGGCTCAGCAAATGGGCCTTTCTCCCGATGACATCCGGGCGCGGCTTCCCCTCCTCTACCCCGTAGAGATGCGCTCCGAGATCATCACGGACAATCCCGAGATCACCATCCTCAATGACAGCTACAATGCCGATACGGACTCTGTCCGCAATGCGCTACAAGTCCTGCTGAGCCTGGAGGCTCAGCCAGCCAGGACAGCCATTTTAACCGACCTTGAACATCTCGGCCAGGACCAGCAACGCATCCAGCTTGCCCTGCTCAGAGAAGCGGAAAAAATGCTGGGACCTGAACAGCTATGGACCATTGGGCCCGTATTCTATGGCATCAGGGAAAAGCATAAATACCTTTCGACGGAAGACTTTTTGCAGGATTTTGACTACCAGCAATTCAAAGGGAGCAGCATTTTGCTCAAAGGAAGCCGTTCCTACGGCCTGGAGCGCCTCATCCCTTTGCTCAACCGCCGCCCCAATGCGACTTTCCTCCAACTCGACCTCAGCAAATTGGTCCACAACCTGCGTTACCTCAGAAACAAAGTGCGGGATGGGGTAAAAGTGATGTGCATGGTCAAGGCTTTTTCCTACGGCAGCGGCACCTGGGAGATTGCCAAAATCCTGGAGGAAGAAGGGGTGGAATACCTGGGGGTGGCCTATCCTTCGGAGGGTATAGAATTGCGGGAAAAAGGCATTCGCCTGCCGATCCTGATCAATCACCCCGCCCCTGCTGCCATGGGCGCCATGCTGCAATATGAGCTGGAACCGCTCATCTATGACTTCCGCCTGCTGGAAGCTTTTCTGAGGGCAGCCCGGCTACACAGCGCGCCTCCCTACCGCATCCACCTGAAATTTGATACAGGCATGGGGCGACTGGGCTTTACGGAAGCAGAAACGAGCCAGCTTATCCATACCCTCGCCCAATATCCTGACTTGCATGTCATTTCCATCATGAGCCACCTTTCATCAGCTGATGAGTCAGCCGAAGATGATTTTAGCAGGGCTCAAATCCAGCGCTTTATAAGCATCTGCGATGCCTTTCACCAGCAATTGGGCATTTCTCCCCTGCGTCATATCCTCAATACCGCAGGTGTGCTGCGTTTTCCCGAAGCCGCCATGGACATGGTCCGGCTGGGGATCGGCCTCTACGGCATCAATCCTACGGGATTCCGTGCGCAGCTGGAAGAGGTAGGCAGTTTGCATTCCGTCATTTCACAGATTCATGAATACCCAGCCGGCACCAGCATCGGCTATGGCCGAAGCCAGTATACAGCGCGCGATTCGCGCATCGCGACTGTCCCTATCGGCTATGCCGATGGGATCTTCCGCTACCTGAGCAATGGCCGCACGGCCTTTTTGGTGCGGGGGAAGCTGGCGCCCACCTTTGGGCGCATCTGCATGGATACGCTGATGATAGATGTCACAGACATTCCTATGGCTGAGGCCGGTGATGAAGTCCTTATTTTTGGCACGCAGGAAGACCAGCAGCTTTCGATCAGCCAGATTGCAGCGGATGCCCATACGATTCCCTACGAAATCATGACCAGCATCAGTCCCCGCGTCAGGAGGGTCTATGTGCGCTCCAGCTGAGCGGGGTAAAAAAAACTACCTATGAATTTTTTGCCTGCCTGCTTATCTTCGGTCTATGCAAAATTACCCAACCCTCCTTTTTCTTATCCTGTTGGGGTTGATTGGAAGCACACAGCATGTACAAGCTCAAAAAAAAGTAGCGGAAATAGACAGTCTTCCTACGCTACGCCCTGTGTTGCGCCTCAACCTGGTAGGCATAGGCGTGGGGCTTGAAGCTCCTGCCAGTCCCCGTCTTTCAGTATATATAGAAGCTGGCGCCTCTTTCTACCTGCATGAGTTTACTGATATTCAGGGACAGCCTGACAGCAGGATCATGGGCATTCCCTATGCCACCATGCAAGTCCGGTACTATTACAATATCGCCCGCAGGCAGCGCCTGGGCAAGCAGGTCTCCTACCAGTCTGGTAACTTTCTGGGCATCGCTGCCCCCTATATTTCGGCTACGCCGAATACCAGCATGCTGACGGGCTTAGGCCCTGTCTGGGGCCATCAGCGGCAGTTGGGAGATGCCGGTTTTAGCGGTTTTGTGATAGGGGCAGGTTTTTACCTGCCGGATTCAGATGGAGGTGGGGGTGCGACTCCCCAAATACGTCTCAACCTCAACACCTGGCTGGGAGTGGGATTTGCTTTTTAAAGCCATAGAGTGACAAAAGTCATGCTTTATATTGACAGGGAAGCACCTTTTCCCCCTAAGCTATTTTTAATTTTGTAATGGAAAATAATACCATCAATTCCTCTCATTTTCTGGTTTATGAAAAAGATTCTTATCCCCACTGATTTTTCCGAAGTCGCTTCTTTTGCAGAGAAAGCGGCACTTTCCCTGGCTTCGCGGATTGGCGCAGAGGCTGTTTTTCTCACTTGTATCAAAGGGGAAGACCATGGAAAATTCTTTCAGATGACAGAAGAGAATGTTCCCATGAAGGTAAAGGAAGCTTTTGAGGCTTTCAAATCAAGGAGACAACTTACAGATTCTCCCTACAGTGTAGTATACACCCATGATAAGCTAACGGAAGCGACTCAGCAGTATGCTGCGAGCCATGAGGTGGCTTTGCTTGTCATGGGTTCCAGTGGCACCTATGGCTGGAAACAACTCTGGGGCTCCAATGCCCAGAAAGTCTCCCGCCTGGCGGATTGCCCTGTTTTGATTGTCAAAAACGAGATCGGGGACGCTGCTTTTCGCAATATCCTCTTTGCCTCAGATTTCCGCAAGGAATCCCGCAAGCCTTTTGAAAGCTTGTATGAATTTGCCCAATTATTTGGTGCACACATGCACCTGGCTTATGTCACGACCATCGAAACCGATGGGGTAGAGACCTATCTTGCCACGAAAAAAATGAATGCCTTTAAGGATGTGTGCCAGGGCCTGAAGGTAAGCACCCACATGCTGGGTGATGTAAATGCCGCTCTGGGGGTTGAGCATTTTGCCAATGAAAAAAACATTGATCTGGTGGCCATGGTAAGCCATCAGGATGGTTTTTTCAAAAAACTCTTAAGAGGTGGCTCTGTTTCAGAAACGCTGATCAATCGCCTGGAGAAGCCGATATTGGTACTTCCGGTGTGACAAGAAAAGACGGTTGACTAAACCCGTCGTTCAAGCCTTCTGGCCTGGGCTACCAAAACATGATCCTCGATCTGCTCGTGGATAAACAAGTCTTTACCAAAAGCTTTTAACTGAGTAGAAAGTACCTGAAACAGGAATACCCGTTTGAGTTCGGGGTGCCGCTGGCGAATCAAATCGTGCATTGCGCACAATTGCTCGTCGAGCTCATCTTCTTCATGAGAAATCAAAAACTCATCCAGACTATAATGAGAGAAAATGCTTTTCTCTGCCTGCTTACCAGACACTCTTTCTGTCAGGTCGAGGATATAGGGGAAAAGGGTATCTTCTTCCAGCGCCATGTGGGCTTCGAGGTGCTGGCGGTAGCCAGGAAAAAAGGATTGCAACAGCCGTAAGAGGGGATGGTCATCCCCATAGGCATGGGCAAGCTGCCCGATAGTCTGCTCGATCTCAGGCATGCGCTTTTGCGCATAGTAGCGGTGTGTGCGATAGAGATAGTCCAGGACTATATGCACCGGGAAGCGCAAAAAGCGCGTCGGGCAAAAGCGGCGGGGCTTGTCAAAAGCCCGAAGAATTTCTACCAGAAAATCATGATCTGTAAAGATATCCGGAGCGATGCCATGCAGCGGCATAGCCAGATGGGCTTTCCAGCTGTCATAGCGGTCAAATACCGGCTGTAAAGACGGATTATAGGAGAGGATTTCTGCTATACTTTGCTTTTTAGAGATCATAAGCACATGGAAATAAAAAGCCCTCAACAAGCTAAAATCAGCGGTTTAAGGTACGGAATTATCTTTGAGCCTACAACTACCCCGGATGTATCCCTCCTATTTTCTGCTTTCTTTTTGTAATGACAGAACGCTTTATCGCTTTTTTCAGTCTGCCCGAATTTGCCCGAATACCATATACCCATTGATTTATTTTTTGCAACCAGGCAGGCAAGTCTGTTCTGAGCACATCTGCGAAAAAAACGACACGGGTCTCCTCGGTATTGTTCCACACCGCATGGCGGTAGGTATCATCAAAGAGAATATCTTCCCCTTCCCTCCAGACATATTTGACCCCTCCATTCATGATGTAACACTCTCCCTCTTTGGGAATAATCAATCCCAAATGATAGCGATAAATGCCTTTATAGAATCCCCGGTGGTAAGGGATATGCTTTCCTGGTTCAAGGATGGAAAACATCGCTGTTTTGATTTCCGGTATTTGCTGAATTATAGCTGAAGTAATCGGAACTTCCTTTGCCTGTTCCTCTACCAAATTCCCATAGACCTTGATCACATAAGTCCTCCATGGTATGCCATCATTTGCAGAAATAGGCTTCTGCATGCCATCAATCTCATGAAAACGAGGAATATTTTCCTTATACCGGGAGAGGATCATATCCAATTCTTTTCGAATGTCTTCCCAATTATCCCGCAACAATTTTGCTTGAGGCAGAAAGCGATCTACTTCAACCATAGGGGGGTTTTTGACAAAAATCGCCTGCAATAAGGAGTAAAAAATCGCCAAACTGGCGGGTTCAATGATGGCAGTGATTACAATAAGTAATCCTACGACCAAAAGGGTCAGAATAATTACATTAATAAAAAACATGCACTATTATTTTTGCAAAAATTAAGAGATCGATGCATCGGGTCAAATGACTTTTGTAAACTTCCTGTATACTAAAAAAGCCCGGTAGGATACTAAAATCCCCCGAGCAGCAAGACCATAAGAGTGAAAAAATCTACGGGCTTTTTCTTTTCAAAACGAAGAAAACCCTATTTTTTTAATACCGGCGCTGGCCCATCAGCAGCCAGGCGAGTATGCCTATTCCAGGAAAGAAAAGGGTAAAACCCATCCACATCAGCTTTTCCTGCCGGCTGTGATAAGGGCTATCCCAGATATTGAACATGACGATAGCCAGAAAGGCCAGGTAGATCAGGGGAAACAGAAAGCGAAACATAGGATGAAGTGTTTAATTATTTCCCAAAAAGCCAATATAGAATCAGTCCGACTACGGGCAGAAAAAATATAACGGCAAACCAAATTAGTTTATTGGTGTCTGACCGACTCGAATCGCTCCAAATCGACTTCATGACAAGAATATCCAGGATCAAAATAACCAGAGCGGGTATGCTGAAAAAGACATTCCCAAAAAGGCTAAACATACTCAACAATAAAATATTCATGATGAAAGGTATTTTGAATGTTTACCTAATTTACGAAATCTCTATATAAGAGATACGAAATCTCGCCCACTATATCATTCCTCTCTGCAAAAAAGGCTCAGTTTTCGACAAAATCTACACGATTATGTGTGCAGCAGGCACAGTGAGTTAACGTAAAACATAGTTGATTAATGTTGATATTTGTAGCGAACCCAAAGCTTAGAACATATACAACATGAGATATTTTTATCTTTTCCTTTTTGCTCTCCCCTTCTACACCCAGGCACAATTGGGAGAAAGAACCTCAGCAGAGCGATATGAAAATACGGCAGAGCTTCATGCTGAACGCATAGAGGAAGGCCCCAAAATAGACGGTTTCCTGGATGATGCTGTTTGGGAAAATGCTATTCATTACTATGATGGGTACTTTACCCAGGCCTCTCCTGACAATGGAGCAGCAGCATCTGAACCGACCAGGGTCATGGTTATGTATACCGACTATGCCATGTATGTGGCAGCTATACTCAAGGACAAAAACCCTGATGGAATCCAGCGTGAGCTGGGCCTCCGCGATGAGCGCAATATCAATGCGGACTTGTTTGCTGTGGGTTTTGACACCTATTATAAAAGACAAAATGCTTTTGTATTTCAGATATCTGCTTCCAATGTGCAGTCTGAATTTTACCTCACAGTAGATGATGATGACCCTAATTGGAATGCCATCTGGCGCAGCAAGGCACGGATTACCGAAGAGGGCTGGCAGGTAGAAATAGAAATTCCCTTTGTCTCTTTGCGTTTTCCCAAAACGGAAGTCCAAACCTGGGGGCTCAACTTTATGCGCCGCATACAGCGGCTTCAGGAGGAATCCTACTGGCACCCGGTAGACCCCAATATCAATGGGATCGTCAATCAATTTGGCACACTCAAGGGTATCAATAACCTCAAGCCGCCTGTGCGCCTGCAGTTTATACCCTATATTTCGGGCTACCTGGTTCATGATGAAGCAAATGGCTGGAATCAATCCCTGACAGGGGGAATGGACTTCAAATACGGTATCAATGAAAGCTTCACGCTGGACGTAAGTCTGATTCCGGATTTTGGGCAGGTAAGGTCAGACAACCTGGTTTTGAACCTATCCCCTTTTGAAGTACGCTATGATGAGAATCGCCCTTTCTTCACGGAAGGCACAGAGATTTTCAACCGGGGGAATATGTTCTATTCCCGGCGTGTAGGCGCTTCTGCGGGCCTTATCACAGGCAACATAAACGAGCATGAAGTACTTACTTCTACTCCTTCAGAAGCACCGCTGATCAATGCCAGCAAGCTCTCCGGGCGGACAAAGTCTGGCCTGGGAATCGGCTTTTTTAACGCCATCACCAACAACAACTTTGCTACCGTAAGAGACTCCCTCACAGGCGAATCGCGCTATGTGCAGGCGGATCCTCTTACCAATTTCAACATGCTTGTGCTGGACCAAAATCTCAAAAACAATTCAAATATTGCTTTTGCCAATACCAGTGTGATCCGAGCCGATGGCGGCTATGACGCCAATGTGACGGGTTCAGATTTCTCCTTTTTTGACAAAAACAACACCTTCAATGCCAATGGCAGCCTTACAGTAAGTCAACTATTTACCCCTCAGGGAAATGGAAACGGAAATGGTGCTGACATCGGCTATCAATACAAGCTCGAGCTAGGGAAGGTCAGTGGGAAATGGCAGTATGGTGCCGGGCGAAGCGTGGAGAGCTACAATTTCAATCCCAATGATTTGGGGTTTTTGCAGGCAGGTAACTCCATCTCACACTCTGCTTCCCTGGGTTACCAGATAAATAAACCCAAAGGAATCCTCAACCGATACAGCCTCCGGGCAGAAGGGCAATATACCCAACTGCAATTTCCCCGTGAATTTGAACAACTGGAATTTGAGTTCAACGGCGATGCCACTTTCAAAAATTTCTGGTCTGCCGGCCTGGGCATCGGCATCAAACCCATCTCTCGATGGGATCACTTTGAGGCGCGTACCGGCACCCGCCTTACCATCAAGCCACCGGATCACAATGTATATACCTGGTTTAATACTGACTCCAGAAAGCGCTTTTTCTTTAATTTCAATACCGGTTTTTGGCAACGACCTGAGTGGAATTCCTTTGATAACTGGATCGGCCTGGGGCCGCGTTTCCGATTCACCAACCGCTTCTCGGTTGATTATGATGTGAACCTGAACTGGCGCCGAAAAGAGCGGGGATTTACTACCAGGCTGTATGATACAGAGGGAAAACTAGAAGATATCATCATGGGCCAAAGAAACATTTTCACCACAACCCATATCCTCAACAGCAAATATTCTTTTACAGATCGGATGGGACTGAGCTTGCGGGTGCGCCATTACTGGACGAAAGTGGCCTACGAAAAATTCTTTAGCCTGAGAACAGATGGCCATATGCAGGAAACCGATTATACAGGCCTGGATGATATCTCAGGCGAAAAACTGCATGATGCGAACTTCAATGCATTCAATATAGATATGGTCTATACCTGGCAATTTGCACCGGGAAGCGCCATGAGCATCGTATGGAAAAATTCCATTCTCACCTACTCCAACAATCCAGATCAGCAGTATGTTGAAAACCTGGCCAACACCCTCTCCCATTCAGGGGTGAATAGCCTGTCGATTCGACTGCTGTATTTCTTTGATTATTCGCAGGTGCGAAGAGCTTTGGGGAGGTAGTTTTGGGTTTCGGGTTTCGAGTTTTGGGTTTCGAGCTTTGGGTTTCGGGTTTCGAGTTTTGGGTTTCGGGTAATAACTCGAAACCCAGAACCCGAAACTCGAAACCTTCCTAAACCTTCCTAAACCTTCCTAAACCTTGGTATTCGGATCCCACTCCTCCAGCAGATCTGCTACCCGCTTGACGAAGCGGCCTCCCACAGAGCCATCGATGATGCGGTGGTCATAGGAGTGTGACAAAAACATTTTGCTGCGGATGGCGATCATATCGCCTTCGTCGGTCTCCACTACCGCAGGTAGTTTGCGGATGGCACCTGTCGCCAGGATGGCGACCTGAGGTTGCAGGATGACGGGCGTGCCCATCACATTGCCAAATGTCCCAACATTGGATACCGTATAGGTGCCTCCTTCAAGCTCGTCCGGCTTGAGTTTGTTGGCGCGTGCACGCGTAGCCAGGTCGTTGATGCGGGCTGAAAGCCCGGCGAGATTGAGGTGATCGGCATTTTTGATCACTGGCACGATCAGGTTATCAGTAGGCAGCGCCACTGCGATACCTATATTGATGTCTTTCTTGACGAGGATATTCGTCCCGTCAACGGAAGAATTGACAATCGGATTTTCCCTCAAAGCCTTGATAACTGCCATGATGAAAAGCGGTGTGAAGGTCAGTTTTTCACCATACTGCTTTTGGAAAGCTGCTTTGTTACGGTTTCTCCAATTCACCAAAGCAGTCACATCTGCCTCTACAAAAGAGGTGACATGAGCTGAAATATGCTTGGAGTAAACCATATTTTCTGCGATCATCTTACGCATGCGATCCATTTCGATGATCTCGTAATTGCCGCTATGCGAGAATTTCTTCTGCTGTGTCTGTGTGGTCGCAGCTGGCTGCGCGGCCGGGGTAGTTGCCGGGGCAGGAGTTGGGGTTTGAGTTTGAGTTGGAGTTTGAGTTTGAGTTTGAGTTTGAGTTTGAGTTTTTTGGCCCCGCGTACCCACATAGCCCAAAATATCTTTTTTGGTCACTCTGCCGCCTCTTCCTGAGCCAGATATGGCCTCCAACTCTGGCATGCTAATGCCTTCTTTCCGGGCGATATTAAGTACCAGAGGGGAATAAAAACGGCTTTCTTCCGAAGCTCCTGCTGCAAGGGCGACAGCTTGAGGGACAAAGGGCACTTCTTCTGCTATCCTGGCTACTTCAGGCGCTTTTTGCTGACCATTGCCCGAAGTGGAGGGCTGTTGCCCGCCAGAGACAGCCTCTGTCTCGATGATGGCGATGACTTCCCCTACGGGAACTACATCTCCTTCCTGAAACCTGATTTCCATCACTTTCCCATCTGCCGGAGAGGGAACCTCGGAATCTACTTTGTCTGTGGCGATTTCCAGGATGGTCTCTTCCTGCTCAACATCTTCTCCTACCTGCTTATTCCATTTGAGGATAGTGGCTTCGATAATACTTTCTCCCATTTTGGGCATGACCAGTTCTACTCTTGCCATATTTTTATATAAATTATTTGTGCGATCGATTTTATGCGGCTAATTCGCCGCAAATATAGGGAATAATTGGGGGAAAGTATCTGCTTTCAGAGAAGAGCTTTTGATAAAAGCATCCTTATTGGGACACCAACTTCACAATAGCTTGCTGGTCATCTGTCCTTAGCACACAAAAATAAATTCCTTTCGGGATGTTGGGGGAAATTTTCAGTTCATATCTCCCTGCACTCTGCTTTTCATTTTCCAAAAGTGATATGACTTTTCTGCCCTGCATATCAAAAATTTCTGCTGTCACATAGGCTGCTTCTGGCAGCTGATAAGATATTTTTGCTTGATAAGAAAATGGATTGGGCACAACTGAAAACTCAAATGGCTGGGTACTTACCCCAACCCTTGCACTTCCACCACCTCCTCCGTTCACACAATCTCCAGAAGAACATTGTGAGTTATAGGTGAGACTGATCGTTTTTGTAATCGAAACATTGCCATTGATGGTAAGGACAGGTACCCAGCTTGTATTTACTCCCTGAATTTCATCCGTAGCCCATACGCCTAAATCTGTTGCAATTAAAGCTTCTTCATTATCTGTAGGATTGAAAATGACCCATCTGACGGGAAAGTTTGGTAGTGGGTTACTAATATCATCTAGGTTATTCCAAGTCGCTCCACCGTCTTTTGTTTCAAATATACTTGAGATACTATAATTGAAAAACGAAACCAAAATAGAGAATGTCAGGATTCGATGGATCTTGAGCAATTGCAGAAATATTCAGGCTTCCAAAAAAATCATTGACTACTTGCCAGCTATCTCCTCCATTCGTACTTTTCCATAACCCTCCTGTAATCCCCCACCTGCCCAGAGTGTATTTCCGGTAGGATCTTTAGAATCAATAAGAATTGTTCTCGTCCTACCACCAATATTGGTTGGCCCCATTTCAATCCAGTTAATGTTTGAGATGTTTTCTGTGCCTGACATCTATACATTTATGGTTTTAGATATTAAAGATAGGTGAAATTATATTTTCAAGAAAGTACTGCTAAATACTTGACTTTTTGTATTGATTTGAAGTTGGTAAATACCAGGTGTTAGGGAAGAAATATCAATGCTTAATTTTTGATCCCTTTCACTTATAAAACAAGATACTTTGCGGCCATACAGATCAAAAATACCAATGTCACTTTCACTCAATGGGTAAATAGAAAAATTAATATGTATGATTTGACTACCTGGATTTGGGAAGATTTGTAATTTTCGGGAACTTATTTCAGATGTATTTGTAGCTGCTATTGTTTTTAATCCTGCTAAAAAATTGACTTGTAGCGTGTCAATTTTTGTAAACCCCCCTCCCATAACCAATTCGTCATCCATTATCTCCATATCCCCTATATCAGCATTTACAATAGCAGGAGAAAACCATTTCTCTCCATCAAATCCCAATAGGCAACTTATACTATCTCTATCAGCCTCTATATTACCAACAAAATGCCCGCCCAAATACAACACATCATGATACACCTTACTACAAAGTAAATGGCCTCGAATCTCTATTTCTGGCACATCATGCCATGCTTGTCCATCCCAACGAGCCAGCCAGGCGATGGAGTCATTGTTGATTTTGGTAAATCGGCCAGAAACATATAAAGAACCTTTGTAGGAAACCAAATGCGTTACTTCTCCATTTATGCTATCTGCCATGGGAGTCCAATTCTTCCCATCCCATCGTACTAAATGATGTTCTCTGCTATCATTAAACAAATAAAAACTACCCCCAGCATAGACCGAACTATCGTCAGCAGTAATGGCCTTGACACCTTTGAAGGGTTGCCCTGAACTATGCATACCTCTTCCCATCATATGCATCTTCCCTTGATGCCATAAACCTATCATTCCTGTACGATTATTGGGGTCCTTCCCCCAACCAAATGCACTGGCTCCTCCTAAAAACATGCTGTCACCATATATATATGAAGTATAAACACAACCTCCCGTACCCGAACTATCATGAAAATGTCTCCAATCAATATTGTCCCATCTCACAAGATAAGCTAAGCGACTAAAGTTCCAGAAACAGCCTCCAGCAAAGAGACTGTCATGATAAGATTCCAACATATTAACGGCATTCCCATCAATGGTTAAAAATTGATTTTCGATCCCATTCGCCATATCCAGCCATTGGGTTCCATTCCATCTAGCTACTCGTTCAAAATCATAAATCGGTTTTGTAAAGTCTCCTCCTACGATAATGTTTCCTTGATATGTTGTTATTGCATGTATATTGATGAATCTGGGGCCAGGAACGGGGCCGATTGGTCGCCAAACTTGAGAATATCCAAAAGTAGTTGTGAGAAAAATAACAAAGAGATAAATATATCTGTTTGAAAGGGCCATATTTTATGGGGGTTGAGAATTATAAATTTTAATATATGAAACTTAGTACAGGACAAAAAATGAAACGCATGAATGATGAACATCCCCAAAGTCCCGAAGGGACGCCATATGCTACGATCGGGCAAAGCCCGATCATTCGGGCATTCACACCAGGCCTTAAAGCCCTGGAAGGGCGATATATTAGGTATGGCGTCCTTTCAGGACTTCTATTGGGGGCATTTACCTTCATGGGGCTTCGCCCCATGCTATATTAAAGCGTCCCTTCGGGACTTTGGGAGACTTTCCTGAAAAATTGTCCTGTACTGAAACTAAAAAGTGAAAGTCAAACTTATTCAATCTCCCCAATCATTTCCAGCGCATAAATCAGCGCCTGATGAGCCGCTCTTTCGCGGTTGACATTGCGGTCATGGTAGAGTTCGACATGACGGGAAGAAGTTTCCTGCTTGTCAGCAAATCCCAACCATAGCTGTGGCAATCGGCCACTTTCCTTCTCTTTCTCGGCAAGCCCTGTCGTTGCGAGTCCTATATCTGTGTTGAAAAGTTTACGCACGCCTGTAGCCATTGCTTCTGCCACTTCAGCCGAAACGACATCATGTGCTTCGAAAAGCGAAGCTTCCAGGCCCAAAAGCGCTTGCTTTTGGTGTATCTGATAAGCCGTAACAGAGCCTTCAAAATAAGTGGAAGAGCCCGAAATGCTGACGATTTTGGCGGAGACCAGGCCGCCTGTCATGCTTTCTGCCACCGCTATGCGCAGGCCTTTCTCAATGAGCCTTTCGCCCAACATCTGGGCCGTGCTCGCTTCTCCTTCTGCGTAGACCTGGTCTTCAAATTGATTTTTTGCCAAACGAAAGGCATCCCCCAGTTGGTCCTCTGCCCAGACTTTTTTGTCCGGGGACACCCGCAAGCCCAGTTCCAGCCAGAGGCCATCATCCCTTGGCAAATAGGCGATCTCTATGCCTTTCACCATTTCATCCTGGATTTTCTCTACCTGCAGCGCTACCACAGATTCCGATATTTTGCGCAAACGGAGGGTGCGGTGCAAAAAAAGCTCTGCTCCATGCTTTTCTTTGAGCAACGGAATAACAGCGTTTTTCATCATGTGCAGCATTTCAAAAGGCACACCAGGCATGGAGATCAGGATTTTTCCATCCTTTTGGAAAAGCATACCGGGGGCTGTGCCCTTGGGGTTGGGGATGGCTTCGCAGGCCTCAGGCAGCATGGCCTGCTGGCGGTTGCGCTCAGAGACGGTGTAACCACGCGCTGCAAAGCGCGTTTCCAGGCTGCGCAGGCTGGGCTCGTGCATCACGAGCTTACAGTTGAATAAATCCGCCAAAGTTTCTTTGGTGAGGTCGTCCTGGGTAGGACCCAGGCCGCCCGATGTCAACACGACATCGTGTTTGGCCCATTCCTCTTCAATCACCGACCGGATAGTCTCTGGAAAATCCGGAATGCTTACATTCCGACTGAGGGTAAATCCACTTTCCCGCAATAAACTTCCGACATGGGTGCTGTTGGTATTGACAATACGGCCTCTCAGTAGCTCACCGCCTATTGTAATCAAACTTATGCTGGTCATATATAGCTAAATGGTTAAATAAACTAACAATCCATATTCCCGATTTTGGAATCTTTTTTTCATCCTTAGAAGTATTCTGGAATCTTTACACGCTGAACCTTACAGGAAATTCAAATATATTTTCGCCGTATTCTTCCCAAAATCAACGTTTTTCGTATGAAATGTGACATCAGAATCAAAGATGGCCCTCTTTTTGATTATATATCTTCGTTATCGATAATAAACAGGCTAGCAGCCATCCAATTTGCCTCCGATTTCGTTTTTTGTTTTGGTAAAAAGTGGCTTTTGTAATTTAAAAGCATCTAAAAGGAAAATTTATTCTTTTCATTTCTCGCTGAGTTTGTAAGAAGTATATGAAATTTCGGTGAAACTTAATTCCCTGAATTTCGAATTTAGTAAACCAAACACTTTCACCATGATAACGACTGCCAAAATACGTCACCTTGCGCTTTACTGCCTAGCAGGCATGGCGCTTTACAGCCACAGCTTAGCGAGTAACCCCAACTCAAGCTTGAGTTTTATGTATCAATCCGTAGGAGGTGATGCAGGAGTGATTCGCCTTGAAATGCACGAAGACAATACGTTTACACTCGACATGACTTTACTCGATTTCGATAACGATCATGTTGTTCTGAAAGGAACATGGAAAGAAAATGAAGACCAAAATGAATTTCATTTTACTTTCACAGGCGGCCAACAGCCATATCTGCCCGCGCTCTTCACAGAGCAAATGATTACCGGAAAGAACAGTTTTAAAATCAATACTCAACTTGAAGAGATTTGGATATATCACACCCTCTGCAGGAGGGTCGAAATGAATCCCAAAGCATTAATCGCCTCTAAAGCCAAAAATTAGTAACTGCGACAAAGTAGATCTGTTTAGTTGGACCCGGCCATGAGGCCGGGTTTAATTTTTTGTACTATATTCAAATATGAAATCCTGGTCTGACTGGAAAGCCTCCACCTGGGGAAAACCCATCGCACGCGCCCAATGGCTACGCAGCCGCCTGGAGCGTAGCGCCTTTATCCTCCTCCTGCTCCTGATTATCGGCATGCGAGCCCAATGGGAAGATGTTTTCGCCAAAGTCTTTGTAACAAGCATTTTTTCACAATTTGAGTCCAGCCTCCCGCTCGATCTGGCTTTCCTGCTGGTTTTCGCCATCAGCCTTATCCTGGGAATCGCTTTTCTCTGGGAGAGAAAACAAAAAGTCAGTTTTGGAAACTGGGACTGGACCATTATTCTGCTTTTAAGCTTTCATTTAAGCTATCGGCTGGGGTTTTTAGCTGCGCCCTGGCAGTATACGGGCAGCCTGCTCATTCCCCAACTGGCCTATCTTGATATCCTCCTGCTTGGGCTGGGGATACTCTGGCTGGCCAAATGGATGAAAAAATGGCTGAAGAAACCATCCGCCCCTGCTGCCCCGGAAGCGGGTGTCAACCTGATTGATCCGGATGCACCGATCCTGACTGAGGAAGATTCTATCAGCACCCAGCGCAACCACCTTGCGCGCGACATCGCTACGCGCATCCATCATTTTCGCCCCAAAAGCCAGGCTTTTGCCATCGGCATAGAAGGAGCCTGGGGCTCCGGCAAGACTTCCATCTGGAACCTCATCAAAAACGAGCTCAATACACGCCACGAAGACCCCGACAGGGTCATCATCGAGTTTACGCCCTGGTATTTCAACGATGTTGAAAGCCTGCTCGGCAGTTTTTTCAAAACACTGGAGCGCGAAAGCCGCTCCTATGATCCCGATTATGCGCGCATGCTCGCCAAATACGGTTCCCGTATTGCGACGGCGGAGAAGACTTTTCTCCGCTCAGGCTATGGCTCCTACTTCCTCAATTGGTTGGACCAATCCAATAGCCTGATGGACCAGCGTGATCGCATCAGCGATCGGATCAAAGACTGGAACCGTAAGTATGTCATCTTCATAGATGACCTCGACCGCCTCGGCAAAAACGAGGTCATCGCGGTGCTGCGGCTGGTGCGCCTCTGCGCCAATTTTGCCCACACCATCTTCGTGGTGGCATTTGACAGGGGCTATGTCGAGGAGGCCGTCAAGGACCTCAATGCCCACAATTATACCGGCTATATGGAAAAGGTTTTCCAGCAGATATTTGCCCTGCCAGCTTACCATGAGGAGCATTTGGTGGAGGCTTTGGAAAGCTCTTTGGGGAAATTGATTCCGGAGGAATATGGCCATATAGAGAAGAAACTATTTGCTGATATACAGCAAAACAGGCCTGTTTTTGTGGCTTTGCTTACCAATATACGCGATGTCAAGCGCCTGGCCAATAGCTTTTTCTTTGCTATGAATACGCTCTGGGACGAAGTATCGCCGGGCATCATGCTGATGCTTGAGCTGGTGCGCCAGAAACACCGCCCGGTTTACAATTGGTACTACCGCATGTCGCTTATCTGGACGGGGCTGAGCAAACCTGCAACCCCTTCGGGCAGGGTGGAAAAAGGTTGGGAGCAAATGCTGCAAGACCTTTCTGATGAAGTGGGCTTTCCACAAGAATTGATTTATCACTTTAAAAATCTGGCCGAATATTTCAATGATCATCCTCAGGGCCTGACCATTCCGCAATACCACAGAAAATATTTTTCTTTTTACCTGGATGAGAAAACGGACCTTTCGGGTACCTTATTCCGCAAACAGTTTGATTTACAGGCAGTCACTTCTGATGAAGAATGGAAAGACAATCTCACGAATTGGCTCAACAGCCATTTGGATTGGAGTGATCCGATGAAAGAAGCTGAGAATCAATCGATTTTAGAGGCGCGCAAGGGTCAGTTGCTCAACGAACTGCAAACCATGCCCAAGGGTGGGCCGGAATCTGAGGCAGACTTGCTGCGTGCCCTGGCGATTTCCCTTTGGATAGAAGGAAAAGCTGATAAAGAGAAAAAATATTTTCAGACTATAGACTATTTGCTTCGCTACCTGCGCCCCAAACCTTCTCTGCTGAGCCAGGAGCAATTGGATGCGAGGAAACAACTGATGAAAAATATTTTAGGAGAAATAGAGCCTGTTTCCATCGCCTCACGCAGCCTGCGACTCATGCTTAAGCCTGTACAGCGCCTGAGTCCTATTCAGGATGGGCAGCCCCTCTTTTCTACTTCGGAAACCGAAGAGCTACTGGAGTTGATTTGGGAACGTGCTACGATTCATTCCCATTGGGAAGTATACCTTGGGGTAAGGGAAGATTTGAAAGCGCTCATTAAGGATGATACGATTTCGCCCAAATGGGAAGGGGAAAAATTAGGCGCCAGCCTTGCGGAAAAAATCAAACAATCTCCTAAGGACTTTTACAGCTTTATCCTCGAATATCATCCATCAAAAGGCTATGAGCTGCATCAGGATCGCGTGAGAGAGCTTTTTTCACATAGCGAAGGCATGTGGAATGAGCTTCAAAAGCTTAAGTTAGAGGATCGCGCCAGCGTGGAGTTCGGGCATTTTGAAGAATTGTATAAGAAAAACAGGCAGGAGCCTCTCCACTTTGGGTTTGTGGAGATAGACTCCCGCTGAGGTATCTTATAAGCGCGCAAGCAGCTCTGTCTTTTTGGTGTTGAACTCCTCCTCTGTCAGCACACCCGCATCACGCAGGCCGCCCAACTCTTTCAATAAATTGAGGATTTCTTCTTTGCTTTCTGCCCTGGCAGCAGGCTGGTTTTGCTGTGGGCTGTTTTGGTTCATCTGATCCATCATCATCTTGGTCATGGCAAGGCCTGCGCCTATGTCCATGCCTGTCCCGCCTTTGCCGGGATTCTCCGCAGCTTTCTCCATGGCGTTAGCCATCTGAAACTGGGTGAATTTTTGCAGGTCACCGACCATATTCATCTGCGTATTCTTGCGCAGATACTCTGTCAACTCATCAGGCAAGGTGATGCCCTGGATGGAAAAATCAGTGATCCGAAGGCCAAAGCCATCAAAGTAATTCTCAATGCGCGGCATGAGGGCCTGCACAAATTCGCTTTTGTTGGCTTGCATCTGCACGAATGAAAACTCCGTCTCTGCCATTTCAGCCACGATCTCTGTAAAGCGATCCACCAACTTGCCACGGAGCATACCCTCGATTTCATCGATGCGGAGATGGGGATGTGTCCCGACGATCTCGCGGTAAAAAATCTCGAAATTTGAGATGCGGAAGTTATAGGTGCCGTAGGCACGAAACTCCACCTGCCCAAATTTGCTGTCAGGAATGGTCACCGGACTGGGCGTGCCCCACTTATTGTCTGTAAACTGGCGCGTATTGAAATAATACACATCCACCTTGAAAGGGGACTCAAAGCCATGTTTCCACGAGTTGATCGTGGTCATGATAGGCATGTTGCGGGTCGTCAGTTCATGGCGTCCCGCTTCAAAGATATCTGCCATTTTTCCTTCATTGATGAGGATGGCAGCCTGCCCTTCGCGCACGGTAAGCTGTGCGCCCATTTTGATTTCTTTATCCTGATCGGGAAACTTCCACACCAGCGTATCGCGGCTGTAGTCTACCCATTCGATGACGTCAATGAATTGTCCTTTGAGAAAGTCAAATAAGCCCATGAGCGTTTAGTTTTTTATTTTAGAGGAAATTTTAAACGGGATGTCACTTCCGCTTATAGAGCGGAACGGTAGAGCAAGGCTCTCCATAACTGAGTTTTTTGGCGAAGGACTTGATGCGACGCGTCGCCTCGACATAAATCCCTTCGGGGATTTTGATATCACTGCAGCCTTTGATCACCACCGGGCGATCCTGAAATTGGGTATAATCCAATTTGTCCAGCTCCCGGAGGAAAAGTTCCTTTTCGAGATCTTCCAATGTACCAAAAGTGATATGCTTCGCATAGGGCTCCAGCTCCACTGCCAGCAGCATATAGGCCCATATCGGGATGATCGCATCTACACTGCAAAATATGGCTACATATTTCCCTTCAAAAGCAGCCCAATCCTGCTCCTTTATATAGGCGCGAAAATCCTTTTCACGGAGAATCTGCCCCATAAAGAGCTGATCCCTGATGTCAATTTCTGCCCGCTCCCCTACTGGCGACAACTCCTCCAGTTTGAAGGTGATGATGGGGCTTTGAGCGATTCTGTTAACGATTTCTGACATGGTGGAAGGTTTTGGGTTTTGGGTTTCGAGTTTTGGGTTTCGGGTTTCGGGTTTTCTATTCTACTTCTTCTACTTCGACTTCTTCTGGTTCCGTTTCCACCGAAAAAATCTGGTCCAACATATAGTCTTCCAAAAAATAGAATTTTTGTGGACGACTTTGGTAATCGGCGATGATTTCTTTGGTCAATAACTCACGGAGCTTGTCAATATTCCAGCCTTGACGGGCGGAGATAAAGATAGCGGGGCTATTTTCGAAGCCATAGTAGCTCTCTTCCAGGTATTGCCTTCGCTCAGGTTCCAGCAAATCGGCTTTATTGAAGACGGTGATCATCTTTTGGCCGCTGATGCCAATATCCTTCAAGGTATCTTTTACCACCTGAATATGCTCTTCGAGCGCGGGATGGGCGGCATCTACCACATGCAGGAGTATGTCTGACTCTCTGGCTTCTGCCAGGGTAGACTGAAAAGATTCTACGAGGTGGTGAGGCAGTTTGCGGATAAATCCGACGGTATCAGAAAGCAAAAAGGGCATAGGGCCGAAAAAGATTTTCCGCACCGTGGTATCCAGGGTAGCAAAAAGCTTGTCTTCGGCAAGTACCTCGTTTTTGCTTTTGGCGAGCAGGTTCATGATCGTGGATTTACCCACGTTGGTGTAGCCGACCAGCGCGACGCGCACAAACTCGCCGCGATTTTTGCGGCGGGTGATGCTTTGCCTTTCGATATCAACCAGCTTTTTCTTGAATAAAGCGACCTTATCACGCAGGATACGGCGGTCCGTCTCGATCTCTTTCTCACCGGCTCCTTTCAGACCGATACCCCCTTTTTGCTTGGAAAGGTGGGTCCAGAGGCCTGTAAGGCGGGGCAGCATATATTGATACTGAGCCAGTTGGACCTGTATCTTGGCTTGCGCCGTTTGTGCTCTTTCGGAGAAAATATGCAGGATCAAAGCGGATCGGTCAATCACCTTGATGTCCAGGATTTTGTCGATGTTGCGGATCTGGGAAGGGGAAAGGTCGTCATCGAAGATGAGGATATTTGCTTCGCTTTCCTCGATCGCTTCGGCGATCTCTTCCAGCTTACCTGTGCCTACATAGGTAGCGCCAATGGGCTTTTCAAGCCTTTGGATAAAGCTGCGAACGGGCTTTGCCCCGGCGGTCTGGCATAGAAATGCCAGCTCATCCAGGTACTCTTGTGCCTGTTCAAAACTTTGCCCGCGTTTGCATACCCCTACCAGGATGGCACGTTCTTCCAGTGCTATACTTTGTTGTTCAATCATAAATGTGTGGTAAAATTAGCGAATGCTTGTGTAGGGGAAAAATTTGTGTTGGCTCACTTATACGAAAAAATTGGGAAAACGGCCTGTGCTAAACCCTACCCAATCATGAATCCCCTTATTTTTGACCTTTTACCCATGATAAAAGTCATCTGATATTTTTACAATTTTAAATCGGACACATTTGTCCAATTTAAAAAAATCATTATGTTTGTACGAGATAAAGAATAATTCAATGCTATCTAAAGCCTGTGAATATGGTATAAAAGCAATGATTTACCTGGCTGGAACTTCTCAGGAAGGGCAGCGGGTAAGTCTCAATCTGGTGGCTCAACATATCGAGTCTCCTGAAGCCTTTACCTCAAAAATCCTCCAAAAATTAGCGAAAGCGAAGGTTGTCAAGTCAGTCAAGGGCGCTAAGGGCGGCTTTGAATTGAATGGAAGCACAAGCAAAGAGATATTTCTGTGGGACATTGTGGTGGCCATCGATGGTACTGCCATCCGGGATGATTGCTTTCTGGGCTTGAACTATTGCTCCAGGTCCAATCCTTGCCCTGTACATGATAAGTATGAAAAGATACGAGATGATATAATGAGTTTTTTGATGAAAACATCTGTTCATGATCTGTCCCTCACTGTACAGGAAGGGAAAAGTTTCTTGTCTTAAATGTTAGCAAGGATATGTAGTACCCACTAATTTAAATACAATATGTTATCTAAAAGTTCCGCCAGATGGTTTTTTCTGGGCGGTACAGCGATCAGCTTCGCCATATTTTTGGGGCTGACCTGGACCACCCTTGCCAAAGAGGTTCCCAAAAACACGCATCCCGAGAATCTTAGCGAGCAGGTGATTCGTGGAAAAACGCTTTGGGAAGAAAACAACTGCATGGGATGCCACACCATCATGGGTGAAGGCGCCTATTATGCCCCCGAATTGACCAAAGTGATTGAGAGAAGAGGAGAAGATTATGTGCGAGCAGCCTTGATCTCCAAGGTGCCCTGGGCGCCCCGTGGCCGCAAAATGGTAGCCTATGCCTTCTCCGAAGAAGAAGCCAATGACATCATTGCTTTCCTCAAATGGATCGGCGAGACCGACCTCAATGGCTTTCCTCCTGAACCCGCTTATGACGCAAAACCTAACAACTGATCACCATGAAATACAAATCACAAAAAGTCGCCTATTGGTTTTTTGCCCTCTCGATGCTGCTGCTCTGCCTGCAGATCGTGTATGGCTTTATCATGGGCTTTGCACATATGGGCTTTGATGGCCTGCATGAGATCACGCCTTTCAACACTGCGCGCGCTGTACACACCAACCTGCTGGTTGTCTGGCTGCTTTCGGGCTTTATGGGCGCTGCCTATTACATCATCCCTGAGGAAGCTCAAAACGAACTTGTAAGCGTGAAACTCGCTTATATTCAACTCATTACGCTGGCGCTTGTCGGCGTAGTGGCCATCGTAGGCTATCACTTCAATTATTGGGAAGGCAGAAAGTTTCTGGAGATTCCCCGTCCCCTGGACTGGTTGGTGGTCATCAATGTGCTGACATTTCTGGGCATCATCCTGGTCACGCTTTTCAAAGGAAAACAAAGAACCACCACTTCGCTGGTCCTCACCATGGGCCTGGTCTTTGCAGCCTTGCTGTACCTGCCCGGCATGATCTGGTTTGACAACCAGACGCTGGATTCCTTCTTCCGCTGGTGGGTTGTTCACCTCTGGGTAGAGGGTGTTTGGGAATTGATCATGGGTGGTATCCTGGCTTTCCTGCTGATCAAAATCACGGGCGTAGACCGCGAGGTGATCGAAAAATGGCTCTATGTCATCGTCGGTTTGACCTTTATCTCAGGGATCCTGGGTACGGGCCACCACTACTACTATATCGGTGCAGGCAAAATGTGGCTCATCATCGGTGGCATTTTTTCTGCCCTTGAGCCGCTTGCCTTCCTGGCCATGGCCCTCTTTGCCGTGGGCATGTATCGCAAAGGCGAAAAGAAGCACCCCAACAAAATCGCGCTCAACTGGACGCTGGGCACAGCCATCGTCTCCTTTGTAGGAGCGGGTTTGCTGGGTCTGGCACACACCCTGCCCCAGGTCAATATGTACACACACGGCACCCTGGTCACGGCCATGCACGGCCACCTGGCATTTTGGGGAGCCTATGCCATGATCGTTTTGGCAATCATCAGTTATACCATGCCCAATCTTACGGGCCGCAAATTGTATGACAGCACCGCCGGGCAGCTGGCCTTCTGGCTTTCCAATATCGGCATGCTCGGCATGACAGTCGCCTTTGGGGTGGCGGGCGTAGCCCAGGTCTATATGGAGCGCGTGATGGGCGTGGAGTTTGGTGTCGTGCAGGATGAAATTGCCATTCACTTTGGTACCCTGATCATCTGTGCGACCATGTTTACGACAGGAATTGGCTTCTACATCTATGAATTTATTAAATATGGCAGGCCTTCTGATGAGGCGTTAACCAGTCAATAAAGTAAGTAGTATGCAGTTGGCAGTAAGAACCAGTTGGTGATAATTAGCCTTGTTCTGTACTGCCAACTGCATACTGCCAACTGCATACTGCCAACTGCATACTGCCAACTAATCACTGCTAACTATATTCCCATGATTGATCTCGCAATACCCTATTACAAAGTCATCGGAAAAGAGGTAGAAGTCTTTGAACATGCCTATAAGAATAAAATCCCCTTGCTGCTCAAAGGTCCTACCGGAACGGGCAAATCCCGCTATGTGGAGCACATGGCCGCCAAATTGGATATTCCCCTCTACACCATCAGCTGCCATGAGGAAACCTCATCGACGGACCTGATCGGCAGATTTATCCTCAAAGGCACAGAGACCGAATGGCAGGACGGCCCCATGACAAGGGCGGTGAAAGAGGGTGCGATCCTTTACCTGGACGAAATCGCTGAAGCGCGGCCCGATGTGATCGTGGCGATCCACTCGCTGACCGACCACAGGCGGGAATTATTTATCGATAAGCTGGCAGAAAAGGTAAAAGCGGAGGACAGCTTTATGCTCATCGCCTCCTTCAATCCCGGCTACCAGAAAGGCTTCAAAGAATTGAAGCCCTCCACCAAACAACGCTTCGCCTCCCTTTCTTTTGACTATCCCAGCGAAAAGGTGGAGCAGGAAATCGTACAGATGGAAAGCGGCATAGATGCCTCAACGGCCCATAAGCTGGTTTCCATTGGCAACAAAATCCGAAACCTCAAGGAACTCGGCCTGACAGAAACCGCCTCGACGCGCCTGCTTGTCAATGCTGCCAAGCTGATCCATAGCGGATTACCGAAGCGGCTTTCGGTGAAGACGGCGATCATTGAGCCGCTGAGTGATGAGCGGGAGATCACAGGAGCGCTGGAGGATTTGTGTAATCTGATGATTTAATGATGAAGAGTGGACGCAGATTGATTATGATAGTTATGATTCAGAATATGTTTGGATGGGTTGAGTGATTAAGCATTTTGGTAATTCAAAAATCCTAAAACATAAAAAATCATAATCATCAGCGAAAATCAGCGTCCACTCCCCCTCTTTCAATTGACTCCTTATGGCATTAGACGAATACCTATTCGGCAAATACATCCGCTACCGCAAGCAAAAAAAAGCACAAGCCAAAGGCTTGCAGGAGCGTACTGCCAGATTGGAGGAGCTGCAAAGCCGCCTCACGATCCAGGCTTGCGCCGTCACAGGCAAGCGCATCGAGATATACCCCGCAGAGCGGGAGGGCGGCTATAAAGACGATAATTTCTTCCTGCCGGTGAGCATGGCGCTTTTCGATACCCTGGAAGAAAATACTTCCTTTTACCTCTTTCGCACGCTCTACCTGGCGATGCAGCAGCAGCTGGGATTCAATTGGGATGTGGCAGGTCAAAGCTATGAAGCATCTAAATTAAAGGCCGCTGAAACTTCAGGGCAAGTCCTTGCGCGCTTATTTGAGGAGTTTCCTTCCTGCGAAGAATTGTTTGATCCATTTTTCCTGAAGCTACAGCAAAAGGATGAAAAAAAGGAGGCCGACCTCTCCTGGTTATATGGAAAATGGATGGTCAATGAACATGTGGAAGCATTCGCAAATCAGCTGCATCACATTTCCGACAAAATGAAAGAAGCCCTGCATACGCCTGGCCAAACGATCATCAAAGCGAAGGCGGTAGAGGAAATCAGAACCGTTGAGGTAGACAAAAAAGCGCAGGAAGACTATGTGCTGACGCACAATTTCGAAAAGGTGGAAACCGCCGAGGAGTTCGACGGTGTCTGGCGCGATTTTGATGGGGATGACGACCTGGAATCGCATCAGGATGCGCTGGATGAAATCAGCATGAAGCTGACCGTCAGGGTCGATGATCCTTCGCACAGTATTTACCAGGCGGATTTTCTCGAAAATACCAACATCTCCGAAAGCGCCGCCCAGGAGGTAGAAACCTACTTTATTCACTACGACGAATGGGACTATCGAAAGAAAATGTACAAAAAAGACTTTTGCCGGGTCTATCCAACAAAACACCGGAATCCCCAACCGGCCTATTATCAGGACACCCTTGAGTCCTTCCGCACAGAGCTGATGTCGCTGCGCAAGATGCTCGCCAACCTCAACAACAAATACGCATGGCGCAGGCGGCAGACACAAGGGCAGGAGCTGGACATCGACAGCGTGACGGACTACCTGACCGATGTCACGACGGGTCACCAGCCTTCCGAAAAAATCTATTTATCCTCGCGTAAAACGCAAAAGGACATCTCCATTTTGTTGTTACTGGACATCAGCCTGTCAAGTGATGGCTATGTAGATGGCCTGAGGATATTGGATGTAGAAAAGCAGGTGGCGATCCTTTTTGGGGAAATCCTGAATGAATATGACATCGACTTTGCCGTCGATTGTTTCAACTCCAAAACGCGTAATCACGCCCATTACGTCACCGTCAAAGACTTTGACGACAACTGGGATGTCGCCAGGAACCACATTGGTTCCATCGAGCCGGCGGGTTATACCCGCATTGGGACGGCGATCCGCCATTCGGCGAGCCTGCTGATGGCTCGCGAAGCGAGCAAGAAGTGGCTCATCCTGCTCTCCGACGGCAAGCCCAACGACTTCGACAAATACGAAGGGAAATATGGCATCAATGATGTCAAGCAAGCCCTCCGGGAATTCGCCCAATACGACCTCAATGCCTACGCCATCGCGATTGAGGCTACCGCCAGGTATTACCTGCCACGTATGTTTGGCAATAATAATTATCAGATTGTGTCCTCGCCGGGGGATATGATTCGGTCGTTGGTGACGCTGTATGAGAAGATTAAGTATAGTAAGTAGGGTTGAAAGGTAACAACAGGCAAACACTTTTTTGACAGGTGCAGCGTGCACCTTTTTCATCTCAGGCGTCCTATCCCCAAAACCCATAACACTTGACATGAAAAAAAATGCACGCTTACTTTTCGCCTGCCTGAGCTCCTGCCTGTTTCTTTCCTTATCTGCTCAGACGAGCATCTCATATAGACTGAACCAGGCTGGAACATTTTCTCCGGTAACTGTTGCGGGATCTTATGTAGGCCTTTCAGACGAGTCCTATAGTTCTGCTTTGCCTATTGGTTTTTCCTTTGCCTTTTTTGATTCCAGCTATACTGATTTTTATATCAGTTCGAATGGATTTATCAGCTTTTCGTCCACTGGTGGTACGGGTTGTTGCTCCGGGCAATCACTGCCTGATGTGACGGCTCCCAACAATTTGATTGCTTTTGCCTGGAATGACCTGGATCCCGGAGCGGGCGGTGCCATTTATTATCAGACCATAGGAAGCGCTCCTAACCGGCGATTGGTTATTTCTTTTTTAGCTATTCCCCACTATGGCAGCTTCAATACGCCTGTGACTTCACAAATTTCTCTTTTTGAAGGGAGCAACATCATTGAAATTCATAGTACTTCTATTCCCGCTTTATCAGGGCTGCATACGATGGGAATTGAAAATAAAGATGGAACGATGGGGCTGGCTGTTCCGGGACGAAATGCGAGTACGTGGTTTGCTTCTTCGGATTATGTGCAGTTTGTGCCATTTCAACATTTCACAAATGATGCAGGGATAAAGCGTGTATCCCTTTCCAGCTTGTGCGCAGGTACACAGACCGTATCTGCAACTCTTAAAAACTTCGGAACAAATCAAATCTCCAGCCTCCAAATCGGTTGGGAAATAAATGGCGTTTTGCAGACGCCTGTCAGCTATTCTTCCATCCTGGATACCCTGGGAGGTCAGGGTTCTGACACCGCCCTGCTACAATTGGGGAGCCTTAGCCTTGTCCAGGGCCAAAGTTATGCCCTGCGGGCATGGACATATAGTCCCAATATGCTTTCCGATCCCCATCCTGCAAATGATACAAGCGCGCGCGCCTTTTCTACGGGTCTAGCCTCCACAAGCTATACCATCGGAGGAAGCAATCCCGACTATGCCAGTTGGCAGGCGGCGGTGTCTGATCTCAATACTTTTGGAGTATGCGGGCCTGTGGTATTCAACATCAGGTCGGGGACTTATAACGAGAATATTGTTATCCATGATATAGCAGGAACTTCTCCCATCAATACGGTTACTTTTCAATCAGAAAGCGGAGACAGCAGCGATGTGATCCTAAGCTCCACGGCCACAAGCATGAACCCTCAGACGGTGAAACTCCTTGGCAGCAAGTATGTCACCTTTCGGGCTTTAAGCATCAAAAACACGGCTGCTAATTCCAGTGGGATGGTGGTTGTCCTGGAAAACGGCGCCTCCTACAACCGCTTTCTCAACAATGTGCTCGAAGCTTCTGCCACGAACCAAACCAACCCACAGATATCCGTCGTCTATGCCTCCGCAGGAAATGACCCTACTGATAATGCCAATGGAAACCGTTTCCAACAAAACCGAATCCTCCATGGAGCGTATGGCTTTTTTGCTCATGGATATAGTTCGCTTTCAGGAGAAAAAGCATTTGGCAACAAACTGATAAACAATGAATTCAGCCATTCTTTTGCCTCCGCTATCACGGCTACGAATCAGGACAGTTTATTGATTCGGGCCAACCAGATCGAAAGCCTCAATCATTCCATTTCATCCATCGGGATTGATTTGTCCTTTTGTGGGGATGAAATACATATACACCACAATCAATTGCGCCTGGGCAAGGGCACAGGCATTTCCCTTGGCCAAATAAGTGGCTCTTCAGACTTTCCCCTTGTTGCCCATAATAATTTTATCAGTCTGCTGGACTCCGCTTCAGAAGGCATCAAGCTTTTTGGCTGCAACTTTAGCACCCTGGCATTCAATAATGTGCATATCAGTGGCGGGAGTAGCACCAGTGCGGGCATTGCGCTCTATTCTGAAAATGCGTATGTAGAGGTAAAAAACAACATTTTTGCAAACAGCGCAGGAGGCTATGCCCTTTCAGATGATATGAGTTCAGGGGTCGCATTGGACTTTAATAATTATTTTTCATCAGGGCCTTTCCTCGCTTTCCAAAGTACAGGCATAGCCCATTTACCTGACTGGCAATTGGCTTACGGACAGGATAGCAATTCCCTTGAAGTAAATCCTGCATTCCATTCCCATACAGACCTGCACGTCCGCAAAGCCTTGCTAAATAGCGCAGGGACCTTTGTCTCCGGCATATTCACAGATATTGATAATGAGACAAGAGGAACGCCTCCCGATATAGGCGCGGATGAATTTCAGCCTTCCTCCTCCTATGATGCAAGCATCTCTGATCTCTTATATCCTTCTTCTCCTTTTTCGGCGGGAACCTATCCTCTATATGCTGTTTTGAAAAATGTAGGGGTAAATACGCTTGCAGGCTTAACCATCAAATGGTCTGTAAATGGCACAAACCAAAGCAACATCATTTGGTCAGGCAACCTGGCCACGGGCCAGTCAGATACCATTAGCCTGGGTAATGTCAATTTCCTCTCAGGCCTGGGATATGATTTAACAAGCTGGGTAGAATTGCCTTCCGGCCAGGTAGATATAGATCCTTCGGATGATACTTTATCCGTGCTGGGATTGAGGACAGCGCTGGCAGGCTTGTATACGATTGGCGGCAGCAATCCTGACTTTTCGGATTTCTCTGCTGCTGTGCAGGCCATGAACCAGGCGGGGGTATCAGCTGCCGTTACCTTTTTGGTAAGGTCGGGAACCTACCATGAGCAAATTAGCATCCCTGAATTTGCAGGTTCTTCCTGCCAGACTCCCATCCTGTTCAGATCTGAATCTGATGACAGCAGCCAGGTCATATTGACCTATGATTCACAGGATTTTTTCCAAAATTATGTCCTGCAACTCAAGGGCGCCGATGGCATTACTTTCAGGTCAATGACCATCAAGGCCACAGATAGCCTTTTCTACCTAAATAATCGCCTTGTTGACATACGGGAAGGGGCGAGTTGCAATACCTTTGACAAGGTGCATTTTTGGGGTGTCCCTACAACTTCTCCCGGCTGGACTGAAGCATTGGTTTATGCAAATGAGGGCAGTTTGCTCGATTCCAACAATAGCTTTCAGAACAGCATTTTTGACTATGGAAGCATAGGGATATGCATCAGCGGACTGAACCTAACTTACTATGAGAAGGGCAATGCAGTCCTCCATAATTCCTTTCGGAATCAATATTTCCAGGCTATTTATTTTGAGAGTCAGGACGGCCTTTTGATTAAAGGGAATGACATTTCCAGCCTGAATGCTTATAGCAGCAATTTTTCGGGGATAAATGGTTCTTTCTCCTCCGGGGCATTTCGGATAGAAAAAAATGACATCCAGGCAGCTACCGGATATGGCCTATACCTGTATGTAGCAAGCGGAAGCAGCGGATCAAAAGCGCAAATTGTCAACAATTTTATTTCAGTAGGCGGAACAACCACTGCCTATGGCATCTTTGTCTCAAGCTCGGACTATTTGGACATTTTGCATAATAGCGTGCATGTCTATAGCACGGACAGCCTGAATGGGCGGGCCTTTTTCAACCCCTCTTTTTCAACCGATCATCGGATTTCCAATAATATTTTTGCGAATTCAGGGAGAGGATATGCCATATACCTGCTGAGGCCGACTTATGCTGATGCCGATCACAATGATTTATTTTCCAATGGCCTGAAGCTGGGTTATTATAATGGATTCGATCATGCGAATATCACAAGCTGGATAAATGCCACCCAGGAGGACTCCAACTCCGTTTCCATTTATCCTGACTTTGTTTCTGATACAGATTTGCATGTACAAACTATTGCGATGGAAGGATTGGCCAGTCCCCTGGCGCAGGTCACAGAGGATATAGATGGAGATATCCGAAACCTGACAGCGCCTGATATGGGAGCGGATGAATTTACCATTCAACCCAATGATGTGGGCATCGTGCAAATCCTTTCCCCAAAGACAGCTTGTAATTTGGGATCGGCGGATTCGGTCCGTGTTCGTATCCAAAACTTTGACAATGTGCCCCACACGGCTTTCAATGTAGCTTTTAGCTTAAACGGACAGACAGCCGTTGTTGAAAATGTCGGGAGTTTGAGTATCGCTGGTGGGCAAAAGGCGGATTTCACCTTTAAAACGGCTACCGTTGACCTTTCCACCATCGGTTCCTACAGCATCCAGGCATATACCCAATTGACCGGAGATCAATATCCGGCCAATGATAGCCTGGCCATTACTTTTAATAACTTCCCTCCCTTCCAAATGAGTATTTCGGGGGATAGCTCCCTCTGCGAAGGAGCATCTACCTTGCTCACAGCAAGTACAGGCGGCAATGCCTACACCTGGGCTAATGGCACTCAAGGCCGGTTTAACCAGGTGACACCCACTTCTTCCCAGACTTTCAGGCTGTCAGCCACGAACCTGAATGGCTGTACAGCTGTGGATTCCTTTTATGTTGAAGTCAAGCCGAGCCCCACCAAACCTTCCATCACGGCAAGTGCTTCACTGGATATATGCACGGGAGATACCCTGGTCCTGAGTGCCTCTCCCGGCAGTAATATCTACTGGAATACAGGAGACAGCAGCAGCAGTATCACGGTAAGCGCCAGCGGAGCATTTTGGCTTAGCCACTACTCTACCCTCAATAATTGCGAAACGCATTCCGATACCGCCGTAGTCTCTATTTCAAAAGAAGGCATTTCCAGCTCTGGCCTGACAACCATTTGTCAGGGCAATTCCATCACCCTTTCAGCTTCCAATGCTGCTACAGCCAGCTGGTCCGATGGCTCTTCGACCAATACCATTTCTGTAAGTCCGGGAAGTACGACGAGCTACCATGTGAATGCGGTCACGCCAGGTGGTTGTAGTTATTCGGACTCGGTTCTCATCACTGTCACTCCGGCTATTCAGCCCGGAGCGATCACGAATCCTTTTCCTTCGGATAATGCGGTTAACCAGACTTTGCCCCTCAGGCTTTCCTGGTTGCCCGGAAACAATGCCTTGCTGTATGATGTGTATGTATGGGAAAAAGGCTCAGGCAAACCGGTTTTTCCAAACTCGGAAAATCAAAGCAGAATTGATTTCAACCCGCTTTCTCTTAGCTATTTTACCAGTTACTATTGGCAGGTTGTATCGAAAAGCGCATGCCTGACGACCTCCAGCGATACCTTTGAATTTAAAACCAGAGGACTGCCCGACCTGCTTATTGATAGCACTTCTTTGCCGGCTTCAGGCACAGCCTCCCAAAATATAACCTTAAGCTGGACAGTCAAAAATCAGGGAATAGAGGGAACGGGTTCCACTACCTGGAATGATTTCGTTTGGCTTTCTTCAGATGACAATTTGCGCGCTTCGGAAGATATTTTGTTGGGAAAAAAAGTAAATGTTTCCTTTCTGAATCCGGGTCAAAGCTATATACAGACAGCCACCTTTCAACTGCCCCGGAACCTGAGCGGAAGCTATTTCTTATTTATTTCCACAGACAATAGCGATGCCTATTGCGCCACACCCAATCAACAATGCTTTGTAGGCGCCCCCAGGGCGTCATCTGCCAGCAGTTTGCTCGAAAAAAATGAAGGGAATAACTGGATCATGGATACGATCCTGATCCAAACGGCTCCCGTTCCTGACCTGAAAATGCTGAGCGTCGGCGCGCCTTCTGCCGCTTTCAGTGGCGATAATATCACCCTTACCTATCAGGTCAAAAACGCAGGGAATATTCCCGCTTTTCGGCCCTGGCGAGATATTGCCTTCCTTTCTCCTGACAGTATTTTGAATCTGCAAAATGCGACCCTTCTAAAAACGCATCTTTTTACAACGGGACAACTTGATCCTGACAGCAGTTATACCTATACGCTTTCGGGGCGCATCCCCTATTCATTTATGGGGCCTTATTTTGCCCATATCCTGACAGATGGGTCAAATCATATTTATGAAGGTGCATTTGAAGGAAATAACCTGGGCACTGCCACGATCCCTGTGCAAGTCACCCTCACTCCTCCTCCGGATTTGGTCCCCACTGCGATCAGTGCGCAGCTGTCGGTATTACAGACAGAACAAAAACTGAAAGTGGATTGGACGGTTGAAAATCAAGGATTTAATGCCCCAGCTGTTGCGAACTGGAGGGATCGGATCTACATATCCCTGGTAGATACTTTTAACCCCAACCTATCGATCAATCTGGGAGAAGTTTTTTATACTCAAGGAACAAGTCTGAAAAATGGCGATGATTACAGCCAGTCGCTCACCTTCAGTTTGGCGAAAAATTTACAGGGCCCTTTTTATGTATATGTGTTTACGGATGTTGCAAATGAAGTTTTTGAATTTAACCAGGAGGCAAATAATATCCGGAGAAGCGCTCAGCCCATCAATATTAGCCTCTTTCCTTATGCTGATTTGATCGTTTCAAATATCACGGTTTCGGCAGACAGCATGTATGGCGGAAATAGCTATGCCTTGAGTTGGACGATCAAAAATCAGGGAATCGCTTCCATTCCCAGCGGTTGGCATGATCGACTTTCTTTGAGTTCGGTTCCCAGTAACTCTTCCCCTGTTGTCGGCATGGGCGATTTCGCTCATAGCGGTGGCCTGGCAGCGGGAGACTCGGTGAGGATCCATGCGAATATCGTTGCGCCTAATTTTTCGGGCTTATGGTATTTTAATGTGGAAACCGATATACATAAAAAGCATTATGAATACATTTTTGAATCCAACAACCGATCTGTCCTGACTGCTTTTGGAGGAAATGCGACCCTCTTTATTCCCACCTCCAGTGGTGGCCCACAGTTGTTGGCGGATTTGGCAGCCACTGGCTTATCAGCTTCAGATACCGTATCCAGCGGCGATGCTGTCGCCTTTGATTTGTCTGCCAAAAACCTGGGGCCCGCTTCCCTGGACTTAGGGAAATTTTATTGGAATGATGCCATCTACCTGTCTTCTGACACGATATGGGACCCCTCAGACCAAAAACTCGGTTCGAGAGGCATTTATTTGGGACTGGACAGTGGAGATACCTATTCAAACAAGCTCCATGCTGGCATCCCTTTTGGATGGGGCGGAAAAAATTACTTCCTCTATGTGTTGGATGAATCCATGGGTGTAGCCCGGGATACTATCCGCCAGAATAACGTCCTGGCAAGAGAGGTTTATATCCATCAGCTAAGTCCTCCTGATTTGACCATCAGTCAGACTCATTTCCCGGATACCCTTTTTGCAAGCCAATTGGCGGACCTGGCTTATGAAGTAGATAACAAAGGAGCCGTTTCCATTAAAGGGAATCAGTCCTGGTCTGATTTTGTCTATCTGAGCAATACGCCAGATTTGTCCAGTGTTATTGGCTTAATAGGAACGAAAAGAAAAACGGGCCCCCTCGCTGGAAATGCCAGCTACAGTGATACGATCCGGGCAAGGGTTCCTTCCTACCTGAGTGGGAATTATTACCTCCTCCTCAGGACGAATGCTAAAGCTAGCGTCTATGAAGATTCGACGCAAAACAACCTGGCCGCAGTGCCTGTGCAGATTTTGCCTATCCATATTTATAGTGGAGACCTGGTGGTGTCAGAGGTACATTTCCCTGACAGCATACTGCTGGGGATGAAGGATACGATCAGATTTGAACTGAAAAACATCGGCCCACGGACCCTTACCGGAATCCCCCGCAATGCGGCCTATTTTTCACTCGATAGTATATTCGATGGTGCTGCTGATCCGCTATTTTCCTATGCTGAGACAAGCCTTAATCTGGCCGCAGGGGATAGCATCACGGGAGAAATCCGGGGCATAAGCAAAGGAATAAATCCTGGAAATTACCGGGGCATTTTGCGGGCAAATACGACGAATAGCATGCCCGAATCCAATTTTTCCAATAATGAAAAGATCAATGGGCGGGTGAATATTGATGCTCAGGCGCTGACGGTAAATATTCCTGACACGACCGATTTGAAAATAGGAGATTATCGCTATTACAAAGTAGATGTTGCTGCGGGGCTGGATTTATTGATCAGCCTAAAAAGTAACCAAAGCAGCGGCGTCAATGAAGTCTGGGTAGCTTATGGCAAAACGCCCGGGTCATCCCATTTTGACTTCAAAAACCAATACCGTTTGGGCACAGATCAAATCGTATTGGTACCCAATACCCAGGCCGGAACCTATTATATCCTTGTAGAAACCCAAACGGTCTTTAGCAGCACACAGGAAGTAGAAATCCTGGCCAGGACCTTGCCATTTTCCATTCTCAGCATTACCTCCAACAAAGTGGGACAAGGCAAAGTAAGCACTCGCCTGGCAGGCGCAGGCTTCAAAACCGGCCTACGGATCGAACTCCGGGACAGCATGGCTCATGTCGTCGCTACTGCCGGCATCAAGTCCTATATCAGCAGCATGGAGCTGATCCTGAAGTGGGACCTGAGCCAGGTGGCTCTCGGGATATATGATGTCGTGGCCGTCAACCCCAATGGGGATGAAGTTTCCTTGGTAAAGGGCCTGGAAGTAGAGGTAGCAACAGAGTTGGAAATGGCTGTTTTCGACAGCAGCCCCAATGCCATCAGGCATGGCAGGCAGGCCGTTTTTAATTATGTTTTTCAAAACACAGGCAATGTGGACGTCCCTTATGCCAAAGCAGAAATCGGCTTTCTCAAAGCTTCCAATCTGGTGAGTCTGCAGACAGCAGGCGATGTGTACAAATTGACAGACCTGATTGACACCACCGTTTTTGAGTCAGATGATTGGGTTGAGTTGAATATTTACAAATTTATCCCCTTGCTGGCGAAAGACCTGGAACCCGGTGAACAGTTTTTTGCAACGGCCACTTTCGAACACTTTGTATATTCTGATTTCCCTATCCGGGCAAGGGTCGTTTCCTATACGACAGAATTATTTGTGGACAATCAGCAAAAAGTAGCTGAGTCACATCGTCAATTTATCCTCAGCAATGAGGATAGCCTGGCGGCTTATCCTGACGTATTGGCCGTGGCCAATGACCCCCAGGCATTCAGAGATAGCATTTTTCAATTATATTTTGACTTAGGCATCATGGATTCGGCAGAAGTAGCAGGGATCAGCCTGGCTGCTTGCCTCAGTTGTGGTAACGAATATGAATTCAGTCCCGGTTTCAGTCCCGGTATGCAGACGCTCAATGATACGGTCCTGGGGCCAGGAGCTACCTATTTATGGGAAATAAACCATCCCGAAGGGACTGTAGGCAGGAATCCGGGCTGGGATTTTCTGCGGATCAAAGGTCGCCTGGATATAACCGCCAGCGCAAGCGATCCCTTCCACATTTTGATGGCCTCTTTGAGTAGCTATACCAATCAAACAGGCTTTTTGACGGGCTGGTCACCGGGCTATGATATTTCCTGGCCCATCATCGCCGCGAGCGGCGGTATCCATGGCTTTGATACAAGCAAAGTAAAACTGGACCCCAGCCGATTTACGGCACTCAACGACCTGCATGGCGGTTTCTTTTACCTGCAGCAGGTAGGCACAGATTCCATTTTCCTACGGTTCCAGGCCCGAATCCCGGCTATCGGCCAAAATGGCATTCCCGGAGGCCCGGGCCAACCCGGTCAGGCTGGCGGCAGAGGAGGCCCTGGCGGGGCGGGAGATGCTAGCACCCCTCCCGGAAAGGGAGGCAAAGGTGGAAAAGGCGGCATAGGGGTTCCTGAGGACCTTTCTTTTGACGGGCAAGAGGTACCTGCGGGTCCAGGGGGTGAAGGTGGAAAAGGGGGAGAGGGCGGCCCCGGACAGGCCGGAGGTGCGGGAGGACAGGGCGGAACAGGCGGTCAATCCGGCCCCGGCCAGACAGGCGGAGCAGGAGGGAAAGGCGGTTCCGGAGGAGAGGGCGGATCGAATGGTGGCGGAGGTACAGGAGGAGATGGAGGAAAAGGAGGAGATGGCGATACCGGTGGCCCCGGCGGCGACAAAGGGCCCGGAGGGCCGAGCGGAGGAGGTTCCGGAGCCCCAGGCTCAGATGGAAATTTGGGAGATGGAGGCACATCCGGAAATGCGTATTCGCCGGAAAATAGCAATGGAGGATTTAATTACAGCAACTCCGGTGGCAATTCTGGCGCTGGTATTGGAGGCCCGGGCTTAGGCCCGGTCAGATGCAGCAATGATAAAACTGAGTCAACGAAGAAATGCCAGGATTTCTGGCAGTATGTCGGATGTTATACTACGCTAGTTAGTTGTACAAAAGATATCATCAAATATACCGGGGCAGGAGCAATAGCAGGCGCTGGCTGGGGAGGTGTTTTGGGCGCAGGATATGCCAGCTTTAAATGTGCCATCAGTGTTTACAATTGTAAAACAGGAGGTAATAAGGTAACCAATGCGATCGGTTGTGCCACAGGTATAGGAGATGTCATTACAGGAGATCCTTCAGGAGCTTTGGGTTGTGGAGGATATACCTGTGAGTTGATCCCCGTCGTTCGATCATGTGATCCGAATGAAATCGTAGGCCCTCCAGGCTATGAAACCGACCATTGGGTTTCGGTAAAAGACAATTTGGATTATACCATTTTCTACGAAAATGATCCTGTATTTGCCAATGCACCCGCACAGCGGGTCACCGTCCGTCAGGAAGTCGATGCCGACTTAAATCTTGCCAGCTTCTCCTTAGGAGAATTTGGTTTCCGAAATATGACATTTCAGGTGCCCGCAAACAGAAGCTCCTACTCTACCGTCCTGCGTCTGAAAGACAGCATTGGGGTAGATGTCGAAGTAACCGCAGGACTGGACATAGTAAATAGGGAGATATTCTGGGTTTTTCAATCCATAGACCCCGCTACAGGCCTGCCGCCTTATGACCCCTTTGCAGGATATTTACCCGTAAATGATAGCTTCGGAATAGGAGAAGGCTTTGTTACCTATTTTATCAAAGCCCGTACTTCCAGCCAGACAGGAGACAGCATTTCGGCTTTTGCAAGCATTGTTTTCGACATCAATGACCCCTTGCTCACCAACACCTATGTCAACCTGGTGGATGCCTTTGCTCCAGCTTCAGAACTGGATAGCATCCTGATGAAAAATGATTCGACTTTTTGCCTTTCTGTACATGCACAGGATGATAGCGGAGGCGTAGGGGCAGCTGCTTATGATCTCTATGTTTCAGAAAACAATGGCGCATATAGCCTCCTGACAGCGGGAATTGCCATTGATTCCAGCTACCTTTTCGTAGGAAATCAAGCTTCTACCTATTGTTTTTTCTCCCGCTCTATTGATTGGGTAAAAAACCAGGAGCCTCTTAAGGCCCAATCCGATTCTTGTTTGACTGTTCTTGCAGCAAAGCTGATAAGCCTCCTTCAGCCGAATGGAGGGGATAGCTATTGTACAGGCGACAGCCTGACAGCGAGCTGGTCTGCCCGTGGGATAGACTCCGTCAATCTCTATTATTCTGCGGATTCCGGTCAAAATTATATTGCACTGGAAGTGGGCAGAAATGCCACAGATTCTGTTTTTCACTGGCTTTTGCCAGATAGTCTTCCTTCTTCGGCCAGCTATTTCTTGAAGGTAGAAAGCCAAAAAGAGGCGATGCTGTTTGCAAAAAACGAATTGCCATTTAAGGTATCTAAAAGACCGGATGCTCCGGTATTGACGAGCCCTCAAGGGCCCTTTTGCCTCGGAGATACGGTTAGTCTCCATGGCCCCGCCAATATGGCTGCCTACCATTGGAGCAACCAGGACACGACCCAAAGTATCCAGCTGACCCAAAGTGGAAGTTATACTCTGTCAATCAAAAATAGCGAAGGCTGCCAAAGTTTAATAAGCAATACGCTTTCTGTAACCGTCCATGCCTTGCCAGCACAAGCCACCATCACCGGCAATCTGGCCTTCTGCCAGGGCGACTCCAGCCAACTGGCAGCGCCAGCAGGATTTGCAGGCTACCTTTGGTCCAATGGCCAAACCGATTCGCTGATTAGCGTGCGGGCCGCCCAAAGCCTCACTGTCGTTGTGACGGATTCGAATGGTTGCGAAAGCCCCCTTTCAAATGCGGCAAACGTAACCGTCCATGCCTTGCCGAATCCCATCATACTTCCAGGAGACAGCATATTCTGTGATGGGGAAAGCCTGGTTTTACGGACCCAGCAACAGTACCCTTTTTACACCTGGTCAGACGGCAGCACGGCAGACAGCCTGTTGGTAAGCCAGTCTGGAACCTACGCTCTTAGCGTCATAGATAGCAATATGTGTGAAGGACATGCAACAGACTCTGTGAGCATTACCGTACTTGCCATTCCTGCCAGGCCCGGCATACTCAAAATTGGAACAGATAGCCTGATGGCAAGCACCCAGGGAACTTCTTATCAGTGGTTTATCAATGGAAATTTGATCGCTCCCACTTCACAAACTATCCTATACATGCAAAATGGTCATTACTCCGTGATTGTCTTCAATGGGCCTTGTGAATCTGCGGAATCAGATAGTCTGCTAATCAATACTGCATTAGACGACCTGCTTGATGGGGTAGCTGTCAGCCTATATCCGAATCCCAATTCGGGCATATTCGAGATTCGCGCCGATTTCAAAGGAAATACCTTTGTAGATGCACAGATTTTTACACCAGACGGAAAATCCCTCTACAATAAATACCTGCATGCACCGCAAGGTCGCCTGAGAGAACAGGTGTATCTGCCCCATCTGGCGGCAGGGATTTACCTCCTACGCTTGCGGGTAAATGATGATTATGTGATTCGGAAATGGGAGGTATTGCGGTGAGTTTTCGATCTTTTACCCTCCCCCTTTTCCAAACGCCTCAATTATGGCTTCATCATCATTTTTTTCTATCAGATAAGATGATTCAGGACGGTCGATTATCTCAAAGCTTTTTCCGATTAGGTTCTGGTATTTCGTTTCGTTGAGTATTACGCGAGTCTGTGCGATCGTAGCCAGAGCTTGCGGAGGCTATGTGCGCATAGGCATTGTTGTGCTTTCGTGCTTTAATTTATACCATTCAATTTCTCCCAGACCCGTTTGTACTCCTGACCGCTTAACCTAGATCCAGCAGGTCGCACACTATCCCAAGTTTGCTGACTTTGTCCTCTTAGCCAATTACTTACAGAATCGGTTGGTTGAGAGAAAATTTTTCCATTTACAGCTTCATTGTACAGATGGCCAATTCGGTTAGCTATGCTTCTAGGAATATTATTTTTTCGCATTAATACCCCTTCATCTGTGTTAACACCATAGTGTAGATAGGCTGGCAGATTTGCCATCCGTTTTTTATCAACCTCGGACAAACTATCCCAATCAACTCCACTAGTTGGCATACTTTGCAAAGCCGCTAAACCCCATGTTGCAGAATGAGCTACAACTTTGTATAAGGCTTGTGTAGTTTTCTTAATCGCATTATTCAATTCTTCATCTGGGTAAAACCGACTTGCAATTCGTGATACAGATTGCCCATTAACCCAATCAATTATCAATCTTGCAATGCTTGATTCATCTAAAGGTCTTTCACTATTGCTTAGTGTTTCTATTGATTTTCGTATTTCATAGGTATTTAGCATTATACCTACCAATTTTTGCATGCTTTGGTTCTGCTCTGAAAATAATTGGTTTCTATTCCAATCGTTATTGGTAAGGCCAGCTTTTCTAAGTTTAGACATCATTTGATTAACCGAAACTGTAGAGAACCCTGTTTTGTCTGACCTTTCAGCATCTGTTACAGAAATACTTTCAGCATATCTTCTGATTTGATTTCTCAGAAATGCTTTTTTTTCAGGGGGTAATTGACGATAACCAAAGGTTCCTTGAAGTTTCTGCTCAAGCTGAGCTAAGAATGAATCTAATGCATTTGTCTGCCTTCTTAAATGCGATATATACTGAAGTAGTGCTGACCATCTATCATCATAATAAAGCCACCTACTGAAATCAACATCGGGATTTTCCATTGCTTTATTAATCACATCAATAAGTTGTGAAAGCAATTCATCAGAAGCTTTTTTCACATATTGAGTGACACGGGTAAAATCATTTGCATTTCTTACAGCGATTCCAACCCAGCCCATGCTGTCTTGGCCAGCACGTCCAACTCTTCCGGCTAAATTCCAAAAGTCACGGACCGGCATGTCATAAGTTCCTGTTTTACTCTTATAGACATAAGAACCCATTATCACTGCTGAGACAGGAAAATTGATTCCTTGGGCTATTGTTGTGGTTGCTACTAATGCCTGTAATTTTTCATTGGACATCAAATCTTCAACTAAATAGCGAATTTCACCTGGCAAAGCAGAGCTGTGAACTGCAATCCTTCTCCTCAGAAATTTTGCTAATGGAAAATCATTGCCCAGCTCACTTTGCACTAATTTGATTAATAAATCTACATCATCATCATCGCCAAAATCATCATCCGATTTCTCAAACAGCGTTTCAGCAATGCTATATGTTTCATTAGGATCAGATGCTAAGACAATTATTGGCGATGCAGGATTTAAGCAATTAGCCCCAACATTTTTTGCAATTTTTACTTTTGATCCTCTAGCTTGAGATGCTGTTTCATCGGTATTCCCTGGAAACAATGGAATAGCTTCGCCAATTTCATAGGTGCCTTTATCTGTATGCAAAGTCCTCAAGAGATATTCATACTCTCTGCGGCTTCCTTCAACTTGAATAGCACCAATCACTCGTTCATTTGGCTGCCACCAATCCAACTCTAAATTGATAACTTGCCCTCTATCACCAGCAAGCCAATTGACCACATCATCTGAGTTAGAAATATCAGGGGTCATCAACAAGAAATTCGCTTCCTCACAGTCGTTTTTAACAGTAGATAATAAAAATTCAAGATTTAAGCCTCTTTGCTTTTCCTCAATATTATGAGCCTCATCTACCACAGTTAAAACCAAGGGACGCACATTGGTAGTGCCAAGACCTTGACGGACGAGAAGGTTCATTTTCTCGTAAGTGGTTACAAGCACATCGAATGTGGTTTGATTGCCGCTCTCTTCTATCAAATGTTGTTCAAAACCATCCAATTCAATGGCACCGCTTGCTTTTTCCACACTAAGTCCAATGTTTCCTAAATCTCTTTTGAGTTGATTATAAATCTGGTTGACCAATGCTTTTGTTGGCACCACATAAGCAACCCAACCACCCTGAGCCCTAAATTGATTCAATGCCTGCAAAATCCTATACTCTGCAATCAAGGTTTTTCCGCTGGATGTAGGAAGGTTTACAATAATCGCACGATGTGCAGGATTGAGTAACTCACCTTCCAAAATAGACTCTTTCTGAGGATAAAGCAGTTCAAATAACCCTTTTTTTTCTTGTTGGCTAATGAACCGATTAAACCCAGTAACCCAATTGTTGATGCCTCTAGTGTTGTGCCATATTGTATTTCTAACCATTTTTATAGCAAACGCTTCAAAGAATTGATACAATAAGCTCAAACTTATATTGCCTGACTTTTGGGCATACTCTCCAGAGATTTGCAAATGATATCGCAACTGATCTTCGGGCTCAAGTGGTCTTCCCTCTAATAAATATTGTCCAAGAATGTCAATGCTCTTGGCAAAATGATATAACGACACCAATTCGGCAGCTCCATAAGGACGGCTTTCTTCATTGACCTGATTAAGAAATGTATTTTCAAACTGATTTTGCTCACTTCTTAATTGATTGATAAGCTCAACGGCTTGGCTAACATCTCGCCAATTGTCCTTTTTCACCAATTGGACAACAGCTTTGAACGAGATTTTCATAACCCTGCTATTCCAGCTTTGGTTAAGTTCTATATTTTGAATTTGTTCATTCAGTCCTTTTAGATATTGCTTAACAAAATGCCAGTGCTCACCCAAATAGCCAAACGCAATCAGCTTAAAGGTCTCATACACGAAATACTCATCTTCAACAATGACTGGCAATTGGCCAGCAATATCAAAATAGGTAGAGCACAAGGATTTGAATTCATATGCAGTTTCTTCTTCATTGCGCAGCTCCCAAAGTTCAATGATGCGTAATTCACATAATTCTTTAGCCTTGGAAAGCTCTTGAACTTCGTCCTCATTGAGTTGAAGACTTTCGAATCGCTTGGATAATTTCCCCTTTTGTATGAGCATACCAATCCCTTCAAGCATATCTGGATAGGCTTGTTCAAGGATATGATATTTGGTTTGTATGCTCATTCTGCTCTTTGGTTTACTATGTCTACCCAATCTTCTTTGCGTATAGGAATATACATTGCCAAAAGTTTTATTCCTTTAGGGGCTAAAACATGGTCTCTCAATCTTCCGTAACTAACTGAAACATCCCTTTCGTCATGTGCAACATCTCTAACCAACACTCCGGTTAGATGAAAATTCTCAATTCCCGAATAATAGACCCTTTGACTAGCATCAAAATCTGATCTAAAAGGATGTCCTTCTGGGAAATGCCGCATTTTATTTTTGAGGTAACTGATTAAAATTAATCGTTTGTTTCTATCCTTGTATAAATCTCTTAACTGGCTTTCTATACCTTTTGCTCCAGTCATTACTTGGGGCGGTCGATTAGCTGTTTCAGAGGAAGTTTTCACCTCTCCAAAAAGAAAAAGCACCTGATCGTCTACCTCAATAAATCCAACCAAGTCTGCACCTGTCTTATTCCCCTTTGGATTTCGGGCATCTCTGTTTTCATTCCAGTGAAATCGACAAGAAAACTCCTGTTCCAAAATTACTTCTGCGTAAGCTTCTCCTACTCGAAATTGTTGTACTTCAATTTCTTCATTTTCTAAAGCCTGAATATCAGCCAACAAACCGTCACTCGCTTCAAACCCAGTTTCATCTCTGAGCGCTCTTAATCTATTTAGAGAATCTTCCCATTCCACATTGTCTTGTAAATTATCCCTAACAGCATTTTGCAAGTGGCCGCGACATTCCGTTTCATCAAGAGCTACTCCCTGATAACTCCGGATAGGACTTTCTATATGTTCGAAAAGTATATTCACTTAAATTATAATGGTAAAAGTATTCATTTTACTCCTTGATTTCGAGTATTAATATTGATGATTTTCCAGTTTGGGCATTTTTTTCGCATGAAGCCCAACTCCTCACTACCCGCCATAAACGGCGCATACTCCCCCTACTCCCGTCAAAAGACGCATCTACATCCGTAAGTTTTCCTGGTGAGTATATAGGGGTCTGGCATAAGGCTAAGTATCAAACCCTAATATCCATAAAAATTTCCAGTATCCACCACACAAATCAATGTTTACAAAAAAGGAAACTTGCGCTACACATGGAATCATCAAAAAGGATAGCAAAGTACCCAAAAAGGAAATCGAAAAGGCTGAGAAATTGAGAATTGAATATTTTGACCAGGACAATTAAAGAACTATGAAAAAATACACTTTAGATCAAGCCAAAGATAGATTCATTGGAGAGGCTGGGACTCCAAAGAGAGAGCAATATGAAATAGAGTTGAAGATTGAATTGATTGGCGAAATGATTAGAAATGTGCGCAAAGAAAGGAATTTAACCCAATCCGAATTAGGAGAAATGATAGGAGTGAAAAAAGCGCAAATTTCCCGATTAGAGAACAATACCAAGAATGTTTCAATCGAAAAAAGCCCCCCCAAAAACCACCCAAAACCTCACCCACCAATCCGCATTTTTTCCCTCAAAAGGGATTCCGAAACACCGGTATATTCTGAAAATTCATCATCCTGCTAGACATTTTGCCTGGTTAGCCAAGCTGAAGAGAAGATTTAGACAGGATAAACATGATTTTCAGGATTTACAAGAAAAACAAATGGCATCCTGTTAATCCTGAAAATCCTGTAATCCTGTAATCCTGTAATCCTGTCAAAAAAGGAGCTATGACAATTTTGTCTGGTATTCTGAAAATTCATAGAGCTTAATTCGCTGATGGGCTTTTTGCCGAAGTGGCGCTTGATTTTATTGTTCACCAGCAAGGCGATATATTGACATGGCTAAATCTTCATCCGATTTTTCGCCTCCTCATTCGAGAGAATGTTGCCACTTTCAGACTGCTCTATCCCTCACCACTGCATATACCGAAACTGCGCCATCTCCGCATCCCAGCAATAAAACACCAGCGAGAGCAGCAAAAAGTACCACAAAAACATGAGGATCTGTGCAGGGATTTTGCCGATACGTTTTTTGAAAAAAGTATACATCAGGGTAATTGATTATGAATGTTGTCCAGCAACCATGCGGAGTATATTTTCCGGCCTTTTTGGTTCATGTGCGCTCTATCTGCGAATTGGGAAAAGGAAAACGCGATGGGGCAATGCCAGTAAGCGATCCCCAATTCCTGTTGGTATTGCTCTGTGAGCTTTTCTATTTGGGCGCTTTCAGCTTCTTTTTCATAGAGCATTTCAAGCGACTGGGGGCGTGGCTGATGCAAAAGTATCACCTCTGTGCCCAGCGCCTGCAATTTTTGAATATCAGACTGTATAAACACAGCAACGCTCCTATAAGGAAAGACTACGCGTTTCCTCAGATCCATCCCGAGGGTATCAGCCTGGATAGCTTTGGCAGCTATGGGATAACAGGCCTGTGAAGAGAAGGGTTCTGGCTGTTCATAATTTTTTACCTGAAGGGCAGAAATAAGGTTCAGGCGATTGCTCATCAAAGCATCCCTCAGCTGTATATACATCCCTTCTGCATGGGATAAAAAAGTGGTTCCAGCCAATTTATGAGCCGGTGGAGCTTTCTTCTCTATCGAATCCCGAAATGCAAAAGTCATCATATCTCTTTCGAGAAAAAGGAGGTCGGGAGGATTCTCAAGCAAGGTTTCAAAGAGCTTTCCATATCTGCTCATAAGCAAGAGGGGCCTTCCGGGGCTGTAAATTTTGGAGACAACGATCGAATCTCCATATTTTTCAAGGCTTAGGGTAAGCAGTTCATCGGTACAATCGATATTCGCATTGGTGAGGGAAGAACCTATGGCTACAGCCTGGTAAGCGCCTGGAAATTGTTTTTTCATCTCCAGGTAGTGGCTTCTGTTTATTTCCAATTGAGCCAGTGTGCGCTGGGCATGAGCGGGGAGAAAAGACATATCCTTTGCCTCTTTTGGGAAAAAAAATTCAGTATGCTGCGACATCGCCCATTGCAGGGCGATAAAAGCGCCGATGGCAAAAATCCAGATAGGGAGTGGTGGAGATTGCTCTTTCATCCTACAGAAATAAAAGATTTTGGAACGCCCGAATAATATCCGCCCAGTTTTCCTCTTTCAAAAGAATAAAGCTAAACATCACAAAGTGCATCGTCAACAGCCAGCCCAGTGCCTGGTGAAAAGGAAGGGCCGCATGAAGCTTTTTTTGAAAAGCGGAATTTTTATACGCATGCCAGATATTGATCGCAACGGCATGTGAAATCGCCCAAACCATAAAATAGCTCGATATCTCATGCCAAAGTCCCAGCACCAGCATGGACGCTACGATGGCTATATTTCCCTTGCGGCTGTAGCCCAAGATCGGAAAGTAGACATACTCGCGGCACCAATGCGAAAGCGAGATGTGCCAGCGATTCCAAAAATCGGTCATATTGAGCGCCAGGAAAGGAAAACGAAAGTTTTCGATGATCCGAAAGCCCATCAGGGCGGAGAGACCGACGGCTATCTCTGAGAAGCCCGCGAACTGAAAATAGGCATTCGCCGTGAAGCGAAAGGCATCCAGATAGGTCGCCAGCCAGGAATCTGGCTCCAGGCTCAAAATGTAATTTTGAAGGTGATAGGAGACGAGATAATTGCCCAAAACCGTGATTTTGACAAAACCATAGAGGATGCGCTCCAGGCCCTGCGAAAACATGCCCGCATCCCACCGCCGCCTGCGGCTGTCCCGCTGAAAATCCTGAAAAAGATGGATCGGACCGACCAAGATCGTCGGCAGAAAAAATAAATATTTCACGTAATCTCCCAGGTGATGCTGCGGCAGTTTTTGCTTATAAGCTTCTACCGCATAGTGGATTTGGCGAAAGGAATAATAGGACAAACCCAGCGGAATGATGCGCTCCAGCACCATGCCCATCTGGTGATTTGCGCCGAGTTTGAAAAAGAGGAAAATGGCGGCGGACTGAGCCACGACCACAAGTGTGGCTGCGGTGAGTTTCTTTTTATACTGAAGGATAAAATAAGAAGTGATCGTCGTAGCCGTGAGTATCGCCAAAGAAACCGGCGCAAAATACGCCAGAAAAACCGCCGTAGCGATCGGCATGGGCCAGAGTTGCCAGCGAGAGGGCAAAATCCAGGAGGCCGCCACCACGGGAATGCATCCCAACAGGATAAAAGTCAGGAGGGTCATATCAGTTCTGAATCATGTGTTGATGAATACGGTCCAATAACCAGGGATTGAAATGATTCCGGCCTCTGGCATTCATGTGCCCAAAATCCTGGTAGTATGCGAATGGCAGTGCCAAAGGACAATCCCAGAAAGGAATTCCCAGGCTGTCTTCATACTGCCGGAGCAGGCGCTGAATCCTAGGATGCGCACCATCCTGGGCATAAACCTCCTCCAGGAGCTTAGGCCTGGGGTGATTTTTACCGGAAATAACTGCTCCGAAAAAACATACATCGCCCATTGGCTTATGCCAAAAATCAAAGCAAGGACAATCCATATATAAAGCGGAGCAGCCTGCGGTTTCATGCTTTTTTCTGATAACGGCTGACGATGTCCACGGCTGTCTGTATGCTGTTCATCACCATGATATCAGCCGTGGAGAAACGCAGCTGAAAGTGATTTTCCAATAACAGCACAAAATTGAGATGCGCCATCGAGTCCCAGCCTTCTATGCTGCGGGAATTGGATTCCAGGCTGAGTTTTTCGGGAGAAATGGCAAAGGCTTGGGCAGCGCTTGCTATCACCTGGCTATACATATTTTGATCCTGCGGATCGGCCTGGCTTTGCTTCTCCAATCGCTCCCTCAGGGCCTGGAGCTGCACCTTGCCCGACAGCCCTTTGGGCAGTTCATCCATAAAATGGATCTCCCCGGGAATCTTACTGGATTCCAGCCGCTGACGGAGATAGTCCGTCAACTGTGCCGCATCCAGCTGAGCCCCAGGCTCAGTCACCACGCAAGCCACCAGCTTTTCCCCAAAAGCAGCATCCTCTTTGCCCATGCAGGCGCTTTCGCGCACCAGAGGATGTGTATGGATCACTTCTGTGATCTCTTCCGGGTGGATGTTCACCCCGCCCGAAATGATGATATTCTTCTTGCGGCCAGTGATTTTGTAAAATCCTGCTTCATCACAAACGGCCAAATCGCCCGTTTTCAGCCAGCCATCTTCCATCGCTTCTGCCGTAGCGGCAGCATTGTTGAAATATCCGACAAACACATGCTCACCCTTGAGCTGTAGCTCCCCTTCCTCCTGCGGCTGCGCCGCTTTTCCTGCATCCGTGAGGATGCGCGCCTCGCAATCTATCGGCTTGCCGATGCTGCCGACCTGCCGGGATGCATCATCCGGCCCACAAAAGAAGGAGCCTGCCACCGTCTCGGTGAGGCCATATACATTGACGATGCGGGTTTTGAATTTTTGTTCAAAAGCCTGCCAAAGCGCCATTTCGATATGAGAAGAAACCGAAATCACACATTGAAAATCTTCCGTCTCGAAGCTGTCTTCGTAGTCTTCCCCAAATTTGTGCAGGAGGTAGAGGATGGTCGGAACCATAACCGCATGGGAGATGCGGTTTTTGTAGATAGCATCCAGCAGATCTGGAATCCGCGGAATCTCAAATTCCAGCGGGCGATGCCAGCAGCAAGTGTTATATCCGGCCAGGACAGGCCCCTGGATCACGCCATCGGCGTGGTATAGTTTGAGGATGTTGAGCAGATGGGATCTGCTTTCCAGCTTGTAGTGCGCGCTGAGCGTCTGCAGGTGAGAAAATAGATTTCGATGGGAAATCATCACCCCTTTGGGGTTGGCAGTGGTGCCGGAAGTGAAGAGGATGTAAGCCAGGGTAGAGGGAGGTACTTCTGCCAAAGCAGATATGGCTGCCGTCGTATCCAGTATCGCCGGATAGCTATGGGCAGGGGTTTCTGCGGCTTCTTTTTTTCGGGATAAAAGCTTGGTGTACAGCTTGCCCTTTTTGGGCTGGGCGAGCTCCACAGGCAGTAAAAAGCCTGCATAATCATCCAGACCCCAGCGACTGACAAGCTGCCTATCAATAATGAAACCCTCCGCTTCGGCCTGCTGAATGATCAATCCTGCGCGCGCTTTTCCCGCTTCTGGGTCTATGCCGACCACCGTGATTCCGGATGCGAGCATGCTCCAAAACAAAACCGCCGTATCCAGGGGATTCGCCACCGAAAGGACCACCCGGCTCCCGGGCCTGAGGCCTGCCTGCTGAAAAAACAGGGCCATGGTATGCACAGCCTCGGACAATTCCTGGTAGCTGTATTTTTGATTAAAAACCTCAGCAAAGGATCGGGAGCGGACATTTCTCTCTCCCCAGCTTTCTGCGATCTGTTTAACCGTTTTGAAGTTCATCTATCAATTCTTGTTTCAGGATTTTTCCATTTGCACCATAGGGAAAGTCAGCTGTCAGGCGAATGTACTGAGGCAAACGCTTTTCTCCCAATATGGCAGAAAGATGCTCCCGCATCAGAATTTCTCCCGCTTCTGAGATGCGATCCGCATCGCATAGCACAAAGAGCGCGATGCGCTCTGCATCATGCTGCACAAAACCCCCCGCAGCAGCGGCCTTTACCCAGGGCAATTTTTTTGCCGCGCTCTCTATCTCACTGAGGTAGATCAGTTCTTCGGTCGCTGTTTTGACGATCTCCCGCTTGCGGCCCCGCAAGTGCAGCTGGTTGTTCTCATCGAGACTGGCGATGTCTCCTGTATAAAACCATCCCTTGCGGATCACAGAGGCCGTTTCCTCCGCTTGCCGGAGGTAGCCTGTCATGATATTTTCACTGAAAATCCGCAGCTCTCCTTCTGCTCCCTCCGCGCACAATGCGCCCTGCGCATCTACTATCTGGGCGATGCTGCCCAAAGGCTGCCCGATACCTGAAGCTATATTTTTCTCCAAAAAAGGCAAAACCGCACTGCAAATGCCCGTGGTCTCTGTCAGGCCATAGTAGTTGAGGATCGGCTGCCGAAAAGCAGCTTCAAACTCCTCCATCAGCCTTGCTGTCAGAGGACTGCCCGTGCACATCACGCATGTGAGGCTGCGCAATTGTCTGCCGACGCGATCCTGGTATTGGACAAATTGCCGGTACAGGGCCGGATTGGCAGCGAGGATGCTGACCTGCTGCTGCGCGATGGTTTCGGCTATGGCAAAGGTATGGCTGGCAGCTGACACATCCGGCACGACCACGGCCGTCCCACTCAGCAGGGGCGCTACGCAACTGTTGCGCAGGCCTGACATATAGCCCAGCCCGCCCAGGGCGAGAAAACGATCTTTTTCTGTCCACTGAAAAGCCTCAGTGATCAGCCTGCCGCTGCGAAAAAGATGCCCATGAGACAAGGGCACGCCTTTGGGGCGACCCGTAGAGCCCGAAGTAAACAAGACCACGGCCGTATCCTCCTGCCGGATGGCGGTGGATGGAAAGCTATTTTCCACCACATCTTCCAGCCAAAGCGAGACCGATTTTTCGCCGCTTATTTCTTCTTCCTCATCCCACAGGATGAGCTCTCTATCGCCCATGGCTTCCCGGACGCTGGCCCGGTCCTTGCCCCAGCAAAAGGCCATCCGGGCCTGAACAAGCGCCTGGATCTCCCTCAGGCTTTGCGGGCGCACATGCTCATGCACGGGCACCACCACGATCCCCAGGCGCATGCACGCCCAAAAAATAAATAATGCCTCTATATGCGGCTCGCCATAGAGCATGATATGCTCCCCTTTTTGAATACCCGCTGTCATCAGGCGATGACAAAGAATTTCCACCACTTCATCCGCTTCTTCGAAGCTGAAACTGCTTTCATCGCCCGCGTCGATGAGCAGCGGCCGGTCGGCATAGAGCTGTTGTGCCTGTTGCCAAAGGGCGGGCAGCGTCTGCGCCTGCCGGGGCATGATATAATATTGGGTGGCGATAAAGTGCTGAAGGCGGAAAAAGTTTTCGGATAATGGAAGTACCTGCAGGATGCCTGCCTCTTCCATTTGCTGGAGAAAAGGCGTGATTTCAGAGAGTTGGAGCTGAAGCTGCTGGCTGATTTCGGTGAGCGTCAAGCCATATTGTGCCAAATGCAGGACCTGAGCCATGCTATCATCCAGCTGAAAAGCGGCTGCATTTTCCAGTCTTTTGACAAAGATGGGATGCCTGTCCAGCAAGTGCCCGGCAGTGCCGTCCATTTTCCCTCTGTCCACCGAAATCCGCTGCCGGTACAGGTCTATATGCAGGAGCTGGTTGAGCAGGATGCGACAGCTTCCGGGATCTGCCAGATCAGCCATCGAAAAGGCGCTGAGCGGCCCTTGCCAGCTATCGGGCAGGATGCACAGCAAGGCATTGTAATCACTTGTATCAGGCTGGCTGATCAGGGGAATTTGCTGATTGCGTTCCACATCATTTTGCCAAAACAAATAAGGCTCTCCGAAGACATAGCCTTTGCGGGCGTGCGTCTCGGACATTTTGTGGAAAAAAGCATCATAATCCCGGCCATGCAGCTGCTTGCAGCCTCTTTCGAAGAAAGGCTCCGGCTCATTGTTGCTCAGATGTACATGCGGAAAAATGATAGCAGCCTCCTCATGCGTGATGCGCAGCAGCTCTCCCATCAGCAATGACTGATCAAAACGATGGAAGGCATCCATCCCCACGACAAGCGAAATGGCATTGTCCCGAATCGGCAGGGGTTTGTCGAGATCGCAGAATAAAACCTGCAGCTGAGACTCGTCCTTCAACCAATGGTGAAAACCTTTATATCCGAGGATATCTTTGTTGCCGGTCCAGGTGGTGATGATTTTCTGGCGAGGAAATAAAGCCGCTAGCAGCCCGGCGAAGTAAGCACTTCGGTCCCAGAGGTTGAGGATCACATCTCCCGGCTTCAGCCTTTTTTGCAGCTCTTTGATAAAAGGGAAAAAGGCTTTGGTAGCCTCATTGAAAGGCTGAAAACAGCCATAGAGATCGAAAAGCGGCCTGCGGCCTTTGCGTTGCAGGAACAATTCGTATTGCGCCATGTCCTGAAAGTGCTGCTCATAAAGCGCCTGCGCTTTCTCTGTTGATTTTTTCCCCTGAAAAATATCTGCCTCATTGAAAAAAAGCAGATTCCCGTATTGAGGGACGGCCTGACAGCCATCAGGGTCAAGCTGAAAAGGGAGTTTTTGGGGAGCAGGAGAGTGAGAAAATGCCTTATCCTCAGGGGAAAAGGTGAAAATGGGATCCATGCGGGTTTGTTTAGGTTGCTGGAAGGTTTGAGTTTGAGTTTGAGTTCAAGTACAAGGGAAGAGCCGCTAGCCAAGGCCCGCGCTCAGCCCGACCTCAATCTTCAAAATTTTCCCATTTCTCGCAAAAATATCCTTGCTCAGCTCCGCCGATAGCATCAGTTCCTGATGCCGGGACACCTCTCCTGATGCATGGTAAACATGCACATAAGGCTCATCTGAAAGATGGTACACCATCAAAGTCTGGCAGAAAGTAAAAGCCAGGCTTTTGGCTGGGAGAGTGATCTGCCGGGCTGTGCCCTGGACATCGTAGCAGGTAAAAGGCGCAGGCTGCGCGAAAAACTCGCTGCTGCGCAGCAGATAAGACCGGAAATGAATTTCCCCAGCCTCCACCACCAGCCCCAATTCATAATAGCGGGCAAGGATGTCTTCCTTCACCTGTCCGGTCATGCCGGGCTGCTGTGCGCCCAGATGGGCAGGGGTGTGGGAGTAGGGATCGGTAGGAAAAGCGCCGTAGAGTTCCGGCGATTTGTTGAGGCCGATGCCGGCCCGGATTTCGTAATAATGCGCGACCAGGCGGTCGAGCAGGCCCTGTGGGCTGCCCTTTGCCTTGCCGGCAAAATAATTTTCCGCTACCGCCAACAGCAGTTTAGACACCATGTGCCAGTAGATACTGCCAAGGCCTTCATAGCCAAAAAATGTCCCCGAACGCCCCGTAAATGATTGGTGGTCAAACATTTTCTCAAACACATCGAGTATGCTTTTTTCCTCCTGAAGCACAAGCTCACGGTAGCTTTCCTCCTGCTTCAACTCGCCCAGGATGCGGCTGACGTCTTTGGCATTGCGGATATTTCCCTGAAAATGCCCCTCCCCTGCTACATCCTGCGTCACCAGGCGGTGATCCTTTTGAGAGACCATCTTTTGAAAAAGAGAAGACTTCTGAAAGGCGGCTGGCGGAATGTGATTTTTGACGGTAAAGCGCGGGAGATCGCGGTTGGGATAGAGGATATAGCTGTATTGATCTTTTCGAAATAAAGCACTTTGCTTCAGGCTGTCGAGTACCTGCACTACCGCCCCGGTAGCAAGCAGACCCGAACTCAGAGCAGCCACCTGCCCTTCGAGCATCTCATAGAGATACAGGAGTTGCAAGCCTTTTTCATCATTCAGCTCCCAGAGATTGTAGGCATGGAAAAGCAAATCTTTTCGCTGGTTGGTCTGGATGGAATGGTCGATATACTGTTGGGTTAGAGAGAAAAAACGAAGCAATTCTGCTTTACGGACGTATTGTTTCGCTCCTGAAAACCCAGAGCCATAAATCGTTTTGCGATAGTTTTCTGCAGGCTCACCTAAAGCACGCAACATCTCCAAACGTTGTTCATCAGAAATGTCATTTTTTAACAACTCTTCATGTGCTTCAAATACCTGAAGGCTTTGCTGAAACCAGCTCACCACTTCTGAAGAGAGCTGATAGCTCTCCTCGCCAGTCTGAAACAGGCTTTCACAAAAAGCCTGAAAGCGCCGCAAATAACAAAGCGTCACCACAGAGATGCCATAGCCCACGAGGGCATTGTTGGCGTCGTTCCACTCGGGGCGCTGGGTATTCATCCAAATGCCGCCTTCGAGGATAAAATTGCTGAGTTTGGTCAGGCCGGTGACGAGCAGTTTTTCGGTAAAATTGACCAGGTAGACTTCTCCTTTTTTGTTCCAAATCAACTTGCCATCCGCGCCTGTAGCGGCGACCCGCTTTTGTATTTCGGCTTCCGCCGCATCATCAAAATCAATGGTATCATGTGGATTTTGGAGCAAATCCTCCAGGCCCTTGATGCGGTAAGGGACGTTGGCGTAGGCAAAAATCTCCTGTTTCAGAAATTGATCCAGCGAGCCGGGATAAAAGGCCTGCGCCACTTCCATCAGCTTTTGCAGGTAGATGATCTGGTGATCTCCCCAATAGCCGATATAGGCCCATGGGTCATGCGGCTCCAGGACTTCCCAGTCGATGCCATCGCGTGTGATGCGGTAGGGATTGTAGCCGTCGGCGGTGGAGGCATTGACAAATTTGGCGATCATGCTCCGGATAAAAGCCGGATAGGACCAGGCCAGGGCCTCCCAGTTTTGGAAGATGTCGCGCCAATTGCCCTGGTAGGAGAAGATCGGATTGCCTTGCTCATCCTGCGTATGAATCGCAAAGCGATTCCAGGGGCGGCTGGGGTCGCCGTGCCGGCGACTGAAGTAGAGCGGCAGGTATTCATAGCTCAGGCGCTGGGCCTGCGGGCTATCCGCCCATTCAAATAGCTGATCGTGGGATATGACTTCCGGCGCGGCGGCGATCCGCGCCGCCAGCTGATCCGCGATGCCGGGATTGTGGCTTTGCAGAAAAGCCAGAAAATCCTGAGAAAGCAGTTCCTGATTTCGCCAGAAAAGGCCGCCTCTCATGACATTGAACAGCACATTGCTGCTGTGCCGCGCCGAGCTGAGCTCGTCGGCGGAGGCTTGCAGGCCATCGGCACTGCCGATGATCTGAGACAGGCGATCGGTGCCTGCCTGTATCTCTGCCCGCAGCAGGGCTGCGAGATCCTGACCCGAGAGGATCAGGCTGCGCAAGGCAGCGACCTCCGTCGCGTCGCGATCTCCTTCGATCACCAGCGACCAGCGCTGTGCCTGCTTCGCTTGCAGCGAAAGCCGGGCGTGGATGAAATAGGCTCCGCGCTCTGCGCGGATGTCGATTTCAGGTGTCACTTTTTCGCCTTTGCGAAAAGCGTCCAGCTGGCGATTGCACAGCAAATAGGCCTCGGCCTGTATGCCTTCCGACCACACGGTGGTCGCCAGCAGTGCTTCGCTGGGCTCTGGTCGGTCGACAGGAATAGCGCTGAGGGCAAAAATCCCTAAGCCACAATCTGCTTCCAATTCAGCTTTTTTATACGCATCGATCAGGGTGCTGCGATCGTTTTGCATGCCGGTAGTGACGCCTGCGGGAAGGAGGTTTTGCACGCCGTCCAGCATCCGGACTTTGGCAGCATTTCCCCCCAGATTCAGAAGCTCTGCCTGCCGCACAAAGCCCAGGCGCTCGCTGCTATTCCAGCTGTAGCGAAAGCGGATTTCCAGCTCTTCATTGATCTCTTCAAAGATGATCCGATGCCCCAAACGGTGTTTGTACACATTGCGCCGGAGGCGGTAGATGCCTGCATATTTCTCCGAAAAAGGCTCCCAGAGATAGGTCTTTTCCCCTTTTTCCACCAAAAAAATACTCTTGCTGCCCGTCAGCTCGGCGCTGTCGTGGATTTTGTCATCAGTATAGTAAGGGAATAGCGCATGCTCTGCGTCTATGCGACCCGCGCTCAGCGCACCCGTACTCGACAGGAAGAGCCAGTGGTCCGAAGGACTGACGATGCTCATAAAAAAGGGCGGCATCTGATCGTAATTTTCAATCAGAAACCAGGACTCTCCATCCATCTCCAGAGATTTGCCTGAAATGGCTTTAGGGGTGGTTTGCAGGAGGTTTTTTCCGAGAAAAATGGGGGAAGTAGCCATGTTATTTATTTCTTTCCGTACCAACGAACATAATCCAAAACAAACTGAGCGCGCTCAAGCGTAGGGTCAATATCTCCACCCATACCCCCGCCCATGGCGAGGTTGATGATGATATTTTGTCCTTTGCCAAAAGGCCATTCCAGCTCATCGGCTATCTTGTCGTAGGTATAATAAAGCTCGCCATCCACATACAGTCGCATCTCGGTGGGCATCCACTCGGCGGTATAGGTATGGAAAGTATTGACCATGTCTTTGACAGGGATAGTATTGGTGATGTGGTTTCCCTGTTTGAAATAATAGCCGCGCGTGTGGCAGGAACCGTGATTGATGCCGTCGCCGGTATTGTCGTCGATTTCTTTGCCTATGCATTCCAGCACATCTACCTCTCCACAATAAGGCCATGATATCTCGTCTCTATAGCTATCTCCCAGCAGCCAGCCGGCTGCCCAGCTGCCATCGCCTGCGGGCGCTTTGGCGCGAAATTCGAGCTTGCCGTAGAGGAAGCTGACTTTGCCGCGGGTCGTCAGGCGGGCCGAAGTCCATGGCTGCCCCATATCGTTTTTGCGCGCCTCGATGATGAGGTTGCCGTTTTCCTGCCGGGCATTCTCTGTACGGGCTACCGTATAGTATTGAGGCTCATTGTTGCCCCAGCCCCAGTTGCCTACATCGTAGGTCCATTTGCTGTCGTCTACGAGGCCTGTGCCGTTAAATTCGTCTGACCAGACGAGTTCCCACTCGTCCCCATCGGTGCTTTGCACCAGGGTATCGGGTGTCTCCTGATGATTGATCATCCATTCAAAAGCGATGGAAGAGACGCTGACAGCGCCTTTGGATGCGTGCAGGCGCATCTTGTGGGTGCCTATCTTCAGAGGACTTCCCTCTTTGAATACTTCGGTTGCGCCGACAGGCACTTCCATGCCTGCGGTGATGTTGTAGGTACGGCCATCGGGATTGCCGATATAGTCCTCTATCCAGATAGAGGCGGGGCCGTCGCCTTCATTTTTCAGGATCACTTTGCTCCGATAACGCCCTACGGTTTTTACTTCTACCGAAAAATCAAGCGTGGTATCTGTATGCAACAAAAAAGGACTGTCAGGGGAATACATGACCGTTTCCACCGGAGGGGTAGAGCTATCTGTTGTTGCTTCTTTTTCAGCAGGCGTATTTTGCTGGCATGACACAAGGAAAAGCCCCAGGCATGCAGCCCAAATATGAATGAGTGGTTTCATTTGATGAGATTGAATGATGAGAATATAATTGAGTTCGAATATTAATCCTTTTTTACCAACATAGCCTCCAGTTCTTCCAGGGATTTTCCTTTGGTCTCCGGAACGACAAGGACAATGAAGATAAGCCCTACTGCGCAAATGGCGCCGTAGATCAGAAATGTCATTGCATTTCCGAGTGTATTGAGTTCCCAGGGAAAGACAAGTTGCACGGAAAAACTCACGCCCGAGTTGATAAAGCCCACAAAGGAGATGGCAATTCCCCGGATATAGTTGGGGAAAAGTTCTGAGAATAGCACCCACATGACAGGCCCTATGGACACAGCAAAGAAGGCCACAAAGCCCAAAACAGCAAGCAAAACGAGGTTGGCATCCAGGTTTTTGATGGCTTGTGTGATCACAATGGATTCAATTTTCTTGAATTCTTCTTTGCCTATTTTTGCCTTGAGGGCATTTTTGAAATCTACATCGTTGTCAAAAGTTTGATCCTTAAACTCCAGCATGGCTGCTGTATATTCCGCCTTGATTTTGGGCTCTTTTTCCCCTTCTGGAACCTCTGCAAAGGCCTCAAAGCTGCTGTCTGTCAGGCTATAAGTAGCCTGGCCAAATTGGTAAGACAATAATCCCATGCACAAGACAATTCCTGCTACGCCTGTCACCAGCAGAGGCTTGCGGCCCAATCTGTCAATAAACAGGATGGCCACGACCGTAAAAACCAGGTTGATCAGACCTACGAGGATCGCTTGTGTGAAAGAGGCATCCTCTCCTGCTCCGGATTGCTCAAAAATCATGGGTGCATAGAAAAATACAGAGTTGATGCCTGTAAGCTGCTGCAAAGCCCCGATCACAATTCCGATGACAAGCACAAGTTTTAGGGCAGGTTTCAAAAGGTCGAGGTAATTGCGCGAGGCTTCGCCTCCGCTGGATTGAAGGCTGTTTTTCACATCAGCCATTTGTTTTTGGATTTCATCATCCTTGCCTCCTGCCCGCCTCATGATGGCCATGGCCTGGTCAAATTTGCCCTTCATCATCAGCCAGCGCGGACTCTGTGGCACAAAGCTCAGGCCCAGGAAATACAGTATGGCAGGCAGGGCCTCCAGCCCCAGCATCCAACGCCAGTTGTAGTCATCCAGTTTCAGGTTCTGCGCCCAGGCGGCATCCGATTTCCCCAGTTGGAGGATCAGGTAGTTGGTAAAAAAAGCAACAGAGATACCGATGACAATGTTGAGCTGGTTGAAGGAAACCAGCCGCCCCCGCATCCTGGCTGGCGCAAGCTCGGCGATATACATAGGTGCCAAAATCAAAGAAAAGCCTACGCCGATGCCGCCTATCATCCTGGCGATAACCAAAATGATAAATGAAGGTGCCAGGGCAGAGCCTATGGCAGAAACGGCATAGAGGATGGCTGCAAGGGTCAGCATGCGCTTTCGGCCGTAGCGGTCGCTGAGAGGTCCGGCCACAAACATGGCCAGGGTAGAGCTGAGCGTGAGCGAGGCCACAGCCCAGCCCAATTCTATATCACTGAGTTCGAACTCAATGGTGATAAACTTATTGACACCGGAGATCACCGATGCATCAAATCCCATCAAAAAGCCGCCCAAAGCGACTATCAGGGAGATCAAAACGAGTGTGGTATTTTTATTCTTCATGAGACAAGCGGGTTAGATAAGGGGGTGATTATTCGCTGCATAAGTAAACTATTTAGCTATTTAAAGATTTCCATAAGTTAGAAGCTGATTCTGAAAAGGGCCATACAAGCTGGCTCACTTTGCATACATCATTAAAGCGTTATATTACATCACCATTACATCATGTGATATGATTATGAAAAAGGTAGCGGTTCAGGGGATTTACAAAGCCGTCTGGTGGATCATTTTGGGCGTGCAGGGCCTGGGGCTCATCCAGGCTCAGGGCTATCGCCCGGGTAGCCCTTTTATCACCCATTATTCCAAATCCACATACCAGGCAGGCACCCAAAACTGGGCTTTCGTCCAGGATGAAAGGGACCTGATCTATATTGGCAACAACCATGGATTGCTGGAGTTTGATGGTGTGAATTGGCGGAGGTATGCACTTCCGAATCACACCATCGCCCGCTCTCTGGCGTTGGATGGCGAGGGGCGATTATTTGTCGGAGGGCAGGGAGAATGGGGCTACTTCAGGGCAAATGAAAAAGGGGAAAATGTTTTCCATTCCCTGCTGCCTTTTTTTCCAAAAGAACAACGCAGCTTCGATGATGTCTGGAAGACTTTTGTGACAGAGGGGGGCATCATAGGCGTAGCCCAAAATATGATCATGCGATGGGATGGGAAGCAGATCAGCTTATTGAAAGCTGAAGAGGACAGCCGATTTGACAATGCTTATCAGCTGGGGAAAAAGCTATATGTACATGATTGGCAAAAAGGCCTGATGGAACTGAACGAATCCTTTCTGCTTCAACCCGTTCCGGATGGGGAGAGGCTGAAGCAAATCACTTTAGCCAGCATCCTCCCCATGGAAGGCGACAAAATCCGGGTCATAACGGCGCAAAAAGGTATCTTTTATTATGATGGAAAGCATTTTGTGGAAAGTTCGGGCCAGGCACATGATTTTTTGAAAAAATACCAGGCCTACTGCGGTATCCGCCTTCAGGACGGCAACTTTGCCTTTGGCAGTCCGCAAAATGGCCTTTTGCTCAGCAACCCACAGGGCGATGTCATCTGGCACATCAACAAAGAGCAGGGCCTCACCAACAATACCGTGCTCAGCATGCTCCAGGACAGGCAGGGGCATCTCTGGCTGGGGCTGGACAACGGCCTGAATTATGTGGAAATAAACTCCCCTTTCAGCATACTGGGGCCTACCGAAGGCATAGAAGGGACAGGCTATACTTCCGCATTTCATGACGGCAAAATGTACCTGGGAACCAACCAGGGGGTCTACGCCCATAGCTGGCCTGCGCATCAGGCTTTGTCATTTCAGCTTATCCCTGGCTTCTCAGGGCAGGTATGGGCATTGTCTGAGTGGGGCGACAGCCTGTGGGTAGGACGCCATGAAGGCGCATTTTTTTCCTATAAAAATCAAAACCAGCAGCTATCACAGGTGGCGGGAGCCTGGAAGTTTCTGCCTTTGCGTCATCATCCCGGCTATGCCGTAGGAGGCACCTATGACGGCCTGGTGCGCTACCGCAGGCAGGGAGGGCACTGGATCGCTGAAAGCCGGATTCCTGGCTTTAGTGAGTCAAGCCGCGTGATGGAGGAAGGAGACTCCGGCGATTTATGGGTCACCCATTTTTACCGGGGGGTATTTAAATTGACACTTTCTGATGACCTGACACAATTGGAAACTGTCACCAGCTACGATAGCAGCAGCGGCCTCCCCTCCTCCTTTTCCGTCAATGTCTGCCGCATCTATAATGAGTTGATCTTCACTACCCTCAAAGGGGTGTTTAAATACCTGCCGGCAGAAGATCGCTTTATCCCTCATCCTGTTTTTGACAGTGTATTTGCCCAAACCCCGCCCCGGTGGCTCTGGGAAGCACCTGATGGAAATGTCTGGTTTTCTGCCGGACTGGAGTTTGGTTTTTTACAAATAGAAAACAAAGGATTGGAATACTCCCTGAAAAAAGTGAGACTTAACCGGCTACAACCTGCCCTGGTAGAGGGCTTTGAGCAGGTATTTCCCCTGGACGAAAACAATGTTTTTATCGCCACAGAAGGAGGTTTTGTCCATTATAATCCCTCCTTCAACTCCGGAGTGGTCCATCCGCAAAAAATACATATCAGAACCGTACTCGACCAGCAGGCCGATAGCCTGATATATGGGGGTGCCCAGAGCTTTGGATCAGCTTTGGATTCTGTATGTCTGCTGTCGAGCCATATCCATTCGTTACGCTTCAGCTTTGCAGCCACTCAGTTCAGCGAAAAGGCCCATACCCAGTATCGCTTTCAATTGAAAGGCCTGAATGAAAGTTGGTCCGCCTGGGATGAAAAAACGGAAAAAGAATACAGCAATCTGGCTTCTGGCAGGTACGAGTTTCAGGTACAGGCAAGAAATGACCTGGGAGCGGCAAGTACGGTAAGCAGCTTTTTCTTCGAAATAGAAAGCCCCTGGTATCTCAAACCCGCTGCAAGGATATTTTGGGTAATGCTGTTTTTGATGGGATTGGCATGCGTTTTTCTCCTCAACAGAAGGCGCATGAGCAGGAAAGCAGATGCTTTGGTACAGGCCAGCAAAGCTGAGTTGGAGAGGAAAGAAGCCGCTTTTCAACAAACGCTGGAAGAAAACGAAGCCGAGATCCTCCAGCTACGCAATGACAAGCTCCGCAATGAGATTGAGTTCAAAAAGCAGGAACTCGCTTCTACAACCATGCACCTGCTCCAGAAGAGCGAAATCCTTTTTAAACTCAAAAATGAACTGACCCGCCTGAGCAAGCAGGTGCCTGAAAACCAGCGAAAGGAAGTGAAACAAATCATCAAGGCCATCGAGCAGGATGTCAAACTGGACGAAAACTGGAACAGTTTTGAGCATCACTTTGACCGGGTGCATGAGGACTTTATCAAAAGACTGCGGGAAACGTATCCGCAACTCACCCCCAAAGACCTGAAACTCGCGGCATATCTGCGCATGAATCTGGTGACCAAGGAGGTAGCCCCCCTGCTGAATATCTCCGTCAGGGGGGTTGAGATCAGTCGGTACCGGCTGCGCAAAAAGATGGAGCTTGATCGCGATACCAACCTGGTTGAGTATATGATGAATTTTTGATGCCTACTTCGAATCCGAATGGATGCGCACATAAAAAGGGAAATTGGCGGTAGCCACCTTGCCTTTGCCATCGCGGGCATAGATAAAGAGGCGATAGCCTCCTTCCTGATTGGGGGCCTTGAAGGTGAGTTTTCCCTCCCCTTCTTCCTGGACTTTTATTTTCACCTGATCCGGCTTCACCTCCGCATCTCCTCCTGAGCCCGTGAGGCCTATCTCAGACTCCAGGATGATCCACTCATAGCTGAGCTTGTCCCCATTGGGATCTGTAATGGTCGTTTCTGCTGTATATTTTCTGCCGGGCTTGAGGTAGACACTGGCCGTAGGTTCTTTGCCGTCGAGGGTAAAAGAGGCAATATGAGGCGCCCGATTCTCGGGCCATTTGCCTGACCAGCAATACTCGAGCTCGTCCATGACTTCGGTTTCTTCTCCATTTTCCAGGAAAAGGCCATACCAGGTGGGGGTCGTTTCCTGCTTATTTCCCCAAAGGAAAACATAAGATCCCAGGCAGCGCTCCTTATCGCGGGCGATGCCCTGCTCATAGCGCTCGCGGTATTTCGCGGCTTTTACGGCGCTTGTCTGCTCTATGGGGGCTCCCCATTTGGTTTTAGGCACCTCCCAATGTCCATTGGGGCCCCACTCGGCGATGATATAGGGGCCTTCCCAGCCATAGCTGCGGATCTGCTGATCGATACCGATCAGGCCGCCATAGGTGTTGATCCCATATACATCTATATGGGGGGCCCGCTCCTGGATCAGCTGAACTTCAGCTACATCCAGACCGGCCGTGACGGTCATGGTGGGGTGATTGGGATCCACTTCGTGGATCATCTTCGCGATGTCATTGATCGCCGTCCAGACCTTGCGGTTTTCATACATCAGGTCATTTTCATTGCCGATCCCCCACATCAAAATTGCAGGGTGGTCCTTATAGCTTTTTACCACTTCGGCAAAATAGGCCAGCTGAGATTTCACAGCCTTCGCATCATCATAATCAAAGCCCTGCCGCTCCTGCCCTACCCACAGGCCAAACAAGACTGTGAGCCCCTTTGAATGGGCTTCATCCAGTATCTTGATGGCATCATCTGCCCCCCAGGTACGCACCGAATTGGCGCCATAGGCTTTTCCTCGGTCCATATAGATCTGCCCGCCTATGCCATTGATATAATAGGGCTGCCCGCCCCGGTATAACTGAAAATTGCCATTTTCTTCTCTGACCTCCACTTTTATCGGCCCCTCCTGGGCCTGGATCAGCGGCAAAAATGCCAGACAGAAAAAACAGCTAATCGTGAGAATACGGAATAATTGACGGTTCATCATGATGGATACATATTGTCTTGAAAATAAAAGGATAAGAAAAAATAGTGCTTGAAATCATCGCATGCAAGCATTTGAAGGCATGATGTATTGGTGATGTAGCGGGCAGGCAAAAGGGATGAGTTCTTGATGTAGGCAGAAATTTCAATATCTATATAGCTAGATGTAGATTTGAAATAACCTAAAATCTACTGCTTATGATATACCGTATGTTGGGATGTTTGCTTCTCCTGGTAGGCAGCATGCTCCCCCTGGCAGGCCAGCCGATGGCTTCGCCTTCTGACAAGCCTGCACAGGCTGTGGCAGACTCCAGCAAAGGGCGAAAGCCGCCCCTCAATCGGCTGAGCATGTTTGGCTATTATCGGCTATTCATGTATAACCGCAACATGACCACTCCCTATCCCGGACTGAGTCCTTATGAAAGGATAGTCGGAGGAATCGGAGATGGCTATCGGGAGCCGATGCTCTCCCTCACAGTGAGTGGCCGCCCCAATGGGCGCGCCAGCTTTGGAACAGAGCTTTTTATTTTCTCGCCTTATGCAGGCACCTACAAGGACAATGTGCTTACGCTCAACCTGGGCCTGAGCATGTACGGCAATTTCCGGACAGATATCGGAAAGTTTGGCGTCCGTGCAGGAGGCATCAACTGGTACAGTATCAGTCCTTTTACCATGGGGACCTTTCAGATCCTGGATCGCTACAGTATTTTTGAGCGGACTCCCTGGGAGCCTGCGACGCATACCGATAAGTATGACAACTATTACGAAACCGGCAGCGTAAGCCGGGACTCCCGCTGGGGCTATGTCGCCTTTCAGGGCTTTGTATTTGAAGGCAGTGATCTGCCGGGGAACTTGTCTTTCAAGGCCATTTATGGAAAAACCCAGCCCAATGGCGGTTTATTTAACCTGAACTCCAATGGGCAGGGAGGCTTTCAGACAAGCCCGGCGGCGACGCTTCCCGTGATCGTCAATCCTGGCATCAATGGCAATGTGCCCAACTACTATCCCCTGGCCGGGGACAGCCGTTTTGTAGCGAGTATCGCTACGGGCGGGCAGCTCAAGAAGAGTTTCGGCGCAAACTATGTCGCCTATAACACCCTCTACAGCAGAACCTTCCTGGATACGGTCCAGGACATCCGGAATGGTTTTCAGGTCAATACCATGAGTTTTGACTATAGCCTGGCGAAGGTACGATTCACCGGAGAGATGGGCGTAGGGCGCTATTTCAATCCGACAGAGACCTCCAAATGGGGCGAAGCCCTGATGCTGCGCGCCACCTTTCCCAAAGAATACACCTTCCTGCCACTGGAAGTACAGCTCTATCAGATCGGAAAGAATTTTTTCAACAACAACAGCGAAATCCAGACCTTTTCCAACCCCAAATTTACTTCCAGCTCTTTTGGAACCAACCAGTCGGGGCAACCGACAGGCGGCAATGGCATGCCCATCACGGGGCAATTGGCGCACAACCGCCGAGGAGCCAATATCTACATAACGAAAAAGCTGGGCTCTTTCAACCTGGCAGCCAACTATGGCATGTCGCAGGAATTGGAGGCGCTTACCAGCACCCTTTCCTATGATCATCGGATCAATGGTCTGGCGATATCACGTATCTACAATCCCTTTCCCGCCAATGCCACAGGCCCTACCATCGCAGGTCCATATAGCCGGAAGGTGACCTACTTCCGCGGAACCTATGAGCGGGTGCAGACAACAGATATTGACCCGGGAACGGCTGCCCCCCTGAACAAAAAGTATTTTCTCTCCGCAGAGATCATCGGGAAATACAAAGGCAAAATTGCCGGCAATTCTTTCTATGCCTTCTACCTGGGCTCATGGCAATCTGCGAAAAGCGAATTCTCCCTGACCGCCTATATGGATGAAAACACCTATATCTTCAGCCAGTACCATGAGCTGGATGTGTACTATGAACTCTTCCCCAAATTTATCCTCGCGGGCTACCTCGGCCGCGAGTGGATACAGGGGGGAGCTGATACCGAATGGGATGTCGAAACAGCCCTGCCACGTGACCAACTCGGAGAAGCCTACGGCATAGGCTTCGACTGGACCATCGCCCAGGGCGCTGGGATCTACCTGCGCCACAGGCGCATGCGCTATGCCGACCGCAACTTCAGCCTTGATCAGTATCAAGGCCATGAGACCACTTTTGAACTAAAAATATTCTTTTGATAAGACATCATCATGAAAAAGTATACATCATTTTCCCTCAAATTCTACCTGAGCTGCCTGGCTTGCCTGCTAGTGCCGGGCCTGATCTTCGCCCAGGAAGAAGAGACACAAAAACTGAATTTCAATGGCTATGGCCGGGCATTGTTGCAAAACATTCAACTTGAAGGAGCTGTCACCGACAGCACCTCTGCCAGCCGACTCACCGATGGAGAGACCCTCCTGGATTTCCAGCTCAATTTTACCCCCAACAAAAGCACAGAGGTGCAAAGTACGCTGCGTTTGCGCAATGAGTTTGGCGGCTTCTTTGGCGGCGGGATCAGCGTGGAGGTGCGGGAATTATTTGCCAAAGGCGTGATCGCCGAAGTCCTTCGCTACCATGTGGGCGATATGGACCTGGCCCTTTCCCCTTATACCCTGTATAATTTTGAAGAAGAAGGCAGCGTCAACAATCCCAGCATTTTCGAAGCACAGAAAGAGGTTTTGTACTACGAAAATTTCTACCAGGACAATATGCGCCGCTATCAGGGGGCTAAAATAGATTTTGCCCTGGCCCTGGGACAAGTCATAGAAGAAGCCCGCGTGCAGGCATTCATCACACGTACCCGAGGCACGGACTTTTTCACTGTTCCTTCACGATTTGTAGGAGGAGGCAGGCTGAATCTGATGAATGAAACGGTGGGAACCCTTACGGGAAACCTCGTTCATACCTTTGATGATTTGAATTCGGGAAATGCCAATTCAGGCATGAGAAATACGGTTTACTCGCTGGAGGCAGCGCTCAACTTGCTCAATAAAGACAAACTGAAAGTAAAACTTGTCGGAGAAGCCGGTCGCTCCAGCCTGAGTTTTCTCGAAACGGACTCCGTGCTCACCTTTGACAAAAGCGATGGCTTTCTGGAAGCGGGCCTCCATATCGAATTGCCTGAGCAAGGACTTAGCCTTACCGCCAGCTTCAGAGATGTTGGTCCTGATTTTTTCAGCACCACAGCCCAGAGCAAGCGGGTGGACTTTGACCGATCCAAAGTGTACTACAACCGCATCGGCAACGACCGCCAGCTGCGCCCCACGACCTTGTATGACCTGGGCCGTGACCGCGGCCTATACACCTACCAACTGAACGATTACCTCATGGCCTACGACCCTCGCCTCAGCAATACCCAGCCCTACGGGCAGGCAACGCCCAACCGCCGGGGCTTATGGCTCAACGCCCAATATGAAACGCCCAATGAAGGCCTCGAAGTAGGGCTGGATGTGGGATTGATGGGGGAAATACGTGGCCAGGGCACCTTTGAACTGAAAAGCTTTAGCCTCGCCCGCCTCTCGGCGGATGCACATCTTGCCAAGTGGTTGGATTGGCAGAAAGAGCTGGATGTCAGCCTGGGCTACCAGATGGAAAAGACAGAGCGCGGCGGTGTCGCCGTTGAGCAGATAGACCTCAGCTCCCATTTATTGGATGTGGGCATAGAGGCTGAGTTGTTCAACAACTTTGAATTGCTCCTGGGCCTCAAAACGCTTTCCGCAGTCGGAAATGAATACCTGCCTGTCATCAATAGATTCAATACCGTGGAAGACTTTCCACAGTTTTCTGCCAATGACAGCGAGCAACTGCTCGGCGCAGGCTTTCGCTATACCTTCAAAGAAGGCATTTACCTGACGGCTCAGCTCCAGCGCTTTTCTTTCGAAAATGCAGATGATCCTACGAATGCCTTCCGGTTCAATCACGGATTTATCCTCTATGTGATGGAATTTTAGCAAAAAGCCTATTCACTCTCAAGAACAATTTTAACATGAAAAATATAGCAAAATACCTCAGCATTCTCCTGCTCACGCTGGCTGTCACAGCTTGTCAGCATGAGACAGACATATTTGATGGGCCTTCTCTGGTGGATCAGTTCGGAGAATTCAGGCTCGTTGAAAGCCTGGCGGCCAGCCAGCCACAGGCAGATTTCACCAATGGTGAAGACGTCTTTTTCACCGCAAAATTCAACAAATCGGTCCACTGGGAGCTGACGATCACGGGCCGCAGCAGCGGTGCTGTCAAGTTCATAGAAGGCCTTTCTGAGGAACTCAATTTAGAAAATGCCCTCTGGGATGGAGGCGCATCTCAGCCGCCGCTTTTTCGCGCCGAGATGTGCGATGTGACCCTGCTCCTGCCTACGGCAGATTCCATGCTGATGACAGCAGAAGTGGAAGCCCTTTCGGGCAAAGTCTACGACGCCATCACGCTCGTTGATTTTGAGAAAGATCTCGGCAGCAGCCTGTTTCTCGGAAATTTCGAATTTGAATTGTCGGGAGAGACCGGTGTCCGGGCTGATCTGGCTGCCGGGCAGGGAGAAAAATTCTTCCTGTTTGAAGGCACCGATGGTGTCGTCTCCAACTTCTTCTGTGGGCTGATTCGGATTGACGCTCAATTTGACGGAAATACCTATTTCCCCACGCCCAGCCCCGATCCTGCGGATGTGTATTTCAACACTTTCCTTTGGCACGACAAGACGCCTCACACCATCGCGGTGGTGCAGTTTTTCATTGATACCAACAATGACGGGAAATTTACAGATGGCGTGGATCAATCCAGGCAACTGGCAGGGGATTATCCCCTGGATCATGAAGGCTGGAAAATGGTCTCGAACAGCATGGAGGAAATCGGTCTGACCGCGGCAGAGATGGCCAAGATCGTCACCATCCAGGTTTTGCTTATTTCCAATAAAAATACCCAACCCAATCCGCCGCTGCCCGTGCGATTCGGGATTGACTTTCTGACCTTTACCTCAGGAAAAGCCCTTGAACTTTAACCTCAATTACGATTTATGATGAAGAAATTCGCAAAAATAGGTCTGTCGGGCTTTCTGTTTATCCTGCTTATGATGGTGCTGGAAAGCTGCATAGAATTCAAAAAAATAGGCTTGTATGACCAGCCTATGGCTGCAGAAGTGATCGTGCCTCCGGCGAAGGTGTCGCTGGCAGTCGAGCCCATCGTCTTCAAGGATGACACCTTCAGTGTCTGGGGGATTGAAAAGGACAGTTGCAAGGATGTCAGGCTTGTGCATGATGTCACCTACCAGGGCAGTGCGGCCCTGGAGCTGGAGTGGAACCGCAGCGGTTGTATCTGGACCGGTATAGGCATGGGATGGGACGGCTGGGCAGGCAAGGACCTGTCAGAGATACAGCAGGTAGCTGCTTTTAAGATGCATGTGCGCAGCTACAAAGGCAAAATGTTTGGCCTGCCCATGGTTCTGACGCTGGAAGATTATTCAAGTGTGCAGTCCTATGCCTATGCCGCCAATAAGTACTTTGAGCGGGCGGTAATAGATGAAAACTGGCAGTCGATCACAGTTCCCTTGAGCGCTTTCGACTTCGAAAAAGATGGCATAGATCCTACCAACATCAAGCAGGTGATGCTGGAGTTTCAGGGCAGTGGCCATATTTATCTGGATGAAATCTCAGTGGTGGATTATGTGGCTCCTCCTGAGGAGATCTGGACGGAAGAGCCTGTTTATCCCGATCCCTGTGCGCTGCCACAGCTTTTATATGATGATGCTTTCATCCATAACCATGGTTGGGGCATCTATAGCAATGCCTGCCAGCAAATCGAATACGTCAAAGAAGCGCCGCAAAGCGGCAGCAAGGCGATCTCCGTGAAATGGAATTATGAGGACAATAGCCCTTGTGACATCCGTGCTCTGGGCGTCTCCTGGGCGCATTGGGAGCTGGTAGATGTGCGTCCGATCATGGACAAGGCGGTGATTTCTTTTTATGTAAAAGTGGCTCAGGCTACTGCTGATAAAAGCCTTCCGGTGGAAGTAGAGCTGGAGGCTTATGATGGCAGAGGCGGGCTAAAGGCCGTTTTGAGTACAGAGTGGATACAAGGCGACCGTTTTACGGGCGAGTGGCAGGAGGTACGCATTCCTTTCTCAAAGTTGAAAGGCAAGGCTGATCTGAAAAGCATCAAGAATCTCCGCTTCAATCTGTCAGGAAAAGGGCATTTTTATCTGGATAATGTTCGTCTGGTAGAGAAATAGTCTTTTGTCCCCTCTCCCACCTACTTTTCAGGCAAAAAAATAAGGGTCGAGCAAAGCTCGACCCTTTTTGGTTAAAATTATCTAACCAACCTAATCAACTATCATTTTCTGCGTTCCGATGCGGTTACCTACTTTGACCTGTACGAAGTACAAGCCGCTTGTAAGGCTGCGCACATCGATACGATGTGTTTCTGTTGAAGTCTTCATCTCTTCGCGGTATACACGCTGACCGACCATGTTGATGATCTGAAGCTGTGCTACTTCACCATTCAATGTTGGGAAATCAACATAAGCGAAGTCGCTGGTCTGGGTAGGACGAAGTACAAAGAGGTTGTTGTCTACCAGAATGTCGTTGATGCCTGCAGCAGCACAGCACTGTCCGATGATAGGGGTACATAGTGCAACATTCCCGCTAATGGTATCGACACGGTTAACAAAGCCGCCGAAGTCATGCACACAAGGCTGACCATTGATGCTGTCAAGAACCTCCCAGTTACCGTCTGGTATGAATTTGTACTCTATTGGACCTGCAGGCAACATAACTGTAGCCTTCCAAACACCGTCCATATCAGAATCGTCCATAGCGATTGCACCAGACCATCCGTCCCAGTTAGCACCTATATTCACTGCCATTGGAGCTGGAGAAAGGGTATTTACATCTACAGAGAACTCTACGCTATAAAGAGCAGCAGCAGCACAGCAGCCCATCCATGAAGCAACACAGAAAGTTGTATCGCCATTACCACTGATAGAAGCATAACGGTTAATAAAACCGCCAAAATCCTTGATACAAGCACCCATCGTTCCAACGCTATCCCACTCTTCGTACTGCGTACCGTTGATTACAAATTTGTACTCGATATTGCCTGGATCAATAGCGGCAGTTGCTTCCCAGATGTTGTCATTGTCACTGTCAGACATTTTGTGGGCAAAACCACCCCAACCACTAAAGCCACCTGTAACATACACACTGTCAAAAGTCTGGCCTGTCATGTCAACACGGAAGGTCACATTTACAGCAGAGGGAGGAGTGCTACAAATAGTATCCGTGGTACACTCCTGGAAACAAGTAAGAATAGTTGTATCAGCAGATACATTTGAAATTCTACGATCACTGAAGGGAGCAACAGCACAAGACTGTCCGGTAATATTTTCCTTACATGACCAATCACCACATGCACCGTTTGTGAAGGTATAGTCAGTGGTAATATTTTTGGGGAGTCTAACGGTGATAGAGTAAACGCCATCAGCGTTAGGGTCTGTCATCTCGTTGTCACCTGGATTACCAAAGGTACCCCCTCCTGCAAGATAAACACCAGTAGCAGCAACAGTATGCTGCTTCATGTTTACGTGAAAAGTAATGTTAACGGAGTCCTGAGCTGTCAGTGCTCCAATTCCCATTACCAGAAAAATCGTGAATAAAATTCTTTTCATGATGTTAGTAAATTGATTAAGTAGTTAAAATTGAAAACGAAAGCACAATATCAACATCATCTGGAAATCTATTAACATATATACCTACATCAAAAATACAGCACTTTCCGATCCTTAACACATCATTACTACATCATTGAGCTGCGCAAAAAGCATGCTTATCAGATTGGTGCTTCCAATTGCATATCTCAATCCCGATACTCCGCTTATTGAAGGGGGGGGTACTGGGTGCCATGCCTGTTGGGCCTAAGCGGAAGGCTGGCTTTCTTACCATAGGAGAAGGGTATTGTACAGGGGAAAAAGGGTAATGGGCGAAAAGGTCAGGGCGACTGGCAAGGGCGGATTTTTTCCATAAAAAAAAAGGGGACTCCAGCCTAATTGCGTGAGAGTCAACCCTTATTGCTCATTCTTTGTTGTAATCAAATATACGCTTATTTCGAGCTTGAGCCGCCCGGCCCAACGTCATCGGTCCATTTCGGCGGTTTAATTGTATTCAACCCTCAATAAACGGCTGATATCAGCGCATGAACACTTTTCCGGAATGAATCAAACGACCCATATCATCTTCCAGATGGTAGTAGTAAATGCCTGACGCTAAGTCATTTCGCTCAAAGCGAATGCGATTCGCCTGAAACGGAATCAGCTCGTACGAGCTGCTCCGGGCCTGGCGGCCCATCTGATCAAAAAGCTGAAATCGCACGCGATTCAAGGGCAAATCTTCGATCCACAGGATCGCATCCTGATCTACCGGATTCGGCGCGAAGGCCGTGCGCACATCGGGATAAGGCTGCTCTATAGCAGTCGTAGTAGTGCTTACGCCCGTGGTATCATCCAGGTAGAAAAACGCAATCACCATCATCTCGTCATCCGAAGTATTGCCAAAACCTACCGCACGGGGGCCGGTATTGTTGAAGCTAGCCTGGTAGATAAGCCCTTCATTGGTTTTTATGGGTAAAAACTCGTCAAAATACCGCAAAGGCGGATGGCGGTAATCAAAGCCCAAAAAGAAGTCGTTGGGATCGCCACCGGCATATTCTGCATCAAAAATGAGGTCATCTTTGTCCCCAAAAGCGGTTCGCTTATATATATTGAAGTCCGTGCCCCACTGGTGGGTGTGGCTGGTGATGGCCCATAGGAAGGTTTCGCCGGTATTACCGGGATCATATAAAGCTGTCTCAAATTTTCGTGTGATGCCATCATTGGGGATCCAAATGGAGGTATTGGCTGTGATTTCACTCTTCATCTCTTGTTTGGCGATACCTTGGGGCTGGGTGTAAATATTGATGTATGCCTCGCATTTGGCGATTTTGTCGGACGAATAATTGATATAATGAGAATTGACATCCAGCACGGTGCCCGCACCCCAAAAGAAAGCACTGCCTTGGGGCAGGGTCGTCGTATCGGGATATTGGTTGGCAGTAACGAGCTTACTGATATAGTGCGCATTGTCATCGCGGATACCCGTGTTGACCTGCGAAGACAGGTTTTTGTCCAACTCATACAAAATCATGTGATGCGAATACAGACCAAACAGGACTTCGAGTTTGTTCACTTCCAGCGCAGCTGGCAGGCCTGTGGGGTATTTCCAGTAAAACTCATCTTCACCTCCTTCCGGCAGGAAAAAAGGGCCCATGTGAATCTGAAAGCCTTTCGATGGATCGGGCGCAGGTGGAGGCGTGCTGAAGCTCGGCACACTGTCACCGCTATAATATTTCTGCAACATCGGGATGTCCACCACCTTGCCTGAAGGCGGTGCATTGAAGAGCATCCACTGGCGGATGGCCTCTTTTTCTACATCTGTGATGGTGTGCAGCATCGGATCGCTGTGTGGGTCGCCTTCCATGGCGTCCAGGACGAGATTGGGCTGAAAGCCATTGTTGATTTTGCGAAAAAGGAAGCTTTCGTAGAAATGGCCTTTTTTGACAAGTTGGTAGCCTTTGCCTGTAGCAAAGGCATTGGCCGGGCTCTTCCCCACCAATTTGTTGTAGACATCGGCCATCTGAGCGGACTGGGTAGCTCCAGAACCTACCAGATTCAGGTTAGCGGCAGGATTGCTGGCACCATGACAACTCGCACAGCGCTGCTGCAGGATGAAGTAGACGTACTCTGCGGTGTTGCTTTGTGCATAGAGCGCAAAAGAAAAACTACAGAAAAACAAAAAGGTAAATAAGCGTTTCATAAAAATCGGTATAAATAATGGAAGCTTTGAATATGCCAATAGATAGACGAAAAAGGAAAGAGTTTAGTCCACTATCCTACAAGAAAAGAAAAAAGGGGATGAATGAAAAAGGATTCTTTTCCCGTTTTAGCATTATCTTTCTAATTTTCGGGCGGGAAGAGGGAGGCGAGAGGCGAGAATAGAGAATAGAGAATAGAGAATAGAGAATAGAGAATAGAGATACTTAATACTTATGCATAGCATACTGACTATTTTTCGGAAAGAAGTGGCGGCCTTTTTCAATTCATTGATTGCCTATATGGTGATCTCTGTATTTTTGATAGGCGTAGGGCTCTTCTTTTGGGTTTTTGAATACAATGTCCTCGAAAGCGGCTACGCTTCCATGGATGCCCTTTTCGAAATAGGGCCTTATTTTTTCCTGTTTCTGGTGCCTTCCATCACCATGCGCTCCTTCTCTGAAGAAGTAAAAACAGGCACCATGGAGTTCCTGATCACCAAACCGCTCAGCGATTGGCAGATCATTTTGGGCAAATATTTTGCCGCTGTATTCCTTGTCCTTTTTTCCCTCCTGCCTACTCTGATCTATTTTTTCACCATCTATATGCTGGGAAAACCGACAGGAAATATAGATACAGGCGCCACCATCGGGGCCTATATTGGGCTGTTTTTCCTGGGATCTATCTTTGCCGCCATCGGCATTTTTACCTCCTCCCTTACCGACAACCAGATCATCGCATTTATCCTGGGCGTCTTTCTCTGCTTCTTCTTTTTCCTTGCTTTTGAATTTATGGCAGGCGTAAAAAGCCTGGATGGCATCAATAATTTTCTGATCCGCCTGGGCATCATGGAGCATTACCGCAGCATCAGCAGAGGCGTCATTGATACCCGCGACTTCATCTATTTTGTCAGCTTTGTGGGCGTTGCCCTGATCGGCACCAAAATGTCTTTAAACTTCAAACGCTCATGAAAAATCTCAATCTGCTCATCATTATTGGGGTGATCATCTTTGTCAACCTGCTTGGAACGAGTTTTTTCGCCCGTTTTGATTTGACGAAAGAAAAACGCTACTCCTTCTCTGAGATCACCTCAGAAAGCCTGGCCAATCTCCCCACCGAAGTCTACGCCGAGGTATACCTGGAAGGGAACTTCCCTGCCAAAATCCGCCGATACCAGGATGTGCTGCGCACCAGCCTGATCGAATACCGGCAAATGGCCGGTCGGGATTTCAATTTTGAGTTTGTCAATCCTTCCGACAACCCCAACCTCAGAAAAGACCTGGCCGAGCGAGGCATTTCGCCCATCCCTATTCGCGTTCAGAAAGGCGAATTTGAGCAGGAAGAGCAGCTCATGTTTCCCGTGGTCGTGCTGCGCGCAGGCGAGCGCGAGCAATACATAGACCTCTTCAAAGGCTGCGCCTTTCCCAACCTGGAAATCAATTTCCCCAAGGCCGAAGCCGAGCTTGAATACAAGCTCACTTCCGCCCTGCGCAACCTGACTGCCAGCCGGCAGGGCCTGATCGCCGTCCTGCAAGGGCAGGGCGAGCACCAGATGAAGCCCGAGATCGCCTGGGAGCGACAGCCCAGTGGCGACTCCATCCCCCGCGTCAAGCGGGTGGTCACAGAGATGAGCGAGCTGCTCAGCGCGCTGGACAACAGCTACACCGTAGCTGCACTGGACCTGAGAGAGGTGCCTGATGCCAGCATCAGCCCCAGCGTAGACCTGCTCATGGTTTTGCAACCCACCCAGCCTTTCTCTGAGCGCGTCAAGTACGAGATCGACCAATACCTCATGCGCGGGGGAAACGTCCTCTGGGTAATGGATCAGCAGAAAGTGAACCTCGATTTATATGAAAAGCGCTCTACGCTGACCGAATTGCAGGAACTGAACCTGGACGATATGTTCATGAACTATGGCTTCAAGCTCAATTATGACCTGGTGCAGGACATCCATTGTGAAGCAACAGAGGTTTTTAATCCCCAGACCGGGGCATTTGTTGAGCGGCCCTGGATCTTTTTTCCCCGTCCCAACATCCTGCCGGACCATCCTGTCAACCGAAATGTAGATGCCATCCTGCTGCGCTACGCCAGCAGCATAGACACCTTTCCCCAGGCTGAAGTAAAAAAGAGCGTCTTTATCCAAAGTTCGCCCTACAGCCGAAGGGTACAGGGCAAGCAATTCATTGATCTGAATGCGTACCTGCAAAATCCGCCGCCCGAAGGCCTTTTCAACAAAGGCAGCCAGATCATGGGCCTGATGATGGAAGGGCATTTCCCTTCCCTCTTCAAAGGGCGCGTAGCGCCAGTGGACAGCACCTTCCCGAGGCCGCCTTCAGCGGTGTTTTTGGAGCGCTCAGACCTGGCTGAGCAGATGGCTCGGCGCCTCGCCGAGGCCAATGGCGAAAAACCTGACCAGCAAATGCTGGAATACCTGGAGCGCGTAAGCTCCCCCACAGGCCGCCACATGGCGGTGATATCTGAGGGCGAATTTGTCCTGCCCAAGCTTTTCCGAGGCAAAAGACAGTTTTTACCCTACGACAACAAAAGCCTGATGCTCAATGTGGTAGACTACCTCATGGGCGACCAGACCCTCACGGAGCTTCGCTCCAAAGATGTGCAGGATCGCCCGCTCGACAGAGCGAAAGTCAAAGGCAAAGTAGGCCTGCTTCAGGCCCTTAACCTGATCGTGCCGATCCTGCTGGTGCTGGCTTTTGGGGCTTTCCGCTTTTGGCGGAGGAGGCGGAAGAATGAGAGGATTGGAGGATGAGAGGATTTGCAGATTAGAAAATGAGGAAATGGAAGAAAATTTAAAAAAACCTGATATCAGGGATATTGAGAACATCATCCGCGAAGCGGGAGAATTTGCGAGAAAAGCATTTCTAGCCTTTTCGAGGAGCGACATCAGGTACAAAGGGACAAATGATCTTTTTTCCTTTGTGGATGTGCAGACGGAGCAAAAGCTGAAAACCGCTTTTCAGGCTTTGCTGCCCGGTGCGGGCTTCATCAATGAAGAAGGAGAAGACGAGCAGGGCGAAAACGCCTTTCGCTGGATCATAGATCCTATAGATGGCACAACCAACTTTACCCATGGCCTGCCTTTGTTTGCCATTTCCGTTGCCCTTCAGTATGAGGAAGAGACCATCGTGGGCATTGTCTACGAAGTCATGCATGACGAAATGTTTGTGGCGGAAAAAGGAAAAGGCGCGACCTTAAACGGAAAGCGCATTTCCGTCAGTGAAGTAGCCAAATTGTCTGAAAGCCTGGTGGCTACGGGTTTTCCCTATACAAAATTTGCCTGGCTGGATGATTTCATGGAAATGTTAAAGGATTTCATGAAAGAATCCCACGGCATACGCCGCCTCGGTAGCGCGGCCATAGACCTGGTCCATGTGGCCTGCGGTCGTTTCGAAAGCTTTTTCGAAATCGGACTCAATCCCTGGGACATCGCCGCCGGCGCTTTGATCGTAACAGAAGCTGGTGGAAAAGTCACTGACTTTCAGGGAGATGACGGTTTTTTGTTTGGGCGACAGATCGTCGCTTCCAATGGACGTGTCCATGAGGAGGTGCTGGGAGTAATTGGTGGGGAGAGGTTTACTAAACTTTAAACGTTTAGTAAACCTCTCCCCCCTGACAATCTGACAGGAAATATTTTTTGGAACACCTCTTGCCATCATCCAACCGATGAAAACTTTAATTTGGGGCTTATCAATTCCAATGGTGCTGATGATCAACGTATCAGCCCAGCCAGTCGACAGCATGTCGGCCGAGCGCATGTTGCGCAGCCTCAACATCTCGATCACTTTGATCGAGAACCGACTGCAAAGCCAGGATCAACAGGCAACCCCCTTTGCCTGGGCCATGCAGGAACAGCAGGAAGCTGTTTGCGGAGAGCTAAGCGCGCTCCTGTCCCACGAAGGACCCTTCCTTCTACTTCCCAAAGACATCAATGTGGCTATTGAGCCACGTGCTCCCGCAGGAATGTGCAAATGAGTACATTTGCAGATGAGCAGATTCTTCCATTTGCTCATCTGCAAATCTTCTAATTAGCCCATTTATTCTTACCTTTGATGTCTTAAAAAACCATTTGAAATGAAATTCCTTAACAAACTCTTCCCTTCCAAGAAGGAGAAAGATATAAAAGACCTTTTACCTATTGCTGAGCAGGTAAATGAAATTTTTGAGTCACTGCGTGACATCAGCGATGATGAGTTGCGGGGCAGGACTGCCACCTTCAAACAGCAGATAAAGGACTATACCGCTGAAATTCGGGGCAATATAGATGCCCTGAAAGAGGAGGCTAAGACAACTCTCGACATCCATGAGAAGGATACCATCTATATCGAAATTGACCGATTGGAAAAGGTATTCTTTGAGCAATTGGATGAGATCATGCTTGACCTGATGCCGGAAGCTTTTGCTACCATGAAGGAAACGGCTCGCAGGCTCTCAGAAAATGGAGGCCTCCGCGTCAAAGCCAATGACTACGACCGTGAACTTGCAGAGAAAAGGCCCCATATCGTCATCGAAGGCGATCAGGCTTTTTACAAAAATAGCTGGACCGCCGCCGGCGCTAAGATCGAGTGGAACATGGTCCACTACAATGTGCAGATCATGGGTGGAGCTGTGCTCCACCAGGGCAAAATCGCGGAGATGGCGACAGGTGAGGGTAAAACCCTCGTGGCGACTTTCCCGGTTTATCTGAATGCCCTCGCAGGGCAGGGTGTTCACCTTGTGACAGTAAACAATTACCTCGCGAAGCGAGACAGTGAGTGGAATGCGCCACTTTTCCAGTTTCATGGCCTGACAGTCGATTGTATCGACTCCCACCAGCCCAACTCTGAAGAAAGGCGTGCCGCCTATGGTGCGGACATCACCTACGGTACCAACAATGAATTTGGCTTCGACTACCTGCGTGACAACATGACCACGCATCCGGAGTTTTTGGTACAGAAAAAACACTTCTACGCCATCATTGACGAGATTGACTCCGTCCTGATTGATGAGGCGCGTACGCCGCTGATCATTTCCGGTCCGGTTTCCAGAAAGGACCAGGCAAAGGATATGGAGGAGTATATCCGCCTCAAGCCGCGCATCGAGCGCCTGGTTCGCGAGCAGGAAAAACTCGTCAATAGCTATTTGAAAGAGGCACGTGAGGCTTTTGATAAAGGAGATAACAAAACAGCAGGCGTTCCGCTTTTCCGAGCTTTCCGCGGCCTTCCCAAAAACAACAAGCTCATCGAATTGCTCTCAGAGCAAGGCGTGAAAGCCCAAATGCTGAAGACGGAAGCATTCTACATGCAGGACAATTCCAAAAAAATGCCTGAAGCAGATGAGCCCCTCTTCTTTACCATTGACCAAAAAAACAACCAGGTAGAGCTGACCGACAAGGGTCGGGAGCTCATCACCAAAGCTGGCGAAGACGCCAACCTCTTCGTGATTCCTGATGTAGCTTCTCGCTTTGCAGATATTGAACGGGATGAAAGCATGAGCGAAGAAGAGAAGGTCAAACAAAAGGATGAATTGGCGCAGGATTTTGCGGAGAAGTCAGAAGTGCTGCACGCACTCAACCAGCTGCTGAAAGCCTATACTCTTTTTGACCTCGATGTAGAATACATCATCCAGGACAACAAGGTCATGATCGTCGATGAACAGACAGGTCGTGTCCTGGCAGGAAGAAGGTATTCTGACGGCTTGCACCAGGCGATAGAGGCAAAGGAGAATGTAAAAATCGAGTCTGCAACCCAGACTTATGCGACTGTTACCCTCCAGAACTATTTCCGGATGTACCACAAACTATCGGGCATGACCGGTACTGCGGAGACGGAGGAAGGCGAGTTTTACGAAATATACAAACTGGATGTGGTAGTCATTCCTACCAACCGTCCCATCGCCCGTGACGACCGGCAGGACCTTGTTTACAAGACTGCCAGAGAGAAATATGATGCCGTCATAGACGAAATTCTCGTCCTGCAGGAAGCAGGACAACCTGTACTGGTAGGTACCACCTCGGTGGAGGTCTCCGAGCACATCAGCCGATTGCTGCGTGCCCGCAAGATCACCCACGAAGTGCTTAACGCCAAGCACAACCAGCGGGAGGCTGAGATTGTAGCCGCTGCCGGCCAGTCTGGCGCTGTCACCGTCGCCACCAACATGGCCGGCCGGGGTACGGACATCAAACTGGGTGAAGGGGTGAAAGAGGCCGGTGGCCTCGCCATTATCGGTACGGAGCGTCACGAATCGCGCCGCATCGACCGCCAGCTGCGCGGACGCGCAGGCCGCCAGGGAGACCCGGGAAGCTCCCAGTTTTATGTCTCTCTTGAGGACAACCTCATGCGTCTTTTCGGCTCTGAGCGTATCGCCAAAGTCATGGACCGCATTGGCCTGAAAGAAGGCGAGGTGATCCAACATTCCATGATCAGTAAATCCATTGGAAATGCCCAGAAAAAAGTAGAGGAAAACAACTTCGGTATGCGGAAACGCCTCCTGGAGTATGATGATGTCATGAACAACCAGCGTGAGGTGGTCTATCGCCGCCGTCGCAACGCACTCTATGGAGACCGCATCAAAGTTGACATTGACAATATGCTCTATGACCTCTGCCAGAGTCTGGTGGAGCGCCACATTGACTATACCGATGCCGCAGGTCTGCGCATGGACACCATCCGCTACCTGGCTATCGACGCCAAAATCTCTGAGGACGATCTCAACGACCACAATGTAGAGAAACTCGCGCAGCGGGTATTTGAATCTGCCAAAGCATTTTACCAGACCAAGTGCAAAATACTTGCAGAGGAAATGCTTATCGGCATCATGAACATCAAGCGCAACAACAACAATGTTGAGCGGATTCTGATCCCTTTCTCCGACGGAAGTCGGGAAGTGCAGATTGTGATTGGCGTAGATGATGCCATGGAATCCAATGGCAAAATCATCATGGATGAGCTGGAGAAAGTCATCACCCTGCGCATCATCGATGACAACTGGAAGACGCACTTGCGCGAGATGGACGAATTGCGTCAGTCGGTACAAAATGCCGTTTTTGAGCAAAAAGACCCTCTTCTGGTCTACAAATTCGAATCTTTCGAATTGTTCCAGCAAATGCTCAAAAAGATCAACCTCGAGGTTATCTCAACCATATTCAAGGCTGACCTGAAGGTAGAAGGCCGTGCCTCTTCTGACAATACAGAAGCCAAGCGCGACGACTTCAGCAAGTTCAATACGAAGCATGAAGCCATCGAGCGGCAACGCCGCCGGGAGATGGACTCGGAGCGCCGCGTCATGGCCGCCGCCAGCGGCGAGCAGGAGCGACCCGTCACCCGCGCACAGCGCAGGGCAAGCGAGCGCAAAGAGAGTGGCGGCTCAAGCCGCATGCCCAGGAAGCGGAGATAATCTGCCCATTATTCATCCTTCAACGAATCCACAGGATTCGCATAGGCCGCTTTCAGCGACTGAAAACCCACAGTGAGCACCGCCAATAGCAAGGCGCTGACCGCAGCGGCAATAAACATCCATATATTCAGGTCTATGCGGTACGCAAAATCCTCCAGCCACTGGCTGAGAAGCCACCAGGCCAGGGGGATGGCGAGCACGCTCGATATCAGCACCAGGAGCGCAAAATTGCGGGTCAGCAATAAAAGTATATTGCTGACAGAGGCGCCCAGCACCTTGCGGATGCCGATCTCGCGGGTGCGCTGCTGCGCAGTGAAAGCAGCCAGGCCGAACAGGCCCAGACAGGCAATCAGAATCGCCAGCAGGGTGAAATAGGTAACCACCTTATTGGTACTCATTTCCGTTTTGTACATCTGGTCATAGTTGTCGTCCAGGAAAAAGTAGTTAAAAGGCGAAGTTGGATTGACTTCTGACCAAATCGTCTGCATTCTTTCCAGGCAGGAAGCCATGTTTTCTGTATTGACCCGCACATTGAGGTAGGAATAATGGCCGGGCCAAACGTGCATCATCAGGGGCTCTACTTCGGTATGCAGAGATGCATAATGGAAGTTTTTCACTACGCCTACGATCGTCCCTGTTTTAGGAGTATCGAGTTGGTAAATGTATTCAAAGGGCTGGCCCACAGGGTCTTCCAGGCCCCAGGCCTCCACGGCGGCCTCATTGACCAAAAATCCGCTTTGTGCATCATTGCTGAAGTCTTTGGACAAACCTCTGCCCGAAACGATCTCCAACCCAAAGGTTTCTTCTACCTCTTCATCCACAGAAATGATACGCGGACCCCGCACCCCATCATCCTGATCTTCAGGCTGATCGCCCTGCCGGGCAAGGGCCGGTACCCTCACGGGCATGATATGTACCCGCCTGCCGGGTATGCAGGAGCTCGGCGTGCTCGCTATGATTTCCGGATCATGGGAAAGCTTTTCCTCCAATAAAGCGAGCTTTTGCCCAAAATCCCCCCCTCCTATCGGCATGACCACCACCTGTTCTTTGTTGAAACCCAAGGTCTTATTTTGGATAAAGGAAAGTTGACGGGAAACTGTCAGGGCAGAAGTAATCAGCACAACAGAGATAAAAAATTGCAAGACAACCAGGCCTTTGCGCAATTGATTGGCGGAGCCTTTGCCTCGCCCGCCTGTAAAGCTGCTTTTCAGCACCTGAATCGGCCTAAAGCCTGAAATAAAAACAGCCGGGTAGACACCCGAAAGAAATCCGATTCCCAGCCAAATGCCCAGGAGGGCCATCATAAGTGGAATATTTCTCCCCAAAGCCAGAGCCAACTCCTTTCCTACAACTTCATTGAAAAGCCCCAACATGCCTTGCGTCACCAGCAAAGCCAGTCCCAAAGCGATGGCTGTCACCAGCAGAGATTCTGCCATAAATTGCCAGAAAAGCTGGCCCCGGATAGCGCCAAGAACCTTGCGGATGCCTACCTCTCTGGCGCGGTCCATGGAGCGGGCTGTCGCCAGATTCATATAATTGAAGCTGGCAATCAGCAGCACCAGCAGGGCTATGATGCCAAAAATGTAGATGTTGCTGCGTTCGTTATTGGTTTCCCATTCCTTTTCAGCATTTCCTCCCAGGTGGATATCGCGGATATTGTTGAACAAAATTGAAATCCGGGTATCATCCGGCACATTGCTGCTGTCTTCTGATATATCGTAGCCATATATTTCAAAAGCCTCGCGCTCAAGGCTTTGCTGGATGCCGGCAAGGGATTTCTCGTCATTCAGCAATACATAAGAGTAAAAAGTACTGGGGCCATATTCATCTACCTGAGGCCAGACAGTCCGCAAATACTCCATGGATATCACCATATCAAAGTGAAAATGGCTATGAATCGGCACATCCTCTACCACTCCACTTACCACATAGGTAGCTCTTTCTGTTTTGATCGTCTGACCTACCGGATCTTCTTTCCCAAAATATTTTTCTGCGATAGATTTCGTCAGGACAATCTTTTCTACTGAATTGAGCGCTGTCTGCGGATTGCCATAAATCCACGGGAAACTGAAAATGGAAAAGAAGATCGAGTCGGCAAAAATCAGCCCTTCTTCGCTAAAATGCTGATCTCCTATATGAAAAACCGTGGTATTTCGTGAAGGTAAAACTTTGGCTCCTGCCTCAATCTGGGGATACCTGCGGGTGACTTCCGGAATGATATGGCCGGTAGTGGCAGCCCAATGCGACTCCCCATGGGGGCTGCTGGAGGATCGTTCCAGCCGAAAGATGCGCTCCGCATGATCAAAATGTCTGTCATAGCTCAGCTCATCCTGTACATACAGAAAAATCAGAATGCAGGTAGTAAGCCCTACTGTCAGGCCCAGAATATTGATAAAGGTGTAGCCTTTTTGCTTGCGAAAGTTGCGCAGTGCGATTTTAAAGAAGTTGGTAAACATAGCATTATTCGTCTCTCAGTGATTCAACAGGATTCGCCACGGAGGCCTGATAGGCACGCAGGCTAATGGTCAGCAGGGCGATCAGCAGGGCAGAGCCACCGGCTACGGCAAAGACATCCCATCCCTGCGGGATGCGGTATGCGAAATTTTCGAGCCAGCCGCTCATAAACCACCAGGCCACAGGCGCAGCTATCACAAAGGCGATCAGCACCAGTATGGCGACATTTTTGCCAAAAAGCAGCATCAATTGATTAATGGAAGCTCCCAGCACCTTGCGGATGCCAATCTCTTTGGTACGGCGCTCCGCCTCAAAAGAAATAAGCCCAAAAAGCCCAAGACAGGCCACAAAAATGGCCAGGAAGGTAATGATGCTCACTACCTGACTCACTTGCGTATCGGCATGGTATAATTCAGCAAAATGTTCGTCCAGAAAATCATAGCTATAGGGGCTTTCTGCATCTATGCTGCGCCAGGCTGCCTCCAACTGTGGCAGTACTCGCGCGGCACTGCCTTGCGCGATTTTTACCGATATCTCGCTGTAGCCCCAATGGGGCTGTACGCTCAGTGCAAGGGGATTTACCCCATGATGATAACTATTATAATTGAAGTCTTTGACAAGGCCTACGACCTTGGACCATTCCTGATTCCTGCCAAATCGCACATTCTTCCCTACGGGATCATCCCAGCCGATCTTCTTCGCCAGCGTTTCATTGATCACAAAGGCTCCGGCGCTATCGGTAGCGTATGACTCATCAAAAAAGCGCCCATCAAGCAACTCCATTTCATACAAATCAAAATAATTGTAATCGACATTCAGGTGCGAGATGGCCAGGCTGAACTCAGCCGTATCTTCTCCCTGCACCGTGATTCCGGTCTGATGGATGTTGCTGCCCAGCCGCTGACGCGAAGCTGTCACATCTACAACATCCGGCAGGGCGCGGATTTTATCTTTGAGTGGCCCGTAATTTTGGTTAATCGTGCGATTCATCGGCAGGAGCACGACCTGCTCCCGCTGAAAACCGGGATCTCTCCCGGTCATGAAATTGAGCTGACGGGCGACAAGCACCGTACCGATAATCAGGGCTGTCGCAATCGCAAACTGGGATATGACCAGGATGTTTTGCAGCGAAAGTTTCTTTCTCCGAAAAAACAAATTGCCTTTCAACGACCGAATCGGGTCAAAGGAGGCAAGGAAAAAAGCAGGATAGGCACCTGCCAATACGCCCACCAATATGGCGATCCCCAGGATGCTGCAAAAATGCAGAGGCTCCAGCAAGGTCGAAAAATGCATTGCCCGCTGGCTCAGATCGTTGACTTCCGGTAAAATCAAAGCCGTGAAACTGAGGGCCAGGGCAAAAGCGAAGAGCGAAAACAGAACTGATTCGCCAAGAAACTGACGGGCAAGCTGGCTGCGGGTCGCGCCGATCGTCTTGCGGATACCCACTTCCCGGGCGCGCCGGGCGGCACGGGCGGTGGAGAGATTCATGAAGTTGATCGCTGCGATCAGCAGCACAAAAGCTGCCAGAATCAGGAAGATGGAAATGTACTGCCCATCAAATTTTCGCAGATTCTGGTAGTCATGCGTGATATCGGTAGAGCCCAGATGCACTTCGGAAAGTGACTGGAGAAAAAGTTCATATCCCTGAGACCTTTCCTCTCCCATGTATTTCACCAGAAAATCCGGCAGTTTGGCTTCCAATGCTTCGATATTCGTAGCTGGGGCAATTTGCAGGTAAGTCACCAACCAGTTCCCGCCCCAATTCTGCATCCTGTTTTCATTTTCCTCCCCCCTGAGGGTGTTGAGTGAAAGAAGCCCATCAAACTGTAGATGCGAAGCATACGGTATGTCTTCCAACACCCCTGTAATGGTACAGGAAAGGGGGTCATTTCCCATTACCTGAATCTGTTTTCCCACGACATCTGTTTCCCCAAAAACCTTTTTCGCAGTAGTAGCAGTAATGACCATTGTATTGGGTGCATCCAGAGCGGTGGCTGGGTCTCCTGCGATCATAGGGAAGGAAAAAAGATCGAGAAAAGCGCTGTCTGTCCAATAAAATTTATCTATAAATACTTTCTTGTCCTCATACACAAGAGGGATCTGATCCCAGGTAAAAATGCGGGCAAATTCTTCGACTTCGGGATAGTCTTTGGAGAGGCTGGGCCCCATGGGATACATGGAGAGGGCCACCTTTTGTGGGATGATCCCCTCCCAGCTTTGCACTTCGCAAAGGCGATAGAGGTCCTTTTTCTTTTGATGAAAGCCATCAAAATTGCGTTCATTGTGGATGAACAAAAGGATCATCAGACAGGCTGCCATGCCTACAGCAAGTCCCAATATATTGATAAGGGAAAAAATCTTGTGGCGGCGAAGATTTCGAAAAATGATTTTTAGGTAGTTTCTTAGCATGAGAAAGAGAGTTTTTCTAAAGACACCAGATCGTTGCTGGCGTTGCGTTTTAAATTATTAATAAATCATGAAGCCTTTATTCATTTTGTCCATGCTTTTGTTGCTTTTTATGGCACCAGCTTATTCACAAAGCGATGCAGCCTATGCAAAAAAGGTCGAAAAGCATCGAAAAAAAGCAGCCAAAGAGTTCCAAAAAGACGATCACTCGCCTTTTGTAAAAGGAGGTGTCACCTTCCATCCTTTGCCCTACTATGCACCGGATCCAACTTACAAAGTCACGGCAAGACTCACCCTCACGCCTGATGCACAGCCATTTGACATGCCCACCAGTACCGATCGCCTGGCGAAATATGTAAAATATGGCGTGGCCGAATTTGAGCTGGAAGGCAAAACCTACCAACTCAGCATCTACCGCAACCTCCGCCTCGCCAGCGAGCGCAAGTACAAAGACTACCTCTTTCTCCCTTTTAAGGACTACACCAATGGAAATGGCTCCTATGGCGGCGGCCGCTACCTGGACCTGAAGGTCCCTAAGGGCGACAAAATCGAGATCGATTTCAACCTTTGTTACAATCCCTACTGCGCCTATGCAGATATTTACTCCTGCCCTATCCCTCCCGATGAAAATCATCTGAAGGTGGAAATACCCGCTGGCATTAAAGCAGAAAAGCATTAGCAAGAGCAATTTCTTCCAACCTGCAAATCTGCTCATCCTCCCATCCATTTCCGGCATTGTTCTTGTTCATCGCCCAATAAGTTTCCTGCCTCATTATTTTCCGACGATCCTTTTTGTACAACACGAAAAATGAATACTCATAAAGAGTAGTAGAATTGCTATGATTTCCATGAAACGCAACGCCTTTTTGTTTACTGCTATTTTTTTGTTCATGTATAGCCAGACGAATGCTCAGAAGATTGTAGAAAAACGCCCCTCAAAGCCAACTGAAAAATTGACTGAGCCACAAGAATGCCCACCAGGATATATCTGGGAGGGAGATGATTGGAAGTGGGATAACAAAACCCAAAAATATGAATGGGAGCCTGGAGAGTGTGTTCGAATAAAAAATGGGCACATGTGGATCCCAGGCCAGTGGAGCCGCATCGCTGAAGGCTGGTCATGGACCGGAGGTCACTGGCGCAAGCTTTAGGAAAAGGCATTTATTCTGCCAAAAAAGTCCCCTCCAAATCCGCTTCATGGTCTATGTCTGAAAGGGTAGGCAGCAGGTAAAATGCGCGATTTTCTCTCAGTAGATCTTGTATACTTGCGGTAAAAACACTTGCTGTACTCCAGTCTTTTTTCTCAAAAAGCGTAGGGATCAATTGCTTCATTCCCAGGCAATAATAGCCGCCGTCTTTGGCGGGTCCCAGGATTGCATCGTATTCCTTGAGTTGCAGAAATGCTTCCTGCAAATGGACGGCCTCCAGCTCGGCGCAGTCGCTGCCGATGATCAGGATACGCTCGTATCCCTGCCCCAATCCCCACTGAAACGCATGTTTCATGCGTGCTCCCAAATCCTCTCCGCTTTGTAAAAAGCGGGGATAGCCTGCTTCCTGCCAAAGATCCTGTTCAGGAACTTCATTGCCATAAAAGACGACTTTGTCAGCCGAAAGCTGGCTGCTGAGATCGCGCGTATGCGCGAGCAGGCGTTGGTAGATGCTCAGGGCCTTTTCATGGCCCAGGCTAGCGGCCAGGCGGGTTTTTACCTGCCCGGGGATGGGATGCTTGACAAAAATCAACAATAACTCACTTTGCATAATAGAGGAATCTTTTTTTACACTGTGGAATCTCTTCTTTCGTTTTATCTTGTAAAAGGATAGGAAAAGTACAACTTCTTCGTCTTTCCTCAGGTAAACATAACATTCGCCCTTAACCTAAAAAGTCATGCTACGAAAACTGCAGGCGCTCAGTCCGCCCTTCCTCAAGCGATTAGATCACCATCTGCTGATCCATTATCCTGCCCTCTGGGCTACACGCATCCACCAGGTCATATTTTTTGGTAGCCTTGCATTCGGCCTCCTGGCTCTCAAAGCACTTTTTACCCCCATCAAGCTGCAGGATGTACCTGACACGGAGACCCATTTTGGGCTCCTGATGGTTCCTGTTGCGCTATGTGCGGGCCTTTGGGCTATCCGGGTGTATCAGTTTAAACCGGAAAAGGTTTTTGGAGAACGAAAGGCCGGACAGTGGATGAGAGAGCAACTGATTTATATCCTGGGCATTTTGTTTATGATTTCAGGCCCTATCGCCTATACAGTCATTTTGAATCACAAAATTGATCACAAAATTGACGATCAGCTTTTTGCACAGGATGTATTTGTACTGGATATGGGAAGCGAATACTACCTCAATGACTCCCACTACCCCCAATTTGGCAGATTTTACCTAAAAAGAGAGCCTTCAACTTTCAAGCTTTCACATCCTGATTTTTCGATTCCGGCAAATTCCCATGAGCACACTGCGCAAATTCAGCTTTTCTTAGATACCTACAACCGCTATAGCAAAGAAGGCTTCCCGCATTCGCCTGCACGGGTGATGGATAACTTCCAACATGGAGAGAGCTTTTTCAATTCCAGTTTTGAAAAGGCCAAAAACAGCGCCATGAAAAACGCCATGCTTATCAGCAGAATAAAAACCAACAAGGTTTTCCTATACGGTCCTGGCAGCCGAAGTGCCTTCATAGCCATGGTACTGTTTGTCTGTTTTGCTTTCAGCATCTTCCAGCAGGCAAGCTGGAAACAGTTTCTGATGGCGCTGGCCTCCGCCGCCATTGGCGGCCTGATCATCGGACTCGCGAGCGAGTTTCTGGACAACACCTTTCGCGCTACACGCCAGGAGGACTGGGCCATGTTTATCGGCATTGGCCTCTATGGGCTGCTTTTCACCCAGATTTTCAGAAATCGAAATACACGCATCCTGGCTCAAGGCAGAACCGTCATCGTTTTGCTGTTAGCGCTGAGCTTTCCGGTGCTTCTCATGTGCTTCATCGGATGGAGCAACATTGTCCAATTTCAAGACCACAAAATGACAAGTGTTGTCCTGGTCACAGCTGCTGTCAGCTATTTTGTCTGGAATGGGCTGTATCGCCTGCGGTTGGGCAGGCTTCAGGCATCGCCGACGAGGAATTAGGGGGGAGAGCAGAGAGGAGAGAGCAGAGAGGAGAGAGGAGAGAGGAGAGAATAGAGAGCAGAGATAAGAGATAAGAGAAAATACTTATGACTAGATTTTTTCGCCGCTTTTGGCCCCCATTTTTTGAAAAAACAGATCACTGGCTTCTGGTGAATTACCCGAAGCTGTGGGCTACCCGCATCCATGCTTTGCTTCTGGCTTTAGGAGGCCTTGCTGGGGTGATAGGTGTGAAAGTCCTTTTAGCATCGCCGAAAAACGTGCCTGACGCAGAAATGGATCTGGCGCTCATCTACATCAGCTGCGGGCTGATATGGCTGGGCTGGATGATCGGTATGCATACCTTTCGGCCGGGAAAATATCCCGGAGGGAGTAACCTGCAACAGGCAGGGATAGTGATAGGCGGGACGATGCTGCTGGCATTGATGCCTTTCTATTATAGCATAGGAATCCATCACCAACTCGATGCAGAGAGTTTGCATGACAGTTTTCGGGCGGAGGAAAATCTGCTGGATTTTGGCGGAAGTTATTGGACTTACGATGCCCACAGCCTGGCCTCAAGCCAGGAGCGTCACGACCGCTATGGGCCTCCATCGGGCGATCAGGATCAGCTACATCTGGAAAAAGCCATGCAGCTTTTCGAATATTATGGAGGTGATCTTGAAGGGGTGACAAGTGCGGAATTGATGACTGCGCATTATCAGCGCAGAGCTATGTCACCGGATTTTCATTCAGAAGTGAAAAAAGTATGGCAAAATCATGAGCGAAAATCGATCGCAATTAGTTTATTCAGAGAACTAAGCGATTATCTGCAATTTCGATCTAAATTTTCCCATATCCTGCTGTTTATGGTCATGCTTTTCGGCCTGCTTGCGCTTGTCTTCCAACAAGCCCATGTGAAGCAGTTTCTGCTTGCCTTGCTGGCTTTTGCGGTGATCGCCCTGCTGGTGGGAATCCTTCTTTTTGTCAATGAATTGACACACTCCTTTCATGACGATAAGTTTATCGCCAGTTCCATACTTGTGAGTTATCTGGTGGTAGGCATGGTCGCGCTGGGGAGTGTCAGACGAAAGACAGCTATGCGAAAAGTGGCATTGACGCTTTGGAGTCTTGCTCTGCCATTTTTGGGTTTTGCTTTCGCTTTTTATCTGCATGAAGTGCTGGGCATGAATGTGAATGTGAATATGGGATGGGGCTTCTCTGAAGAATATTACTTTTTGTTCTATTTTGGGCTACTTCCTTCAGTACTTAGTGTACTGCTCTGGGTGGGGGTGCTCGCTCCGCGCATGCGGAGGCTTCAGATGCAGCCTTGATTCAAGGCATAACAAAACCCAACAGGTTTTAAAAACTTGTTGGGTTTGTAGTTGGGTTTTATCGTCCAAGGAAAATTTCCTTAAAAAAATTCGTAATTAAATTCCTTCACATACTCACGCTTGCCGTCTACCGTCTTGCTGATTCTTTGCAAGCTTTTTCCTGACTCGTCATACTCATAAATCATTCGTCCTTTTTCCTTCCCATCCACTTCCCACAGGATTTCCAGCAATTTTCCTAACTCATTGTAGGTATAGTTAAATACCTCATTGCGCTCTTTTATCCAAAAATCTGTTTTTTCGATGCGGGTACGCTTACCGGCTTCATTGTAGGTATAGCGGATACTCCGCACCATCTTGCCGGCGGCATCTTTGTTGATCTCTTCGACCAATCGACCCTGTGGGTCATAGCTGAAGTGCTGAGATTCGCTCAGGTGATTGTTGGTAAGGGAATAAACCGTCTGTTTTTTGCCCGCCTGGTTGTAGCGATACATGCGTGTATCGAGCAACATGGAAGACTTGGCGTTGAGGAGCTCATAGTTTTTCACCTGAAAAACGGAGCGATCCGGATTGAGGCGGTAGCCGGCTTTGTAGCTTTTTGCCAAAAGCTTGTCATCTACCTGTTCCCAGGCCAAAAGGCCGGGATGAGAGTAATGCAGGGAACGCACACGACTGGTGTCGTCGTTTTTGATTTCAACTTGTCTGACAAGATGTCCCAGGCTGTCAAATTCAAAAAACTCAAGATGCCCTGCATCTTTTTTCTTGCCGTAAGGTGTCACCTGAAACTCTTTTGCGTGTACACGCTTCACATTGACCTGTTGGTCGATGAGTTCCCCGGGTTGGGGTTCGAGAAATTGAGATTCACTTTGAGGAGCAGACTGACCGAAGCTGAAGAGGGTAGAAAATAAAATGAAGCAGAAGCAAAGTAACATGTTCTTCATGAGCAAGCATAAATTAATAGTAAACAAATGGTTTTCACCAACAAGTCCGTGTGTGTTGTTCTTAATTCGTTACTGGCTCTAAGGAGGGAAAGCGAAAGGCGATATGATTTTAGGGAAAATAGTGGAGAAAACCAATTTTTTTTACAATTGGAGCTAACTATTGTTGTTATCCGTCACCTTCTCCTGATTTCTTCCAATAATCATCCAGTCTGGCTTTGTATTCTTTATACCGTGGGTATTTTCGATGGTTGAGAATTAACCTTCTGGCGCTTCTGAGCAGGCCTAGATACTCCCCATCCCTGGATTTGGGCTGGTATTGGTAATAATCAGCGATACGCAAGGTACTTTCAATAAACATGAGGTCGTACTTTTCGGGGTCCTGATTCTGCACTTCTTTCAGGCGGTTGAGGAAGTTCTTCTGCACATATATGGCATTGATATAATCTCCGCTTTTTGCATGTACATCGGACAGCCTGTTAGCCAGTATTTGCTGCTGCTCCACGGTTGGATTTCCATATTGAATGGCCTGTTTATACACTAAAATTGCCTCATCAGATCTGCCAGCTTTTTCCAATCTTTCGCCAAAATCAAGGTAAAAGGTGATATTTCCGGGCTCTGCACCCACTGCCTGGTTGAAGCTTTCCATAGCCTCTTTGTATTTATATTCACTCAGGAGACGCATAGCTTTATCCAAAGAGGACTGTCCATCCCTGAAATCTGTTTGACTTTTTTTATTCTGGACAAAATCATCTTCTGGTAGTTTTTGCTGGACTTTGCTATCCTGCATCAAATCCATCACAAGAGAGCCATCCCCTTTTTGCAAGGCCAAAATGGCGTAGCCTTTTTCTCTCGATACCTGATCAATATTGGTGCGGGCCAGCTGACGGGCCAGGCTGGCGGCTTCCAGCTCGCGGTTATTTCTCACCCGGTCTATGACCTGGGTCTTCTGCTGTACCTCATAGGTATTCATTTTGCGGTTGTCCTGCAGGCCCTGTACTTCAGTCCGATAGGCCTTGTCTATGGCGTTCATCAGGGTATTGTAGTAAGCGCGCTCCAGGCTATCTACATAGCCCAGGGGAGCCATAAATATCCGAACCAGGCTCATTTGCCCCAGTTTTGCTTTCAGTGCATCCGTATTCACCACTTCGAGTCCCTTTTTATCTACCTGAAGTGAAATGAGGGCACCCGTTTTCCGTGTCTCTTCCGGATCGCCATAAATCAGCTCAAAGTTTCCTTTTTCATCTGTCCTTGTAGAAACATAGCCCATCTCATAGACCTCTGCATTTGTCACGGCTTTATTTCCGGAACTGATCAGCGTGACACGTCCTTTGATGCTGCGATCAGGGTCTGGCTCGGTATGGGGGTCTTTATCATCCGATAAGCTGGCTTTCATGAAGGTTTCATAAAAAGCATCCGTCGGGACTATATACCACAGCGTGTCTCTATAACCCTTTCGACTGAGTTCCAATCTGAAGTCTGAAAGAGGGTATTTGCAGGTATCCAGCGCCAGCTTGAAATATCCAGATTTATTCGTGCGTGTTTCATTATCTTCTCTTCCCCAGCGAATCGCCACTGCTTCAAGTCCCGTCCGCTTCGTCTGCTCCCGGACATAACCTTCAATGACGTAATTTCCCCTGCATTTTTCATCAGAAATCACTCCCAATACGCGCCTGATGCTATCTATCGTCTGCTGCTCAACAGGCGCCACGATCTGTCCTTCCAGGTAATCCAATAGCAGGATCAATGAATCCCGGGCCAAAGTGCCAGCGTCAAAAAAGGCATTGGGAGCCGAAGCCCTATCAAAATAGGCCGAATCAAGCAAGGCTTTAAAATCGATAAAGGGGGAAAGGTAACCCGTTGCCGTCTTTGCCTCCTGATCTATGATCAGGGCGTCCCAGTCATCACCGTAGTAGACATAGCTGTTTGCCAAAAGCCATTTATTATCCCTTGCTTCCTGGATGGTCACCGAACGCATATAGCTTTGCCAAAAAGAGGCACCATAAACAGGCAGGCCACTCAGCTGCCGGTATATAGGATCGCTATAGGCGGAGTATAGGTAAGAAAAACGGCTCAATACTTTTGAATCAACGCCAAAGGGTGGCTTCAAGCCCTGCCCAATCTCATTGCGCTGCTGCAGCAGCACATTGTACATAGCCCTGCTATGATCCCGTGCAAGTGGAGCCAGCTCATCTGAATCTGTCCCCTGGGCTTCCAAAAATGCAACTATCCGGCGATCAAAAATCTGCAGTGCCTGTTCGTAATTACCCGTATCCGCTGCCTGCCAGGCACGATAATGCGCCCATGTCAGGCTATCCCTTTCTGTCAATCCTGTCCGCATCATGTTTTCTGTATAAGGAGCCTTGGGCAAACCTTTGGCCAACGGATTTCCATTCAGAAGTACCCAAATCGACGAAAACAGCAAGGCTGCGATACCAAAAGCTACGGCCCTCGTTCTGCTCCGCAGACCAAAGTAGGGCATTTGTTTATGAAACATTTGCCGGGGCAATACAGCCATCAGGGGCTTGGGAGTTGCGGAAGCTAAACCTTTGAGAACTACAGGGTCCTGGATTTCTTCCGGAGGAAGGGAGCGGATCACCTGCTGGAGGGCAGCACGGGCTGTAGCCCCCTGATCAGATTGCAAAAAGTGATACATCGCCACCTGGGACCGGCGCTCCTGCTCCGCCAGGCTGTTGGGTGGCGGCATATTCTCACGATGCGCGAGCAGGCTTGTCAGGTAGGCTAGCGCGTCTGCGCGCTGCTGCGGGCTGAGTTCGTCATATAGTGCTTCCCGGAGGCCTTCGGGCAGAGCTCCCTGGCGGAACCAGGGAAGGCGAAAGATGCGCAGGCCGCTTTGCTCTTCATAATAAAAGCCTAAAGCGCGCCCCAGGTTGAGGGTTAACTCCCATTCGAGTTCTGTGTAAATGGCGGTGGCTGCCAGCCATTGCATGGCTTCTACTCCCAAATAAGGCCGCAGCTCCTCCACCACAGCAGGCCAATCGGCCTTTTCCTCTGCCACAGGATCATCCGGCAAAATGGGGAGCTCTGGGTCTAAGAGGCTTTTGGGCGAAAGTTTATTCAGCTTTTCTTCTTCAGACCAGATACGACTGAGCTGAAGCAGTCCTTCCGAATTAGCAGGCAAGACAGGCAAATATTCCTGCGCGCTTTTTTCGGCATGTGCCCATTGGCTGATGGGGGAAGGCGTGAGCAACGCTTTTTGGTGCCAGTTTTCAAGCTGGTGGATGATCTCCCCCGGCTTGCCGCTCCGCAAGTCAAAGAGGCCCTGAGCCTCTCCAACGACTACTATCCGGTAGTCACTATACACAGACAGCAACTGGCCCAGGCTCCTGTGGCTATCGCGGTCGCTATATATTCGCCAGCATTTGTGCGGGCTGCGGCGGTAGAAATAACATTCGGCGGTGATATCCCGCCGGTTCATCTCTGCCACCCAGGCAGAGAAGTAAAGGGCAAAGTGGTCCCGGCTGCTTTTTTCCTCTATCAAAAACAGATAATGAGGCGCCTGAGACCGGGCCTCATAACGAAACGCCGGGATAGCTCCCGCCTCCACCGTAGCCTCCAGTGTGGCTGGGATATCCAGCTTTTCCCCCAAACCCAGCTGCCGGATTCGCAGGGAAAGCAGGGCCTCCTCCTGTTTGGGATCGTCAAACTTTGGCCAGCCCGAGGGCTCTATTTCCAGGTCCACCCGAAGAGGTGAACCGATTTTTTTAGAGGGTTCCAATATCAGTTTGCGGCGACGGAACCTGTACCATTCATACAGCAGATATAAGGTAAGGCCAAGTAATAAGAGGTAAAATGGCAGATAGTGAGGCTTCATGGATTGAATCAGGCTTTTGACCTTATTTATATCCGGTCCTTCCAGGTATTTGAAGCCAATGGGCACAAAAGGAATGCGGGTGGCAGGATGGGGCGGGCTGATCTCGGTGCTGGCACTTGCTTCCCAACTCAACGTATCTCCATCCACCAGCCAATAGGCTATCACCTCCAGCCTGAGTTGCAGGCTCTGCTCGGGGTCGGCCAGTGATATTTCACTTTCCTCAAACTGCCTTCCATCTGATAACTTCCACAGATAACTCCTTCCCAGCAATTGATAGCTCGCCGCAACATCCTGGTAGGCTTCCCGGAGACTATCTGGCCAGTTTTCGACCTCTGCTTTGACGCCTATTATTTGAGGAACAAAAACACGTTCAGAATCCTTTTTCTTTTCTTCGATACGCACCCTCAAAGGCTCCTGAAACCGCAATTTTACTTCACGCTGCCTTTCCTTATTGCTTTGGGTGACAATTCTAAATTGTACCCCCTCTGCCAGAGGCTCGCTGAAGGGGATGATCAAACGGGGCTTTGCTTCCTTATAGTTTTCAAACTTAAATTGCCAATAGCGCTCTTTTACCTTATCAATAAATAAGGGAGGCAGATCTCTGACTTCGGAAGTATCCGCCAAAAACATGTGATAACTCCCCGGCAACTGGGCGAAAACAGGCCCTGGAATCGGCTTGACATATACAAAAGCCAGATAAATATAGAGGCTGACGAGCAATAGCAGGAAGGAAAAAGCCCTGAAAAACAACCTGGAACGGGAAATCTTTTTACTTATTTCTACGCTGGAATCCACCTCCTTCTTCTCCAGCTCGAAGCTGTAGCGATCGAGAAACTCCTGAAAACTGCGATCGAAGATGTCCTGTTCTTCCTGGCTTCCAGCCAGGAGAGCGCAAAGCTCATATTGCAGACGCCTTGCGTCTGGGCTTTCGCTCATCGCGTAGCGATTGAGCAGGCGGTTGATCCGCTCGTGGCTGTCCACCCCCAATACAAAATGATACTGCTCTTTCAGTTCAGAAAGCAGCTCCTCAAAAGGCAAAAAAGCGATATGATTGGGGGTTTTATCCATACCGGCTGTTATGGAGTTTGAGCGCTTCCTTGAGTTTGGGTTGCACCTGTATCATAGGTAGACGGGACATCCCCTGACAGATTTCAGCGGTCAGCGTGGTCGCCTCGGGTAGAAAATCATTTTTCCATTGCTCGATATCTCCATCGCGCACCAAAGGCAGCCGATCCAGCAGGTAGCAGGACTCAAAGCGTTTTTGCAAACGATCCAATACCTTCTCCAGCGCGCTGTTAGGACCTTTTTTGAACAGGGCTTTCAATCCTTTCTGAGAGGCTGTATAGGTAAAATCAAAGAGAATAATCAGGAAAGGATCCGATTTTTCCAATTCTAGTTGCCAGAAATCACCGATATAGGACTCCATGAAGTTTTCGAATCCCTCATGCCAGTTATCTGCTACAAAGCTGTGCTGTATGATGGCGAGCTCTGTAAATCCGCTGAAAAAAGGCAATAGATCGGCAGCCGTTTCCGGCTTTTCGTATCCTGCGCGGTCAAAATTTCGCTGCAGGCGATAAAAGGCTTTGTTGCTGTGGTTGCTTTCAAAATCAGAAATGGTAGGCAGGTTGACCTTGATAAGATCGTATTTATCCTCTGAGATGCCGATGCCCGCCTGCGCAAAAATCTCCTGCACACTGAACTTGACAAAGCGCTCCGCCAGGCTGTTGGGCAAATCGGGCTGCTCTCCATGAATCATAAAAATATAAGGTCCCTTTTTTCCATTACTCTGGCTTTCATCCAGGGTATCGGTAAAGAGGTTGTTTTGCTGATACCGATCACACAGGAGGTGTACCTCCTCAAACTGCGCCGCCGGCGCCTTCTCCAGTGGTCCTACCTTGGGCACACTCCTGTGCCAGTCACCCAGCCGGGCATCGGCTATCGCCTCTTTGCCTGGAGCGAGCTCCAGGGTGTATGGAAATTCCTGCGCCGCAGCAGGCGGCGCATCGCGCAGCAGCAGGCTGCGGCTGTTGTACTCCTGGTAGCTCATGCGCATCTGCGCACGCGCCTCCTCAAAAGCAGCGCGGATGCTCCGCCCTTTGGCCATCGAATCATAAAATGCTTCGGAAAACTCCCGGGCCAGCCGATCTCCGATCGGATATTTGGTGGCGATCACCGCCGGGATATGGGATTGGTGAAAGTATTTCACCTGGCCCTCGGTGGCGCAGCCATTGAGAAAAGCCAGCTTGAGCTGGCGTTGTTGGCCGATAAAGTCCGCCAGGCCGTCGGCCAGGGTGACGCGGCGCTCATATTCTTTCTCCTGCGTCTCTATCCCCTCTCCGCTGGCATGACCTGCAAAGTGAAAGATATGGATATCTTCCCCCAATTCCTTAAATGCCTTGACGATCACCGATTGACTTGCCTCCGGCTTGGTCGTCACCTCCATGTGCCCCTGTAGGATTTCTCCCAAAGAAACCATCTCCTGCTGGAGTTCATCCAGCTTCCGTACCTCCGAGAAGGCATCATTGGCAAAAGCAAGCAATATGCGGGGTAGGATGGGCATAAGAATAATTTGCAGATTAGAAAATTAGCAGATGGAAGAACGTCTCGGCTCTCTGATCTCTGATCTCTGATCTCTGATCTCTGATCTCTGATCTCTGATCTCTTGTCTCTGATCTCTTGTCTCGGCTCTCGGCTCTCGGCTCTCGCCTCCCCCCTACCTCTTCCTCCCCTTCCTCTCTTTGTTCTTCACATAAATGAGTTTCAGGTTTCTGCGGGAAGTTTCCCGCGTTTCGATCTCAAATCTTCCGATGGAGTTGATGAGAGGCGTTAGCTTCTGGAAGCCGTAGTTACGGGCGTCGAAGTTGGGTTGCTTTTTTTGTATCAGATTGCCGACATCTCCGAGGAATGCCCAGCCATCCTCATCGGCGGCATCAGAGATGCTGGAAGCTATCAGTCGGATGACTTTGGGTGTGACCTTATCAAAGGTAGGTTTGGGCTTTTTGGTTACCTGCTTGCCACTCGCTTCCGCTGCGTCTTCTTCCTCCTCGTCACTTTGATTTTTGAGGATTTCGATATAGATAAATTTATCACAGGAAACGATAAATGGATCCGGCGTTTTCTTTTCCCCGATACCGATCACAGCCATTCCGGCTTCCCGCAGGCGCGTCGCAAGACGCGTGAAATCACTATCACTGGATACAATGCAAAAGCCTGTGACTTTGCCTGTATACAGGATGTCCATGGCATCTATGATCATGGCCGAGTCCGTGGCATTTTTGCCGGTTGTATAGGCATATTGCTGGATAGGCGTGATGGCATTTTCGAGCAAAATATTTTTCCAGCGCCCTACATGGGGCTTGGTCCAGTCTCCATATATGCGTTTGATGGTCGGATTGCCGTATTTGGCGATTTCCTCCATCATTTCTTTTACGTGGGTTGAGGGGATATTATCCGCATCAATCAGCACGGCTAGTTTGAGGTTGTTTTCCATTCTTGATAGCCTGGTTTATACTAAAGTCTTTTGAGTTCATCTTCCATCCTGCGGCGGTCTTCTTTGTTTTTGAGCAAAACCGTGAAGGTGCGCATGAGTTCTTCTTTGAGTTTTTCGTCTGCGCCACGGGCGCGATTGAGGGCCACATTGATGGCTTTTTTATGGAGCAAATGCACCCATGCGATCAGCTCCGCTGTGGCTGGCGCTTTGCGCAGTTTCTTTTCGCGAATCTCGCGAAAGTAATCCAATGCTGCGGGCAGCATTTTGTCTACAAAAGCTGCCTCCAATGGCACTTTGGCCTGCACGATCTCCTGCAACACACTTTTATCCGGAAAAGGAATATGGTAATACACACAGCGCCGGAGGAAAGGCTCCGGCAGGTTTTTTTCTGTATTCGAAGTAATCAACAGCACGGGGCGCTCCTCGATTTTACCCGCAAAACGGATAAATCCCTGCTCATCTACCTTCACCCCTACAGCCTGCCCACTGCCCACTGTTGACTGCCTCTCCGCCCACTGCTTTACCTCTTCCCTGCTCGCTTCCTCCACCCGGAAGGCCAGCTCTTCAAATTCAAACAATACATCATTGGGGAAGTCCCGGGGAGCCTTGTCTATCTCATCAATGAGGATGACATTGCGTTTGCTGGCAGACTCCAGAATCGCCCGCCCCAGCGGCTCAAAAGATACATAATCCATCGGATTGATGTCAGCCTTGCCCGATTGTGCATCACGGAAATGGGTGAGCGCATTGTATTTGTAGAAAAGGTCTTTGGCCTTCGAAGAAGTCTTCGTATTGAAAATAAGCGGCTGCTCAACGCCCAAAAGCTGCTGGGCAATATAGTAAGCGAGGCGTGTCTTACCTGTGCCGGGTTCTCCGGTGACCATGAGCGGCATACCCAGATCAAGGGCTACCTCGATGGCGGCTTCGAGTCGAGGGTCCTTCATCAAATATATATCCTGACGAGGATTGAATGAGGCTGTACTTTTCATGTAGAAATAATTTGTCCTTCAATTTACATCATAGTTTAGAAAGCGCAAAGGTTGTATATTGGGGGCTCAAAAAATGATGTCATGCGCAAAATTCTAATCATATTCGTTGCAGCTCTTATGCTGGCTATAATGGGCACTTTTGTTATCACTTTTTACTACAATTACAGTACCGGAGATCGGGTAGGCAAGGTGATGAAATTCAGCAAAAAAGGCTATGTGGTCAAAACCTGGGAAGGCCAGCTCTTTTTGGGAGGTATCGGCGGCGGAGATGGCGGAGACATGAACTCTACTTATTGGAATTTTTCCGTCTACCCCGGAGATGATGAAGTGCGGAAGGAAATCGAAGAGGCAATGAATAAAGGCCACAGAGTCAAGTTGCAATACGAAGAAAAACTCTTCACTTTCTCCTGGCGAGGCGATACCAAGTACTTCATCGTAGATGTAGAGAAGATTGAAGAGTAGCACAGTCTTCAGTCTTCAGTTTGCAGTCTTCAGTTTGCAGTCTCGGTTCTCGCCTCTCTGCTCTCTGCTCTCACCTCTCTGCTCTCTGCTCTCGCCTCTCTGCTCTCTGCTCTCGCCTCTCTGCTCTCTGCTCTCTGCTCTCTGCTCTCACCTCAACAACTTCGTAATCCTCGACTCAATAAGTTCAAATAGCTGAAAAGGTTTGAGCTTTCGCCAGTTGAGGTCATCCAGCACGGGGCTGAGGTAAAAATAATGGCTCAAATTGTAGCTTTCCAGCTCCTCCAGTACATTTTCCCGAGGCCTGACCAGGCTGATCCAGCCCTCTTCCAGCTCTTCCTGCAAGGCATCATAATAATCGTCTGTCTCAAAGTAAGCGTGAAATACATTTTCACAGATCAGAATAAAACGATTTATTCCGTGATCGAGCAGATAGGTCAGGCAGTTTTCTGCCAGTAGCTTGTAGTCATTGTCATAGAGATCATTCCACTCTCCAAAAAGCTCAATGATAGCGTAGCCTTTATCATAGCTGGCATACAGAATTTTAATCAGCAGACTTTCCGATCCGATCGTATCCCACAGGGGATGCGCGGGCATCTCATTAACAGAACGGTCAAAGTAGAAAAGATTGTGCTCCACTCCATGGAAGGGAGATCGGGGATCGTTCTCATGGCTATAGGCATCCAACCAGCCATAAAAAGGTTCTATTTCGTACAAAAAATCGGACAAAATCGGTTCTTTTAAGGAATTCTATTAACGGATAAAACTATGGGTTTAGGCGATAAAAAGGGAGAAAAGCCCCCTGAAAACGCCAGCATTCCGAGCTGCATTCGATAAATTTTGTAAAAAGTTGTCCAACAATTTTATCTTTGTATAAAGAAAGCCTGGAAAATCAGCTTTTTTTTAGTCAGAAAACGATTTCATACAACCTCCATAGTTAAACATTATCCATATGATGGACGTAAAGGCGATTGCTATGAAAACGAAGTTAATAATTTGGGTATCCCTGTTTGCTCCGGTATGGCTTTTCAGCCAAAAAACGGATTTACAGGTACAAACCTTTCCCACGGACAGCAAAGTCCAGCACATGCATCTCAATCTGCGGATACCCGCAGGAGAAGTATTTATCAAGTCTTCCCCAGTATGTGGGAAGAGCTTTTTCAAACTCTACAGTGATGACGATCAACTCATCCCCAAAGTGGATGAAGGCCCTGATGCGCATGGAAACTGGATGCGCACCGTAGCGCTGAATGTAAAACAAAGCGAGTCTGCTGAGCAGGTAGCGCAAAGCGCTAACAGAACTTCTGCTGACTTCAGTCAGCAGGTATTTTTGAATAGTTCAGGCAATGCAACTGCATTGCGATCTACCTATAGCCCGGACCCATCTGTTTCTACAGATCTTTACCTTGACCTGGGGGTAGGCCGCTCGCGGCTGGATTTTTCAGACCTGAGCCTGAATCATGTTGAGATTCACTCAGCTTTTGCTGATCTGCATATCAACTATACCCAGGCCAACCGTATCCAAATGGATAAAATGGACATTCACGCCGCCAAAGCCAAGATTGTCCTGAAAAATATCGAACTCGCCCGCGCCAATGTGATCTCTATTGTCAATGATATGGGCGACACCAAAATGGTTTTGGGCAGTGAGGAATATGCAGGCATGACGATCTATGTCCAACAGGGAATGGGCGATTTTTTCCTGATTGTACATCCCGATCATCCTACCAGAATCATACTCAAAAGTGGACTCTTTTCTTCAGCCACCTTACCTAGTGAAGGAGCTGAGGCATTTGTTCGTGAGGGCAAAAACACCTATGTCAACCAGGCATACAAAAAAAGTGATGGCCAAAACGCCACCACCCTTATTTGCACCATTGACTTTGGAAGTATTTCCGTCTACAATGGCAGATAATTATTTTTTCGTGATTATCTAATGACAAAAAGACGTTTCATGCTGACCTTTTGATCTGCTTGTAATCTGACCATATACATGCCAGCAGGAAGTGCCTGAAGGTCTATCTTATGCAGATGTGTTCCTGCCGAAAAGGTGCCCAAATTGCCCCTTTCTATTGTTTTCCCATTCACATCCAACAATGTCAACTGCACCTCTTCAGCCCTTTGAAGGGTAAATTCCAGATGAGCATACTGCTGGGCAGGGTTTGGAAAAACCTGCATGGCGATCTGGCTATCCAGATCCCCGACTATGCCGGTATTGTTTACAGGCTCTCCCACATGAACACCCGCACCACTGTAAACTTCTTCTGTGGATGGGTCCCGAACAAAAGCCATCACACTGCAATTTTTCATGTTATAGGCCCCTGCACTGTTGTCAAAGGTCAGTGTCATCTGGTGAAACTGGCCAGGCCATGGACCTAAAGGAATGAGATCTCCCCATTGATCCGTTGTCAGACTTTCTCTGAAAACATGCTTATGCACATAATTGGGGTCGGTACTCCCGCTTTGTCCTGCGATGATTCCATCTTCCAATAGATGTACATAGATAGTGTTCGTCCCAGCCATCGAATCGGTATAATATACTTCAACTTTTACCGTGAGGAGCTGGGTCAGGCTATCATAGGTAGCCAACAAGCCCACATTCACAGGCGAAGCCTCTGCCAGAATAGCTGAGGCATTATTTTGCCAGTCTCCTCTTCCTACCAGGCGATCTCCGTTCCATAACTTTCTATTCATAAAAGCACTGGGCATAAAGCGCCCGGGGCCCTTTGTAAAATTAAGATCGTAAAAGGCATTGGGGAAATTTCTCCTCATGTCAGGATCACTCGCACTTCTTGGCGTAGTCAGGGATGAGTTAAAAGGTTGGTATCCAAGGACAAACAATTGACCCGGAAAAGTGGTCAACAAAGTCTCTATGGTCTGATGTCCTGTGGCACATGGGGGACAAGATGTACCGGTAAATTCTTCAAGAATTACCTTTTTGTTTTCAGGCATGGTACTGACCAGGCTTTGTGCAGACATCCATACAGATGAGAGTAGCAGGCAAATAAAAAGGGGTAGAGTTAGTGTTTTTTTCATATTTATTTAAAGGTTAATGCGGAGTAAGAATTGAAATTACAATTTTAGGATAGGAAAAGAAAGAGGCATCTCTTTGCAAAATCGCCTTGCTGATTTTACCTTTGCCCATCTTAAAAAAAATAATACATGAAGCTTCACGAATATCAGGCAAAAGAAATTATCAAAGGCTATGGAGTTCCGATACAAAACGGCGTTGTCGCCGAAAAAGTAGAGGATGCTGTTGCTGCTGCTAAAACACTATATGACGACCCTGAAGGCAAATTTTTTGTCGTTAAGGCGCAAATCCATGCCGGAGGGCGTGGCAAAGGCACTGTCACAGAGACCGGAGCTAAAGGCGTTATCGTAGCCAAAGGCATCGCCGGTGTAAAAGAAGCTGCCGAAGGTATCCTGGGCGGTACCCTGGTGACGATTCAAAACGAAGCTACCGGTGGTAGCAAAGTGAATAAAATATTCATCGGCGAGGATATGTACTATCCTGGTGAAAGCGAGCGCAAAGAATATTACCTCAGCATCACACTGGATCGCGAGACCGGCAGAGATGTCATCATCGCTTCCAGCGAAGGCGGTATGAATATCGAGGAGGTTGCGGAGCATTCGCCCGAAAAAATCGTCAAAGAATGGATTGACCCATCTGTCGGCTTTCAGGCCTTTCAGGCCCGCAAAATCGCTTACGGCCTCGGCCTTTCAGGCACCGCCTTCAAAAATGGGGTGAAATTCATCACCAATCTCTATAAAGCATACCAGGGCACCGATGCCGATATGCTGGAGATCAATCCTATGTTCAAAACAGCTGATGACAAAATCATCGCTGTAGACTGCAAACTCAGCATCGACGGCAACGCCCTCTATCGCCACAAAGACTTCGAAGGTCTGCGCGACAAAGCAGAGGAAGATGCCCTCGAAGTAGAGGCTTCAGAGTTTGACCTCAACTACATCAAACTCGACGGCAATGTCGGTTGTATGGTAAATGGTGCAGGTCTTGCCATGGCTACCATGGATATGATCAAGCTTTCCGGCGGTGATCCCGCCAACTTCCTCGACGTAGGCGGTGGAGCTAATGCTGTGACTGTGGAAAAAGGTTTCCGCATCATCCTCAAAGATCCTAACGTGAAGGCGATTCTTGTGAACATCTTCGGCGGTATCGTCCGTTGTGATCGCGTAGCGAATGGCGTAGTGGAAGCTTACAAAAATATCGGTGAGATTCCTGTGCCGATCATCGTTCGTCTTCAGGGCACCAATGCCGAGCTCGGCGCCAAGATCATCGACGAGTCTGGCCTGAAGGTGACTTCAGCTACTACGCTGGCACAAGCTGCTGCCCGCGTAAAAGAAGCGCTCAGCTAAGAAGAGTTTCTTCTCTTTTGAAAATACAAAGCACGATGCTGCGTTTTATCCTTATAAAACCATGCATCGTGCTTTTTTTCATGAAACTTTTTCCCCTCCCTTTCCTGCTTCTTGTATTTTTTCCGACAACCATCCACGCCCAGGAAAGCAATCCCCTGATCGCCCTGTATGACTTCTGCGAACAAGCCAAAGAGGTCTTTCCAGGTGATTACCTGACAGCGCTCAATAACGCCAGGGCTACGACCTCAGCCGATCAAACGCCTGAAGGCGAGCCCGTCACCTGCATCAAAACCTTTGAAAATGACCAATGGTACCGTTTCACGGCGGATTCGGGCTATACCTACTACGAGGTGATTATCCATCCCCGCCAATGCGCCACTCCCGCCGGTATGCAAGCCCTGATCATAGAAGCCGAGGATTGCAGCAGCGAGGCATTTATCTACCGCGCCTGCGCCAATCCCTACAAGATGGAGCCCTTGAAATTTTATTTAAAAGATCCCAAACCGGAGCAAAACTACTTCATCTATGTAGATGGTTACGATGGCAATGTCTGCACCTATGACCTGGAGTTGATCGGGCATGAAAAAAACCTCCACCCAGACGATCTGCGATTGCTGCAAACGGATTACGACAATCCGCCTCCTTACTTTGAGCCGCCGAGAATGAACATTCAGTTTCAAAACAATGAAGTTTACCTTGAGTGGGATGTAGATGCACAGGAGGATGTCAAATTCTTTTTGGTAGAGCGCATGCTTTCCTGGCTACCCGAGCATCGGGTACATGGCAGGGTCGTGCGGACCATTGAGGCCCAAAATACGGTGGGCAATGGCGTTGCCACTTATCGTTTCCATGATGATTTTACCCGTTTTGAGGATGGAAAGGAATATTGCTACCGTGTGCTTCAAATCAACTCGCAAGGCCAGCGAGCCTATACCCAGCATGTGTGCATAGAAGCGAAGATGATTCAAAGCTTCAGCATCTCGAAGATCTTCCCCCAGGAAGAGAAGAACAAATTTGTCGTTTTGTACAAAAACAGCAAAAAGCAGGACCTGAAATTCAGCGTACTCGACGCCGAGAAAAAATTTCTCAAAGGCCTGACTTTAGAGAAAGTCAAAAAGGGCGATCAGCAATTTACCATTGACATGACAGCTTATGCCACCGGGACATACCTCTTTCGGGTGGAGAATGGGGAGGAGCTATTTGAGCGGGAGTTTTTTGTGGAGTAAGCGCTTTGAGCCGATTAGCTTACATTATCTATCCCTACCGCAATACCAGCCGAGCCGGTGGCATCACCCGCTGCTGATACTTCTGCAATTCTACCATATAAATCCCGGCACCGAGATCGGGCGTTTTTGCCTTGAGGTATCCCTCTCCCAGGCTTACCGATACGGCCTGGCGATAGACTTGCTGACCTTTCAGGTCAAAATAAGCCAGGGTCATATTCCCTTCCATCTGATCGGAAGGCAGTTGAAGCGAGAAGTAATCTCCCGCTGGGTTTGGGAAAATCCGCACGAGGCTATTCGAAGGCTCTATGTAAATTTCAAGCAAGCTGGAATAGGTTGATTGACCATCAAAATCAATCTGCCTGATCCGATATACATTGAAACCAGCCTTGGGAATGATGTCTGTAAAAACATATCCATAAGCATCCTGGCTATTGCCCTGCCCATCTACCCTTCCCAATATATCCCAGCCATCAGCCCGTTGGCGCTCTATTTCAAAACCATTGTTGTTTTCTTCACGAGAAGTACCCCATATCAACTGCACGCTGCCATCTTTCTGCGGTTCTCCTTCAAAAAAGGTCCACTCTACAGGAAAGGCAGAAGTACTACAGACATTGGCTTGTCCAAATTTTTGGGTAGAGGTAAGGCCGCCATTAGCACCTGTTACGCCCCAGATGACAGTTGACGGATCAGGAAAGATTGCCGCAAGATCGGCAGCCGTAAAAGAATGCGTGATCTTCGCATTGGTAAGATCATCGAAAAAAAACTGAAATGTATAGCTGGCTCCCGCTCCTACGGAGGTGATCAACAGGCGAATATTGTGAATCAACCCATCTTCTATATCAGGCAGGGTAACCAAAGCGAGAGAAGTGCTGGGGTTTGTATGGATTTCGGTTCCGTTGAGTTGCAGGGCAATATGGTCATCGCTGGGGTCTCCCGTGCCGGCATTGGGGTGGGTATCGATTTCGAAAGCGATGGAGTTATCTATGAAGCAATTGCCAAGGCTAGGGCCGCAAGTATTGCCCTCAGCATAGCCAATACCCTGTCCAGCTGAAGCCAGTCTGCTACTCGCGGTATCCGCGATCACGAAAGCCATACCATCGGCTCCGCCCCAGTTATTGGATCCAAAAGTCATCTGAAAGGTTTGATCAAAACCTACCAAATTACCGACGCCTAAGTTGATGACATAGGCAGGGTTATTGGTTTGGGCATAATTGATCCATGCAGCGCCGACTGAGCCGGGATCAGAAGCTGTAATCTGGTTACAGGGAGGGGTAGAAGTAGGGCCCGCAAGGCCATTGGTACTAAAAAAATCATAAACGGCTGTTTGAGCGGGCATTACAGAAACAAGGCCAAGAAGCAAGCAGAAAAAAAATGACGTTTTCATAAATGATATTTGGATAAAATGTAAGTCGAAGCCCGGAAAATTAGCTATAATTTTAATCCCTCAAAGCCAGTATTTTACTGGCTGTAGTTTACACGTAAAATAACGCTTGAGGGAGGCCTGAGAAATAAAAAAAACCGGCCACTTATGGCCGGTTTCCCAGTAATTGGGTGAATATTTCTTAAATCATCTTTTACAGCATAACAGAAGCCAGAAGTCAGGACTTAATTGCTAGGGGGAATTAAGTATGAAGCATAAGACACATTTGCTGAGGAATGCGCTAGGGGTTAGCATTGACCTAAGATTGCATCAAATATTTTCGCATCTGCTGTAAAAGAACTGACAAGATGTTGTTGAAGTATTTTTTTGTCACCCAACATACCTAACCTACATCATGTACATATTACTTCATAGCAACAATTATTCCACATTGATGGAAGATAGAAAAAAAATGTATTTTTCATCTTATTTAGGGCAAAATAGAGGGTTTTGGCTTATTTTAAGCAAGTAAAAACCCGTAGGAAGTAAAAAAAACTTGCCTAAAGAGTAGACAATTTTCGACTAAATGTTACACCTTATTACAGGGCCCCTCCACAAAATTTACAATAATTTGCATCATCTGAGTGCCCCTCCCGGCCACAACTTTCACAGGAAACTGTATTGATAGAAAAACCATCCTGGGCATTTTTCATTTCAACAGAAACGATACCTGTAGGTACGGCCAGAACCCCATATCCCAAAATCATCAGCAAAGCCGAGAAAAACTGGCCAATAGGTGATTCTGGTGTTATGTCACCATACCCAACAGTCGTAACGGTGACTATCGCCCAATACATCGAGCGCGGGATACTGCTAAACTTTTCATTGCTTTGCCCCTCGATGAAGTACATAAGCGAGCCTACCATCACTACGATAATCAATACCATCCCCAGGAAAACCGAAATCTTCCGCATACTTTTCCTCATCGCTGTGACGAGGATGGTAGACTCTATGAGGTAAGGTGCAAGCTTCAGCACCCTGAAAACGCGGAATAAACGCAAAATCCGCACATTTCCCAATACATTTGCTCCCGTAATAAAGGGGCTGATGAATGTAGGTAAAATAGCCAGTAGGTCTACCAGGCCATAAAAACTGAAGATATATTTCCAGGGCTTTCGAACGGCGTAAATCCGAAGTATGTACTCTATTGCAAACAAAGTCGTAATAATCCAATCCAGAATGATCAGTTCAAAACCAAATGCAGCATGCACTTCTTTTACGCTCGCCAGCATCAATTCAACCACACTTATCAAAATCAGAATAAGCAGCCCTATATCAAACATCCTCCCCAAAGGCGTATCCGCCTCAAAAATGATCTCGTGGATTCGAGATCGCATTTGATTCATCTTTTCGGGTTTTTGTTTTGACATGAAAATTCTGTGACTTTTATCCGTTTATACGTCTGTGGAGTAGGTTGCTCAAATTAAAACAAATTTTCCTTTTGAGAAATCCTTCTTCCAGGCTTATTTCCAAACTATCATTTTAAATATTTTCAATCAATTGCTATTATTTTTGAAAATATTGCAAAACTTTCCTTGTTTTTAACGTATACACTAGTAGATTTGCAGCCAATAAGAACAAATGGTATGCATGCATACTTATCATACATTTTATCCATTAACTAAAAATTATCATGGAAGACTTATTTAAGAAATTTCTATACACAGGTGTTGGCCTGGTAGCTTTAACAGCAGAGAGACTGCAGAGTGCCGTTGAGGAAATGGTGGATGATGGCAAATTGTCCAAAGAAGAAGGCAGGAAAGTATTTGGTGGCCTTTTGGAAAAAACGGAAGCCAAACGCGAAGAATTCGAAGACCGCTTCAAAGCTTTTACCCAAAAAGTCATCGAAGGCCTCAACCTGCCTACACGTGACGAAGTCGAAGCACTCCAGGAGCGCGTGGCTGTCCTGGAAGCCAAACTGGAAAAAAGCACTGCAACAGCAGCCAAAACAAGCAGCACAACTGCCACAGCCAAAAAAACACCCGCTAAGCGGACCGTGAAAAAAGAAAGCTAATCAGAGCCGAAAACACAAAACCCGAAACCCAAAACACGAAACCCGAAACACAAAACCATGAAAGAATTAATCAAAGAATCTGTTTACGCAGGCGTAGGATTTGTAGCGCTTGCAGCCGAAAAAGTCCAAACTTATGTTGAAGAATTCAATGAAGGATTGGAAAACAAGACCGAAAACTACCGTGAAGAAGGACGTCGCATCGTTGAAAAATTGACGGGCGAGTTTGAATCACGCCGCGACGAATTCCTGAACAAAGTTGCTACCAGCAAAGACAAGTGGGTAAAAGACGTAGAAGAAAAAGTGGATGAATTGTCTGGCAAAGTGAAGGAATCCGTTGAAGATTTTGACGAAATAATCGACAAAGAAGTGGCCGCAGCCAGGAAAACGAAATAGAGTAAGCCCGGAAAACTTTTAGGTTTTTACTTGAACATGTTATGTAGCCTCCGCGGAAATCCGCGGGGGCTTTTTCATGATAGCTTTTAGGCAAGAAAACGGCTATTGAACCGCTGCGACCTCCACTTGCCTCACTTCGCGCGTCTCGAAATTATGGATGAAAGCCACAATTTTGCAGTGCGAGGCATCCATATAATCTGGAATGGTGTAGCAATTGGTTTTGCGGAAGGTCTTGCCCGCTTCGATCACAGCCGAGCTAATCGGCTGCCCCCAGGTGCCATTGAGTGCTGCACGGAACATATCGTGATGCTCATAGTCTTTGATGCTCTCCTGCGAGCTAGGAAGGCGGTAATCTTTCTGCCAGCCTTTCACTTTGTCTTCTATCAAAAACAGGCTGATGTGCTCTTTTTCATTCGCTTCAACCAGGAATTTTATATCGACAACGGTGATCAACTCTCTGCTGGCCTCGTCATAGCAAGGCGTGATGCGAATACCTGCTTCAGGAGCTTCCTCCAGCAATTCACCGACTTTGGATTCCCACTGGCTTTGACCATACAGGTAAAAGTTCGCATTCAGCTGCGTACGGTTGACAAGGCCAAAAGGAACGGCATCCGCCGGGAAGAAGAAATCAAAAATTTCATCCCCGGACTCTGTGGTATAATTTACATTGTATTTGGAGGCGCTGGAGTCCCAGCTTGCCAGTCCACCTGCATGGATGGTGACAAGGATCATTTCATCCTTGAAGGTGACATCCCGCAGTTTTACTGCGATTTCAGAAGCCGTGGGGCAATTGCCACACTGGTGGCCGGTGAATTCTTCCAGCATCACCTTGCGGGTGATGGTCAGACCGGCAAAAGGATCTTCCGGAATTTGATCCAGACAATCCTGAGAAGCCACACAGGCTCCCGGAGGAAGTTGCACAAAGGGACGCTCAATGATGTCACAACTGGCAAATGCCAGCATCAAAACAACAAGAAGAAAAAATGAATTTTTCATGATTCAAGTATTTTAATCAAAATAAAAAAATCCTCCATAAGCACATCAAAAGGTGCTGGTCAGAGTCAAAGTGAAGCCGTTGGCGGCTGGTACTACGCGACAAATGCCGCCTACACACAGCAGACCGGCGCGCTGCCGACCATAGGAAAAACCGATTCGGTTTGTACCACTAACGTAAGCTACATTCGTATTGTAATAATGCGCACGGCGATTTTCGTTGGGATTGCCAAAATTCCACTCGTCAAAAACGGTAAAATACCAATGCGGTGAAACCGAATACTCCAGCAAAGCCATAGCCCAGCTTCCGAGGTCTTCATTTGTTAGCATCAACTGCAATTCGTTGCGGATGTTTTGCTTGCGCTTGATTTTATAGGTGTTCTCCAGCACAAAAATGTTCGCGTGTACGGGCGGAATAGCAGAATTGTCATCTCCCAACTCAATCACACCCTTGTCATAATAAAGGTTGATGTATTGGAAAGTGCTTTTCAGGTTTTTGTTCATCTTCCGGGAGATTTTGAGATTAAAATCCCTGAAATAAAGCTTGGAATTGGCATTGGGTAAAAATTCCACATTGTACAGAAAAATAGAATCTGTATATGTTTTGTTGAGGCCCATGATGCGGCTGTGGTTCAAGGAAATCTGAGTGCCGTACTTTCCGCCCAAAGGCGTCTTTTTAGGGATGGTATAAAAGACATCAAACTGATAGCCAAATTCGCCATTGGGCTGTGTAGCATAGGGATAAAGTGTCGGTAGACGCCAGGTATGCTGAAGCGTAGTGGGCGGCAAAAAACTCAATGTGAGTTCTTCGATCAGTGGATTTCGCTCAGAGCGAAAGTCCATATTGTCAATGCGTTTGGCACTGACAGAAACGCCCAGTCCTTTTTGGGTGTAGTTGGCGTTGAGGTATATACCGTTGCCGGAATTGTAGGTGAAATTATTTTTACTGAAGGGATCATTGATCTTATAGGCGTATTCGCCATTGAGGTTAAATCCGCTTTTGGAAGCGGAGAAACGTCCCGCAAAAGCGCTGACATTTTCCGGCAGGACGAGGGTGATATTGTCATCCTGCAAATAGCGATTCATGACGCTTCCGCCAACAGACAGAAGCCAATGCTTTTCTGCTAACTTAGGAAAGCTTTCATGCAGAAACCACTCGCCATCTGCGCCGCGCATCAGACCTGCACTTTTGTTCCAAAATCTCCGCTGCTTCCCTACCAAACCCTTCAGGTAGACACCCTTGATCGGGCGAAATGCCACCCGAACCCCATCTATGGAGTTGTCAATCCCCAAAGTCCATTCCTGGTAGGCACGAAAAATCATCCCTGTGCCAAACTGGTCATAAAAATTCCCTACGGTCAGGTCCAGCTTATCTGAAGTATAGCTGGCAAAACGATAGGGAATTCCCTGGCCTTCATACTCTCCCCGAAATCCCAGAAGGGGATTCAGATAGGCTTCATAGCGGACTCCCGCGCTGAAATTGCCACGCTGATAGGTGAGTTGCAGAAAGGTATTGGATGCCAATTCCTCATCTACTGTCTCTGCGTTGATGACGCTGTCGGGAAAATACCACTGTGTATCAGATTGAAAACTTCCGTTGATACTACCAGCATTATTCTGGGCAGCATTATTTTGGGCAAAAATCCCACAAAAAGAGAGCAGAAGAAGGGAAAAGAGGAGCTGTTTGAAAAAAGAAAAGGGTAATGTCATGTTAGTTCTGAAGCCTTTATATGAGAAAGAATAAAAACTCAATGTCAGCTGGGGCGTTGCCAGACTTGATCGCCGCAAATTAATAAAAATATAGCAAGGCCACGCTTTTGTAGCAAAAGTCGTATCTTTGTGCAAAAACAAACCATACTATAAATTAAAATACCTTATGAAACATTTCGTCATTACCCTCGTCGCATTATTTGCACTTTCATTTGGCCTTCAGGCACAAAACTATGAAATGGTCTATGCACCGGATACGGTTAAGTACGATCCAGCAGCTTCATTTATTGATGTAAAAGCGAACCTGAAAAACGTTTCAGGCAGCGCTGTAACTCTGCTCGCCGAGCGTCGCGGTAACATCTTGGCCACCGGACATAAAACCAACTTTTGCTGGGGAACTACCTGTTTCAACCATGATGTCAGCAGTTCTGCTGTTTTTAATGTCACCGTAAACCTCAAAAACAATGGCATTGACAGCAGCTTCAAATTGACCCTTGTTCCGGCTAATAATACCGGAATGACCAAAACCACTATGCGTTTTTACAACGAAAGTGATGTGAATGACTTTTTTGACTACACCGTTGTTTTTGTAGAAGACCCTACGGCTTCTATATCTGAAGAAGACCTTGCCCGTGGATTTGACCTTTCCAATCCTTACCCCAATCCCGCTACCGAGATGGCATGGATTCAGTACACTTTGCCTCAGAATGTGCCTTCAGCAAGCCTGCGCATTACAGATATGCAAGGTCGTGTGATCAGCCAGCAAGCGGTATCTTCTTTTGAAGATCGCGCTCAGCTGCATACTTCAACTCTTGCTTCAGGTGTTTATTTTGTCAATTTGATGGCGGAGGAGCGCATCATCGCTACCAGCAAGCTTCGCGTGAAGTAAGTGACTTCTTTTTGATTTATTCATCAATAAATAAGCACCTTCTGCGTTGAAGTAGCGCAACATTAATCTTAACCTTATATGAGAAAATTGATTCTTACTCTCTTTGTCATCTGCTCTGTAAGTTTTCTTACTGCACAGGATGATGCCGGTCAGGTAAATAGCCTCCCTGCTATTAACATCTTTGATATTGATCAAAGCCCTTTTAATACCGGTGATATTCAAAATGATGGCAAGCCTATCATCATTAGTTTTTGGGCTACCTGGTGTACTCCCTGTGTGAAGGAATTGAATACCATTCAGGAGGTTTATGAAGACTGGCAGGAAGAAACCGGCGTCAAGTTAGTTGCGATCTCAATAGATGATGCCCGTAATGCGGCCCGTGTAAAGCCTTTTGTTAATGGCAGAAGCTGGGAGTATGAAGTTTATCTGGATAAAAACAGCGACTTCAAGCGTGCCATGAATGTGGTCAATGTCCCACATACCTTTCTGCTGGATGGCAATGGCAATGTAGTGTATTCTCACAGCTCTTATGCTCCAGGTGACGAGGAAGAGCTTTATGATCATATTCTTGAGTTGATAGAAGGCAATTGATGCAGTTGGCAGTTGGCAGTCAACAGTTGGCAGTTGGCAGTTGGCAGTTGTCTTAATTTGATATATCAAAAAACCTGTGGTCGGTAGATCATGGGTTTTTTGCTTTTTGGGCTGATGTTTGCGGGGAGATATAAATGGTCAGCACTGAGTAAAACATCTTATCTGTATGAAAAATATATTTACTTTTCTTTTTTTGATCGCATCTCTGGGGCTTGGGGCCCAGAGCCTGGAAATCCGCGAAGCGCCTTCCTATATTCAGTTTGATCCACAAACGCCTTTTGTAGAGACAGGACTCACGGTTTATAACCGCAGCGACTCCGCCATCGCGGTAGTTGCAGAGCGTGTCGACAACCAGGTTAGCGGTTCACAGTATGATTATTTTTGCTGGGAAGTCTGCTATGGGGCAACTGTCAACCGCAGCATAGGCGCGATTCAAATCCGGCCAGATAAATCTACAGATGCTTTTACGCTGACCTTCTTCCCTGAAGGCGAAGGCAGTCCTGTACAGGTCAGGATGCGATTTTACAATCGCTCGAATCCCTCCGACTACGTCGAGCATACATTTCACTTCGGCACATCGGCTACGCCGATAGAGGCTGCAAGCGCAACTCCTCAGCTGCTTTCGCAGCCCTACCCCAACCCTGCGCGCAGCATTGCGCGTCTGGATTACAGCCTGCCTATGGGCACACATAGTGCCCAGCTTATCCTATTCAATCTCATCGGCAAGCGTATAGCCCATTTTCCCCTTGCAGAATTGCAGGGTAGGGCTCAGTTCTCTGTCGTGGATTATCCCGCAGGGATATATATGGTTTCCTTGCTGGTCGAGGGGCAAAGCCTTGCCACCCGCAGACTTATTGTTATAAAATAAAGATCGCCATACAGGATCGTCCTACAGGATCGCCATACAGGATCGCTCTAAAGGATCGCTCTAAAGGATCGCCCTAAAATAAAAAGACCCCGCCAAAAAATGGGCGAGGACTTCCAAACGCAAGCAAAGCAAATTTTTTTTTGTTTCGGGTTTCGGGTTTTGGGTTTTGGGTTTTGGGTTTTAAACCCCTTTTATCTCAAATCCAAATTTCTGGTAATCGATGAGTTCTCGTTTTTTATGGTTGGCGAGCCATGCATCTTCTTCGTGGCTGAGGTTGACGATGTCAGTGGTGCTCAATTCTTTGAAGGCATTGACGACTTTTTGCATGCTTGCGAGCTCCTGCTCGCTGAACCAGTCTTTGTCAAATTTTTTGGCAGGGACAAATCGCTCCCCTACGCCGCGTTCGAGCACTTCGTGCTCAATCTGGATGAAGCCCTGGTCTTCCAGCAGACCAAATAGCTCGCTAAAGTGCGAAGGCACAGGTCCTAAAGTGATGGCGCGGTAATTACAGCCAGAAATGGCAAAACCTGTTTGTTTGTAGTTGAGAAAATCGCTGTAGAAAAGCAGCTTATTCAGCTTCGTTTTGAGGGGTTGTAGTTTTTCTGCGAAGAAAAGCACGTAGTTGGCGACTTTTTCAAATTGAGGTTTGACATAGCCTGTAAAGGCATTCGCTTCCATATCATGGTTCCAGAGGTACTCGACGATAGGCGCGAGCTCACTGGGTTTCATCAGCAACTCTATGCGCTCCATGACCTTGCGGTAAGTATTGGGAGAGAATATTTCCTCTTTCTCTGCTACAAAGCTTTTGAATTGTTGGGCATTTTTGGTGAGGCGTATCAGTTTGGCGTTGGCCAGGCTGGGAATCTCCCCAGCTTCGTAGTTGCGGTAGCTGTTGATGCCAAAGTCCAGGACTTCAGACATTTTGGAAGCAGAAAGACCGTATTGGAGGCGAATCTGCTTGATTTCTTCCGGGAAAGGGATGTGGTGTTTTGCCCGATATTGGTTGTATACCTGAGAGAGATTCAGCTCATCAAGTTCCTGAGAAGTGAACTCCTCACCCGTTTCGGTATTCACATAATAGTGGCGCCAAAATTCATATTCTTCCTTGCGAAAGCTATCTTTCCCCAAAGCCTTCTTCAGCACGATTTTTTCTTCTTTCATTGCAGGCAATTGATTAGTAAAATTCCATTTTAAGACGCTCTTTCATTCCAGATTTTTGAAATTAAGGATGGACGCAGATAAGGCAGCTTGTTATGATAAAAAATGCAGGCATGCTTACATGATTTACACAGAACGAGCATACTCAATATATTACTTTGGCTTAAAAGCATAACAACATGCTGAGCCTGTATGATCTGCCAGAGATAGTTCAATATGAACAACCTTGCCTTTTATCTCTGTTTCAAATACCCAATATGTGACACCTCCTTTTAGTTCATCCGGATGAGGCCCAATCAGGTAATCAGAATCCTTCAGGTTGAGAATGACTTTTTCTCTTCTCCTGGCTGTGATCTCCAGATCAAATAAAGCTTGCAGGTTGTCCTGCCAGTTGTAATAGATCAGGCCATGCTTCCTGGATTGCTGTTTAAATACGGTAAGAAAAAGATTGATGTCTTGTAAAGAAGCAGGCATGGTTTCTAATTCTTTGAATACAATTTCCATATTGTTTTTTCCTTTTTCTTACCCTACAAAGATGAAGGTAAAAAATATATAAAACAACTTTTTAGTGAGAAAAATGTATTTTATTTATAAAAAGCCAACCTTAACACAGATTAATATACAAGTATCCATGGATGATGGCGGAGGGGCTGCCATTCTTCTTTGGCCAGGTCTACCTCAGGATCAATGAGGTAGCTGAAGCCGTGTCCATTGAGCGAAACGCGGTTTTGTGCATAAATTTCTACCTGGGGAAAACCTTCTTTTTCGTAATGCTTTTTCATTTCCTGCACCAATTGCCAAAGCATATCCGGGCGAATGGCTACGCGCTGAGCCTGCTTTCGGCTTGTAAATTCGGTAGGCTGGGCCTGCCAGCTATCTCCCGTCACCGGATCTACGATCCGAAAAGACAAGCTGCCGCTTTTGCTGCGCAACATCATGCGCCAGGCCAGCCGATGGCCTTCTTCGGTCCAGTTGGGATGGCCTTCAAAAAGATGATGCCGCAGCGGCAACAATAATTGTATGAAAAAATACAGCCCCAGGCCCCAGATGACCCATTTATGGGGTTGGGAAGTCTGACTGAGGACTTGTTCTTTCTTGCGAAAAAATCGTTTTCTCGTTGCTTCAGGCGGAAAAAAGAACACCAATGCGCCCAGCATCAGGTAGGGAAATCCGCCGATCTGGAAGACGATGGAATTGAAGAGGTGAAAAAAGGCCGAGGCGATTACAGCCGCCCAACGTGTCCGCTTCCAGATGAGAGCGGGGATCACTAAAAAATCGAAGATGATGCCTGCCCAGGCAAAAAATGGCGCTACGCCCTCCCTGACCAGCCAGGGCCCGATCAGCGGATAATTTGCCTTGGCGGCAAACCAGATTTCCAATGGGCGGCCCGCCATCCAGTCGGGATAGAGTTTGGCAACGGCAGCGTAGAAATAAACAATGGCCAATTGGGCGACGATAAGATTGAGGCACCAGCTGGGGCAGCTGAGCTTTTTGAGGGCGGGATTGCGCCTGACGTCCAGCGAAAAATAGGCGTTGGCGGGCAAAAAACACATCATCCAGCACAGCATCATGAGCAGGTAGTAGTGGTTGTTGTAATGCGATTTTTGCATGAGGTAGCTGCCTGTCCACAGCAGGCTGTAAAGGATCATGCTGAAGCGATAGCGCCACCCCAATATGATGCCCAGGGCCGCGGCGGCCATTAAGCCATACCAGCCATACATGGCTGGGCCATGGAAGATGCGCAAGCATTCGAAGCCGATAAAAGTGAAGGTGAAAGGCGTTTCTACAAAGGTGTCGCTGACCCAGCCCAGCGCAAGCGCACCCACCGCCTCGAAGAAGAGGATGAGGCCGAACCAGATTCGCCAAAAAATGAGGGGCGAGTTGTCTACTTCACGAAATAGCCCTTGGACCATGGGGTTCTTTTCCTCCAAAATTATCCAAAATCTGGCTGTCTCCTTCAAAATCTTCAAAATATTTCAAAAAATGCCGTACTTTATCCCAAAGCAGCAAAGCTTATGAAAAACTATTTACTTCTACTTTCCCTTATTCTCTGTAGTTGGAGCGTGAATGCTCAATTTCGCACCAATGGCACAGCCATCAGTCAGGCCAACAACTGTTTTCGCCTGACAAGCAACCTGACAAACCAGTCCGGTTCAGTCTGGTACCTGAGCAGCGTTGACATCAGCAAACCCTTTGATCTCTACTTCGAAGTAAATCTGGGCTGTAGCAATGGCGGCGCAGATGGCATGGCTTTCGTCCTGCAACCGATCAGCACAAGTGTGGGTTCTTCGGGCGGAGGGCTGGGCTACCAGGGCATAACGCCTTCGCTGGCGATAGAGATGGACACCTACCAAAACGGCAACTGGGGAGACCCTGTCTACGACCACATCGCCATCATGTCAAATGGTGTCAATGACCATACCTCTGCCAACAATCTGGCAGGGCCAGTTGCAGCTCTCGCAGGCAATGGCAACCTGGAAGACTGCAATTTTCATGATTTTCGAATCACCTGGGACACAGCGACTTTCACCATGCGGGTCTATATGGATTGCTCCTTGCGGCTCACCTATACCGGCAATATCGTTCAAACGATTTTCAGTGGCAGCCCTTATGTCTTCTGGGGATTTACTGCCGCTACCGGCGCGCTGACCAATGAGCATCGCTTTTGCCTGAACTATATTTCCTTTTCGCAGGCTTTGCAGGATACTGCGATATGTAAAGGCGATACCCTCCCACTCAATGTGGGAACAGGTTTCACCTACTCCTGGTCGCCTGCGGCGGGCCTGAGCAGCACCAGCATTGCCAACCCCAGAGCTTTTCCTGATACAACGACGACCTACTATGTTTCGGTAACGGATCCCTGCATGAACACCCGCGTGGATTCTATTACGATCGTCGTCCATGACTCAGCAGCGCTGGTTTTTGACCTGGGGCCGACGGATTCTATCCTTTGCGGCAGCAGCAATATGCCCCTGGACCTGACGCGCAATGGCGTCAACTTCCTCTGGCAAAACGGCAGCAATGCGCCCAGCTTTACCGTGATGGCTCCCGGAAAATACTGGGCACAACTCAGCAATACCTGCGGTGTCACCAGCGACACCATTGATATACAATATGAAAGCTTCCCGACGGTAGACCTTGGACCCGATACGCTTGTGTGTGACTTTCCCAGCCTGCTGCTGGATGCCACATTTATGAGCCAGACGACGCCCGGCACCCAATACCTCTGGCAGGATGGCAGCATACTGCCTACTTATCTTGTGACGCAGGATGATACTTTGCATGTGCAGCTTTCCAACTATTGCGGCACGGCAGCAGATACCATAGCGGTTCATTTTTTGGATTCGCCTCTGCCTTTTTCACTTGGCGCGGATACGGTTATTTGTGAAACGCAGCCTATTTCGCTCAATATTTACCAGCCCGGGATGATGCATAGCTGGAATAGCGGATCTACAGATTCGGTGATTTCGGTAAATACATCTGGATTATATACGGCTACCGTTCAAAATGTCTGCGGCGCAGAAACAGATAACATACGGGTTACAGCCGTAGGATTTCCCAATGGGACTTTGCCTCCTGATACCATTCTTTGCGCCGGGCAAACTTATGTTCTGACTGCAAATGTCCCACTGACCAGCCTCGTCGTCTGGAGCGATGGCTCTCTCTCCACTTCCATAATTGTAAATCCACCTGGGGGGGAGATCATTTGTTATGAAACAAATGTCTGCGGCACCAATTCGGATACCATCATCGTTCTCTACGATTCCATCCCTCAACCCCAGGCAGGGCCTGACAGCCTGCTTTGTCAGGGTGAGCTGGTCACATTGGACATAACGACGATCAATGCCACCTCATACAAATGGCAGGGAGGGCCGAGCAGTGCGCAGTGGACAGTTGGCAGTCCGGCAACCTATATAGGCGAAGCCAGCAACCATTGTGGCACAGGCCGCGATACGGTGGTCATCACGCGGCTTCCTGCCCCTGCTATCAATCTGGGCCCGGATGTCCTGCTCTGTGACGGAGAGGATATTGTTTTTGATTATACAGGTCAAAACTGGACCTTTCTATGGAACGATGGCTTTAATTTGCCACGAAGAGCCATACAAGACAGCGGCTTCTACTGGCTGGAAGTAAGCAACCGCTGCGGTACGGATCGCGACGAAATCCATCTCTCTGAAGAGAAAAGCCCTCAACTCTTGCTCCCCAAAGATACGGTAGCTTGCACCGGAGAAGTACTGCTTCTCGACGTTTATGCCCCCAATATCACCCGCTATCGGTGGTCGGATGGCAGTACCAACAGCAGTTTTTCTGCGATGAATCAGGGCCTCTACTGGGCGCAGGGAGAGAATGCCTGTGGCATTGCCCGGGACAGCTTCCAGCTATGGCTGGAAAGGCTGCCGACGCCTGATCTGGGGCCGGATACGGCCCTCTGCCTGGGCCAATCCCTCAACTTCAATGTTTTCCATGCCCGGGCAAAATACCTGTGGCAAAATGGCTCCCCCCTGGCCACACATCTGGCAGATAGGGCGGGAGATTATTGGGTGGAGGTAAGCAATAGCTGTGGTACAGGTCGGGCTGAAATGACATTGATCCTCGATCAGGCTCCACCTCCGATCAACCTGGGAGCAGATCAGCTGCTCTGTGTGGGGGACAGCATCCTCCTGGATGCCACGGTCTTTGCCAGCGCCACTGCGCCAGTCGACTACCGCTGGGAAGACGGCAGCACGGACTCACTGCGGTGGGTTACAGAAGATGGCTTATACCTGGTTGAAATCGCCAACCGCTGTGGCAGGGTATCCGATCTGATGGAGGCTACTTTTGAGGAGCCGCTCCTACCCTATCTTGGCGGAGATACCCTCCGCTGCCAGAACGAACACATCCGGCTCGATGCGCGCATCGAGGGTGTTGCCAGCTACCGCTGGCAGGATGGCAGCAACGAAGCACAGTATGTGACGGATCATGAAGGTATCTTCTGGGTGACGGTTGAAAACAGCTGTGGCCCTGTCACAGACACCGTTCTTGTCACAGATACCGACTGTACCTGTTCGCTCTTTGTGCCCTCGGCATTTACGCCCAACAATGACCAGCATAATGATGGCTTTTGTATTGGCTATGAGTGCGAGCTACTCGCTTATGATTTCAAGGTTTACAACCGCTGGGGGCAGTTGATATGGCAGACGGAAGATCCTTCCGCTTGTTGGGATGGCGTCTCTATGACAGGCGGCGCAGTTCCTGAGGGTGTCTATGTCTATATTTTGACTTATCAAAGCAGGGAAAATAAACGGGCCGCCAAGCGTACGCTGAATGGAACGATCACCCTGATCCGATAAATAAAAAAAGCCAGGCAATGCCTGGCTTTCCTTTTCTGAAAAATTTCTTAAGCAGCGCTCAGGTCTTTCACTTCTGCATCAGGCGCATTGTTGCCAACAGACTTGATACCGTTCTCCATGCTGTCTTTCGAGGCATACATCTGGCTTGTGCCAATTACCTGCTTGTTAGCAGCTAACAGGTTGAAGTAATGTTTGCCATTAGAGGATTCTTTCCGCTCAAAATTATCGGAATCAGCACCATTCTTACGAACAGACTCGATGCCATTTTTTGCACCGCTTTTACCGGCATAGCCCTGGCTGGTCAGGATTACTTGTCCGTTCTTGGCTTTCAGGCGGAAATAGAATTTTTCGTTGTTTTCGCTTTGATAGAGTTCAAACATGATGTATAAGGGTTATTTATGATTATGTAATAAACTGTGATTGGAGCTATTAAGTAAATAAAACTTTTCCTTTTAGACTAGAAAAAGGGGAAAGCGTCACTGGGAAGATTTGCTCATCAATTCCTCTCCTCCCAAATCTGGCACAGATTCACTATCGTCTCTACGGCCTTCTCCATATCCTGCCTCGATACCCACTCCTGCCGGGAGTGAAAGGCGTGGCCACCGGCAAAGATATTGGGGCAGGGAAGCCCCATGAATGACAGGCGGGAACCGTCTGTACCGCCTCGGATCGAACCTTTTCTGACGGGAATACCCGTCCGCCTGATGGCTTCCTCCGCATAATCCGCTACCTGCGGATAGTCGTTGAGCACATACTTCATGTTGCGGTATTGCTCGATCACTTCAAAAGTGGCTTTTGAGCCGGGATAGGTTTCAAGGACCTCATTTACGATTTTTTGGAGAAAAACTTCTTTTGCATGCAAGCCCTCAACGGTGAAATCCCGAATGATGAATTCGACTACCGTCTGCTCCACGATGCCCTGCATCGTGACAGGATGGATAAAGCCTTCACGACCTTCGGTCGTCTCGGGAGAAAGCCTGTCCTTGGGCAGGCGAGAGACGATATCCGCCGCGATTTTCATCGCGCTTTCGAGCTTGCCTTTGGCAAAGCCGGGATGTGCGCTTACGCCATCTATCGTCAATTTGACTGCGTCCGCCGAAAAGGTTTCGTCCTCCAGTGAGCCGACGGTCTCGCCGTCCATCGTATAGCCAAAAGCGGCTCCCAGCTTCCTGATATCCACCTTATCTGCTCCGCGGCCGATCTCTTCGTCGGGGGTAAAAAGGATGCGCACCGCGCCGTGCTTGAGCTCGGGATGGCTCATCAGGTGATGCGCGGCATCCATGATCTCAGCAAGGCCCGCCTTGTCATCAGCGCCCAGCAAGGTCAGGCCACTGGCCGTGATGACATCATGACCGATCTGGTGTTGCAGATCAGGATGCTCCGCCATGCGGAGGATTTGTGTGGGATCGTCCGGCAGGACGATGTCCTGCCCCTGGTAATTTGTATGCACAATGGGCTTGACGTTTGTCCCACTGGAGTCAGGCGAAGTATCCACATGCGAGCAAAAGCAGATGACAGGGACATCTTTTTTGTCTGTATTGGCCGGGATGGTGGCGTAGACATAGCCCCACTCATCCATCTGGGCATCTTTGATGCCCATGGCGTGCAATTCATCCACCAGCAAGCGACTCAGGTCTTTTTGTTTCTCTGTCGAAGGAATGCTCTTCGAGCTTGCGTCGGACTGGGTGTCTATCTTGACATAGCGCAAAAAGCGCTCAGTTACGGTGAAATTGATCATGTTCTTTTGTTGTTCGCCTTGTAGGAATTTGACGCTGATTTACACTGCTTTTTATGGTTCGTTATGTTTAAAGAAAAAGCTCGATTTCCTGCTTTTAACATAGGCCTGATCATAATAATCTGCGTTGATCTGCGTCCCTCTTACTGTTGTTCCGGCTCAAATTGCGTGTACAAATACGTCTGGTACATCCCCTTGCTCGGCCTCATCTGCAGGCCCAACTGCGGAAATGCCAGCAGGTAATTCATATTTCTATTTAGCTCAACGCGGCTTTCGTAGTCCATGCTCTCCCGCAGAAAGTTGAGCAGATGCTGGTTATTGGCATAAATGAAGAGGTTGGAGCGCGGCTCAAAGTTATCCATGAACTTCGTGTATTCCTTGCTGTATTCCAGCGTATTTTGATTGAGATACTGGTCAATCAAGAGTTTGAGAGAGGTCGTGTCATTGCTAAAGGCGACATAGTCGCCGACGAAGGTATAGTGCGGCTTTTCAATGGAATTGAACATCTTTTGCAGGAAGATTTTGAAAAAGCCTTTGATCTCCAGGTAGCGAATAGGCACGCCCTGGTGCTTGATTTCGAGAAATTTGGCGGGCGATTTTTTGCGGACTCTTTCTGCGAAATAATCCATTTTTTCCTGCGCCAGCTTATAATCATCGAAGTGCATCAGGCCATAATAGGCGTATTCTTTTCCCGCTTCATCTATCGGTACCAAAGCCGTGATGACCTCATCTGTCATCCAGCTGAAGAATTCTTCTTCCAGGCTGATGTCAAAATATTTTTCAATGCGCTCTTTATTTTTCACAAAATCCGCATACTCCTCCGGGCTTTGATCCTTGTAATAATAGGTAAAGCGTTTGAAAAAATCGTCAAAATCATCGAAGCCCATGCTGCCATAGAAGGCAGTATTGGCAGGCAAAATCTCTGAGGCCAGCAGCCTGCCCTGCCCCACATCTTTGAAGATGTTAAAAAAGGAAGGAATCGAGTCGATCTGACGGGTGTAGCCCTTGAGGTAGGTATGATCGTCTTTGACCTGAAAGTCAAAGGAAGAGAAGGAAAGAATTTCCTCTATCCCATCGAGCATCTCCGGCGAATCGTCCAGATAAATGCCGACATATTTTTTCAACAGGTTGTAATTCAGGAAGATAGAGTAGATGTCACTGCGGCCAAGACTTTCGCGCACATCATAAAATTTGGGATTGTCCTTGATGCTGCGCTCGCCGGTCTGGCGAATGGCTTTTTTCACCAGGTCCTTGGTGTAGGAGCCGATCATCACATTGCCGAAACGGCAAAGGGAAAGCACATCGCCTGTCTCTTCATCTTTCAGATCGTAGATCGTCTGACCGATATAATCGCTCCTCGTCACCTTGTAACCCGTCGTCTCAAATATAGATTCCAGCCCGGACTGCACCCGCGCCAGTCTACCATAGCCCTTCATATCGACATAAAAAAGCATGTCGTAGTCATCATCTTTGGTCATGTGCGCCGATATCACCAGATCGCCGAGTTTGACAAGTTTGACGATCAGCTCATTGTTGGTGAGCAGGGAGTCGAGGTAGTCAGCGGAGCTCGTGAGCTCTGCCACATCCTGCTGCGTCTTGAGGTAGCGCCAGACCTTGCTTTTGGACAGGTCCTGCCAGTCTTCTATAGGCCTATCCGACTCCACCACAAAGATAAAATCCGCCGGTACAAAGCTATAAACATCCCTTTTTTCCTCAGGCTCTACATACTCAGTATAGGCCCAAAAAGCGCCGATCGCCACAGCAACCAGCAGTATCAGGAAGAGAAGTATTCGTAAAATGCGTTTCATTTCAAAAGGAATTTTGATGCATGACAAGTTAGTGAAGTTGGGGGAAGAAGAAAAACAAGCTTACACCAGCCCATCGGCCTGAAAGGCCTTCACCCCACTGGCGACCATGTCGCTGATCTCCTGCTCAAGTGCCTCATCGAGGTACTTGATGTGAAAGCAACTTTTGCCTTTCAGCATCTTCTCAAGTGCTTCCGAACGCGCAAAGTCGTCGGGATGGGTGTAGGCAGGGAAGTAATATTGCCATGAACGACAAAGTTTTCCTCTGAATCATTTTCGATGCGGAGCGGCGGAAAATGTGATTTGAGGATGTCCGCGAGGATTTGGCGGATTTTGTTGAGGTCCTTTGTCATGGATTGGGGTATGTTGGTTGGATGAATCCGTAGGTAATGGGCTGGCGTTTGCCATCGGGGATGCTGTCGTAAGCACGATAGAGCAGGTGTGTTTTTTCTTCGTTTATGCCTGGAAATATCCTGCCGATCCGGGCATGGAGCAGGTCATTCTCCTGGCGGAGGGCGATCGTATCCGCCTGCGGATGGGCGGAGGTATATTCGATCATGGGGAAGATTCCTTCCTCCGTGATTTGCGGATAAATCCCAAAAATAACCGGCTTACTTTCCACAATTTCCACCTGAATAGGAAACTTATAGGCAGCATTTACCGCCTTTGTCAGGCGTTCATAGTATTGGGTGAGGGCGCGCTCTTCGCGGTATTCCCAAAACTGCTTGGCCGGTCTGAGGCATTGCACCGACAAAGACATAAGGTTGGCAGCATCCACAAAATGGCCCTTTTCCTCCTTCTCCTGAGCTTCTTTCCATAAGTCAATCGCTGTCTTTCCGAGAAAAGCATACTGACCATACTGGATGATATTGAGCTTCCATCCCTGCTCATACAAACCATAAATAAGGATAATCAGGTGATCGGGAAATGGCTCATCAGGCCGGAGGATCGATATATATACCTTATCGGTGAGTGCTTCAAATTTGATGGAATAAGCATCGTCTTCAATTCCTCCCGAATATGTCTGAGAGAAAGGCTGGCCTTCCTGTCCGTCCAGGTAGTATTCATCAAATAACTGAAAAGTGGGAGATGTTGAAAGCGAGCTGATTTGCCCGACAAGCACATCCACGCTCTTTCCGCTGCTTTCGAGCAGCTTCGGCGACATGACATTTTCTATCAAAACAGGGTTGTTTTGGTAAGCACCGAGCATGATCTGCTCGTTGAGCGAGTCGATCTGCGCCTTGATCTCCGGATCAATGATCGGACCGTCGTTATTGCCGGCATGGGGCTGGCAGGCTGAGAGGGCGAGGAGGAGGATAAGGGAAAAAATAAAGGGAAAGCGTTTCATGATGTATGTAATCAGCGAGATTGAATGTCTCTATTCCATTATTTCAGCAAAGTGCACAAAGGTAAGGATTTGAGCTATAAGCAGACCGCCATTTTATTATACTTATTGCGATACTCAATGGGGGTAAGCCCCGTGATTTTTTTAAAAACAGTCCGGAATGCCTTTCTATCGGCATACCCCACATCATACATGACTTCGTTCATGTTTTTTCTGCTGTTCTCAAAACTTCTTTTGGCTGCTTCCACTTTGATTCTTTGAATGTATTCCAAAACCGTGTTATGGGTCGCCAACTTAAATCGTCTTTCAAAACTTCGTCTGCCGACCGAAACCCATTCTGTCAAATCATCAATGCTTATTTTTTCCTGAAAATTCTCTTCAATAAAATCCTGTGCTTTTCTGACAGCCTCGTCTGTATGGTTTTTTTGCCCCTGGAACATGGCAAAAGCGGTTTGGCTTTCCCGATCTATATCAATGGCAAAATACTTGGATGCAAGTATGGCTGTTTCTCTATCGGTATATTTTTCTACCAGATGTAACAGTAAATTCCAATACGAATTGGCCCCACCGCTTGAATAAATCCGATCCTCTTCAGTGATAATACTGCCTTCCACTACTTCCACATCGGGAAACATTTCTCTAAACTCATTTTGAAATCCCCAATGCGTTGAGCACTTTTTGCCATGGAGTAAACCCGTAGACGCTAGCAGAAAAGCTCCAACGCATAATGAAGCCACTTCTGCGCCATTTTGGTATTGCTCATGGATCCAGGGCAGTGCTTTTTTGTTGGCAGCAATGGCTGTTTTCATATCGCCAAACAAAGCCGGAATAATTACTAAATCCGTTTTCTTTACCTCTTTTAGCAGCTGCGAAGTGTTGATCGAAAACAAGCCATCATTAATTTCCACTTGTTTTTTCAAACCCACCAATTGCACATGGAACAATGGCTTTTTACCCGCTACTGCCATAAATTGATTTACTGCGGAAAATAAATACTGTGGGTCAGCAATGGCTTGCATAACTGCGTTTTCAGGAACAAGAATACTTACATTCATAGCGGCATTTTTAGTTCCCTAAAAGTAAAGCCTATTTTGTCGCAAAACACCCTTTTGCTGTCACTTTTACACATGGAAAATGAGGAAAAGTTGCTGCATCTTTGTAAAATCAACGAATGAGTTAAACAATCAGAAAATGAGCAACTCAAAAATTACGGTCCAGGCAATCATTAACGCGGATCCGCAAAAAGTTTGGGATTATTACAATAACCCAAAGCACATCATCCATTGGAATTTTGCAGACCCCAGTTGGCATTGCCCGGCTGCTGAAAACGATATGCGCCTGGGGGGTACTTATAAGGCAAGAATGGAGGCCAGAGATGGGAGCTTTGGTTTTGACTTTGAAGCGATTTATTCAAATATCGAGGAAGGCAAAAGCTTTAGCTATGAATTTGGAGGAAGAACAGCTACAGTTCAATTCCATGATTTGGGGGAGCAAACAGAGGTAGTGGTGACTTTCGACCCTGAAGAGGAAAATCCCATTGACATGCAAGAGGCGGGCTGGCAAGCGATTTTGAATAGCTTCAAAAATTACACGGAAAGCAAGTAGACAGTAATATGAATAATCAAATGTATCCCTGTTTATGGTTTGATGGACAAGCCAAAGCAGCCGCAGCGTTTTATTGCGGCATATTCCCAAATTCAGGCATGCTATCCCATAACCCCATGGTTACGGTATGGGAATTATGCGGTCAAAAATTCATGGGTTTGGATGGCGGCCCCATGTTTACGCCTAATCCATCTGTTTCTTTTTTTGTGACCTGCGAAACTACAGACGAGCTAGATGATATTTGGGATAAACTCAGCCAGGATGCCCAAATAATGATGCCCAAAGGTAAATATGATTGGAGTGAATACTATGGCTTTTTGCAGGACAAATTCGGCATTTCGTGGCAGATATTTCAAGGAAAATATAGCGATGTGAATCAAAAAATTGTCCCATGTTTTCTGTTTACAGATAACAGCTTTGGCAAAGCAAACGAAGCAGTTCAGTTTTATACAACTGTATTTTCAAACGCCAAAATTGACAACATTTCATTTTATGATGAAAAAGAGATGCCTCAAAAGCACATAGTAAAACATGCTCAATTTGTCCTGGAGGGAAATGTTTACATGGCCATGGATGGTGCAGGAGCACACCATTTTTCATTCAATGAGGCGATATCATTTGTCATCTCCTGCGATACGCAGGAGCAAATAGATTATTACTGGAACACCTTTACAAAAGACGGGGGCGCAGAAAGCGATTGTGGTTGGTGCAAAGACAAATTCGGTGTTTCATGGCAGATTGTCCCCTCCATTTTAGAAAAACTAATGAGCCAGCCCGAGAAAAGGGATCGCGTGGTTCAGGCATTTATGCAAATGAAAAAATTTGATATCGAAAAGCTGATAAACGCTTAAGGAACGGTGACGAAATAAACTATCAGTTTCATTTTCGCCAGGAGGTGTCATTTCGACGAGTCTTCGAGGAGAAATCTCCTGAGCTATTGATAATCAGGCTTTTAATACATGAATTCAGGAGATTTCTCCTCGCAAAGCCTCGTCGAAATGACAAACTACTTGAAACAAACTGATGATTTATTTTATCGCTATTCCTAAATGAAAAGGACCCGTATTCATACATAAAAAATAAAAATTATGGCACGCATTGATCCTTCCATTAACTTCAACGGAAATGCCGAAGAAGCATTCCATTTTTACAAATCAGCATTTGGCGGAGAGTTCACAAGGCTTGTGCGTTTGAAAGACCTGGCGAGTCCTGAATTTCCGGTAGCGGAAAGTGAGGCTCACAAGATCATGCACATTGCTTTACCTATAGGGCAAAATATATTGATTGGCAACGATGTTCCGGAAGGTATGGGTCCAGTCAATGAAAATGAAAACCGATCCAAAATCGCAATTAGTGCCGAAAGTCGTGAAGAAGCCGACAAGCTATTTAGCGGCCTTTCAGCAGGGGGTAATATTGAAGTGCCTATCGGCGACAGTCCCTGGGGCACCTATTTCGGGATGTTCAGAGACAAATTCGGCATTGAATGGATGGTGGATTTTGACCCGAAATCCCAATCAACCGTACAGTAAGCACTTTGTAGACAGTTTTTACTATATTTGATAAACAGATAATTCAAGCTGAAAAAGATGCAATTAAAATATGTATATAGTGAATGGGGAGAAGTAGAGGCCGTTATTCTGCCTGTCACTTACTGGAAGCGCATTTTGAAAGCTTTGCCAGGAAGCTTTGAAAAGCCCGAAAAACCTGAGGGAACAAAGCCCTTTAACCCAGCCGAATTCAGAGGAAAATTAGGCCTTAATTTGTCCTTATCTGACCTGGAATCATCACTGAATAGCTTGAGAGACGAATGGAACAGGAATATTTGATTGATACGAAATTTTCCTGATACCTGATTTTATCAAAAGAAGCCCCCATCTGTTAATCTGCACATCTGCTAATCCTCTCATCCTCCAATCCGCTCATCCTCCAACCTCGGATCCGCCTCATAAGCCAGTTTCTTCAACTGCTTCATCTCCAGGCTATACACCCCAAACTCCTCCACGACCTTGCCCCGCATCCAATAGACCGCCCGCCCACGCAGCGGATAACGCGCCACCTCAGGCGGAAAGATCGTCACATCCAGGAAGTAGCCCGTCGCATCCACAAAATTGGCGAACTGCATCAGTTCGTTTTTGATCGTTCGGGTGGTTTTGATGGTGACGAGATAGCCCAGAACCTCCACCTCCTGCCCCAGATATTGGGGGAAGTCCCGCACATAGATGCCGTTTGCGGCTTTGGTCTTCAGGAGTTTGAAGGGCGAGCAAAGCGGAAAGCCCAATAGCTCCATCTCATCATAGGCATCCTCCAGCTCTGATGGAGGCAGATCGGGCAGTTCAAATGCCTTCGGCTGGGTATCAAACAGCGTTTCACGCTGCTTGTGTGCCTGGTACTTCGGCGCGCGCATGCGCGCCTCCCACAGCAAGGAAGCCTTGCTGTGACCCGTGAAGCCAAAGGCTCCCGCCCGTATCAGCAGCACCAGCTGCTCTATATGAACCGGCACGCGCTTCATAAAATCAACCAAATCACGAAATGTGCCATGTGCCTCACGCTCAGCCGTGATTTCCTCCCCCAGCTTTTTCGCCAAAGATTTGATGTGTACAAATCCGACAAAAATATGCTCGCCCCGCAGCGACGTCAGATGCGCACCCTGATTCACACAGGGCGGATGCACCTCCGCACCCCAGGTGCGGGCTTCATGAAAATACAGCTCGGCATCATAAAAGCCGCCAAAATTGTTGATCACCGCTACGATGAAATCGAGCGGATAATGTGCTTTCAGGTACAGGCTCTGGTAGCTTTCCACCGCATAACTGGCGGAGTGTGCCTTGCAAAAAGAGTATCCCGCAAAGCTCTCCATCTGCCGCCATAGCTCCTGTATGGAGGATTCGGGATAGCCTTTGGCCCGGCAGCCATCGAAAAAGCTTTCGGCCACCTGTTGAAATTCTTTGTTGGTGCGAAACTTGCCGCTCATGGCGCGGCGCAGCATATCGGCTTCCGCCAGGTCTACGCCCGCGAAGAGGTGCGCCACCTTGATCACATCTTCCTGGTAAACCATCACCCCATAGGTTTCGCCCAAAATCTCTTTCAATTTCGGATGCAGGTATTGAAAATGCTTGCCATTGTGGCGCTCGATATAGGCGCGCATCATGCCCGAGCGCGCCACACCCGGACGTATCACCGAGCTGGCTGCGACCAGCGTCTCATAATCGGCGCAGCCCAGCTTCTGCAAGAGCTGCCGCATGGCAGGCGACTCTATATAAAAACAACCGACTGTGCGGCCTGTTGCCAGCAGGCGACGCACTTTTTCATCCTGCTTGAATTGGGGAATATCGCGCATATCCACGCTGATCCGGTGATTTTGCAAAATCAAATCCGCGGACTCTTTGATATGGCCCAGGCCGCGCTGGCTGAGTACATCAAACTTATGCAAGCCGATAGCTTCCGCCTCATACATATCAAAATGGGTGATCGGAAAGCCCTTGGGCGGCATGTCTGTGGCGGTATAATGGTGGATCGGATTTTCCGAGATCAGGATGCCGCCGGCATGTATGCTCAGGTGGCTGGGCATGCCTTTGAGGTAATGCGCATAGCGAATGGCCGTGCGTGTCACGCTGTCCAGTTGATCTGACCTGATCTCGGGCTGGCTCAGCAGCTTGTCGATTTCCGATTTCGCAATGCCAAAGACTTTGCCGATCTCCCGCACCACAGAGCGTGCCTTGAAGTGCTGATAAGTCGCCAGCAAGGCCGTATGGCGCTGTCCATAGCGCTTGAAGATATAGTCGATGACTTCGTCTCTGTCCTTCCATGAGTAGTCGATGTCAAAGTCCGGCGGCGAAGTGCGTTTGGGATTCAAAAAGCGTTCGAAGTACAAATCCAACGCAATGGGATCCACATCCGTGATCCCCAGACAATAGGCCACCAGGCTATTCGCCCCGCTGCCTCTGCCTACATGGTAAAAGTCGCGCGAGCGGCTGTACTGGACAAAGTCCCATGTAACGAGAAAATAGGCGTTAAAATCAAGTTGATCTATGATCTGCAGCTCTCGCTCCATGCGCTGACGCGCGACTTTGTTATGCGCGCCGTAGCGCCTGTTGAGGCCTTCTTTCGCCAGTTTTTCCAGCAGCACCATGTCATCATATTTGTGATGGGTATAGTTTTGCTTGGTGAGCCTTTGGTCAAAGGAAAAGTCAAAATGGCAGTTCGAAAGCAGCTTTTCGGTGTTTTGCAGGATCTGCGGATAGGCGGAGAAAATATGGCGGAGGTCGTCCGGCGGAATCAAAAATTCATCCTTGCCAGCTTGCTGGCTGGCTTTGAGCTTGCTCAATAAGGTATTGTGGTCGATGGCCCGCAGCAGGCGGTGCGCGTTGTAGCCGCGCCGGTCTTTGTAGGTGACAGGCTGCAGGACGACCAGTTTTTCCTGTCGGTGGCGGTAGCGCGAGCGCAGCAGCTGATTGACTTCTGTGGGGCGAATACCGAGGTATTCGTGATCGGTCAGCGCGAGATGATCCCGCTTGCTCCAGGGATAGATCACATAGACATGCGACCAGTGTGGCGGCAACTCCGGGAAGGCCACGCCATCGTGCTGGTAGCTGGCGTGAAAGCTGTTGATTTCGTGAAAACCTTCCAGGTTTTTGGCGATCGCCACATAGAGCAGCTCATCCCCCCGCCGAAATTCCATGCCGATAATCGGATGTATGTCTTTCTCTCTACAGGCTTTGACAAAAGCATAACAGGCGGAGGTGTTGTGAATGTCGGTTAGTGCCAAAGCCCTGATATTCAGCTGACTTGCGTGCTCCACCAATGCTTCTATGGATAAGGTCCCGTATTTTAGGCTGAAATGGCTGTGGCAGTTTAAGTACATTGTTTTTATTAGGTTTTTTGTTTTTGGTATGGTTTTAACACCCCCTTGCGCTAAGTCGCCCCCTCAAGGGGGCTAGCGCTCTTTTTGAGGCGCCTTGCGCCTTGTTAGCATCGTCAGCCCCCTTGAGGGGGCGTCTCGGACGGAGGGGTGTTTATAGCCCCCATTTCCTCTGAATATTGTCGAAAAAGTAAAATTGTCTGAATGCTTTTTGGGTTAAAGTATTTAGCTAAAAGATAATTTAATTAGTAATTATTCGCAATTTATCTAAATTTGATTTATAATTACTAATAAAGTTAGCATAAATGTTACATGAAATTCCAGAGCAAGTAGCGCATTTAGATTTGGATACTTTTTTTGTTTCGGTGGAAAGGTTGCGGGATAGTCGGCTGGAAGGAAAGCCGATTTTGGTGGGTGGAAAGAGTGATAGAGCCGTTGTGGCGGCTTGCAGCTATGAAGCGCGCCGCTTCGGCATCCGATCGGCCATGCCGATGAAGCTGGCCAAAAGGCTCTGCCCGGAGGCCATTTGCATCTCAGGAGACTTCGAAGCTTACATGCAGTACTCGGATTTGGTCACGGAAGTGATAGCGGAAAAAGCGCCTTTGTATGAAAAAGCTTCCATAGATGAATTCTACCTCGACATGACCGGCATGGACCGGTTTCACGGTTCGTGGAAGTGGGCGGGCGAGCTGCGTGAGCTCATCCGCAGGGAAACCGGCCTGCCGCTTTCGCTGGGCATGTCTGTCAACAAGCTCGTGGCCAAAGTGGCCACAGGAGAAGCCAAACCCAACGGCCAGCTACAGGTGGCCTCGCCCATCATCCTCGATTTCCTTTCGCCCATGCCTGTGCGCAAACTCCCCTACATCGGCCCCAAAACGAGCCATGAGCTCGCCATGATGGGCGTGCGCCGTGTTGCCATCCTGCAACAAATTCCCAAAGAAATCCTCGAACATATCTATGGGAAACACGGCCACCTGCTCTGGCAGCGTGCCCGCGGCATCGATCACTCGCCCATCGTGCCCAGCCACGATACCCAAAGTCTGTCCACTGAACAGACCTTCGAGACCGATATCATGGACATCGTGCGCCTCAAGGCCTGCCTGACACGCATGGCGAGCAAGCTCGCCTACCGCCTGCGCAGCTCGCAGCGCCTCTGCAACTGCATCACGGTCAAGATTCGCTACGCGAATTTCGATACGCATACGCGCCAGTTGCGCATCCCGCTCAGCGCCCAGGATGGGCTGCTGATTGAAAAAGCATTGCTGCTTTTTGACAAGCTGTATGAGCGGCGTATCCGCATCCGCCTGCTGGGCATCCGCCTGAGCGGATTGGTGCATGGGAGCTATCAGCTCTCGCTATTGGAGGATACGCCACAGCAGGTGGCGCTGTATCAGGCGGTGGACGCCTTGAAAGATCGCTTTGGCGAGGGGGTGATTGGGCGGGGGAGTGGGATAGTACGAGTTTGAGTACGAGTTGGAGTACGAGTTTTAGTCCGAGGGGCTTGCCTGTATCAAAATAGCTCTCGTACTCAAACTCGAACTGAAACTCAAACTATTAAGGGTATTATCAAACTTTGATGTTAAAGGTAAATCAGTGAAGTATCAGGCTTTAGAATAAAAATACCTGCTTGCCCATTTACCCTAATGATCACTTCATTTCCCCCAACTGCTCATTCGCTCTGGCGGAGAGCGACTTATACAAGTAGATTAGGGCTATTAATTGATTATTATGACTCCAACCATACACATAGCCTTTATCGCTGCTTTGCTGAGCATAACAGGCCTATTCGCCCAAAACAGCATCCAGCATCTGACAGCATCCAACCAATTGGAGGGGCAAATCGCCACAACAACCCATGATCAGGGGATCGTGATCTGCGGAGGTATACAGCTTTCAGGAAGTACCTACGACACCTTTGTACAGAAGAAAAACAGCGCGGGTACTGTCCTTTGGCAATATCGGTACAGCGCTGCGATGAACCTGAAAGCGGCCAGTATACAGGAGCTCAGCGATCATGGATTTCTCATAGAAGGTTGGGCAGGTACGGATGACAAAATGGTCATACGCCTGGACTCTACCGGCCAGTTGCGCTGGGCGCGCAAAATAGGAGGAAGCGGTTCACAAACCGCTCAATACTATGCCAAGCCCCTGGAGACCGCCCAGGGCGATATCATGATCTCTGGCTATGAAACCACTGCAAAACTTGGAATGAGTTATCATAACCTGCTGGTCCTCCTGGATGCCGATGGCAATACCCAATGGAAAAAATATTATGGACATGCCAGCGATGAAATCTTTTTCCATTCTGCTTTGGAAGAGCATAGCAACCAGTTTCTCCTTTATGGATGGGTATGGAGAACTACCCAATGGGATGCAGCCATCATGCGGATTGATTCTTCTGGCAATGTCCTCAGCCATCGGCATTTCAATCGCTTAGGCGCGAGTGAACGCGAAACCCTGGGAAAAATGAAGCCCGGCCCCAATAAGGGCTTTTATTTCGGAGGATCGGCCAGGTCCAGTGGTTGGGCGTACGGTTGGGGATACCTGGGACAACTAGACAGCAGCCTCAATGTACTTTGGTGCAAGCGATACGGCAACTCGTCCAGCTCGACGGGTATCAGTGACTTCTATGTAGATGGCAATCAACTCATCGCTGTGGGAGCAACTTCTCAGGTCGGAAATGGAGGCGCGGATGGCCTCATGATGCGCACCGATTCTGTCGGTACGATCCTGTGGCAGCAGACCTATGGTTCTGCGGGTTCTGATCAATTCAACTTTATAGATCGACTCACGCCCACGACCTTCCTGCTTAGCGGTACCATGGACCATCTGGGTGTTCAGATGCCTGGCCTGGCAGTTTTAAGTGAAAATGAATTCTTGTGCAATAGCGGAAGTGGGGAAGTGAGCCAGGCTACGCTCAGCTGGAATGTGAACAACCTGAGCCTGATTACCGAGGATGCCAACAATCCTGTTGATTCCCTTGCGATCACACGAGGCAGCATAAATATCTCCATATATGAGCCTTGTGCGCCTCTTGGAGGCATAGAAGATGCATTCTATGCAAATCCAACAGCAGAAATAAACGCAAATACATTTGAATTGTATGAAACACCTACCGAAGAAGCAGGCATACAAGCCGCCCTAATAAGCGAAATGAAGCTGAGGTGGCGCATTTTGGATATGCAAGGCAAAATCATTGTGCGCGGGCAGCACACGATGCCAGAAGCAGGCATGTATCAGATTCCTTTGCCTGTCCAACATCTCAGCAAAAGCTTATACATCATACAGATTGATGACTCCCGACAAGTACTCAAGAGCTGGAAGTGGGTCAAAAAGTAGGCTTTGGGTAACAGGCCTGGCATAGTCGGAGATAGATAGAAATAAAATATTCTCTCTATCTTTATTTTCATGAATACCGAAGCACATATCACCCGCATCCGCGAGCTTATCGCGAAAAACAAACTCTCCGCTGCATTCGAAGAACTGGCCAGGCTGCACCAGGGCAGCCCCGAAGAAGATGAAGTGCTGCTGCTGGCAGCCCAATACGACGAAAACAGCCGCAAATCGCGGCTGGGCCTGCTGAGCAGCGCCGACGAAAGCGTCGCCCAAAACAACATCCGCGCCTCCATGCTGGCGCTGCTGCGCCCTTCCGGCGAGGCGAGCCGGGGTGCCCGCAAGACGGGCAGAGACCCTATCGGCCGCGACAAAATCGAGCGCCAGATCAACATCGGCCAGGGCAATTATATCGAAAATCAGACGATTCACTCCGCCAATCAGGGGAGTTTGTCTTCCCCCGATCAGCCCTCCCCTGATGAAGTGAGAACTATTCTCTTCGCCGCCGCGAACCCCACAAATACAGGCCGGATTCAAATTGACAAAGAGCATAATATCATTGAGAATGAAATGCGATCGGGATCGCAGCGGGAAAATTTTCTTTTTCTGCCACCTAAATTTGCTGTCAGGATCACAGACCTGATCCGGGCGCTCAAGGCAAAGCCACATATCCTGCATTTTGCAGGGCATGGCGAGCAGGAAGGCATCCTGCTGAGTAACGACCAAAATCAAGCTATCATGCTGGAAGATACTGCCATCAAGCGGCTTTTTAAGCCTCTACAGCATCATACACAGTTGGTCCTGCTCAACAACTGCTATTCCGCTCACCAGGCCGAACTGATCTCGACCTTCGGCATGTATGTGATTGGGCACAGGATGCCCGTATCTGATGCGGCAGCCTTAAGCTTTGCAAAAGGATTTTACCTGGGACTAGGAGAAGGCATAGGCTTCGAAGAAGCCTACAATGACGCAGAGACTATCGTGTGGGCCGAAAATCCCCAGGCAAACGTCACCATCGAAGTGTGGAAGGATGGCAAAAAATTGGCCTGGTAAGCCCCCAAGCATAAGCAAGCATGGAACAACCCCAAGATCATATCGGCCGCGACAAAATCAAGCGCCAAATCAATATCGGCCAGGGCAACTACATCGAGACCCAGATCATCTATGGCGATCGAAAAATAGCGCGCGGGCTAACGCCTCCGCCCTTTTTGTCCGAAGTTTTTATCGGACGGGAGAAGGAGCTGGCGGCTATTTATGATGCTTTTTTTGCAAAAGAGGCAGCGCAAAACGACAAGCTCCTGCTGCTCGTCAACGGTCGCGGCGGCGTCGGCAAGACGACCCTGGCCTCGCACTACTACCACAAGTACCGGGGCGCATATCAGCACAGCGCCTGGGTGCTGAGTGAGCAAAGCATCACCCAGGCCTTGCTGCTGCTGGCGCGCCCGCTGGGGCTGGACTTCCCGCCGGCCATGGGCGCAGAAGCGCGCCTGCAAGAACTCATCCGCCAGCTTTCCATGCTGGAAAGTCCCTGCCTGCTGGTGATCGACAACGCCAATGATGAAAAAGACCTGAAAGCGCATTACAGGGAATTGCGGCGGCTCAGCAACCTGCATCTGCTGATCACGAGCCGCGTCTCAAAGCTCGAAAAAGCTGAGGTGCTTCGCGTCGAAGGCTTGGCAGTAGAAAAAGCCTGGGAACTGTTTACAGAATATTTTGAAGAAACGGAAGAGGGAGACAAAGCCCTTTTCGGGCACATGCACCAGGCCGTCAACGGCAACACCCTCGTCATCGAGCTATTCGCCAAAAATCTGGCAACAGTCAACGAAAAACCTTCGGGCAAGTACAGCCTGAAAGACTTGCTGCATGACTTGCAAAGCAAGGGACTGCTTCAGCTTTCGCAATCTGCAAAAGTCAGCACCGACTGGCACCAGATGGAATCGGCCCAGGTCGAAGACATCATTGCCGCCATGTACGAGTTGAGTGAGCTTGCGCGGGAGGAAGTGGCCGTGCTGTCCCTTTTTGCCGTTTTACCGCCCGAAAACATCCTCTTCACCGATCTGGAAAAGCTGCTGGGCAGATCCGATGAGCGGGAGGAAAAGCTGCTTTCCCTTTCCCAAAAAGGCTGGCTCGACTACAACAAAAAGGAAACCTCCTTCAAATGCAGCCCCGTGATACAGGAGATCGTGCGGAAGAAAAATCCGCTGCTGTGGGAGGACTGCGAGGGATTGGTGCATGCTTTGGTGGAAAAGCTGGACTATGAAGGAGCGGAAGGGCATTTGCCTAATGTGGAATCTTATGAAGAAGGCGCGCTTTGGGCGCGTTTGGGGGAGGGGGTGGTTTCCTGTTTAGCAGAAGCCCATAGCAGCTTATCTGTTTTAACAGAAAGAATCGGCCGCTTTTTTAGCACAACAGGAAACCTGGAAAAGACATTATTTTATTTCATAGCAAGTTCCAAAATAGACAAAGCCCTTTGTGAAAAAGAGCCAGATAATCCTGATTACAAAAACGGCCTGGCGATCTCGTACCAAAATTTAGGCATTACGAATGCTTCTCTTGGTAATTTAGATAAGGCTTTAACATCTTATGAAGAATATAATCGCCTGGAAAAAGAACTCTATTCGGCTTATCCCTCGAATGTGAGCTTTAAAAACAACCTGGCGATCTCGTACTCGAAACTGGGAGAGACCCATAGCTCCCTGGGGAATTTGGATGAGGCATTGAAACTTTTTGAAGAATATAATCGGCTGAAAAAAGAACTCTATTCGGCTTATCCCTCGAATGTGAGCTTTAAAAACGGCCTGGCGATCTCTTACTCGAAACTGGGAGAGACCCATAGCTCCCTGGGGAATTTAGATAAGGCATTGAAATTTTTTGAAGAATATAATCGCCTGGAAAAAGAACTCTATTCGGCTTATCCCTCGAATGTGAGCTTTAAAAACAGCCTGGCGATCTCCTACGAGAAACTGGGCGAGACCCATAGCTCCCTGGGGAATTTGGATGAGGCATTGAAATTTTTTGAAGAATATAATCGCCTGGAAAAAGAGCTCTATTCGGCTTATCCCTCGAATGTGAGCTTTAAAAACGGCCTGGCGATCTCCTACTCGAAACTGGGCGAGACCCATAGCTCCCTGGGGAATTTGGCTGAGGCATTGAAATTTTTTGAAGAATATAATCGCCTGGAAAAAGAACTCTATTCGGCTTATCCCTCGAATGTGAGCTTTAAAAACAGCCTGGCGATCTCCTACTCGAAACTGGGAGAGACCCATAGCTCCCTGGGGAATTTGGATGAGGCATTGAACTTTTTTGAAGAATATAATCGCCTGGAAAAAGAACTCTGTTCGGCTTATCCCTCGAATGTGAGCTTTAAAAACAGCCTGGCGATCTCGTATTGTAAGTTTGCTGAATTGTATCGGGATAATAAAGAAGAGCCAGGCCAGGCCCGTAGCTATTTTCAGCAAGCGGAAAAGCTATGGGAGGAGTTGGTGGAGGTGGCGCCGCAGTATGCGATGTTTCAGCAGAATTTGGAGGCTGTGAGGGAGGCTTTGGCGGATATAGATGCGCAATAAACAGCGAGGCCAGGTCCATATCGGTAAATGTGCAAAAATATTTGCTCCCATTTGAAGAGGAAGAGTTGACGCAGATTTACACAGATCTTTATGATTTTTTATGTTTTAAGAAATGGCCCGATCATAAACTTTAAGCCTCTTTAGGGTCCAAACATAATTTTATCATAACAATCAGCGTAAATCTGCGTCCATTCTTACTCTTTGCGCCTCAGCCGCATCTTCACCTAGCCACCACCTTCGCCTCATGCTCCAGCAGCCAGGCCTTCCGCCAGATCCCGCCTCCATAACCCGTCAAATGACCATTTGAGCCGATCACCCGATGGCAGGGCACGATGATCGCGATGCTGTTGTCGCCATTGGCGCCGGCCACGGCCCGCACAGCCTTCGGCTTGCCGATATGCTGCGCCTGAGACTGGTAGGAGCGTGTCTCGCCCATGGGGATGGTCATGAGTTCCTGCCAGACAGTGGTCTGGAAATCGGTGCCGACCAGGTCGAGCGGCAGCTCAAATTGCGTCAGTTTTCCTTCGAAATAGGCTTGCAGCTGATCCGCCAGCGGCTCGAAGAAGGCATGCTCTCCGGGCAGCAATTTTGCTTTCAGGCGCTTTTGCAGGCGCTTGAGCTGGGTCTCCAGCATGCGCCGGTCGGCAAACTCCAGCAGGCAGATGCCTGCCTCTGTGGCGCCCGCCAGCATGGGGCCGAGCGGCGTCGTGAGACGGGTGATGTGGAGGATCTGCCGATCCTGGGCTTTGCTCGGCACGATGCCGAGCGTCTTGCGAAAGGATTCGTTGAATCCGCTGAGCGAGTCATAGCCGCTGCCAAAGGCAGCCTGCGGGATGTTCTCGCCCCGGCGGATGTTGCCGAAGGCGTGGTTGATGCGCAGGCAGCGCTGGTAGGCCTGAAAGGTCATGTTGTGGTTCCTGTGGAACCAGCGACGGACCCGGTTCGGGTCGAGGCCGCGCTGCCGCAGTTCCGCATCTTTGATGCGGAGGTCGGGATGCTGCTGCAGCTCATCCAGCAATTGCCGGATGTAATCGGGCGTCTCGTCCTTGTCATTCAGCGGATGACAGACTTTGCACGGGCGGTAGCCGTGCAGGATGGCCGCCTGCGTATCGGGGAAGAACTCTACGTTCGCACGCTTAGGCTTGCGCGCCCTACAACTCGGCCGGCAAAAAATACCCGTGGTTTTTACCCCAACAAAAAATATCCCTTCAAACTGCTGGTCTTTTTCAAGCAAAGCTTCATACATGCGGTCGTCGGTCAGGCGCTGAAATGTAGTCATGATTTTTTTCTTCAAAAATAACGCTGATCCCAACTGCATTCAACCGAAAACTTATCAGGGAATTTTAGTTAGCAGTTTTCAGTTGGCAGTCTTCAGGCGCTCATATACTGCATACTGCCCACTGCATACTGCCCACTGCATACTGCCCACTGCATACTGCCCACTGCATACTGCCCACTGCATACTGCCCACTGCATACTGCCCACTGCCTCTCACTCCAAAAACCCCCTCAGCGCTTCATAAAAAGCCTGTGGCTGTTCGATCCAGGGAAAATGTCCGCATTCCTGTATCCACTTGATGCGGGCATTGGGGAAATTGGCGAGCACTTCGAGGGCGGTTTCTTCGCCTATGGGCGATTCTTTGCCCTGGATGATGAGCACTTCCTGGTCAAAATCTGTGAAAGCATCTTTTACATCATAATGCTCCTGTATTTGTACCAAAAGCTGTTGCAGTACTTCATCGTGAAATTTTCCTTTGTACAAAATCCGGCTGTAGGCCTCCAACTGGGACTCGTCGTAGATCCGGGCCTTGTACTCCAGGGTTCTGAACTCGCGGTCGAGCTCAGCATCGGCTCTGCCTGCCCGCCGCAATTGGTTGAGGTATTTGAGTCGTGTCAACTCCTGAGCGGAGTATTTGGCGAGCAAATTTTCGCGGTAGCGGTCATAAAAACCCATGTTGACGCCCCCTGTGCTGACCAGCACCATTTTTTTGATGCGCTGGGGATAGGCTTTCGCATAAAGCATCGCATACATAGCTCCCCAGGAATGGCCTACGATGGTCAGTTTTTTTGCTTTTAGGGTCTTTCGCAGCGCTTCCAGGTCCTCTACGATGAGGGACAGATTGAGCGTGCTGGCGTTGACGGCATCCAGCTCAGACTTGCCGGTTCCTCTTTGGTCCAGCAAGACAGCCTGGTGGTTTTCGCCCAGTTTTTCCGCTATATCAATGATTTGCTCGGAGCTGATCCCCGGGCCACCTGATAGCAAAACAATGGTTTCCCCTTCTCCAAAAGTACGGAAATAGATATCTGTCCCGGCAGAGGAGAATGAGCGGTAAATCTGAGAATGAAGCTGAGGGGTGAGAAGAAAACAACTGAGTAAAATCAGGCAACTACGCCTGTACGAGTAGAGCAAGTTTATCATAAAGAAGAGGTTTGTGTGTTAATCAATTTAGCAAAATCCGGCAAAAAAACCAGTGCAGCTGGCAGTATGTAGTTTGCAGCATGCAGTAAGTATAAAGTGTTGATTATCAACGAGCTTCAAATAACTGCAAACTGCCTACCAGCAACTGCCTACTACCTCCGGCACTAGCTCTTCTTTAGCTTAACGAAAAGTCTTCGTTAAAATTCAAGTTCAAAATGAGCGAGTCTGACAAACTCTTCTACGCGGCTGTCAATATCCTCATACTTAAGGCTTTGCAGTTTTTCAGGGCCGAATTTTTCCACACAATAGCTTGCCATGGCACTGCCATAAATGACGGCACGCTTCATATTGGTAAAGGAAATATCGCCTGACTTCGCGAGGTGGCCGATAAAACCACCGGCAAAGGTATCGCCGGCACCTGTGGGATCGAAGACTTCTTCGAGGGGCAGGCCGGGTGCGGAGAATACTTCTCCCCCGTTAAAGAGCAATGCGCCATGCTCTCCTTTTTTGATGACAAGATATTGAGGGCCCATGGCCATGATGACCTTGGCGGCTTTGAGCAGAGAATATTCTCCTGAAAGCTGGCGTGCTTCTTCATCATTGATGATGAGGACATCAATCAACTTGAGCGTAGCATACAAGCTATCGAGGGCGATGTCCATCCAGAAATTCATGGTGTCCAGGGCGATGAGCCGGGGGCGGTTTTCCATGCGCTCAATGACCTGACGTTGTACGTCAGGAGAGAGATTGCCGAGCAGCAGGTACTCACAATCCTGATAAGAATCAGGCACCTGGGGATCAAATGTGGCCAGCACATTCAACTCTGTGACCAGGGTATCACGGCTATTCATATCCGTATGATAGCGCCCGGACCAGAAAAAAGACTTTTCATCTTTTTTGACCTGTACGCCTTCCATATCGACGCCATGCGCCTTCAACATGCCGATATTGGCATCACCAAAGTCATATCCAACGACCGAGATTGCCTTGACGGGCTTGACGAAATAAGAAGCTGCAAGTGAAATATATGTGGCGGCACCGCCGAGAATTTTGTCTGTCTTTCCAAAAGGTGTTTCTATGGCATCAAAAGCCATAGATCCTACTGCTACTAAGCTCATATAAGAATGTTTTTTGAGTTTCGGGTTTCGAGTTTCGGGTTTTGAGTTTCGGGTTTTGAGTTTCGGGTTTCGGGTTTTGAGTTTCGGGTTTCAAATCCGGTGCCAAAGATAGGAGAAAATTCTCAACGAACTATGCCAAGTGGCATATTAGGATCATAACTACCATTGATGACGGGGCTTTGGCTGTTGGCAGTGTAGCTGCTCACATTGTTTTTCACATAGGTATATAACTCCTGTATGGTTATCACCTTATTGAAATTTCTGTCGGCTTTTCCCTTGAGGCCTTCCAGCAGATAATAAGTGAAGACACTTTGGCGCAGGCCGCCCACTTCGAGGGAAGTCTCTTCTGCCTTGGAAGACATGAAGAGGGCCAGGCCTCCGGTGGTATTATTAAGGCTTGTATAATAGCTATCCAGGCCTCCGAAGCCTGATTTCACGCCTTTGTTGAGGCTGCCGCTGTGGCAGGCATCAGCGATGACGACTTTGTGTTTGGCCCTGCTTTGGTCAAAAATATTCCGAATGCTCTGATGATCCAGCAGGTTGCTGTAGCCATCAAAATCCACCGGCACAAAAGAACCCGGCGCGCCATGGCCGGAGAAGTAAAAAAGGATGACATCATTGGGGCCTGCCTTGAGAAACTGGCGGCGCATGGCCTCCAGGATTTTGTTTTTGGTGGCAGCTTCATCGATCAGCACCTCGATCTGGTTGTCAGGCAGAGCGCCTCCCTCGGGGCTTTTGAGAAAAGCATAGAGGCGAAAAGCATCATCGTCGGTATAGCGCAAGGCATTGATATGCTTGTAATCCGCCACGCCGACGAGGACGGCGTAGATTTTGGGCTGGGTGCTGGAAGTGCTCAGAAGCCCGGAAAGACGATCTGTAGAAGTGCCTGAATTGGCGTTTGAATTTGAACTTGTATTTGAACCCGCATTATTCGTAGAGAAAAGCTGGCTGGGAGGCATCAAATCAGGCAAGAACGTATATCGCTCATCGCGTTTGATAAGGGCACTGCTGTACTTTCCGGTAAGGCCATAGGAGATAATCATCATCTCATAGGATTCCGTGTAGCCATTACTTCCAAAATTGAAGCTGAGCTTATTCCCAAACTTGCGATAAGTCGTTGACTTAACAGAATTGCTCATGGTGATGGCACTAGCCTTGTTGAGGCGTGTTTTTATCTGCTGGACCGACTCTTTGGTCAGGTCTCCATAGGTGCGGAGCACAGTGCCATCCGCATAAAATTTGAGGTAAAAGTGGCTGTCATTGACGATGCCCATCCGCTCGGACTGGTATACACCATTGTAGTTTAGTTCATTAAACTGGGATTGCCCCATCAGAGGCGCTGCCAGAAAGCCCAGGCAGCAGCAAAAGAAGAGAATAGTGTGCTTTAGCATGTTGGAGATATTTTATTGAAAAGCAAACGCTAAGATAAGAGGTAAATTTTATGTATAGATGGAGGAGAGAGGGAAAAAGTCATCTGCTGAGGGCGGAAAAAGTATTCCTAATGCGAATCAAGGGTTGAGGAGCAGGCTCCATCCACGCCAGCTTTTCTTTGAAAAGCAGAATAAAAGCTACTAAAGTAGCTTGAAAACAAATCGCTGGAGTGGATTTCGGGCCTTGCGGCTGGTTTTGCGCGTAATCCGCTCCATGTATTCAACTCTTGATTCGCATTCCTACATATTTTAGACGGCAAAGAAGCCCCGCAGGGCTACGGTCTATACACATCTTATTACATAAATTTGTACTACTTTTGAGGTTATGAGTAATCTTCAAATTTTTTTCCTACGAGCCGACGGGGTAATTTTTGTCTGCTAGGTTATGGTCAACAATATCGTCATGATTTTGGTGATTCCCGTCGTCAACGCGCCTTTGCCTCGATATTAGAGAAGATGAGCAAGCGGCTTAGTAGTACGGTTCATCGGTTTTGCAACAGTTCTTCCGAAAGTATGCAAGCCTATCGTTTTATCAACAATCCAGCAGTCGAAGTAGGGGAGTTAATATCGGTGTGTAGCCGACTCAGATCAAGCTTCTCTCAAGGTCGAGATGTTCTTGTGCTGATCGACGAGACCTCGATCACGATAGCTCCTAGTGACGCCCGTTATCGGGTTGAAACCCATGGCCCAGATACGTGGATAGGGGTTTCTGCCAACAATAAATCGGCCGGTTTTTCGCTGTTTGCTGGTTTAGCAATTGATGAGCATAGTGACTTGGTTTATGGGCTCTCAGATATCGTTCACCACTGTGTTCCCCCTACAGAATCGACAAGGGAAATTACGCTCAAGCAACGTATCAAACGGCGTGCCTTGCCTTTTGAACAGCTTGCTTCTTATGCTTGGGCACTCGCAGCTTCCAATAGCCACAAGCAGCTCACCGAGGCGCAACGCGTGACCTATGTGATGGATCGAGGGGGCGACAGCTATGCCGTGATGGCACATATTCTTGAAATGGAGCGGGCCGAAATCCTGATTCGTTCGCGGGTTAATCGAAAAGGCAGAAGAATTGATACGGGCCAACAGGGGCGTTTAAACTCTCTTTTTGAGTCAACCTCATGGCAATCCTGCAAACAAGTTCAGTTACGTCAACTTGATCATTACAGCAAATCAAGTGGGAAACGGAAGCGGAGAACAGCTCGAAAAACCAGCCTTCAGTTGCGCTATTTCCCTTTTCAGCCGAATTTTCCCGCTAACATGGGTAAAGATAGCCAACCCATAAGTAGGCCTCTCTATGCTATTGAAGTGTTAGAAGACTCTCTATATGTGCCACTCGGCGAGGAGCCACTCCACTGGCGTCTACTTACAAGTAGACCTATCCAGACCATAGAGGAAGCATGGTATATTGTAAGCTTATATTTGAAAAGATGGCATATTGAACAGCTTTTCAGGCTACTTAAGAAACAAGGACTGGACATTGAGGCAACCCAGTTTCAAAGTCCTAAAGCAATCGTCAAACAATCCATTATCGCTATGACTGCTGCGGCCAAAGTACTCCAACTTGATCAGGCAAAAAAGGCTACGCAGCCTCTACCTATCGAAATCATCTTTGATGCTGAGGAACAACTTTGTCTCAAAGAAATACTCCCTGAGCTAGAAGGAAAAACTCAAAAACAGCAAAACCCATATGAACCACAGGATCTCAGATGGGCTGCTTGGATCATAGCAAGACTGGGGGGATGGAAGGGATATGCCTCACAAAGACCTCCAGGGCCTATTACATTCAAAAGAGGCCTTGAACGATTCGAAACCATTTTATGGACAACCAAAATCCTGAAGAGAAAAAAAGAAACATAGTCTGGTTTTCCGTAGTAACTTGTGTATAGACCGTAGCCCGCAGGGGCGATATACAGCAACATAGGGCAAAGCCCTATGATAACGCTATAAGCTGCAAGAGCCCTGGAAGGGCGAAGTATCAGGTATGTCGCCCTTCCAGGGCTACTATGTGGAAGCTGTTTGTCACAGGGCGTTGCCCTGTGTTGATGTCTCTCGCCCCTTCGGGGCTTAGGGATGTATTAAAAACAAAAAAGCCACCCATAAATGGATGGCTCTTGCTCCTCCTCTTGGACTCGAACCAAGGACCTATTGATTAACAGTCACAATCAGGCTATTCTCTGAGCTTGTTATCCATCTTGCATATTTGTTAAAAATACCTAATAATCAGATACTTACAAATAAAACGTCTTCTTTTCATTTCTTTTCAATAGTTCATTTATGTGATTTTTGTATTGCAAATTGTATGCAAATTATTTATTTGCATACATGATAAACAATACTGTAAGCACCGCTATCATCCTGGATACAAGAAGAGCTAAGAAAGATGGCACCTTCCCCCTGAAACTCAGGCTAACTTTTCATCGAAAGCAAAAATACTATGGGACAGGTCTTTCCCTGACAGCAGAAGACTATGACAAAGTAATGGGAGATCGCCCAAGGAATGATTACAAGCAATTGAGGCTTCAACTTACCAGCATTGAAGAAAAGGCCTGGGAAGTCATCCGCAATCTTTCCCCCTTTAGCTTTCAGGCTTTTGAAAAGCAGTACAATTCAAAGAAGCATGATATAAGAGATGTCTTTGCCGCTTTTCAAGCCTACATTGATAAGCTGGATGCAGATGGCAGAGCGGGAACAGCATACAGCTATTCGGCAAGCCTGACTTCCTTCAAGGCTTTTGTTTCCAGAAAGAAGTTACCCTTCGATGAGATCACAGTTGAGTTTTTAGAAGGATATGAAAAATGGATGCTTAATCAGGATAAAACCCTCACCACCGTTGGTATCTACCTCCGCAATTTAAGAGCGATCTACAATCAGGCTATCAGAGAGAGCGTAGTTCCTCAAGCTCAATACCCTTTTGGAAAACATAAATATCAAATCCCAGCAGGAAGGAACGTCAAAAAGGCTTTGACCATGGAAGAGATCGAAAAGATATTTTCCTATCCTGCTCCCAAGGGAAGTACAGAAGAGCGGTCACGTGATCTGTGGATGTTTAGCTACTTTTGCAACGGCATCAACCTCAAAGATATAGCCTTGCTGAAATACAAGAATGTGGAAGGGGATATGCTTTCTTTCATTCGGGCGAAAACGGAAAGGACAAACCGCCAAAATCAAAAGGCGATTACTGCTTTTTTGACCCCACAAGCCAAAGCCATTATCAAACAATGGGGAAACAAACCCGCCAAACCAGATACCTATATTTTCCCGATCCTGGAAAAAGGAATCAGTCCACAGCGCGAACTCTCATTAATCAGGCAAGCAACCAAGACCGTCAATAAGTATATGAAGCGCATAGCGGCCGATGTAGGCATAGAAAAGAATGTAACCACCTATTCAGCCCGTCACTCTTTTTCGACTGTATTGAAGCGCTCAGGGGCTTCTATCGCCTTTATTAGTGAGAGCTTGGGGCATAGTGATTTGAAGACGACTGAGAACTATTTGGATAGCTTTGAAGATAAGATGAAGCGGGAGTATGCTAATTTGTTGATTCCGAAGTCTGACAAGGAAGTTTAAGATTATGTTTGGGAATGATTTCGGCCTAATAAGCCGATTGATGAAATAACCAGCGCCTTTCGGATGGACTTTTTTATTTATAAGGTTGAAAGATTAGGTAGTACTTCATTTTTCCCGTGGTAGAGTTAAATACTTTATATGTATGTACACTTATCCCCTCAAATCCTCCTTCCATACTATTGAATTTACGCTTGTATTCAGTTATATATCCCCCCTTATCCGTTAGCCATAATTTTTCTTTATAATAAAAATTAGTCTTCTCATAATTAATTTTTATATGCCTCTCAATGTACTCATATATTATTTTTAAGTCTTCATCTATTTCCAAGTCTATCCCAATATATGGCAATAGGTTTGGCGAGTTTTCAATTAGTGTAATCACCATTGCAAAGCTCCTATCACTGACAAAACCTGTTTGAGTCATAATATGATTTGGAGACTTCGAATCTTTTAAATAGTTATACTCTTTAGGAAATGCATCTGCCCAATGGGTTTCTATTTTTTTCCCTATGAATATCCATTCTTTTCCAAGTAGTTTTTCAATTAAGGCATCATTGTCTTTTATTCCGCTCTCAATATCACTTAATGATATAGGTTGGGAATAGCCAATACCATATATGAGTATTATGATTGTGTATATAATTATCTTTCTCATTACTCTAATTTAGTGCCTTTAAGAGATATTTGTATGTTTTTATAGCTGAGTTTTCAGAAACTCACCCATATACCACCCGCTCAAAATCCTCCCGCGAATACCGCCTCAACTCATCCCTCACCTTCAAATACCGCCTCATCTTAGGCGTAGGAATCCCCCTATAATAATGCTTCGCATATTTAGGCCTATTCAAAATCTCCTTAAAAAGCTCATCTTCCTTCTTCACCAATCCAATTACCAGCTTCTCCCAAACCCTCATCTTCTTAGACGCCACTTGCTTATCGTAGATCAAGCTGGGATAAGCTTCCCGATGCAGGAATAAATCTTTCATGGGAGGGCGATAGAGTTTCATGCAGCGCCTGGAGGTCACAGGACAAAGGAAATAATAGCGAAAGCCTTTCCCAAGATTAGAAGGGACCCGAACCAAGGGGACTTTGTAATCAAACTCTTCTCCTGTATTCGCAAAGTAATACATCAACCGAATGTACTCTTTACCTTCAAAAGTGGAAGACAGGATTTGCATGCTTCCTGATTCCTTGCCGCGTGAAGTGAAAATGATTCCCCCTGATTTAATCCGGTTGGGTTCCAGGTATCCCCATTCTCTCAGTCTTTTGAGAGATAAGGTTTTACAACTTTCTACCAATAGGGGATAGTTTCTTCCTGTCATTCTCATGGCTCTCAATTTCAAAATTCATTCAATGCCCTTTGCAGATCACCTTTCGTGACACCTACCAAACGATTTTCCATTTTGATGAGCTTTTGCAAAAAAGGCGTAGGTTTTCCACGGTAAAATAATTTTGTGTATTTGGGCCTCTCTTCAATTTCTCTTTGCAAATCATCCCATTTGAAAAATAGTGCAATGAGATTATTATCCCAGGAGCGCCAATACTTGCTTTGTGTCTGCTTATCATAGACAAGGTAGGGAAAGGCTTCCCGATGCAAAAAGTAATGCTCATGAGGAGGCATATAGAGTTTTACGCATTGCTTATGGGTGTAGGGGCAAACAAAGTAATAGCGAAAGCCTATCCCCAAATTTGACGCAACCCGGACCAATGGGATTTTGTAATCCACTTCCTTTTTACTTTCAGTAAAAATGTAGATTAATCTGATATAAGAATCACCCGGATAGGTGGAAGATTCTAAATCAATGCTGGCGGTTCTTTCTCCATTATAGGAGAAGTGAATATTCGATTTGATAAATCGGTTGGGTTCCAGAAAACCCAGCTCTCTCAAGCGTTTGAGGGGGATGATTCTGCAATCTTCTACTAATATTGGGGATGTACCTATTCGGCCCATGATAACCTAAATCTTTAGAGAAGATAAGGTTTTTTGGTGGTTTTTACCTTATTTGATTCTCACATATTTTGAAAATCAGGAGAAGCCTTTTTTTCCAAGTAACCTACCTTACGACATGACAATAGAACAGTATTTTGAAGAAGTAGCCGCGAAGTATCGCCAAGGTATAGCCACAGAACACACCTATCGCACATACCTCCAACAACTGATAGAAAGTATCGCCACAGATACCACCGTCACCAATGAACCCAAGCGGGTGAAGGTGGGAGCGCCTGATTACATTCTCACCAAAAAGGAAATCCCCATTGGCTACATCGAAGCAAAAGACATCATCCCCAATATCCTGGATAGAAAGGATACCAAAGCCCAGGTGAAGAAATATTTTGGTGGGGGATTGGGAAATAATTTCATCCTGACGGATTACCTCGAATTTCGCTTTTATCGTGAAGATGAGCTAGTAGATACCATATCCATAGGCACGGCCGATGGCAGCAATATAGAAGCTCACAGGAGCGATTTTAAGCGCCTTCAGGATCGTCTATTAAATTTTACCCTCACCTATGGGCAAACCATCAAATCTTCCAGTAAACTAGCTTCTATGATGGCAGCGAAAGCCCGTATGATAAAAGATGTCATATTTAATGCTTTGCATGATGAAGATGACCAAGGGGGAGATTTGAGAAATCAATTAGAATCTTTCAGAAGGATACTGATTCACGATATGACAGAAGAAAGCTTTGCAGATGTCTATGCTCAGACTATTACCTATGGCTTATTTGCTGCAAGGCTGAATGATTACACCTTAGAGGACTTTAGCAGGATGGAAGCGGCAGAATTGCTACCTAAAACCAATCCTTTTTTGCGTCAGCTATTCGGCCAAATAGGAGCGCTGGATTTGGATGATAGATTGGTCTGGATTGTAGATGATTTGGTAGAGGTATTCAGGGCTTGCAATGTCAGAGAAATATTAGCGGGCTATGGAAAAGCGAGCAAACGCAATGACCCGATTGTTCACTTCTATGAAGATTTTTTGGCGGAATATGATAGCAAACTCAGGAAAGCCCGTGGGGTATGGTACACGCCTGAGCCTGTGGTTGATTTTATCGTTCGGGCGGTGGATGAGGTATTGAAAACGGAATTTGGCCTAGCTGATGGCCTGGCAGATACCAGCAAAACCACGATCACAGTACAAACTCAAACCCCTGACAAGCGAACCAAAAGCGGTTTTAAGGAGATCGAAAGAGAAATCCACAAAGTACAAGTTCTCGACCCGGCCACAGGCACAGGCACTTTTTTAGCGCGTGTGATACAGGAAATCCATAGCAAAATGGGCCACATGCCAGCTCTATGGAATAAGTATGTAAATGATGATTTGCTTCCAAGGATTCATGGTTTTGAATTGTTAATGGCATCTTATGCCATGGCACATTTGAAGCTGGATTTGGCATTGAGAGAGACGGGAGCTGAGCCTAAAAAACGACTGAGTGTGTACCTGACCAATAGCCTGGAAGAAGCGCATCCAGATACGGGTACGCTTTTTTCATCCTGGTTAAGCCGAGAGAGTGATGAGGCGAATCGGATAAAAAAGGATATGCCGATTATGTGTGTTATTGGAAATCCTCCATATAGTATAAGCAGCTCAAATAAATCGGCCTGGATTGAACACTTAATGAAGGATTATAAAAAAGATTTAAATGAACGAAACATAAACCCACTATCCGATGATTATATTAAGTTTATTCGTTTTGCCGAAAATTTTATTGAGAAGAGAGGCAAGGGAGTTTTCGCCTATATTTCAAATAACTCATTTATTGATGGAATCATTCATCGACAAATGAGGAAGCACCTTTTAGAATCATTCGAAAAAATTTACATTTTTGATTTGCATGGAAGCTCTAAGAAAAGGGAAATTACTAAAGATGGTACACCAGATAAGAATGTATTCGATATTCAACAAGGAGTTTGTATATCATTAATGGTAAAGACTTCAATCTCAAAAACACATGCCGAAGTCTATCACAGAGATTTTGTTGGTAAGAGAGAAGAAAAGTACCATTTTTTAGAAAAAGAAAATATTAGCGAAATAAATTGGACTTACCTAAACCCTATTTCTCCCAATTATTTTTTTATACCATTTAAAAAGAAAAGTGAATTATATAATTCGTGGCTTTCAATCCATGACCTATTCCCTGTATCTTCTGTAGGTTCTTCTTCACAGAATGACAACGTTGCGATTCATTTTACTCAAGAATCTTTGAAGAATGTATTATCAGATTTCACTCAGCTTTCAGAAGAAACTTTAAGACAAAAATACCAGATTAAATCAGATTCTCGTGATTGGGTATTAAAAACAGCAATTGAAGATATAAAGAAGAACAATCATGCAATTGGGCGGATTATGTATCGTCCCTTTGATAATAGATTTACCTTATTGCCTAATAAATCCAAAGGTTTTATCGCTTATTCCAGACCAACTCTTATCCACCATCTTAATAATCCAAATTACAATCTTTTATCATGCCGACAACAAAGTACATTTGATTACCAACACGTTTTTATATCAAGATTGGTGGGGGAAGGGAATTCTATTTCTCTTCAGACAAAAGAACGAACATATTGTTTTCCGCTTTATGTTTACAAGGAAAAAGATGGCCAATTGAGCCTTAGTAACCAATTGGAGCCTTTGTGCCGACCAAACTTCAACAATATCCACATAAAAAAAATTGAAAATATTTTAGGGCTAAAGCTTATTGTTGACCAGGAAATAGTTGAAGGCCCTAAATTCGATTCCTTTAGTCCTTTAAATTTATTAGATTATATATATGCGATTTTACATAGTCCTAAATATCGTCAAGAATTTAAAAGTGAACTAAAAATAGATTTTCCTAAAATTCCATATCCCGCCGATCAAGAAACTTTTTGGCAATTAGGAAAACTTGGTGAAGAACTACGACAACTTCACCTGATGGAATCTCCCAAACTCGACCAACATCATATTCGGTTTGATGGTGGAGATAATATGGGGGTAGAAAGGATCGGGAAGAAGTCCTTTGATATTTCTCAAGAGCGGGTTTATATTAATGATGAGGTATATTTTGAAGGCGTTCCACTTATCGCTTGGGAATTCTATGTCGGAGGCTTTCAACCCGCTCAGAAGTGGTTGAAAGACCGCCAAGGCAGGGAATTATCCTATGATGATGTGAAGCATTATATGCGCATTATCAAGGCGTTGACGGAGACGGATAGGATTATGAAGGAGATAGATGAGGTGGATTTTATGGGGGAATAGTAGATCATCCACTTTTTTGGAAAGCTGCTTTTACTTTGGCATCCAGTTCTTCCAAAATAGATTTATCACTCAAATCTGTCCCGATTTCATATAAGGTGCGAATCTTCTTTTTTGCCCGAGCATAGCACCTTTTATCAGAAAAAGAGTTCTGCTTTTTCAGGTTATCTATTTCTTTCAACGCAGCTTCCAACCCTCCTTTAGATTGGATTGCCTGAATCATAAGCAGATCATAATAATCTTTGGGTTGGGTAATTTGTGACAGATCGTATCCCATTTCTTTTTTTCTATTGATATGAAAATAAAAGGATTGGTAGACTTTGGGCATGTATTCCCAAACAGTATCGTCAGCAAGGTTCTCCAAATACAATTCCTTTTTCATGTATTTAAGGATGGATGCAGAATTCATTAACCTGGCTTCTGATCTTAATACATTTTTATGCTCGAATGGAGCAGGAATAAATTGCCCCCCTTTTTTTGCCTCAACTATTTTATCATACAAAGCAAAATGGCGATTCTTGTTTAGGTAGGAAATTCCACTCGTATACTTTTTTTTGGTAAAATACCGGGCATCTGCAAAATGCTCCAGATACATCGAAGGGGGATATTTGCAAATAAGATTATTCCCAAAATCAAGGCGAGTCAGTTTCCCTTTTCTCATATCTATTCCCAAAGCATCATTCAATTTTTCGGCAAATAATTTCACATCACCTTGTTGGATTTCGAATAAGTTGTTTCCAAACAGGAATTTAGGAACACTTCCCACAACTCGAATCCCGCGCCCGCTTATACTTACCTGGAGATTATCTAATCTTCCACGATATGACACGAAATCATTCCCCTTTTCAATTTTGCTCCAATCCTTCAATGAAGAAGACAGCTTCTCAAGCGAACCATCGCTCGAATCCCAAAAGGGATACCATATATTAATGGAATCTACCATTACCTTGGGGACAGAAAGTGTCCACAGAAGGAACTTAATATAATTGTCCCCTTCTCTTTTTCGGCATGGACAAACTCAGCTCTTGCGCGATCTCATCCCGCGTCTTGACACGCTTTTCCAGCATCCAGGCTTCCAGGACTTCACGATCAAAATACAGGCGCTTGCCTCGCTTGCTGTGGGGGATTTTATTTTGGCTTGTCAGTTTGTAGCCATGGGATTTGCTGATCCCTAAGAAATCACAGGCTTGGTCAAAAGAGAATATTTTGGAAAAGCCTTCTTCAAAGGATGGCAAAGAGAGCAAAGCGTTTTTTACGGCTTCTGTCACTTTCTCGGAAACGATCCTTTCAATGGTTTCTACTTCTGTAAATACGAAATGATTTTTCATCGCTGGTAATATTTATTTCCAGCAATGATAGGGGTGGTTTGCTTTGGGGTGGGGGTTGGGGTGTACCCTAATCTTTGAAAAATTTAAAATTTTCTTCAATATCAGCCTCAATTTGCTCTACACACTCATTATATCCAATTGATTGAAAAAGGGCTTTTACTTCTTCTAGGTCTTGAATAAAGAGTTTCCTCGCTTGGGCCTTTCGAGGTTTTTTGTATTCCTCAATCAATTTGGGTTTTTGGGTCCATTCAAAATAGTCTGCATAACTCTTTTTAATGTTATCAGCATTTCTATCAAAAAGACTTTGTAGGAAAATATAGTATGCACTAGCAGTTGCCTCTTCCCGTTTATTTGGGAACTTTTCGAACAAATGAAGATAATTATGAATAAGGACTTGTTTTCTTAAAGTTGTATAGGACTTCTTCTCATCTTCTGGTTCATCAAATTTGCCTGCAATCAGCGTATCAATTTCCTCATTGATCTTCAGATAAGCTTCTTCTTTATCCCAATGACTAGGGTTATCCAATATCAAAAGATTTCCTTCTTTCACTTTTTCATAAAAGAGAAGTTTAAGATCACCTAAAAAACTCTTAGCTAATTTCTCTACTTCTTCCCGACAACCATTGGCATCTGCATAACGATAGGCAGTAAAACAACCCATTTCCCCATTGAAGAATCTTAATTTATTAACAAAGTCTTCGGATTGAATGGGAGGAATCTTTTGCGCCCTTAACTCTAAATACAATTGTTGAAGATTAGGAGTAGCTCCGATTAAAGCAGATGGTATTGTATACTGCCTGGAAAGCTTCTGCAATTTTTTTATTATTGTTTTTCCAGTAAGGCCAAACGTGTTGCTTTCCCTTTCTAAAATTTGAATGATTGAATCACAAAGATGTTTTTTGATAGGGACTCGTTCGATATCATTTAAATCCGATTCAATTTTATCAGGGATGTCTCTCACATAGGCAACTTTTGCCCTCAGATCATGTTTTGCTAAAAAATGGTTGACCCTTGCCAATAGTTCTGCAAACTTATAGCTGACATCATAATCAGCACCAAGTTCACTAAGCTTTTGATGCAGCTCCTTATGAAAAGGATTATTAGGGTAATCTTTTTTTACTAAATCCATGATTTTAGGCAATTAAAGGGCGTTTTGTATGTCAAATTGTATGCAAATACGAAAAAAGCACCTACGAGCTTTTGCTTGTAAGTGCTTCATTATCAGTGGCTCCTCCTCTTGGACTCGAACCAAGGACCTATTGATTAACAGTCAACCGCTCTAACCAACTGAGCTAAGGAGGAATATTTTAGCTTCTTTCAGACCTCCCTGAAAGAGTGATGCAAAGAAAGGGTGTTCAGGGATTTTATGCAACCTTTTTTGAAAAAAATGTGAATTTTATTTTTCAGCCTCTGTGATAGGGCAGATTCCAATGAGTCTTCTATCCCAAAAAAATGGTCCGCCCATGGCGTTGAAAGGCATTGCCGACGTTTTTGATGGACGGAATACCCAGAAGCGACTGGATCAGGTGGAGCGGATTTTGGAGACTTTGGTTGCCTTGGGGCAGGCGGAGGTGATGGAGGGGATGTGGCGTGGGTGAGAGGGCTGTGAAAGAATCTTATTTGCCCATCTCCACAGCCGTTTCAATGGCTTTTTCCACGTATTCTCCAAGCTTCTTCTTCTCGATAATCTGGGTATCTGATTCGAGGCCATCAATAATTTTTAACGCTTTGCCATAAGCATTAAAAAGGTTTGCGACTTCACCAAATTGGTGGTTCCATTTTGCCAGCCAAAATCAAAAACGGTTTCCATCAAGTCTGTTTTCAAAGGGAATTGGGCTTTGATCAGACTCCGTTTTTGGGGACTAAAGGACTGCAAAGAATTGTTAAATTCCTGAACCAAATAAGCATCCTCTACCTTCTTTGAAGGTTTATCCAACTCATAATTTTTAAAAAAACTGGCTTGGAAATGTTGAATGATGGGTTCGGGCTTATCGTAAAAGCCCTGTTTGAAGACTTCGAATGAGAGGCTATTGGAGTCTTTGGGTAGAAAAAATTGATCAATCCATGTTTCCTGATGGATTTGGGCTATTTCCGCAATTGACAAGGCTTTAGCCTTTTGCTCAAAACCTTTGAGGTATTTCCTCAAAATAGTCAAATCAGCAGACCACCTGTTCTCCCAGGATTTGGGAAGGACGGTAATTCAAGGTGCTATACTGGAATAAATTATTCATGACGGATCAATTAAGGATTTCAGTAAACGTTGGAAGAAGGCAATATTGTTGCGTGCGTCATTCAAATAATCTCACCCCCCCACCCATCCTGTTAACCATCCCCTCCTCCTTCCATATCTATACAGAAAGAACCATCATTTAAAAGCCAAAATCTTAAAACCATGAAGAAATCTACCTTACTGACTTCTCTCCTGATCCTATGTGTTTTCCCACTTGTTGCGCAGACGGGGCTTGTGCTCAATTGGCAAAAAGAGCTCATCAATACCTCCGGCCCGGAGGTGGTGGAGTTGTTAGATGTCGAAGCCGTGTCCGGAGGCGCTGTCGTGGTGGGCAATGTCTCGACGGCAGATGGCGTCAGGATGTATGTAGCTCTGTATAACAACTCGGGGAACCGGGTCTGGGAACTTACGCTGGCGAGTACCGCAAGCAGCTCGCTGAGCTGGGTTGAAGTGGACAATCAGGGAAATATCTATGTAGCCGGAACTGAATCAGTAAGTGCGGCTCAGGACCCGGAAACCCACCTTGCCAAAGTCAGCAGCAGTGGTCAGCTCCTTTGGCATCACACCTATAATGGTCCCAATGAGTTGTCGACAGGGATGAATGATTTTCTGTTGACTAATAATCATGTGTACATGAGCGGGATAGAAGAAGACAGCCAGACTTTTCAACATGGATGGGTGGCGAAATTGAACCTAAATGGAAGCCTGGTTTGGGATAAGGACTTCAGTCCGGGTGTTCAGGTATGGCTGGGAGGCCTGGCGGTAGATCAGGCCGGAAATGTATCTGTAGTGGGATCTGCAGATGACGATTACGCTTTCCTGGCGATTCAGTATGATGATGCCGGGAATTTCAAATGGCAATATCCTGACACTTTGAGTGGGGGCAGTGAAAAATATTTACTGGATGTACAGGTGGACAATCGGGGGAATGTCTATGCCATCGGAACAGAAGAAACAGGCGCATTTTTCGAATTCGACATCGTGACACTCAAACTGGATCGGAATGGAGATCTCAAGTGGAAGAAAAATTTCAATACCGGAGGAGAAAACGGGGGCTCGGTTCTTCATATCGGTACGGATGGAAAAATCTATTCATTTGGGTATAAGGAAGACAATTTTGACCTCTTCGCTCAGGTGATCGTCTATGATAGCACGGGACAACAGCAACGTGATTTTGATTATGCGATTGGTGGATATACCTATATCGTAGGTGCTGAATTGGATGCAAATAACAACATTTTTCTGGCCGTTCAGGATTTCGATTCCCTGGGCTTTGCCGCTTTCTCCTCTTCCGGAAATTTGCTTGCAGCTAAGAATTATGGGCAGGAAGCAGTAGATTATCTCAGCGGATTTGCTATATCCGGGACTGCTGTTTGGGGAACAGGCTATGCGCAAAACAGCCTGCGTTCGCAACTTTTTTCCCTACAGAAAAGCAACCTGAATGAAAACTATGTGGCTGAAGGCCAGGGAATTGCCTTGAGCGATGTCCGTCCTACATCCCTGATCACAGATCGCAATGCCCTCTGGCTGGCCTCTTATGCAGATGACGGAGACAGTGCCTCCTTCACCATTAGCCAGATTGACCTGAGTGGCAACCTCCTCTGGGAGAAAACCCAGAGACATAAAACCTCCAACCCTACTTTCCCTCACCTGATCCATGATCACAGTGGAAATGTGATCGGGCTGTATCAAAATCTCATAACAGGGGGAAATACCCCTATAGGACTGGTGAAATACGATGCCGCCGGAAATGAAGTCTTCGCGCATTATCTGGATAGTTCCGTCACTTTTGTTGCCGGAGGACTGGCGGCAGACAATGCCAACAATATATTTATGGCAGCTTACAACCAAACCGACAAGCACATGCTGCTGTCTCTCTATGATTCTACCGGAAACCGGTTATGGACAAAAACCTACCTGAGCCCTTCTACCACTTTTCCCTATATCGGGCCTTTCAAAATTCAAATCAGTGATCAGAATAAATTGGTCATGGCTGCTGTCGAAAAGGGCGCCGATAACAAAAACAATTTACACCTCATCCAATTTGATCTGAATGGAAATATCGAATGGAATGTGGAGGTTGACTATCAGAGCAGCAACCTGGTGACCTTTTCCGGGATGCATATATTGCCCAATGGCAATGTCTGTGTCTTTGGTTCTTCAGGAGGCAGCACCTGGGTGGCTGCCTGTTATGACCAGAATGGGAGCCTGGTGTGGGAAGAGAAAGACGCTACTACGATGACCGGGTTTCCCCGCAGCATGGTCATGGATGACCAGGGGAATAGCTATTTGTGCTTTTCTACCACAACCCATGCATATATCCAGAAACGGGATACAGCCGGGGGATTCCTTGCCGATATCCAGGCCTCTGTGCCTACTTCCGGATCTTTTTTCTTCCCCCGTCAGGCTGCTCTTGTAAACAACCAATTGGTGATTTTGGGAGATCATCTGATGCCCAATCGCTCCGTACCATTTGAAATGCTCCTGGATGCCAACCTGAATGTGATCTACACAAAGGTGGATTCTTCCCTGCAAGCCATGCCTTCCGGAATCGCCACCGACCTGTCTGGAAATATCTACAGCGCCTGGGCACAAGGCAATCAAGCCAGCCAGATCGCCCGGCGTACCGCCCTGATCTGGAGCCATTCCATCGGCACAGTAGGCCTGGAAGCGGAATGGTCGCAGGACCCTTATATTCGCCTCTATCCCAATCCTGCCCATGACTTCGTCTATATAGCTCTCGATGTGCCGACGGCAGGCAGCTATCAGTTTTCGCTCTATGACCTCAGCGGAAGGGAAATTGCCAGGCTGGCTGAAAGCCCGCTTTCAGCAGATCGGCAGCAGCTTAGACTGTCCCTGCCCGGAGATCTTGCTGCCGGGATGTATTGGGTTCGTATAGAATCAAAAAACCTTCTTTTTAACAGGAAAATGTTCGTCAGGTAAAGAATATAAGGAACCAGGGCTGAATAATTCTATCATTTTGGCAAGATTAGCTTAAGTTTGATCTCAGTATGATCTTGAGTTATTCTATGCTTAAGAGATTTTCCATTTTCACAAAAATGCACTATATTTACCAAAAATATTAGTACATTTTCTTTCATTGCTAAAAATAAGGATTTCGTAGCCCATGGCATCCATATCTCCCAACGGAAACATTCAAGATTCCGCATTCCCAGAAAATGAAGCGCCCGTAGCGGGCATGTACAAGGACTACTTCCTGGATTACGCTTCCTATGTTATCCTGGAGCGAGCCGTCCCTATGATAGAAGACGGGCTCAAGCCCGTACAGCGTCGCCTCCTGCACGCCATGCGTGAGATGCATGATGGCCGCTACCACAAGGTAGCCAACATCATCGGCCAGACGATGCAGTATCACCCCCATGGAGATGCCTCCATCGGAGATGCCCTCGTCAAGCTCGGGCAGAAAGATCTGCTGATCGACTGCCAGGGAAACTGGGGAGATGTGCGCACAGGTGACAGCGCGGCGGCAGCGCGTTATATAGAAGCAAGGCTTTCTAAATTTGCCCTTGAAGTAGCCTACAATCCGGCCATCACCAACTGGCAGGCCTCTTATGATGGCCGCAACCGGGAGCCGCTGGCACTGCCGATGAAGTTTCCCATGATCCTGGCACAAGGCGTTGAAGGCATCGCTGTGGGACTTTCTACCCGCATTTTGCCGCACAATTTTATTGAACTATGCAAGGCCTCCATCAAGAGCCTGGAAGGGAAAAAAACCAATCTCGTCCCCGACTTCCCCACCGGTGGTCAGATTGACGTGAGCAACTACCAAAGGGGGAAACGTGGCGGAAAGATCCGTTGCCGGGCCACCATAGAGGTGGTTGACAAAACCACCCTGCTCATCAAAGATGTGCCCTATGGCAGCACCACGACCAATTTGATCGAGTCTATCGTCAAGGCGAATGATCGGAACAAAATCAAAATCAAAAAAGTCGTTGACAACACCGCCCGCGATGTTGAGATTCAGATAGATATACCGAGCGGGATTTCTCCCGATGTGACCATAGATGCGCTCTACGCTTTCACTGACTGCGAGGTCTCCATATCTCCCAATGCCTGCGTCATCATCGATGACAAGCCGGTCTTCCTGACAGTCGATGAATTGCTCAGCCTTTCGACCGAGCATACCAAACACCTGCTCAGGCGGGAGTTGGAGGTGAGGCTGGCTGCTTTAAGGGAAAGGCTGCTTTTTTCCTCCCTCGAAAAAATATTCATCGAAAACCGCATCTACCGCGATATAGAAGAGTGTGAGACCTGGGAAGCGGTCATCGAGACGATAGACAAAGGCCTGGAGCCTTATAAGGCGCAGTTTTATCGCACCATTACCGAGGAAGATATCGTCCGCCTGACTGAGATCAAGATCAAGCGGATCTCCAAGTTTGACTCCTTCAAGGCCGATGAGGCCATGCGTAAGCTGGAGGAAGAGATCGCAGATATCGAGTACAAGCTGGCAAATCTGGTAGAATATGCCGTAGCCTATTTTGAAGGACTTATCCAGAAATTTGGTGCAGGCAAAGAGCGCCAGGCAGAGATCAGGGACTTTGATGACATCAAAGTGAAGCAGGTGGTCATCGCCAACCAAAAACTATACGCCAATACCCAGGAAGGATTTGTGGGCTTCGGTCTGAAAAAAGGTGAGGGTGTTGAGTTTATAAAAGACTGCTCTGACCTCGATGACGTCATTGTTTTTCGCAAAGATGGCAAATACATCGTCAGTAAAGTGCAGGAAAAAGCCTTCATGGGCAAGGATATCATCCATGTGGATGTGTGGCGCAAAGGAGAAGAGCGCAAGGTCTACCATGCGGTATACAGGGACCCGGAGAGCGGTCGCAACTACGCCAAACGCTTTGCCGTGACGGCTATCACCCGCGACCGGGAATACGACATCACCAATGGCAACAAAGGTGCCCGCCTGCTTTATTTTGAAGCGCATCAAAACTCGGAAGCGGAGGTGATCACGGTCAAGCTATCGCAGGGTTGTCGCGCCAAGAAAAAAGTCTTTGACTTTGATTTTGGGGAGCAGGCCATCAAAGGCCGTAGCTCACAGGGCAATGTCCTGACCAAATACCCCATACAGAGCATCAAGCAAAAATCAGTAGGAAGCTCTACCCTGGGCGGCAGAAAAATCTGGTATGACGAGACTGTCGGCAGATTGAATGTGCAGGAAAGGGGTGACTATCTGGGAGAATTTGACACCGAGGACCGCATCCTCGTCCTGTTTAAAAACGGAAGCTATGAGCTCACGGATTTTGAGCTGACCAACCGCTATGATTTTGCAAAAATCGCCCATATCGCCAAACTGACAGACGACCTGGTGGTGACAGTGCTGCATTATGATGGGGAAAGAAAAGACTATTTTGTCAAGCGTTTCAATATAGAAACGACAAGCCTGGGTGAGAACTTCAGCTATATCAGCGAAGCTTCCGGCTCCAAGCCGATCGTCATTTCCATCCAGGACGACACCTATGTCCGCTTTACAGAGACCCGGGGCAAGACCAAGCAAAAGGAAGAGGTCACCCTCAACCTGGCAGATTTTATTGATGTGAAAGGCTGGAAAGCTTTGGGCAATAAATTGAGTCGCTATCCGGTCTCCCGGATCAAGGAAGTCGAAGCCAAAAAGGCGGAGACAGACGTGATCAATATAGGCGACACGGTAGAGTGGGGCGAAGATGAATTGTAGAGCTAAATCGTCAAACTGACGACCGTTCCTTTTTGCAAATCCGATTGAATCTCCACGCTTCCATCCAGCAGTCTTACCCTGCCCAGGATGCTTTGCCAGCCTAGCCCACCGCCTCGGGCGAGGACTTCTTCGAGCTGAAAACCTCCCCCATTATCCCAAACTTTGATTTGGAGTTTAGCTGCATTTTTTTGCAGTTGTAGGCCTATTTCGCTACATCCAGCATGTTTGATGCTGTTGTTGACCAGTTCCTGGATGATGCGGTAAAGGTGGACTTCCATCTCTTTAGGGAGCTGAGTGCCGGGCTGTTTCTCCTGACTTATCAAATGGTCCAGCTCAAGTTTAAAGGCGATTTTGTCGGTATTGCGGACAAGGCGTGCCAGGTCGCGCAAAGCGCTGACAAGCCCCCCGCGCATAAGCGCAGGCGGAGCCAGTTTGTGAGATATCTGTCTCACTTCGGTGACAGAATCATCAAGCAAACCAATAGCGGTTTGCAGCAATCCCTGACTACTGCCTTCTGCCAACTGCTCACTGCTCTCTAAGCTGCTAAGCTGTAACTTGGTCGTGGATAGCAGCTGTCCGAGGCTATCATGCAACTCGCCGGCGATGCGGCGGCGTTCTTTTTCCTCCGCCGTGAGGACGGCGCGAAATTGCTCTTTTTGCGCAAGCTGAAGCTGCGCTTCCAGGCGGCGGCGCTGCCGCTGGCGATAGAGCAGAAAACTTAAACCCAGTATAAGCAACAACAAAGCAGCAATACCCAAGCCGCTCCAAAGGCGGGCATTTTCCAGGCTTTTTATAGCCTTTTCCTCTTCCAGTTTGCTGATCGTAAGGTCTTTTTCAGCGGTTTCAAATTTTGCCTGCAAGGCTGCTATTTCTTCTGCTTTGGCGACATCAAAGAGGGAGTCCCGCATGAGATAGGCTTCCCGCTGGAGGGTATATGCCTGCTGATATTTGCCAACCCTCCCCAATACCCGGGCCAGATTCCGACGCATCAACTCCTGCTGTTCGGGGAGGGGAATCTCATCTGCAAGTAGCAATGCCTCCTTATAGTAGGCCACCGCAGCTTCAAAGCGCTCCTCATACTCCTCTACAAGCCCCAGATTGGAAAGCGTATTGTAGGTATCAATTCTATCCTGAAGCAGGCGGGATTTTTCAAGCGTTTGAAGCAAAAGCGGGCGGGCCTCCTCAAAGCGCTTCAACTCAATCAGTGTTGAGGCAATATTGCTCTTACACAAATTGATTTTGGATTCATTTTCCAATTCCTCAAAGATTTTCAACGCTTTTTTATCCATAGCCAGGGACTCTTCATAACGCTTGGTTTCGTCCAGCATGGTGCTGTAGTTGAGGTATGCACTGGCTTCAAAATTTTTATTGCCCGCCGCTTTTTGAAGGTCTATCGCCTGTATATAAAATGGCTCTGATTTCTCATAATCTCCCAATCGTTTATACAGGTTGCCTATATTTACCAGGCTAAGCCCTTGCCCAGCTTTATTCTCCTTTTCCCGCGTATATTCCAGCACCTCAAATTCGCATTCCATGCTTTTGGCATAATCCCCGAGGTATTTATAGGCTGTTGCCATATGGGAAGTACCAATCACGCTCCAACGGCGACTCCCCATTTGCTCTCCTAATTCATGCTGCATTTTTCCATAATACAGAGCCGAATCCGCATGTATTCGGAGAAGCCCATTTGAGAGCCAGCCCAGGGTCTTTACCTGCTCTGAATCAGGTTGGGCAAAGACAATGCGGCGCATGCTATCGAGTTCTGGCGTTTGAGAGAAAGCGAGGAGGGGAAGGAGAAGGAAAAGGAGAATTTTTGTTTTCATATAGCTAAACTTCAGTCAACAGTCCATATCGAAAAGCCCATTTCACCAGGCCGACCAGAGTCTGGGCACCGGTCTTCTGCAAGATATGCTTGCGATGTGTATCAATAGTTCTCGGGCTCAAAAAGAGCTTTTCGGCAATCTCTTTGGTAGAAAGCTCCTCGCAAATCAGCGCCAGCACCTCGACTTCACGAGGGCTCAGCACTTTTTCAATCACTGGAAGCGATGCTTCCGCCGGGCGATCCTCCATGAGGATTTTCATCACTTCCCTGCTGTAATGCGAGCTGCCCGCATGGATACGTTCAATCGCTTTCAGCAATTCATCCCTCCCCGAATTTTTCAGGACATACCCCTCGGCTTCCGCCTCAAAAATGCTCTCAATGACGCTGTAATCGTCATACATAGACAGCACCAGCACTTTCTGATCCGGATTTTGGACCTTGACCTTGCGGGTCAGCTCCACCCCGTCCATGCCGGGCATGTGAATATCTGTGAGCAACAGATCAACATGATTTTCCTGAAGCCAGTCCCAGGCTTCCCATCCGTCGCGGCCCTGACCCGCGATCTCCAGGTCGGGAATCGACTGTAAAATGCCGCGCAGGCCGTCAAGGAAGATTTCGTGGTCATCGGCGAGAAAGAGGGAGATAGACATGAGGGAAAGAGTTTTGGGTTTCGGGTTTCGGGTTTTGAGTTTCGGGTTTCGGGTTTTGAGTTTTGGGTTTCGGGTTGGAAGCCCTCCCTAATCCCGGAGGCAGAACCCGAAACCCGTGACAACTATTTATTCTGCCAGAGCACCTGATACACAGGATATTCATCCTCTTTGGCTTCCAATTGCTCCAGTGCTTGCCGAAATTCTGTCATGAAGGTATCGCCTTTCAGCATTTGGTACAAGACATTGGCGGGGCCACCGTCGAATTTGTTGGCCTCCGCCAGGGGCAAGGCTGAGGAAGATGCGCTGGCAGAGAAGTATTTCGCAGCGGTTTTGTAGCTGACGTTGGGGGCAAAAAATTCGATGGCGACTTGTGGATCGAGGCCTTCGGACTCAAAGTTGAAATTGAGGTCAAAAGTGATGGCGATGACGGCGTCTATCCCCAACTCTTTTATCAAACGCTCACTCACAAAGTCTCCTGCGAAGGTGATGCTCAGATCTTTGAAAATGTCGGTCGAGCCCGTCGTCAGAATTCGCTGGGTCCCACCTGCACCCACTTCAACATAATTTTGGGTGACTTTGTCCTGTATGGACTTGGTGTGTTTATAGGCTTCGGCAGAGGTGACTTGCGAAAGAGGAAGCACCTCCCAACCCATATCGGATTTCAATTTCTCTTCGAAAGTTTGGTACAATCTATCCACCAGTCCCTGCCAGTCTCCTTTTTCCAGGTCGGGAAACCATTTGGTGATTTTTTGGGTCCAGATCATATTGTTGCCTACGCTGGTGGTCGTTTTTTCTCCCTGCAAATTTCCCCGCACGACAAAACTCGCGACAGCTACTTTGTTGATTTGCTTCACAGGAGGAGAAGTATAAGGTACTGATTTTTGGATGACAAAATTGTATTCGCCCTGCGTCCGCATATCAATCCTGATATGGGTGTTTTTGGTGGTGTCAAAGCCCATAGTCAAGGTACTGCCTTTCGCCAGATCTCCACCTACGGTCACAGGAGTCCAGTCCATATAAGCACTGATCGTGCGGATAGCTCCTGCATCAGTTTCTTCGATGATGGTTTCCGTTACCCGGTTGACAATCAGGGTATTGTTTTTTTCAAAGGGAGAAGGAGAGCCTTCGAAGTTTTTGAAAGCTTCTTTCGGAATCCTGATCGTATTTTTCGCAGAAGTAACAATGATATCGTAGGTGATAGGGGTTCCGACGAGCTTGCAGATCATCTGCACATGGAGGGCTGAGTTGGGATCAGCATCTCCGTTTTCCAGCTCAATGACGATGTCTTTGGAGCCATCGATCATGATTTCTTCGCCTTTGGCTTTTCCATCAATTGAGAGAATCTCCAATGGCGCGCCAGGCTGGATATTCAGATCTATTTTATCTCCATTGCTGCTGGTAATTTGAATCTGCTTTTCGCTACGCTCCTCTGGCTTGAACCCTTGATAGTAGGTTCCCATGCCCGCCTTAGCGATTTCCTGTCCGTCCATCATCACTTTGCCATCTGTCTGTGAAAGGCCAACACCTTCTCTATTGGTCATACTGAGGTAAACGGCATCGCCGCAAGTCTCCCAGCCCGGCGTAGCCGTGGGGTAGCGCATGATCTCCTGCGGGTGCTGGTGCGCCTGGTAAAATACGCTGATAGCGATATTTCCCAGATCACTTTCGCCTCCCTCGGTCACAGCTCCGCCCAGCGCTTTTTGCAAGCCCCGCATCGGGTTGAGTTTGTCTTTCACACCAGGCACATAGACATAGCCACATTCATAGATGGCGCTATTGTCTTTTTTCATTTTGTCCTTCATCTTGTCTTTAAAGCCCTGTGCGCTGAGCTGAAAGCTGCTGAAAAGGATAAGGATAAAAAGGCTGAACCATAGGTTTTTTCCAATTGTTTTCATCGTATTTTTACAGTTATGATGTGTTTGTTTGATGAAAACAAAAGTAGCGGGCATGAGAGCGGGGCGAATCCGTAGCGCTAGGTATATTGTTTTTTTTTGTCATTCCGTCAGCGAAATCCCGATCCCTCCATAAATCCGCCTTCCCAAAGTCGGCCCCCAGACGAGGCTCGCGTCGAATTCCGCGCTCTCCGTCGCCTCCGGCGCGATCACCAGTTGATTCTGGCGGTAATCCGTCAGGTTGTCTACGCCTGCAAATAGGTAGAACCTATTGAACTCGCGGCGCAGTTCGGCGCTGAGGGTCAGGTAGGAACGGCTGTATGGGCTCCAACGCTGCCAGGGGGGAATCTTGTAAGGCACAAATTGCTTCCCGGCATATAGAGTCGTAACAGAAGCAGTCCATGGACGCAGACCATTCTTGTATTTGCTTTGGTAATATAAAGTGAGATAGCCACGATGGCGGGCATTAAAGGGTTTGGGCGTAAAATTATTCCTGTATTCAAAAAGCATTTTAAAATCGTCAAAGAAATAATGTGCTTTTAAGCCGATTTTGTTCCACAATCGAAGTTCAAATAAGCCGATGGCCTGATGCCTTACAACATCCGTTTCGGATGGATAAAAGCGGATCGGTAATTCTCTATTTTCGACCTCTGCAAGCATCATAGAATTATAATGGCTGTAAGTATAGCTAGCTGAGAGAGCTAAGAAAAGTTTGTTGTTTTCATAGCTATAACCTCCACTCAGGTTGTATTTCCAGCCTTGATCAGGCACAAAATCACTGACAGTATCCTGCCATACCCGGTTACTCGGCATGTAGCGTAAATTTTCACTAAGGAGATTTGCAGCTCGTGTTCCTCGGTATACAGAAGCAGTTATGCGAAGTCTCCCTTTTAGCATGTTTTCATTTTCATATTTGGCAGCTAGCTTGGGATGTAAAAGCAAGCCATATAAATTATGGTGATCAGATCTCAATTCGCCGGTAAGGGAAAAATTATTATTTATTTCCATCAGCTTGGCATAGATGATTCCCGCAGGAACCGATTCATTTCTTTTGAGCAAAATTGCTTCAAAAGACTCCTGCGTTGCCGTATTTCTGTACATTAGCCCCCCGCCAATCTGTAAGCGGTAGCGTGTAAAATCCATTTCCTTCTGGTAACTCAATTGAGATTCAAAGTGCCTTTGAGTACCCAGATATAGTTTTGCCCCCCATCCACCATTGTTTTGATTGTTCTGGAAAATGGTTTTAAAAGAGAGTGAATGATTTTTTCCGAAATCCCACACTGCATTCCCAAAAGCCCCAAAATGTCTGGATTGCCAATCCCAGGTAAATAGTTCTGCGGAGGGAGATATTTTATTTTCATATTGCCCGCCATCTCTTTCCTCCTGATGAAAATAAATAGCCCCATTCCACTTGAGCTTTTGGGCAGAATGAGCCCCCTCCCACATATTCATCAATTTGATGTGGCGGCGACTATCAGCATCTTTGAAGCCATCATCATTTCGATCTATGGTTCGCTGAAAGTCATTTCCATTGACGAAAAGGCGCGTACTTATTTTTTCATTGAGTTTGTACTTTCCTTTCAGGCTCATGCTCATATCTGCCAGGGCATCTCCTTTTACTTCTGCTTCAAAGGTATTTTTGTATGAATCCCACATGCCCAGGCTCAATCCTCCATAAATCGCTTCGTGGCCTTGCGTTTGTGAGCTTCCAGCCACCAATAAAGTGGCATTATTTGCCCAAAAATAAGGCAATTGCTGAAGGTGATAATAATTTCCTAAACCCATAAAAAGCGGAACGCCATTTACATAAATGGCTCCTTCGCCATTTTGTATACCAGAAGCTCCACCTAAAATCAGAGAGTTGAATTGATGACTATTGAGAAATGAATGATTTTCTGAAAGATTAATAGAATACCCTGTTGCATTTTCTGGCTGAATGGAAACACTCCCGCCCATAATTGACACCTCATCCAGGCTCAGTTCCTGCAAAGCTCCCCTGACTTTTTGCCCATCAATATAGTAGACAGAAGTGGCGCTTCTCGATCCCTGCATTTGTGTGGCCGGCGTTCTTGGCGGAAGGATCTGAAGATTTCCTCCCACCGCCTTATTTGAAACGCCTTCCGGCAGCGGCAAAGGCTGTGTCACAGCGCTGTCCTGACCTGTCTTATTGCGGATGCGATCATCTACTGCGACGAAGGAGGTGTATTTGGTCAAAAGGTTGTAATCCAGTCCCAGCTGCGTGATCTCCGCTACGCGGGCGCTATCCGAGCCAAATTGCTCGTAATCTCCCAGCAGCCGGATGCGCTCGCGCGCCCAGAGATAGCGCAGGGCGCGGTTGCGGCGTTTCGGGCGAACGCCTTCGCCCATCGGCACCACCGCCAGCCAGTTTTCCTGGCCCGACAAGCCTGAGATCTGCCACTGCCCATCCAGTTCTCCTCTGTATTTTCCCATAATCAAAATGGGCCGCTCGGCCATCACATCAGGGATAAAACCCGGTTCTACCTCATAGACATCAGACAAGCCAAAATCCACTTTGACATTCGTCAGGGCAGGCATTTCTATATATTCTCTGAATTTTTGGGCTGAAGATTTTACTTCCAGCGAATTCATCACAATCAAAGGCTCTCCTTTTCCGACATAGGCCAGGCCCTCTATCAAAAAGCGGTTGACGCTGCTGCCAATGCCAAAAGACCAGAAATTGGCTTCGCCCAGACTATTTCGTATCAGGTCAAAGACCGAGGCTTCGGCGCTGATGTAGCCATCCGTCACCGCAACGATGTTGCGCGAAAAGCCGCTGGTGCCCTCCATATCCAGCGCCGCCTGTATGCCATTGTAGAGGTTGGTGCCGCCCCCACCGCGGGTAGAAAGCATGAAGTCTGTGGCTTCTTCGATGTTTTCAGGCGTAGCCTGGACGGAGTTGGGCGCATAAACCTGCTTGTTGTATTCAAATAAAATGACGTTGAAGCGATCCATCGGACGAAGGTTTTTCAGCAAATCATGCATCAACAGTTTGGCGGTATTGAGGGGAAATCCATTCATGGAGCCTGAGACATCCACCACGAATATGTATTCGCGTGGCGGGATTTTTTCAGGCGCCAGCAGCTGCGGTGGCTGCACCATCAGGAGAAAAAACTTTTCTCCATTTTCCTCATAAGTCAGCAGCCCCGGCTGTATATCTTCGCCGCTCAGGCGGTAGCGCATCACAAAATCGCGGTTTCCGCCTTTCCATTCACTTTCGTCCAGCTTGATTTTGGCGACATCCCCCCTGCTAAAATCTACTTCTATATTGTGCGAAGGCGAAATAACGCGCTGAACCGGCATGCCACCCGAGATCGTGGCCTCCAGGCCGAAGGTATAGCCCGGAGCTTCGCCTTCCGGTGTATAGGGGATTTCGCCCTTTTCGGGCTGAGGCTGGCTTGCAGGGATGACCGCCTGCGGCGCAGGATCGCCCTGTGGGCCCGTATATCGTGGCCCTACCACGGTGGGATAGACAAATTCGTACACGCCCTTTTCGGGCTTTAGCAACTCTGTATAGGAGAGTTTGACGACGATGGAGTCGCCGGGCAGGATGTTGGCGATATTCATGCTGAAGATATTGGGGCGCTCCTGTTCGAGCAGAGAGGCGGTTTTGCCTTGCTCTTTGGCGGCTTCGTAGAGCTGGCGGGCGGCCTCGCGCTCCTTGATTTGCGCCTTGATGCGGCGCTGTCCGACACGCATCTCCATGGCAAAAACCGCTGCGCGGGTGGAGGCGGGGAAGATATAGGTCGCTTCCAGTGGCAGCTTCCCCTCATTTTGGTAGACCTGGGTGACCAGCACTTCGGCGATCACGCCTGCGATATGCACCTCGGCAGAGCTGTGCTTGAGCGGCATTTGATCTACCTGCCCACTATCGCTTTTTACCAAAAAGTAGGGAGAAAGGCTTCTGTCTTCTTCGCCCTGCTGGGAAAAGGCAGCAAGACTCATCAGGCAAAGGAAGCCTGAAAAGAGTAAAAATGATCTCATAGGGTTTTGCATATTTATGTATTTCTAAATATGCCCGGTTGAGATAAAGGTAAGGAAAAATCTTTTACAATCTCCCGTGCCACCACCTGGCCCGAGATCAGCGAAGGCGGCACTCCCGGCCCCGGAACCGTCAACTGCCCTGCATAATACAGGTTTTTCACTTTTTTGGACTTCAGTTTGGGTTTGAGAAAAGCGGTTTGCAAAAGCGTATTGGCGAGACCATAGGCATTGCCTTTGAAGGCGTGGTAATCCTTTTTGAAGTCTGTCATGGCATAACTTCTTTTTACCACCACCGCATCTCTCAGATTTTGCCCGATCATGTCTTCCAGGCGATCCATCACCAACTCATAATAGCGCTCGCGATAAGCTTCCCCATCTTCCAGATCGGGGGCGAGCGGTATCAGGATAAATAGATTTTCGCCTCCATCTGGTGCGCAGGCGGGGTCCGTTTTAGAGGTGCAGGAAACATAAAACAAAGGGTCTGTGGGCCATTTCGGGTCAGTATAAATCTCTTTGGCGTGTAGCTCAAAGTCGCGATCGAAGAAGAGGTTGTGGTGCAGGATGCCCTCTACTTTTTTGTTTAGGCCGATAAAGAAAAGCAAGCTCGAAGGCGACATGGCGCGTTTGTCCCAGTATTTGGGCGAATAATGGCGATGCTGCGGATCGAGCAGGCGCTGATCGGTATGCTCATAGTCGCTGTTGGCGACCACTATATCTGCTTCAAAGACGCCTTCGGCGGTATGCACCCGATGGGCTTCTTTGCCCAGTACTTCTATGTGCCTGACTTCTGTATTCAACTGAATTTTTACGCCCTGCTCCTCCGCGATGGCGACCATCGCCTGCACGATCTGGTTCATCCCACCCATGGGATACCAGGTGCCCAGGGCGAGGTCCGCATGATTCATCATGCTGTAGAGGGCGGGTGTCTTCTGGGGCGTAGCGCCCAAAAACAGCACCGGAAACTCCAGCAATTTGATCAGCTTCGGATTTGAAAAATACTGCCGCACATGCTTGCTCAATGATTGGAACATCTGTATGCGAAAGCTCTCGCGGATCAGGCGAAAGTCCATAAACTCGCTCAGGCTGTGCGAGGGGCGGAAGACGTAGTCGCTCATACCGACTTCATATTTGTAGGCGGCCTGCGCCAGAAACTCCCGCAGCCCCTGGCTGCTGCCCGGCTCTATCTCCTCAAAAAGCGCTTCAAGCGCTTCCATGCTCGCCGGGATGTCCATCTCGTCCTCCTTGCCAAAGTATATCCGGTAGCCCGGATCGAGCCGCCGCAGCTCATAAAAGTCACTGACTTTTTTGCCAAAAAGCCCAAAATAGTCCTCAAATACCTCCGGCATCCAGTACCAGCTGGGCCCCATATCAAAGGTAAATCCATCCTTTTCCCAGACGCGACAGCGGCCACCAGGCTGGTCGTTTTTCTCAAGTATAGTGACCTCGAAGCCCGCCTGGGCAAGGAGTGATGCGGAGGCAAGACCGGCGAAACCGGAGCCGATGACGATGACTTTTTTGCTCATGATGGGGTATAACTGCTTTCCGCGGGAAAGTGTTTAGATGGGGACGCTGCTTGCGTCTAATAGGGTTGAATAAGAGTCGACGCTGATCTACGCTGATTTTTATGATAAGATTATGTTTTGCTAGCTACTAAAATTTGAAATGATAAAATTATGTTAGAGAATTATCAATATTCGAATTTGACCAAACGGATTATCCAGCAGGCCTATTATGTCTATAATAAACTGGGGTATGGATTTCTGGAGAAGGTGTACGAAAGAGCCCTTCTTAAAAAATTAGGAGACATAGATTTAATAGCTGATAATCAAATACCTATTAAGGTCTATTTTGAAGAAATAATCATTGGTGATTTTGCAGCTGATATTTTAGTTGAAGAAAAAGTAATCATCGAATTAAAATCTATTGAAAAGCTTCATTCAAAACACGAAACTCAACTTGTAAATTATCTAAAAGCTACCGAAGTAGAGGTTGGCTTACTTATTAACTTCGGACCTGAAATTCAAATAAAAAGGCGGGTATTAACAAACATATACAAAACAGATCTTCCCAAACATAAAAAATCATAAGAATCAGCGTAAATCTGCGTCAACCTCCTTACGGCTTCCCCAATTTCTTTCTAAATTTCCGATCAAATAGCACAACCAATGAAAAATCAATACCTACTCCTCTTCGCCCTCCTGCTACCGCTCATCCTCCCGGCCCAGGACCTGCAAAAGCAGCTGCAAACCCAGCTAATCATGGCCGAAGATGGCGATATCATCCAGGTACCGGAAGGCAACTTCCACTTCGATGGCACCCTTTCCATGGACGAGAAGAAAAACGTCACCATCCAAGGTGCCGGTATGGACAAAACGATCATATCGTTTAAGGGGCAGACCAAAGGCGCGGAGGGCCTGCGGATCACCAACAGTGAGAACATCGTCGTGGAGGGTCTTACGATTGAAGACGCCAAAGGCGATGCGATCAAGGCGATGGAGGTGAAAGGAATTTCCTTCATTGATGTGCGGACCTCGTGGACCGGCAAGCCCAAAGCGAGCAATGGCGCTTACGGCCTCTATCCGGTCAGCTGTGAGCAGGTGCTCATTGACAGATGCGAAGCCATCGGCGCTTCGGATGCCGGCATCTATGTGGGCCAATCCCACAACATCATCGTGCGCAATTCGCGCGCCTATCGGAATGTAGCGGGCATCGAAATTGAAAATTCGACCCAGGCGGAGGTGTACAAATGTGAAGCCGTAGGCAATACCGGGGGTATTTTGGTGTTTGATTTGCCGGATCTACCCAAGAAAAAAGGCGGCGATGTGCGCGTCTTTGACAACCATGTTCACGACAACAACTACAAAAACTTTGCGCCCAAGGGCAATACTGTCGCGCAGATTCCGCCGGGTACGGGCATCATGATCCTCGCTACCAGCGACGTGGAGGTATTTGGCAATACCATCAAAGACAACCGCACGGTCGGCGTGACAATCATCAGCTATTATTTGACGGAGCGTCCCATCAGGGACAAAGAATACGATCCCTATCCCAAGGCGATTTTCATCCACGAAAACATCTATGCTGAGAGCAAAAACTGGCGTCCTACCTGGAGAAGCAAAATCGGCCTGTTGTTGTGGAGTAAATTTAAGAGAGATGTTCCCAATATCGTCTACGACGGTGTGCTTGACGAAAGTGTGTTAAATCCCGATGGATCGGTCATGGACAGATACAAAATCTGCATTCAGGAAAAGGACGATATTACCTTTGCCAATATAGACGCACAGGGCGGTTTCAAAAATATCGTCAGAGACATCCAGGCACATGACTGTGAGAGAAAACCGATCAGGGAGGTGAAGTTGCAGATGGATAAATAGCCGAATTAACCTTTCGTGGCTTTTTCACTTTTCGTCTTATGATAGGGACGAATGATCAATCTTGTGCCTTTATCATAGGTCAAATAACTCCACACCCAGTTGGCAAAAACGACCAATTTGTTGCGGAAGCCTATCAGGTACATCAAGTGGACAAACATCCATCCTAACCAGGCAATAAAGCCTTTCAAGTGTATGTTTTTCCAGTCGACCACGGCCTTATTCCGACCGATGGTTGCCATGGAGCCTTTGTCAAAGTACTCGAAAGGTTGGACCTGCTCCTGTATCTGCATGCGTACCAAATTGGCGGCAAGCTGCTCAGCCTGCTGTATGGCAGCGGGAGCTACCTGCGGATGGCCCTGGGGATAAGCGGCCTCCGTTTTCATCAAAGCGACATCGCCGATGGCGTAGACATCCTCATATCCGATGATTTTGTTGTAGGCATCTACACGGATGCGGCCGCGTTCGATTGCTTCGGGCTTTAAGCCCGGGATGATGTTACCGGTGATACCGGCAGACCAGATGACGGTCTCGGCTGCCATGTCCAGTGCTTCCTTAGAAGTGGTGATATTCAAGCCATCATAGCCTTTTACAAAGGTATTGAAAGCGACATCTACCCCTAACTTTTCCAAAGCCTTCAATGAATCCTCCGAAGACTTCTCAGACATCCCCGCCAACAAGCGGTTTCCCCCTTCGATCAGGTGAATTTGCATGTCTTCGGTCGCCATTTCGGGATAGTCTTTGGGCAAAATATGTTTTTTCAATTCTGCCAAAGCGCCCGCTGTCTCCACGCCGGTAGGGCCGCCACCCACAACCACAAAATTGAGCAAGGCATTGCGGACTTCGGGATCACTTTCGTGATTGGCCTGCTCAAAATTTTGCAAAATCAAGCTCCTCAAATTCAAGGCCTCAGGGACATTTTTCATGCCCTGCGTCTGGCTTTCCAACTCTTCATTTCCGTAGAAATTGGTTTTGCCGCCTGAAGCGATGACGAGGTAGTCATAATTGACATGGCCCAAATGGGTGTACACCCTTTTGATGGCTGTATCTATGCGCTCCACTTCTGACATGCGGAAGTAGAAGTTTTTTTGTTTTTCAAAAAGCTTCCGCAAAGGAAAAGCGATGGAGTCGGGCTCCAAACCGCCTGTGGCTACCTGGTACAATAAAGGCTGAAAACAATGGTAGTTGTTTTTGTCAAGCATAATCACCTGAAAAGGTGACTTTTTCAAGGCTTTTCCCAAAGTAATTCCTCCATATCCTCCGCCTATAATCACTACTCTGGCTTGTCCGGTTTCGGGAATGTTTACTGGCATATCGTTCGCTTTTGTAAAAATTGAGATGTGTCAATTTTGGTATTCGCTTGCGTATACGCCAGGGGGGTATTTATGTTTGTGTAAAAATTACAATTTTATCTTGTTTTTAAAAAACAGCTTTACTAAACTTTAGAAGTTTAGTAAAGCTGTTTTTTTTATTACCAACTAAAGCTGTAAGATGCCATTTTTCCTTTGCTATATAGCCCCTTCAGGGTCACATAATCTCCGCTATCTTCAATCAGCTTTTCAAGCTGCTCGATGGAGCGAATGCTTTCGCCATTGAGTTCTGTGATCACGAAGTTTTCTTCTACCCCTCCCCTGCGCAAGGCATAGCCAGCGTCTTCAACGATGACCCCCGAGGGGGTTTCGAATTTCGATTTTTCTTCGGGGCTGAGCAGGCGGAATTTGCTGCCTTTAAGCTCTATATTTTGCCTGCGGGAAAGGCTGGTCTCGGATTCTCCCAATTGGCCTTTCAGGCGAATCTTGAGTTTGCGTGGGTTATTTTCTCTGAAAACATGCACCTCCACTTCATCGCCGGGGCGATAGCGGCTGACGATCTCCTGCAACTCAGAAGTGCTGCTTACGGCTACGCCATTTACTTTGGTGATGATGTCTCCGGCTTTCAGCCCGGCATCATAGGCCCCGCTGCTGCGGTTGACGGAGGTGATGAAAGCGCCTTTCAGCACATTCAAATCAAACTCCTCCACAAGCTGTGGCGTGATGGGCTGGATGGTAACCCCCAGGAATCCGCGTTTCACTGATCCGTATTCCAGCAGGTCCTGCATTACTTTTTTCACCAGGCTGGCAGGGATGGCAAAGGAATATCCCGCATAAGACCCTGTGCGCGAAGCGATTGCGGTATTGATTCCGATCAACTCTCCGTAGATATTGACGAGAGCTCCGCCGCTGTTTCCGCGGTTGACAGCAGCATCAGTCTGGATAAAAGACTCGATCGTGAGGCCACGCTCGGTATCGCGGTCTCCCTCCAGGAGGTTGATATTTCTGCCTTTGGCGCTGACAATACCCGCCGTGACTGTGGAGGTCAGGTCCATGGGATTGCCGACGGCAAGGACCCACTCGCCCACTTCTACCCTATCCGAATTGCCAAATTTCAAATTGGGGAAATCGTTTCCTTTGACTTTGATCAAAGCCAGGTCGGTATTGGGGTCAGCGCCGATGACCTCGGCTTTCAGCGTTCTGTTGTCATAAAAGGTGACTTCCAGTTCATCGGCATCTTCGATGACGTGGTAATTGGTGGCGATATAGCCATCATTGCTGATGAGCACCCCCGAGCCGGAGGCCATGCCCCGGGGGGATTTGCTTTCGTTTTCATCGAAAAAATCACGGAAAGGATTGCTGAAAAAATCAGACTGATTGGAAGTCCCTTTCAGCGCATAGCGAGATTTTATGTAGACGACTGCGGGCAGCGATACTTTGGCTGCCTGGACGAAGCTGTTGGGTTCGTTTTCTGTCGTTTCTGTGAAACGGGAAAAAGTGGGCCGCACTTCCGGTTCATTGAATGTCACATAGTGGGCCGGCTCCTCTTCAAAAAAGGATTTATACATGGCTACGCCTGCAAGGGAGCCCGCAATGGCCACAAAAAATGTGGCAGCAACAATCCAAAATCCTGCTTTTCTAACATTCATAAACTATGCATTTTTGGTTGGTCAAAATTTCCCTCATCTAATCTAGCGAAAATGGCGGGCAGGTACAAAGCTAAAACGTCATTTTGAAACAAAACTTATCTTACTGTTAGTCTGTTTGGCATTTTTTTCGTATCAATGTAGTCACCAAAATGTATACTTTTCATTAATAACACAAGCCCGGCCCCAACTATGAATCATAGCCATATCACAGAACGATTTGCAGAGCTCCGCCAAACGGTGGCGGAGGAAGATCTGAGCCGCGCCAGCAGGCGTATGCTTGACTTTTTTATGGATTTTCGGCTGCCGCCGAAGTTGAAAGAGCAAGCGATCATGCTTCGCGCCGATTACAATGCCTTTGCCCAATTGGAGCAGGAGGCAGGCAATACGGAAAAACGGGAGCTTTTGTTGGATCGGATCGAGGAGCTGACAGAGGATTTAGAAAAATATTTATCCGAAAATAAAGGCCATCAGGGCTATCCGAACCAGTCCAGCTCGGGCGTCATTTCTCCAACAGAATTTTACCAAAAGGGACAAAACACGGCCCTTGAGCGGGGAAAAGCCGTTTTTACAGGAAAAAACATCAGCAAAACCTTTCGCAGCAGCAAGTTTACCTTTCGCCTGCCTACGCTGGACCTGGAGCTCAAACTGGGCGAGGTGACAGGCGTCGTGGGCGAAAATGGAAATGGCAAAACCACCCTGCTCCGCATCGTAGCAGGAGACCTGGAAGCCGATGGCGGCACGCTGCACTACCCTGCCTTCCCGGCACAGCCGGGAGATTGGTACCGCATCAAACAAGGCATCGCCTTTATCCCCCAGCAGCTTAAAAGCTGGCAGGGCCTGCTCAAGGAAAATTTGCATTTCAGCGCTGCCATCCATGGCATCAAGGGCGTCGAAAATGAAGAACAGGTAGATTTCATCATCCACCGGCTCGGCCTCTCGCAATATGAAGATGCTGTCTGGAGTGAAATTTCCAGCGGCTTCAAGCTGCGCTTCGCCCTGGCGCGCGCACTGGTGTGGAAACCCCAGCTGCTCATCATAGATGAGCCCCTCGCCAACCTCGACATCAACACCCAACAGGTGTTTTTGCAGGACCTGCGCTTCCTTGCCAACTCTGCCAGACATCCCATGGCGATTCTCATCACTTCCCAGCATTTGCATGAGGTCGAAAGCATCGCCGACAATATCATTTTCATGCGCAATGGCGAAGCCCTTTACAACGGCAGCATGCGCGAGTTCGGCCAAAATCGCGAAGAAAACCTCTTCGAGCTGAGCACGGAGACTTCCAAAGCAAACATCCTTTATGCCTTAAGGCAGATCCAGGGCCTCAAAGTAGAGGATTTAGGGCAGGTGAAGGTCATCCATGTGCCCATAGCTATCGGGTCCGGCGATGTCTTGCAGGCGCTGGTCGCCGAAGGCGTCAAGGTCAATTATTTCCGCGATATCAGTACTTCCACCCTCAAACTCTTCCGGGAAAATGTTCAAAAAAATTGATATCCCCGCTCCACCCGCTTTCAGGCAGTACGACCGCTATCTGCTGCTCAACCACCCGGATATCTGGGCAAGCAGGATACATATAGTGCTTTTTTATGGAGGAGCTTTGCTGCTGGTTGTCATGCTGCATGCCTTCCTGCGTCCACTGAGCCTGGCAGATCTGCCTGAGCCGGATGTACATTTTTTCATGGCGGCGATTCCTTCTTTGCTCGCTTTTGGGCCTTTTGCCTATCATCTTTCTCTTTTTAGTGTAGAAAAAGGCTTTGGCTTCCGAGTTTCGGGTTTTGGGCTGCGGCAGCAGCTGAGCCTGGCAGTGAGCATCGCTTTATTGGCTTTGATTCCGTTTTTGTATGCTTCAACCATCAGTATGCGCATGGCTGAGCAAGTCAGTGAGCAGCAGCTGATGCATGACATCACTTCTCTGAATGTTGGGGATGTTTATTTCCCGCCTTATGTATATGTCTTTGAAGATTATAAAAGAGGCAATGGCTCCTATAACTATGAGATGCACAAGTATAAGCTTTACTCATATAGCCCCGACCATAAGGGTGTAAAAATGCAAAGCATCTATGATCTGAAGCAGCTTCACATGGACCCCGATCTCACGCGCCAAGAGCGCGTCGGCCAGGTCCGCGATTTTATCCGCGCTTTCAATACCTACAGTGATCAAAAAATCACCATAGATGCAGAAACCGCTTTCAGCGCCTTTGAAGCAGGAAATGTTCCTGTCCGAAATATCAAAGCCAGCAAGACCGTCATTGAAAAAAATCTCGAAAAAATCATGATGGCCCGAAACCATCAGTATGAATTTCAGCAGACACGCTCCCGGCATAATATGGCCTTTTTCCTGATGGGCCTATGGGTCGTTATGCTCCTTTTTCTCAAAATGCGGAAGCGCGATTTTGCCCTGGGAGCTATACTGGCAGGCGCTTTAATTACGATTTTTTCTGCGGGCATCTATTCCCTGAGTGATTGGCTTCATATAAAAGAGGGGAATATCCTTTTCCCCCTATTTATGGGCCTATTTGTCTTTTTATTTGCCCAAAGCTTCCGCAGGCGCCACAGCAAATTTTCCAATAGCTGGAAAAGTATCACACTGATGTGGGTGACGGGCATGATTCCCTTTTTCCCCCTTGTCCTCATTGCGATGGGAGACTATGTGCGTATGGAGACCGCTTATACTTTGCTGTATCTGGGCTTTGCTTTGCTGTTGCTGGTGTGGAATGTCTTTTTGAATAAAAGATTTACAGAGCTGCTTGCCCAGCCTACAGAGAATTGAGAACAGTGAAAACCATCATAATCTGCGTGATCTGTGTCCTCTCCTCTCTCTCTTCCAGCGGGCAGCACATCCCCAGCTGGCCTCCCGGTTCCATACATTTTCATTTCACAAAAAATCCATCTGACACAGAGAAGCTTGAAAAACAGCTTCTCAAAGCTGCTGATTCCCTTGCGGCGCTCCATCTATTGCAGATCTGGGTGGAGAAAAAACGCCAGCATGGCTTTCGCGAAGCTTCGCTCGACAGCATCCAAAGAGAAGCGGAGGCATGGCATGTCTATGTCCATCTGGGTAATTATTATCAATGGGAAGGCCTGGAAATCCAGGGACTGAGCACCAGCTACCTGCGCAAGGCAGGCCTTGACCTGGCCTTTCAAAAGCAGCTTGCTTTCGATCAGCAAGCCTTGCTTGCAGGCCTTCACAACAGCCTTCGGCTGTTTGAAGATGAAGGATATCCCTTCGCCCAAATCGAGCAAAGCTCGATCGCCTACCGCCCGATAGGGCGGGATTCTCTGGCTGTGAGGCTCAGCTATCGCTTTGAGCCGGGCCAGCTGGTCCGGATTGACAGCATCCTTTTTTCGGGCAACCCGAAAGAGCAGGCCGATTTTCTCTATGCGATGATCCGCATACGGCCGGGCGACCTCTACAATCAATCTTTGATTGAGGACATCCCCCGCCTGCTCAACAATAGCATCTATTACCAACAGGTAAAAGCGGCTCAGGTCACTTTTGACGCCTATGGAAAAAGCAAACTGGAGATCCGGCTAAGGCGCAAACGCACAGGCAAATTTGACCTGCTGATCGGCCTGCAGCCGCCGACCAACCCTGGCAGCGACCAGCGCCTGCGCGTGACAGGTCTGGCTGACATCATGCTTGTCAGCACCCTGGGCTGGGGCGAGGTCATCCAATTGAAATACAACCAGATAAGCACTTCCCGCCGCATCCTGGATGCGGGCTATCGGCATCCCTATGTGCTGGGCACGCCTTTTGGCCTGGAAGGCAGCTTTTATTTTCAGGTGCAGGATACCTCTTTCCTCACCCGCAGGCTGACGGCCCGCGCCAATTACCCCATATCTTCCTATTTGCAGGCCTATGTCAACTACAAAAACCGCCGCACGGATTTGCTGGATGCCCGGCCTTATGCCGAGCTGAAAGTGCCGCCACCTGTACTGAACGGCAGGTTCAATTCCTATGGGCTGGGTCTGGCTTATGAAAAGCTGGACTATCGCCTCAATCCGAGGCAGGGAGCGACTGCGGATCTATTTGCGGGCATCGGCCAGCGTATCACGCCCATTGATATCCGCCTGCAGGCGGAGGTATTCGCGCAGTTGCCTGCGCGGCAGACTGCCACCGAACTGGAAACAGAGTTTCATCTCTTCTTCCCTACCTTCAAAAAGCAGACGCTTCACCTGGGAAACACAACCTATTGGCTGGGCCAATCGCGCTATTTCCGCAATGACCAGGTGCAGATAGGCGGAGGCCAAAGCATCAGGGGATTCAACGAGAATCAGTTTTTCGCAGACTTTTATACTTTTTTCAGCATGGAATACCGTTTGCTGCTGGACCGCAATTCTCATATCTTCGCCTTTGCCGATGCAGCTTATGTGCGCGATATATTGAGTGAAGGCGAAAAGCAGCTGTATCCCATCGGATTGGGGATGGGCATGCGCCTGGATGTAAAAGCCGCAGGCTTGCTTTCGATCATCTACGGTGTAGGCCGGGTCGGCGATCAGGGCTTTCAGCCCAGCCGTGGAAAGCTGCATATCGGCCTGACAAGCCAATTCTAACCAACAATCAAACCCAAAACCCGAAACTCGAAACTCGAAACCCGAAACCCGAAACCCGAAACCCAAAACTCGAAACTCAAAACCCAAAACCTCCCCTCCCATGTCTAGTTCCTACTTAAAAACAAAATGCAACCGCTGCGGAGAGCCCAAAGTCAGCTACAATGCCGACAAGAGCGCCCTGGTTTGCAGCAATTGCAAACATGTGGAGCCTCTGCCCAAAAACAAGGACAGCATCAACGAGCTGAAATTGGGGGAAGGTTTTGACATGAAGCTAATGGACCAAGGCCTGGAAGGCAAATTCAAAGGTGCCGTATGCATGAATTGCGGTGCCTTTGTGGCAACTTCTTTAGACACGGTCTGGGAATCCTGCCCTTTTTGTGCGCATCCGGAAGCGGAGCCTTTTCGGGGAAAAATCAATACCATCCGTCCGGCAGAGATCCTGCCGTTCAATTATCCCAAAGCAAGGGCGGTAGCCCTTTTTCAGAAATGGGCCCGTGGCCTATTTGCTCCGGCTTCGCTGATTCAGGCGGCGAGGGAGCCGCATGTCAAAGGGATTTATATCCCTTTTTGGAATTTTGAAGTCATGACACGCTCTTCCTGGAAGGCCGTGCAGCTTGTAGATGGGGGAAAAGGGAAAAAGAGCAAACAGCCTGTTCAGGGTTATTTTGCGCATTTTTTCGATGACCTCCGCTTATTTGCCTCTCACCAGATTGATCCCCACTCCTGGGATGCCATGGGTTCCTATCCCCTGGAAAAAGCAGTCGTCTACGACTCCAAATACCTGGAAGGCATGCACACAGAAATCGTTCAGCAAGAGTTCAACAGTGTGCTAAAAGTAGCGGAAAAGCAATTGGAAAAAATGATCAGGACGCAGATTACAGAGAAATCCAAAGGCAAATCTCTGCAAAATTTGGCCGTTCGATCAGAAAAGCAGCTGCTGGATGCAAAGCTCCTCCTCCTGCCGGTGTGGGTGGCCACCTATGACCAGGATGAAAACCTGAGTCAGGTATTGATAAATGGATTTAGCGGAGAAATGCATGCTGAGCGCCCCTATTCGATGATCAAAGTTGCCCTCGGGGTACTGGTAGCTGTGCTGGGCCTGATAGGCTTTATTATTTTGCTCAATAAAACACTCTAACATACTGCCCACTGCCCACTGCCCACTGCCCACTGCTCACTGCCTACTGCCCACTGCCTACTTAGCCTGAATATCGAAATTGGTGAAAATCCCCAATCTCTTCACCATACTTTCGAGTATGCTGTTATGTCTTTCCATGTTTTTCAACAACTTCGTCTGAAGGTCACGTACTTCCTGATCCAGTCTCTCATATTCCTGCTGATAAATGATGAAATCCGCACGGGCTTTATCTTCCTTTAACTTCCCTTTCATCAGCTTATTCTCCCAGTCATTAAAGCCATATACAAGCTCCGTGAAGCCTGCTACTTTCTTTTCATAATCATCCTGGATTTCATCCTTTTCCTTGACCATCTCCCGATATTGGCTACGCAAATTGCTCAATTCCACGCGCTCCTCAGCGCTGACGGAAGTGAACAAGGCTTCCACCTGGGAGAGGTCTGAGCCATACCGCTTTTCAGCCAGATCGAGGTTTCTTTGCAAATAGGAAAACCTCTCGCTGAGGTCAATCCATTTCGGCTCGAAGATCTTCACTTTGTTGACAAATGAATTATCCACTCCGCCACATGAGAGCAGGGAGAAAAGGATAAGACATAGGATGATGCGGGAAAGTGTGTTCATAGGAATTTTGAGTGTTCTTCTTGGAAAGCGTCACAATTTAATGAAAACATTTTTCGGTTCGGTAAAAAACCTCAAAGCTTCCATGCCACCTTCCCGGCCTACGCCGGATTGCTTGACGCCGCCAAAGGGAGTGCGGAGGTCGCGCACCAACCAGCTATTGACCCAGATGATGCCTGCTTCGACATGGGCTGCCGTGCGGTGCGCGCGTTTGAGATTGGTGGTCCAAATCGTACAGGAAAGGCCGTAAGGCGTACTATTTGCTTTTTCAATCGCATCTTCCTCATCTTCGAAAGGCATGATGGTGGCCACCGGCCCAAAGATTTCTTCCTGATTTACCCGGCAATGCTGGTCCAGGCCTGCGATGACCGTAGGCGCGAGAAAATACCCACCGGCTGTACGTTCTGTCGGTCCCGCCAGGCGTTTGCCGCCTGTCAATATCTGCCCGCCTTCGCTTTTAGCGATTTCCACATACTGCACGTCTTTTTCCAATTGCATCAGGGAGACGATCGCTCCCACTTTTGTATCTTCATCCAGGGGATCGCCCACTTTGAGGGCTTTTACCTTTTCGACAAAATCCGCCAAAAACTGCTCATAAATATCTTTTTGTACCAAAATCCGGGAGCCACACAGGCAAATCTGCCCCTGGTTGGTAAAGGCTGCGCGCACCGCGCCTTTCAACGCTTCCTCATATTCTGCATCCGCAAAGATGATATTGGCGTTTTTGCCGCCCATCTCCAGCGAAAGTTTTTTGAACATAGGCGCGCCTATCTCGGCGATCCTGCGCCCCACGCGGGTACTGCCGGTGAAAGACAGCATTTTGATGCCGGGATGCTTCACGATGGATTCGCCCACTTTGGGGCCATCGCCATGCACGATATTGAGCACGCCTGCGGGCAGGCCCACCTCTATGCAAATCTCTGACAGCAGATAGCCTGTCATGGGCGTGATCTCGGATGGCTTCGCCACGGCAGTATTGCCTGCCGCCAAAGCGGGTGCTATTTTCCAACTGAAAAGATAGAGCGGAAGGTTCCAGGGAGAAATCAGGCCCGCCACGCCGATCGGTCGGCGCAGGGTGTAGTTAAAGCCCATTTCGCCCATGTCGTGCGACTCATTGTCAAACTGGGTGACGGCCTGGCCAAAGTATTTGAAATTGTCGCGTGCGCGGGGGATGTCGACTTTTCGCGCCAGCCATAATGGCTTGCCATTGTCCACACACTCGGCCATGGCGAGTTCGTCGAGTCGCTTTTGGATGCCATCGGCGATGGCGTACATATAGTCGGCGCGTGCCTGCACCGGCAGGGTGGACCAGGCCGGAAAGGCGGCTTTTGCTGCCTCATAGGCAGCCTCGACATCTCGCTCGTCACTGTCAGGGACGTAACTGTAGACTTCGCCGCGCGAAGGGTCTATGTTGTTGAGGTATTCACCGCTCTGCGGAGCGATGAGCTCGCCATTGATGTAGTTTTTGAGTTGTTGCATGACGAGGCAAAGATAGGAATATTGAAGAGATTGACGAAGGAAGAAGAATATCCTTTACTCCGTAATGACAACCATCTTCACCTGATCTTTTATCCTGATATAATATGCTCTTGGCGGAAGATCAGCCAGGGAAAGGCTTGTTTGCTCAGAAGAAGCGATTTCTTCCCTGGCGATACGTCCTGTGAAGTCTATAACCTGAACACTTTCACCGACCCACTCCGTAGGAATTTCAATCGTAACCTCCCCTCCAATAGCGGGATTGGGATAAGAAGAAAAAGTCTTATTGGCAGCCGGAGGGGGTGGGTTATTGGAACCGCCTCCACCTCCCCCGCCGCCTCCATTAGCCTGATCGGTAAGCTTCATGACAAAAAAGTCTGCATTGCCTGTCCCATTCTCGCACCCACCTGTAATAGCCATAGCTCCGTCATGGAGGAAAACAAAATCCGGGGCAGAGAATCTGTATTTACAGACATAAAAAAACGCAACCCCATTATTCCCAAAGCTGCTAACCAATTTTCCCCGCTCGTCCAGCAAGAAAAAGCTCAATTTGTCGTCATAATCATTGGCATGATTCATTACACCGATGCAAAGGATTTGCCCATCAGCTAGCAGGGCGATTTTGCTATATCCTGCGAATAGATCTCGATCTATTTGATAGTGCGTGTAAATACCCATTGACCCAAATGTATGATCCAGGCGACCATCGGGTAGCAGCCGAAAGATCAATGATTTTCCTTCTTCTTTTGTTGCGAAAAGGATTCTACCCTGATCATCCAGCTGAATATCTGCAACGCCATAATTCACATGCTTTTTAAACATGCCTTTATCAGCAAAACTGGAGTCTATCTGCCCATCTGGGGTCAAACGGAGGACCGCCAGGGTATCTTCTACATATCCGCCAACCAAAATATAACCATCTGGCTGAATGGCTACCGCATTTGCCTTGTCATTATATCCCGAATGATTAAACAGCCAGGTACCCTGATCTGCAAATGTCAAATCTACCTGCCCATCAGGCATCAGGCGTCGGATTCCCCAGTCTATTTTTCGCCAGTTGCTATTATCAACCCAGCCCATTAATAGTATTTTCCCGTCTGGCTGGACGGCAAGATCAAAGGCCCCATCCGAACTCCTTCCCACCTCATGCACACGGCCTCCATTGTGATGAAAGCTGGAATCAATTTGGCCTTCTGCCGTAAATCTGGCCACATTCATCCTTTGTTCATTCCCTTTCCAGGAGCGGCCTGCGACCAGGATTTTATCATCAGGCAGGATTTCCATGTCCCAGGCTTCATCATCCTCCCATAAATCTTTTTTAGCGATTCCCTGCTTACCAAAGGATGTGTCCAGGCTTCCATCCTGATGGAAACGCGCCAGGGTGATGATCCAGTCTTCGGTACCGCCAATGTCATTGGAGTAGCCCGCAACCACCAGTTTCCCATCACTTTGCAGGCCGATAGCCTTGCTCACATCTGCAGCAGAGGTATTGGTGCTGGGGCCGATTTCGAGGTAGACTCTGGCAGAATCACCAAATGCATAATCGGGTTGCAGCTTGTATTGAGCGAAAAGGCTGATTGGGAGAAAGAGGAGGAGGGGCAGTAGTGCTTTCATAAGATAAGGTTCTGGGTTGTATTGTGACAACGCAGATATTCCTTATTAAGAGGGTTGGAGGAAAAATATGAAGAGAATAAAACCATTTAAGAAGCATAAGGGCATATAAGCTTTTCCAAATTCTTCTGTATATGCCCTTATATGGTACCATTTTTTTCTGCTTTAGCGAATAACCAGCTTCCCAAAATACGATCGCTCCCCAATCAATTCATACATATAAATCCCGGCGGTCATATCCTTGCGCAAGATCTCAAATCGCTCGCCTTGCGTCGCTGGGTATTCCTGCACCAGGCGACCTTGCAAGTCCAGAATCCGCAAGCGGAAACTCTCATGATGAGGATTTGCAAATTGCAAATAGCTGATGTCCTGGACGGGATGGGGCACAAGCTTCACCGATTGCGCAAAAAGCGCATCATCTAGCGCGACATTGCGCAGGTCAATTTGCTGGGTCAGCGTATCGCTGCCGCAATCATTGCTCACGATGAGCGTGACCGTATAGAGCTCGCCTTTGGCGTAGGTATGCACGGCAGCCTGGCTGCCGGAAGCCGTTTGGCCATCGCCAAAGTCCCACTGCCAGCTGCTGTTTACGCTGCTGTTGTTGGTAAAAGCAACCCTCAGCCCTACGGGCGTATGGCTGAATGCAGCCTCTGCAAGCGGCGCGGCCGTCACCAGCACGCTGGTATTGACGCTGATGCCGAGGGCATCGGTCACCGTCACCTGGTAATTGCCGGAGCCATTGACCGTAGTCGAGCTGAGGCCCGAAGTATTGTTCAGATCGCTGCTGCCATCGCTCCACGCAAAATCATAAGGCGGCAAGCCGGGTGAGGTGATGCGCGCCAGGATGTCCTGGCCTTCGCAGATCGTCGTATCATTGCCCAGGGCGAGGCCCGGATAGGCAAAGACCGTATTCAGCACCTCATTGGTGATGATGGGCGCGTTGAAGTCGAAGTAAATCGCTGCGCGATTTCGGATCTGGCTGCCGATAGGCAGCGTGCCTTTGTGGCTCATACCGAAGGTCACAAAACCCTGACTTCCGTTGAAGTCGGTAGCCGAATCCGGCAGCATGATCTTGTTGAAACGAAATACCAGGACTTCGTCATTTTCGATGTTCAGGCTGTAAGGGAAGCTTTCATCAAGCCTTTGGAAAGACATCACATCCAGCATGTGCCTGTCGATGGTATCTCTCACAACCACATAGATGGCCGTATCTGTACCTGTATTTTGAAAGCGAATGGTATAGGTCATTTGCCTTTCGCTTTGCTCGATCAGCCCCAAAGGTCCTGTACCTGCTGGCGTAACGATTTTGTCGTTGGGGTCATAAGGACCGCGGGTCGTATCGGTGCGTGTCGCCACATTATTCGAAGGAATGCTATCACCGATAAGAGGCAGCACAACAGCAGTATTGGTAAACCATACCCCCAGACCGAGTGTCGAATCAGTAGAAGTCTCTACCCGATAAGCAATCGACTGATAAGGCGCAAGATTGAAGAAGTTCCAGCTCGCCGTATGCGTAGCGGCATTGTAGCTACTCATGGCAGGAGTAGTAGTGACGATATCGAAGATCGTATCATGCTCCCAGTTGAGCGTGCCGCTCATCGTTTTGTTGCCATTGTTGAATACACGCAGATAGTGGTAGGTCGTGTCCCCCACTTTTACCCTTTGGTGGTAATGTGACACACTGAGTTCCTGTACAGAGTCTGTATGTATAGCGAAATCCAGCCCGTTTTGCACATTGCCTACATTGGCAAAACTCACGCTATGCTTACCGCCCGTTGGGCAAAGGACTTGCTGCCATCTACCAGGATAAACCTCTATATCAAAATTGCCTGCTTGCAGGTGATACTCATACTCGCCATTGGGACCTGTGGTGGTAGCACCACCTGGCGAGAAGTTAACCACCCTATAAGGCATGGGAGACTCACCCGCATCCATGATACAATTGCCATTTGCGTCATTATACACCGTGCCTCTGACGACATTGTAGCAGGAACTCGGCGGACTCAGGACAAAAGCCAAATGCCGTGGACATCCATTGGCGTCTGTAACAGTTACGCTATAGCCTCCCGGAGCCAGGTTTGAAATGCTGCTAGTCGTGGCCCCCGTACTCCAACTATAGCTATAAGGAGCGGTTCCCCCGGCAGGCGTCACTGCCAGACTTCCCAGTCCCGAACAAGTCGGCTGATTAATGGAGGAAGTAACAATAATATTGCTGGCATTGACGATATAGCTTTTGCTAAAGGTGAAACCATTTGCATCTGTGACGACTACGGTATAGCCTCCGGGTATTAAGCCCGTGAGGTCCTCAGTAGTGGCTCCATTGCTCCATGCAAAAGAAAAAGGAGCGCTGCCGCCGCCGACTGTAAGGTCTATGGCTCCGCTTGCTTGTCCGCAAGCCGCATCGGTAATCACAGCCGACAGGCAGGCCCCTCCCACACTAACATGAATATTTTGGGTATAATATCCCTTGATCGGGCAGTTGTCATCAGTAATGGTCACAGGAATGATGTAATGTCTGCTTTGACCAGGGGCAAAACGAATAAGCGCGCTGGCGGGATTGCTGCCGCTGCTGCTGCTGAGCTGCAAGCCTGGCATACTCGAAGGAACGCTAAAGGACAGGCTTTGTGAGCTATTCGCATCACTTGCATTCAGCTGAAACTCAAGCGTATCGTTTTCACACATGGAAAAATGCCAGGCTCCAATGGTGTTGCCGCCACTCAACACAAATGCAGAATCTGCAGCCGGAAGGCTGTTACTGCCTGTACAACTCAATACATTCACCTGCATGTCCCGATTGATCGTTCCAACGAAGTTGCCGTTTTTGTATTCATCCACATAGATACAGACAGAGCCGGACACGATACCTCCGGTACCTGGCAGGATAGTCAAAGTACCCGTGACATAGTCCAGGCTCACACTCCAACCGGGTCCCAGGGGAGAAGTAGCAGAGTAGCCGGGATTGTATCCTACGGGTGTGCCATTGGAATGCATACAATTTCCCAAATAATAAATCAAAGAATCTCCATCCGGATCAAAAGCCGCCTGGCTGATCACAGCACCTGTGCCTGCGCAGATATATGCGACAGGAGAGCTCGTGAAATAGGGAGAATTGTTGCAGGGAGAATAAGACAAATCTATGCGTGCATCCAGATAAATGGCACTATTGGCGGACCCTGATGTCAGCACCGAATTACGGCAGCAAGAACTCCAGCTTACATCGTATTGGTTACAGGCTCCTGTGACACAGAAATTGTAGTCGCGCTTATAGACTGCTTCCATCTGACCATAGATCATGGAAGATGAATTGGTACAATTCGTTGCCATAGTGGCGCAAATGGGTGTGATTTCAGTATAGGAAACCAGGATCCATGGGCTTACAGCCAAGGGTTGGCTACAACCAGGCCCTATACCCTGAAAAGAGATTATGGGTGCAGCCGGAATTCCGCCCGGCGCAGGGGTTCCAAATGAACCGCAATCCATGAAGGTAGTTTGGTAAATGGTATAGGTACAGGCCGTTTGGCAGTCGTAAGTGATCTGCCCGCCTATCACATGGGTAGCCTGCGCTGCCTGGGGGAGCATGCCCGCCAGTGCGACCAAAAAGCTGAATAGTAGAATTCGTGAATTTTTCATGAATAAATGAGTGTTTGTGTTTAAGGTTGTTTGACCACTTTGAATGTGGCTTTTCCGCTTGCCGTTTGTATTTCCAGCAGGTAAAAGCCAGGAGAAAGAGGGTCGAGAGAAACATGTATTAAAGTCTGTTGCTTTTCAATTTTTAGTTCCTGCGAACGGCCATTCACATCGTACAAACTGATGTTTTGGCATTCAGCCGCTTTCAATCCGTCAATATAAAGGCGATCACGCGTAGGATTGGGGAAAAGGCTGATACGGCTTTGAAGGCCATGGTCTATGGCTGTCTCCAGGTTGATGGTCGCATCCTGCGTCCCTAGCGGAATCTCCTCCTCAGCATTGCTGATGGCAAATGCCTGCTCTATGCCCAATGTCATGGGCAGGACACGCTTGTTCAGGTCATCGTCCATGACGATGATGAGGTCGGCTATGCGGCCATAGCCCATGCGGTTCACCTGGTCATTGCGGCTGATGCCAACATCTATTTTCTGGGCATGGGGCAAGTCCTTGTAGAGGCCCAGCAGGTCTGATCCTGGCGTAGCCAGCCAGCTGGGAGAAAATTCTACCCAGGCTTTTTCCACCTTGCTGCTATCATAAGTGATGCTAAAGGCTATACCATAGGCATGAGTCAAAGGATCATTCATATCTCCCCAATGGATGGGAATGCGCGCCGTATCTCCTCCGCTGAAAGTCGTCGTGGGTGGTATCATGAAGAGCGGTGAGCCAGCACCAGAAGTTTTGGAAAAAGTATGTGTCATGCCATAATTCAGCAGGATAGGCGTCACATCAAAGGTGTCTATCACCCCCTGACCATCACAGTCACTGTGCTTGATATCTGCGCCATTGGCGAGGGTGTCGCCCCAGTTGATGACATTCTGAGGAATCCACTGATTGCTGTTGCCAATCCGGTATGGACCTGTTTTTCCATAGTTGATGCCGATGGCCAGGAGGTCCATATTGTTGGCGACCTGGTCAAAATTGGCATCGCCAGGGTGTACCGGCGGATAGTAGTATCCGCAGTTTTGGTAGCCATTCTGGAAATAGCGCTGCATGTATTTTTGCTTTTTAAGCATTTCACATACACTGCCGATTTCATCCTGAAAAAACGCCCGGGCCCAGCTATAATGCATGCTCACATGATGTACAGCACCCGCCGCCAGCGTAAAAGGCCCCATGCTACCCAGCGCCTGGCGATCACCGCCAGGAATTCCAGCATTTTTTTCCGTCCAATCCTGGCCGATGCAAGCGTTCCCATTGAACATCGTCCGGCTCCTGAGGGATCCCGAAAGAGGCGTATAGCCATTTCCTGAACCTACCCCCCCCCGATAATTATCTATCAAAGGCATGCTGTCCTGCCAGAAGGAGCGCAAATACCGGTCATAATGTGCCGCCTGTGTAGGCTGGCCGTTGATACCGGAAGCTCCTTTATTGAAACTCATAAAGCCATCCATCCGCCAGGTCTCGCCAAGCTCGTCTATGATTTGGTCTTGGTCATTGTCCAGCCCATCATTGGGGTCCGCAAGCGGCCCCTGCAGCAGCCCCACACCCAAAGCGGGTGGATTTCGGTCAAAGTGATTCTCATCATCCGAATCACCATTATAGAAATAATACAGGTTAAGTGTACTGTCTACCCCACTATAATCATCCATGGGATTGCCCAATTCGCCATCTGTCCAGAAGCCCAGATAGGTATCATGGATGGTCGTATTGCTGCGGTTGATGAGGGTATATTCGAAGAAAAGGCTGTTGTTTTTGTCTAAAGAATCCGGACAATCGTAGGCAAAGGCCGTGACATGCACTTCCAATCCCATGGAAGCGGCTCTCGGATCATGGGTGGGGGATTGATCATTATAAATCCACCAGTACATCTGATCGCCCTTGATTGCGGGATGGTCACCCTGGTTGGGATTGTAATCCGCAGCATTGCCATTCATATCAACAAAGGGTGCCAGGTAAAAGATTGATCCTGTGGGAGAAACTGCGCTTACATTATTTCCGCCGGCATCGGTCCCAAAAGCAGGCCAGCTGTATACATTCGGATAATTTGCCGGAAAATCGACGACACCATTGTCGTTGAAGTCAAGCAGAAAAGCATCCACCTCTGCCTGGCTGATATGCCATATCTGGTTGAAGCTCGTTACTGTGGCGCTATCTGTCGCCGCAGCGCCATTTGTCAGGGGCCCGGCCCAAAAGTCGGAGACGCCGCGATCCAGCTTGTCCTGCCCATGGGCAGAGAGACGCAGCTGCCCGGACGCATCGCGTCCGCCTATCCACAGGCCTGCGGCCCGGGCTAGGCTGATCGCCGAATCCTTCGGCATGAGCAGCCCATTTCCACCCCTTGGGTCCCAAAACAGACTGCCGTCTGACCATATACTGGCATGTACCGCATCAGTGATGATGCTGTCTTGCACAGGAGGAATGGTCGGGCCATTGACCCGCACTTGTATTTGCCCCACCGTACTACCCACTATCGAGCAGGCATCATCCTGTATCATCAGGGGGATGGCATAGGTGCCCTGGGCTTGTGGCGTAAATTGAAAGCGAATGCTTGCAGGATTGCTCCCGCTTACTGTTCTGGAAATGTTTCCGATATGCTTCGGCAGGACCAAATCCAGGCTCTGAGCCGCATTGCCATCACTCACAAGCAGATCTATCTGCAGACTGGCACCTATAGCCATCTCATAAGATGCCGCTCCCGTCTGATTGCCACCTTGTACCAATACAAGGGAATCCAGCTGTGGCAAGATATTGCCGGCCGAGCAATTGAAGACTATAACGATCATTTCCCTATTGATCGAGCCGATATGGGCACCATTCCGATATTCATCTACCTGGATACAAAAGGGGCTTATCGTCATCCCGCCAGGACTGGGCAAGAGAGAAAGTGCCCCCGTTTGTGCATCTATACTCACCTGCCAGGCCGATCCCATCGGATTCAAAGCCGAATAGCCTGCCGTATAGTTTATGGGTGCGCCCAAAGCACCTTTGCATGCCACCAGGCTATATACAAGCGAATCCCCATCCTCATCTATCGCTGCCTGGCTAAATACAGAGCCGGTCCCGCTACATACATGCGTTACAGGAGGATAGGCAAAAACAGGGGAATTATTACAGGGACTGGTAGTTAAATCAATTTCCGTTTCCAGATACATATTGGTACCTGCACCACCCGAAGTGATGCCGGTACTTCGACAGCATGTGCTCCAGTTCACCACATAATTGTTGCAGAAACCAGGGCCACAAAAATTATAGTCCCGATGAAATATTGCGACAAGGCTTCCCCCAATTAATGCATTGGGGCTGCCACACCGCGTAGAATCCGTAGGACAGATAGGAGTTACCTCTACATAACTGTCCAGCAGCCAGCCAGACAGGGCTGTCGGCTGACTACAACTCCCCACGGGTCCCGAAAAATAAACAGAAGTGGCAGTAGGAACAGAAGGAGGCAAAGGGGTAGCGCTAGAATAACAATCATAAATGGTTTCCACATAAACAGAATAGGTACAGGCATTCTGACAGGTATAATAGAGACTCGCCCCATACGCATGGGTAGCATAAGAAAGCTGGGGACTAATCAGCAAAAACAAACACGTCATCAAACACAGGCGAACAAAATAGGCTTTCATAAGATTCAAAATTAATGGCTGTAGAATGAACAATAAGGGACCAGCATGTACCTAAACCAAGTTGTTGCTACTACTTCACCTTACAAGTTTACTGTATTTGTCAGGGAAAAAATGACATAATTTGGCATATTTGTGAATGCTTATATATAAGCATTAAATTTTAATTATCTGATAATCAGTCATTAAAAAATATAATTTAATACACTTTGTGAATAAGGATAATGAATAATTCTCAATTGCAAATATGCCTGGGGGCCCTGACAGCAGGCGAAAAAGATCGCTTTGATCAATTTCTCCAATCTCCTTATTACAACCAAAATCAGAAAACGATAGCTCTCTGGCGTCATTTGCGCGAATATCAGCCTTCCCAAACGCTCCGCAAGCAGGATGTTTTCGAGCAACTTTGGCCGCAGGAAAGCTTCCAGGATCAGCGAATGCGGGATGTACTCTCGCAGCTTTTTCGATTGCTCAAGCAATTTATGGTGGTTGAAGAGCAACAAAGAGATGCGCGCTACCAAAAAATACTGCTGCTGCGGCAGCTGAAAAAGCGTCGTTTGGCCCGCAGCTTTCGCATAGAGGCGAAAGCCCTCTCCCGGGAGCTCGCCCAAAGCGAGCAGAGAGAGCGCCGCGACTGGCAGTACAGCCTGTGGCTGGCGGAGGAGGAAGATGAGTTTTTCGGCCTGCAGGCCATCAGGAAGGCAGACCCCCGGCTGCAGGAGAAAATGTATGCCCTCGATCGCTACTACCTGATTGAAAAATTTCAGCAGGCATGCGAGATGCTCAACCGGCAGCAAATCATCGAAGAGCAGTATGAAAAACCCTTTCTGGAAAGCCTGATCGCAGAGTTGAGGGAGAAAGCAACAAGCTACCTGACAGAGCCTGTCATCCACATATACCTGCAGGTATTGCTGACACTCAGGGGAGAGATTCCCTACCAGGAGTTGGCGCTTCAGTTGGAAGGCGTGCCTTCCTTTCTGGCAGAAGAAGAAGCGCGCGCGCTTTTCAAATACGCCCAAAACCACTGCATCCGCCAGAGCAATGCCGGCAAGAGCGAGTTTCTCGAAGAACTTTTTCGCCTGTATCAGCTTCAACTTGAAAACGGCCTGCTCTTTCGCTCAGGAAATATGTCGCATACCGACTTCAAAAATATCGTCACCGTAAGCCTACGCCTCAAAGAATTTGACTGGACCCAGCATTTTTTACAAAATTACCATGGGCATGTTACTGAGGCACATCGCGCCAACGTCTACAGCCTTTGCCGGGCGAGTTATTTTTATGAAAAAGGCGATTTACGGGCCGCCTTGTCCGAGTTGCAAGGCCTTGCCTTCACCGATGTACATTACCAGATCAGCGCGAGGATACTTTTGCTAAAAGTCTTTTACAGGCAGGAAGATCAGGAAGCGGCACGCTACAGCATCAAGGCCTTTGAGGCCTTCCTCAAACGCAACAAAGAGCTGCCCGCAAGGCTGCGGCAGTCCCACCTGAAATTCCTCACCTGGACCCGGCGCCTGCTCCGATTGCAGGACAAAAAGTTTGTTTTGAGCAAAAAGGAGCTCCGCCAAAAGCAGCAAAAACTCCTCAAAAATCTGCGGGCAGAAAAGGACATTTCCAACAAAAACTGGCTGGAAGAAGAGCTCGAAAAATAAATTTTCAAAAGCGATAGCTAAACTTTTTCCATAGCCGTATACCATGGAATTTTCATTTTGCTCAAGGTGAGCAAAACCTTTTATCTACCTTGTCTATTATGCTAAAATCTTATTGGAAAACCCTCTTTCTGGCCCTTTTGTTAGCTTTTGGTTCCCTGACTTCTTCACTTACAGCTCAGGATAAACTGCCGCTGAGTCCACCGGAATTTTTGCTTCATCCGCTCCGCACGATGACTGATGCCAAGCTGGAAGCAAGGCTGATGCAAAGGCTCACTGCTGACCCCAAATGGGCCCAGCTTATCAAAAATAAAAAAATGGCCGTAGGCCTTGTCGACCTGAAGGATCCCTACAACCCGCGCTTCGCGAGTATCAATGGCAATGAGATGATGTATGCTGCCAGCCTTCCCAAAATCGCCATTTTGCTGGCGGCCATGGACGCCATGGAGAAAGGCGAGCTCAAAGAGACAGAAGAAATCCGTCAGGATTTGCAGGCCATGATTTGTTATTCCAATAACCAGGCCTCCACCCGCATGATTGACCGCCTCGGCTATAGCAAGATTGAGGAAACCCTCACCAATCCACGCTATGAGTTGTATGATGAAGATTTTGGTGGTGGGCTATGGGTAGGAAAGCGCTATGCAGCCTCTGGAGAAAGATATCCAGACCCGATCAAAGGCCTGAGCCATGCAGCCACTACTTCGCAGGTATGCCGCTTTTATTACCTGCTTGCCATGGGCCAGCTCGTATCCTACGAGCGCTCTGCGCAGATGCTTGAGATCATGGATGATCCCGCCCTGCACCACAAATTTGTCAATACCCTCGACCAGATCGCTCCCGAAGCCGATGTCTACCGCAAATCGGGAAGCTGGAAAACATTTCATGCTGACTCCGTCCTGGTTTGGGGCAAAAACCCCAAAAGAAGATACATACTCGTCGCCCTGACGGATGACCCGGATGGGGAACAAATTATCAGAAAACTGGTCAGGGAAGTAGAGAAAACTCTCCAGATATAGATTCGCCAAGGTGATTTGCTTAACTTGGCCGGATCATTTGGGGAAAAAATATGAATGCAGTTCTTGGCGCTTTTCTAAAAAAAGTTTTTGATGTAAGGCAGGGTGAAGTCCTTCGGGCTTCACTCATGCAATTGAATATTTTCCTTATTATTTCGACCCTGCTCATTGTCAAACCCACTGTCAATGGGCTTTTTCTTTCAGAAATGGGGGTTGAAGCGCTGCCGCTTGCCTTTGTCCTGGTAGCGGTTTTCGCGGTACTCATTTCGACCCTCTATGCCCGTTTTTTAGGAAAAGCCTCTCTCCACCGCATCATTTTTATCACCTTGAGCACCTCTGTGGTGCTTTTTGTGATTTTTGGGATCCTGCTGAGCCTGCAGGTGGTAGGCGGCTGGATTTTGTATGCTTTCTACATCTGGGTGGCCATTTTTGGGGTGCTGACAGCATCGCAGTTCTGGATACTCGCCAATGTCGTTTTCAACGCCAGGGAAGCCAAGCGGCTTTTTGGATTTATAGGAGCCGGCGCCATCGCCGGGGGAATTTTTGGCGGCTACCTCACAAGCCTGCTTGCCGAGTCGATCGGCGCCGAAAACCTGCTTTTTGTAGGCGCAGGGCTGCTTTCGCTCTGCATTCCCATCACCCGCTACATCTGGAAAAAAAATGTAATTGGCACCCTTTCCAAATACCAGCGCCGCAAGCGGATCGCCAAAAGTGATCACCCTTTTACCCTGGTCCGCAGGTCTTCCCACCTTACCTACCTGGCCAGCATCATCGGCCTGGGTGTCATTGTAGCCAAACTGGTTGAGTACCAGTTCAATGCTGTCGCCTCCGCCCAAATCAGCGATCCTGATGAACTGACAGCCTTTTTCGGCTTTTGGTTTTCCAACTTCAACGTCTTTTCGCTGGCTGTGCAGCTGCTGCTTACCCGCCGTGTGGTGGGCAAGTTGGGCGTCGGAGGTTCGCTTTTTTTCCTGCCGGGAAGCATCCTGATAGGAGCGGTATGGATATTTTTTATCCCGGAGCTTGTGGCAGCCATTTTTATCAAAATGAGTGAAGCCAGCCTCAAACAGTCCATCAACAAGGCAGCCGTCGAGCTTTTGGCTTTGCCTATTCCCAGCGAAATAAAAAACCAAACCAAGACCTTCATCGATGTGGTGGTAGACAGCGTTGCCACGGGCATAGGCGGGCTTATCCTGATTTTTTTTGTCAATGGCCTGGAACTGTCGACGCATTTGATCAGCATCATCATCGTGGTGCTGGTAGGAGCCTGGCTGTTTTTTGTGTGGAAAATCAGAAAATCCTATTTGCAGTCCTTCCGGCTGAATGTGCAAAAAGTCCAGGAATCGGACATAGAGGTGCTGGATTTGAGAAATGAATCTGTGGTAAATGGGTTAAAAAAAGTATTGGAAACAGGAGAAATACCCGAAATCCTGGAGGTGCTGAAAAAATTGAAAGCGCAGCCCGACAGCCGCTTTGCGGAGAGTTTTCGCCATTTGTTACAGCATCCTTCGGATGAAGTAAAAGAGCAAAGCATCCGTTGTCTTTATTTTATCAAAAATCCCACCTTTACGGAAGAAATCCTTCCTTTTGCCAGCTACCCTTCCCAATATGTCAAAATCGCAGCTTTTGACTACCTGATCGCCCGCTCGCCTGAGCATAGCCTCAGCCTCATGGAGAAATATCTCCGCGATGACAACTACAAAATACGCTGGGCAGCGCTGGTCAGTCTGGCAGAGGAAAGCCGGGACAATCCCGTGCTCAAGGAGAGTTTTGGATTGGAAAAACGCCTGCGCGCAGCGCATGAGGAGCTTGCAGGCATAGAGGATGCCGCTCACCGGCATTTTCATAAAATCGGCCTGCTGAAGGCCCTGGGGATGGCCCGCATCCCGGAACTGTTTCCGTTGATAAACGCTTCTTTTAATGACGAAAATCAGATCGTCGCCCGGCAGGCTGTAAGCGCCGCGGGCATGACGCTGGACCCTTATTTTCTCCCCGCACTCCTCCGCCTCCTGGCAAAAGAATCTACCGCAGAAAAAGCGCGAAACGCCCTTGTCAACTATGGCAAAGAGGTACTGGGAGAACTCAGCAAATACACCCAATCTCCCGAAGCACGGATCAAATCCGTGCAGATGATTCCCTCCATTGTGGAGCATTTTGACACCCAGCCTGCGGCTGATCTGCTCTTCCAGCTCTTTCGGCACAAAAATGCCCAAATTCGCCTGGCGGCACTCCGCTCGCTCAACCAGATGAAAATAAAATTTCCCTACCTCAATTATTACGGCAAAAAATTGCCGGAATTTTTGCTGCAGGAAGCCCGTTTGTACCAGGACACTTTGTCCGCCCTATATATACAGCGTCACCCTTCTCCTCAGGATTTAACGGATGAAGCAGCGATCGCCATTCAAACCCAACGCCAGAACCTCATTAGCCTGCTTGAGTTGCGCCTCGACGCCAACCTGGAGCGGATTTTCCGCCTTCTGGGACTGAAATATTCTCCCGAAGACATTCTCTTTGCTTTTGAAAGCATCCAAAGCCAGCAGGAAGACCTGCGCATCAACGCCCTCGAATACCTCGATAACCTGCTCGATCCGGGACTCAAAAAAGTCCTGATACCCATCATCGAAACTGCCCTGCTGGACAGCATTTCGGAGGACGCCATTCTACAGTTGAACATGAAAATTCCGGATGAAAGGGCTTGCTATCCGATGCTGCTCAAGGGAGAGGATGAAGAAGTAAAAAAGGTGGTTATGGGCCTGCTGGAAATCATGACATAGGAAGAAAAGGAAAGGGCCAGATCAACTGATCCGGCCCTTTGCAGTCAACAGGCGGCAGTATGCAGGGATAAGTCTTAACTGCTTACTGCTTACTGCCTACTGCCTACTGCTTACTGCCTACTTTTTCCCACTATTCGCAGCAGGTACCGGCGGCTCCAACAACTGGAAAAACTGGTCCAGTTTAGGCAGGATGATGATCTCGGTGCGTCTGTTCTGGCTTTTGCCCTGAGGTGTTGCATTTGTGGCTTTTGGCACAAACTCAGAGCGACCGCCAGCCGTCATGCGCTCAGGTGCTACCTTGTACTTTTGCTGCAGGGTGCGAACCACAGCTGTAGAACGCTTCACGCTGAGGTCCCAGTTGTCGGTTACACAAGCATTGCTGATCGGCACATTGTCGGTGTGGCCTTCGACGAGGATGTCGAGGTCCTTGTGGTCATTCACCACCTTGGCGATTTTGCCCAATACTTCTTCTGCGCGTGCGTTGATCTCGGCACTACCTGATTTGAACAGCATTTTGTCAGATAGGGAGATGTAAACAACGCCTTTCTTCACTTCCACTGTCACGTCTTCGTCATTCAAATCCCCCAAAGAACGCTTCAGGTTCAGCACCAACGCAAGGTTCAAAGAGTCTTTGGTACGCATAGAGGTAGTCAAATCTTTGATGTACTTGTTTTGTTCGTTGAGCGCTTCCAGCGACTTTTTGATGCTCTCTGCGCCACTTTTGCTGAGGACAGAAAGGTCTGAAAGACGGTCGAGCAGGTTGGTGTTGGTAGCTTTGAAATACTCCATTTGCTGCTCAAGAGAACGGGTTTTTAATTGCTCATTGGCCAATTCTGAAGTGCGAACAGCCAACTGTCTTTCACAATTTTCCAGCTCTTTTGCAAGAGCTGTTTTTTCAGACTCGCAGTTATCCAATTGTCCCTGAAAGACTGCTTTGGATTCAGCATGTGCGTTCTGCACTTCCAGAAATTTTTTCTTGCTCACACATGAAGTCAAGAAAATGATTGACAAAACAAAAAAACCTACTTTTTTCATAAATAATGTAAAATTATGATTGATTTATAAGGCATACAGACTCTGCTTTCAAAACAAAAGCTTTGTAAGAATCTGAAAAAAGAACCGCTGTACAAAAAAAGAAACGGCTATAATACGTCTACTTAGGAGAATAGTTTGTTACCAGTTTATCAACTTTTCCAGCCAATGCATTGTGGTCAATATTGGAGTTTTTCCTCAATACATTGGTCATCAAAGCCACCATATATACGGTGCTGTCTCCATGCTCGATGATGGCAACAGAGTTCATGTAATTTGTCACATTGCCCATGTATTTGCCACAGTTGGGCATGGTGCTGCGGTCGCATTTGTACAAGCTTCCTGACTTAAAATAGACGGCGGCATCTTTGAGGCTGGCATTCGCAGCATAGCGAATCCTGCGGTCCGTCATATACATCAGGCGCTTGATTTCCAGGCTGGAGGCCGGATCTATCAGGCGGCCGCTTTCCAGCGCTACCATCCACTTCATCAGCCCTCTGGGCGTGCCTATGCTTCCGCCTTTACCCGGAACAACATTAGAGGCTCCGCGTGTAAAGAGCAGCCCCAGGCGCCACTCATTTTCAGTGATCCCCAGCGCCCGCAGGGGCTCATTGACCACAGAATTGGCGATCTCCGAAAGCTGAGATTTGGGGGTGGTTTTAAAATATTCGTTGGCTTCGGCTTCCGTCAGCTCCAAATATTTTTTACCAAAAACCCGCATCAAAATGGCTTCCCGCCAGACCACGCTGGCTGCGCCATTGTTGCTCACAGAGAGCATGTGATCCGCCCACTCATAGAGGGAAAAAACATCTTTTTCCTGTACTTGTCTTTTGAAAAAGTTGCCGGTTTCAGGATCGTAAAAAGGCACGGTATGCTCGTCATAGACAGCCCATGCGCCTCCCTTGACCATGCGCTTTCTCATCAGGTCCTGCCGCAAGGCAAATGAATCTGGAAAAATATTTTCCAGCTCGCAAAACAGGCCGCTGATCACGGCCAGCTTGCCGACACTGCCGGGCTGAAAGCCCCTGTCTTCCTGCCGCGAGGCATAGCGTATCGGACGTCCGGGCGTGATGTCCATCAGGCTGATCGAATAGCTTTCGTGCAGGTTGGGGAAAAGCGCATTCAGCGATTTTTGAAATTCAGGGTCAACCGCTGGCAAATTTGCCGTCATCAGGGTGTCACCTATGGTTGCCAGAAACAGGCTATCTCCCCGATTAGTCTGGTAGAGGTGCAGCTTGATGTCATGAATGGACTTCATCGCACCCTTGATGGGCGGTGTATCTTTGATTTCGCCTTTGGTGATGCGCTCCAGCCGCAACAGCCGGCGTATGCCGGTCAGCAGGTAGCCATCTATAGGATAGGCTGATATTTCTACCAGGGGACTGATCAAAAACACCAAAGCCAAAAGACGAAATTTTATAGACATAATCCGTTGGTTAAAAAATTGAATAAGAGACGCTTAGCTCACAAAAAAGTAACAACTTTCTGAAAAAAAATCAAGAGTAGCCTCCTTATTCTTGCTTTCATTTATCGAATCTCCTGCTTAAGCGAAATCCGTTTCTGTCCATCCACTCTGGGGGAAATGCTTTCCAGGTAGGCAGAGCTCATTGCATTTTTGTTTTCGACAAAAGGCCGAATCTGAAAGAGCCAGACTTTGTCTTCCTCAAAACCCAACTCCACATCATAGGGTCCCTGATTCTCTGCGCCGGTAGCTTTGGGCACCTCCTGGTGCATATTGTAAGCCAGCAGGCGAATGTCGTAGAGATTTTTGGGATTGAGGATGGCTTTGTCAAAAGTGGTATAGCGGGTCTGCGTACCGCCTGTCGCAGGCAGTCGCCTGAAACCCGGCTCGCGGGCGGGCGAGAGCAGGCGGTCTTCGCCGCTATGGTGCAGCAGATAAGACTCTGCTGCCTGTCCGTCCACGGCGCCTCCGGCGCCCCGGCTGAAAGCGATCGTGACATCACGGCCATCGGCCGTGGGGATTCCCTTGGTGATCATCACCCCTGAGTACTCTACATCCACGCTGGGGATGATCAGGATAGAAGGAAAAACATTTTCAGGATTGAGCAGGTAGCGCTGCCGCCATTTGAAGCTGCGCTCTGTATAGGGCGAAGCCCAAACGTCCTTGATGCCCTGGATGATTTTGGTTTTGTCTACTATATTGAATAGCGTGAGATTCAGGCCTGCGCCTGTAAACTCCTTCAGGTCTTCCATATTGGTATCGCTGCGCAAAAAGACGGGCACTTTGCCCATTTTGTCTCCCAAAATGTCTACAAAGCCTTTTTCCAATTCTGCCAGGAAAGAAGGCAGAAGCTCCATTTTTTGGATGGCATCGCGCAGTTTGGCCAGCTCATCCATGGTGAATACCTCCACTTCCTGCTCGCTGCTGCCCCTGGCTTGCATATCCTTTGCCTCGGCAAATGTGGCCGTCAGGAAGTCCCAGTAGCTCCCGTTTTGTCCAGGCATCGCCTGGTCGAGATGGGCGCGAAAGATGCCAAATGGCAGCACGATGCCCTCGACCACCTGGTCGGGAAACATCTGCTTCAACTGGCCGAGGTTCGCGGCCTTGGGGCCGCAGACCTTGCCCGAAAAGGAGGCGTCTACCTCCCGCATATTGAGGATAGTAGCCTGCCTGAGATCTATTTTTTCAACAGGAACGGTGATTCGCTCCTCGCTGCGCTTTTTTACCGCAAACAATTCTTTCTCGGCAGCACTCATGTCTTTTTCTGCTTTCATGAGCACGGTGCCTTTATTTGAGACGGCAAAAAAGACTTTTTGCCCTGCGTATTTCTTCAGTGACTCCATGTTTTGCAAGCTGAGCACGGCATTGGGGATGCCGAGGTTACGCGCGAGCAGTTGCACATGGGAAACCATGTTTCCTTCAGTGACGGTCAGGATACCGGCGACCGGTTTGAGGTCGGAAGGAGGATGGTTGAAAATGTAAATTTTGTTGTTCGACACTTCGACTTCCTCTTCGTTTTTATCTACGACCACCAGCTCTCCCAGCGCAAAACCCGGATTCAATCCGCGCAGGGAGCTGGAGTTGGGGATGTCCATCATGCTATGGGTAAGGTTAGATTCCCGGGCGATAAAATCGCCGAGTTCGCCGACCACATTGCCCAGGGGCAAAAGAGCCGATGAGCGGATGCGGTCATCGTAAAAGCCGTAGGCCATGGGCTCAAAAGCGCCATAAAGCGTCACCACATCTTTATAGGTTCCATTCACCATGCCTGTCCCCCACTCGATCAGGCTGCGGGCGCTTTCCAGAAAAGCGTTGAGTTCGTTGAGAGAGATGTCCTCTCCTTCGGGAATAGCCAGGCTTTTGCTGATTTCATCCCACTCCCAGGACTCTACAAAGCCTGTACCCACGGTAGCCGTAGCTGTGAAGCAAATCTTTTCGGAGGCCTCTTGCAGTGTTTTAGGCTGCCATTCGTTGATCTCGACGAAAAAGATATCTTCGAGGGCGTTGGAGAGGTCCATGAGCGCGAGCCGCGCTTTTTTGCCTTTGACGTTCAGGATTTCCTGACGGATTTCAGCCATTCTCTCGGCTGTGGCCATGACGCGGGCGGGGCCGCTATTGCTGCTTTGAAAGCCTTCAATATAGCTTGCCAAAGATTTGGCGATGGCGCTTTCTTTGGGCACGTTTTTCAAAAACTGATTCAGGCTATTCAAATCTACAGGCTTGTAGACTTCTTCCATGCTGGCGATCAGCTGATCGAGCTTTTTCTGGAGATCGGCACTCAGTTTTTCCTGATTTTTCGCTTTAAAATCCTTCACCCTGGCGATGTCGGAGATTTCTGGCTGGCCGTGAATTTTCACGCGCAAATCCATGAAAGAAGGAAAAACATCAGCGATGTTTTTGGAGAGGGCGCGTAGCTCGATGGTATTGTTGTCATCGCCCTTGTGGGGGATGTCTTTGATGGCCTGCCGCAGCAGGAAGTATTGGCTTTTCACCACCTCATCTTTCGCCAAAATCCAGTTGAAAAACTCAATGCCCCATGCTTCCTCATCTTCCATCTGGTAAGCACCGCGGTAGAATTGGCCTTTGCGCAAAACCCAGCCATCATCTATGCTTCGCAGGTATTTTTCAAGCTGGTATTGCTTGAGGCGGGAGTTGTAGTTGGTGGCATCCCAAAAATCATCATGGGGCGTAGTGGCCAGAATTTGCCCGAGGTAGACATGGTTGCTTTCGCCCAGTTTGATGATTTCATCTTTGTAGCGGGCCCGTTGTACACCGCCTTTTTCGGTGCAGGGTTCTTTGGGTGGCTGGGTGGAGCCATCCTTGCAAAACCAGCGGATGTCCCGATATGGGCCCCTCGGGTCGTTTTTATATTGCTCAATCCGGCTCTTTATCAGTTGGTTGTCAACTTTTTGCGCAAAGGCAGGAGTGAGGATGGAAAGGCAGAAAAAAAAGCAGAAAAATTGAGTTTTCATAGATGTGATTTTTCTCAGCGGCTGGTATACGTAAGATACCAAAAAGTAGCGATTCCTGCCTTCAAAAAAAATCACCCCTTGCGGGCGCAAGCAATACACCAGCTACTTTCCGGCATAAATAGCATGCGTCCGACCTGGATTTCCTGTCCGCAACGGCTGCATCTGCCAAAGTCTTCTTCGTCAATACGGCTCAGGCTTTTTTGAAGCTTTTCAAGCTTGGTTTTGCTTTTTCGGAGACCTGCCTCATTGACGCTTTTGTTGTTGATGGCGTCCATGCGGCTGATGCGGCCAATGGCACTATCGGGGGCTATGGGTTGGGTGAGCTCCTGGAGCTCTATGATTTCTTTTTGGGTCTTATCGATGGTATCGATGAGTTTTTGGCGGATTTGGTCTTTTTCTGACGCTGTCATTTGATTGGTTTTTGACGCTGATTTACGCTGATTGTTATGACCAAATTATGTAAAGAAGCAACATATTAACTCATAATCATCTGCGAGAATCTGCGTCTATTCTTATTCATGAATCCGCAGTCGCTCCGACTGCATCGACCGGATCCGCTGCTGCGGATCAAGCTCCTTCAAGAGCGCCTTGAACTCGCCCAGGCGAGGATAAGTCTGCTCAAGCATCTCGGGCTTCATGCGCACATCCTTGGTCAGGTAGATGCGCCCGCCATAGCTGGCTACAAGTTCGTCCAATTCATCCAAAAAAGGAAACAGCTTTTTGGTGATGGGGAAGTCGAGGGCCAGGGTGTAGCCTTTTGTGGGAAAGCCCATCATGCTGTCCTGGGGCCCAAAAGTCTTGAGTACGGCGAGGAAAGAGCCGAGGCCTTTTTGGGCGATGCGGGTCATGATCTCGCGCATGCCTTCACGCCCGTTTTCGGGCGGGATGACAAATTGGTACTGCGTGAAGCCCCGCTTGCCGTAGATGCGGTTCCAGTCCAGCAACATATCCAGCGGATAGAAAAAGCCTTCATAAGGGACAAAGCTTTTTTTCTCTTTCTTAAACTGGCGGTTGTAATAGAGAAAATTAAAGGTCTTGATTGTCAGGTTGTTGAGGGCAAAGTTGGGGAAATATATGGGGATGGGAATCGCCTTTTTGGGCGGAAGCTTCAAAGGGTTTTGGGCATGTTTCGTTCCTGCTATCTGCTCCAGGCTGGCATGCTCTCCGACCGTCAGGTGGCTGCGCCCCATTTTATTTCCTTTGGAAAGGCAGTCAATCCATGCGACGCTATAGGTGACATGGTTGTACTGCTCAAAAAGGTCCATGAGCTCATCGAGGTTTCTCGCTTTGATGGAATGCAGCGCGATCAGCGAAGTCTCAATCGGCTTCATCTGAAGGGTGACATTGAGCACCATGCCTGTCAGGCCCATGCCACCCAGGGTGGCTTCAAAAAGCTGTGCATTTTCTGTAGGGGAGCAATGCAGGATACGGCCATCGGCCAGCAGCAGCTCAAAGCTGCGCACATGGCTGGAAAGGGAACCTTCCTTGTGGTGGTTTTTGCCATGCACATCCGAGGCGATAGCGCCTCCGAGGCTGACAAACTTGGTGCCGGGCGTGACCGGCGGAAACCAGCCTTTCGGCACGAAAGTCTCCAGCAGATCGGCATAGGTCACGCCTGCCTCTGCCTTCAGCAGGCCTGTAGTCTCATCAAAAGCCAAAAAGCGATTGAGGGGCAAAATAGAAAGCATGCTATCTCCCAGAGAAGAGTCGCCATAGCAGCGGCCCATGCCTCTGGGTATCCAGTAGCCATTGAGTTCGGAGGGATTCATCCCCGGTTGGAAGCGATGCTCGGTCGCGTCTGTGATGGGGTAATTGCCCCAATTGCTGTGTGACATGTGGCAAAGTTAAGAAGATGGATGCAGATCACGTAGATTTTTATGATTTAAGAGCTTGAAAAGGATATTATGTAGATTTGGCTTTTGCTCATTTAGCGTCCCCTCTTTCCCATGAATTTCACCCCCCAAAACAGCCGCATTCTCCTCCTTATTGTCATCCTCATCAGCGGACTGCTGGGCTATTTTTTGCTGAGTCGGACACATTTCGACTACAGGATGGAAAGCATTTTCCCCAAAAATGATCCGCAACTGGCGCATTATCAGGCATTTCAGGATAGTTTTTCGAGCGATGAAGAATACCTCGCTGTGGGGATTTACAATGAAAAAGGACTTTTTCAGGAGGCTTTTTTACGCAAGTTGGATGCTTTTGGAAAAGATATGGCAGCTCTCCCGGCGGTCTATGAGGTGAGTTCCCTGACAAATCTGAAATGGCTGAAAGTCTATGGATTGGGGTATCGGAAGGAAGTTCCTTTGGTACACTTTGACCAGCCGGAACGCTATGCGGAGGATTCTGCTCTTCTTTTTTCCCTGCCGCCCTTTCGGCACAACTACTACAGCGAAGGCGGCAAAGCCACCTGTATGTACCTGCGCATTGAGCCCCATCTGGCTCAAAGTGAAAGAGGCGACAGCCTGTTGATGCAGTTGGAAGAAGCGCTGACGAAAGCCGCTTTTGACGAAACCCACCTCAGTGGGTACCTGCCGTCGCATACTGCGAGCATCCAAAAAATCCAGTTTGAACTGATCCTTTTCAGTGTGATGGCATCACTTCTGGTGATCCTGTTTTTGTATTTAACTTTTCGCTCGCTTTGGGGCGTGCTGGTCCCTCTGGCCGTGGTAGCGCTGGCTGGCATCTGGGCGATGGGTCTGATGACCGCTTTTCGGGTACCAGTCAATGTGATGACCGTGCTGCTGCCCTCCATCATGTTTGTGGTGGCGACCTCGGATGTGGTGCATCTGCTGAGCAAATATCTGGGTGAAAGGCGGGAAGGAAAGTCTTCTCCTGCGGCCTTGCAGGCTACTGTAAAGGAAGTGGGGCTGGCAACTTTGTTGACATCGGTGACCACAGCCATCGGGCTGTTGAGTCTGTATGTCTCCGACATTGCGCCTTTGCAGCAATTGGGGCTTTTCGCGGGCCTCGGCGTCATGATCGCCTTTTTGCTGACCTATATGGTGCTGCCGCCCCTGATTGTGCTTTTTCCGCCACCGACAAACAGCATCGCCAAAGAAAGCCAATTGTTTTGGCCGCGCCACCTACATCGCTTATTAGCCTTTATCCTCAGAAGAAGAAGGCCTTTGGAAATGCTCTGCCTGCTGCTGATCTTGCTGGCTATCATTGGGGCGAGCCTGACCCGTGTGCACAATTATTTTGGCAAAGACCTCAAAGACAGCGACTTGCAGGTTTCACATATAGATTTTTTTGAAAAACACTTTGGCGGGGTGCGGCCTTTTGCGCTGAGTATCAGGGTAAAAAATGCTGACGAAAGCCTGTCTGATCTTGATCTGAGCCGCCAGGCTGCCCGCATTGACAGCTTTTTGATGGATGAATATGGCCTAAACAGGCCCTATTCGATCAGCAGCATGCTCAAAGGCGCCAACAGCGCCCTGCATCGCGGCCAGGCCGAATATTATCATATCCCTCCGGATGACTCTTCTCTGGCATATCTGCAAGGGATGTTGCTGTCATTTTCTGACAGTGCCTCGCTGCGCAAGATACTGGCGGATGGCAGGCGGCTGGCGCGCATCACCGGCAGCGTGCCGGACTGGGGGAGTGAGGTCGCGAAGCGCAAAAATGAAGCGCTCAGCGCTTATGTCGATAGCCACATCGACACTTCCCGGCTGGAAGTGCGGGTCTCCGGCATAGCCGAGATGGTGGACCGCAGCCACGAAGTGGTGACTTACAATATGCTCAGCGGTTTGCTAATGGCGCTGGGCCTCGTAGGCCTGCTGATGGGCCTGCTTTTTCGCTCGCTGAAAATGGTGCTGCTTTCACTGATCCCCAATGTCTTCCCGCTCCTGATGATTTTGGGCATCATCGGCTACCTGGGCATTTCCTTAAATATGGCGACAGCCGTCATTTTCACCATTGCTTTTGGCATCGCCGTGGACGATACCATTCACTTCATCGCCCGACTGAAGTTGGAGCTGGACAAAGGCAAAAGCCTTCCTTTTGCCATTCGGAGGACGTTTTTGTCCACAGGAAAAGCCATCATCATCACTTCGCTGATCATTTCTTCAGGATTTTTGATCCTGATGACATCGGACTTTAAAGGGACGATTTTGACGGGCGAGTTGGTGAGTTTGACGCTGCTCCTGGCAGTGCTGGCGGATTTGGTGATGCTGCCGCTGCTTTTGCTGCGATTTGGGAGGTGAGGGGGGGAGGGGACGCAGATCACACTGGTTTTTATGATTTAAGGTGTTTCATTCAGTGTAGATCATTGCTCTTTCCTATATAAAATCTAAAACCAAAGAGATGACTCTCTTTGCTGTCTTCTTTTCTCTTGTTGTAGGATTTGCATGCTTATCAAATTCCGGCCCGAAATGTTGTAAGACAAAGTCATAGGCATGCTGAGAGTTTCTCATTTTTTCCTCTACCAGCCAGGAATAAAATGTGCGCCAGAATAGCAAAATCTGGTCAAATCCCCCATGCTCCAGGCTTTTGTCCTGTGCCTGCTTATCAATTTGTTTTTTTACCCTGGCAGGGTCTACCTGAACCAGCACTTTTTTGTCAAGATTTGTGAGTAAAAGGATATGGCTTCCGAGCGGGAAAAGGGTTTCAAATAGCGCGTTTGCATCCTCCTGAAAGAGGATGGCATTATCTATCTCCCCAATTTGACTGGCGATGATATCGCCCCTTTTTCTCCCTTTGGAGCGGAGGGATTTGGTGCCCCATTTTTGTTGAAAAATATTTTGCCTGAAGTAGGGCTGAAGGCTGGTAGAGCTGGCAACACGTTCGTATTTATAATAGGAATCCAACTCAAAATTGCGAGCCGCAAATTCCATGAATTGCTTGAAGTTGATCCGGAGGCTGGGTTTGTGGCGCAGGGTATTGACCAGGGTCTTTTCATGCAGCTGAAAAGGGTAGCCTTTGAAATGCGGCCCACAGCAGAAATACATCAGATCTTTTTTTCCCTTTTGTGCTTTGTTTTCAAGTGAAAGTACTCCCTTGCTGCAAAGGTCGAGAAAGGTAATTCGAAGCAATTCTTTGCTTTTGGCTCCTTTGGGGTCCATCAGCATCATGCTTTCGGCGGGAGTCAGGGTGTGGATCATAGATGGTGTCTACCCCTATCGGCTACAGACCCCAATTCAACCAATTTGGTAGAAACAAGAAGTCCTGAATCAGGAGTTTTGGCAGGTTCAGAAATATATTGAAGCAGGAGTTTGCCGGCAGTCCTTCCCATTTTATTACCAGAATCTTTTATATGACTGGTTTGCGGATGTGTTAAATAGGGGTAGTCTCCGTCACTTATAGATATAATGGATATATCTCCGGGAACAAGCCGCCCAAGTGCATGTATATGATACAGACTCCTGGCAAGCAGCTCATCCGACATCGTGAAAATGGCGCTTACCTCTTTATTATGATTTAATATGGGAGGGAGAATAAAATCCAGGTCTGTACTCCTATCAACGCATATTATATTCTCTTTCAAAATGGGGAGATTGCGATCCCTCATTGCTTTTTCATAGCCATTAATCCTCTTTTGGGAGATATTAAAATTGGGGTTTCCGAAAATGCCCAAAATATTTTGGTGTCCCTTTTCGATTAAATAGGAAACAGCTTTTTGGCTTGCATCCATACTATCAATCGTCACAGCAGGATACTGATCATTTTCCAAAGCCTTATCCAATAAAACACATTTTATCTCGGCCTGGGTAAGTGATTCCAAATGACTGAGGTCATAGGTCTCCCGGGACAAAGAAATGAGCACCCCTTCCACAGCCCAGCTTAAGCATTGCTTAATGATTTCTTTTTCCTTGTTATAACTATCATTGGATAGAAATGTAATCAGCGAGTATTTTGAAGCATCAATTGTCTTATTGATGCCTTTAATCAGATTGGGGGTAAAGAACATATTTACCTCGGGCAAGATTAAAGCGATGAGGCCCGAATGCTGTTTTCTGAAAAATCGGGCATGCACATTTGTGGTATAATTAAACTCTTCAGCTGCTTTGTTCACCCTGTTTTTGGTAGCCTGGCTGATATCCGGATGGTCTGATAAGGCCCTCGATACTGTTGAAGTTGAGAGGCTCAGCAGGCTCGCTAAATCCTTGATTGTTACCCGTTTCATATCCCCTAAACTAAGAAAAATCAACAAGTTATCAACAGCAAACTATCCCGCAACCGTTTGCGGAATTGGACCACTTTTTTTGATATCGAATTAGCTATATAATTACAGCATTCAATTTTTAATCATAAACTTTAATAAGTGATCCAATGAGAAATTTCATACGCTCAATCGCTGTATGCCTGGCTTTTTCAATTGTTTCCTCCCTTTCTGCCCAGACGGTATCTATACAAGGTACTGTTACCGACGAAAGCGGAGAAGCGTTGACTGGGGCAACCGTCTTTGTAAAAGAATCCACCAATATAGGAACAGGGACAGATGCAGAAGGCAAATATGAACTGGAAGTAAATCGTCCCACACCCTTCACTTTGATTGTATCCTATATTGGGTACTCCCGCACAGAAGTGGTCGTGGAAAAGGCTGGCCAGGTGGACATCCGTCTTGCCTCAGATGCCCTGGGGCTTGACGAGGTTGTTGTTACAGGTGTGGTTAATTCAAAGTCAAAACTTGAATCCAGTGTATCTATTACCACCCTTAAACCTGTCGGCATTCTGCAATCTTCACCTCGTACTACAGCAGAGATTTTTCGAACGATTCCAGGTATCCGATCGGAATCATCCGGCGGTGATGGCAACACCAATATTACGGTAAGGGGTGTACCGATTTCTGCTGGTGGCTCCAAGTATCTACAGTTGCAGGAAGACGGCCTTCCCATCTTTCTATTTGGCGATATCGCCTTTGCTACTTCTGATATTTTCCTCCGTGCGGATGGAAATATTGCCCGAATTGAGGCTATCAGAGGTGGTTCTGCCTCAACGCAAGCTTCCAATTCACCTGCCGGTATCATCAACTTTATTAGCAAAACAGGTGCTGTAGCAGGGGGAAGTATTGGTTCTACTTTTGGACTGGACTACAATTCATTTAGAACGGATTTTGAATATGGTTCACCCATCGGAAATGGAATTAGCTTCCATGTGGGTGGCTTTTTCCGCTCTGGCGAAGGCCCCAGAAGTGCAGGTTATACCGCCAATAATGGAGGTCAAATCAAAGCCAATTTGACCAAAACCTTTGATAATGGATATGCACGTGTGTATTTCAAGCATTTGAATGACCGCACGGCTGCCTATATGCCTATGCCCGTACAGGTCACGGGTACAAATGCGGATCCCACCTGGGAATCTATTGATGGCTTTAACATCACGCAAGGCACACCGCATAGCGTTTTCTTACAATCCAATTTTGGATTGGGAGCTGATGGGGAACGCAGAAGAGCTGATGTTACAGATGGCATGCGCCCTCTCTCCAATGCTATAGGCGCAGAATTTATGTTTGATTTGGGAAATAACTGGAAAATTGAGAGTAGGTCCAGATTGTCCTCTAACTCTGGAAGATTTATTGCTCCATTTCCAGCTTCTGTTGGCAAAACACAAGATATGTTGAATATGGTTGCTGACGCAACAGGCAGAGATTTGACAGATGCTGAATTGACCTATGCACATGATGGGACTCCTTTTACGGGCGAGCTTGCTCAGGTCATCCATATGTTTGATACAGAATTGAAAAATTTTGACAACCTGGTAAGCGATACCAAACTTTCTAAATCTTTTGAGAATGCAACGGTAACCTTAGGATATTTTAAAGGACACCAAAATATCAACATGGCGTGGCTTTGGAATTCCTACCTGATGGAAGTTCAGGGAGATAATGCGGGATTGATTAACATCATGACAGCGGATTCGATGCAACTGAGTACAGGTGGGCAATTTGCTTATGGTGTGCCTGTTTGGGGTAACTGCTGCCAGGTATCTTACAATTCAAAATATGATATCAACGCCCCTTATGCTTCTATTTCTTTGACTCCTACTGAAAACCTAAATATTGATGCCAGCTTCCGCTATGATATGGGAAGCGTAAGAGGCGTAGGTGCAGGTACAGCTCAAGGTCCCCTTGATGTAAATAATGATGGAGTCATTTCACCTATCGAAGAAAATGTTGCAACCGTAGATTTCGCTCAAAAGAATCCCGTAAATTATGATTATGCATATGCATCTTACTCTGTAGGAGCTAATTACAAATTGAGTGATAAGCAGGCAATATTTGCAAGATACAGCCATGGTGGTTCGGCAAAAGCTGATAGAGCCATCTTTCCATCAGGTTCTTACCTGTCCTTAGGCAATCCCAAAGATTTGATTGACCAGGCAGAGATAGGGTATAAGCAAAAGTTTTCTTTTGGTGGTCTTTTTGTAACGGCCTTTTATGCTGGAACTACCGAGGAAGGTGGTTTTGAGGCAACTACCCAAGAGGTGATAGAAAATGACTATACCGCTTTCGGGCTGGAAGTAGAAGGTGCTTTCGACTTCGGAGACTTTGACCTGAGAGGGGCTTTGACTTATACCAAAGCAGAAATCACATCAGGAGATAATATGGGTAATGCCCCAAGAAGACAGCCTGCTTTGATGTACAATATCATTCCTACCTATACTTTTGGCAATCATGCAGTTGGCTTGAGTCTTATTGGTCAAACTGATGCTTTCGCACAAGATAACAATGAACTGGTCATGCCAGGCTATCTCATCGTGAATGCCTTTGTAAATGTCAACCTAACGAAAGGATTGTCACTCTCGCTAAACGCGAATAACCTCCTTGACTCAATTGGAATTACCGAGTCAGAAGAGGGGTCAATTACAGAAGGACAGCTAAACTATCTGCGGGCCAGGTCTATCACTGGAAGATCTATCTCAGCATCTGTAAGGTATAATTTTTAATACCGATACATTGTAAAAGTTACTTATATGGTTAATAAGGGGAGATGCTGGGAGTCTCCCTTTTTTTTCAAAAGGTCCTTTCCAATTCTAATTTTTAACTGCTAATTACAATTAAACCCGGGTAATCATGAAAAAACCAAAACTCAGTTTTTGGCAAATCTGGAACATGAATTTTGGCTTCTTTGGAATTCAATTCAGTTTTGGTTTACAGCAAAGTAACATGAGTGCTATTTATAAGTACTTAGGTGCGAGTGAACATGAAATCCCGATTCTCTGGCTGGCGGGTCCCATTACCGGACTGATCATCCAACCCATTATTGGCGCCATCAGTGATGGCACCTGGTCGCCCAGGTTTGGAAGGCGTAAGCCTTTTTTCCTGATAGGAGCTTTGTTGGCAAGTGTTGCATTGATCTTTATGCCCTTCTCCAGTACCATCTGGATGGCTGCAAGTTTATTGTGGATACTCGATGCTGGCAATAATATTGCCCTCGAACCCTATCGGGCATTTGTATCTGATAAACTCAACAGGGATCAACTTTCCCTTGGTTTTTTAACCCAAAGTTTTTTTACGGGCCTGGGAAGTACCCTCGCTAATTTCACCCCTGCCATACTGATCTCGCTTGGCTTTTTTGCCCTTTCCGATACCATGGAGAATGGGATTCCTGTAGCTACCTATTGGGCCTTTTTCATTGGAGCTTTTGCATCTATTGCAAGTGTATTATACTCCGTTTTTACGACCAAAGAATACCCCCCAACAGAGGAAGAATTAAAAAAAATACAGGCAGAAAAGGCCCAGGGGCATATCATCCCCAGAATGTTTAAGGACATTATTGAAGCCATGAAAGTGATGCCTTTGACAATGAAACAGCTCATCCCCGTTAAGTTTTTCACCTGGTATGCGATGTTTTGTTATTGGCAATACCTTACCTCAACCTTATCCCTCTCTTTATTTGGTACCCTGGACCAAAATACGGATGGCTTTAAACAAGCACAGGTACTTACAGGACAGGCAAATGGCACCTATAATATCGTTTGTTTTATGCTCGCCTTTGCATTGGTACCTTTAGCCCGAAAAATAGGAGCCAAAGGGGTCCATTTTGTAAGCCTCTTATTGGGTGGGATTGGACTACTTGCAATCCCTTATCTCAACATCACCGATATTATGTTTAGCATCCCCAACCCCTTTGGAGATGGAAGTGTCGCTATTTCAACCCTATACCTATTTTCTTTTGGGTTAGGTATTGCCTGGGCTTCCATGCTGGCGATGCCTTATCAACTCCTTGCAGGTTCTATTCCCAAAGACAAAACAGGGGTCTATATGGGGATATTCAATATGTTTATCGTGATTCCGATGATTATTCAAATATTCACCATGCAGTATTTTGTATATGATTGGTTGGGAAGTAACCCAATCAATGTCATCAGACTTGCGGGCATATTTTTGATACTTGGAGGTGTTTTTGCCTTATTTATTAAAGAAAAAAAACCTGAATCCGTTTCGGCATAATTTGGAAATCCAGAAATCGAAAAGACCTCTAATAACATGAGTTGGTTAGAAAAATCACGCAAATTGCTTCAAGACGCCAGTAGCCCCTTTGGCATCAAAGCCTCCCTGACAAATCTGGATAATTATGGGGCTATTTTTACCCGGGATGCCGTAATGGCCGGAATTGCTGGGGTTCTCCTCAAGGATAAAATAATCATTGAAGGCTTTATTCAGACGGTTTCCAGGTTGAAAGAACTACAAGGCAAGCAGGGACAAATTGCGTCCAACTTTACCATTGTCAATGGGACTGTTGAGAAAGTAAGCTTTGGTACCTTAAGCCCCAAAATTGATTCCTGTAGCTGGTATTTAATAGGGGTAGGGCTCTTGATCAGGGAGGGCCTCGTAGAAAAGGAAGCCTTTAAGGCTAGCGCGGAGAAAACCATAGACTTATTAGAAGGAATCGAATATAATGGTAAGCACCTGATGTATATCCCAAAAGGAGGGAATTGGGCAGATGAATATACTTATGAAGGCTATATTTTGTACGATCAACTCTTGAGAGCCTGGGGATTGTCGCTACTCGGAACCAATTATGAAGTCAAAGAATGGACGGATAAATCTCATGCTATTCTGACTTGTATAGAAGAACAATATAGGGATGACAAAAATGAATATTTAGATGCCAGCTTTTATCCTGGAGGCGCTTTCAAAAAGTTTGATTTAGCAGCACATGCCTTACTGGGAATTGTTTTTGGGAAAAAGCACCCATTTGTAGGTCAATCCCTGGATTGGATCATAGATGAATTTATACAAAAGGAGAAATTGCCTCCGGCATTCTATCCTGTTATTGAAGAGGGAGATGCAGAATGGGAAACCCTCCGTGGCTATCATCTTTTTGCATTTAAAAACAAGCCACACCATTATCACAATGGAGGGATTTGGTGGATATGGTTAGGCTGGTTATCTGTGGCACTCTCGTTTTGGGATAAAAAAGCAGCGCTGAAACAATTACAGGAATTATCCTTTGATTATTTAAATGGCCTGGATGATTTTGATTTTGATGAATATGTTGCTGCGGATGACCTCATGCCTCATGGAACCAGGCAACTTTGTTATACAGCCACCGGAATCATATTCCTCATACTTTCAGAAAATCCTGTAGCTTTTTCGAAATTAAAAATACCCGAAATGCCGCTCATAAAGGAATCCCTTTCAATAAAGGATGCCTATTTTGAGCTTTCCACTGAATTGGCAGATGCGCTGGAAAATAAATCCTTACTGGATAAGGATAAATTGGTTATCGGAATCTGCGGGGAATCAGGTAGCGGCAAATCCGTTACGGCTACATGCCTGCAAATAGAACTGGAAAAGCGAAATATCTCGTCCATCATTTTACACCAGGATAGTTACTTCTGGTTGCCACCAAAAGAAAACCATGAAAAAAGAAAATCCGATTTGAATTGGGTGGGATCCAATGAAGTACGAATGGAGTTGTTACAATCTCACATCGGGCAATTTAAATCACACGAAGAGAAAATAACAGTACCTGTTGTCGACTACGAAAAAAATATTTTTTCAGAACACCAGACGATTATCAAAGACAAATCGGTCCTGATCGTTGAGGGAGTTTACGCCTTACTCCTTGACCAATTGGATTGCAAAATTTTCATGGAAAGGACTTACAAGGATACCTTGCTAAAAAGGAAAAAACGGACCCGGGAAGTCTATGATCCTTTTGTAGAGCAGGTGCTCGAAATAGAACATATTATTGTCAAACCCCTACAGGGCATGGCGGATTTGGTAGTGAAGAAAAATTATTCTGTGTCTGTAAAGGATGAGAAATAGACAACAGGAGGCAAGGGATGCTATTTATTTTCTTGTGACACTATTTTCTTCAAATAAACCGTCAAGCCCCCTTTACTCAAAATCAATTCTCCCTTTTTGAGCTTGCCGCGCTTTTTGATCCGGTACTCTCCATCATCTTTTGTCATCTCTCCATCAGAAGTCATCTTAATGGTTTTGTGCTTGTCGCCGTAGGCCCAGGTACCAAAAAGCGTTGCGGGGACGTCTGTTTCGCCCCCTTCCATGCGGCCATCCGCCAGCAACTCAATCCATTTCCGGGGATACTCCATCACTTTTCCATTTTCCTCCACGACTTTTACGATTTCCCACTTCCCGATGATCAGATCAGGGTTTTTGAAAGCTGTTAATACAAAAAATGAGAGGATGAGTAATAGGCTGATCTTTTTCATAGGTTGAATTTAGGTGTTTAATAAACTATTGCCACTCATCTCTGATTTTCTTTTGATAAATAAGCGGATCAATTGTCCATTTCAATTTGCCACAATACTGAAATGCATTGAACTTTTTTACCGGTTCAATTTGTTTCAAAACTTTTTGAATATCCTCTCTACTGGAATTTTTCTTGATTATCCATGTCATCGTATCATTTGTATTAATGGCATGCAAAATATACGGAAATATCCCCACAAAGAAAGCTGCCAAATCCCCCTCCCCTCCCCTCCCCTCACCCATTCAAAAACACATTCCGCTTAAACGGAATGCCCTTTCGGATCAAATACGCGGTATGAACTGGGGATATGATGCGTCCAGCACGGCAGGATCAAGGTGATCGGAATCCGGTCGAGATGTGAGATTTTGCTTCCTGGCAATGATGCCATCGAGGATGTCTGATATCAGACCCAGATACATCAGCAACAATACGATTGGTTTGGCGCTTTCGCCATAGAAATATACAAGTGCCAGGATGACTGGTGCCAGGATAAAGCGGAAGAGGATTAAAATAATGGGGATGTTTTTCATTGTATTGGCATGGGGACCTCTCTTTGGAATTCCTTGTTCATTATTTTTCCTTTTCTTCTTTCTTCAAAATAAAAGCCCTCCAATCCCCAAATTCACAGTAAATGAATAGTTACGTGCGATGCGCGATGCACCCAGATCCTGAGGCGGGACATCCCGCCCGAAGCTGGTATTGAAGATCGTGGCTAGGGTGCCGATCTGCGCCCCAAACTGTATGCAGATGCGATCTGCAAGGATACGCTGCGAGCCCGCGCCCAGGGAGATCATCACATCTCCAAAGTTACCCAAATCAGTCAATCCGCCGGGCGGATAGCGCTTGTCGAGGTCCTCGACGCGGTAGCCGACATACATCAGCTCTATCTGCTGATAGGGTCCGATCGGGGCGATATTGCCTTTTCGCCAAAACTGATAGATGCGAAATTGAGCGCCTGCGGCGGTGGCATGTACCCGCGCAAGGCCTTCGCCTTGTCCGATGGGTGCCATGCGATCGTCATATCGCACGCGGTTGGAGAAGCGCTGGGCTGTAAGCCCGGCGGAGAATCGGCGCGTGAGTACGCGCTCCAGCTGCACACCATACCGAAAATTGGGGCCCCAAAGGTTTTCCGAAAAACCATAGGCGATCGCTGGCGCAAAGTCCATATTCACCCGTGCCAAAGTCGTTTTGCCCAAATATCCCGGCGGCTGAGCCTGCAGATGCATGCCTCCCAAAACCATCAGACACAAAAGCACAAAAAGGTGCAAAAGCCGTCTCCATCTCATCTGCACATCTGCTAATCTACTCATCTGCTAATTTGCTAATTTTTCATCTGCCAAATCAAATCATAAACCGTTGACTGCATAAAGTCCCTGCGGTCTTTGAGGTTGAGGTATTTTGGATAAATAGTCAGGTATTCTCCTGACTCGATATCGTAGATCATGGTGTAGATATAGGTGTCATAGCGTGGGCTCAGTGCTGTATACAAAGCATAAGGCAGCACGATAACCCCCGAAATGATCGTCAGAAGCTTGTTTTTTTTCGGAGTAGCTGTCGAAATAACTTCTGTCCAGACAAAATAACGGGTGCCGTATTTTTCCTTTAGCCGCTGAATTTCCTGATGGCCCAGGGCAACCTTTTTGACTTTATCTATATCTGTTTTTTCATTCATCCACTCGCGGAGTTGCACCAGGTCGTTAAACAGCTCTACATTTTCTGTATTCAGGTCCATGCTGCTGAGCATGACATGCTTCAGCCCCTGCTGACTAGAAAATCGCTGCAAGTTTTCGGAAAGGTCTTTCTGCGCTTTTTCGGATTCCAGGTAAAGCACCGCGGGGCTTTTTTGGTGGTCAAGTCGCTTGTAGGTGGGATCTACAAAAACCACCTTATCCAAGCCTAGTTGCAGGCCGTCTTCGGCCAATTTCTTTTGCTCCAGGCGATCTACATCCAGCGGATTGGGCTGGACGGGCTCTTTCGAAGCAACTATTTTTTCCTTTAATAATGCTACAAAATCCTCATTTTGAAGCAGATCGCCCAGAGCATATTCCCCCAAAGAGCCTTTGGAAGGCAAGATCACCACAGGTGTTTTTTTCAAAAAGAAAGAAATATCCTCCACATAGTTTTTGCCCATAGCAAGCATCAGGTCCTCCACCATCAGGCGTAGCTCCTTGTCTTCCGGATTGGCCTGGGACAGATTCCAGGTATAGACCAAACTCAACAAATTGAGTTCTTCATCCTCCAGTTTTTCCAGGAGGTGATAGAGTTGTTGCTGCTGGCCTTCGACCTCGTCGTAGTCTATATGTACATCCCAGAATTTGCCTTCATCAGCATAGCGGGAAAGGCCGTAGAGTGCCTGAGCGATCACTTTTTGGAGAAAAAAGCTGTGGGGATACTCCTGCAAAAGCAGGTAGCTGTGGTAGATGGCGCTTTCATAAGCGTGGTTTTGCAGGTGCAGATAGCAGCTCTCAAAGCGTGCAATTTGACGGATTTTGAAAAAACTCTCCTTATTGATGAGAAAGGTATTTCTGCCAATATTATCCCTGCCATCCAGCATCACCCGCATGATTTCCTTGCGGGTATCGGGGCTGGGATGCGAGCTGAGGCTTTCATCATAACTGGCGTACAGATCCTGCACAGGCGTCACTTTTTCCAAAAAATAACTTTTGGGAAACTTGAGACAGGCTGTCTCCAAAAATCTCGGATCAAAGGCCTTGTCATCAAAAGGCAAATGCGCAAATTTCAGGATTTCAAAAACGCGCATGACAGACTCCAGGTCATAATTGCTTTGCAAATAGAGGTTAAGGCCCAGCCTGTCGGCTTCCTCTTCTTTTTCGCGTGAATAATTGTTTTTCGCTACCCAGGCCTGCTCCAGGGTCTCCGCCCCAAACATGCGCGCATTTTGCGGTGGTTTGTTGCTTTGCATGAAGATATCAAGCGGATGCTGCTTGATGTAATGGCTGATTTCGTGAGAAAGGATAAAGGCCAGTTGGGCCTCGTTTTCCAGCCGGGCAAGCAGGCCCATATTGATCAGGATGATGCCGTCATTGCTGGCAAAAGCATTGGCAGAGGGAGATTTGACTACGTAAAATCGCAGTTCCTTCCGCAATTCCGGTCGGGACCGGAGGAGGTAATCGGCGATTTCCTGTATGTAGGCGCTGAGTTCATCATTGAACAGCACTTTGCCACTTTGCAAAAGTTGGTTGAGGTAGTAGGCGCTTTTTTGGAAAAAAACAGCTTTCATCTCCCGCTCAGAGATGGTTTCCTTCCATCCCAGGTCCGCCATCTCAAACTGGTATTTTTCCTCCGTCGAAAGGATAAAATCCTCCGGCAAGGTGCCCGTCGCCCTCAATCGCTCATAGCGATCAAAGTCCTGCCCGCTGAGCAAGCCCAGCCACAAAAAGGGCAACCATACCAGGTATCGTCGGATTATTCGCATGCCTTAGTTACAATCACGCACCACTTTTTCTATCGCAAAAGAAGGATCTTTTGCATATTTTTTATCTATAGCCACTATCGTATACGGCTGCACAATGGCCATCGTCGAGATGCAATTTTTGCCGGGGCTGCCATGAATCAGCCGAACCACAAGTCGGCCATTTTCCATTTCCATCTTTTTGATGCTCTGGCCATAGCCGCCGCTGCCTCTGTCACCCATAAACAAAGCGACGAGCGCTTTTTCATCAAAATTGACCTCCGGCAAAGCCGGTGGAGGGATCTGGTTGGAGCCTACCTGCTCCCAAAGCGCCTGCCAGGCTATCTGATCCAGGATCAGCATGCGCTTTTCCTCATGGTAGCCACAATAGGCTCCCGAAGCCACTTCCTTCCAGCGGACAGGCTCTGTCCCGGATTCAAGCTCTTCAATTACGGCTTCTTCGCCACAATCAATCACCTTATTTTCCACAGAAACCTGTATCTCCTGTGCCTCGACCCGGTCGATCTCAACGATTTCATAAGGCTGAGTGATCATGCTGCTGAGCATGCATTGCGGCCCGGGCGTGGTATAGCGCAAGCTTACTGTCAGATGCTTTTTGCCTGCCTGCAAGGCTCTGATTTCCAGGCCATAGCCGGAGCTGGCACAATCCCCCCGAAATGCTGCGAGCAGCATTTTCTCTTCAAAATTCACCTCCGGCAAGGCCGGAGGAGGAGATTGCGGAGATGTCATCTCCGCCCACAGTTTTTCCCACTCGGCAGCCGTGCCGATGAGCTGCACGCCTGCGGCGTGTATGCCGCTGGAAGCACCACTGACAACCTCTGCCATGCTGAGCGCCTTTCCGGCTCTTTTGGTACCATTACAAGCTGCCATAATACAAAGGGCAACTGCAAAAAGACTAATATATTTCATATTTTGTTGTATTAGCTAGACGCCTCACAAGCGCCTCAATAAGGTCCGAAAAGCCACAAAACGATCCTTATACTTCTCTGCATGTTCTTTTTGCAAAGTAGGTGCCGCATGTTGCTGATAGGCAAGATAGGCCTCCATATCTTCACAAAGATACTGAATGTTAAACGTGAGAGAGCCAGCCTGTGGCTGTGGATCAATGATCTCCTGCATGGCAAACTCCTGAAAATAGCCGGTTGCCATCACATCAGGGATGTGCTTTTCCTGCATCCATTGCAGCCAGTCATCCTGTATGAGCTGATCGATGGAAACGGTTACGCTATATATGATCATAGGGAGCTATATTTTCTGGTATAATAGTTAATTTCAGGCAAATCTTGTTTATGGCTTTACCCAAATACCCGCTAAAATTACAAACTGTAGACGAGCAAACACAAGTATGGGATTTTTTGCGCAAAAAGTGGATTGCTTTTACCCCTGAAGAAGAGGTACGCCAATGTCTATTGCATTATCTGGTGGAGGAAAAAGCGGTGTCTACCGCTCTTATCGCTGTAGAGCGGGAGATCAGCTACTATAAGCTGCGCAAGCGCTTTGATGCCGTCGTCTTCGACGGTGAGGGTAAGCCTTTCATCCTTTGCGAATGCAAAGCGCCTTCCGTCAGGCTAAGCCAGGAAGTCCTGTATCAGATCGCCCGCTACAATGCGACGCTTAAAGCGCCGCACCTCCTGATCACCAATGGCAGCGGGCTGCTTTTCTTTTCGCTGAATAAGGCGGGAAAGTATGACTTTCGGGAGGATGGATGGATTTAAATTTGTTGAATCACACAGGAGGACGTAACTTTTGGAAATGAGTATAATGGTCAATTTATGAAAGCTATTGCGTCACTCTTCCTTTTGATATGTCTACCCCTCTTCTTTATCGCGCAAATTCAGGAGCAAATCCAGCACTACGACTCCCGCGGTGCCCTGCGGGGCGATAGTCCGCGGCCCGCGGAAGAGATTCCGGCCCAATCGCTGCTGGAATACAGCGCCCTCGACAACCCGCTCTACTGGAAAAATCATCCCCCTTTGGGCGATTACTGGCAGCAGGATATTCACTATGTGATCGCCGCCCAGCTTGCGCCGGAGCGCAACCTGATGCTCGCCAATATGGAATTGATGTACCGCAACAATTCGGATCACCCCCTCTCGGTGATCTATTTTCAGCTTCCCGCCCGCTACAAAGGCCACCAGCCTCCGGTGCAGATCCGCTCTGTGCGGCACAATGGAGAGCGCGTGCGCAGCCTCATGGAAGGCAATTGGTTGAAAGTAATTCTCGACAGGCCTTTGCAACCCGACCTGCATGCCTCGCTGGAAGTAGACTTCGTCACCCACTTTCCGCTTCAATCCCGCTCCGACGCCCCCGGGCGTGACACCCTTGGCAGAAGCAATGCCGCCTACCGCGGCTGGGTCTGGTATCCGCGCATCGCGCCTTATAGCCGCAAACATGCCTGGCAGCCAGAGGCGCCCTTTGGCGACTTCGGCACATACGATGTGCGCATCACCCTGCCAGGGCATTACATTGTAGCGGCGACCGGCCAGCTCGCCAATGAGGACGAAATGCTTTCGCCCGAAACCAAAGAAGAAATCGCGCTCTCGCGCTTCCTTGCCAGTCCCGATCAGCACTACCGATCCCCCGACAGCAACCGCAGCAAGACATGGGTCTTCCAGGCTTCCAATGTCAATGACTTTGTCTTTGTGGCTGACCCCCTGCTCCGCTGCAAGGAAGTCTGGCTGGGCGACAGCCTGCAGCTCGTCGATTGGGTGCCTGAGCCACTGATCGGCAAACTGAAAAAAGAAGCCTTTTCCCAAAGCCAGGTGCTGCTCCAATATGCCCAAAAAATGGGGCCTTTGGCTGTCAAAAAGATACAGCTGGTGCATGGTGTGCCCTCCCCTCCAAGCTTTGCCTTGCCTTTGCTTTTTGCACGCGAAGACGGCAGCATGGACTGGCCCGCAGCCAGTAGAGAACTGGCCTTCGCCTGGTTCAACAATGCCGATACGGCTTTCCGTGAGGGCTTTGCGCAGTTTTTGGCGGCGCATGAGGCGGCGGCTTTTGTCCGCGATAGCGGGGCTACGGCAGATTTTGATCTGCGATGGTCAAAGGCGTTTGAGCCTTATTTGATACATATTTTTTATGATTCGCTGACGCTTTCGCCTTCCCTCCGATCTGCCCTGATGTTTCATCATTTAGCCGCTTTGTGTAGCGAAAAAGAATTGGCTGGGGGCTTGCGGAGCTACCTCTTTCAATGGGCAACTTTGAATCCCGATCCCGATGACTTTGCGGCAGTTTTTCACCGCTACCTGGGCAGCGACTTGAATGGCTTTTTTCACAACTGGCAAGCGTCTTTACCCACTTTTGATTATAAAGTAGAAAAAATAAAAAAGCTGGACCAGGGGAAAAAAATCCGCCTGACACTGAGCTATGAAGGTGATCCGACTATCCCTTTGGATTTTATCGTCGAAACGGATACCGGCGATGTGCTTCGCTATCACATCCCCCGATCGGCCTACGCCAAAGATGAAGCACAGCGCAGCGTACTGCTCCCCTGGCCCGCCGAAAATCCGGTCTACCAGACCGACATCACCCTGCCTGCCTCTTTCAGGCGGCTGATCCTCGATCCGGATCGGCAGACAGCCGAGCTCAACCGCCTCAACAACTATGTCGGCTACTCAGCGCTGCGCGCCAAAGTGAGCCTCCTGCCTCCCAGGCCCCAAAATCATTGGGACCGATACCAGCTGACTTTTCGCCCCAACCTTTGGTGGAACGGCCAGAGTGGCCTGCAAACAGGCCTCAGTATCCACGGTCATACCCGTGTGCGGGACCATCAATTTCAGCTGACAGCCTGGTACAATAGCGAAATCGGGCAGACCCAACCACCGGGCTTTCCCGAACCGGTGATTCATCCCTATAGCTACCGCCTGAGTTATGCTACGCCCTTGCGGAAGTGGGGAAATGGGTTTAACCTGCGGCTGAAATCTGCTTTTCTGGATGGCCTGCAACGCCATATTGGCAGCATAGAGAAAGTGGTTTACCAGGGAAAACAAACGACCACCCTTTCCGCAGCTTACCAGTTTCAGCGACGAGATCGCTACAATGGGCAGTTTTATCTGGCGGAGCCGCAAAACTGGGAAGTGCTTCAAAGCAATGCCAGCCTGCGGCTGAAAGCGAGGCAGCAGCTTGAAAAAACTGCCTATGGCAGTTTGTGGCAGATCGAAGCGCGATCCAGCTTTCTGGGATCGCAAAGCTCTTATGCCTACCTGGAAGGGGAAACCACCCACCGCATTGCTTTATTTGGCAAGCTCTCGCTCCGCTTGCACGCGCTGGCGCGCTATGGTCGCGGCGATACGCCGCTGGAAAGCCAGTTGTATCGTTCGGGCGGAAGCCCCGAGCAGATGTTTGATGATGATTTTTACCGCGCGCGCGGTGTTTTTCCTGATGCTTTGCTCAACAGAGACAACCCCTTCCGCCCCAACTACCTGCACTTTGCCGGAGGGCTCAACCTGCGCGGATATAGCGGCTGGCAGGCGCAGCAGGATTTTCGGGCAGAAAGCGGCGCAGCCGCCAATGCCGAGCTCAGCCTGGGGAAACTCATCCCTTCTTTCAGCAAAAAAATCAAAACAGATGTCTATGCTTTTTATGATGCGGGCATACTGGGAAAAGAAGTTGTAGACGAATGGCTACCCGCATGGACTGCTGTGCAGCAGGATGCAGGCCTTGGCCTGACGATCAGCCTGCATGATGGGCGCTTTTTCCGCGCAAACAAACCGCTGGTTTTGCGGCTGGATATGCCGCTCTGGATGAGTCATCCAGCCGATGAGATGGAAGCTGTGGCTTTTCGCTGGGTAGTGGGAGTAGGCAAGGCTTTTTAGGGATCAGTGTCCTTATCTTCAAGCAAAAATGATGTTTCAAAATTCAATCTGCCCCCTTTGTGTCTACCAAAAAGTAGTCAGCAACAGCCGTGGCAGCACTTTTTGGCTTTGCCTGAAAAGCAAAGTAGACATGCGTTTTCCCAAATATGCGGTACAGCCGGTATTGTACTGTCCGGGTTTTGAGAAAAAAGAAAATAGCTGAGTTCTATTCACACAAAGTGGAATCTTTTACCCCATTTAAGCCCAGCAAATAGCGGGCGCAGGCAGACAAGCCTACGGCAGATTCGCCCACAGCTATGGCACCAAAAATGCCCAGCGCTTTTTGGGTTCCGCGAATATTGGTGTATTGGGGCCGGTAGGTCGTATAATCCCGCTGGGCGGGATCGTTGAGTTCCATATAGGTACCCAATGCGCTGTCTACCGCTGCGACCTGTATGCGGACTGCCTGCGGCAAAAAAGCGCGGGCGGGCGCACAGCTGGGCTCTGCCTGGTAGCTGTATCGCAGCGATGTATCGCTCATGGCTGTCTGGAAACTGTTGAGCACTGCGCCGCTGGCGTATTCATAGCAGAGCGTAGCCTGCTGGCCGGCGCTGCAGCCCCGGCTGCCGTTGAATAAACGGCTGGGGCCGTAGGTGAAGTTTTTCACTTCGCCCTCTTCCCGATAAGAAAGCAGCACCCGGATTTCAAATCCCATCGCAAGGGAAAGCGGCTCATTGGGGCTGTGCTTGCGAAAAAGCACCTGGACGCTGTCTTCAAAAAAGGCAGTGCTCAGGCAGGAGCGGTTGAAATTGCCTGAAGGGCGAGGAAAGAGGATGTAGGGTCGCGAGGGGATGCGGCAGCTTGCCCGCAGGGAAAATCCCTCCAGGCTGTCAGCTGTAATCGACAGCTGATACAGCTCGCCGACTTTGAGGCGATTGGCGCCCTGGGTGCTGAACGCGTACAGCGTCATCAGCGGCCCGAAGTCGCCATTGGGGTTCCGAAGCACGCTGTCCATTTGTTTTGCTTCGAAAAACTGATCAGCGCCTTTCAGGGAAATACGCAAACCCCTGACCGTGAAGTCGCCCATGCGGGCACTGTCCAAAGCGTTGCTTTGAGGCAGAAATGCTTTCGAAACGCGCACATATTGCACGCTATCGTCGGGATTGAGTGTGCCATATACCACCCAGATATCCTCCGGAGGCGCATTGAGATCGAAATCCTCTGCACAGCCTGCGGCCAGCAGACAAGCCAATATGCATGTTGAAAGCAATCGGATCATAATCTTAAAGATAACCAATTCGGCCATCAATGGACAAACGTTTCAACTACTTAAGTCGTAGCTTGTTCAGGGTGATTGTATCAAATGATTGTAATACTTTGGGGGCTCTTTTTCAGTAGAAACGGGGGGTGGTTTTTTGAATGGATAATGGATAATGGAGAATGGATAATGGATAATGGATAATGGATAATGGATAATGGATAATGGACAATGGATAATGGACAATGGATAATGGAGGAAATGGTCTTACATTGTCAATTTTCCATTTTCAATTGTCCATTTTCTTCATTTTCTTCATTTTCCCTTGTCAAAATCCTATGATCAAAGTCAGGCAAAGCTTAAGGCATCTTTATCAGAATAAAATAATATTTCAACATCTTGATATAATCACCTGATAGCTTATTGGCTATCCGACAAATGTTCCTCCAACATTCTTTACCTTTGCTTTGCTTTGTATTTTAAATCATTCAGGTATGACAAGATTCTTCGCAATACTTCTTTTGTCCTCTCTCCTCTTCTGTCTTCAATCCTGTAGCAATCCCCAATCTGTCAGTTTTCAGAATCTTAGGCTGGAAACACTGGATGGCAAAAGTGTAGACCTATCGGTCTATAAAGGGAAAAAGATTTTCCTCAACTTCTGGGCTACCTGGTGCGGCCCCTGTCGGGCAGAACTGCCTTCGATGGCACAGGCACAGCAGGCGCTGGGCGATGAGTATGTGTTTCTTCTCGTCTCCGACGAGGCTCCTGAGACCCTGAAAAAATTTAAGGCGCAAACACAAATGCCATTTGTCTTTTTACACAAACCCACTTCTATCAAAATGCTGGGCATTTTCTCCATCCCTCAAACCTATTTGATCAACTCAAAAGGGAAAGTGGTACATGACCTGAGTGGAGCGCATGACTGGATGGGAGAATCAAAGATGGCTTTGTTGAAAGGCCTGGAGTAACCTAATAAAATTTCATAATGAAAGACGTAATTGAAGATTTTTACCAGGCCTTCGCCGCCCTCGATGCAGAGCGGATGGTAGCCCACTACCATGACGATATCACCTTCGAAGACCCCGCCTTCGGCGAGCTTCATGGCGAAAAAGCCAAAAATATGTGGCGCATGCTCTGCCACAGCCAAAAAGGCAAAGACTTTCGCGTAAGCGCTTCTGACATCGCTTTTGATGGCGAGATGGGCATAGCCCGCTGGGAGGCGCACTATACTTTCACCCAGACGGGCCGTCGGGTTCACAACATCATCCATGCGACTTTTCGCTTTCAGGGGGGCAAGATCATCGATCATCGCGATCGCTTCGATTCCTGGCGCTGGGCGCGGCAGGCGCTGGGCCTGAAAGGCCTGCTGATTGGCTGGACACCTTTCTTTCGGAAAGGCTTGCAGGCGCAGACGGCACGGCTGCTGGCGAAGTTTGAAGCGAAATAGACTTTTTGCTATGCAAGTTTTTTTCAAAAACAGCATCTAATACTCCAGCACGAAGGCCTTTTCACACATCAGGCAACCTTTTTGATTACACCTTCCGTGCTGGAAGCAACAAACGCATGGCAGTATCTCAGCGAGAATTTTTGCATATACTGGAGGGCTGTAAGCAGGACATCCGATCCAGTCAGAAGCAATTGTATAAGGAATACTATGGCTATGGCCTCACCATTTGCCTGCATTATGCCAAGACATCAGAGGAGGCAAAGGAAATACTAAACGATGGGTTTGTAAAGGTCTTTCAACATATCAGCCGCTTTGATTACACTCAAAAACAGCCATTTAAAGCCTGGCTGCGCCGCATCCTGATCAATGCTGCCATTGATCACTACCGGCAACAGAAGAAGCATTACTATCAGGCCGATATAGAGGAGATTCCACAGGAGGTGGATATGCATGATTCCGGGATCATATCGCAGCTTTCTTATGATGAAATCATGCGGCTGGTGCAGCAGCTAACGCCTGCTTATCGCATGGTTTTCAACCTGCATGTGGTGGAAGGCTACAAGCATACGGAGATAGCCCTGAAGCTGGGCATATCGGTAGGTGCTTCCAAATCGAATCTTGCAAAGGCAAAGAATAAAATGAAATCTATGGTGCTGAAGCTTTACGCCCAACCTGATTTTGATCATGTTTGACAAGGAATTGCAACAGAAGCTCATTGAGAGCATGGAAAGTCCCCGGGACCTGGGCTTCGATGAAGGAGCCTGGCAAAGCCTGGAGCAGCAGCTCGATCTGCTGGGGACGGCGGCAGGCGGCAGCCTGGTCGGGGGTGGCCTGAAGGCCGCCTTCTGGGCGGGCAAAAGCTGGCTCAGCATGGCTGCAGCCATTGTTTTGCTGGGGAGCACTGCTTTCTTCTTTTATCAATGGCAAACGGCTAAACAGGAATTTGAAAGCTTAAAAGTGCTGACTGAGCAAACAGTAAAGGCTGAGGCTGAGATCGGCACAATCAGCCCGGCTCCTGACATCAAAGCCGCACCAAAAATTCAGGAAACAAACCCACAAAGTCAGCTCCCCTCAAAAGGGAATTTCGTCCCTGCTTCAACTCAACCCACAAGCGGAAATAAAAAGGAGAAAAAATCAACAGAAATTTCTGCGTCAAGCATCGACCTGAAAAAACTCGCTTTTTTACCCACTACCCTACCTCTGTCTGTAGGAGAATCCCTTCCCAGGCTTGAACCCAGGCGCATATTGCCTTCTTTTGAGTCCCGGACACAGCTGGCTCAGCCTTTCAGAATAGCCGTTGAGGCTTCTCTTGTGAACATGCGGGCTGAAAATCTTCAGCCTTTCAAGGGGCAGGCCATCGGCCTGCGGGGAGAGTATTGGCTGAGTCAGCGCATGGCGCTGCAAGTGGGTTTCCGTCAGGAAAGGACAGAAGCACATTTTTCAGAAGAAAAAATACATCTTTTGCGTTCCAGATTGCCAGGGCCAGCAGGCCCTTTCCAGTTGGAGAGCAAATTGATAGAAGCGACTTTTTACAAAAAAAGCCTGCAGCTTCCCCTCGGTATCCGCTATGCCCTCTGGCAAAGCCAAAAGATACAGGTATTGGCTGGCTTAGCCGCCATTATGGAAAAACCCATAGAGAAAGAAGCATGGCTAACTTATAGAATCAGGGATAATCGGCCTCCTTTCCCGCCCCTGGAATTTGTCTATAGCCAGCCCCTGCGTAGCAATGAGGGGCCTTTGAATCTATCTCAACTTGCTGTAGAATGGGGTGCCCGCGTGCAGCTGAAGCCATTGCTGGCATGGGAGGTGACAGCTTCTATGCAACAAAATCTCCGCACATCTGCATCCCTTTATCATAGACCTTATGGACAAAAAGCTTCTACTTCCCTGGTTTTTTCTTTCTAATACTTCCGGCGGTTATTATTAGCAAATCATCCTATGAAAAAATACTTATTCACCTTTGGCAGCTTCATCCTCGCTTTTATTTTCATCGCTGCGACCCGCGCCCTTACCGGCACAGGTGTCATTGACCTGGGCGCTCTGGACAATTACGCCGCCCAGCCGCTCCCTCCTTACATCACCAAGGACAATACGCCCCTCAACAACGAGATCACCGATCTCGGTGCCACTTTGGGAAGGGTTCTTTTTTATGATAAAAAACTGTCTGTAAACAATACCATCGCCTGCGCGAGTTGCCATATTCAAGCGCTCGGTTTTTCGGATACCGCTCTAGCAAGCGCGGGTGTCAATGGCGTGACAGGCAGGCACTCGATGCGCATCATCAACTCGCGCTTCGCGCAGGAGCAGCGCTTCTTCTGGGATGAGCGTGCCGCCACGCTGGAGCAGCAAAGCACCATGCCTATCCAGGATCATGCAGAGATGGGTTTCAGCGGACAAAATGGCGATCCCGGCCTGGATTCGCTGATCAGGAAGATGGAGAAGCTCTCCTATTATCAGGAATTGTTTTTCGCCATCTATGGCGACTACACCATCAGGGAGGCGCGTATGCAGCGCGCACTTGCACAATTTGTGCGGAGCATACAGTCCTTCGATTCGAAGTACGATCAGGGCCGGGCACAGGTCCCCAATGATGCGATCCTTTTCCCCAATTTTAGCATGCAGGAAAATCTGGGCAAAAACCTCTTTTTGACTCCAGCTCAGTTTGATCCGAATGGTTTTCGCACAGGCGGTGGCGCGGGTTGTGCGGCCTGCCACAGGCCGCCGGAATTTGACATCACACCCAATTCGGGCCACAACGGCATGATCCATGCCCTGGATGGAAGCATTGACCTGACCAATCAGCGCTCGCCTTCATTGCGCAATCTCATGGGTCCCAATGGCCGTTTCAATGGCCCTTTTATGCACAATGGTGCGCTCAAAAGCCTGGCTCAGGTGGTCGCACATTACAATGAATTGCCGCAGGAACTGCTCGACTCCATGCTATATTTCAACACCCTCGACCAGCGCCTCCGCCCCAATGGCCGTTTGCAGCGCTTGCAGCTGAGCCCACAGCAGCAAAATGCAATCGTCGCTTTTCTGCTTAGCCTCTCCGGCAATGATGTCTATACGGATAGCCGCTGGTCTGATCCTTTTGATGAAAATGGAAATCTTTCTGTTATCAACACGGCTATGGCGATAGAGGAGGAGAAAAGCCTGGATCAAGTCCATCTGTATCCCAATCCAACTTCGGGCGAAGTGTACCTGCATTTCCCTGCGGGTGAATACAAGTTGGAAATCAGGAATATCAAGGGACAATTGCTCCAGCATCAGGAGCTAAGGGAAGCAACGACTTTGAGTCTTTCAGCTTATCCGGCAGGCTTATACTTTGTCCGGCTGAGAGATCTTTCACAGGAGAAGCTGAAGTTGATGAAGGTGTTGAAGTATTGAGAAAAGGCTGGCATTTATCCTCCCATCTCTCCTAAATAAAGCCTTTCTTTGCGGTTTATTTATGATATTATGGGAACCTTCTTCATTCTGCTTACCCTGATTGTATTCTTTCTCCTGCTTCAGATCATGAACAATGGCCTGGATGGCATGAATCACTCCAATATTCGCGGCTTGCTGACGATCTCAGCAGTAGCGGGCCTTGGCTGGTTGATGTTTCTGGCGATCAAGGCGCATCAGGAATATTTTGAGGAATGGCATCTCATGCCCCCGCGCTTTGTTATGGTGATAGGCGTGCCGCTTTTGTTGATCATCTCTACCTTTTTTCTAAAAGGCTTTCGGGATTTTGCCCGGGCGATCTCGCCCACCCGCGTGATCTATCTGCAGACTTTTCGGGTGTTTGTGGAAATCGTGCTTTGGCAACTTGCCGTGAAAGGAATCATTCACGAAAGAATGACTTTTGAAGGCTATAATTTTGATATACTCGTAGGGCTGACGGCCATACCGCTGGGCTATTTAGTATTTGTCAAAAAGCGTTTGCCGCTTTGGACAGCAGTCGCCTGGAATTATGCGGGCATCATCTTGCTGACTATCGTAGTCGTGACGGGCATCCTTTCGACTCCGACTTCTTTTCAGGTTTTTACAGAAAAACCATCCAGTGCCTTCCTTGCAACTTTTCCCTATGTATGGCTGCCCGGCCTGCTGGTTCCGACAGCTTATTTTCTGCATATCCTGTCTCTCAGGCAGCTAAAAGTGCTAAAACAAGAAAAAGGCCATAGCGAAAGCTAAGGCCTCAGTAAAGAAAAAATTTCTTTTAACAGGATAAATTACGCCTCATCCAAAGCTTCGATCACCTGACGTCCGCGGTAGTGACCGCTCTCCAGGCAAACTCTGTGCATCAGGGTAGGTTCACCTGTCACGGGGTCCAGGTAAAAAGGTCTGCTGCTCAGCTTTTGGTGTGTACGACGCTTATTCCGACGCTGCTTCGATATTTTCCGTTTAGGATGTGCCATTATTTCCTATGTTAATTTATTGTCTAAGTTAATTTTCTAATTTCCAAGTTTCCTCAATTTCTTCAACGCTTCCCAGCGAGGGTCTATCTCATCGCTCGCTTCTTCCTGCGAATTTCCAGTTTCTTCTTCCGACAGTATGTATGAAATCACCTGGGGATCACATTGGTGTACGTCTTCTTCAGGAACTTTGCGAAGCGGGATAGCTATGGAGATGAAGTCATACAATTCCTGAACAATGCTCAAAAAAGCGGCATAAGGGTCTGTATACATGACCTCATAGCCTTTAAAACTCATCTCTTTATCAAAAGAATATATGATACGTTGCTCACTGGATATCGGGAACTGATAAGGCTCCAGACAGCGATCGCAATTGAGTACCACATAACCGTCCAGCTTGAACTTTACATCTACATGGGTGTCGTAGCGAAACATATCAAGATGGACTTCCACTTCTCCGTCTTCGACCATTCTTTCTTCGAAATGCTCAAAGAACTCCCGGTCCACGGTTAAGTGGTCTTCATGGGCTCCATACTTCATGGAACCTACATGAATAGCATACTTTTTTTCAAAGGACTTTTTCATCGTTTTAGCAAAAATTGCCAAGGGGCTGCAAAGATAGTACAATGTCTTTTCTAAATCAAACAATCTTAGTAACTTACTTTCATGCCCCGACTCCTTCTGATCGGCCTTTTATGCATTTCCGGCCTGCTACCAGCCCAACGGGCTGCATTGCCTGCGTCCATACTTATTGCCGACAGTATATGGGAAGCATATCCAGACTCGGCTTTTTCCCTTATAGAAAATCTGCTCAGGGAGGAATTAAGTCCCTACATCGAGGGCAGAGCCTATTTCCGCCAGGGAAGAATATTGCTCAATAAAAGGCAGGCCTATCGGGAGGCAGAAACTGCCTTTTCCCGGGCCGTGGACTTGCTCGACGGCATATATGCAGGCCGTGCATACCGCAACCTGGGCCGCGCCCAGGACCGGCTGGGAAAATATGACGAAGCGCTAGCTTCTTTCCGACGGGCCCTCGATATTTTTTCCCGCGAAAAAGACATACAGGGCCTTGGCGATACCTACAACAGCCTCGGCAATGCGCTCAAAGACATGGGCGAATACCATGAAGCGAGCCTTCATTTCTACCATGGCATGGCCCTCTTTCAGCAGCTCGATGACCGCATCGGACAGGCCCGCATCAACAACAACCTGGGCAATTGTTATGTCGAACTGGATAGCATAGAGAAAGGCCTGACTTTCTACCGCAAAGCCATGTACATGCTGGAAGGTCGCCCTGCCATGCAGGCCGTTGCCCGCATGAATATCGCGCGCTATGCCGCGCCCAGCGAGGGCATCCCCGAGTACCATAAGCTCATCGCTTATCATCAGGGAAGCGGACGCGTCGACCAGGAAGCCGTGGTCACGACCAACCTGGGCCATGCCTACTGGGCCACTGGAGAGGTCGAAAAAGCAAAAAATGCCTATGAACGCTCGCTGGTGCTGGCCGCATCCATAGACGATATGCGCCTCATCATCAGCAACAATGCCCAGCTTGCAAATATTGCCGGACAGGAACACGACTATGACGCTTCTATCCGCTATTGCCAGCGGGCTTTTGCCATGAGTATTCCCAATTTTCCGGCAGATTCTCTGACTTTCAATCCCCCTCTCTCCCTCATCCATCTGAAACTGGAAAGCCTGCATATTTTACAGGATAAAGCCTTGTCATTCCTGTGGCTTTATCGCAACCAATCCCATGATTTGAAAGACCTGCATGCTGCTATCGGCACCTTTGAGCGTGCCATAGAAGTCCTGCATGCCATGTATACAGCAAGTCAGAATGTAGAGGGGAAGCTTTCTTACAAAGAGCATTTTCATTTGCTTTTTGATCTCACGCTCTCGGCTTATTGGGATTTGTGGGAGGAAACAAAAGATGAAAAAGTGATCGCCCAGGCATTCCGAGTGATGGAATTTAGCAAAGCTTCCTACCTGGCAGAGCGCATGCTGAAAGACAGGCTGAAAGCACAGGAAGAAATTTCAGGTGAATGGCTAGAGCAGGAACGAATGCTTCAAAACAGATTGATCGGGATAGAAAAGGAGTTGCTCTTAGCGCAAAAGGCAAAAGATCAGCGACAGATTGAAAGCCTCCAGTCCCAACGTTTTCAGGCGCTTCAGCGCCTGCGTACCTACCAGGCAGGCCTGAAAAAAAGCCATCCCGGCTACTTCCGTATGCAACAGATGGCGTCTCCCCATGAACCCGACAGCCTGCGGTGCAAATTGTTGAATTCGCCTAATGAGGCGCTGCTCAATTACTTTTTGGGCAATACATGGATGTATGTAATCCAAATCAGGAAGGACAAGCTCTTTTTCATGCGAAAGGCTTTGCCCTCAGATTTCAAACAAAAAATTTCCCGCTTTCGCTCCAGCCTGTTTGGCTACTGGACATTGAGAAGCGGCTGTGAAAGCGGCAAACTGACACATGGGTTGTGCGATAGCCTGCCGCACATTCGGCAAAACTTCCGGACGCAGTACCAGCAAGAGGCTTTTGCTTTGTACTCCTTCCTTTTTGATGAATGGGAAAAAGACTTACCCGAAAAATTAATCATCATGCCAGAGGGCATTCTCAGTTTTTTGCCATTTGAGGCACTTCTGACAGACTCCCTTGCTTTGGGGGAAAAGGATTGGCAAAGCCTGCCTTACCTCATCCATACATATCAGCTCAGCTATGCCTATTCGGCTACTGTCCTGTATGAACAAATGGAAAGAGAAAGCAGTCAAAAAGCCTCTAAACTTCTCGCTATCGCGCCTTTCGCCGGAAAAAGTCCCCCTCAAAACGCCCTGCAAGGTGGCGGCAATAGCCAGCAAAGCATCGAGCAATTGCGCTCGGGTAGCTGGGGGCGGCTGGAATACAGCCGCCTGGAGGTCGAAGACATACACAAGATCTGGGGCGGCAAAGTCCTGCTGGATGAGGCCGCTGGCAAAGCCGCCTTTCTCCAAAGCGCTGCGCGCTTCAACATCCTCCACCTCGCCACGCACGCCAAGGCGCACGACCATGAGCCCTGGCTCTCCCTGCTCGCTTTTGCCGATACATTCGCTCCCCTGCCAGAGTTGGCAAGAGCGTATCTGCCAGCTGAGCTGGTCGTGCTCAGCGCTTGCGAAAGCGGCCTCGGCCAATTGCAGGATGGCGAAGGCGTCATCAGCCTGGCACGGGCTTTCACCCAGGCGGGCGCACGCGCCCTCGTCACCACGCTCTGGAGCGTGGAAGATCGCGCCACGGCGCGGATCATGACCGACTTTTACAGCCAGCTAGATGCTGGCCTCAGCAAAGATGCCGCCTTGCGGCAGGCGAGATTGGAATATATCGGCTCCGCCGAGCCGGAATTTGCCCATCCCTTCTTCTGGGCGGGACTGACGGCCTCGGGCAATATGCAGCCGCTGCATAGGGGGGGGAATAGCCGTGCTATGGGACGCTTAACAGGAATGCTACTCCTCGCCCTGGGGTTTGGGATAGGATTATGGGTTCTTTTTCGCAAAAAAAACCACACAAATTAATAGCCCCCAAGCCCCATTTTTTCCCTACCTTTATCCCTCAATCATCACAAGAATTTTAGTGAGAAAGACAAGGAAAAGGATCATCGGAGGCAATCTGATGTATCCATTTTTTTATTTTAACCCCTTTAATCAACAAAGCAAATGACTACACAAGAAGTAGCAAATCAGTATGTCGCCTACATGCAGCAAGGCAAATTTGAAGAAGCCTACAAGGATTTATATGCAGAAAATGCGGTTAGCATTGAGCCTGAAGGCACGCCTTTCCACCGCGCTGAGGGCATGGACGCCATCAAACAGAAAGCTGCCATGTGGGGAGATATGGTAGAAGAAGCGCATGGCGGAGGTTGCTCCGAAACCGCCATGGTTGCTGGCAACCACTTCACCGTCACCATGTGGAATGACTCTACCATGAAAGGCCGTGGCCGCCACAAAATGGAAGAAGTTTGTGTCTTTGAAGTACAGGATGGTAAGATTGTGAAAGAGCAGTTTTTTTATCCGATGTAGAGGAGATCAGAGAGCAGAGAGGCGAGAGCAGAGATTGAAGATTACTTTGGTCTCGCTTCTCTGTTCTCTATTCTCTGTTCTCTATTCTCGCCTCTCAATCCCCAAACTCCCAGGCCGTCTTATAGGCCCCCACCTCCTCGACATAGTCGAGGAAGTTCCGGTAAAAAGAGCTATTGCCCAGGGTGGCGCTGTCGCCTATGACGACGAGTTTTTTGCGGGCGCGGGTGAGCGCCACATTCATGCGGCGGTAGTCTTTGAGGAAACCGATGTCCCCATCGGAATTGGAGCGCACCAGGCTGATGTAGATCACATCGCGCTCCTGCCCCTGAAAACCATCGACTGTGTTGATGCTGATGTATTTGGCGTAGGTGGAAAGCATGGAGTTTTCCTCTACCAGGTCCTCCAATAATTTCACCTGCGCTTTATAGGGAGAAATGATCCCGACGGAAAAGTTTTCCGTCAATATTTCCTTCTGCTCGCTTTCTATGCGGTTGAATAGGATCGCCAAATGCTTGAGCAGCAGATGTGCCTCCTCGGCATTATAGGTGCTCAGGCTTGCATTCTTTTTCTCATCAAAGCCGCAACCTGCGGTATCGACAAATTCGAGTGCCTCGAAGCCCTCCCCCAGCCCACGGCTGCCGATCCCCGGCGCTGCGCGCAGCTTTCCGCCATAAAACTGGCGACTCGAAAATCCCATGATATGCTCATGCATGCGGTACTGCTCGTCAAGCAGCGTAGAAATGGGCGCATGCTCGATCAGAGATTCGAACAGGGTTTTGCTCAAACCGCCTCTTTCTGCCTCTATCGACTTGACTGTCGGTGGCAGCTGGTGATGATCGCCCGCGAGTATCACGCGGCTCGCACGGGAGATGGCGATCCAGCAGGCAGGCGCAAGCGCCTGACCCGCCTCATCTATGAATACGGAATAAAATTTCCGTTTGCTGACCAGCGAATTGGCTGCGCCGGTGAGGGTGCAGGCGATGACCTGCGCCTGATCTATCACCTGGTTGAGGATGTACTCCTCCAGGGTCTCAGCGTAGTTTTTGAAGTCGCGCGCTTCCTTGAGCAGGGCGCGGCGCTTGTGGTATGCGTCCGAATCGAAGGTGCGCTTGTATTTATTGGCTTGCCGGTACAAGGCCTCCGCCTCCTTGCGCAATTTGCGCAGGGAAGGGTGATCGGGATGGCGGGCGAGGGTCTCGTCGAGGGTGTGGTAGTGGAGTTCTTCCTCCACCCGGGCGGGATTGCCGATGCGCAATACATGCAGGCCTTCTGCGGCGCAGCGGAGGGTGAGCAGGTCCACAGCGGTATTGCTGGGCGCGCAAACCAGGATCTGGTTTTCTCTTTTGGAGGTCTCCAGGATGGCCTGGACCAGGGTGGTGGTTTTGCCCGTTCCGGGCGGGCCATGGATGAGGGCGACATCTTTTGCTTCGAGCAAACGCTGGATCGCTCGCTCTTGCGAGCGGTTGAGGATGGGGTTGCTGTATTGGTAGTCCCAGACACCAAAAGTAGGCTGGGCATCGCCCAGCAGGATTTCCCGCAACTCGGACAGCCGGTTGTTTTCGGCTTCCATGGCACGGCGGGTCGCCGTTTTCATCTCGCGATAGGTCTTGTCGTCGAAGTTGAGGTTGACGCCCAGGCGTCCGCTGTGAATCCAGTAGGGAGGTTCCTGGGTGGAGAGAATCACCCGCATAAAATTTTTGCGGATGTGGTAGATCACGCCACTGGCGTGGCCCATCTCGCTCTCGCCATTCATCCCAAAAACCGTGACAGAGTTGCCGGATTGAAGGGAGTTTTTGGCGTCGGGCATAGCCTGCCGCTCAAAGTCCAGTACCACATGGTCGCCTGTACCAATAAATTGCCGGACGAGTTTCAGTGGATACCAGCTGACGCCTTTCAGCACCCTTTCCTTCAGAGATCTTTTTAGGACTTGCTTGTGATATAAGCGAAGGTCTTCCTCTCTTTCTATTTCTAATAATTCAAGTTGCTTTTCAAGCTGTTGGCTCGCTGTCATGTATATGGAATCGAAATGTTGGACGAAGATATAAATTTCGGTTTCTTCTTCATCGCACTATTACTACTTTCAGCGGTAGCTGGTTTCCGATTTTAAGAAAATATACCCCCGGCGGGTTTTCAGAAATGTCTAAAGAAGCTTTTCCCTGATGCGCTTGCAAAGGATATGTTCCCCGCTTTTTCCCTGCTAAATCATATACAGCAGCCTGGAGGTTTTGGGATAAAAATGGGTTTTCCCAGGAAACATACACGACACCCGAAGTGGGATTGGGATGTATGCTAAAGTCAGGCTGCCTGAGATCCTCAAGCCCTGCGGCTTTCCCAACGGTATATTCATAAAACACATACTCCGCCCGCTCCGGATCGAGTTGCATGGCATCTACATTGAGGGCCCGGATGTAGTATTTCACCTCATCATTCATGTCTCTAAAAGGAATTTCGGCCCCGAAGACCCCATCACCCGCTGCGCCATCATCATGCAGGCCATCGTCCCGCATCTGGTAGTCCTCAAAATGCGAAGCATATTTGTTTTTGCATACCCGGAGTTGTACCAGGTTGGCGTTGGCAACAGCCGCGGTCACGGTCACTTTTTCCCCTGCCTGAGGGTAGAGCGCACTTCGCTGAACCTGAGAAATGACCGGTGGAGCGGCTTTGACTTCGGGATGATTCTGGAGATAGTTCTTTCGCCCGCTAACGGTCGGTAAAATACCGGCCACCTGGAGGCCCGGCAGGCTGACATGCTGATTTACGTTGGAACGAAAATAGGTATCTCCTGTCCCCACAAAGGCATAGGGGTCGGCGGCCATGGCCATGGAAATGTTGTTTTGGAGATCATTGATGGTCATGGAAAGAGAATCTCTGTCCATCACTTCATTCAAAATGGTGCGGATATGCGCGAAATACTGCCGCCTGTAAAACAGATTATTGGCAACCAAATCCATCAGGGGTCGCCCCTTGTTGATCTGCAGCGGGTCATAGGTATATAAACTATTCGCATTTTGTCCCTGCATTCCCAGCAATGCCCCAATAAAAGACTCACTCAAGTCCCAGGGAATGATTTGAAACTGGCCATTTTCATGTAAATAGAGGTAATAGTTGTGCACAAAGATACCATCGTAGGTATCGTAATTGGCGATGACGGTAGAGACGGCCAGGTACCACAAGGCCCTGTCCACATTGAAGACCCGCTCGATCTCTGTCGGCCGATGGTTGATCACATCTATCAATTCGATCAGTGCGCCCCATCCTTCATCTGATTTCAAATCATATCTTGGAAAATAAGCACTGCTATCAGGGCCATACCACCGCAGGTCAGGCTCCAGAAAAGGATCGCCAGAGCCATATTGGGCTGTGGGGTCACATTTGAAAAGGACGCCTTTTTTGTAGTCGAAATGCTTTTTGAGAAAAGCCTTGTTGACAGCTTCTGTATTTACATACACCCCCAGATAGCGTCCCTGTACATGCAGCTTCACATGGTTGACGAGAGACGCAGGCATATACCTCCGATAGATGCTGGAGGCCAATACCTCACGCACCATCGTGGGGTCAAACAAACCATTGGCGAGTTTGATTTTGTCAAATCCCAGGAGTTCCTGATTGGAGATGTGCTCGTCCATCGAGATGTTGTAGGGGATCTTGGGGTTGCCCATATCCTGGGGAATGAAGAAAGTGGAATTGCCCTTGTAGCGGATCGCTACGCTGTCATAGGTGGTCCCGTCCATCTGCAGGCTGGCAAGTTCGCGATGACCGTTTTCCAAAAACCAACCAGCTTTCAGCACCGAATCGTATGCAGGATTTTCAAATTGGATGTGGATGCTGCGGAGCGTAGGCACATCATAAAGCCCCTGGGCATTCAGATGTGGGCAGGCAAAAAAAACGGGCAGGCAGGTCAAAACTGCCGATAGAAAGGATTTCATATTGATATGAGATAAGAGGTGATAAAGCGAAATGGGGGCACTTTTTCCCCTAATATAAAAAAAATATCCCGCCCGCGTGCACTCCTGGAGGCTCGTCCGTCCTACCGGACAGAAACAAGAAAGCTAGCCTTTTCACCTTAACCCATTCTCAAAAGATGCAAACGCACTCATTTTCTCAACCGAAACTTTTACTCCTTCTCCTTGGCTTTACATTGACCAGCCAGTTGTCTGCTCAGTGTAGCATTTCCAATCCTACAGAAGCGAACAGCTATCCCTTCCAAATTGACTGGGAGGGCAAATGGAACCATATCTCACTCTATGGAGACTGGGGCGAAGACTTTTTTAGTTTTTATGCTGAATACGGCAAGACCTACATTTTTTCCACCATGCCTGGCTTTGGAGGAAATACAGTCAACATAAACAATGACGACACCCAACTTAGTGTGCTGGACGCCGGCAACCAGCCAGCGCCCGGCCGCTTTGGCAATGCCTTTCACGACGACTTTGCCCCTTATTATGGTGATTACAAACCGACTTTTGCCTGGTCTCCCAACCAGACAGGCACCTATCGGCTTTTGGTGACCAAATACGAAAACTGGCCCGGCTGCCAGGAATTGGGGTCTGGGGAGCAGGTGACGGTCGCCTTTCGGCGGATAGATCGAACGCACAATTTTGCGATCTGGACGGGCGACACCAATTCTTATTGGGGTGCGGACTATTGCTGGTTGTCCAGAGGGACAAGTGGCAAGCCTGCCATGGGCAGGCACTGCAGCCTAAGCGATGCGCTGGTTGTCATGGACAACAATGGAGGCGCTACCGTGGGTGTCTTACCCACCCATGCCCCTCCCGGCCCATATTCCGTTACGGAAGAGATTCAAAACCTACTTATTGGCCCCAGGATGAACCTGGACATCTTGCCCCAGTGTACCTTGAAAATCAATTACAAATTGAGCATGCCTATGGAATGGCCGCCTTTTAGCTTTGCTCCCCATATAGGTAGCATCCAGAGTACAGATCAAAATCAGCCGGGCAGCCTTCATATTATCGGCACAAATGCCTTTATGAATATCCCCAATGCAGGGCAGTTGCAGCATATCAACCTGATCCTGGAAACGAACCAAAATGCAAGCTTGATCGGTACGGGTTCAGCCTTTACAGGTGAATCTGTTTTCAATGAAATCCATATCAAGGGAGGTGATAATTTTTATATCTCAGGCAAAGTACGGGTGAAAAATAAAATTCAATTTCACACCGACCAGGTTATTAGCCTGGGAACTATAGACCCTTATACTTCCCTGACCCTGGCAGAAAATGCCCAAATCATTGGTGCCAATGCACAGCGCTTTATCGTCACGGGATCAAATAGCCCTGTCTATAAAATCTGGAACAGTAGCCAGCCTTTTACCTTACCCATAGGAGACATGATTGGTCCCACTAAATACTATGCTCCTGTTCAGATTGATCCTCAATATAGCCAGCCGGGTATCTGGCGGTGCGAATACCAAAGGGATAACCCTTTTTATCATTATCCCAAACAAACAGGCATAGACCATGTAAGTCGCTACGATAAATGGCATGTTTCTGTAGACAATACTTATGATTTGGCGAAAATTACTTTTCAGTGGAATGCCGGAAGCGGCGTAGGCGCAAATCTGAATGATTTGCTTCCCGTAGGCATGGTCTCCTACAATTGGGAAAGCGCAGGCAAAAGCGGTGTTTCCGGCAGTTCCGGCAGCGGGCAGATCACTACGCAAAATATCAGCATCAACAGCTTTGAGTATTTTTCCCTTGCCTCCACTAGCAGTGAGCATGGTTTCAGGCTAGGTCAACAGCAAGCTTCAGAACTTTCTTTCATTTGCCATCCCAACCCTGCCAGTAGCCATACCCAAATCAGGCTAAGTCAGCCAATGGAGACTCCCCTGCAGCTTCGCTTAGTAGATTTGCAGGGCAGACAAGTCCTATTCACCGAGATTCCAGCAGGCCAGACGTCAATAGCTCTGGACATCAGCCAACTGAGTGCAGGAATCTACTACCTCTCATCCCATCCGAGCTTCAGTCCGGGAACCTTCAAGCTTATCAAAGAATAGCTTTATTCATGTGCCCGCAGATTTCCCTGCGGGCATTTTTCTACCCCTTCTGGCAGTATAAGGGCTGAGGAATAATGTGTAGTTTAGAGCGATCATGTCTTCTGCTTTGCCTTATACCGATCGCCGCCTGGCTCCCCCCAGAAAGCGCCGCCCCTGGCGGGGAATTCTCGTTTTCCTGCTTCTCATAGCTGCTTTTTCGGCTGGCTACTGGATGGCGAGTGAAGGCATAGCGCCACAACAATTTTTTCAGGCGAAAAAATTCAACTCCCCCTACCACGCCTATGTGCATCGGTTGCACGATGCTGGCCTCGACAGCCTGCCCCTCGGGCAGGCCTGGCTGATGGCGGGCGAACTCGCCCTGAAGGATTCCCAATTGCTGAATCTGCCTGTGCAGATGGAGACTTTTGCAGCGGCCGCAAAGCCTTCTGCGCTTTCATTTCGCTTTCGGGCTACCGAAGGAGAATTGATCACGATTCAGCTTGACAAGAAAGCTGGAGATGAGGGAAAACTGTTTGTTGAGCTTTTTCAGCTCAGAGAGGGGCATAACCTGCCCCGGGCGGTACTTTCGGAAGTACACCTGGCAGGGATATTAACTTTTGAAATTGAAGAGGACGGGCTATACATTATCCGCACGCAGCCTGAGATGCTGATCAACCTCAGCTATCGTCTTCAGGTCTACAAAACGGCCTCACTGGCCTTTCCTGTGCTGGGAAAAGACCGCAAAGCGATCATGAGTTTTTTTGGGGCATCGCGCGATGGAGGCCGCCGCAAACATAAGGGAGTTGACATTTTTGCGAAAAAGGGGACTCCTGTCCTCGCTGCGGCCGATGGCCGCGTCAGCCTGCGCAACGGCGGTCTGGGCGGCAAAACCGTCTGGCAGCGGATCAGCGGCAAAAGCCTTTACTATGCACACCTGGACTCTCAGTATGTCCGTTCCGGCCAGGAAGTAAAAGCGGGCGATACCCTTGGCACGGTGGGCAATACAGGCAATGCGCGCCATACGCCCCCCCACCTGCATTTCGGCATATACCTGCGAGGCAAAGGGGCTGTCAATCCCCTGGCTTTTATAGATACCGATCTCAAAAAGCCTGAGGCTGCCATTTTTGGTCAAAAAGAAGGCAGATGGGTGCGCGCTGCCAACAAGCAGCTGAGCCTGAGCCAATGGCCGGATCGGAAGGCAAAAGAATTTGCCGACATGAAAAAACATGCACCGCTTTTTGTCAAGGCGGACCTGGGCAAATGGCTGTGGGTGGAAAATACGGCCCGGCAGGCAGGCTTTGTAGAAAGCCATGAAATAGAGCCCCTGGAGCAGGCGATAGCGAACCGGGAGTTGGAGGCAAAAAAGCCATTTTTGCACCAGGCTGATAGCTGCTCGGCTGTCATGGCTTTTTTACAAAAAGGAGAAAAAGTGGTAATTTTAGCTGAAAATTCAGCTTTTTACCTGGTCAGCAATGCAGCACAATGGGGCTGGATTCATAAATAAACCCATGATAGATATAATAGAATGCCCCCGGGATGCGATGCAAGGCATCGCTCGTCATATTCCTACCCAGCTCAAGATTGACTACATCAATCAACTTCTCCGGGTGGGCTTTCACACCATAGATTTTGGCAGCTTCGTATCGCCCCGGGCGATTCCGCAGATGGCCGATACGGCCGAGGTGCTGGCCGGTCTGGATCTGTCACAGACAGATACCCGGCTCCTGGCGATCATCGCCAACAAGCGGGGTGCAGAAGATGCCTGTGGGCATCCTGAGATCGATTACCTGGGCTATCCTTTTTCGATATCTGAAAGTTTTCAACTGCGCAATACCCGCAAGACCATAGCAGAGTCCCTGCTGTTAGTGGATGAAATTCAAGCGCTTTGTCAACAAAATGACAAGCAATTGGTGGTCTATCTCTCCATGGCCTTTGGCAATCCTTATGGCGATCCATGGGATAGCGGGGAGGTAGAAAAGTGGACGGAGGCAATGGCGAAGCGGGGCATTGGCATCGTGTCGCTGGCCGACACGGTGGGTACGGCTGATGCGGAAAGCATAGCTTCTTTATTTGCGGATTTGATTCCCCGCTTTCCCGCGATTACGCTCGGCGCGCACTTTCACGCTGCTCCCAGCCAGCGAATAGAAAAAATCTCTGCCGCTTATGAAAGCGGTTGCAGGCGCTTTGACGGCGCCCTGATGGGCTTTGGGGGATGTCCCTTTGCCGAGGATGAGTTGGTAGGCAATATCGCAACAGAGTCCCTGCTGGCTTTTTTTCAGGAAAAAGGACTTGACCTACAAATAAAAAGCGAGTTCCTCCTAAAAGCGGGGGAACTCGCGAATCAAATATTTCCTGAACATTAAGTTCTGTTAAAAGTCACCCATTGTCTTTTGGGGAGCTTGGGGAGAAGGCGGCTCATCGCCTTGCTCTTCTGTTGAAGTATTTGCCTCTTCGGTATTTTCAACCTCCGCTTCCACTTCAATTTCTACGGGAGGGAGCAATCCCATTTCCCGCTTCATCTGCGATACGAGGCTTTCTGCCTGGATACGCTTCATCTCGGCCTCATTGGCGATGTCTTTCAGCTTCTGCTCAGCCTCCTGAGCCTGATCCAGAGCCATTTCAAATTTGGCTTCAGTCAGGGCAGTATCCTGGTTCAATTGGTTGATCCATTCATCCGAATCATCCTTCATGCCTTCCATCATCTCTGAAAGTGCCTTATTGATGTTCTGCTGGCTGCGCAGGCTTTTGGCTTTTTCAAGGAAATCTTTGCGCATTTTGAGATCGCGCTTGTATTGCTCCTTAAGCTCCCTGCGTTTTTCTTCTCCTGTCATTGTCCTCTAAGACTTTGTATGGTTATGACTTTGTTTTGGTCCCTATATCGAGATCAATATCTCCTGCATCATCTGTCAAAGGATCCTGCATCAGCCCCATATCTACTTTGAACTGCTTGACGAGATCAGCTGCACGTAATTTTTCGGCTTCCTCTTCAATTTTCATTGAATCAACATCTACAGAATCAAGCGCCATTTCCATGCGTGCTTCATTCAAAGCTGTTTGCTCATTGATACGGGTAATCATTTCATCATGTGTTGCATCTACACCCGCTACTTCAAAAGCTTCCATGGTATCGGCAATTTTTGACTGCCACTTGGCGCGGTCATGTGCGCGCAATGCCTCTTTCGCCTCATTGATTTTTTTCTGACGCTCACGCATGAATACTTTTTTCACCTCAAGCGACTTCTCATAAGCCTTTTGAGCGGTTTCATGCTGGTTTTTTGTCTGAATCATGTGCGACTTAACGCTTTCGAGGCGAAGTGCATAGTTTTGGGCTATATCGTCGCGGCCAGCCGAAATCGCTGCTTTCATTTTAGAAACCAGATCCTGGTATTCAGCTTTGTAGCGCGTAAGTTCTTTTTGAAGAAGGGTTACATTGGCCTTAACCGTCGCAATGTTTTCATTCATTTTTGGGATCTGGTCGTTCATTTCCCGAATGTTTTGCTCCAGAATTAACTTGGGGTCTTCGATGGAGCTGATAAGGCCGCCAAACAGTGACTTAACTGCCCTTACAAATCGTTTCCACATAATGGTGATCTAATTAAATTATGGTGATTTCAGTTAGTGATGATATACGGAAAACAGAAGGCCTTTTGTTCGGTCTTCCTGAACAAAGATAATCAATGAATATGGTATGGAAAAACGGAAAGCAATTATGCTCAATCATTTAGGTTCTCCGTAGAGGTTCCATATCCTGAATTTCGGATAAATTCTTCCAGTTTTAATACCTCTTCTTTGTTCCCTACAAAAAGCGGTGTACGCTGGTGTAAGTCTTCTGGGAGGATTTCCAGGATGCGTTTGCGGCCATCAGAGGCATATCCTCCTGCCTGCTCGGCTATGAGTGCCATGGGGTTTGCCTCAAAAGTCAGGCGAAGTTTGCCATTGGGACGCTGATGTGTACCGGGGTACATAAAAATCCCACCCTTAAGCAGGTTTCTGTGAAAATCTGCTACAAATGAGCCAATATAGCGGCTGGAATAAGGGCTTTCCATATCTCTTTTGATATATCGGAGGTACTCTTTGGTGCCGTCAAAAAAGTCTCTGTAGTTTCCTTCATTGACAGAATAAATGCTGCAACTTTTGGGAAAGCGGATGTCTTTATGCGAGAGCAAAAACTCACCGATAGAAGGGTCGAGCGTAAAGCCATCCACGCCATTGCCGGTGGTGTAAACCAGCATGGTGCTGGAACCATATAAAATATAGCCAGCTGCTACCTGGCGGGTGCCAGCCTGCAGCAAATCTTCCTTGGTCAGGGCCTCATCCAGGCCCCCTCTGCGGTAAATGGAGAAAATAGTTCCAATGGATACATTCACATCTATATTTGAACTTCCATCCAAAGGGTCCATCAGAACGATATACCTGCCACGGGAGCCTTCTTTGATCAGGAAATCATCATTTTCCTCTGAACCTACCGCGCATACCATATTTCCTTTAAACAAAGCATCGATCATCTGCTCATTGGCAAAAATATCCAGCTTTTGCACATCTTCCCCCTGTGCATTGATATCTCCTGTCAAACCGATGATATCTACCAAGCCAGCCTTATTTACCTCCCTATTGACCATTCGAGCAGCAAGGACAATATCCCTGATAATTTTGGACAACTGTCCTGTGGCATAGGGGAAGTTTTGCTCCTGCTGGATGATGAATTGCTCAAGAGTGACAATATCTTTTCGTTTCCGTATCATGGGAAGTGGCTTAATTGATTAGGTTGCATGTTAAAATTGTTTGCGAATTTACGCAAAACAATCATTTCCCGCTACAATTTATTCATTTAGCAAGCGAAGGCTAAAATAAGGAACCCAGGCTTTATAAGCTCCCTGCCTGATCTTGCACCAAATATCGTTTCTGGCAATGACCTCAACGCTCTGTCCCGGCTCCAGAGGGACATTGAGTTGGGTCGAAGCATAGGCAGCCCTTGCGTGAAAGGGTGTTTCCTGTATGAGCATGGCCCGCTCGGGCAGGCCATAATGGCCCGCAAGTATCCCTCCTGCTATGAGCAGGGAGAAAGCGAGGCCTGTGAGGCCCACAGCACCGAGCCATGCCCTCCGGGCAAAAAACACCAGCAGCAGCCCTGCTGCCAGCAGGCCCAGACAAGCACCCAAAAGCGGGAGCAGGTTCCGGTAAAAGTTCATTTCAAACAGGCCAGGGCCTGCACTATCCAGCGGAAAGCGCGCGCCGAGCTTATCGGCGAGATATTTGAGCCGGAAGCTCAACTCTTGCCCGCCATAGGCGATTTGAATTTTTTTCAGAAAAAAAATTGCCTCAATCCAATTTTCTTTTTGCTCATGCAAAAAGGCCATTCTGTAGAGCGATTGCTCAGAATAGTAACCCGCCTCAAAAAGGGAATTATAGGCCTCTATAGCCTTCTCGTGCATATTTTTCTCAAAAAAAACCTCCGCCCTCAACTCCTGCTTACGCGCAGCATCAGCAGAGATTTGCTGGGGAAAAAGCAAGCTTAGCCATCCCCCGAAGAGCAGAAAAAGAAAAAAAGACGACTTAGAATTTGACATTAATAGACGGCGCTTTATCTTTGCAGGGCAATTGACAAAAATAGCATTTGTTCGTTCAAAATCAAGCATGATTCGGTAGCTCAGTTGGTAGAGCATCTGCCTTTTAAGCAGAGGGTCCTGGGTTCGAGCCCCAGCCGAATCACTTCGAAGAAGTTTCGAGTTTTGTGTTCTTCGTTTCGAGTAATTACCCGAAACCTTAAACCCAAAACCCGGAACTTTCTTCGTTTTGCCCAGGTGGCGGAATTGGTAGACGCGCTAGCTTGAGGGGCTAGTGAGAAATTTTCTCGTGAAGGTTCGAGTCCTTTCCTGGGCACCTCCAAAAACGGCCAGAAACACAGTTTCTGGCCGTTTTTCTTGTTATAAAAAGTACCTAAAATATAAAAATCGGAACCAGGCTGCAAATGGTATATATCATTATGGAATTCCCTTTTGTTATATCTTGAACTTCACTAATCCATGCCAATGCCCTCTTTATTCAGCAATTGTTTCATTTCCTGAATAGTTTCCTCAATTATCTTTATTCGATTATTCTTCAGGTGAATCAATGCCTCCTGACCTATTGCTAATTGATTCAAGTATAAGGGCCCCGACTACAGCGGTCTTGCGCTGGTAGGCGGCCTGATCCTGCTATTGATTGTATTAGCTATCATCATCGCAAAAAAATAATGAATCCCATAACCCCCTGGTGGTCCTCGAAGCTGCCGCAGACGCGGCGCGTGACACCGTAGCGATCCCCGAAAAGTGGCAGGCCTCCATCTTCGTCCGCTGGGCCACCGGCGAAAGTCCTTTCGCCCGATGGTGGAAAACATGGGCCGGTCCCCATAGCGATACCTGGCGGAATAAATACAGGAATGGGGATCCCCTGCAAGGCCCCAAATTCCCCGGAGCCACCACCTGGCTGTCCTGGCTGACGGATGGCTGGCACTTCTTCAAGTTCGTGGAGATCCTCGCTCAGCGGCTGATGCTGGGCTGCTCCCTGGCCTACCTGTGGCCAGACAAATACTACTTCACGGCCATGGCGCTGATCAGCCTGTCCACCTACTTCCTGCGAGGCCTTTACTTCGAAATATTTTACCGATTTGTGTTACCCTTAAAGTCAATAGATATGAAACGCATGTTACAATCTCTCTTCGCCTCCAACTGGACCCGGGCATTCACCTGGCTGCTTTCCGTGTTTGCCTTTCTGCTCATCGGAGATCAAACCGATATGGCCACGAAATACCAGTTGGCTGGCGCTGTCATGATCGCTGTAGGTGTTTTGCTTTTCTATACCTGGCTTAACCGGCCAGGCAAACAAGAAAGTCCGCCTGCTTAGGTAGGTAGTCTTGATTCCCTTTAGGTGAGGCATCGCTGTTTGGCGGTGCCTTTTTGGGTTTTTGGGGGGAAGGATAACTAGGTCTGCTTACCCACACTTCCTGGACCACCAAACGGGGAGTTTAAGGTGGATAGGTTTTCAGGTTGAATGAACTCATGACCACTCTCTAGCCGCCGTAAAGTTCTTATCAAGGGTGACATTATTTTCCCCTACTCAAACTCCAACAACGCTGGCTCAAACCGCTGGCCTTCCTGGTTCCGCAGGTGGAGCCACTCTTCTTGTGACTTTTTTGTTGTTTGCATCCCACAAAGCTCGCTGAGGGGATGTTTGGCAGGCAAGATGGGGTTGCTTGGAGGGATACGGATCAAGAAGGAGGAAAATTTATGATTCCCCATAATATAGGCATTCCAATCAAAAGTATAGGGATCAGGTAATTCATTTCGTCAAAATATGAGCTACACAATAACCGTTTTTCAAAATCATGTAATTTTTTCCTTACTTGTTTAACTTCATTCTTCAAATTATTATCATCTTCCATGTGCATCTTATTATATGCAATAAGAACCCATTCAGTTTGATTAATAACCTTAGATAACCTTCTTCCAAATCGTTTTTGAGAATAATGAGGAAAGAAAGGTATAATTATTTGCGCCCCAAGGGCACATGCAATTAAAGTCTTCCAGATATATAATTCTTTGGCAGTTTCCATATTAATTAACCTACCCTTTTCTGGAAACCCATCCAGAATCTTCTGCATCTCCCAAACAGCAGCCCGGGAGATAAGAAATGACCTGCCTCTTGAAGCATATTGAAGATGTTTGTATATCTCTGATAACGCGGTTTCGGCATCTTCAACTTTGACTTTCTCCCAACTTGGAGGACAAAATGGTTCAAGTTCGTGGAGAGCCTGGCGTTTTGCATTTTCTTTGGATGCAGGCTGAATGATAAAAAGGACTACTGCTGAAAAAGCTGCGATCAATGCAGCTATCACTGCGGAAATTTCTGCTGTCATGGGGCAAGAGTTAAGGTGTGTTTCTTCCAATATCCTAAATACTTGGCAAATCCCCTAGCATTTCCGACATTCGAACGAAGAACCCAAATAACGTAACCGAGCCACATGGCAATCAAAAAATCAGAACTATACAGCTCCCTCTGGAAAAGCTGTGACGAACTCCGGGGCAGCATGGATGCCAGCCAATACAAAGACTATGTATTGGTTTTGTTATTTATGAAGTACGTCTCCGACAAAGGCGGTGCTTTGGTCGACATCCCTAAAGGCGGAAGCTTCAAGGATATGGTCAAACTCAAAGGAACTGACGATATCGGCAATAAGATCAACATCATCATAGGTGAACTTGCAAAAGCAAATGATCTGAATGGCATCATCACTGTTGCGGATTTTAATGACGATGAAAAACTAGGAAAAGGAAAAGAAAAGATTGACAGGCTCAGCAACCTGATTGAAATATTCCAGAACGAAGCCCTCGACTTCAGCAGCAACCGCGCTGAAAATGACGACATCCTGGGCGATGCCTACGAATACCTGATGCGTCACTTCGCCACAGAAAGTGGCAAAAGCAAAGGTCAATTCTATACCCCTGCGGAAGTCTCCCGCATCATGGCCAAGGTAATTGGCATCAGCCAATCCCAAAGCCAGTCAGAAAGTATCTATGACCCTACCTGCGGATCAGGATCCTTGCTGCTCAAAGCAGCGGATGAAGCGCCTCATGGCATCTCCATCTATGGACAGGAGATGGACAACGCCACCCGCGCGCTGGCGGTCATGAATATGTGGCTGCATGGAAACCCCGCTTCCGAGATCGTGCAGGGAAATACCCTGGCGGATCCATTTTTCAAAAATGATACGACAGGCCATCTCAAAACCTTTGATTATGCTGTCGCAAATCCTCCCTTCAGCACCAAAGCCTGGTCGAATGGGATAGATCCTGAGCATGACATATTTCAGCGTTTTGATGGATTCGGTATCCCTCCGGCCAAAAATGGCGACTACGCCTTTTTGCTTCATATCCTCAAATCCCTTAAATCCAAAGGTAAGGCAGCGATCATCCTGCCCCTGGGCGTATTGTTTCGAGGCAATGCAGAATCAGAAATTCGCAAGAACATCGTGCGAAGGGGATATATCAAGGGAATCATTGGCTTACCGGCGAACCTGTTTTACGGTACGGGCATCGCCGCTTCTATCATCATATTGGATAAGGAAGATGCAGAGCACCGCAAAGGCATCTTTATGATTGATGCCGGAAAAGGCTATATCAAAGACGGGAACAAAAACCGCCTGCGTGCCCAGGACCTGCACAGGATTGTGGATGTATTCAACAAACAATTGGAAATCCCAAAATACAGCCGAATGGTACCCCTGGCTGAAATCGCTGATCCCAAAAACGATTACAACCTAAACATTCCACGATACATAGATAGCCAGGAAGAAGAGGATATTCAGGATATAGATGCGCACTTGCGAGGGGGGATCCCCAATAGAGATCTGGAGGCGCTTGATAAATATTGGCAGGTGTATCCAAGCTTAAAAACACATTTATTCAAGGCCAATGCCCGCCCCAATTATTGGGATTTGCAAGTAGCAAAGGATGAAATCAAATCAGCAATTTTTAACCATCCGGAATTCCTGGCCTATTCTCAAACGATGGAGGATGTCTTCGGCACCTGGCAGCGTAAAAATGCCGCCTACTTAAAAGCTCTGGAAGAAGCCTGCCATCCCAAGGAAGTGATCCGCCAGCTTTCAGAGGATTTGCTGCAAAGCTACCATGGCAAAGACCTGGTGGACAAATACGCCGTCTACCAGCACATCATGGATTATTGGTCTGAGACCATGCAGGATGATTTGTACGAACTCTCTGCCGATGGCTGGAAAGCGGGAAATGTAGTCACACGGATTACCAAAAAAACGAAAAAAGCAGGCAAAGAAATAGAAAAACAGGTCGATGGTATAGAAGGGCTGGAAGGGCAGTTGATCCCTCCTTCGTTGATCATTCAACACTTTTTTGCTACGGAGCAGGCAGCTATTGATGCCCTGCAAAACGATTTGGATAGCACCATAACGGAGATGGATGAGCTGCGCGAAGAACATGGGGGAGAAGATGGCCTGCTAACCGAAGCGATGAATGACAAAAAGAAAATCTCACAAAGTACCCTCAAAACACGAATCAAAGTCCTGGGAAAAAGAGACCCAGACAATGCAGAGGAGTGGGACATGCTTGCGCAATACAAAAAACTGTTAGCACAAGAAGCTAAACTGAAGGCTGATATTAAAAAAGCCCTGGCTGATCTTGAAATTAAAACGATCAGACAATATCCTAAGCTGAGTGTAGAAGAGATTAAAATGCTGGTGGTAGATGGAAAATGGATGGCATTCATTGAAGGTAGTATTAAGACAGAAATGAATGGGATTAGCCACCGACTTACTGGACGGATTAAGGAGTTGGCTGAAAGGTATGGAAGTCCAATGCCAAGACTGGTCAAGGAGCTAGAATTATTGAATTCTAAAGTTGAATTTAATCTTAAAAAGATGAAGTATCAATGGTAAATGAAATGAAGACAACAGATGGCTTTCAGGGAACTGAAATTGGAATAATTCCTGAGGAGTGGAATATTGTTCAATTAGTCAAAATAGCAACAATGAAAGCCCGGATTGGATGGCAGGGTTTAACTGTCTCGGAATATCTTAATAGTGGAGAATATTATTTAATAACTGGAACTGATTTTCAGAATGGAAAAATCAATTGGAATGGCTGTAATTTTGTTGACAAGGAACGATATATACAGGATAAGAACATTCAGATTGAACATGGAGATATATTGATAACAAAAGATGGTACCATTGGAAAAGTAGCTTATGTTGAAAACCCTCTTGGTCCAGCCACCTTAAATAGCGGTATTTTTGTAATTAGACCAAAAAATGATCAATATTCATCACTATTTTTATTCTATATTTTTAAATCAGTTTATTTCAATAATTTTCTAAATAGACTTGTTGCAGGTTCAACTATAATTCACCTTTATCAAAAAGATTTCATAAGTTTTGAATTCCCCCTTCCCCCCACCAAAGCCGAACAAACCGCCATCGCTACCGCCCTCAGCGATATGGATGCCTTGATAGAAGGCCTCGAAAAACTGATTGAGAAAAAGAAGATGATTAAGCAGGGGGCGATGCAGGAGTTATTGACGCCGAAGGAGGGGTGGGAAGAATTGGAATTAGGAAAATCAGCTACTTTAAAAGCACGAATTGGTTGGCAAGGCCTTACAACGAAAGAATATAAAAAGACAGGTGATTATTTTCTGATTACTGGGACAGAATTTAAGAATGGTTATATAGATTGGAGGAATTGCCATTATGTTGAGTATGAGAGATATAGGCAGGACAAAAATATTCAAATCCAACCTCATGATGTACTTGTAACAAAGGATGGGACTATCGGAAAAGTTGCTTTGGTAAATTCAGTTCCCAAACCAGCCACCCTGAACAGTGGGGTATTTGTGATTCGACCAGTTAATAATTCGTTTCATCCAGAATTTTTCTATTTCCTATTATTGTCGGAAGTTTTTTTGACATTTCTTTCTCAGTTGAGTGCGGGCTCTACGATAAATCACCTTTATCAAAAGGACTTTGTAAATTTTAAGTTTTTGGCACCTGCGTCCATAGAAGAGCAGAAAGAAATTGCCAATATTCTTTTTGATATGGATCAAGAAATAGGACAATTAGAAACCCAACTTTCCAAATACAAACTGCTCAAAACGGGTATGATGCAAGAGCTATTGACAGGTAAAAAAAGATTGATTTGATATGGAAATAGAAGCTCAGGTAAGAAGTATTGAAGAACTTGAAAATTATTTTTTTCTGGTTCCTGATTATCAGCGAGAATATGTTTGGCAACCAGATGACCAAGTTGAGCAGTTTATTATTGACATTGATAATGAGTATGAAGAGAATCCTAAGTTGCAAAAAAGCTATTTCATAGGGTCTATTATCATTGTAAAAAATAAGGGGAAGTATGATGTTATTGATGGGCAACAGCGCTTAACTACGCTTGTTCTTTCTTTATGCGCTTTTCGGGATTTGCTAAAACCGCAGCAGTTGGGGGATAAACACAAAGAATATTTAAAGAAAATTGAAAAGTTTCTTTATGCTTTTAATATAGCTACCGATGATACCCTTCTAAGACTAGAACTTCAATATCAAGAAAGCAATGGCTATTTAGAGAAATTGATAAAGGAAGAAGTGTATGAAGAAGAACTTACGCCTTCTGTCAAGAAAATGATGGCAGCGCATGCTAAATTAAAATCTCATTTTGAGGGCTACCTCAAGGAAGGCTTGGAAAGCTTGATGAGCTATGTCCGATATTTTCTACTTAAGATTGAGTTGGTTGTGATTAAGTCTGAAAACTTGAGTAGTGCACTAAAAATATTTGAGACCATCAATCAAAGAGGAGCAGGCCTCAATGCTATGGACCTGGTAAAAAACCTTCTTTTTTCAGAAGCGAATGAAACAGACTTTCAAAAGATAAAAGAAATATGGAAGGACATAATCAATAACCTTCAACAGTGCAAGGAAGATGGGAGTCCCCTTCGTTTTTTACGGTATTTTGTGATGGCCAGATACCATAAAGGTATTGTACGTGAAGATGAGATTTATAAATGGATCATCACACCTGAAGGCAAAGCTGCAACACAATATGAATCCCAACCCTTGGCTTTCGCCAAAGAGCTCCAAAAAATTTCCAAGCGCTATGCAGAGCTTGTTTTAGCAACTCAATTGGTAAAAGATGGAGGAGCATTTCCCTATGTTACTAATATTGGTTTTATCAATAAATATAGATCCAGGCAACACCTTATCCTCCTGCTTGCACTGGATACCACCGCTTCAAATGAAGTGATTGAATACCTGGCAATGCAGATAGAAAGCTTTTTCTTTTTTAGTAATAGCATGGGCATTCAGGCGAAGTATAATGAAAGTCTTTTTGCAAAATGGGCCCTTCAACTGCGCGGCAAAAAATCATTGGAAGAGGTAAAGCTAGTTATTAAGGATTACATGGTTCCATATATAGCGAATAAACTCCCACAGTTTAAATCAACCTTTTTAAACCTCTACCATGGGTATTATAATCCTTTATATCGACTGAGGTTTGTATTAGGAAAACTGGAGAACACTGCCAGAATCAAAGCTGGCTTACCAATTAAAGGCATGGACTCCTTGAGCAGATTGCAAATAGAACATATCCTGCCACAGACTCCTCAAGATGATAAATTACCATATGAAGAGTATGTAGACAAAGATGATTACGATAGTAATGTTTATAAGCTGGGTAATGTTACCCTGTTGGAATCCGCAATCAACCAGGCGGTTAGCAGCTTTAATGATTTGAATGGGAATTGGTTTGAGCGAAAGCAAAAGGAATATACCAACTCGCATGTGCTCCTCACCAATCTCCTCAACCATGATTATAGCATTGGGAAAAACACCGCGATCAACAGATTAAAGGCAGAATTGGGGTATTCATACACTAGTTGGGGGAAGGAGACGATTCAAGACAGGCAAAAAATCATGATGGAACTGGCCTTTGAATCCTGGAAATTCAATGATCAGCGAATAGACAAGCAAGACATATAATCAGATAAGAACCACCTCATGAGCTCCAAACCCATCACCTCCAAAATCGGACAGCTGGAACGTACCACCCAAAATCGGGTAGTCGGTTTATTCCAAGACGTCCTAAAGTACCGTTATCTCGGCAACTGGGAAAAGCGAGAAAATAACTCCAATATTGAAGAAAGTATACTGAGGAAGTTTTTGAACCAAAAGTATGACAAAAACCTAATCGATAAGGCATTGTATATCCTTTTTAAAACTGCCTCTGATCAAAGCAAGTCTTTATATGATATCAATAAGGAGGTGTATTCCTTGCTTCGCTATGGCGTAGTCGTTCAACCTAAAATAGGACGAAATAAGGAAACCGTATGGCTTATTGATTGGAAAAAGCCACTCAAAAATGACTTTGCAATTGCGGAAGAAGTGTCCGTCAAAGGCGCGAATAATAAACGTCCGGATATTGTTCTGTATATCAACGGCATTGCCTTGGGGGTGATTGAGCTGAAGCGAAGTACAGTTTCCCTTTCAGAGGGGATTCGCCAAAACCTGGATAACCAAAAACACCTTTTCATTAAGCCTTTCTTTACGACCATGCAGTTTGTTATGGCTGGCAGTGATCATGAAGGTATAGCATATGGGGCTATTGGAACCAAAGAAAGGTATTACCTTAAGTGGAAGGAGGTGAGCGAAGAGCGAAATCCCAACGATCAATATTTACTCCAGCTTACGAAACCTATCCGCGATCTCGCAGCACGAGTGGACCATCGGCTGGACAAAAACATTGTTGAAATGCTCAATAAAGAGCGTTTTATTGAAATGCTTCACGACTATGTCGTTTTTGATAGAGGTATCAAAAAGTTACCCAGAGCCAACCAGTACTTTGGCTGTAGAGCTTCCCAGGAGCATATTCGCAAAAGGGAAGGGGGCATCATTTGGCACACCCAGGGAAGTGGCAAATCTTTGACCATGGTATGGTTGACCAAATGGATCCGTGAGAACGTGGAAAATGCCCGGGTATTGATCATCACGGATCGCACGGAGCTGGATGAGCAGATTGAGAAGGTGTTTACTGGGGTAGATGAAAACATTTATCGTACCACGGATGGAAAGGATCTGATTGATAAACTCAATGCTAATTCACCCTGGTTGATATGCTCTTTGGTACATAAATTTGGTGGGAAAGAAGAAGCCAGTGCCAAAGAAGTAAGTGCTTATATCCAAAGTCTAAGGAGTAGCCTTCCTTCTGGTTTTCGGGCCAAGGGCGACCTGTATGTATTTGTGGATGAGTGCCACCGTACCCAAAGCGGGAAATTGAATGAGGCGATGACCAAGCTTTTGCCCAATGCTTTATTTATTGGATTTACAGGCACGCCTCTGCTCAAAAAGGATAAACAAACCAGTCTGGAAGTGTTTGGGAAGTATATTCATACCTATAAATTTAATGAAGCCGTTGATGACAAGGTTGTGCTTGATCTCCGATATGAGGCAAGAGATATAGAGCAAAAATTAGGCTCCGCCGACAGAATCGATGAATGGTTTGATTTAAAAACCAGAGGACTCACGGACTTTGCCAAAACGGAACTAAAGCAACGCTGGGGGACGATGAAGAAAGTCTTCAGTTCTAAATCACGCCTCGAGAAAATTGTGCTAGACATTGTGATGGATATGGCGCGAAAAGAGCGCCTTCAGAATGGTAGAGGCAATGCCATGCTGGTATCTGAAAGTGTGTACAATGCTTGCCGCTATTACGAACTCTTTCAAAATGCAGGCCTGAGAGAATGTGCTATTGTTACTTCCTTTGCCCCTTCACCTTCTGATGTGAAAGGGGAAGAAACGGGGGAAGGCATGACTGAGAAACTCATTAAATATGACATTTACCAGAAAATGCTTAATGGTAAGGATGTCGAAACCTTTGAGAAAGAAGTAAAAAAGAAATTTGTCGAGGAGCCTGCTCAAATGAAGCTTTTAATCGTGGTTGACAAGCTCTTAACAGGATTTGATGCCCCTTCCGCAACCTATCTCTATATTGACAAAAGCATGAGAGACCATGGCTTATTTCAAGCTATCTGTAGGGTCAATCGGCTTGATGGAGACGATAAAGAGTACGGTTACATCATTGACTATAAGGATTTGTTTAAGAGCTTAGACCAGTCGATTAAAGACTATACAAACGAAGCTTTTGATGCTTATGACAAGGAAGATGTAGCTGGTCTGCTGGAGGATCGGTTGAAGAAAGGCAAAATTCGCCTGGATGATGCACTGGAAACGATAAGGGCCTTGATCGAGCCGGTGGAGCCCCCCAAAGGGCAGGTTGAGTTTCAGCATTATTTCGTTGGTAACTCTGAAAATCCAGATGAATTAAAAGACACGGAACCAAGGAGAGTCGCCCTCTACAAATCCGTGATCTCATTGATCAGAGCTTATGCTAATCTCGCAGATGAAATGCCAGAAGCAGGTTATAGCCCTAAAGAGATTGGAGAGATCAAAGCTGAAGTGAAGTATTTTGAGAATCTTCGCAAGGAAGTTCAAATTGCAAGTGGGGACTACGTTGACCTTAAACGATTTGAGCCTGCGATGCGCCACCTGATTGACTCCTATATTGGGGCAGAGGAAAGTAGGGTACTTTCACGCTTTGACGACTTAAGCCTAGTCGAATTGATTGTTGAAAAGGGAAAGGATGCCCTAAATGAGTTGCCTGCTCCAATTCGTAAGAATCAGGAGGCCATGGCAGAAACCATTGAAAACAATTTGCGGAAAGTCATCATTGAAGAAAGACCGACGAATCCCGTATACTTTGGTAAGATGAGTGTCCTCCTGGATGAACTAATCCAACTCCGAAAAGAGAAATCAGAAGAATACGAAAGATATCTTACCAATATGGTTGACCTTGCCCGTAAAATCAAGGAGCCAAGTAATTCGACTAACTATCCTACTTCACTAAATACAAATGCGAAGAGGGCTTTGTATGAAAACTTAGAAAGGAATGAAGATTTGGCAATTGCGCTGGATCAAATAATCATGAACACCAAGAAAGATGACTGGCGGGGAAATAGATTCAAGCGGAAAGAAGTGAAATTTGCTATACAAGAAGCCATGGCGACTTATGGCATTAAGAATGAAGATGAAATCGATCGAATTTTTGATTTGGTCAAAAAACAGCGAGACTATTAATGTACCAAATTACGATCAATGATATTGTGGTAGATGTTATCCGCAAGGATATCAAAAATATGCACCTGGCGGTTTATCCACCATCTGGCAGGGTTCGCATCGCCGTTCCCATGCGGGTGGATGATGAGGCCATCAGGCTCTTTACTATCTCAAAGTTGGGTTGGATCAAACGCCATCAACGAAAATTCAAAAGCCAGGAACGCATCCCCATCCGTGAGTTTAAAGAGCGAGAAAGTCATTACTTCCAGGGGCAGCGTTACCTGCTCCGCATCCACGAAACGACCGGTGCCGGCCGCGTAGAGCTAAACGGCAATACCTACCTGGACATCTTTATAAAGCCTGATGCCAGTCTGGCCTATAAAACCAACCTGCTCAATGAGTGGTATCGTTCCCAGCTCAAAGAAATCCTCCCGGAAATGATTTCCCACTGGGAAAGGAAGATGGATCTTCAAGTTGATTTTTGGGGAATTAAACAGATGAAGACGAAATGGGGCTCCTGCAATATCTCCCAAAAGCGGATTTGGCTTAATCTGGAGCTAGCCAAAACGCCCCTTGCTTGCCTAGAGTATGTGCTAGTACATGAAATGGTGCATTTCTTTGAAAGGCATCATAATGATAGATTTAAGGCGCTTCTGGATCATTACCTGCCGAATTGGCGGCAGGTGAAGGAGGAGTTGAATCGGATTCCGGTGAGTGGGGGGTGAATTGGAAGTAGGATACTCATTTGTATTCTACTTGCTTCCGAGAAGATATATAATTAATCAAAAGCTATTTTGGGCTATATTTGTGGCATAGAACTTACTTCAAATACCAATGAAATTACTTAATGAATCACCTATTTTAGTTGTTGTAGGGGGATGGAACCATAATATTTTCAAGCCCCAATGGGTAGAAAAATACCTTGTCCCAGATGAAGAAATTCTCATAGAATATCCTCTTTCAGGAAATTTGATTGCCTCTCCTCATTATAAAACCTCAAGCATTCGATTTGGGTTAATTGCTAATAAAATGGTTTTTTTTGCTATAAAATCAAACGATGAAGAATCTTATACAAGGATTCAAAATATTATTGAGAAAATAGCTGAATATCTTCCACATACACCGGTAGATTCATTTGGAATTAATTTTAGTTACGAATTTCCTATTGGGAGTTCGTCCTCTCTTGAAAATCATCTTCAATTTGAGGATCAAAAATATTTTGAACAACACGGATATACTTTGAAGGAGACCATACTTAAAAGAAGCCTAAAACATAAATCTTGTGATTTAAATCTCAGCATCAAAAAGAGATTTTCAGACAGCATAGTTGAGTTTAATTTTCACAATTCCCTTGGCAATTTGTCTGAGATCAAAGAGAAACTAGACAATTATTCTATATTATCTAGAAAAAATGAGGCTCATAAAATATTAACCGAAGCTTATGGAACCCAGTGATAACAGCTACCTCTCATCAGAATTATCATTTGAAGATGACTCTATTAATAGTGGATTAGCTTCAAATAATGTCTTTTTCCCTAATAATGAGTTAAATATTGAAACTGATGGCAGCAATTTAGAAGGAACAATACCAGAGTTCGTTGAAACTTCACGTATCGAAAAAATTGAGCCTAAAAAACGTTCTATTGTATCTGTTTTTGATGTATCATCCTATATTCTGGACAAATTGGGCAAGATGTCTACCATGAAACTTCAAAAATTGGTTTACTACTGTCAAGCGTGGTCTCTTGTATGGGATGAGAGGCCACTATATTCTGAAAATATTGAAGCATGGTCTAATGGACCTGTTGTACCAGAACTCTTTTATTTTCACAGAGGCAGGTTTAATATTGACAAGGTTGAGATCGGAAATCCTAGCCTACTTAGCCCAGAACAGAAAAACACTATTGATGGGGTTTTGAACTTTTACGGAGACAAAAATGCTCAATGGTTAATTGACCTAACTCATCTTGAAAGACCTTGGAAAGAAAGCCGAAATGGTTTACCCGATTATGTAAGAGGGTCTTCAATAATATCTCTTGATTTAATGGCAGAGTATTATAGCTCACTCTAACCCTATGAATAAAAGCCCCAAGGCGGCATATAATCCAGATACCAATAAGAAGCCAAAAAGATCTGAGGATCCTGAGGAAAGTGCATATGGTAAATATTTATCTTGGCACTTTCAACAAATTGACTTTGATGGCCCTCATGGTTTCCGTAAAACTTTTAGTGGGATCAACTATGTTGTTAATGAGAATCTTTTGGAGAATCTAATAAAAGTTGATGTCCCTGAAAATTTATTTGATTCACTTCTTACAATTCAGGGAAAAGAATTTGATTCATTAAATAGTCTAATTAATGAATTAACAATTTTATTGAATGATCCGATTGAGTTTACCTCCATTCAGGAACTTTTTCTGAATATAGAGAGGAAGAATTTTTTTAATCAAATTTACGATAAGGTTGTCGCCTTCGAGCAAAAAACCTGGAATGAGATACTAACTAATGAAAGAAAAAAAAACCATGAAGTATCTATTGGAAGTATTTCTAAGGAGGCTCAAAAAAGATTAAGGGAATTACAATTTGATGATATCGAGAATTTAGTTTCCTTACGATTTTCTGGAAGGAATAGAATTTGGGGAATTCGTTTTGGAAGTATTTTTCGAGTCCTTTGGTGGGATCCTGATCATGAAGTATACCCATCGGAAAAAAAACATACATAAAATTAATTGAAAAATTCAATTCCAATATATTCAGCCGTTTGCCCCTAAAAGCTTCCTCTCTCTAATGTCGCAATAAAAATCTCCAACTTAAGCCCCCCGTTTGGTGGTTCAAGCAATTGACGAAAGCGTACAACACCAGCAAACCATCTCAAAATTCTTTCCCCAAACTGTTGATGCCTCAAAAGCTTTTGCGTCTAATAAGCATTCAGTCAGCTAGAGTGAGAATTGAGTTTAGAAGCCTCTTTATTCAACAGGATTCCCGTTGTATCAAAATGGGACCCAATCCTAATTGCTATGAGAAAGCTTAGTGAATAGCAATAAAATAAACCATCAGTTTGTTTCAAGGAGTTTGACATCGATGGCCTGCCCTGAGCTTGCCGAAGGAGCCTGCCCTCTTTTTCCTACTTCCGTAGATTTTATTTTGCTGATTTTGACGAAGGCTTCCTCAATACTCATTTCCTTTTCCTGAAAATGTTTTTCGGATAAATCTAACCTCCTTTTCAAAATTTCTGCTGTCTTCATTTTCCCGGAAACAGAATTTCCCGGAATTTCTCTCTTTTTGCGGATTTCTCTACCATTTTCATTCATGGTAAAAAGGAGGAAAACTTCTTCTCCTTCGATAATTATCTCACTATTACTTTCAAACATGGTGAATAATTGTTAAAACATGTACATCAATTTGCTTAGGGATCTTGTCTATTTTGTCAGGGCACGTATTTATGATGATAATGGGAAGGCTTTCACCTACACCCAAACCGCAAACACCTCTTTCCCCCCATGCGTCACCTGCTCCTGCTCCCAGGCCCGGTCCTGGCGGCCATCGAAGATCAGCAGGTAGCCCTGGTCTAGGCCATGGAGTTCGAGGTAGTCGGCGAGTTGGTCGAGGCCTTTTTCATGGGCCTGCGGGCCGTACCAGCGCTTGAGCTCGATGATGTAGCGGTGTTGGTGGTAGGTGACGACGATGTCGAGGCGCTTCTCCATGGAGACCTGCACTTCCTTGAAGGAATAGCCTTGTCCATTGAGGATGGGTGCCAAAAAAGAGAGAAAGACCAGGCGGCCATGGGTTTCCAGAAAAGAATCATTTTTGTCGGTGTACTGCTCTTTCATGAATTGCTGAAATTTGAGCAGGATGGCGGGCATGTCGAGCTGGTTGTCCGGCAGTTGAAAATGACGGGCATAAGTTCCGATTTTAGGCAGACTTACGATGGTCCTGGCGGTCATATAATTGTAAATCCGCTGCTCATAGATTCGATTGTGAATTTTTAATCTGCCATTGGATCGAAAAATACCATACATCTGACCGATATTGATAATCGGTTCATCAGGATTGTTGGGAATCTCTTCCCCTTCCATGATCACCCGATATACCAATTGGTACAGGGAATCATTATTCTCCAGATTCTTAATCAGGCTGTCAAAATTCGTATTCTGCTCTTTGAGCAGGAGCTGGACGGCTGTTTCCACATCTGCGAGCGTCCAGTGGTTTCTGCCTTTTTCAGGCTGCATGTCTTCCGCGATGATCTTGCAAAGTTTGCTCACAAGAAAAGGATAGCCTGAAGTATAATAGAATAGTTTTTGTGCAATCTCAGGTATATCCATCTCCACATCTTCCGCTTCGGCATATTCCCGGAGCATGGGCTCGATTTCGGGAGGCGTAAAGCTCATCTGGACCTTGAAATCTGCAGCGATATTCCAGGGGCTGTTGTATTGGGCCTCTTCGGGATTGCGGAGTTTGAATTTGAGAGATTTGATGTCGTGGACACCTGCCAGAACGATGCTGTGAAAGGTTATATGTTGAGGTTCAAAGCGCGAGAGGTATTTGTTGCGCAGCATGCCCAGAAAATTCAGAAAAGGCTCGTAATTGCTACTCGCATCGACTTCGTCGATCAGAAGAACAGGCTTTTTGGAAAGCTTGTAACACAATTCGGTAATGATTTCGGATAAAGCTCCCATATCATTCACACGCACAGAAGCGCCTTCTAAAAAAGAGGCTATTTCTTTGTCTACAAATTTGAACGCAATCTGGATTTCGCTTAAAAACATCCGGGCAAAAGCCTGGTCAGATTCATGCCATTTGGAATCAATTCCCTGAAAATTCAGCTTAATCGGGATATAGGTCTCAGATTGAGATAAATAGCTTTGGAGCTGCCCCAGCATGGTCGTCTTCCCATACTGCCGGGGTCGGTTGATGATAAAATATTCCCCGCCTTCTACCATCGCCAGCGTCTGCCTGAACTTAGCCGAAATATCCATCATATAGTGAAGATGGGGAAAGCAAATGCCTGTAATATTGAACTTCTTCTTCATGCGATAGATTTCTGCTTTAAAAATAGAGAAAAATGGCTCGATCGCCTTTACCTCCCTTTCCGCCCAAAAATATTCCCCAAAAACTCCCGTAATTTCCTGCGCTTCGGAGCCTCCGCCTGCGGCGGTGCTTCCGGCAATCGGGCCGATAGCCAAAACTGGCCACTCACTATGCCGCCTACAGGCGGCAGTTCCGGCCACTGGCGGGCATCGGCCACGGCATCATACAAGCCGCCAAAACTTTCTATTTGAAAATAGAAAAAATGCTCCTTTGTGATTGTATTGAGGCGTTTTTCCGCCGTTTTTATCTTGCCATTGATGCGGGCATGTGCCTGGGGAGAAACATGTTCTTCCCCGCCACTGGCAAATAAACCGATAGGCACAAAGGATTGAGCGGCCATTTTGAAATCCTCCTGCGCCTGCCAGGCATAATAAGCCTCTTCATTTTCAAAAAGCTGAAGTTCTTCAGCAAAGGCCGTGATATGCAGCCGCGTGACCCATGGCAGCGAAGGCATGCTCCGGGCAAAGTAATCCGGCACATCCACGATCATGGGATATTGACCGCTTTCGGGCTTTCGGCTGTCCTGTGGATCGGCCCACAGATGCAGCGATGCATCCAGCTCACTGTCTTCATGCGGCAGCATGGCCGTGATGCCCACCCGGAGGCTGCTGCCTCCGCTGAAGTGCGGGTTCATCCCGATCAGCTCATTTTGGGCATTGAGTTGGAGCCAGAGCTCCGCACCCGATGGGTCAGCATACCCAAAATAGGTGCCTTGGGGACTTTTGTACATTTCTGTGAGCGGGTATACCTGCTCCGCCAATGCATACATATCATCCTCATTTTCAAGGTAAAAACCGATATCTGAGAAATGGCTCATGGTGAAATAGCTTTGTTCCAGACTGAAAGCAGCACATAAGTTAGGAAAAAGTACAATCCGATCAGCGTGCGGCTTTGGGTTTGTATGCCTGTTTCCATATTGTTAAATGCTAAAAAGGCCAAAAAGACGGCTGCAACAAAAACGTCTGCCATGGACCATTTAGCTATTTTAAGCATGATTTTTTGGAGAAAAGGATGTTGGGTAAGAGGCACTTCCCAGATGTGGAGAAAACTGAACAGTATTTTCACAAAAGGAATCAGCAAACTGAAGGCGAAGATGCAGCTGCCTACCACCCAATTGCCTTGTTTGAAAAGCAAGGAAATCAGTGCTACGATGGATTTGCTTTGGTAGTAAAAATAAATATCGCCTTTGAATACCTGGACATGGTCCATATTGAGTGAAAAAAGTCGGGTTTCCAGACGAATGGGAATGCTCAGGTCGCGCTCAAAAGCGCCTATTTCCATCATCGGGCTACATAGCCCGACGAGCAGGGCGATCAAGGCTACCGCCAGGAGGGCAGATGCCCGCCATTTTCTTTTTGAAATATGTCGGGCTGAGATGAGCTGTGCGAGTGCCAAAAATGCGATGCTTACCGCCGCCAATATCCAGGCGGCCTGCCTGGCTTTCGAAAATTCCGCTTCGGCACGTTCTTTTTTACGGCCAGCCCGCTCCAATACTTTTTCATCTTCTTCTCCCTTAACCCATGATTCCAGCTTGAGCAGGCGCTCCTGGTAGTTGAGATCATCGGTATATGCCTGCATATTTCGTTGATAGTCAATACTTTTATCTACCACTCGATAGGCAAAAAATGATCCCACTGCCAGATAGGCAAGCAACAAAAGCACAAAGAGAAATGTCCTGGATATTTGCATGAATTAACGACTGAGAAACGTATTTCAAATTCGTGCTAAAATCAACTATAAACAAATCAGCATGCTCTCTGCTACAATCCTTTTCCCTATTTCCTTAGAGTCACCTACATTTTTTCCTATCTTTAAATAATTGATCAGCTGATAGAAAAACTCCCTTCAAAGCCACCCACACCTCAACTTAACTTTGGGCCAGGTTATGGAACTGTTGACAAGTAGAATCACTACCCTCCTCCTCTTTTTATTTTTTCCGGTATGCTTTTTTGCTTCGGTCACCGAGGCAGATTCCAGCTGTACAGCGACCCAGTTGCCTATGAGCTTGCCTGTAGACCTGCGGGCTCTCTCTACCTGTAATGCGCCTGACCAATACCAGAGCCTCAATTGCGGAAACAGCGAATACCTCAAAGGACGGGAGCATGTCTACCGCTTTTCTCTATCTGCTTCCCAGCGAGTAGACCTTTTTCTGATCAACCTAAAAGACGTTTATACCAATTCGACGCCCCAGGAAGCGCTTTCCCTGTTTGTATTGGACGATTGCCCCAACAACAACGGCCAGTGTATCGCTTTTACCGAAGGACAGCATTCCCTTAAACTCAGCAGGGTACGGCTGCATGTGAGGAAATCCTACTATATCCTGATTTCCAGTCGGGAAAAATGCGTGGACTACAGCTTGCTCATCAAGCCTTCAGCAGACTATCCGATAGACAATATCGTGCCCGATCCGGGCTTTGACCACATCGGCCCGGACCCCTGCGGCTACCAGCAGTTGGGTTCTGATCTTGCCAGCTACTCTCCCTTTTGGAGTACGCCCAATCAGGCATCCACAGATCTGTGGAGCCTTTTGACGGGCGCGCCCGTTTGCCTTACCAATCCCAGAACAACCCATAACTTGCGGATGGGCCAGCAGGAGCCTCTTTCAAGTCATGCCTTTGCAGGCATGATGGTGCAGCCGGGTCCGACCAGTTTGTATCGTGAATACATTCAGACCCAACTGACACATCCGCTGATCCCCGGTCAGATGTACGAAGTCTCCTGGCATGTCTCATTGGGAGAGGCTTCCGGCCTGACCGCCAAAGGCTGGGGGGCATGTTTTTCTACCCAAAAGATCGACAGCTCCGGCTATTCACTGATCGGCCTGCAGCCGGATATCCAATCCCAGGTATTGGTGCGTGACACCTTGAGTTGGGTGCGCATCTCTGGCACCTTCACCGCCAGCCAGGCCTCCCAATACATGAGCATAGGCTTTTTCCTGCCACAAACCCAGACCAGCTGGTACCTGACGGGACATGGCAACCAACAAAAAGCCTATTATTTTGTGGATGATGTCGTATTGAGACCCATTTTTCCGCTGATCCTTCCAGTAACAGAAGTGCATCTGGCAGCTTCCCGCATGCCTTCGGGCCATGTACAGCTGGATTGGAACAGTTGGAATGAGCAACAGCTCAATTCGTATGAAATCGAGCGATCCGGGCCTGACGGCCATTTTGCGACTTTGGATCAGCCGGTTTCCGCCAGGGGCGCGCCACAGGAGATGGAAGGCTATCGCTATGAAGACAGATCTGCTTTTGGAATGTCAGAACTTCATTACCGCCTGCGGATTGTGGACCAGGATGGTTCTTTTGCCTATTCAGATGTGGTTTCTGTCTTTCAGCCTCTGGATGAATCCTTTGGGCAGATAGGCCCCAATCCTTTTCGCCATGAGATGATGGTCAGCTGGCAACATTTCCGGGAAGGCAATATAGATGTGCGCATCCTGAATACTTCGGGACAACTCGTGAAAAACATGTTTTTCCGGCGAGCCAGGGGATTGCAACAGTTGTTGATTTCAGATTTGTCGGCTTTGCCGATGGGGGTTTACATCGTGCATGTCCAGGATGGTGACCATCAGGAGACCTTTCGCTTGCTGAAGCGATAAAAGCCTGCACTTAGGCGATATCTTGCAACGAATCCTTAATTGGGTGCGTAATATTGTACAATGAGTAGCGAATAAATTTTCTTTAAAATTAACACACCAAATACCACATTCATGGATTCACAAATTGTTATGATTGGCTTACTTGCTCTTGTAGGTATCATCGCTTTGGGCGGTTGGTACACTGTCAAGCAGCAATCAGCAGTAGTTATTCAGCGCTTTGGAAAATTCCAGGCGATTTCCTTTGCCGGTTTTCATTTTAAAATTCCTGTGATAGATAAACTAGCCGGAAGAATTAGCATGAAAGTGCAGCAGTTGGATGTAAAAGTGGAAACCAAAACCAAGGACAATGTCTTTGTACACTTACAGGTTTCCGTACAATATCAGGTGCTGAAGTCCAAAGTATATGATGCCTTTTATGAGTTGGAAAACCCGAAAGCACAGATCAATTCGTATGTTTTTGACACGGTACGTGCAGAAGTGCCCAAAATGAAACTGGACGAGGTTTTTGAGCGAAAGGATGATATCGCGATCGCGATTAGACACGAATTGGCAGAAGCCATGGACAACTATGGCTACGGCATCGTCAAGGCGCTGGTGACAGACATAGACCCTGATTCTCAGGTGAAAATCGCCATGAACCGCATCAATGCTGCCGAGCGCGAAAAACTCGCAGCTCAGTATGAGGCTGAGGCCGACAAGATCAAAATTGTCGCTAAAGCGGAAGCGGAAGCTCAGAATAAAAAATTGCAGGGTAAAGGTATCGCCGACCAGCGTCGCGAGATCGCCAAAGGCCTGGAGGAGTCTGTAGACGTACTGCGTAAAGTGGGGATCGATCCCCAGGAAGCATCAGCTTTGCTGGTGATCGTGCAGCACTACGACACCCTGCTCGCCATGGGCGAGTCTGCCAGCAGCAGCCTTGTCTTGCTGCCAAGCTCTCCCTCCACCGCCAGCAACCTGATGCAGGAGATGGTGACGGCCTTCACCGCCGCCAACAAGCTGGATCAGACCCCGACCAGGCAGTTAAACTGATCTGAATAGATAAGAAATAGAAAAGCCTCTTTCGTAAGAAAGGGGCTTTTATTGTTATTTTTTTTAGAAATACCGCTTTTTAATGGGAAAAATTTTAGTGTTCTTTATGGAAATAGCTTTTTAATGGGAAAAATTTTATCTGACCAACTACCTGAAATTATCTTTAGCTCCTCTAATTCTTCGATTTCACAGCAAATCTCAAAATTAGAGAAACAAGGATTGCTTCGGAAACTTGCAGCACGAATTTATACATCAAACTTACTAGAAAGCCCTTCTGTAATCATTAAAAGGAACCTGTTTACAATATTAGGAAACCTATTTCCGGGATCAATTTTAAGTCATAGGTCTGCATTTGAATTCAAGCCTACAATTTCAGGTCAATTATTTTTATCTTATTCATATACCCGAACTATTAAATTGGGAGAAATCACCATCCACTTTCTACAAGGAAGCGGCCCCATCAATGGTGATAATCCACTATCAGGGGAACTCTATGTTTCCCAACGTGAAAGAGCTTTTTTAGAAAATCTTCAATCCAGCCGAAAATCAGGGCCAGACTCAAAAACATTGCCACTTGAAGAAATTGAAAAGCGCCTTGAAGAATTAATAAAAGTACATGGGGAGGAAGGACTAAATGCCTTGAGAGATAAGGCTAGAGAGATTGCAACCCAACTGCACTTTGAGAAAGAATTTTTCAAACTCAATAAAATAATCAGTTCCTTGCTATCATCACATCCTTCCAGGATATTGACTTCTCCGGTAGCAAGAGCAAGGGCTTTTGGTATACCTTACGATGTTGGTCGGATTGAATTATTTGAAATTCTATTCCGAGAATTACAACAACGCGAATTTCCTTATAGAACGGAGCAAAATTTGACAAAAAAGGCTTTTGAGAATTACGCTTTTTTTGAAAGCTACTTTTCCAATTATATCGAAGGGACGGTCTTTGCAATTGATGAAGCAAAAGAAATCGTGGAAACCCAAATTCCAATGGCCTCCAGAAATGAAGATTCTCATGATGTTTTAGGAACTTATCAAATTGTTTCCAATAAATTTGAGATGAGTAAAACTCCTGAAACGGCGGAGGAACTTCTCTCTCTTCTCATATCCAGGCATAAAATTCTACTATCTGCTCGGAAACATAAAAATCCAGGTGTATTTAAAGACAAAAATAACTTTGCTGGCCGCACAGCATTTGTAGACTTTGGGCTGGTTAAGGGGACACTGATAAAAGGTTTTGACTATTATCAAGCATTAAAGCATCCTTTTGCCAAAGCAGCATATATTATGTTTTTGGTAAGTGAAGTACACCCTTTCCTGGATGGAAATGGAAGAATTGCACGAGTTATGATGAATGCCGAGTTAGTAAAGGCAAAACAGTCAAAAATTTTGATCCCAACCGTCTATAGGGAAGATTATTTATTGGCATTGAGAAAGTTAACTAGAAGAAGGCTCCCGGATGCTTTTATTCGCATGTTGGATCATGTACATCAATTTAGTTCAGAAATCGTTAACGATGATCTTGAAGAAATGCAACTTTTGCTTGAAAAGGCAAATGCCTTTTTAGAGCCAGAAGAGGGGAAATTGAGATAATTCCCCAACCGAAAATACAAGAAGTACAAGTTTCGCTCCCTCCCCCCCTTACAACCACTTCTTCCTCCGGAAGAAATACAGCATACCCATCATGACTGTCAGCATCACTCCCCAGACAACGAAGTAGCCATTCTTCGTATGTAGCTCAGGAATATTGTCAAAATTCATCCCGTAGATACCTGCGATGAAGGTAAGGGGGATGAAAATACTGGCGATGATGGTCAGGACTTTCATGATCTCATTGGAGCGGTAGCTGCTCATGGAGATGTATTGTTCTCGAAGAGAATCGAGCACGGTGCGTTGGGTTTCCATCTGCTCTATCACTTGCTCTATCTGGGCAGAGAGGTCTTTGAAATAAGGCCAGGTCTCCTCAGCAATGAGCGCATGCTCAGTCTCTATCAGTTCATCCACGGCCAGCCGGAGGGGGCTGATGGCATTTCTCAGATACGCCAGGCCTTTTTTGAGCTCCTGCACCTCTTCAAGCAATTTTTTATTGTCTTCCTTATCCATCTTGATTTCCAATTGCTCTATGCGCTCGTCGAGTTCCTCCATGACTACGGCATAGTTGCTGACGATCAAATCCATGATGGAGTAAAATAAATAGTCTGACTTTCGCCTGCGTACCCGGCCTACAGCTTTGCGCAAGCGATCTCGTAGCGGTTCCAGGACATCTTCGGATTTCTCCTGAAAACTCAGCACAAAATGCCCTCCCAGCACCAGGCTAACCTGCTCAATATCAATGCGCTCATCCTGCGGATCAAGAGAAAGCATCTTCAGGCTGATAAAAAGATAATTTTCATACACCTCTACGGCAGATCGCTGCTGGGTGTGCACGATATCTTCTGCCGTGAGCGGGTGAAGGCCAAATCTTTTGGAAATAAATTCAATGGATTCTGTATCGTGAACCCCATCTATGTTGAGCCAACTGACCTGCTCAGAATTGATAATTCTTTCAATTTCGCTTTCCTCCAGGCTCCCTTTTTCTGTCAACTCTTTTTCATCATATTGAATGAGGCTGAAAACAGCGGTGCCATTGCGTCTTCGACCAACATAAAACAGGGTGGCTGGCGGCAGATGTACCAAAGAGGCCGGCGAACTGACATTCTCTTTGCGTTGGGTACCAAAGGTCATGATGCGCGTTCTTTTCACAATTTTGCCCAGATTGGGGGTGGGTATGTTGAAAGGAATATTTGGAAGGTTGGGCCGAAGGGGCTTGTTGACAGGCTCGCCCTGGGCGAGGGCCTTCAGGATATTGGGGATCTGACGGATCGCGGCATCGTAGCCCGCCTGAAAGATCTCATCCGTCTGGCTGGTGCTGAATAAGCCAAAATCATCCGTTTTCGGTTCGATCGTGACATGACAGCGCTCAAGGCGCGGTTGTACATTGGCCCAAAGGGCCATATCAAACGTACGGGAACCGATGGTCAGCATATTATCCAGCTCACCGCTGGAATCTATGGGCGTGACATTCACGCCGACGATCAGGTCACATTTGGATTCCTCCAAAGGCTCTATGGGCAGGTTATTGAGCAGCCCTCCGTCCACATAGGAAGATCCGTTGATTTCCCTGGCAGAGAATACAATAGGGATGGTACAGGAAGCGGCGATCCACTCAAAAAGTTCCCCCTTGGAGCAGATTTCAAAACGCCCTTTTGTCAGATTTGTCACGCAGACAAAAAACTGCCGTTCCAGCCCTTCGAAACTATCTTTCTCAATATGCTGCGCAAGGATGAGCTTAAGATTGGAAAGGTCTGTCAGCCCTGCTGTAGGCATGGTAAGCTTAAAAAGCTTATAGAGGGGCGTATTTTTGAATATTTGCAGGATTTCCTGCGGGCTTTTGCCTGCGGCATAAAGCGCTCCAACGATGGAGCCCGCACTGGAGCCGGAGACGAATTGGGGGCTAATGCCGTTTTCTTCGAGTGCCTGGAGCACTCCTATATGAGCGATGCCTCTCGCCCCTCCACCTGAAAGAGCGACACCTATTCTTTTGTTGTCTGGCATTGCCATAGGTTTCTATCTTTTTTCTTTAAATCCTAATGAAAGTTGAATCTCGGCACTGATGCCTACAAAGGGTTTCACCTTTATGTCTCCTACCTCTATGGAGCCTCCCCCGATGCTGGAGCTGCCTTTGGCTTCCAAAACCGTCATGCCTGCATTCAACCTGACAAAGCGAAACAAATTATAGCCTAAAGCTACATAATAGGGCCGACCAAATATAGGCCCGGATATCACCTGATCTTCTTCATTGACAAAATCCTGCAGAAATGCGCCTGCCGAAATGGAGGTATTGCTCCAGAAAGTATGGCCCAAATACCGGGATGAGAGCGGAAAGGAAAGCCCGATATAGGGCCCGCTGCCATAGGAAAAGTTGCTGGTATTGCCAGCGAGGTAAACACCGCCATAACCGAGGTTGATGGCAAGGGTATTTCGGGCTTTTTCCGTAGGATATTCTCTGATAGACCGCAGGTCTGTCTGGACCAAAAGCCGTGTATCGAGTATATAGCTGAGTTCCAATAAGGCCTGCTGATGGAGTTGTTGGCGTTTTTCTGCCAAAGAGGGGCTTGTTGCCGTTCCGTCTACCGCGCTTTTGGCGGGCTCCTGGAAATGGTTCATTACTTTTAATCCTTCCAGGATGACTTCGCTGAAGCCTCGAAAGCTTATTTCATTCACATGGCGGTAGTGTGTCATGGCTTTCTCTACGATCTCGTTTAGGCCGGAAAGCAGGGCCGCCGGGCTTTTTCCCAATTGTGCCTTGCCATTGTTCAGGCTGATTTGCTGCTCCAGATAGGTGCCGATAACATTTTCCAGCAGCGCCTTCAGGGCGATGCGTTCTTCATCGTTTATTTCCCTGAAATAAGTGATCACAAAATCGTAGTCCTCATTGCTGTGCAGCTGGTAGTTGAAGGGAATGCGAAAAGTCCCCGCTTTGGAATCATCCAAGCGCTTCCAGCTGGCCTGGTGCATGGGATTGTGATCGTGGCTGGATTTTCCTTTAAAAAGGGAAATCTCCACCCGCTTGATGCTGGTATCGGCATCGCCATGTATCATAATATGGGATTCGGCAGGCAATGGCTGCCCATTGTTGAAGTAGTTCAGTTCGTAGGCATAGAGGACAGGCTCATACTGAGCCGCCAAAACATGCCAGCCTATACACAACAACAAAACAATTAAGTTGTTTTTCATGCTCATACGCTTATAACAATTCCTCTAAGAAACCTTCTAATTCGTGGGGAGTCAAGCCGGATTTAATCATTTTTCCATCCGGGGAAAAAAGCACGCCATAAGGCACCCAGCCCAAATGCAGCAAAGCAGTGCCTGCCGCCTCTGAATAAATGGCCTGCGGCCAGTCAACGGCATGCTTGCGGTTATTACGATGAACGCGCTCGTACTCCACTTCATTGTAGATGAGGCTGAGCACATTGAGCTTCTCCCGGTATTTGTGAAAGGTTGCTTTCAGGTAGGGAGTGGATTCGAAGGAGCGCTGGTGCCAGGAGCTCCAGACTTCTATATAGAGCAGTTTATCGCCTTGCAGGTGATCGTGGAGGTAGGTGGTATCCCCTGCGAGGGTTTTCAGGGGAAGGTTGGGGAGCTGATCCATGAATTGGATATCTGCGCTGGGAGCGGGCTCTTTCAGCCTACGTATCTCCATCCAGCGGCCTGCGGAGTCCAGGCGCAACACTTCCCAGGAGGTGTCTTTCAGCCTGAGGACAAAGTCCTCTTTCCAATAATCCGCATTGGCATGCGGATAGAGGGTGACATCCTCCGCGCCAAAAGGGGCGAGCAGGATCATGTCCTCGCCGATGTCATCAAAACGCCCATTGGCGTTTCTGTCGTAGAGGCCTAAGCGGCAGCTGAGGTTGTCGAGGCGGATATCGCCTCCCCAGAGGGTGGGATATGCTTCATCCGAAGGATAAAATTCCTTCAGGATAGTGGGCGTCCAGCGCGGGCGGTATTTGCTGAGTCTGTGGTCAAGCGGCACACGGATTTCGTCTGCCTGCTGGCAGGCGGAGAGGAGAATGCATATACTGCATATTTTTATAAATGAAGAAAGTATTTTCAATTCAACAAGTTAAAACGGGAAGGAGTAAGAACTGAAGAGAGTTTGGCTTTTTCCCTCAATCATCCAAAATAATAAACTTAACAGGCAAATCCAGCCAAACTTTAGATAAGGCTCCATCGACAATGGGGGGCGTATACCGGAGTTCTTTGACGATATTAAGCATATTTTTCCTTAGTAAAGGGTCTGCCAGTACCAGAAAATCTACTTTCTCAACCCGCCCTTTCATGTTAATCAACATTTTTATTCGTACCTCTCCCTGCGCGCCAGCCCGGACCATTTCATCCATGAAGCCGATAGCTTCTTTGATATACTCGAAGTTCACACGATAAGGCTCTATGTTACCTAAATCGACCCAGCTTGTTTTTTCTTTTTTCACTTCCCACTTTGCATGATAGAGGATTTTCCCCTTACTGTCCTGGTATTTCACATCTGCTCTTTTTCCTGCTTTTGCATGTTCCTGGGTGTATAAACGATGGAAGGTAGAATCCCAAATTTCCTCTTTCCCTACCACTATTCCCTCCCTGAAAGTCAGTCGATGCATCAGGCGACCATTTCGATGCCATGCCTTCCATTCGCCTTCCTGCTTACCCAATTTTACCCTGCCTTGCTGGTGAAGTTGACCGTTGTCGTAATAATCTTCGAATAGCCCTGTGCCATGCACGACCATTTCCCGGCCGTCTTCGTCCCAGGAGGCTGCCAATTCCTTTGCCTTTTCCTGATACTTCCATTCGGCCTTTTTTTGACCATTTGGGTGCCATTCAGTTGATTTTCCCTGGATATTCCCTCCAAAATATAAACACTGTTTCTTTCTGGCCCCATTGGCATAAAACCAGGTCCACAAACCGTCTTTCAAAGGGCCATAAATGGTGCTGATATCAGCTCCTTCACAGAGGAGTTGGTCCGAAGGATAAGCATACTCACGGATCAATTTTAGAGAACCGGATATTTGTTCGATCCGATAAAAGGTAGCTTCTCCCGAATCGCATGGGACCTGATACCGGTCCATGAAGAAAGTATCAGGGGTTTGAGCGAACAGATATGTGCCGACACTGAGCAGGCAGAGTATTAAAAGATATCTCATGAGATAGAGGCGTTGGCGTTATAAATAACGAAGATAGGGGTAGGTTTTTAGGATTTACAAAGGCTTTGTGATTCCTGGGCATAGGATGACAGGCATGCCATAAGGATGGCGAAGAAATACCTTCTCCTACAATTTAACAAACTGCTTCAAAAAGCGCAGGTCATTTTGCGAATACAGCCGCAGATCGGGCACCCGATACACCAATTGCGAGATGCGCTCCACGCCCATGCCGAAGGCAAAGCCAGAATAGACATCGGGATCGATGCCACAGTTTTTGAGCACATGGGGATCTACCATCCCGCAGCCCATGATCTCGACCCAGCCGCTGCCTTTGGTCATGCGGTAGTCGTCCTCGGTTTCGAGGCCCCACCAGACATCCATCTCGGCGCTGATCTCAGTAAATGGGAAATAGGAAGGGCGCAGTTTGATGCGCGCTTTCTCGCCAAACATCTGCGTGGCGAAGTATTGCAAAGTAGCTTTGAGGTCAGCAAAGCTGACGTTTTTGTCGATGACGAGTCCTTCCACCTGGTGAAAGAAGCAGTGCGCACGCGCAGAGATGGCCTCGTTGCGGTATACGCGACCGGGAGAGAGCACGCGGATAGGCGGCTCGTTGTTTTCCATCACCCTCACCTGTACCGAGGAGGTATGTGTGCGAAGGACGGAGTCCGGCTCGCGCTGCACAAAGAAGGTGTCCTGCATGTCACGCGCAGGGTGGTTGTCGGGGAAGTTGAGGGCACCGAAGTTGTGCCAATCGTCTTCTACCTCGGGGCCGTCGGAGACTTTGAAGCCGATCTGCTCAAAGATTTGTATGATGCGGTTTTGTACGATGGAGAGCGGATGCCGCGCTCCAGCCACATGCGGATCACCCGGCAGACTGAGGTCGTCGGGGCGATCGGCACTTTGGGAGCCGCGCTTGATGGCCTTCTCAAAGGCTGCAAGCTGCTCGCCTGCGAGCTTTTTGAGCTCGTTGAGCGGGCGACCGATGTCGCGCTTCTGGTCTCCGGGCAATGCCCGGAAGTCATCAAACAGGTCGTTGATGATGCCTTTTTTGTTCGTAAAACGACGTTTGTACGCGTCAAGCTCTTCCGCGCTCTTGATAGAGGCGGACTTCACTTCTTCCAGCAGTTGTTGGATTTTTTCAAGCATGGGGGCAAATATAGGGAAAATCGTTTTTCGTTGTTGCTAAATTGAAATTTACAGCTTGCTTTTGTAAGATAAATGTAAAAGAAACTTCTACCATTTACGCTAAAAGCCCTATCATTGCCCTCCAATAGCCGCCTTAAAAGTCACTTAATAACTCAACTTACTTATGAAAATTCGCTGTATTGTCCTCCTTTTCGCCCTTTCTATCTTCCTTATCCCTCAAAACCAGGCCCAAGACATCCTCGCCGGATTCATCTCTGCCAAGCAGATCGAAGGTTTTGAGTATGAAATCACCCTGACAACCTGGACCAATGACTGGCATCAGCCCAGTTACAAGCGTTGTGCAGTAGATTTTTTCGTCTACCACAACGGTACCCCCAGCAATATGCTGAATGTGCCCCGGGTGAATGGGGCTCCACAGCCGCCCAGACCTACTTGTCCTATCGTATCCAGCACAAAGTTTGGTGAGGTAGTCCAGGACAAAATCCGCAAAAGCATCTACCGGGGTCGCTATACCTTCTCCGGGCCAGGGACTGGCCGCATTGTCTGGCAGACCAAAGGTCGCGAGATCAATATTTCCAATATTGCGAATCCGCAGGTCACCAATTTCAGTGTAGAAACGGAGTTTGAAATTTTTGCTATTGGCACAGGAAACAGCACGCCGGAGCTTGCTGCAGACCTGCTTGTATCTGCAAGTAGCGGCGCGGCTTTCAGCTTCTCCAATTATGTCACAGAGCCAGACAATGGCGATGCCATGAGCTTTACAGAGCGGGTACCCAGCTCCGTGAATGCGAATAACCACACCCAAATTTCGAACTTTGGCGGCACCTACTCCGTGAACGCCAATTCAGGCGCAGTTGCCTGGAGCAATCCCAATGTACCGGGCCTTTACCTGGGCTCGATCAGGATCGACCACATGCGTGGCGGCACCGCCATTGGCCATAGCTACCTCGATTATATCATCGAGATGGACCGTGTGACCGACCTGCCCGATGTCCTGGCATCGGATGTGAAGATCGGCCCGCAGCCTGCGGCTGATTTTCTCTCTCTCACGCTCACACTCACGCAGATGGAGCGACTTGAGCTGCGCCTGCTCGACCTGACAGGTCGCACTGTGCAGCAGTTTGCTGCGGAGCAGCTGGTTCCCGGTCGTCAGTCAGTAGAGCTGACACTGGACAGCAAGCTGAGTGATGGACTTTATGTCCTGGAGATGCAGTTGGGAGGAGAGAAATTGAGTAGGAAGGTGATGGTGAGGCGGTAGGATTAGTCTGCAGTAGACAGTTGGCAGTTGACAGTTGACAGTTGACAGTTGGCAGTAGACAGTTGGCAGTTGACAGTTGGCAGTTGGCAGTGGACAGTTGGCAGTGTGCTGTCAGAAGCTCCATTGGGATACATTCCCGATGGGGCTTTCTTTTTAATGATTAAAATCAGGCGCTCCATAAGCCATAAATCATGATTTCTACGTCAATGATACATCGTCGATTTCGTTATACCTTAAAAGAGAGCAGCATGAAAAGAAGAGAATTTATTCAAAAAAGCAGCCTCGCAGTTATTCCTTTTTTTATTTCCCATCCGCTAAGTCGTTTTTCCAGGAAAAAGCATGTTTATCCTACGATCATCATTGGTACGGGCTATGGCGCTGGGGTAGCGGCTTTAAGGTTGGCCGAAAAAGGCATGCCTGTCCTGATGCTGGAAATGGGGCATGACTGGAGCAAGTTAAAAACCCCTTTTGCCAAAATGACCCGCCCCAGCAAGTTTTCGGCCTGGATGCGCAAAAAGTCTATTGCTCCTTTTGGTAATATTTTTCGCTTCAAAAAGAAGTACCCCGGCGTCCTAGACCGACAAGATTATGACAACATCAAAGTTTATGTAGGCCGGGGAGTTGGAGGCGGCTCCCTTGTCAATGGAGGCATGGCTGTGATGCCGCGCCAGGAGGACTTTGCAGAAATTTTCCCGCAATTGGATGTAAAGCTATTTTATAAAAAATACTTCCCCCTTGCCAGCAAGATGCTTCAGGTAAATAATATTGGAGATGCTTTTTATCAGGAAACGCCTTATTACCATTTTTCGAGAGTCGGGCAACAACAGGCTGAGCAGGCGGGCTTCAAAACCCGCTTTATACCCAATGTCTATGACTTTAAATATATGGAAAAGGAAGCCAGCGGAGAAGTCCCCCAGTCTGCACTGGACGGAGAGGTGATTTATGGGAATAATTATGGGAAGCAGAGTTTGGATAAAACCTACCTCAAACAAGCCCTGGCTACAGGTCTTGTCACGATTTTACCTTTGCACAAGGTGGACCTTATCAAAGAAAAGCCTCATGGAGGCTATGAATTGGAGGTTCAGCAATTGAATGCGGAGGGTGTGCCGCTGGCCCAGAAAATTTTTCATTGTAAAAACCTTTTCCTGGGAGCAGGCAGCCTGGGGAGCACTTCTTTGCTGGTTAAGTCAAAAACGCTTTCATCTCTGAGCAAACTGAATGATGAAGTAGGCCAGCATTGGGGAAATAATGGAAATGTCATGACAGGGCGCAATTTTGTGCGGGGAGGTGTCCACCGAAAACAGTCATGTATACCAGTGGTATCTATTGATAACCGCAATGATCCTACAAATTATTTCCTGTCAGAAATAGCCCCCCTACCCATGAACCTGGAAACCTGGACAACGCTCTATTTGCTGATCACCCGAGCCAAAAGTGACGGTTTTTTCTACTTTGATAAAGAGCTGAACAAAGTGAAACTTTCCTGGAGCAACACCAACGCAAGCGAATTGCGGGCTAGAGCCAAATCCTTTGTTCGCAGCATGAACAAAGCATGCGGCGGCACCCGGGCACATTTGCTTTTCAAAAATGGGATAGGCGAAAACATCTGCTACCATCCACTGGGAGGTATCGTACTGGGAAAAGCAACAGATCATTTTGGGCGGCTAAAGGGCTACCCAAACCTGTATGTTACAGATAGCTCACTTATCCCTGGTGGGATAGGGGCCAATCCATTTTTGACGATTACCGCTTTGGCGGAGTATTGTATGGAGGGAATTTTGGCGGAGGATTTTGGGTAGTATAAAAACCAAAAAAGCCAAAAATCCAATGGATTTTCAGCTTTTTCTCTGTCGGGATGGGGAGATTTGAACTCCCGGCCCCTCGCCCCCCAGACGAGTACTCTAACCGGACTGAGCTACATCCCGAACTTTTTCGGATTGCAATACTACAAAGAATCTTTTAATTCTAACAAAAAGGTCTTCAGTTTTAAGAGGGTTTCCTGTAATTGGATCTGCTGGTCAATTTCGGTATGATCTTGTTTCAGCTTTTCCTTGGCACCGTTGATGGTGTATTGCTTTACCTTGAGGAGGTAATGGATGCGTCGCAGGACAATTATGTCATCAGGTGTATAGACACGATTTCCTTTTCTGTTTTTCTTGGGACTGACTTCTTTAAACTCCGTTTCCCAAAATCGAATCTGGGAGGTAGTCAGTTCCAATTCATTGGCGACTTCTCCAATGGTATAATATTGCTTCTGAATATAATCTGCATTTTCACTCATATACAAAAGAGGGCTTCTTCCCTATCAGGAAAGTACGTGTTTGAGTACGAGTATGGCTATGCCCTAATCCCAAAAAAACCGGGTAAAACTCCATACGCTTAGTACGAGGTCTACCCGGCATACACATCCATTATGGTAAAGGAATTCTTTAATCCCAGGATTTGTTTTCTATTTGAGCAGCTTTCTTCATTTCAAGAAACTCCTCTGGAGTGACACCTTTGATCACATGGTTCATCGGGTCTACTTTACGACCATCTCGTATTACTTCATAATGGAGGTGTGGCCCTGCTGACTGACCTGTATTCCCGGAATATCCGATCAATTGACCTCTTTTTACTTTCTGACCAGGCTTTACAGCAATTTTGGATAAATGTGCATACTTCGTAACAAAACCGTAGCTGTGGTCAATGTCAATATGCGTTCCATAGCCATTGGCTTTGGCACCTGCAAATTTCACCACACCATCCCCTGTTGCATGCACAGGTGTTCCCATACGTGCTTCCATATCAATACCTGTATGCGTTTTGCGAATTCGGAGAATGGGGTGCATGCGCATACCAAAACCTGAAATCAACTTTCCGGGAACGGGTCTGATAATGGGAATATGTGAAAGTTTGTCTTTGTTGGTCTCCAGCTCGTTGGCGATATCCTGGTAGCTACTTTCCTGTTGGCGAATTTTGCCTGCGAGTCTTTCGATATTTTTCTTGGCATTGTTTACGATGCCAGGACTTGTGTTGGGATCAAAATCATCTGCACCACCGATACCGCCTTCATAAATGCCTTCATTGATCTCATCCATGCCAAACACGGAACGGTACAAATCTTTGTCCTTCTGATGGAGGACATCGACTTGAGCCATCAATTCAAAGTTGCGTTCATTCAGGTCAGATAATGCAGTGCGCAATTGAGCGTTTTCCCGCTTTTGCTTTTCAGCAATGGGGTCGCCATTTGTATGTAGATATACCTGGAAGATTCCGAATGCCAGTGCTAAGGAGATGAGACCGATGGTGGAAATTCTTTTGGCGATGGCGCCGGGAGTAAGCTTTTCCTCCTCAAAAGTACAGGTTATTTCATCGTAATAAAATCTCGTTTTCCTTGCCATAATGTGGATGTGGTGATGTTAAAAATACTACTTTTCACAAGAGCAGTTATTTAATGGCTGTGTGTATGGAGGATGTGCAAAATAAAAAGTCTGTAAAAATGAAATATCTGATGGGAGTCAAAGATAGAAAAAAAATCAACAACCAAAATAGAATTCCTGCGTTTTCTTGTGTTTTGTGCCCCAATAATAAGTAATTAGCGGCAATAAATAAAAAATTGAATTCCAATTTCATGAATACATCGCAAAATGTTCGTGCTCAGTATCTTGCATTTTTTCAGGACAAAGGCCACAAGATTGTAGACTCCGCCCCGATCGTCGTTAAAGACGACCCTACTTTGATGTTTACAAACGCCGGAATGAATCAGTTCAAGGACATCTTTTTGGAAACAAAAACAGCGGACCATAATCGTGTAGCTGACACCCAAAAATGCCTCCGGGTTTCCGGTAAGCACAATGACCTTGAAGAGGTGGGACATGACACCTATCACCATACCATGTTTGAAATGCTAGGCAATTGGTCCTTTGGTGATTATTACAAAAAGGATGCCATCGGATGGGCATGGGAGCTACTTACTGAAATTTACAAGCTGAAAAAAGACCGACTTTACGTAACAGTTTTTGGAGGTGATAAAGACCTCGACCTGGGCGAAGACATGGAAGCCCGGGAAGAATGGAGAAAGTGGATCGCTGATGAGCGCATCCTCAATTGCGGCGCAAAAGACAACTTTTGGAAAATGGGCGACACCGGCCCTTGCGGGCCATGCTCCGAAATCCACATCGACCTGCGGTCCGATGAAGAACGTGCCGCCATCGACGGCAAGGAGCTCGTCAATGCTGACCACCCACAGGTGGTGGAGATATGGAACCTCGTATTTATCCAATACGAAGCCAAAGCAGACGGAAGCCTTGAAAACCTTCCCAACAAACACGTCGACACAGGCATGGGCTTTGAACGCCTGCTCATGGTCCTTCAGGACAAAAAATCCACTTACGATACAGACCTCTTTGACCCGGCCCGCGATTTCCTCAAAAAACGCACCGGCATAGACTATTTCGAAGCGGATGAAAAAACGCAGATCGCCATGCGCGTGATCATGGACCACATACGGGCCATCAGTTTTGCGATCGCTGACGGGCAGATGCCCTCCAATACCGGCGCAGGCTATGTGATCCGCCGTGTGCTGCGACGCGCTTCCCGCTACGCTTTTAACTACCTCAACCTCAGCGAACCATTCCTCTATGAAATGGTCGATTTGTTGATCACTGTATATAAAGGTGTATTTCCCGAGCTGGAGCAGCAGCGTGATTACCTCCGTGAGCAGATTTTTGCAGAGGAAAAACAATTTATATCTACCCTGGCTTCCGGCACCAGGCGCCTCAACAAATACCTGGATGACCATCCCAGTGAAAAAGAAATTGATGGCAATTTCGCTTTCATGATGTTTGACACCTACGGCTTTCCCCTCGACCTCACCGAGCTGATCGCTCGTGAAAATGGACGGACCGTAGATAACAAAGGCTTTGAAAAAGCACTCCAAGAGCAAAAAGACCGAAGCAAAGCCGTCGGCCAGATTAAAGCGGGGGATTGGGTCATCGTATCTGAATCCAATGAATTGCCTGTCTTTAAAGGCTATGACGAGCTGGAGCTGGAGACCCGCATACTGCGCTACCGCGAGGTAGAGATAAAACAGAAAAAAGGCTTCCAGGTCGTTTTGGCAGAAACCCCTTTCTATGCAGAAAGTGGTGGACAAATCGGCGATAAAGGCAAACTCTCCAAAGGAGATGAAGTCCTCCATGTCATCGACACCAAAAAAGAAAATGAACTGATTGTTCATTTGGTCAACAAACTCCCCGAAAACCCAACGGGCAGTTGGCTGGCGACGGTAAATAAAGATTTTCGTCAGAAAGTCATGTCCAACCACACAGCCACCCACCTGATGCACGCTGTATTGCGCGAAGAACTCGGCGTCCACGTGGAGCAGCGCGGCTCCCTCGTCTCCGACGAATTGCTTCGTTTCGACTTTTCGCATCACAGCCGCGTGAGCGAGGAAGAACTCCAGAAAATCGAGGCAAGGGTCAATGAAAAAATCGCAGCCGGTATTCCGCTGGTTGAGTACCGCGAGATGCCCATAGACGACGCCAAAGCAATGGGTGCGATGGCTTTGTTTGGCGAAAAATACGGCAATGAAGTCCGCGTGATCGTCTTCGATCCCAAGTTCAGCGTCGAGCTGTGCGGCGGTACGCACGTCAAAAACAGCCGCGACATACGTCTTTTCAAATTTATCTCCGAAGGCTCAAGCGCTGCAGGTATACGCCGCGTAGAGGCTTTGACAGGCGAAAAAGCACTTGCTTTTCTGAATGAGCAGGCTGACACCCTTTCCCAAATCAGAGAGACCTTCAAAAATCCGAAGGACATCAACAAGGCGATTGAGGATTTGATTCAGTCAAATAAAGAGCTGGAGAAGCAGTTACAGGCACTTACCACGGAGAAGCTCAAAGGCGTAAAGGATGAATTGCTGTTAAAAGCAGAAACCATCAAAGACGTGCAACTGATCCGTGCTCAGGTGCAGCTCACTTCATCCGACGACCTCAAGCAGCTTTCCCACGATCTCAAAAACAGCACAAAAAATACCCTGATCGTTCTCGGTGCAGCCGTAGACGGCAAGGCTTTGCTGAGTGTAATTTTGAGCGATGACCTCGCCCAAAGCGGCAAATACCACGCTGGCAACATGGTTCGCGAACTCGCGAAAGAAGTGAAAGGCGGCGGCGGCGGCCAGCCGTTTTCAGCCACTGCTGGTGGTAAGGATCCCGAAGGGATTGCGAAGGCTTTGGAAAAGGTGGCGGAGATGATGTGACATTTGAAAAAAAATAGTCCTCACAAGCTCCTCGGGAAGGATAAGGAAATAAACTTATAGTTTCATTTTTGCCAGAAGCTGTCATCGTATGTCATTTTGACGAGTCTTCGAGGAGAAATCTCCTGAGATATTGATAATCCCCTTTTTAAGGAGTTTAGGAGATTTCTCGTAAAGGCTCCCTTCGAAAGCTTCAGAGCAGACTCTATTGACACCTCCTTGAAACAAACTGCTGGTTTATTTTTTCGCTATCCCTAATCAAAAGTAATCCCTTTATCTGAGCTTGAACGAGAAGTGTAAATATCCGTGGTAACGTCCTCTCCTACATCACTCCAGGAACCACTCAATTCCTCCAATAGCTTTTGTTTGTCATCATTTGACTTTTTAAAGCCACGTTTTAGGCTCTCTGTAAGCCGTGCGATTATGCATGTGAAGCACTTACTTTCGCTCATATTATTACGCTTGAAAAATAAATTTAACACAAAAGTATCTCCCTTCAAACTCTTCAAACGACTAACCTGGGGTGATTGCATCAAATGGTCGTAATACTTTGGGTTCTCTTTTTCAGTAGAAACTGGTTCAGATCCATTGAATGGAGAATGGATAATGGAGAATGGATAATGGATAATGGACAATGGAGAATGAAACGAATGGTCTTACATTGTCAATTTTCCATTTTCAATTGTCCATTTTCTTCATTTTCTTCATTTTCTTCATTTTCATCGTCAAGAAACTGTATTCAAAGTCAGGCAAAGCTTAGTGCGTCTTCATCCGTATAAAATACTATTTCGAAATATTGATGCAATTGCCCAAACCACCAACCCTCCTCAATTCGAAGTCAACTTCCGAAAAGCATCCTCCAGGCTAAAAGTCTCCTTATTCAAAGAGACAAGGTAATTGCCTTGTGCCACGCAGCTGTCAAAAAGGGCTTTGCGGATTTCCGCCTCTTTGTCGGTGTGGATGATGAATTTGAGAGGCGAAACAGCCTCTACCTGGCGGACGCCCGCCAGGGCTTCAATGGATGAAAAATCCATTCCTTTTTTGCCCAATTCCAGCTGGATGAGTGCCTCATCACTGCTCAGCGATTGTATGCCCGCGCTATCCGAATCCGCCACGATGCGGCCTTTATCAATGATGATGACGCGGTCCGCGATGGCTTCTACCTCGGAGAGGATGTGGGAGGAGAAAATAACCGTTTTGTCCCTGCCTACTTCCCGGATCAGGTTCCTGATTTCGACGATCTGATTGGGATCGAGCCCACTGGTAGGCTCATCGAGGATGAGCACTTCGGGATTGTGAATCAGGGCTTGCGAAAGCCCTACGCGCTGGCGGTAGCCCTTGGAAAGGGCGCCGATCTTCTTGTGCTGCTCCCGACCGAGACCGGTCATTTCGATCACCTCAGCGATCCGCTGATTTTGGGTTTTGGGGGGCAGTTTGTAGACTGCCGAGACGAATTGCAGAAACTCCCTGACATACATGTCCAGGTAGAGAGGATTGTGCTCGGGCAGGTAGCCGATCCTGCGGCGGATCTCGAGCGGATGCTCGTGTATATTGTATTCTCCCAGGCTCACCGAGCCTGAAGTCGGCGGCAAATAGCAGGTGATGATCTTCATTGTGGTGGTTTTGCCGGCACCATTGGGGCCGAGAAAACCGAGAATCTCTCCCGGACGCACCTCAAAATTGAGTTCATCTATCGCTTTTTGTTCGCCATAGACTTTGGTAAGCTGATTTATCTGAATTAACATAGGTGATGATCTGGTATGCTTTTGGCAACTACGCCCTGCTTGCCAAAAGTAGCAATTATTGTAAAAGATTTGGTACTTTTGATCCTTGAATGCTCAACTACCCGCCAGATGAAATTATTGCGAAACAGCCTTTTACTCTCCACCATTTTTTGCTTTTTTCTCTTTACTTCCTGCCAAAAAAGCAAACCAGCAACAGCTAACAACATTGTGGTGCAGGTGCTCAGCGAGCCTGAAAGCCTGCATCCGACCAACGGTCGGCTCGGTGCACGAAACATGATCATGTACTTCACCGCCCAAACGCTCAACCGTTTGGACCCCCAATCCAAAGAACAGGCGCCGCTGCTGGCAGCCTTGCCGGAGGTTTCTGCCGATGGCCTTACCTATACCTACACCCTTGATCCCAAGGCTCAATGGAATGACGGCAGCCCCATTCGTGCGGCCGATGTTGCTTTTTCCATCAAAGCCTCCGCAAGTCCACTCATCAGCGTGCAGTCCGGGCGGGGGATTTTTGAAAAAATAAAAGACTTCCAGCCCGATCCCCAAAATGATCGCCGCTTCAGCCTCATCATGCGCGACAAATATGTCGGCAACTACTACATCGTCAACGATATTTTCATCATCGACAAGCGCTTTTTTGATCCGCAGGGTCTGCTGGATGGAATCAGCGTTGCGGAGGTGACTTCGCCCGATACCGAGGTAGAAAGCAATCAGAACATGATCGCCTGGGCAAATGAGTTCAATGACCCCAAATACAACAATGACCCCCACTTTCTGAAAGGGACCAGCGGTCCTTATATCGTGCAGGAGTGGATTTCCGGGCAGCAGATAGTGCTTACCAGAAATGATGCTTACTGGGGCAAAGGGAAAAAAGCCAATGCGCATCAGCAACATCCTGACAAGATTATTTTCAAAGCCGTTTTAGATGAAAATGCTGTCGAATTGCAGGTAAAACAGCAGAAGATAGATGTGGCTACAGCCATTCCCTCTCAGGCGTACAAGCGTCTTTCGGAGAACGAAACCGCACAGGAGCATTACCATATTGACTTCCGGTCAAGGGATGCATATACCTATATCGCTTACAATACCCGTCCTGACGGGATCAAACACCAGCCCGTTTTCAGTGACCGCAACCTGCGATGGGCTTTTAGCTATGTCTTGCCCGTGGATGACATCATCCGCGACTTTTACAATGGACAGGCGACGAGGATCACCTCGCCGATTTCTGTTGCCAGCAAAGAATACAATACTTCGCTGAAGCCTGTGCCTTTCAATCCCGACAGCGCCAAAGCGCGTTTGGACCGTGCCGGCTGGACCGACAGCGATGGCGATCAGGTACGTGACAAAAAAATCTCCGGGCAGCAAGTCCCGCTGAAATTTCAGCTGAGCTATCCCGCCAACCAGCAGACGATCACGGACATCGTGCAGCGCATCGTGGCGGAAGCCCGCAAAGTGGGCATGGATGTGGAACCCAATCCTGTGGATTTTGGCTTGCTGGGACGCATGCTGGCGCAGCATGATTTTGATGCCATCATGATCGGCTCTTCTTCTTCTCCCCTCCCCCACGACTTCAAGCAGATGTGGAGCAGCGGCAACTGGCAGACAGGCGAAAACTTCACAGGATTTGGCACGGCCTATACCGATTCGCTGATCGAAGCCCTTCGCTCAGACCTCGACCCGGTCCACCGCAAGCAGGCGATAGACCACATGCAGGAGCTGCTGTTCAACGAACAGCCTGTGGCTTTCTTCTTCAACAGCTCCAATCGCATGGCCATCCACAAGCGCTTCTCCCATGCGGAGATGTATGAGATTTTGCCTTTTGTGCTGATGAATACGCTGGAAGTGGAATAGGTCGCCGCAATAATGCGTCCCCATTTTTTTCCCCAAGGCATTCGTCTTATATTTGCAGCAAAATTCAAAGACCACGATGCAAAAAGCTTTTTTTAACGTTCCCACACCCACAAATGAGCCGATTTTCAGCTATGCTCCCGGCACCCCTGCGCGCCATGAGCTCAAAGCTACACTTGATCAGATGCTCAGTGAGGTAAAAGACATTCCTATGTATATTGGTGGCCAGGAGGTCAGAACCGGCCGCAAAGTGCCTACCTCTCCTCCCCACAACCACCAGCATATTACAGGCCACTTCCACAAAGGAGATGCCTCGCATGTGCAGATGGCTATAGACGCGGCCCTGGCAGCCAAACCGGCATGGGAAGCGATGTCATGGGAGCATCGTGCTTCCATCTTTCTGAAAGCAGCTGAGCTGCTTGCCGGGCCTTACCGCTCCCGCATGAATGCCGCCACCATGCTGGCGCAGTCAAAAAACGCCTTTCAATCTGAGATTGATTCCGTAGCGGAATTCTGTGACTTCCTGCGCTTCAATGTGCAGTATATGACAGATATTTATAAAAACCAGCCCGTGTCATCGCCAGGCATCTGGAATCGCCTGGAGTACCGTCCTTTGGAAGGATTTGTCTTTGCGCTTTCGCCTTTCAACTTCACCTCCATCGCCGGCAACCTCTCCGCAGCACCTGCCCTCATGGGCAATGTGGTTGTATGGAAACCCGCTGAAAGCCAGATCTACTCTGCGCAAATCATCATGGAGATTTTCAAGGAAGCAGGCTTGCCTGATGGCGTCGTCAACCTGGTGTATGTTTCCGGACAGACAGCCGGTGAGATCATCTTCAAGCACCGTGAGTTTGCAGGCTTGCACTTTACGGGCTCTACAGGTGTTTTTCAAACGCTTTGGAAAACCATAGGCGATAATATCGCCAACTACAAAAGCTACCCACGGATCGTGGGCGAAACCGGAGGCAAAGACTATATCGTAGCACATCCTTCAGCAAATGCCGCAGAAGTGGCTACTGCCATCTCCCGTGGTGCTTTTGAGTACCAGGGGCAAAAGTGCTCTGCCGCTTCGCGGGTATACCTGCCAGCTTCTCTCTACGATGCAGTGATCGATCAGGTGAGAACGGATTTGAATTCCTTCAACATGGGCGACCCCATTGATTTCACCAACTTTATCAATGCGGTGATAGATGAACGCGCATTTGATAAAATATCCTCTTTCATCGATGGGGCAAACGCATCTGATGATGCCGAGGTGATTATCGGGGGAAAATACGATAAGTCTAAAGGCTATTTCATTGAGCCTACAGTGATCGAAGCCAAAACGCCTAAATACCTCACCATGTGTGAGGAGATTTTCGGGCCTGTGCTGACGGTCTATAAATATGAGGATGAAAAGTTTTGGGAGACATTGGATATCCTGGATGAAACCAGTCCCTACGCCCTGACGGGCGCGCTTTTCTCCAAAGATCGCCATGTCATTGACAAGGCTGCACGCCGCCTGCAGCATACTGCCGGCAACTTCTACATCAATGACAAGCCGACTGGCGCAGTCGTAGGTCAGCAGCCATTTGGCGGTGGCCGTGGCTCCGGCACCAACGACAAGGCAGGTTCTTCCATAAACCTCCTCCGCTGGGCTTCCCCCCGTACCATTAAAGAGACTTTTGTTCCTGCAACGGATTATCGTTATCCGTTTATGGAGGAGCATTGAGGATTGGGAGATTAGAGGATGAGAGGATTTGAAGATGAGAGGATGAAAGGATGAAAATTGTCTTCCATCTACTCATCCTCTAATTTTTTCAAAATTCTTCCAATTTCCTCCTCCTTATCCTTCCACCAGTTTCTCGCCCAGAGGCGATATATCTGCCAGCCTCTGGCTTGCAGGAGAGAAGGGCGATATACTTCGCGCTCTTTGCTGCTGGCACCGCTGAAATAATGGGTGCCTTCGCACTCTATACCCATCAAAAATGTTTTGCTGTCAGCGGATGCTTTGATCGCCAGGTCCAGCTTGTAAGCGGTGTCGCCAAAATTTCGGATGACATGGTATCCTGCCTGCGTCAGCCGGTCTGCCAGCTCTTCAGCTATGGGATTGGCAGGGTGGCGCGTGATGTCCTCAGCATGTTGCTGGTTGAGGATTTGAAGGGCTTCTGCATGCTGCTGCTCATGAACGGCTTTCACATAAGCCAAATATTGCTTGAGGTAGCGGGGGCCTTCATGTTTGACATGATCGACTTTGAGTTGGTTGGGTAGAAAGCTACATACGACAAAGCTTTTTTTGCGGGCGCGGGTGATGGCGACATTCAGGCGGTTGGCGCCGCCTTGCTGGTTGAGCAGGCCAAACTGGGCGCGCAGCACCCCTTTATGATCGGCGGCATAGCCGATGGAGAAGATGATGATATCCCGCTCATCTCCCTGCACATTTTCAATATTTTTAACAAAAAGTCCCTGAGATTCCTCATCCTCGGTCTTGAGCATCGCTGACAAAAAAAGCTGATACAGCTCTGCATTTTCACTTGCGAGTGCTTCGAGGCGGACATCCAGCCTGTCCTTTATCAGCTCTTGCTGATGGTAGTTGAAAGTGACGACCCCCAGCGATGGCTGGTCTTCCCGCTGGACCAGGCGCTCTATCAGGTCTATGACCTGATCTGCTTCTGCCAAATTGGCGTTTTTCTCCCAAACCCCCGCGACCCCTATCCACTCCAGGGGAGGATGGTTCAGCTCGTCCTGCCGCGCAGGCGGGATCACCTGAAGCTTGCCTTCGTAGAAGGCGTGATTGGAAAAATTGATCAACTCCTCTTCCCGCGAGCGGTAATGCCAGTGGAGCGGCCGCTCCTGTAAACTCTGCTTTGCCAGGTCGAGAATGCTCTCTACCTCCAGAGCGATTTCATTTTCCACAAAAGCCTCTTCGCTTTCTTCATACTTTACCTTGTACAAATCAAAAGGCTGTAGCTGCTTATGGTCGCCTGCGATGACGACCTGGCTGCCTCTCAGCAAGACAGGTATGGCCCGTTCCACAAAGCATTGAGATGCTTCATCAAATACCACGACATCAAAAAAATCTTTTTCCATGGGAAAAATCGCAGATGCAGACTCTGGCGAAGCCATCCAGCAAGGCACCAATTCCTGTAGTCCTGTGCGCCAGCTTTCGCTTACCAACCTCCGTACCGACCATAATCGGCGCTTCTTGGTGACCTGGTGGTAGATCTGCCGATAGGTGATGGGGTTGCGCAGGCGATTGTACTGTATGGTGCTGACGATGTTTTCCTGTATCCTCCGCTGGATAAGTTCCGCGACTTTCTCAGCCCGTGCCTGTAGCTTGCTGCCGTAATCCGCCCGCTTGCGCTCCCAACCACGGGAACTTACCTCCGCGAGGATCGGAGACTCCTGCTCCAGCGCTTCCAGCCAATAGCAATAGATGCTATTGCGAACCGTGGCGATGATTTCGGAGCCTTCCTCAGCCACTTTTTCTGCCCAGATAACAGCTGTTTTGATTTTCTCCAGCAAACGTCCTTCCGTCACTGAAAGGGAAGCCAAAAGTATGTCCAGGTTTTTGATGTCGGCAAAATCTTTTGCCAGTTCTTCCTTCAGTTGTTGAAGGAAGGCTGAAGCAGCGCCTTGCTTCCTGACGCCAGCCATCAGGCCTTCACATTGGGAGGGGGAAAGATAACGCCGCCAGTCGGCAAAAGTGCTGCTGAGCTGCCGGTTGAGCTGGTCCAGCTCGTTGATCAGCAATTGTGAATGCTGCCAGTGAGCGGCTTCCAGCCTGCCAAAGGTGAAGACAGGCCTGAGGTCGCGAAATGCTTTGAGCGAACGAATCTGGCGGTAGGCGGCAAAATGTTTTTGCTTGCGACTCAGCCAGCTTTGCTTGCTGGCGAGGTCATCCACCAGCGGAAAATCATGGAAAAAATCCAGTTCGTATGTGCGGCCATAATGGCCGTGCAAACGGGAAAACAAGCGATATTCCTGTTTAAGGTGGATAAAAGTCTGTTCATCGAGTTTTTTTCCTTTTCCTTCCAGCCATTTTTTCAAAAACCATCGGGCACGCAAAAAAGAAGGCGTCAGCATACGCATCATCCCTTTCTGGTGTTTTTTGTAATTGCCGATATGTTTTTTCAGATCTGAATAAAGCGTCCAGGGGAAATCTTTCAGCAAAACCATTTGCTCCATTTCCTCCAGGATGCCCTCTATCTGCTCCAGTTTCTTTTTGACAAAAGCTGTTTCCAGTTCATCTTTGAAAATGGCTTCTATGTCTTCCCGTATCCCTGGCGTAGCCAAAATGGCCTGAATACGGCGATATTGATCTATTTTTTGCTGATTGGCTGCGGTATCCAGCAGCTCTTCCCCCAGTTTTTGCTGCAATTGCTCATGAGCCCGGTTCAGGGGGCTCAACTGCTTTTCCACTTTCTCCAACAGATCCCCTATCCGCTGCTGATCATCGCGGCTATAATGCTGAAAACTCATCCTGCTCTCCCAGCTATGCGCTACTGACAGGATGTCCGCATAGTCCATGATGGCGTCGAGTTTTTCCAAAAAAGCTTCCAGCCGGTCCAGGCTTAGCTTCCTGGCCTCTTCTGCCAAAGGCAGAATGGCCGAATGCCCATCTGTACACAAGTACAGTTCATGAGCAGAAATACCGAAGCGCTCATGGGCGCGCAAAGCCACATTCAACTCATCAAACTGACGACTCAGTTGGTCTACCTGCCGGGACAGCAATTTGTAGTCATGCTCCCATTTGGTGATGTTGAGGTCGTTGACAGCTTTTTTGAAATGGTCAATTTCATCTATCTGCTTTTTGATTTTCCGGTAAATATCGCCGCGATCATGGCGGTAGTCATGCACCAAAACCGCGTAGCGGGAGAGCCCCAAAGCGCCCAGGCGCTTGTAGACTACATCCAGCGCTGCGCGCTTCTGCGATACCAGCAAGACCTTCTTGCCATGGGCCAGCGCATCTGCGATGATGTTGACGATGACCTGGGATTTGCCCGTTCCGGGCGGGCCATGCAGCACAAGGGACTGCCCTTGCTTGATCTGCAACAGCGCCTCCTCCTGATTTTGGTCTACATGGGTGACAAAATAGCGGTCTTCTTCCTTGATGTATACCTCCGGCAGCTTGATTTCTGACTCTGGCAGGAGCTGGTCTGAGAGTTGGGGAAAAAACTGATCCAGCTGAAAGCGATCAGGATTTGCTTCTATTTGCTCATAATCCTGCAACAGGGCTGAGTCAGACTGGGGAAAAATGCCCAAAATGGCATGCGGCTGCAATTTCATCACGCCTTGCCTGAAGCCGCTGATCTGCTCCCTGCTCATGTCGGGAAAAGGCGTGAGTTTTCTTTCAAAGAGCTTCGAATTGAAATTGATTTCGACTTCATGCTCCTTGAGCAGGGAATAGAGATCATTGAGCCATTGCTGCCAGTCGGGGCTTCGCTCGACTTCGGCCTCCCAGAACTCGGGCGAGAAACGCACTTTTTGGAATTGCTCGTAGGCGAGCAGAAAGGTTCTGTTGAACTGTATGGGCTCATCGCGGATGCTTTCCAGCTTCCATCGGGGGCGGCTTTGCAGGCTTCTTTGAAGCCTGACGGGAAACAGAAGCAGGGGGCAGCGTAGCTGCGTGCCATCGGCGAAGCTGCCTTCGACGAAGGGATAGCCTATGAAGAGGTCGTAAGTACCTGTCTCCTCGAAAAAAGTATTGAGTTGCCGAAAAATATTATTGAGGCGTCGATCTGCCAGATTTGTGCGCTCGTAGCGCGCATCCAGCTTGTTGATGAGCCGGAGGTCTTTACCTCCGAGGATCTTCTCAAAAAGGGCTTCTGCACTTTCTCCTTCCAGACCTCCCAGGTCGAGCAAGTCCATATCTTTTCTGGCACTGAGACGTGCCAGTTTGAGCGAACGATTGCCCTGGCTGAGGTTGGTAAGCCGCAGCTTATAGCTGTGGATGATCTGACGCATATTGAACAAAGATACTACAGAAAAAGGATAAAAATATTGTCCAATAAAAGAGATAGTTCGCTGTATATTTTTATTTACAGTTATTCAAAACTGTTCTTTTTTGATATGCTTTAATTTTTGGACAGTTATTTTTTATAAAACTGCTACATATCAGGCTTTTCTGTTTGAATTATTCAAATCTCCTTTTTAGTTTTGTAGTCAATAGCCTACAAGTCAATAGAAAAGCATCATTTTGTTATTTTTTGATTTTCATCAAACATTTTTGCGTTTGATTTCGTTAGTAAACTATACAATCGCATAAAAATCTTATTACACCCATGAAAGAGTCAGAACCCCTATCTTCATTGATTATCTCAAAAGAAGAGACAGCCACCGAAATTACTGAAATCATCGAAAGCCCCGAACCTACAGAAGAAGAACAGTGGTACCTTTATGGTATTTAATTGACTTCCGGTTCTATTCGAAAGAAGAAATTACGAAGCTTAAGACAGGCACCTGATCCGTTTGGATGCAGGTGCTTTTGGTATTAAATTTGGCCACTATTTATCCCAAAAAGGACGAAGTTATGGCAAATCATTCGCTCTCCATAGGTACGCGTGTCAAGCATCCGCTCTACGGCGCTGGGATCATCCTCGATAACAGCATGCAATCGGCATACAATATTACTTTTAAGCATCATGGGGAAAAGTCTATTCCCAAAGATTTTGAAGATCTTGAGATCATTGAGCTGGCTCCGCTGCCCGATGAGCGCATCGGGCTCGGTGATTTACAAAAAGTGATCACCCAGGTGCTGAGGGATTGGTCGGGCTTTTCAGAATTGGTGAAGCTGGGCGACCGCTGGAAAGGAGGCACCATGATCCTGCAACCGGCAGACCCCAACCAGAAACCCAAAGAAATTCCCATTGAGACCTTGTTCCACAAGATCGTGATGATCCGTGACCGAATCCGCGTGTTGGAACAAAACATCAACAAAAGCCCCAATCTCAGTTCCGAAGAAAAAGTTCACATTCAACAATATATCACCCGTACCTACGGTAGCCTGACAACCTTCAATATCCTTTTTAAGGATAAAGATGATGCATTTAAAGGTGATGGGAAATAAGAAATGTTTTGAGTTTCGGGTTTCGGGTTCCGTTTAGCTGCCCGAAACTCAAAACCCGAAACCCGAAACGGTTTTAATTATGAGCGATAATTACGCAAAACGCGGCGTATCCGCCGGCAAAGAAGATGTGCATTTTGCCATCCAAAAACTAGACAAGGGACTTTACGCCAATGCCTTCTGCAAAATCCTGCCCGACCTGGTCGCAGGAGATGAGAGCTACTGCAACATCATGCATGCCGATGGCACCGGCACCAAATCCTCCCTCGCATACATCTACTGGAAGGAGACAGGCGATATGTCTGTCTGGCGCGATCTCGCGCAGGATGCGCTTGTGATGAATACAGATGATATGCTTTGCGCTGGCGCAACTGACAATTTCCTTTTTTCCAATACCATTGGCCGCAACAAATTCAAAATCCCCAAAGAGGTACTCTCGGAGATTCTGATGGGGATGGAGGATTTTTTCGGTATGCTGAAAGGCTTTGGCATAGGTGCCATCAACACAGGCGGTGAAACCGCCGATGTGGGCGACCTGGTGCGCACCATCATCTATGATGCGACGGCTTTCGCACGCATCCCGCGTGCGCGGGTGATCTCCAATGAAAGCATAGCCGCAGGCTCTGTGATCGTCGGCCTCAGCAGCGCTGGCAAAGCCAGCTATGAGACCGCTTACAATAGCGGTATCGGCAGCAACGGCCTCACCAATGGCCGCCACGACACCCTCTCCCATAGCTATTTTACCAAATACCCCGAATCCTACGACAAAGAAGTTCCCAACGAGCTGATCTATGCAGGGCCTCATGAGTTAACAGAGGTTCATCCAGAGACACATGTCTCCATCGGAAAAATGCTCCTCAGCCCCACCCGAACCTACCTCCCTGTCATGAAGGAAGTGCTGGACACACACTTTGACAAGATTCACGGCCTCATCCACTGCACAGGCGGCGGACAGACCAAGGTGATGAAGTTTGTCGAAAAGCTGCATGTTATCAAGGACAACCTTTTGCCTATCCCTCCTATCTTCCGCACCATACAGCAAGCCTCAGGCGTGGACTGGCGTGAGATGTACCAGGTTTTCAATATGGGCCATAGACTGGAGGTCTATACAGATGCAGAGACTGCAAAAGCGGTCATTGACATCGCCGGAAAGTTTGGGATTGAAGCCCAGATAGTGGGCCGTTGTGAGGCGGCGGCGGAGAATAAATTAAGCATCCATGGGCCGGAAGGAGTGATTGTTTATTAAAACAAGCCCATGCACAGAAACAAAGCCCTCGATGTCTTTCGGGGAATGACTGTCTTCCTGATGATCGTCGTCAATACGCCCGGGAGTTGGGAGGCCATTTTTGAGCCGCTGAGACATGCCGACTGGCATGGCTTCACGCCCACCGACTGGGTGTTTCCGTCCTTTCTCTTTGCGGTAGGTAGCTCTTTTGCTTTTGTGCGCCGACGCTGGGCGGATAAGTCCTTTTCGGATGTCGCCGGAAAAATCATCAGGCGCACGCTTATCATTTTTGCCTTGGGCTACCTCATGTACTGGATTCCTTTCGTGAAGTGGTCGCCTGAAGGCGACCTGGTAGGCTTTCCGATCAGCGAAACGCGGATCTGGGGCGTATTGCAGCGGATAGCTATTTGCTATTTTCTCGCTGCAGTGATGGTCTTTTTCCTCAACAAACGACAACTCATCTTTGCCTCCATCGGCATCTTGCTGGCCTACTGGGCCGTTCTCTGGGGCTTTGGAGATTATAGCCTGGAAGGCAATGCAGTACGTCATCTGGATGTTTTCCTCTTTGGCGAAAATCATTTGTACATGGGTGATGGCCTGCCTTTCGATCCTGAAGGCTTTTTAAGCACTTTCCCCGCAGTGGTCAACGTTATCGCAGGATACCTCGCAGGCGTTTTTATCATTCAGAATAAAGAAAAAAGCTACCCAACCATCGCGTATTTAATGATGGCAGGCGCAGCTCTCGCCGGGCTCGCCTACTTCTGGGATTTGCTTTTTCCCGTCAATAAAAAAATCTGGACCAGCTCTTACGTGCTGCTGACTGTCGGGCTCAGCCTCATGGTCATGGGCCTGCTGACCTACCTGACGGATGTCAGAGAAAAAGCGATCAGCTTCAAATTTTTTGATGTTTTTGGAAAAAATCCCCTCTTCATCTATTTGCTTTCGCAATACCTGGTCATTGCCCTGGATTTTTTCCGGATAGGCGGCCAAAGCGCCTATGGATGGATTTATGAACATGCTTTTGCATGGATCGGGGGCAATTGGGGCTCCTTCGCCTTTGCGATTTCTTTTAGCCTGATTTGCTGGACTGCGGGCTGGTGGCTCGACAAAAAGAAGATATATGTTCGGGTATAAAAATTGCATAAATTAGAAGCAAAGCTTCCCTTTATGCGAATCGTGCTGTTATCTTTTTTCCTGACTTTCCTACTTCCTGCCGCAGCATCTGATAGCTTATACACACATGTATTTGAGCCTGGAGCAGAAGTACGGATAAATTTCACGGATTCTATAGATTTCCTGCTGGATGCAGAGCGCGCCCTGGATATAGAGGCGGTGTTGAGAGATCATCAATCTGACTTTGGGCTCCAAAAGCCTCAGGAGATGCCAGAGGGAGCTTATGCCGTCTGGTCGCGGATTCAGCTGAAAAATGCCAGCCACAAAACGATAAACAGCCATTTCATGTTTTGCAGCCTGCCCGACACCATCTGGATGTATACCATCAAAGATGGCCGGGAGATATCGCGGCAGCTAAGCGGTGCTTTGGTTGAACTAAAGGCCAAAGCGATACCCGTATCCCAAAATTTTCTCCCCTTTGGCATCGAGCCTGGAGAGCTGAAAACCTTCTATTTTCGGGTGTATTTCAACAGAAATGTGGGGCCAGGACACCTGGCGGAATTATTTACCAGACCCAGCAGGCCGTTGATTGACTGGGTGATAAATGGCTATACCACCCAAAGTTTTTTTGCAGGCATCATGCTGCTTTTTTGCCTGGCAAGCATGTTTATGTTTGTCGTTTTCAGGGAAAGGGTATTTATCTATTTCTCCCTGCTCATGTTTTTCTTTGGGCTGTATTTTCCCGAAATCCATGGGTTATTGAACTATTTGCACATCTTTTCCCTTGAAAACAACCGCTTTTCTTTTTCGCTGTTTATCATATCGGGCATTGTCATTTCACTCTTCTTATTCGTCAGCAGATATATCCGGCTGAAAGTTCATTTTCCCCGCTACTTTGTCTTTTTTGCTGTTTTTTCCTTTTGTCTGGCAGCTTTTCCCCAGTTGGCAACCCTTATTTTTAGCCGCTCCAACTGGATCGCAAAATACCATAATTATGGTCTGCTCTTTTGGTTCGTTTCGATCATCATCCCTGTCCTCCTACTGGCTCGAAAAAAAGACAAATCGGCGCGTATCCTGCTGATTTCCATCAGTATCCTCTTTGTCAGTTCGGTTTTTTTTGTGCTCGGGCTTGCCTTTTTTATCCCTTTTGAGGGAATCGTCAAATACGGCATCCAGATCGGACTGCTGATCTTCTCCGCCATTTTATTTTATGGATTATTTGACAAAGTGAATGCCATCCGCAATGAAAAAAAACGCTTTGAAGAGCTTGACAAGCTCAAATCCCGCTTTTTTGCCAATATCTCTCACGAATTTCGGACACCCCTCACCCTGATCCTCGATCCGATCCGGGAGCTGATGGAGAAGCAGGATGACCCCAAAGACAAGCAGGTGCTCGACATCGCACATCGCAATGCAAACAGGCTGCTCGTACTTATCAACCAGCTCCTCGATCTTTCCAAACTGGAAGCAGGTAAAATGGAGTTGGAGGTCCAGGAACAAAATTTTGCCGCTTTGCTCAAAGGCATCGCCATGTCTTTTGAATCTCTGGCAGAAAGCAGGCACATCCGCCTGAAGGTGGAAAGTACAGCGGATGAAATTCCTCTTTTTGTGGATAGCGATAAAATGGAGAAAGTCTTTTATAACCTCCTGTCCAATGCTTTCAAATTTACCCCGGAGCAGGGAGAAATATCTGTTCTTCTGACAGCGAAAGATAAGACCGTAGAAATCCAGATCAGGGATACGGGCATCGGCATCCCTGAATCCAGGCTTCCCCATATTTTCGACCGTTTTTACCAGGTGGATAGCTCCGAGAGCCGGGCACAAGAGGGCACGGGTATAGGTCTGGCTATGGTGAAAGAGCTGATCAAATTGCATGGAGGGAATATTTCGGTAGAAAGCATAGAGGGAAAAGGCAGCACTTTTCAGATTGAGTTGCTGAAAGGGAAAAGCCATTTTGAACCCCAGCAAATAAGCCCAAAAGCCAAAAGCTCCCAGAGTCGGCACAACATGCCCCCGGCATTGCCAAAAGCAGAAGCGCTAAGCCCTTCCCTGATTTCCGGGCTGCCCGGGCAGGAAAATCCGGCAGGCCTGCCCCTGGTCCTGGTCATCGAAGACAATAAGGATGTCCGTGAGTACATCAGGGGCCACCTCAGGGATAGCTTCTATGTAGTAGAAGCGGTTGATGGCCAGGAAGGGATTGACAAAGCCCTTGAGCAGTTGCCCGACCTCATCATCAGTGATGTGATGATGCCCCACAAAAACGGCTATGAAGTCTGCGAAATTCTGAAAAAAGAAGCCAGGACCAGCCACATTCCCATTATTCTGCTAACAGCCAAAGCGGCTCAGGAGGAAAAACTCAGAGGGCTCGAAACCGGTGCCGATGACTACCTCGTCAAGCCCTTTGACACCCGCGAACTCGAAGTTCGCGTCCGCAACCTCATCGAGCTGCGCAGGCAACTCCGCCAGCGCTTTTCGGATGCGCCACGCATCGAGCCCCAGGCCGCCGGCACCAATGCCGTAGACAAAGCCTTTTTGGAAAAGATAGTAAACACCATACACAACCACCTAACTGATAGTCAGTTAAGTGTGGAAAGCCTCGCCGAGGCAGTCGGCATGAGCCGTGTCCACCTCAACCGCAAGCTCAAAGCGCTGACGGACTACAGCGCCAACAAATTTATCCAGGCTTACCGCCTGGAGCAGGCACTCCTCCTTCTCCAGCAAGGAGCTGGCAATGTCTCTGAAATTGCATTTCAGACAGGCTTTGGCAGCACGGCCTACTTTGTCAAATGCTTCCGCGAAAAATATGGCAAAACACCGGGCGAGGTGAAGATGTAGCAAAGCGATCTGTTGATCCCTTCCGCTCTACTTCCGGGGGTGAAATTCAGCATGGATTTCCCGGAGGTACTCCCGGTCCATGTGGAGATAGATCTCCGTGGTCGTGATGGACTCATGGCCCAGCATGTCCTGCACTGCGCGCAGGTCTGCGCCGCCCTCGATGAGGTGGGTAGCAAAAGAATGCCGGAAGGTATGTGGGCTGATATTTTTCTTGAGGCCTGCCTCTTTCGCCAGGTTTTTGATGATGGTGAAGACCATCACCCGCGTCAGGCCGCGGCCGCGGCGATTGAGGAAGACGATGTCTTCGTGGCCGTGCTGCGGCTTTTGATCTATGCGCACTTCGCGCAGGTAGTGCATCAGCGCCTCCAGCGCGGGCTGGCCGATGGGCACCAGCCGCTCTTTGTTGCCTTTCCCCAAAATCTGCAAAAAACCCTCCTCGGGAAATACCCGCGAGAGCTCCAGGCTGACAAGCTCGGTCACGCGCAAGCCGGAGGAGTAGAGCACTTCGAGCATGGCGCGGTTGCGGATGCCGAGCGGCGTATTGGCTTCAATGGAGGAAAAAAGCTGTTCCAGCTCAGGGATGGAAAGCACCACGGGCAGCTTGCGGCCAAAGCGCGGCATCTCCAGCAGCTCACTGGGGTCATGCTCCATCAGCGCGTCTGACATCAGAAACTGATGCAGGGAGCGAATGGCGGAGATATTGCGGGCGAGTGATCGCTCGCCGAGCAGGCAGTCATCCACCAAAAAGCGCAAAAATGCGCTTATATCCTCCAAAAGGACCCCCTGGGGTCCTTTGTGATCATTGACGGTCTCCTGAAAATAGACATAGCGATCCAGATCGCTCTCATAGGCTTTTTGGGTATTGAGCGCAATGCCGCGCTCAATTTTGAGATACAGACGATATTCTTTTAATGCTTCCTGCCAGGTCATCACAAAGCATGTTTTTCCATCCTTCTGTACAAAGCTGCCCGCGTGATGCCCAGCTCCTTGGCTGTCTGACTGATATTGCCTTTGTGGCGTGTCAAAGCCTTTTTGATTACGCTTTTTTCCACTTCATCCAGGCGCAAAATCTCGTCGCCTCCCTCATCGGCCTTTTCATCTATGTGAAAGCGAAAATCTTCGGGTTGCAGCACCCGCCCTTCGCTGAGGATCGCCGCCCGCTCCAGGGCATGCTGCAGCTCGCGGATATTTCCGGGCCAGTGGTATTTCTGCAATTTTTTGAGGGTGTTGGCGGCGAGCCGCAGGCCCGGCTTCTGGTATTTGCGGGCATAGCCCTGCAAAAAATGCGCAGCCAATAAGGGCAGGTCTTCTATGCGGTTACGCAAAGAAGGCAGGGTTATTTCGACCGTATTGATGCGGTAGAGTAGGTCCTGACGAAACTCCTGGGCGCGCACGCGCTCATAGATGGGCATATTGGTGGCGCAAATCAGGCGGATGTCCAGCTCCGTTTCTTTATTGGAACCGACGCGGTTGATGCGGCGGCTTTGCAAGGCGGAAAGCAGCTTCGCTTGCAGGGGAAGCGAAAGATTACCGATTTCATCGAGGAAAAGCGTGCCAGCCTGCGCCGCTTCAAAGCGGCCGATCCGATCTTCAAAGGCATCGGTAAAAGCGCCTTTGGTATGCCCAAACAACTCACTTTCAAACAGATGGGAGGAGATCGCTCCCAGGTCCACATTGATAAAAACCTCTTTCGCCCGATGCGATTGGCGGTGAAGCGCGCGCGCTACCAGCTCTTTGCCGGTACCGTTTTCGCCCAGGATCAGCACATTGGCATCTGTGCCGGCGACTTTGCTGATGGTAGAAAAAACCTCCTGCATAGGTGCAGCCTGCCCCACGATCTCGCTAAAAGGCTGATCCGCATCGCGGTTTAGGATTTCCTGGCGCGAAGCCAGCTTCTGCACTTCCCGCCGCGATTGGCTGAGGTGAAAATTGGTTTTCACCGTAGCCAGCAGTTTTTCATTCTCCCATGGCTTGCTGATGAAGTCGCTCGCGCCTTCTTTGATGGCCTTGACGGCCATCTCTATATGGCCGTAGGCCGTGACCATGATGACATGCGCCGCAGGCGCGAGGCCCAAAACTTTATTCAGCCACCGAATGCCTTCGGTTCCATCAGTAGCGCCCGCACTGAAATTCATATCCAGCAAAATCACGTCAAAATCTTCCTTTTTCAGCAGCTGAGGCAGCTTCTCCGGATGACGCTCCGCCTGCACCAGGCTGAAGTGCCGCTTCAAAAAAAGCTGCAAACTCAACAAGACCTCAGGATCATCATCTATGATCAGGATTTTACCATCAGTTTTCGACATAAGAAAAAAGGTTTTTTTGTTCGCAGGCGGTCTCTATTCTCTGCTCCCAATATAACAATTAGTGTCCATTTTCGAACAGTTGTGGAATTTCTTTCCCCTTTCACTCCTATAAACAATACATCCGCTGCGATCCTTTTTTCTTTTTTTATTTCCAAAAACCTATAGCTATGATTTCCAGGCGATTGTTATTCTCCTTCCTCATCCTTGGCAGTTTGTTATTGATTTCCAGCCGCCAGAAAAATATTTTTCCGAAACTGCAAATCCCTCCACTTTTGTCCCAGCCAGGCCTGGAGCAAGAGCGACTGTACATACAGACCGACAAACCGCTCTACAAGCCCGGAGAGACCATTTGGTTTGCGGCACATCTGCGCACGACTAAGGATTTTTCCCAAAATACCCCTTCAGAGATCGTGCATGTACAGATTGAAAATCCACAGGGGCAACAGATTTTTGCGCATCGGTTGATAGCAGAAGCAGGCATCGCTGCCGGAGATGTTCAACTAGCCGAACAGGCCGTAGGCGGCATGTACCGCATCAAAGCCTTTACGAAATGGCAATTGAATGAGGCTGATGCAGAAATTTTCACCAAAGAAATTTTTGTGCAGGCTGCCGTTTTGCCCCGCCTGAAGATGAAGCTCACATTTTTGCGGGAAGGCGTAGGCCCGGGGGATGAAGTACTGGCAGAAGTACGTTTAGAAAACAACCAAAATAAGCCCCTTGCTGAGCAGGCTTTTGACTTTGAGCTATATGCTTCAGGGGAAAAGTTATTGGGAGGAATGGCCACCACAGGCAAGTCCGGCATCGGATTGATTCGCTTTCAGCTACCTGAAGGGCTGCGCACAGAGGATGTCATGTTGCAGGTAAAAATCCCCTACCAGGGCAAGCGGGAATCTATCAGCCGCGCTGTGCCGATCGTCATGCAGCAGCTTGAGCTGCGGTTTTTTCCCGAAGGCGGCGGCATAGCGCCGCATCCCTGGCACAAAAGCCGCATCGCCTTCAAGGCGATGAACAGCAAAGGCAAAGCCACCGATGTGGCGGGCAAAATCCTGGATCGCCAGGGGAAGGAAATCACAGATTTCCGCTCGTTGCATCAGGGCATGGGCAGTTTTCAACTGCATGTGGCAGGCGATCAACAATATTTTGCCAAAATAGAAGAGCCTGCCGGCATAGATTCGCTCTATCCATTGCCTTCCATAAATAGCGAATACGCCCTGAATCTCAAAAGCATGGACAGCCAGACCATGAATTTTTGGCTGATAGCGCCCCGACAAGGCGAGTCTGTGAATGTGGTCATCTCCCTGCGTGGGCACGAATACCACAGGGAAAGCTATAGTATTTCGCAAGGCCTGAATAGCCTGCGCCTGTTTACAGAAGGCCTGCCCATGGGCATCGCCCGGATTACTATCGAAGACCAGGAAGGCCATGGCCTGGCTGAGCGCCTGATTTTTGTTCAGTATGACCAACAGGCTCAGCTTGAAATCAGGACGAATAAGGAAAAATATTTGCCGCGCGAAAAAGTAGAAGTAGAGCTTTTTGCCAAAAACAGCGAGGGACAAGCCATCGCCACCGATCTCTCGATCGCCGTGGTAGATGACCAACTGCTCAGCTACGCTGATGACCACAGCAGCAATTTGCTGAGCTGGATGCTGGTCGAGTCAGAACTGACCGGCAAGATCGAAAAGCCGGAATTTTACTTTGATCCAAAGGAAGAAAAGGCGCAAAGCGCCCTGGATATGCTGATGCTGACGCATGGCTGGCGGCGATTTAGCTGGCGCGAAAGCGCGCCAGCGGACAGCATAGCACGCTATGCCGCAGAGCGAAAAGAATTTCGTGGTCGGGTGATCGACGGTCATACAGGCAAGCCTGTGCGGGGGCTGAAAGCGCGTTTGGGGCCGGTAGGGCCGTGGACGGACTTCGGGACAGGTGAATTTCAATTCACCAGGCCGGAAAATCGGCCCCAGCTGATTTCTTTGAGAGCCGAAGGCTATCGGGCGGATAGCTTGCTGGTGCCTGATTATGCCAGTGGGATTATCTGGAAATTGTTCAAAACATATCCCGCCGTGTCGCCAGATACAGTTCGGGCCTTTTTACCTAAAAACGAGCGCATGGAATTACCCTCTGTTCCAGGGACAGAATCATTTTTCCCTCCGCCACCAGAACCTAAAACGGTTGCTTTTAAAATACCGCCGCCACCGCCACCTGTTCCGATTGCTCCACCTCAACGGCTAAAGGATAATCTGCCTTCGAAGCCCATTGAAGATAGCCCTGAAATGGTGGTAGAAGACGTAGATTTCCTGATGGATGAATTTGCTCCGGCAGAAAGCATTGATGAAACGCCAGAAGAGGAAAGCATCATCAAAAAAGATTTAAGATGGGAGGAAGAGCCGGACATCAATGACTTTATTTTTGTGTCAGTAGAACCCGAAATTCTGAATATGGAGCAGATCAGAAAAAATATTGGCTATCCGGATATAGCGCGAGATGCGGGGATTCAAGGCATGCTCGTCGTACGCGTTTTGGTGGATGAAAGCGGAAATTATGTTCGCCACGTGATGATTAAGAAAGTGCATCCGGTTTTGTCTCAGCAAGTAGAAGTTTACCTTCCCTTACTCAAATTCACCCCAGCGATCCAAAACAATCGCCCGATCAAATTCTGGGTCAATATTCCTTTTCGGTTCAGCTTGAATGGAGGATCTTTTCCTTCCCAATCTGTTTATAAAATTGCCCCCAAACAGCTGCCTTTTCACCAGGCAAGAGAATTTGCCTTTCCCGATTATTCGCAAGCCAGCAGCGTCACCACCCAAACCGATTTTCGAAATACCTTATACTGGAATCCTCATCTGAAACTGGATGCTGAGGGCAAAGGAAAATTTTCCTTTTATACCTCAGATGTGATTACCTCTTATAGGATTACGGCAGAAGGTTTTGGAGAAAAAGGCGAGCCTTTCAGGACCGAAAAGCTGCTTTACAGCCAGGAACCCCTGCAAATGGACATTCGCCTGCCTGAAGCCCTCACGCAGGGCGATGTGCTGCAAATCCCCGTGACGCTCGTCAATCGTTATCAGCAGCCCCTTTACGGAACGCTGAGCGTTACGACTTCTCCTCAATTGGAGCGCAGGCTCTTCCGGCAGGCCTGCAAACTGGCCCCTGGCGAAGCCAAAACCTATTACCTCAGTGTGCAGGCAATGCTTGCCGACAGCGCCAATCTGCTTGTCAGTTTTGAAAACACTGTCAATCCCCTCCACAGCAGCCATCAGCTGCAAGTTCGGGAGCGGGGATTCCCCGCGGCCTGGAGCCATCAGGAAATGCGCCAACAGGCGGAGATTTCCTTTCCGGTGCAGGAGTTCATCGACTCCAGCCTTCACCTCAGCTGGGTGGCCTACCCCCATGTCATGGCCGAAATCCTGGACGGCATGGCCGCCATGGTCCGCGAGCCCCACGGCTGCTTTGAGCAGACTTCTTCCGCCACTTACCCCAACGTCCTGGCCCTGCAACTGCTCCGCAATTCCCCACGCTCCCAACCCGAACTGGAATGCACCACCTTAGGCTATATCGAGAAAGGCTATAAGCGTTTGCAAAGCTTTGAAGTGGGCGGCGGCGGCTTTGACTGGTATGGGCGGGGGCCTGCCCATGAAGTGCTGACAGCCTATGGCCTGATGCAATTTGCAGATATGCAGACCGTCTGGGACGGCGTGGATCGCCAGATGCTCCGTCGGGCAGTGGATTGGTTGAAGACGCGAAAAAATGGCAAAGGCGGCTTTTTGCATCAGGACAGGGTTTTTGGAACGGTCGCCCAACGTGACCCATTGGGGAAAGACCTCTTTATCGTCTACAGCCTGCTGGAAGCTGGCTTTGCTGAGGGCTTTGACCGGGAAATCGCTGCGACTACGCAGCAGGCCCTGGAAAGCCCCCATCCCTTTTTGCGCGCCATGGCCGCAAATATCCTGGCAACCCAGGAAAATTTTGCCATGGCAAAAGTCGCTCTCAGCGCCCCTGAAGGCGATGCCAGTCTACGCGATGACATGCCGATGGGCATGGGCGGCCAATCTCTGCAAGCGGCAACGCTTGCTTTGCGGCTGCAAGCCATGCTTGCGACAGATCAATACAGCCCTGCTGAGCTGGAAGCGACAGCCCATCTCCTGCGGCAATGCCGCAGGCCTTCGGGTAGCTTTGGGACGACCCAAAGCACGGTCATGGCGCTGCGCGCCTTGAGTCGATATGAGGAAAAATTTCAGCATGCTGAAGCGGGAAAAGGCACCCTCACGATCCATGTCAATGGGAAAGTGATTCATGCTTCACCCATTCAAACGAATGCAGACAGCCTTGTTGTTCATGCTTTGGAAAAGCATATCTACACCTTTCCCGCACAGATCAGCGTGCAGATCAGTGGAATGGAGCGGCCCATCCCGTGGATGTTGCGGGCTACCTACAAAAAGCTACAGCCGGAGGCTTGGGACGGAGTTGCTCCTTTGGCGTTAGCTATAGAAAATGCCTCTCAGCCAGTTCAAGCAGGAGGCTATTATAGTATGTTTATTCGCCTGAAAAATACAGAGGCAAAACAACAGGCCAGTAGCATGGCGAGAATCGGTATCCCGGCAGGCCTGAGTCCACAAATCTGGCAATTGAAAGAATGGATGGAAACAGAAAGAATTGCTTTTTATGAATGGGAAAAAGGGTACCTGACCTTCTATTTTTATGGGCTGAAGGCCCATCAGGAAATAGTACTTCCGCTTTCCTTAAAAGCGGACTTAGCGGGCAGTTTTACTGCCTTACCATCAAGCAGTTATCTCTATTATACCCCTGAAAAACGCAGTTGGCTGACGCCCCTAAAAGTAGACATACTACCCTGATAAGCCATGTCAGGGATACAAATTCCCAATTCCCCCATAATTATGTAGATATAATAGATGTTGTAACTTCTTCTTTGTTTTACCGTATTATTAAGCATGTCAAAACCAGTTGAATTAACTCCGCACGCAGAAGGGGCAATTGTTACCCTGAAAGAGACAAAAGCAAAGCTAAAGAGAGATTTCGGTGTGATACGAATAGGTGTTTTTGGGAAGCTTCCCAAGTCAGAAATGATCAACAACACAGATTTGAATATCCTGGTTGAAATGAACAATAACCGATTCGATCTTTGGAAAAGATTAAAAGAGTTTTTGGAAGATTCCCTTCAACAACCTGTTAATCTGATCACCAAAGGAAGCGCCATGTCAGCCAACTTTGATATTACCAATAAAAAGGTTCGCAAATTGGTCGCCTTTGCATAAAAAACATTAGAAAGACGTCAAGAAATTACATGAAATAAAGTCTCCTCCTACGAGGAGACTTTATTTTTTTACAGACAATTATCAGGAAGGCAAAACGCCTGTTCGCTTTTTTTCGTTTTCAGGATAATCATTTACTTATCTCCTCATACGCATCTTTTTTATTTTTTCACCTAATTATTCAGTTAGCCCATCATGTCTTTTGTATCCGTAAAAGCAAAAACCTGGTTCAATTGGATTCGCAAAGAATTCACAGGAGACCAGTACTGGAAATGGCTTAAAGCCAGTTACAGCAAAAATACCACAAGCAAATCTGCGCTGATGACGGGAGATTTGTTGCTTATCAAAGCAAGGCTTCCCTACCAGCAGGAAGAGCAAGAGCTCAATCAGCTCGCCATGATTGTCAAAGACCCTTCTGACAAACTTCGCGAAGCCTACTCTCTATCCCCTTCAGAAAATCTGTTTGCCCTGGAAGCCAATATCAGCGCTAGCAATAAAAAAGAAATCAGCCTACTCCCCTTACAGGACTTACTGGCTACCTATAAAGATTTATATGGTCAGGATTTGCTGTATGTTTACAGGCAATTGGAATTGCCAGACAGAAAGGAAAAGGATGATGAGACTTTTCCGGGATTGGAAAACTGGCTGCTTGCTCTCAAAGGCAAACATTATGCAAAGGATCAGGAAGCACTTATCCATCTAATTTTAGATAAAAATGTGCCTTCGACAGATTCTCCCTCTCTTTCTTCTCAGCTTATTTCTGCCACTTACCAGGAAATGGGTCTGATCAAAAAGGAAGAATTGTACAAATACCTGCGTGCAGATTTTATCCGACAAATCAGACACGGCTGGGAAATGACCCGCATCAGCCTGCTGAGAGGAGCTGCTTTGTGCAGTGGAAAAATGTTGGAATTGGGCAAGCAATCATAAGAAAGTGAGAAAAAATTGAGAATATAGCGGAGGTTTTTTTCAATTTCTGCTAACTCCTCTCCATTATGATTCTCTGGATTCTGATTTTTGTTGTCTCGCTTGCTACGCTGATTTTATCCGCCAATTTTTTTATCAAGGCTGCTGAGCGCCTGGGCATTGCCTTTGGTATTCCTCCTTTTATTGTTGGCGTAACGGTGCTTGCTTTGGGGACCTCCCTTCCAGAGCTCATTACTTCCGTCATTTCGGTGCTCAATGACAGTTCAGAGATTGTTATCGGCAATATTGTCGGTTCCAATATTTCCAATATTTGCCTGATTTTAGGGCTGATGGGTGTGATTTCAGGTTCTTTGACCATGACCTTCGATCCGATGAAAGTGGATTTACCCCTGATGCTGGGTGCCACCTTTTTTCTCGGGCTGACCATCATGGATCAGCATTTTGCCGTTTATGAGTTGATTCTGGCCCTTGTCGGAATCGGGCTTTACCTTTTCTATTTTATCAAATCAGATCATTCAGAAGGCGAGGAAATTGTAAAAACAAAGGTAAAATGGAAAGATCCCGTCATTCTGCTAGTGGGCATCCTGGGATTGTATTTTTCGGCGGACTACAATGTAAAATCCATCATTGAAATAGCTAACAGCCTGAATATCGGCAAAGAAATCATCGCTTTGAGCGCTGTCGCATTAGGTACTTCCTTACCAGAATTGATCGTGAGCATCGTCGCGCTGAGAAAAAAGCAGGCCGATATGGCCATCGGCAACATCATTGGCTCCAATATCTTCAATATTTTTGCGGTATTGGGTATCCCTGCCCTTTTCGGAAAACTGGTCGTTCCAGACAGCATTTTGTCATTCGGCTTTCCTTTATTGCTTGCCGTATCTCTGCTATGCTTCTTTATTTTCCAAAATAAAAACATCAACCGCTGGACAGGCGGGATGCTATTGCTGTTTTACTTTGTCTTTTTTGGGCAACTGATCAGTTCCCAGCTGTGAGGATGCTTATCCTCCGCTTGAGTCCGTCGCTTTATAGCGAGGCACATTGATTTCGTCGGGAACGACGAAGGCGTCCGGGAAGGTATTTTTCACCTGCCTGCAGATGCGCTGGGCTTCATCTCTGTCTATAAAATCGCCTGCTCTCACCCGCCAGGTTGGTGGGAGGTGCTTCATATAGGTGGCCATACTCGGAAAACTCTGGAAGAGTTTGCCTTTGGCGCTTTGCGCACTTTCGCGTGAGCGCCCCGCAAACACCTGTATGCGATATCCCTGCATGGTTTTGGTACCCTGCCCTATCTCAATATGCTTTTCAATAAAAGTAGCCAGCCTGCCATCTGCTTCAATATGTACTTTGCCGCCATCAGCAAAGTATTGTTTTTCAAGAGATTGGTAGTTAGGCACTTCTACCGGTGTCGTTCTCACCGGAGCCTCAGGCATCACAAATTCAAATTTTTGGCGATAAGGACTCACATCTTCCCGCTCATACAGGCGATAGTCTCCCTGGTTGTTGCTTTGGGCAAATGCAATCAGAGGCATGAAAAATGCAAGAAAGAGGTATTTGGCGAAATGTTTCATAATCAAAGAATTAACGCAAATTACTGAAAAAGCCTTCATTTCCTCAAACGAAAAATCAAGGGTTTACGCTATCCAATTCAGCCCGGCCTTGCCGGCCACCCATCTGAGGTCATCGACCACAGGCGCTATAATCGGGATGCCCGATTCTCTCCGTTCAGCCTCCGCGATCCGTTCCGGATCGCCGGGTATCAGCACGCCTTGCGTGCCGGGAGCAGGCTTAGTGGCGCGAAAGCGCCTCACCCACTCGTCTATACGAGTCTTAAATACATCCACATCCATAAAGCCATCAATGGCCATTGCTCCAAAAAAATGGCCTATGCCTTTACCTACGCTTTCTTCCGGGATAAAAACGCGGGAAGCAAAGGGAGGCGCAAAAGGCCCCCAATTCGCCCCACTCAGCACCGCTGTCAGGATGTCTACCATGGCTGCCATGCAGTAGCCTTTGTGCCCACCGCTTTCAGCTGAAGAGCCCAGGGGCAACAGGCTTCCGCCTGAAATCAGGTCTTCTGCCTTGTTACTGGGATTTCCCTTGTCATCAAGTACCCAGCCGTCAGGCAGGTCTTTGCCTTCTCTTTGCTTGATTTGCACTTTGCCAAAAGAAACCGCGCTGGTCGCAAAATCTATCACCACAGGTGGCTCCTCCAGACCCGGAAATGCAATGGCAATGGGGTTGGTCCCAAGCATGCGCTCCACCCCAAAGATCGGAGCCATCCACTTGCCGGTATTGGTCATGGCCCAGCCGATGATATCGTGCTGCAATGCCTGCAAAGGGTAGTAGCCCGCTATCCCAAAGTGGTTGGTGTTGCATACTGAAACCCAGCCTGAGCCTGTTTTTTTGGCTTTTTCAATGGCGATCTGGTTTGCCTTGGGGCCTACGACCAGCCCCAGGCCGTTGTCGCCATCGACGGTGGCGGTGCTCATGCGCTCGCGCACAATCCGCACATGGGGCCGCGGATTGATATTGCCGTCTTCGAGCATCTCGACATATTTACGCAACCTCGCCACTCCATGCGAGTCAATGCCTCGCAAGTCGCTGCTGATGAGTATATCTGCTGCCTGAGCTGCATCTGCCTCCGGGACATCGAAAGCCCGAAAAGTATTTTCGATAAAATCCCGCAGCGCAGCTGCGGAGAAGTATTGGAAAGTATCTGTTGCCATAAGATGGTTGCTATAACAAAGCGGCAAATTAGCTAATTTTGGCCATGCGCCATACACAATTCACCGGCGGCCAATTGATTGAGCTGAACGAAACGCCTTCTACCAACAGCCTGGCTATGGCCTTGCTGGCAGATCACCCTCCCGAGGGTGCGGTCATTTGGGCTCGCGATCAGTCGGCAGGCCGTGGGCAAAAGGGAAATGTATGGGAGTCGTCTCCCGGCAAGAACCTGACTTTCAGCCTTATATACTATCCTCGCTTCCTGGCAAACAGGGAAATCTTTTTGCTGAGCAAAATGGCGAGCGTAGCTTTGCAGGAGCTGCTGCAGACCAAACTTCCTGATGAGGAAGTCCTGATCAAATGGCCCAATGACTTATTGGTGAATAAGCAAAAAATTGCAGGCATTTTGATTGAGAATCAGTTTGAAGGCAGCCGACTGAAAGGAACAGTCATCGGCATCGGGCTGAATGTCAATCAATTGGTTTTTTCGGAAAAAATTCGGTCAACAAGCACTTCTATGAAGCTGATTACGGGCCAGGAATTTGAAATTCGCGATCTGCTATGGGAGCTGCTTTCCAGGCTGGAAGCGTCCTATCTGCGCTTGCGCGCAGGGCAAAAGGCCGCCCTCGATCGACAATATTATGATTGGCTTTACGGTTATCAGGAAATGATTTCTTTGGAGGTAGATGGAGAAGTGGATCAATGGATGATCGTGGGTGTGGAAAGCTCCGGACGCCTCGCTGCCACCCAGGGGGAGAAGATTCGGTATTTTGATTTTAAAGAAATGAGGTTTGTATTTAGCGATTGACATCGGCAATAGCACCACCAAGATCGCCCTCTATGGCGATACAGAAATCCGCCAGCAATGGCGGGTAGAATCTGAAAAGCTGGAGGTGGAATTATCCCACATCCTGCTGCAACTTGCCCCCCGACAGCCCCTGGCTGTCGGATGGATCAGCACGGCAAAGCCGTTGGAGCTCACAAAGCTTGCTGCCTGGCAGCACTTTGATGTGGCGCCTCGCCTTTTTCCCATACAATCTACCTCTGATCTGCCGATCAACAACCTCTATGCGACCCCGCATACGCTGGGAACAGACCGCATCGTGGCGGTGATAGCCGCATGCAGCTATTGCCCGGGCATGCCCGTCTTAGTGATCGATGCGGGTACCGCTATCACTTTTGACTTCGCCGATGCCGGCGGCAACTACCTCGGAGGAGGTATCTCGCCGGGCGTGCGAATGCGCTTTCGTGCGCTGGATGAGTTCACGGCAAGATTGCCGCTGGTGGAGCCGGTAAAAGACCCACCTTTGGTGGGAGATAGCACGGAGGCGAGCATGCGCTCGGGGGTGGTAAATGGCGCCCTGGCAGAACTACAGGGCATCATTGACCGATATCGGGCAACTTATGGTACTGAGCTGCAAGTCTTTCTGACCGGTGGTGATCAGTATCTTTTTGAAAATCAATTGAAAAACGTCAACTTTGCAGCCTCCAATCTGGTACTGGAGGGCATAAAACAGTGTATTCAACACCTAATTTCCCAATGATAAGGACTATTGCCTTGACCGTCGGTCTGCTTTGCATTTTCGCCGACATTTCCGCTCAAAATCTGACCCTAAGCCCCTATTCTCGTTTTGGTATAGGAGAAGTTTTTCAAAGTACATCTGCACGCAATATGGCGATGGGTGATGTAGGACAAGCTACTTATAGCTATGCTACCATCAACCGCCTCAATCCGGCAAGTTATGCCGATTTGCTGTATACGACTTTGGATGTTTCCGGCTTTACTCAATTAAGCCAACTGAAAACCCGCAACGATAAGGAAAACCAGTTTACGGCGGGATTCCAGAACGTAATGTTTGGCTTCCCTTCCAATGGCCCTATCGTGCTGACGATGGGATTTTCGCCTTACAGCGCCGTTGGCTATGATATTTCGACTCAATATGAAATCGAGATCGCAGACAGTACCCGTACGGGTTTGGCAAATTATACTTCAGAAGGTGGCTTAAACCAGGCTTTTCTGGGTGTGGCTGCACGCTTATTGCATTCCCGGCTGAAGGTTGGGGCCAATGGCTATTATACCTTTGGTAACTTGCTTTATCGCTGGGAAAGTGTGGTGCTCAATACGAGTACAACTGAGTTTTCAAGCATACGGGTAGATGAGGCTACTTTTGTAGCTGGAGGTGGTGTACATGGCGGCATTATTTATACAGACACTCTTTCTGGAAAGCGGAAAGGAAAAAGCAAAACCTTTGATAAGCCGATTACCCTTCTCCGCCTGGGCGGAAGTGTAGATTACAGCTTTGAGCTGCAAGGTGACCGCCTGCGTACGCTGAACAATAATCTCGGCACCCTGGGTATCCTGGATACCATCGGTGGTGGCCTGGAGTTAGGGGGCGTCACTTTGCCTCCCAAATATGGCTTTGGCGTCACGCTCACTCAATTGGGCAAGTGGGAAATATCAGCAGAGGCGACCTACCAAAACTGGCAAAATTTCAGCTACTTCAACGATGATTTGAACCTGAGCAGTGGCGGCTTACGCCTGGCAGCCGGCGGAGAATGGATTCCCGATATTACCAGCAACAAATACTTCAACCGCGTAGCTTTTCGCATAGGCGGGTACCGAAATGACACCTACCTGAATGTAGACGGAAATGACATCACCGATGTCGGTTTTACCTTTGGCCTGGGCCTTCCTGCTTCCAGGAAAGTGATCAATCAATTTAACCGCGAAGCGGCCTACTCCCGCGTCAACCTGGGCTTCGGCTTTGGCCGTCGCGGCCAACTGAAAGACGGTCTTCCTCTGGAAGAGCTCTACTTCCGTGGCCGAATAGGCTTTACCATCAATGAGCGTTGGTTTAGAAGAACCCGGGTAGATTAGGCAGCTTCTTCCAACTCCCTTCCCCTATTAAAATAGGGAAACAACCCCACCGAAATCGCTCCAACAATGATGTTGGAAAAGAAAATCGGGAAAAAGATGACATTGGAGAAAGAGAAGGCGTCATCGCCAGCAATGCCATAAATGATCAATGCATTGGTCACCAGGTATTGGAATGCGCCTATGCCGCCAGGGGCGGGTATGACGATCCCCAGAGATCCAAAGACAAAGACTGTCAGGCCGACGACCGGCGGGAGATGTGCGACAGGTTCGAAGGCAAAAAACACAACATAGTGCATCAGGAAATACATTACCCAGATGACTACCGTATGAAAAACAAACAAAAAAGGTTTTTCTAACTGGCCTATCGTCTTGAGGCCTTCCCAAAAGCCGAGGGCGATCGCCCAAATTCTCGCAATGATAGGAATCTGAAGCAGGCGCTTCCGAAATACCAAAAAGGTGATGCCGCCGGCAAGCATGAGACCCAAAAAGGTCAACACCCAGGGGTTGCTCAGCATGCCCCCCTCGCTTTTACCTGCAAAGGCTTTTTCCTCTATAAATCCCCACACCAGATCCCCTTCCAGGGCCAGCATCAGCCCGATGGCCAGGGCCAGCATCAAGACATCCAGTGAGCGAGACATCGCCACTGTACCCAATACTTTGTTGACTGGCAGCTTCTCGTAGCGGCTCAAAAAGCCGCAACGCACCAGTTCCCCGGCACGGGGAATAACCGAATTGGCCATATAGCCAATCATGACGGCCATGAAGCTGTTGGCTAAACTGACATTTCTGCCAAGAGGCTTCAACAACATATTCCACTGTATGGCGCGGCTCACATTGCTGATCATGAACAGGCCAATAGAGGCAAAAACCCAGAGGTAGTTCAGGCTCGCAAAATCGCGTTTCAACTTCCGCATCAGCACATACTTACTCAGCTCAGCTTCTGTGAAATCTTCTGCTGTAAGTGTACACGCTTCTATAGCCTGTCCCAATGCCGCACAGCCTGCTTTTTTGGCTTCTGCAAGCTGGTAGGCCTCATTTTGGGTGTAGTAGGCATAGTATAAAATGCCCAAACCGATAGAAAGGAAAAGCAAAAATTTGAGGGCAGAAATAAGGTATTTTTTCAAGGTATTATTCGAATTAATTAAGCTGAATCACAATGCTAAAGCATAGACCGCGCCAAAGATAATAAAGAAGTTTCGGGTTTTGAGTTTTGGGTTTCGGGTTTCGGGTTTTGGGTTTCGGGTTTTGGGTTTTGAATTACGCGGAACCCGAAACCCCAAACGCGAAACTCTCTTCAACTATCAAAGCGACCGCCTGGGCGATCATGCTTTCTTCCCGACCGACTGCGTCGGTTTTTTCATGCGTCGTCGCCTTGATGGAGATATTATCCTCCCCGGTTTCGAGGAGTTGAGCGATGATGCGCTGCATCTCTGGGATATGTGGGTTGATTTTGGGTTTTTCTGCAATGATGGTGCAGTCAATATTTCCCAGGCGATAGCCCTTGTCTTTGACAAGCTGATAGGCGTCTTGCAAAAGAATTTTGCTGTCAGCGCCCTTATATGCCGGATGTGTATCCGGAAAATGGTAGCCAATATCGCGCAGATTGGCTGCGCCTAGCAAGGCATCACAGATCGCGTGCAGCAGTACATCTGCATCTGAATGGCCCAACAGGCCTGTAGCATGCGGAATCTCTATCCCGCCCAGGATCAATTTACGCCCTTCCACCAGCCGGTGGGTATCATATCCAAATCCGATTCGAAACATAAAAAATATGTTAGCCTAAAAAACGTATGTATATAGAACCATAAAACAACACAACTCAACTTATGAAAACGCTAAAAACCCTCCTATTCCCCTTATTGCTTATTTTTTGTCTTTCAGTTCAAGCCCAGGAATTTGAGCTAACCCCCAAAGCGATCAAGCAAAGCGCTTTGCTTTCGCAGACCAAAGCACAACTGACGACCATGCTCAATGATCTCAGAAAAGAAAATGCAGAAATCTCCGGCGCGATAGAAGATCGGAAAAAAAAGAACGAAGAACTGCGTAAAGAAAATGAAACGCTTCATTCGGACATAGACAAACTGATCGCCAAAAACGAAACCCTTGAGTCGCAAAACCGCTCCATTTCAGCAAAGAACGAATACCTTGCTGATTTTGATGAAATTGCTGTTGCCCAAAATAAAAAGGTTATTCAGCACAACCGCAAACTCATTGCCATGAATGAAAAGATCATCGTTCAGAATGCCGAGCGTATTCAACAAAATCAGGACATCATCCAAACCAACGAAGAAATTCTCGCCCAAAATAACCAAATGGCAGATACCATAGAGATGGCTATCAAGCAGAAATAAAGGATGCTTATGGGCATTTTGCTCATGAACGAATCAACACGCCCTCATCTGCCCAATCGAGCATCTCTCTATCTCCTCTCGAATCTCCATAGGCGTAAGCAAAAACATCAGGCTGTCCCTCCAGGGCAGCCTGTATTCTTTTAAGCTTTTCTGCTCCATAGCAATTCGGTGAACGAAAGTTCCGGCTGTATTTCCCATCCGAAAAATCCGCCTGGGTTGAAAGCAACTGCAGACCGTACTGATCTGCAAAAGGCTTCAGCCATATATCCAAAGATGCAGACACCAAAAAACAGGGGTGCCCCTGCTCCTGATGCCATCGAAGTCTTTCGATCATGGAAGTTCGGAGTATACGGGGCACAAGCTCCTCATTGAAGCGCCGGGCGAGCTGCTCCAACTCAGCCTGAGGCATTTCTTTAAAAAAGAAATAGAGCAATTGCTCTTTCGCCTGTTGGCGATCCTTCAACCCCAGTTTGAAGCCAAGCAGCATAGGTGCCAGCCAGACCATCCCAAGCCATCGGCGGGTTTTTCCCTTGACAAAATCAATGAAAGCAAACATGCTGTCTTTCGTAGTAAGCGTCCCATCAAAGTCAAAAGCAGCTATATGTACAGGAAAAATTTCCATTTTATCATCAATAAATTTATAAAAAACAGCTATTTATTTTGCTTTTTAGTTGAGTTTGTGTATTTTTGAGAAAATAAAATGCTGGAGCCCGTATGTCGGAAAATCAACAAAATGTCTATGCAGTAAGTGAAGTCACCCACTACATCAAGCATGTGCTTGAGGGGGATCATATTTTGACAAATGTTGAGGTTTCAGGTGAAATATCCAATTTAACTTATCATGGCTCGGGCCATGTTTATTTTAGCATCAAAGATGCCGCAGCCCAACTGAGCTGTGTGATGTTTCGCACCTATGCCCAGCAAGCCATCCGCCTGAAGACCGGCGATCAGGTAATCGTAGGAGGAGGCATCAGCGTCTATGCGCCTCGGGGCAACTACCAGCTTATGGTTCGTTCGGTACGAAAAGCAGGGGTTGGAGGCTTATTTCAACAGTTTCTTGCGTTGAAGGAAAAATTGCAAAAGGAAGGCCTGTTTGATAAGTCGCACAAGAAATCCATCCCTCTTTTTCCCAAAAGAGTAGCCGTACTCACTTCTCCGACCGGAGCAGCGGTGCGTGATATCATGCAGACACTGCTGCGGCGATACCCGCACCTGGAGGTGATATTGCTGCCCACTGTGGTTCAGGGTGAAAAAGGGGCTGAGTCTATCCTCCATAATTTGAAGGAAGCGGAGCGTCTGGCACCCGACCTACTGATTTTGGGACGCGGCGGCGGCTCTATCGAAGACTTGTGGAATTTTAATGAGGAAGCGGTTGTCAGGGCCATCTTTGAAAGCAGCATCCCCATCATCACAGGCATTGGCCATGAGACAGATTTTACGATTGCTGACTTTGTGGCAGATTTGCGGGCATCTACGCCCACCGCGGCAGCAGAGCATGCAGTGCCTGAAAGCGCTGCTGTATTCCAGCTTTTGGCTGATTATCAGCAAAAAATGGAGCAAAGCTTACAGTATTTTGTTGACTTCAAGCGGCAAATACTCGATGATTACAGCAACCGCCTGCGCCTGGGTATAGCGCAAAACCTGCGCGATAAGCGGCATCAACTTGCCCTGTTGGACGCGAAGCTGCAGGCGTCCGACATGACCCAATTGCTGGAACAAGGCTATACCTTGAGTTTACATAAAGGTAAAATCCTTCGATCCTCCAAACAATTGGAGCGAGGGGATGCCATAGAGACCATTTTTACAGATGGCAGGACAAAATCAATCATAGATGAAATAGAATGAGTAAAGAGCAGACCTTTTCACTGGAAGAAAAACTCGCGGAAATCCGCAGCATAGTGGATCAGATGCAGCGAGGCGTAGAGGACTTTGACAAACAGGTTGCCCTGTTTAAATCTGGACGGGAGTTGATCCAGCAATGTCAAAAATACCTGGATGAATCTGAAATGGAGATCAAGCAGCTTGTCAATGGGAAATTGGAGGATGCGGGGTTTCGCTTTTCCTCAGAGAATGAGTAACTTTAGGCACGAATTATCATAAAAAAATATTACCAAAATAAACTCTATCGAACATTAATATGAATATTGTAGGAAAACTTCACGCCAAACTGGAACTGCAACAAGTCACACCTACCTTTCGGAAAAGGGAATTTGTGGTTGAGTATTCCGAAAATCCCATGTACCCGCAGTTTATCCTTTTTCAGTTGGTACAAGATCGCTGTGCACTGATTGACGGATATAGTGAAGGAGACATGATCGATGTTTCTTTCAACCTTCGTGGAAGACAGTGGAATAGTCCCAGTGGTGAAACCAAATTTTTCAATAGCCTGGAGGCCTGGCGGATTAATCCTGCTCAAGCTCAGATGGGTGACCCCGCACAAGCTCAAATGGGACATCCCGGAGCAGGTGCACAAGCTGCCCCGGCAAACTCAAGCGGGGCCAGTCCAGCCCAGTCAAACCAACCTGCTATGGATGTTACCCAGATGGGAGAAGATGATGATCTTCCATTCTAACACAAAAAACCTTTTAAGAAAAAGGTCTGATAACGAGGATGTTATCAGACCTTTTTCGTTTCAGTATTTTCCGGTACGGGTTTTTGGCTATTGCAAACAAATTGAATATTGATTTATTTACTTGTTGGATAAACTCTTTTTTAAATGTTGTTTTGCAAAAAATTCTGTGCTTTAGGTTAATAAATCAAACTGATTATGGCCCGATATAAAAAAGTGATGTTGGTCGATGATAACGAAATTGACAACCTGATAAATCAGGAAATGATCCGCTCTACCAATTTTGCGGATGAGATTTTGGTTTTTCAGACTGGTCAGGAAGCGCTTGCCTACCTGGAAGACAACCAGAAGTCCTCTGATTTGTTGCCTGAAATCATTTTCCTGGATATCAATATGCCTGTAATGAATGGCTTTCAGTTTTTAGGACTTTTTGAAGAGTTGTCTGAAAGCGTTCAGCTTACCTGCAAAATCATCATGTTGTCTTCTTCTATCAGCCCCAAAGACATAGACCAGGCTGCAAGCAGCAGATATGTGAGAAAATACCTCAATAAACCGCTCAATGAGCGTTACCTCGGAGCTATTGCTATTTGATTGCCAGCATACAACAGCTGAGATCAGTTGACTCCCACCTTCTCTGGTTCTACTAAAAATAAACCCTCCAGGTCCACCATATCCAAAAAAGCATAGTGCCCTACATTTACTTCTTTCCACTTTCTGATGTGGTTTACGAGATTCTTCTCTCTGGTATTAGGTCTCCCTTGCAAAGCTACTGTAAGTACTTTCAGTAGCACTTTCCCGTGATCATAACGCGCCATAGTTTGCTTACGCAATTGACGCTGAAGGCTGAGGATCAGCTGATTAGCCAGATCATGATCTTCCATCAATACATATGTCAGCGCCAGTAAAAATTTCACTTCCAGGTGGGCATGTACATGCTTGCGTAGGTTGAGCTCATTCCGAATATTATACAGGATGCGGGAGGCTTTTTTGTAATCCTTAGCAAAAAAGTAGGCATAAGAAATGAACAGGTGGTAGTTCAAATAACTGGAAACGCGGTAGGGCTCGACTTCAATTTTAGATATATACTGATCAATCTCCAGGTTTAATTCTTCAATAGAGTCTGTTTCCAGGTGGAATTTAAGCTTTCTAAATAAAAAGAGGGAAGTGGGCGCATTATAATGGTAGCGCGCGAGCAATTCCTCCATCTTATAATTGAGCAGGTCATAATAAATTTTGCTCCTGCTATCCTTTTCATTGTCATAATGTACAAAGCGCAGAAAATTGAAAAGGATACTGATATTTACATAAAAGGCATCGTCCTTAAAATCTTCTAAAATCTGGAAAGATTTATCAAACATGTCTCCTATCGGCTCTACCTCACAGCGGATAGTCGGCGGAATTTCAATAAATAATTTGGCAAAAATATGGATGATGGTTTTGAAAATATACAGCCTATGAGATTCATAGAGGTTGTTTTTGTTGTCTATTTTCTCCATCAGGCGGATCATTTCCGTGAAATCTTTCTCCTTCCTATTGAGATAAAAATTGTCATAGGCCCTGAAAAACTGGATCACATGATCCATGGATTCGTTCATGGCAAGGGTATAGGCAGCCTGCCGGTTATATTTACTTCTGAAAAAGGAGTAATTGTCTTCATCAAAAGCATGCAGGTTTTGTAAAGCTTTATACACAACCATCAGGCCGTAAGGGAAGTCTAACCTGACGAGCTCTTTCTCCAACTTTCGCAAAGCTGCCAAAGAAATTTCCCGGCTGTTGTTGAAAATCAAATCCTCTACATTCAAGACCCGATGGATAACATGGAGGTTGGGATCTCCTACCCTGGAAAGCAAAAAGCTTTCTACTTTTTGATTCAACCTGGATTTTAGCACATAAAATGCTGAGGCTGCAATCTGGTATTCATCGAGAAATTGCTTATCCGGAGTTTCAGGATTTTCCCGGATGGTTTTTAAGAATGCGGCACTCTTGTCAGCATTGTTGGTGAGAAAAGTAGTGTAAATTTCTTCAAATTCTTCCTGAGTGAGCTGGCCTACAATTTTGTATAAGTCCATGAGAATTTAGTTAGTTGGGGAGCAAGAAAAATAAAACAGACAAAGCTTTTCTGAAAATTGAGCGGAAATAAATTAGAACAGTTTCAAAAATATATCATTCATGGATGATAAAAAAACAAACTTCAATACAAAAAAATGACAATCATGTAATAAAAAAGTCAAATTTAATCATGAAAAAATTGAATTTGAATAAATATAGCAAAAACCGTGTCGTTTTTTGAGTTTTTAAAAAATTGAATGAAAAAGAACCCCAAACAAGAAATGGGCATAGCTGCACACGCAACTATGCCCATTTACACAACACACCTATTTAACACATGGTAGCTATAAATCTATGGAGTAGGCATACAAACGGGTATAGCCCGGATAATAGCCTTCTATTTTTATCTGCTGTCCCCGATGGTTTTCCAATATGTCATTGAGGTCTTTTTCATTTTGCACAGCTGCACCATTTACCTTGAGGATCACAAATCCCACTTTGATATCTGTGTGCTGGCGCAATTTACCGGCATAAAGCTTGGAGACTTTCGCACCTCCGCGAATATTGTATCGGGCCAGTTCACGCAATTCTGATTGGCTCAATTCGCCAAAATCAGCACCCAGCTCCTTGAGCAATTCGCTTCTTCCTTTACCCAAAATCTCGGTCGTACCCTCCTGATTGGTAAGAGACACATCAAAGGATTTGGGCTTGCCATTGCGTAGGACGTCAATCTTAATGTGGTCCCCCGGGCGCTTCCGGGCTAAAATCTCTTTCAATTTGGCATCAGACTTAATGACGATATCATCCGCTTCGAGGATAATATCTCCTTCTTCAAGACCGGCATCTTTGGCCGCTCCATCCTTCGAAAGGCTTTTGACCACAACTCCTTCGGTTACATTCACGCCGAGTTCTTTTGCCAGGTTTCCATTTAGGTTATATACCGAATAAATCCCCATAAAGCCTCTTTGCACAGAGCCATATTCTTTCAGGTCAGCGACTACTTTCCGGACGACATTAGCGGGCACAGCAAAAGCATAGCCTGCATAAGCACCCGTCGGAGATGCAATAGCCGTATTGATACCCACCAGCTTGCCTTCCAGGTTGACGAGGGCGCCCCCACTGTTGCCGGGATTGACGGCTGCATCTGTCTGGATGAAAGACTCGATCGCAGCGCGATCTTTAATGATCTCGAGGTCGCGCCCGATGGCGCTGACGATACCTGCGGTGACGGTAGAGGACAGGTTAAAGGGGTTGCCTACGGCAAGCACCCATTGCCCGATCCGGGCATTGTCTGAATTACTAAACTCGATGAAAGGCAGCTTTTCTCCCTCAACTTTGAGCAGTCCCAGGTCCGTCGAGGGGTCGGTCCCCAGGACAGTCGCCATGAAACTGCGGTTGTCGTGCAGGGTGACTTCGAGCCTATCGCCTTCAGCGATCACGTGGTTATTGGTGACGATATAGCCATCAGGACTAATGATGACGCCCGAACCCGTAGAAAGCATCTCCTGCCCTCCCCCATGCTGAGGCTTTATGCCAAATAAATCAAAAAAAGGATCGCTCGACTGCCTGTAGCTGGCCTTTTTGTAGGACTTGATGTGAACAACAGCCGGGCAGGAGCGTTCAGCGGCTTCTGAAAAACTGATGGGAAGGTTGTCCGCCAAACCAGAACGAAAGGCAGGTTGTACATACTCATTGCTTGTTAATACAGGAAAAGAATCCTGCTTTTTGGACACTGGCGCCAGGACCTGGGTTTCTTTTTCTCCTAAGCCTGAGAAATGATAAACGCCCAGGGTGAGGCAGCTTACCAAAAGAGAAACAAGGATATAAGGCAATATTTTTTTCATGAAAAGCATGTTTGAATAGTTCAATTATTGGATGATCCGGAGGCTTTTTTACGTGCAAGCTGGCGAGCTTATTGTTAATAAAAAGTTAAAAAAAATAAGTAATTTTACCGACCTCAATCTTATTAGGTAACAAGCAATTTCCACACCCATTTTGGCCGGGTATTTGCCAATTTTGTGCAAAATACTGGCTTCCATGTAGGTAAATCTTTTTCTCAAAAAATGAACGTAAAAACACCAATTGCAGCTTTCTTGTTTTATCTGTCTATAGGGTTCGGCCTTCTTGCAGCCCAACCTTCATTATTTTTTCATATTGATAATGAACGGGTGGTAACGCATCCGACTTTGGGAAATGCGTTTGCCGTGGATGTGTCTATGTATGCCAGCTATGCCGGCACCTACCACAGCCGGGGCCTGCTGTATTTAAAGTACGATACAACCCGCTTTGGGACTTTTGTTGACAACCGAAACAATATCGCTTTCGAGCACGATACCCTGCTCAGGGGTATAGTCAATTTCTTTGGCCAGCTTCGCCCCAAATACCTGACAGTCAATGTCATTGACAATTTGGCGAATGTTGTTGCCTTTACCTGGGAGAGTGAATGGTTAAATTTTCTACCTCAGCCGGGGCTCCACAATGAAGTCCCTGACACCCTGGCAAAGTTGTATACCGTTTATTTCAAAATCGTGAATCCACCCTCCGCCGGAGATGTAGAGATTCATTTATCCCTTATGCCCAACCAGCAATTTTTTATTACAGATACCGATGGGGACGGCAACCCAGACGAAGTTCCCTATGGAGCAGTTGGGCTTCTCCCCATAGAATTAATGGATTTTCAGGCAAGCTGGCTGGATGAGGAAAGGGTGGCGCTCAGCTGGGCTACATTCACCGAAACGAACAATCGTTATTTTGTCATTGAAAAACGGCATGAGAATGGCAGGTTCTTTCGTGTTGGAGAAGTAAAAGGTGCGGGAAATTCCGACGAGATACAGACATACCACTGGATAGACCAGACAGCACAAAGTAACTCAACTTACTATCGTCTGCGCCAGGTTGATATGGATGGAAGAAGTAATTTTTCAAATATTATACAGCTCGAAGCCAAAAAAACATCACTGGCGCAGCTATATCCTTCACCGACCAACAGTTTGTTGTATATTAGCGCTTCTTCTGGATCTGCTTATGCTATTGTAATTTCAGATATCACTGGCAAAATACACCTGAAACATTGTTTCCAATTTACTACATCTCAAACAATCCAGACAATAGACTTGTCAGGCCTTGCAGAGGGGGTATATTTTGCACAAATCATGGATGAGCAAGGCCAAAGTCGAAGCCAAAAGATCATTAAATCTCAACCGTAAGAACATGAAAAATCTTTATCTGTTTATTTCCTTTTCTCTCTTATTCGCCCTGAATAATGTAATGGCTCAGACTGTATTCTATGAAATCGCAAATGAGCACATCGTAGCCCATCCCACTTTAGGAAGTGCTACTTCTTTTGATGTGATGATGTCTGCCGACCAAACAGGGACATTCCATAGTCGTGGACAGATTTACTTCAACTACAATGCAAGTCGTTTCGGCACTACTGTTAATTTGAGTAACAATATTGCTTATGTACCGGGTCCACTTCTCAATGAGCAGTTGAACTTTGGAGGGCAGTTTTATAATAAGTATTCAACCATTAATGTAGCTGACAACAAAGAAACTGTTGTGGTTTTTACCTGGCTAAGTAATTTTTTAAACGCCCTGCCCAGTCCATCTATACACACGGCGGTACCCACTACGCCAACCTTGTTGTATACGATTTTTCTCAAAAACCAAAATGCAGCTGTGCCTTCCGGGATTACCCTGGCTACCCAGAATATGATTGGCCAACAATTTTATTTAACAAATGTAGGGGGCACAGCCACTGAAATACCTTATGCCAATGGTTTCCTGCCGGTAGAATTGCTTGATTTTCACGCAGATAAACTTGATGGAAGGCGAGTAGAACTCAACTGGGCTACTGCTACAGAACTCAACAATGATCATTTCGTGATCGAAAAAAGCTTTAAAGATGGAAGCTTTTTCCCACTGGGAAAAGTAAAAGGTGCCGGCACGACAGATGAGGTTCAAACCTACCAGTTTTTGGACGCGAGCAGCATGGATGCTGTCAACTATTACCGCCTGAAGCAGGTGGATATAGATGGGAGCGTGAAGTACTCCAATGTGGTAAATGTCCATTTTGATCTCAACCAGATGGTGGTATATCCATCTCCCAGCAATGGAACTGTTTTCGTGAAATATATGGGAGAAATTACAGGTGATGCGAAAATCAAGGTTACTGATATGTCTGGCAAATTGATAATGGCTACCCAACATCATTTTGCTGCAAGCAACGAAACAATGACGCTGGATTTTTCTTCCTTCGCCGATGGCATGTATATGGTACAGCTGACAAGACCCAGTGGTTCAGTGGAGACGCATCGCGTTGTGAAATTGAAGAAGTAGGCAGTAGCAGTTGGCAGTTGGCAGTTGGCAGTAGCAGTTGGCTGTTGACATGGGAATAAATGATAGAGCCTTGAGATTTTTGGTGAAAAAGCAGTAGCTTTTGAGCATGAAATCTCAAGGCTTTTTTCTATATATCCTCCTCCTGTTTTTTGTTATTCCCGGATCAGCCCAAAACCCCTGCATTCTTGCAAATGATTACCGCATTGTCGTGCTGGGCTCATCGACCGGCGCTGGCGCAGGCGCCAGCCCTATAGATAGCAGTTGGGTCAACCGCTACCGCGCATACCTGCAGGGCATCAACCCTGCCAATGAGGTCATCAACCTCGCCGTAGGCGGATTCGTGACCTACCGCATCATGCCTGATGCCTTTGTGCCGCCCACAGGGCGGCCTCTGCCAGACACCGCTCATAATATGAGCAAAGCCCTCTACTACCAGCCTGATGGCATCATCATCAATCTGCCGTCCAATGACCGCCAATATCCCATGGCTGAGCAACTCAGCAATTTTGACTCTCTCTTTCGCCATGCGAATAATATGGGAGTGCCTGTCTGGATTTGCACCACACAGCCGATTGTCAATTCTGGTCCCTACCAGGCAGCAGTAAAAGATTCCATCATTGCCAGATTTAGTCCCTATGTGCTGGATTTCTGGACCGTTTTGGCGGATACCAACCAGCTCGTAAAGCCGCAATTTGCGGCCGATGCCGTTCACCTGAACAATAGCGGCCATTGGATTTTATATAACAAAGCAGTGCAAAAAAACCTGCCCGCACAGCTCTACACACCGAGCCCCTTCCCGGATTTGGGGCTCATGGATATGTCTGTCATAGCCAGAAATCGCTGTGGAGACAGCGCTGCCAGCATTCAACTTATCTATACCAACCTGGGTGCGGCTGTATCCGCAAATTTGCCCTTTTCGCTGCAAATCGTGGAAAGAGGCAGCGGGAAACAGAGCAATATCTCCCAAAATCAAAGCCAGGGCATCGGCAACTGTATGACTGACACCCTGTATTTCCTGGCAAATCTGCTGGCAAAAGGCACCTACGATTTCACCCTCTTTCATAGCTATAGCGGCGATTCGATCGCCTCCAACGACAGCCTATGGCTGACCAAAAGCTTCCTCGGCTATCCCGAGCTGGAGCTGATTGATGACACCGTCTGTGAAAGGGGACGGGCGCTCTTGCAGGCGCAGGCCGGGCAGGACGATCATATCCGTTGGTATGATGTCGTGTCAGGCGGGAGCCTGCTGGCAAGTGGCAACACCTACGCTACTGCTCCTCTCACAGCAAGCAAAACTTACTATGTCGAAGCTGTCAGAGGTGACCTGACATTCAACAATTCTCTGTCAACTACCCGCATTTCCAATGTCAATTGGAATGGAGCCATGTTTGACATCCTCATTCACGATACACTTACGGTAGACAGTCTGGAACTGAAAATAGCAGATCTGGGGATGCAGCAAGTGAATGCATTTTACAAAATGGGTTCTCATCTGGGCTTTGAAGCACAGGCTGCTGCCTGGGGCTTCTGGGGCAGTGACAGTGTTCTGGCAGTTCATGCAGACTCCTTTGTCACAGCATCTTTTGGCACACTCAGCCTGATGCCGGGTGATACAGTGGGCATTTACCTGCAAATGCATGACCCCAATGCGCGCATGTCTTATCGCAGTACAGGGCAACCTTTGACTGTGCGTACAGCTGAGCTGAGCATCTTTTGCGGCAGTGGCGTCAGTTATAATTTTGGGGGAAATTATTACCCCAGGCAGTGGAATGGGCGTGTTTTCTACAGCTATGGCGATAGGCCTGAGGGCGAATGCAAAACGGATCGTTTGCCGGTAGTAGCCTTGCTCCAACAGCCCCCGGGGCTGCAGCTGGGAGCCGATAGGATCGGCTGTGACAGCGTGCTGCTGGATCCGGGCCTGTCTGCAGGCGTCAGCTACAAATGGTCTACCGGTGATAGCTCATCGGCTATATGGGCGAAGCAACAAGGGGTATACTGGGTACAGGTAGAAAATGCCTGTGGCGATGCAATAGATGCGGTTTTTGTGGAAATAGACAGCGTGCCATCTATTGGGTATGATGTGATATATACCGGTGGCACAAGTATTTATTTAGATAATAAATCCCTCAGGGCCCGGAGCTATTTGTGGGACTTTGGAGATGGAACGACAAGCAGCGCATTTAATCCTATCCACACCTATGCAACTTCAGGAAATTATACGGTTGTATTAAGCATTCAAAATGCCTGTGACAGCTTAACACAAAGCACAATCATTGATTTAGGAACGCGAAATACAGATAAAAGCTGGAGCGAAATAAGCCTTTCCGTTTTCCCCAATCCAACATCAGGAAAATTCAGTCTGGAATCTGCCACTCCCCTCAAAGGCCATCCCAACTTCAGGCTCTCCGACCTGCAAGGTCGCCACCTCGGCAGGCTCATCCCTTCGCAATCCTCCGAAAATCGTTTCGATTTCGACCTAAACAAACAGGCAGCTTCGCTGTCGAAGCTGCCTGCCGGCCTCTACATCCTGCATGTGCAGGATAAGAGAAGCTATGGAAATAGCTTATTGATGAAGGAATGACCTTTAATAAAAGGTCCCGTACTTATTCGATTTAAACGCACCCATCGAGATGGTGAGGCTATCCCCGGCCGCGCCCTGATGCAATACTGCATCAAAAGTGCCTTCTATCTGATTTCCCGAAATCTTCGTGATTTCAATTGTACCCGAACTTAGGCCCGGAAAACTCTGAAAAGAGCCCTCACTTCCTGTATAAAGGAAAACGGTGCCATACTCACCCGATGTAGGACTGACATCATAAGTCCCCACACCAAAGGCTTCTGCGGTAGCTCTTTGAAGCACAAACTGGATGATATCGCCTGCGGCATTTTCGCCTTTAATGGTAAATTGACGGATGTCAACATTGGGGTTGCTACCCGATCCGCCGTCGCTTTGCACGGCTGTGATTTCTGCAGCTTCCCAGTCAAGTCCGTTGACTTTGGCGGTGAAAGAGATGCTGCTATTGGCAGCATTGGCAATGCCGAGATTCTCATCCCCTGGGGTGTCGCCAGGGGTACAAGCTGCGAAGCTGAAGAGGATGGCGAGCAAGGCGAATAACTTAAGATAATTTTTCATGATCGTATTTTATTGAGTTGAGTTAATTTATTTGAGGGTAATCAGTTGTGTTGCTTTCCCTTCCTGGGTTTTCACAATAAGGAGGAAAATGCCAGGAGTGATATCCATGGTAAGGAGAGAAATCGGATCGGTACTGAAAGCGTCAAGCTGGCGAATCAAGCGGCCCTGGAGGTCCCGTATTTCAAGTTGAATCTGTTCCGGCCTAGCCAGTTGCAAGCGGATATGGATCTGCTCATGGGCAGGATTGGGAAAAACAGTCAAGCCAATATCAGTTGCGATATTTTTGTCAATCCCTGTCATGACCTCACCCGAACGGTAAAACATATTGAAGCTCACGGAGCTGGGGCCAGCGAGCGGCAGCACTGCGAGGCTATCCATTTGCAGAAGCAAATATTTCTCATTGGGAGCGTACCAATAGTAGCGACGGTTGGCCTGGCGGGTTACGATCTGACCGAAGGTCCGGTCTTCGATATCCTCTTCTATGATTACCCTCAGTACATTGCTAAAAGAGCCAAAAGGCGTTGTCAGATCACCATGGCCATCTGCACGGAGCGTGCGGTAAATCGTCCGATTCACCGTAACGGTATTGCCGGCAAATGAGATGGTCGCCGTACCGCTCGCCGTATCTTTTACCTCCCCCTGGTAAGAGAGCGGATAGGCCATCTCCAACTGCGGATTAGCATTAAAATCGTACAACAAAGTATCTGTGGAACCATTATTATGCAGCGCATTCACTGTTCCCAGCAGTTCTACCCTGCTGCCATCATAGCGATAGTAGTGCATACCTTCGATAGAATCTTCCAGGAAAGGAAAGGCATGAGTCGCAGTGGGATAGTCGGCGGCCCAGGGCGTAGCCACTGGCGAAAGCGCCTTCCATTCAAAGGAAGTTCCCTTTGTCATCACCTGACTAAAGTCCCAATTCTGGTTAGGGCCAGCGGGTCCCGGAGAAAAAACAGCCTGCTCAAAATACTGTACCGGAGCACTGGAGCCGACCTCTACCATGTTCTGGTTGGTGATCGTGGGCTGGGCAAAAAGACCTGTGCTAAAGAGCAAAAGGTTCATGCAGATAAAAAATGTGTTTTGGTTTTTCATGGTTGATTTAGGTTAAAAATGAGACAAAGCGATCTCAGGCAAAGTGAATTGCTTTTTCTGGCGAAATAAATGAGAGGTTCAATCAGTAAGTGAAATGATCTATCCCAAATGTACGGCCTTCAAATCGAAGGAAAGCTTACCCATTTGGGTGATTTTCGAAAAACCGAAAATCATCAGATCAGGCGATCTTTAAAAGCTTTGCTCACCGCTTCTGCCCGGCTATTGACATGAAGTTTTTTGTAAATATTCTTGATATGGGCTTTCACAGTATTGGGGCTGACGAAAATCGCCTCGGCGATCATCTTATAATTGTCGCCGCGGCAGAGCATGCGCAGCACCTCCATCTCCCGCTCACTGAGCGGGTTTTCTACCGGTCCATGAAAGGACCGGACCACCCGGCGCGCGATATCCGCGCTCATGGGTGCGCCACCGGCGAAGGCACTTTGGATAGCGTCCAGCACCTGGACGGGGGGCGTTTCCTTCAGCAAATAGCCGCAGGCGCCTGCACATAGCGAGTCAAAGACCGCCTGCTCGTCCTCATGAACCGTCAGCATAACCACCTCTATACCAGGATCCAGGGACCGCAATAGCCTCGTGCATTCAATCCCCGACATGCCCGGCAGGTCTATATCCATCAGGGCGATGTCCACCGCCCCTTTGGTGATGCCTTTCAGGGCATCTTCGGCCTGCTCGTAGCTATGCTTGCAGCGAAAGCCCGGAGAGCTATCGATCAGCAAGGTGAATAATTGGCGGATTTCCGCATCGTCTTCGATAATGGCTACTGCGATGTCCTGGTTTTTCATTGGTGAAGAAGTTTTGGGTTTCGGGTTTTGGGTTTTGGGTTTTGGGTTTTGGGTTTTGGGTTTCGAGTTTCGGGAATGGACTACTCGAAACCCGAAACCCGAAACAAAACTAAACATACTACTTGTCACCTTTCCTCCCCCATACGGGTAATTTGCATTTCAAAGGTGATGCGTGTACCCTGATCGGGAGCGGAGCGGTAGCTCATCCTGCCGCCCATCTCGGCTGCGCGGCTGCGCATATTTTTCAGGCCATTGCCTTTTTCTGCATTTTCCGGATCAAAGCCTTTGCCGTCGTCTTCAAAACTAACGGACATCTGGTTTTGATGGAGCGATGCTTCCAGCACAGCATGATCCGCCTGGGCATACTTCAGGCAATTGTTCATGGCTTCTTTGAAAATCAAAAGCAAATGACGCTTGTCCTTGATGTCCAGCGGCTGGTCGCGGAAGTCATCCATATTCATTTTATAGGTAAATGCTGTGTCACTATGTGCAAAGAGTTGATTGCCAAAGTCTTTGAGGCGGCTCAGGGTATCGGCCAGGGTATCCTTTTCGGGATCAAGCACCCAGATAAAGTCGCGCATGCCTGTGGCAAGTTCCCGCACATTGCTTTCGATATGGCCGAGGTAGGAGAGCATATCAGGATCGTCAGCGGCTTTGCGCTTGCCAAGCTCGGTATAAAGCGAAAGCTTGGTGAGTTTGTTGCCGGCTTCATCGTGGAAGTCACGGGAGGAGCGCTGTCGAACGCTTTCGCGTTCTTCTACCTTGGCGCGCTCGATGCGCGCCTGGGTCTCATATTCGCGGGCGACCTTGCGCACGCGGGCGTAGAGAAAGAGGCCCAATACGCTCGATATGAGCGTTCCATATAGCACAAAAGCCCACCAGGAGCGATACCAGGGCGGGTCGATCACGATCTTCAGGGAGGTCCCTTTTTCATTCCAGACGCCATCGTTATTGCTGGCTTTCACCCTGAAAGTATAGGTGCCAGGGGAAAGATTGGTATAGGTAGCGCTTCGCGTTTTGCCTGCCTGTATCCAGCTTTCATCAAAGCCTTCCATCATATAGGCGTACTGGTTTTTTTCGGGCAAAAGGTAGTTCAATGCTACATAATCAAAGCTGAGCATGCGGTAGCGGTAGGGCAAGCGGATTTCCTGCATTTGACTGATAGGCCTTGGCAAAATAAAATCGTGCATTCCTATGCTGCTATCAGCAAATTGGATGGGTACTTTTTCATTAAAAATGCGGAAGTCAGTGATATATACCTGAGGGCTTAGGGGATTGCGCCTGACGCTGTCAGGGTGAAAATACAAAGTGCCCTGGTCGCCCCCCATATATATATTTCCCTTCCTATCCTGCCAACTGGCCCGTCGATTGAATCCACGCACCCCTATTCCATCTTTTCGGTCAAAATTTAAAAACTGCTTTGTACGAGGCTCAAAAAGGCTTAAGCCTTTGTGGGTTCCCAGCCAGAGTTTGCCATGAGCATCCCGCTGGATGTTATGTACCTGGTTGCCGATCAGGCCATCTTCTTCCCTGAACAATTGAAATTTGTGGGTTTCGGGCTCATAATATCCCAGGCCGCGGATGCTGCCCAGCCACATATGAGCAGAAGGCTCTATCTCTATATCAAAGATCATCCGAATCTTTTGGTGGAGAGGAAGCTCGGGAGAAGCATCTACAAAGATGATGCTATCTGCTGCAGCCTCATAGTAGGCAAGCCCTTTGTCTGTTGCAAGCCACATCTTTCCCTGCGCATCGCGCGCCGCTTCATTAACAGGAATTTCATTAAAAGTCCTTTTCACCTTAAATGTATGCTCATCCAGGATTTGAATATGCCTGTGTAGAAAAAGCCAGATATTGCCTTGCTCATCTTGTGAGGCATAATTACAGGCATAGTGAAGGACATCTTCGATCCCCTTCACCCTTGCCTGGATGATCTCGCCTGTACTGGTTCTCTTAAGTTGGATGACAGCTGAATGGGTAAAAAACAAACCCAGCCAGATATTGCCTGCCCTGTCTTCAAATATTTCAGAGATAAAATCCCTGGCAAGGCGCTGAGCAGGATCGGCAGAGCTGGTTGAAAAAGTCTGAACCCATCTTTTTTCCTGATCAAAGACCCAAAGACCATCTGATTCAGTGCCTACCCACAGATAGCCGTAGCGATCTTCAAATATATCCCAGCAAGCTCTGACCTGCTGGTCAGGGAAGAGGATCATGTGAAAGGCATCTTTGCTGCCCCGGGGCATGTATATGCCTTCTACTGTGGCAAGCCATATATTTCCCTGATGATCAAACAATATATCATAGAGCACATTGTTGCTGCGCTCTGTAACAAGCAAAGGGCGTAAATCAAAGGTCTCAAAACTGTCTGCTTCCGGCCAGTACCGGTGATAGGCATAGAAGTCCATGAACCAAAGCCCGCCCTGGGCATCTTCTTTCATGTTCAGTATGCTAAAGCGTTCGGGCTCATATCCGGGAAAATCCCGGAGGTCATATCTGATAAAATCCGGCTGAGCTTTTTGCAATTCCGCTGCCGGAATTCGGTTGAGGAGGTTTTCGCCTCCTATCCACAAATCGCCTCGGCGATCGATATAGAGGGAAGTGATTGCCCCATTTATGGGCGTGGTCGAGCCCCCGACAGTGGGGTGAAATTGGGTGAATACCTCCTGCTGGCCAGGAGATTGGTCCTTTTCGAGGCGGCTCAGGCCATAGCTGAGGCTGGCAAACCAATGCTGACCATATTGGTCATGCTCCATGGCGTTGGCGCCATTGGCGGGCAGGGAGGTCTTGTCTCCTTTCCGACTGGTATAATGTTGGAAAACAGCTTTTTCACCTTGAAAAATAAGTTTGTCCAGGCCTCTGTTTGTCCCTACCCAAATCTGCCCATCCTTATCTTCAAAAATGTCAAAAATGAAATTGCTACTAACAGTAAGGCTATCCTCCGGATCATGCAGGCAGGAAGTAAAGCAGTCACAGACCGGATGGTAGATGTTTAGCCCTCCTTTGGCCGTGCCGATAAGCAGGCGGCCATCTCTTGCCACTATAAGCGCCCGGATGTCATCATCTGAGAGACTGTTGGGGTCCTGGCGCTTATGTAAATAGCTTTGGAAAGCATAGCCATCAAAGCGATTCAACCCGCTTTGCGTAGCAATCCAGATAAAGCCTTGTTTATCCTGAATGAGCCTCCTGGAGACATTGTGAGAGAGGCCCTCTTCGACGGTGAGTTTGGTAAAATCAGGTATTTGGGCATAGGAAAAACTCAGGCAAAGTAGCAATCCCAGCCCAATCCTTCCTGTCATTTTTGTCAGTTTACCCATCAGTTCTGTCATTTTCTCCAATCTGCATGTCAAAAATCAATTGGGTTCCTTCTTCTGCTGAACTAAGCAGTTGGAGGGAGCCGCCGATCTCTTCCGCCCGGGCCTTCATATTAGCGAGGCCATTACCTCTTTTTCCCTTTTCTATATCAAAACCGTTGCCATTGTCCACAAATTTCACGAGCAAATGATTGCCTTTGCGCTCCGCAAAAAAGGATGCGTTGGTAGCTCCAGCATATTTCAGCGCATTGTTCATGGCTTCCTTGAAGATAAGTAACAAATGCCGTTTTGCCCTGATATCCAGAGGGATATCTTTTAAGTCCGCTAACTGGAGCTGGTAGTGAAAGCGCGTCTCGCTATGCTCGAATAGCTGATCGCCAAAATCTTTGATGCGGTTGAGGGTGTCTTCCAGGGTGTCTTTTTCAGGGTCGAGCACCCAGATGAAGTCGCGCATGCCGGTGGCGAGCTCGCGGACATTGTCCTCGATATGATCGAGAAAAGAGATCGCCTCAGAGTCGCCTGCGACCTTGCGCTTGGTGAGCTCAGTATAGAGGGAAAGCTTGGTGAGCTTGTTGCCGGCTTCATCGTGGAAGTCGCGGGAGGAGCGCTTGCGAACGCTTTCGCGTTCTTCTGTCTTGGCGCGCTCTATGCGCGCCTGGGTCTCATATTCGCGTGCGACTTTGCGCACGCGGGCATAGAGAAAAAGCCCCAAAACAGACGATATGATCGTCCCATAGATCACAAAAGCCCACCAGCTCTGCCACCAGGGAGGCTCCACCACGATACGAAGCGAAGTGCCTTCCTCATTCCAAATGCCATCGTTGTTGCAGGCTTTCACCCGAAAGTAATAAGTGCCCGGATCGAGATTGGTATAGGTCGCCGACCGCCTTTCGCCCGCATATACCCACTCTTTATCAAAGCCTTCCATCATATAGGCATAGCGGTTTTTTTCGGATTGGTAGTAGTTGAGAGCGGTGTATTCGAAAGTCAAAACGGATTGGTCATGGCGCAGGCGCAGTTCGTCCAGGTAAGCGATGTCTTTTTCGAGATACATCTCGCTTTCCTCTCCTGCCTCCATCCAATGGCGGGCACTCACCTTTTTATTGAAAAGCTGGAAAGCGGTAAGCCTGACTTGAGGAGGGATGAGATTGGGGCGCAGACTGTCAGGGTGAAAAATGCTGATTCCTCCACCTGTACCCACATAGATATTTCCGGATTTATCCTGATAAGAGGTATTCAAGCTAGCGTTACTGACAGGAAGGCCATCCCCTTCACCGATTTCAAAACCCAGGCTACCATCTGGCCTGATAAGGCGAAAGCCTTTGGCTGTGCCATACCAAACATTCCCATGCTTATCTTCAAAGATATTGTTGCAAGACTGTTTTTGATTTTTTTCAATGGGAGAAAAATAGAATGCCGTATCCTTAGCCAGGTGAAAGGAATCCAATCTGACCAATCCCTGATGAGAGCCTACCCACAGCTGATTTCTGCTGTCTACAAAAACGCTTTTTAGCATGTCGCTGGGGAGGGAGTATGGGTCAGATGCCTTGGCACGGATATGAATAAAGGATCGGTAGTCAAAAGGAGCACCTTTGGGCAACATTTTCAGACCTGATTGGTGGGTAGCTAACCAAAGATTTCCTGTCTTATCCAGAGCTGCATGGTAATATAGGTCACCCGATTCCAGGAGATAGCCATAGGTAGAATCCAGGAGGTTATGAAAAATTTCGCGCTCTGTATCAAAATAGCTAAGTCCCTGGTATGTAGCCAGCCAAAGCCCCCCTCTAGGGTCCGGCTCCAGGTCATAAATGACTCGCATAGGAGCTGCATTGCCTGATTCTCCTCGCTCCAGGTAGGGATAAAAATGAAATTGAGGCTTAAAATCCGTAGAGGAATTCGAAAAATATTTCGCCAAATCCAGGCGTGCCAGGCCATGAGAGGTAGCTATCCAAAGGCGCTGTTGCGCATCTTCGAAGAGATCAAGCACATCATTGGAGCGAAAGCCGTACTGAGCTTCATTTTCCTGAGAAAAATGATAATCCACGCCCCGCTCTTTATCCTGCATCATCAGCCCTTTTTTATTGGTACCTATCCACAGATGACCATAACTATCTTTGAGTACAGCAAAGGGCACGCCCCTGATTGGGCTATTGTCACTTTCCAACTCGGAATAGCGGATGCTCTGGATCGGATGTGAAAAGGGTGAAATCATATCCATCTGTGAAAGAAGAGTCACCCATAAGATGCCCTGGCGATCGCGGTAAAGTTGAGTTTGACGATCATTGCCGATGGAAAAAGGATCTGTAGGATCATGGTAAAAACGATAGAAGCGATCCGCCTGGGGAGAATAGGCATTTATGCCTTTATGTGTGCCCACCCAGAGTTGGCCCTGAGCATCCGTTTCTATCCAGACAATGGAGTTGTCAGATATCGATTGGGAATCTGATGTCGAAGTGCCATAATACTGAATATGTATTTTATCCCCTTCTTTGGTCACTTTTCCCAGCCCCTGGCTGGGGATGCCTATCCAGAATTCTCCTGGCTTTTCCTGTTTAAAGGAGGATATAAAGGGAATTTTGGGGGCCTCTGGATGGTCAGGACCTTTTGAAAACGTTTCAAAATAAGCCTGCCCGTTTTTCACCCCTTTTAAGCGGGAAAATCCACCCTTAAAATGACTGACCCACAGTTCCCCTTCCCTGTCTACAAACATGCGGGTGACAGGCTCCTCAGGCAAACTTTCCGCTTCACGAGGATTGGGGACAAATCGCAAAAATCCTCCGCTCTGTGGTTCATAGAGGTTGAGACCTTTGGGAGTCCCCACCCACAATCTGTGGGTGCTGTCCAGAGCTATACTTGTCACATAGTTGTCAATGATGCTGCTGCTGTCAGCAGGATCATGCTGAAAAACGACACACGCACCGCTATAAATATCAAATTTGAGCAAGCCTGCATGAGCTGTAGCCATCCAAAAGGTGCCCACGGGCCACTCGATGATTTGCAAAATGGAAAATTCTTCGCTCCCTGTTACCGCTGGCGGATGGAGGGGAACTTTTTGGGTTTCATAGCCATCAAACCTGTACAAACCCGAAGCATTGGTAAACCAAATGAAGCCATCATGGGATTGGAAAACGCGCCACCAGCGCTGAGAAGAGACATCTTTTTGGGTAAGGTGATGAAAACGGGTATCAGTGATAGCTTGAGCCTCCAGAAGGGAAAAGCAGGAAAGCCCTGCGATGAGCAGCAGCAAAGAAAGCCGCAAGGCTTGTTGTCGGAATAATTGGAGCATGCGCAAACTGTATTTGTAAGAAGCATAGGGAAGCTGAGCCAAATTAAACAATTCTTCCCTTTTCTCCTGCAACGCTTTCGCAACTTTGACCGACTTCCTCATGTAAGAAGCGGCTTCTCTGAACTACCCATCTATAAAACCATGCGCGCCGGGCGCTTTTTGGAACTATTATCCCCATCTCATGAAACTACAGATCAGCAATCTCTCCAAAACCTACCCCAACGGCACCCGTGCCCTGGACCATGTCAACCTGGAAATCCAAACAGGCATGTTTGGCCTGCTCGGCCCCAATGGGGCCGGAAAATCCACGCTCATGCGTACGCTCGCCACCCTGCAAATGCCGGATACCGGCAGCATCCAGCTCGGTGGGCTCAATGTGCTCACCCAAAAGAAAGAAGTCCGGCAGATATTGGGGTATCTGCCACAGGAGTTTGGGGTCTACCCCAAGGTAAGCGCGGAGAGGCTGCTCGATCACCTCGCGGTGCTCAAAGGCATCACTGACAAAAGCAGCCGCAAAAAGCTGGTTCAGGCCCTTTTGGAAAAAACCAATCTCTACGATGTGCGCAAGAAAAACCTGGGCGGTTTTTCCGGCGGTATGAAGCAGCGCTTCGGCATCGCGCAGGCGCTGCTCACGCGCCCGAAGCTTATCATCGTAGATGAGCCTACTGCCGGGCTTGACCCGGCGGAGCGCAACCGCTTTCACAACCTGCTCAGCGAGCTGGGCGAGGAGGCCGTTGTGATTCTGTCTACCCACATCGTAGATGATGTGAAGGAGCTTTGCACCTCCATGGCCATCATCAACCATGGCAAAATCCTCATGCATGGCAATCCCCTGGAAGCCATAGCAGAAGTGGAGGGGAAGGTGTGGAAAAAACGCATTCACAAGACGGAGCTGGCGGATTATGAAAAAGCCTACCAGGTGATTTCCAATATGCTGATCGCAGGACAACCCGAGATCCATGTATTAAGTGACAGCATGCCGGGCGAGGGTTTTTCTCCTACGGAAGCAGACCTGGAAGATGTTTATTTCTCCTATATCCATGCCGCCAGCACGGCTGAGCCTGCTGTAAGCGCTTAATTCAAGAAACCATGTTATTCAGAATATTTTCTTTCGAATTATCCTATCGGTTGAAGCGCCCAGCCACCTGGGTGTATTTTGGGCTGATGATGTTGATTGCCTTTGCGGCTGTCGCATGGGAAAACCTCACCGTAGGCGGTGGCACAGGCCAGGTCAAGGATAATGCCCCCGTAGTTATAGCTCAGATTCTGCTTATACTGACGGCCGTTCCGGGTTTTTTGATTGTCTCTGCCATCATGGGAGTGCCCATTCTGAGAGACTATGAGCACCAGACGAGTGATATGATTTTCACTACCCCGATCCGCAAAAGGGATTATTTGCTGGGGCGTTTTCTGGGATCATTTACGATCGTCCTGATGATTTTTACAGGGGCTTTGCTGGGCATCATGATAGGCGTAAATATGCCCTGGCTGGATGCGGACCGTCTGGTTCCCTTTGAGTTCAATCATTATTTTGCACCCTTCTGGGTGTTCGTTATCCCCAATATCTTTTTCGCCTCTATGCTCTTTTTTGCAGGCGGAGCCTTGAGCCGTAGTCTGCTCTTCGTTTTTGTGCAAGGCATAGCGATGCTTGTCCTCTATATCATTTCCCTTCAACTTTTCAGCAACCTGGACAATAGGACCCTGGCGGCCATGCTTGACCCGACGGGTTTTAATGTTGTCAATATTACCTCGCAATACTGGGGTATCACGGAGCAAAATACCCAGGTATACAGCATGACGGGCCTGATTTTGCAAAATCGCCTGCTCTGGATCATGCTGGGTTTTGTAGGGATTGGCCTGACCCTCTGGCGCTTCTCCTTTTCCAAACCCGGCGGCAAGGCCCGCAAGCGGAAGAAAAAACAAATCACCCTGGGCAAAGCCATGTCTCAGGGCGATATTTCTGCCATTGCTATTCCTGCAAGCAGGATTACAGACGGATGGCAAACACAGCTCAGCCGAATCCTGCATTTATCCCGCCTGTATTTTCGGGAAATTGTCCTTTCCATTCCTTTTATAGCCATCACCCTGATGGGCGTGGTGCTCCTGATCGCCAATGCCTCCAATTTCAATTCGATTTATGGGACGGACACCTACCCTACTACCTATCAGATCCTTGAGGTGCTGGAAACATTCAACCTTTTCTTCATCATTATCATTGTTTTTTATGGAGGAGAACTCATTTGGAAGGAGCGCGATCTTCGGATAAATCAAATTTTTGATGCCATGCCGCTTCCTGATTTTGTGATGATGAGCGGGAAATTTTTGGGCATGGTGGCGGTTTACCTCCTTTTGCTGGTGGCACTTATCGTAACGGGGGTTTTGATCCAAACCTTCAAAGGCTATTACCAATATGAAATCGGAATCTATTTCAGTAAACTTTTTACCGAGACCTTCAGCTTCCTGATTGTGTACACCCTCTTTGTATTTTTTCTGCAAGTCATCATCAACCAAAAACTGCTGACGCATGCGATAGTCATCCTGTTCTTTCTGTTTGCTGATATCATTCTGCCCCAGATTGGGCTGGAGCATTCTTTGTGGCAATTTGGCAGTGGAGGCCTGGGCACCTATTCTGATATGAATTCATTTGGGCATGCTGTAGCTCCTTTTTCCTGGCATAAATTCTATTGGCTAGGCTTTGCGCTGGTATTATTTGCGATTGGCGTACTGCTCTCCGTTAGGGGTACAGATGGTTTGTTGAAAACGCGGCTTAAGCTGGCAAAACTCCGTTTTGTGCGACCCATAGCCATCTTCAGCATCCTTGCTTTTATGATGTTTGGCTTTACGGGTTGCTACATTTATTATAATACCAATATCCTCAATGAATATGCTTCTTCAGATGAAATCAAGGAGACAAGGGCCAATTATGAAAAACAACTGAAGCAATATCAGGACCTGCCTCAACCCAAGATTGTTGAGACAAAGCTGATCGTGGATATTTTTCCAAAATCCCGCGATTTCGTAGCAGAAGGCTATTATATTTTGAAAAATAAAAGCGATGGCCCCATTTCAGATATTCACATTCAGCTGACCAGCGAGCGGGATTTAAAGCAGGAGTCTCTGACTTTTGAGCAAATGGATAGCCTCGGCGCAGGCAAAGCGATGCTGTTCGAATCCTTTGAGGACTTCCGCTATTACATCTACAAGCTGGATCATCCCATGCAGCCTGGAGATAGTTTAAAAATGAATTTCAAAGCGAATTACAAAACCATCGGTTTTGTGGAGGGAGGCGGAAGTACGCAAGTCGTTTACAATGGTACATTTTTCAATAATACCTCCTACTTCCCGACTTTGGGATACGATCGGGGGGGAGAACTGAGCGAGGAAAAAGACCGCAAAAAGCACGGCCTGCCAGTCGAAAGAGAGCGCATGCGCTCCCGTAACGATCCCCTCGGTCAAAAAATACCGCTTGTCGGGGATGACGCGGATAAAATCCGCTTTGAGGTCGTGATGAGCACAGACACATCGCAGATCGCCATCGCGCCGGGCTATCTTCAGCGCGAGTGGACAGAGGGAGATCGTCATTATTACCATTACAAAATGGACAAGACGATGTTCAATTTTTACTCCATCGTATCGGCCCGCTACGAAGTGGTGAAAGAGACGTGGAGCACGCCCCAGGGCCAGGAACTCACCCTGGAAATCTATCACCATCCGGGCCACACCTACAATTTGGACCGCATGATGGAAGGGATGAAACATTCGATCAGCTACTATGAGCAGCACTTCAGCCCCTATCAATTTCGCCAGATGCGCATCATGGAGTTTCCACGCTATTCGTCTTTCGCGCAGTCCTTCGCCAATACGGTTCCCTTTTCTGAAGGGATCGGCTTTATCCTGAGCATAGGGGCGGATGATATAGACATGGCCTACTATGTGACGGCCCACGAGATGGCGCACCAGTGGTGGGGCCACCAGGTGACAGAAGCCAATGTGCAAGGCAATGCCATGCTCTCTGAGACGATGTCTCAGTACTCGGCACTCATGGTCATGAAGCAAAAAAATTCGCCGGAGATGATGCAGAAATTTCTGCGACATGAGCTGGACCGCTACCTGCGCGGGCGCGCAGGCGAGACGAAAAAGGAGCAGCCCCTTGCGCTGGTGGAGCGCCAAAGTTACATCCATTATCGCAAAGGCTCGATCGTGATGTATGCCTTGCAGGATTACATCAGCGAAGACAGCGTGAATGCTGCTCTACGGCGCTACCTCCAGACCTGGGCTGGCCGCGAAGATCGCTATCCCACCACGGCAGATCTGCTGCCTTACTTCCGTGAAGTGACGCCAGACAGCCTGCAGTACCTGATTACGGATATGTTTGAGACGATCACTTTATTCGAAAACCGTGCACTGGAACCGACTTATGAAGTCCTTGCAAACAGCCAGTACCGGGTGACGATCCCCGTCAAAGCGGAAAAATTCCGCGCAGACAGCCTGGGAAATCAAACGGAAATTCCGTTGCAGGATTGGATGGATGTGGGCGTATTTGCAAAAGGCAATGATGGCAAAGACAGCCTCATCTACCTGCAAAAGCATAAGCTGACGCAATCAGAGACGACTTTTGAAGTCGTCGTGGGTGCAGAGCCTGTAAAGGCGGGCATCGATCCCTTGCATAAGCTGATTGATAGAAATCCGAAGGATAATGTGGCTAAGGTGGGGGTGGTGCAGTAGAGCATCGTACTCAAACTTTTTCTTCTTTGAGCTTCCTCGACACTCTGCTATCCCCCAAATAAGAAAGCCCATATAAAGGCACAATCTGTATAGAATCGTATTCTCCAAAATTTTCCATAGAGGTTCGAAACCCTAGATTACTTCGTTTTTCTTCCATAAATAAGCGAAGGCTTTGCATTTTACCCTGTGTGCCTGCTTTGACTTCTAAGGGGGTTACTTCGTGATTGAACTGCAATAGAAAATCGACCTCCGCATTACTCGATTTTTTTTCCTTTTGCCAATAAAATAATTGTGCTCGTCGAAAAGGGTCCTCATATTTGATAAGCTCTAATGCAGCAAATAATTCCGCCAGGTTTCCCTTGAAAATACTGGTGTAATCTGTAGGGATCAATAATTGGGAAATTTTCAACCCTAATATTCTTTGAAACATCCCATGATCGAATAGCATGAACTTAAACTTTCTCAAATTTACCTCTCCACCTAAAGGAATTCCATTTCCAGCGCTATGGTATACCCGGTAAATTAATCCTGCCTTTTCCAACAATTGCAATGCTTCCTTGATTTGTAGATGATTTGCCTCCTGAGCAGCATGAGATAGGATAAATTTATTTCCTGTTTGATGAACGACCGATTCAAAAATAGTTCGCAACAGAAATACAGAAACATGCTTTTTGTATTTGGTAAAATCATCATCCAGGCCCACGATGAGTTGGTCCAAAAGCCTAAAAGCAGGCTCAAAATTATTTGTCTGAATAAATGTTTTGACTACCTCTGGCAATCCACCTAATATCATAAATTGTCTTAAATAGGTTAATAGCTTTTGATGAAAAGCTGCATGTAAAGGTTTTGAAGGACTTGCTGCTGCTTTTATTTCTAGTAATCTCTCTTCGCCTTTTGCTAATAGAAATTCATCGAAAGACATCGGATACATCCAAAGTGACTCTATTCTTCCTACGCCAAAAGAAGGTAATTCTTCCAGTGCAAATTCTAAGAGAGAACCAGCAGCTAAGACATGGAGATTCGGTTTTCGTTCATAAAAAAAACGAAGGGAAGAAATCGCAGAAACACAAGCTTGTATTTCATCCAAAAATAGGAGCGTTTTGCCCTCTTCTATTGGAATCTTGTAGTAAGCAGAAAGATTAAGGATAAGATCATCTGGGTCGAGGCTACTTTCAAAGAAAGCATGAACTTCTCGATCGAATTCAAAATTAATTTCTAAAAAGTAGTCAAATTCTTTTCCCAAATGCCTGGCTGACCAGGTTTTACCTACTTGTCTTGCACCTCTTAGAAGTAATACTTTTCTGTTAATATTTCCCTTCCAAAAGAGAAGGTTTTCATGGATTTTTCTGATCATTTATAAACCGCTTTGTCATATATTTAAGAATGAATTTAAAAAAGTAAGGGCAAAATATAGTCAAAAATTTCAAAAAGTAAGGGCAAACTTCTAGCAAATATTTAAAAAAGTAAGGGCAAACATTCATCGCTTTCCCTAAATTGTCTTTTTCTCAGCCTTCCTGATATTACTGACTGAGAAGAAAAACCAATCCTTCCCCCTCTTTTCGTAATCTTTTCAAAAGATTTGGTAATTTGATTGCAAAGTCAATTCTTTCTATCAAAAAATCATTTCTATGCCTCTACGTCATCTTATTTTGTTGATTTCGGTGCTTTTTGTTTTTGGGGCTTGTCAGGATGAAGCTCCAGCGGAAAGCGACCCGCCCCACAAGCGGGGCAATACTTTTGTGGCCCAGATCGGCGCGCAACCGCCCAATTTACATCCCATCAATTCGCTGACCAGCGCCATGGCGCAGCAGATCAATTTTTTCACGGCACAATGCCTGACCAAGTTAAATCCGGAAACCTACCTGCTGGCGCCTGTTATTGCGGCGGCGGTGCCGGAGATTTCAGATGATGGCCTTTTGTACACCTACACCATAGACCCGGCCGCAGCCTGGGATGACGGGAAGCCGATCACGGTAGAAGATGTGGCTTTTTCCCTCAAGGCGGGCTGCTCATCTGTCACACAGGAGCAGGCGCTGCGGGGCTTTTTCAGCATTTACATCAAAGAATTGCAAAGGGTGAAGGGCGACCCCAGAAGCTTTCGCCTGGTGATGAAATCCAATTACATCAACAATCCCTTCCTCATGGATGACCTGCCGATCATGGACAAACGCTTTTTTGACCCGGAAGATAAGTTGGGAAAATACAGCGTGGAGCAGGTACTCGACCCCAACAGCAAGGTCGGAGACGATCCCGAGGTACAGGCCTGGGGCAGGGAGTTTAATGACGGGAAATACGGCAGTGATCCCAACTTTCTGAAAGGCACCACAGGGCCTTATGTAGTGGAAGAGTGGCTGCCTGAGCAGCAAATTATCCTCAAAAAGCGGGAAAATTACTGGGGAGCCAAAAAGGCAGGTAAAATGTTTGCCCAGGGACCTGACCGCATCATTTTCAAAACCATCGCGGACCCCGCGGCCATAGAGCTTCAACTGAAGCAGGACGAAGTAGATGTGGCCCTTCGGATGACGACCGATATGATCAATAAGCTGGAAAATGATTCGGCCTTTCAAACACAGTTTGAACTGGTTTCTTTTCTGCGCCCATCCCAAATGTTTTTGGGATACAATATGCGGCCCAGCAGCGGGCTATGCCCTGCTTTTCAGGAAAAAAACGTGCGCCTCGCCATGGGACTGGTCGTCCCGGCCGATGAAATCATCCAGGATTTCTACGCCGGAAAAGTACCCCGCATAGCATCGCCCGTTCCCATCAAAAGCCCGGACTACAACAAAAGCCTCAAGCCTTTGCCTTTCGCGCCAGACAGCGCCAAAGCCCTGCTGGAAGCAGCAGGATGGGTAGACCATGACGGCAACGGCAGCAGGGAAAAAATGATCAATGGCGCCTGGGTGCCGCTCTCGGCCAGGCTCACCTACCGCAGCAGCCAACTGGCTGAGGACATCGTGCAGCGCATCATATACCAGGCCCGCAATGTGGGCATAGACCTGGAAAGCAATCCCGTTTCCTCCACCGTGCAACCCATGTCCACCCACAATTTTGAAGTGGTGCTTTCTGCATTTTCTCCCTCCTATCTGCCCTATGACTTCCAGCAGCACTGGCATACATCGGGCATCGCTGGAGGTAGCAACTACATGAACTTTGGCAATGTGGAGATAGATGCTTTGATAGATAAATCCAATCAGGAAATAAATCCGGAAAAGCGGAGGCCGATGGTGATGGAGTTGCAGGAAAAAATCTATGATGAGCATCCCGTCACCTTCATCTGTAACCTGGCCACCAATATGGCCCTGCACAAGCGCATCAAAGACCGCAGCGCCGTGGATATTTCCCCTTATGTTTTTCTCAATGCATTGGAAGACTAACTCAATCCCTTATGCCTGATCTGAAAGACCATCTGAAAGATATCTCCGAGATACGGTCGATCATGGAGCGATCGACCAAATTTATCTCGCTGAGTGGTCTCTCCGGCGTGAGCGCCGGTATCATCGCGCTTTTGGGCGCGTGGGTGGCCTGGCAGTACCTGACAGACCTGGGTCTGATGGGAGAAGTCAAAAACGCAGCATATCTGCGTGAGGAAATGCGAGGGGGGCCTTTTGGCCGCCTGCTCGGCCTGGCGATATTGATTTTCGTGGCGGCTTCCGCCTCGGCATCTTTTTTTTCCATCCGCATGGCGCGCAAGCGCCAGCTACCGGTCTGGAATTCCAGCGCGAAGCGCGTGCTGAGCAGCATCATGCTCCCGCTGGGAGCGGGCGGGATTTTTTGCATCTTGCTGGCATGGCACGGCTATGGTGCCATCGTGGCATCAGCTACGCTGATATTTTATGGGCTGGCGCTGCTCAATGCCAGCAAATATACCTTCCCGGAAATCCGCTGGCTGGGCCTCAGCGAGATACTACTCGGCCTGATCGGCGGCATGGTGCTGAACTATGGTTTGTTGATCTGGGCCATCGGTTTTGGCCTGTTGCACATTGTTTATGGCGTCGCCATGTACTTAAAATACGAACGTTGAAGCAGGATTACACCTTTTTAGCCAACCTCAATAAGCAATTTGAAAATCGCATACGCCTGGGCATCATGTCTTTGCTCATGGTAAATGATTGGGTGCATTATAGTGCCATGAAGGAAGCCCTCAGTACACCCGATCAGGAGATAACCGATGGCAACCTCGCCAGTCATCTCAAGGCATTGATGAAGCATGAATTTGTGGAGGATAAAAAAGAATTTATCAAGAGGAAACCACACACCACTTACCGCGTTACCCAGACAGGGCGCAAAGCCTTTGAAGCGCATCTCGATGCGCTCGAAGAGCTACTGAAGCAATCGCCCAAATAGTACTACCCAAAGCATCAGCCGATATTTTCACCGCTAACATCAACACATGGTAGACAGTATCTTTTGGCTATTTTTTGCATTTGCCGCAGGCATTGGCCTGTTTTTTAGCATGATGCTGCTGATGCGACCAGGCAAGCTGAAAAGCGGAAGCAAGCCGCTGATTTTTATCCTGAGCCTTTTCTCCCTTACCCTTATCGAGTATGTGATTTATTGGTCACATCACCGACAGCAATTTCCCCATATGGAAAGCCTCTGGAGGATTTGGACCTATTGCTATGGGCCCTTATTGCTGCTTTTTGTACAAAAAGGAAAAATAAAGGGAGTGACTGCTCTTCATTTCCTCCCGGCAGCATTGCTGCTTCTGAGCTGGATACCTTTTGCGCTCCTGCCTACGGCAGAAAAATTTGCCCATCTGCAACAGCATTCCGTCTTCTCAAGTCAACTCGGCCGCAGCCTGCGGCTGGGATGGCTACAGACTCCCTGGCTGTTGCTGGGGCATCAGCTGCTGTATATGATGACAGCAGCCTGGCTGCTCTGGCGAAAGAAAGAACAGAGCCGCCTCGAAAGGCAGGTTTTAGGGCTTTTTGCCTTCTTCTGGCTCGCCCAGTTGTCCTATTTTATTTTGGTAAGGTTTTCCTTTTTCAATAGCGAATGGGACTATATGATTTCTCTGGCGATGACGATCGCCATTTTTAGCATGGCAAGCATGAGCTTTCATCGGCCCGAATTCTTTTTTATCCAACAGCTTATTTCTCCCAAAAAGAAATACGCCAGCTCTCCGCTCAATGAAAACCAATCGCAACTGCTCGCAAAGCAAATCCAGGATTTTGTAGAGGAAAAAAATATTTTTCTCCAGGAAAACCTCCGCCTCCCCCAGCTCGCTGCGGAACTCAATCTCAGCCCCCAACAGCTTTCGCAAGCTGTCAATCAGGCCTTTGGCCTTTCCTTTTCCGAATGGATCAACCGCTACCGCGTGGCACACGCATGCGAGCTGCTCAGCCAGGGGCTGAGCGCCAAAGAGGCGGGCTACCAGTCTGGCTTTCGAAGTATTTCAACTTTTTATGATGTGTTTAAGCGGGAGATGGGACTGACACCGGCGGCCTTTGGAAGTACAAATAATGAACAAGGAAGTAAGAATAAGAAAGTAAAGAGGGGAGAATCTCTTCCGGAATGATCATTTCGGAAGCATCACTGCTGATTCATGTTGATTTTTGAAAAGCTGCGCGGTATGCGTGCAGGCAATCTTTTTTGTCCAAAAACTAACCTTTTTCATCATGAAATTTCAACCTATGTGGGGCCTTGCGCTGGCCCTTTTGCTGAGCTCCGGGCTGAGTGCCCAGACTTTCACACGCATCACAGATGCGACCAATCCCATCAACACCCGCAACATGAGCGGCCACTATCGGGGCTGTGCCTGGATAGATGTGGACGCCGACGGCGATCTCGACCTGACAGTGGCAGGTGCCGGGGTCATTTTTTTAAATGATGGCAAGGGCAATTTCACCAGCAAAGGCACCCCCGGCATGTTTCAGGGAAACCAGACCAGCCTCAGCTGGGCGGATATAAATGCCGATGGCACCGTTGACTGTCTGCACAGTTACAACCTGGATAGCCGCATCTACTTCAACGACGGCAACGGCAATTTTACTTCCTTTGATCCAGAGCCCAGCGGCAGCCTGCGCGCCTGGTCGGCCTCACTGGGAGATTGGAACAATGACGGCTACATGGACGCCCTCTGGTCCGTTCCTGTCAATTATGGCTTCACTACCGGCAATCTTTTTTATGGAAATAATGGGGATGGTACTTTTACCAAAATTGACTCTTTTGATTTCTCCACGGAAACAGCAGACTATACGGTGGGCCATTGGATAGATTATGATGACGATGGCGATCAGGACCTCTTTTTTGCCAGTGGACCTGGAGGAGTAGCAGCGCGTCCGGATCATTTTTACCGCAACCTGCTCGCAGAGCTGGGCTATCCGCGATTTATCAAAAACACCCAGCTTCCCTTTTTCAATGAACCACAAGATGGTCAATGCTACAACTTCATCGATACCGATCTCGACGGCGATCGTGACATGTACCTGACCAACTGGTCAGCCGCGCTCAACCGCTACTACGAGCGCGACAAAGACACCTTTATCGCCCGGCAAAATGCCCTCATCATGGGCCCAGGCAACAGCATGCTCTCCAATGGTTGGGGCGATCTGGACAATGACGGCTATGAGGATGTCGTCATCACCGGGGGCACGCTGAGCTCTGCGGGCATTTTTAAAAATAATGGCAACCACCAATTTCAAAAAATTGCCAGCCCTTTCCTCAATGCCGGCGGGCAGGTTTCGGGCTTGACACTGGGTGATTATGATGAAGATGGCGATCTCGATTTCTTTGCCGTAGGCGGCAACAACAGCAATCCCTCCGGCAGTGGCTACCGGGGTCTTTTTCAAAATGACCTGAGCAATGGCAACCACTGGGTGCAGTTTGATCTCACAGGCAAATTGCCTTCCAATACCTCCGCCATCGGCGCGCGGATCTGGGTGAAGGCCCATATCGGCGGCATCGACCGCTGGTTGCAGCGGGAGATATCGGCCCAAAATACCTTTATGGGCCACAACGCCCTGCGGGTGCATGTAGGCCTGGCACAAAATACCAGCATTGACTCCGTCAAAATCAACTGGCCGTCCGGCGATACCGATTACCTGCTCAATCTCGCAGTAGATTCTATCTATTCGATCACCCAATCGAATGTCGGCAGCGGCCTGAACGAATTGTTCAAAATCGACTCTGCCCAGGCACTGCGCACGCAGCCCAATCCAGCGAAAGCGGTCTGTGAAATCAGCCTGCCCGAAGGGCTGGGGTTGAAAGGCGGAAGCCTCCGCCTGATGGATTTCCAGGGGAAATTGATTCAGCAGGAAAGCGCCCGGCGCGCTTCCTTTCGGCTGGATGTCTCCGAACTGCCGTCAGGCGTTTACTTGCTGAATTGGCAGGTAGAGGGAAAGACATTTTTTGGAAAAATCGTGGTGGAGTGAGTTAAGCGAAAAGATAGCCGAGGCTGATTCCTAAATTTATCATGGGCGAAATGTGGTGCAAAACACTTACATTTCGCCCACTTTATTTCATCCTTTTCTATAAAAATGCCTACATGAACCTCCGCATCCTCCTCCGCTATTTCATAGCGTTTGTCTGGCTCGCCAATGGCCTTTTTTGCAAAGTGCTAAATTTGGTGCCGAGGCACCAGGAGATCGTATCGGTAATCCTGGGCGATGCCTATGCAAGCGAACTCACCTTCCTGATCGGCTTATCGGAAGTCGCCATGGCGATTTGGATCATCTGGGGATTCAGATCCCGCCTCAATGCCATCGTGCAGATCGCCCTGGTGGCGGTCATGAATACGCTGGAGGCTATCCTGGTGCCGGAGCTGCTGCTTTGGGGCAGGATGAATGCGCTTTTTGCGCTGATGTTTATCGGGTTGGTTTACTATGTTGAATTTGTTTTGAAGAAGAAATAAACCCTATGTTATCTTTTCTCAAAAACCACCCCTTCGCCGTTGAGGCTTTCTTCGAAAGCTCTCTGGTGCTGACTTTTGCTGTTCCCAAAGAACAGCTGGAGGCGCTGCTCCCTCCCTGCGTGACGCTGGACACATTTGAAGACAAATGGGCCTTCCTGGCAGTCGCTATGGTGCAGACAGAGGGACTTCGTCCCAAAGGTTTTCCCGCCTTCATGGGAAATGATTTTTTCCTGATCGGCTACCGGATTTTTGTCCGCTATACCAATGAAGCCGGCAAACGGCTGCGCGGGCTGTACATCCTCAAGTCAGAGACTGACAAAAAGAAGATGGAGCTTTTGGGAAATATTTTTACCCATTATCAATACTCCACCACAGACATCCAACAGGAAAAAGAAGGAGATTTCTATCGCGTCAGCTCGCGAAAATCGGACTTCGAAGTGAAAGTAAAACTTTCAGATGAAGCGGCGGCTTTGCCGGCGGATTCGCCCTTTCAGGATTGGAAAGCCGCTCGGCGCTTTGCGGGGCCCTTGCCTTTTACCTTTACCTACCAGCCTCAAAAGCAGGAAGTGCTTATCATACAGGGCGTCAGGCAAAACTGGACGCCACGGCCCGTGGAAGTCATTTCGCATCGGGTAGCATGGCTGGACAATTTCGCCTTTGAAGGCGCGGTGCTGGCGAGTGCCTTTATCATTCAAAATATCCCTTACCACTGGAAAAAAGGAAAGAAAGAGCCATGGAAAGCCTAAGAAAACCCTATATCGGCCTGTGGAATATCGTGCGCTTCAACTGGCACTTTTATGTGCTGGCCTTTGCTGTGTTGGCCGCTTTGGCCGTGGGAGTGGGCTTTTTGCCAGCGCCTTATGCACTTTGGGGAAGTATCGCCTTGCTTCTGGCGTTGGGTAGCACCCTGCTTTCACTGGCCGTCTCTCACCTGATCTATGATCGCTCGGGTCTGTACCAACTCCATTGGCTGGATGAAGCAGGCATGGCTGCTCCCCAAAACATGCTGAATATACATGCAGGCTTCGACGAAACCAGTGCGCTGCTCGCGCAAAAATATCCGCGAGCCAACCTCCGCGTTTTTGATTTTTACGATCCCCAAAAACATACCGAGCTTTCCATCAGGCGGGCGCGCAAGGCTTATCCGCCTTATCCGGGTACCCAGGCGGTGAGCACCGAAAGTCTTCCTCTGGAAGCCGCTTCTCTGAATAGCATTTTCACCCTGCTCTCCGCGCATGAGGTCCGGGATGATGAGGAGCGCATCCGCTTTTTCAGTGAGTTGAAACGAGCGCTCAAGGCCGACGGCAAGCTTGTCGTCACCGAACATCTGCGCGATGCAGCCAATTTTTTGGCTTTCAATATCGGCTTCTTTCATTTTCATTCGAGGAAAAACTGGTTGCGGACATTTGAGTCCGCAGGACTTCAGGTGGAGAAAGAGCTAAAAATCACTCCTTTTATCAGCACTTTTATTTTATCAAAAAATGGAACTTCACCTTAAAATCATCGGCTGGTTTTTCATCGCCCTGGCGGGCGTTCATGCGATATTTCCGCCTTATTTTCAATGGAAAAAAGAACTCGCCCCCCTCAGTCTGATCAACAGGCAGATGATGGTAGTGCATACTTTTTTCATTGCCCTGGTCGTATTGCTGATGGGCATTTTGTGTGTGACTTCTGCGGAAGAATTGATCCAAACAGCGCTCGGACGCAGGGTTTCTCTGGGTTTGGGCATCTTTTGGGGCATTCGCCTGCTGGTTCAACTCTTTGGCTACTCGCCAAAATTGTGGAAAGGCAAAGCCTTTGAGACGGTGGTACATATTCTGTTCACCATCTTTTGGATATATGTGACATGGGCCTTCTGGCGTGTGTATCTCTAACACAAGCCTTACGGCTTTGGCGTGATGTTACAATTTGGCAGTTGGTACTGCAAATTGGCCAGTTCATAGGATGTGATATAATTGCGGCTGACATCCAGCCTCTGGAGTTTGCCGAGGCCACCGACGAAGGCAGGAGCAGCTACCAGCTTATTTCTCCCCAAAAACAAGTGACGCAACTCCCCGAGGTACTGCATATTGGGATGCAAAATGCGGATCTTGTTGTCATACAAATTCAACATCGTGAGATAGGGAAGTTGGTTGATATCGGCGGGAATCTCGTCGATTTTGTTTTTGCTCAGATCGAGCATGTGCAGGTTGGGGAGATTGTATAATTCTGAGGGAAATTCCTTGAGTTTTTGTCCACTGAGATTCAGTTTATAGACCTTCTCTGGCTGCTTCATCGCCTCATCTATGCTGTAGTACCACACTTCGCGGCCTAATTCGGTGTCATTTTTCACCAGATCAGGATTGGGAACCTGTGCGAAACTGTCCTGAACAAAGAATAAGGTAAAGAAGAAAAAAACAAAGCTAATCTGTAGAAATGCGCTGCGGCTCATGATCTTGTTGTTTGGAGGAATACAAATGGGAAACTATGCCATTGAAATTCCATGGCTGGAAATCGGCCCTAAGCGAAATGGCATGAAGCAAATATAAAAATTTTGAGCAGCATCAAGGCTTTAACGGGAGTATTTTGCCAAATTCATCTATTTGGTACTTGCCCGGAGAATGATCGGGCATATAAAGTGTCAGCTCCATGTCCGGACTCAGGCTCCCGGAAATGAGCGTTCCATCCGCTTCATTCCAATAGGCAAGGCGCTTGCTTCCCATCATCATTCCATCAAAGCAAAAGGTGCGAACGATCACAGAAATCCACCTTTTATCCTGCTTCAGGGCTTCTTTCATGACGATTACCAGGCGGTAATTGGGCATGTTTACATGGCCGACTTCGCTCACACGCATTTCCATATCGGGAAGCTCCGGGGAGCGGCTTTTCTTATACAAACCGAGGGCTTGCTCTATTTCAGCAGGCAATAAAAATTTATGCATTCGGTTTTCTTCAATGGGCTTCAGGGCGGGCGATTGTGTCATCTCCTCCAGCCCGAAACTCTCTTCCATCTGCATGCCAGGAGCCGAAATCTTTATGGGCAACTCAAATTGCTCAAAAACAAGGTTTTCGGATTGAAAACAACCCAGGAGCGCTAAAAGGCTCAAAATGAGCAGGCTAAGGAAGCAAGGCTTTTTCATAAATAGATTTTTGTATGACAGCTAAACTGTCGCAAGAATTCGGCCAGGGCTTTTTTTATCCTTCGATCTTTCTTTTTTTAGCACTTTCTATCATCAAGCATTTTCCAATTATGAAAACCCCATACATCCTCTTTCTGCTGCTTCTGCCAGCTTTTCTTTTCAGCCAAAATCTGAAGGGTCCCGAAGAAGATATCGAGCAAATCCTTGCCAATATCCAAAGCTTCTCGAAGCATCTTATGGCAGGCGAAAGCGAAAAAATCGTCCAGGCATATACCAGCGATGGGAAAATTTTCCCCAATAATACCCGTATCCTCGAAGGGCCTGAAGCCCTCCGGCAATACTGGACGCCTTCAGGCAGCAGCCAGACGGTCTACCACAAAGTTCTGCCAGAAGAGATCACCGTAGAAGGCGACAAAGCCTATGACTATGGCTATTATGAAGGCAAAACCCGCCGTGAAGACGGCTCAGAAGTGAGCTGGCAGGGCAAGTATGTCATCGTTTGGAAAAAGGTAGAGGGCGAATGGAAGATTTATTTGGACATTTGGAATCGGGTGGAGGTGCGAGAGTAGAGAGTAGAGAGTAGAGAGTAGAGAGTAGAGAGTAGAGAATAGAGAGTAGAGAATAGAGAGTAGAGAGGCGGGAGGTGAAACTAGAAGAATTTAGGATATGAAAAAGAAGATTTTTTTTGTTGGGGCTATTTTGAGTTTGGCTTGTATGTCGGCTTTTGTGAGAAAGGCTGAGGGGGAAAAACCATTGATGACGCTTTCTGAGTATGGTTTTTTTGAAGGGAAAATGGCAGATCAGAAACCCGCCGATGGCGTGATGCCTTATGATCTGAATACGCCTTTATTTTCAGACTACGCTGAGAAATTGCGCTTTGTGCGCCTGCCCGAAGGAACGACCGTTCCTTATAATGAAAAAGAAGTCTTTGACTTCCCTCTGGGTACACATATCGTAAAAACCTTTTTTTACTACCGCGATGCCCGCAAGCCCGAAAAAGGCCGCAGACTGATAGAAACGCGTGTTTTGAGCCATGAGAAAGACGGCTGGCAGGCGCTTGCTTACGTCTGGAATGAAGACCAAAGCGAGGCTTATCTTGAAGTGGCCGGCGAAGATATCGCCATCAGTTTTGTACATAGCAACGGCAAAAAGAAAAAATTTACATATACCGTTCCCAATACCAACCAGTGCAAAGGTTGCCATAGCTTCAATGGCGCGATGCGTCCCATCGGGCCTTCGGCCCGACAGCTCCATGGCGACTTCGCCTATGCCGATGGCAGCGCCCACCAGCTCGATCGCTGGCAGGTAAAAGGCCTGCTGACAGGCCTGCCAGCGGATCACAGCGCTATCCCGCGCATCGCGCGCTGGGACGATCCCAGCGAGTCGCTGGATAGCCGCGCCCGAGCCTGGCTCGACATCAACTGCGCGCATTGCCACCGCGCCGAAGGCCCCGCCAGCACCAGCGGCTTTTTCCTCGATATCCACCAGACCGACCCCAATGTCCTGGGCGTGATGAAAGTACCCGTAGCCGCAGGCCGCGGCGCAGGCGAGCTCGATTACGACATCGAGCCCGGCAAACCCAACAAGTCCATCCTATATTACAGGATCGTCTCCCAGGACCCCGGCATCATGATGCCAGAACTGGGTCGTGCACTTGTGCACGAAGAGGGGGTAGCGCTGATCAGGGAATGGATCAGCAAGATGGAGTAGGAGGTGCTCCCGACCTTAATTCAAACTTGTACTCAAACTCAAACTCTCTCAGCCGCCTTCTTCATGGATCCAGATCCATTCATCACCCATCTTGGAAAGGCTCGTTTTTCCATAAAAATGCTTGATGGAAATTTTTCCGAAATAGCGGTTGTAGGACCAGAGAAAGAAGATACCGCTTACCGGCGGGATTTTATGATTTTGGTAGTCGAGTTGCACGATGGTCGTGCGACTGGGGGTCAGGGCGCGTATTTTATCGATTTTTTCGATTTTGCTAAGCAGGCGCTTGCCTAAGGGATCATAGACATATTTCAGTTCTACGCCATAGATCGTGCGGCCATCGGGCTGCCATGCGGGCAAAAACCATAGCTCTATGCACTTATTGGGAAGGCGGCGCAGATAGGCATTGAATCGGATGTCATAATTTGCCATGACCGTGGCGAGTTTCTGGTAGCCCAGCCTAAGCGCGCGGGCGTAAGCCTGGCTGAGCGAAGTATCCACCTGCTCCTTTGTACGCCGGACTTTTTGAGTCGAATCCATCACATAGTGAAAGACTGGCTGGTAGGCACCGGTCTCATAGCGGCCATAGATAGCATGCCATTGCTCTGCGCTATCCTGGTAACAAAACCATTCTTTGGTGAGGTTCATCACAGCCGGATCAGTCAGCGCCAGAAGCGAATCCGAAGTGCGCCATGCGACCATATCGTACTGGTATAGCCACCAGGCGATTTCTACATTTTGCTGGAATATTTCCAGGTCCAGAGTTGCCTTTTTGCTCTTGAGGCTATCATGAGCCTGGGAAAAGCATATAGAAGGGAGGAGGACTGAAAACAAGAGAAAGCTTACATACCGCATGAAGATGGAGGAAATTTTCGCCACAAAGATACACAAAGCAGATGCAATTTATTAGCATCCAGTGAATTATAAGCGGGATTGAGACTCATTTTTTTATTTTTAGTAACACTTCTGCCAATTCTTTTTTTACATCCAATTCTGTGGATAAATCCCGCAACTGCTGCTCCAGTTTTTGCAAAAAATGCTGATAAGCATCGCTCTCTTGCTGAAATGGCCGATGTTGAAGGGACTGCTGTACTTTTCCCCAGCTGTGGATAAGCTGTTGGGTTTTTGTGGAAAAGAAAGATTTGGAAAAGAAATCCCAGATGTATTGCTCCGCCATCTCATTGGGATGAATGAGGTCGCTTTCATAAAAGCGATAATCCCGCAGATCATCCATCATGATCTCATAGGATGGAAAATAGGCCACATTCGGCAAGGCTGCCGAGAGCTGATGCGCCGCCAGGCGCAGGCAGGATTTACTGAGGCTATTCAGCCGAAGGCTGTCTTTGGTATGGCGCACCGGGCTGACCGTCAGCAGGAAATTTTTGGAGGGAAATGCTTCGAAAAGCTTTTTCCACTCCTCCACGATCCCATCCACCGAAAGCAACTCTTTTTCAAAAAAAGCTGCCGGATACTTATGGCAATTGCACACCCATTCGTCATTGTCTTTGCGGCGATAAACCCAGGCCGTACCAAAAGTCAACATGACCACATTTGCCTGATGCCAGGCGGTTTTCAGGCTATTCAGGGCTTTTTTTACCTCATGGGTAAAAACGGCTTCATCGGGATGGTTAAAGCTGCTGTGCAGCTCAAAGGCATGCCAGAGGCCATTCAACTCCCGCGCCTCCGGCGCGCTATCGGAAAGCGCCAGCGCCAGCTGGCGGGATATAGCCATCGGCTGGTAAGCAATCCCCAGGGGATTGATCGTCGTGGGAATCTTCGCGCCCGCCAGGCGGGCGCCCATCCGCTCCGCAAAGCAGGAGCCCAGCGACAGCACATGGTCCCCATGGCCAATTTCCCACGGAAAATCCTGTTTCTCTATCTCAGTCCTAAATTTCATTCTCCAATCTCTTATCTCTGCTCTCTTATCTCTGCTCTCTTATCTCTGCTCTCTTATCTCTGCTCTCTTATCTCTGCTCTCTGCCCCCCTTCCAAACTAGCATTTTTCCCCTAACTTGTTCCCAAATTAAAAAGACTTTTGACACAGATTTTTTTCGATCAGTATGATTTTCACCGTTTTTTCACCTAATCTTATCATAAAAATCTGCGTAAATCTGCGTCTCCTCTTAAAACTCTCAACATGAATAAAATATTCAAATTAGCCTCCCGCCCACAGGGCCTCCCCAAACGCTCCGACTTCAGCTATGAAGAAGCTCCCATCCCTACAGCGGGCGATGGCGAACTCGTAGTCAAAATACACTTCATCTCCCTCGATCCCGCCATGCGCGGCTGGATGAACGATTCCCGTTCCTACATCCGACCTGTAGAGATCGGCGAAGTCATGCGCGCCAGTACCGTAGGCGAGGTCATCGAGAGCAAAAATCCTCAATTCAAGGTGGGCGATCATGTCGTGGGCATGCAGGGTGTGCAAAGCTATGGGCTTTCCAATGGCAAAGGCCTGAGCAAAGTATCGACGAAGCTCGCGCCGCTTCAGACCTATCTGGGCGCTTTGGGTGGCCCGGGCCTGACGGCCTACTTCGGGCTGCTGGACGTCGGCCAGCCTAAAGCCGGAGAGACGGTGCTGGTGTCAGCAGCTTCCGGTGCCGTAGGCAGCGTGGTGGGACAGATCGCCAAAATAAAAGGCTGCCGCGTCGTCGGCATAGCGGGTGGAGCGGAAAAATGCCGCTACCTCACCGAGGAACTCGGTTTTGACGCTGCCATTGACTACAAAAATGAAGATGTGCGCAAAGCCATCCGCAAGGCCTGCCCCGATCGGGTAGATGTCTATTTCGACAATGTAGGCGGCGAGATCCTCGACCATGCCCTCGCCAACCTCAACCTGCGCGCGCGCGTGGTCATCTGTGGCGCCATTTCTCAATACAATGAATCATCTATACAGGGCCCCAAAAACTATCTCTCCCTGCTCGTAAGCCGGGCACGCATGGAAGGTCTGGTCATCTTTGACTACAAAGACCGCTTTATGGAGGCTTATGCTGACCTGGGAAAATGGCTGGCTACGGGTCAGCTCAAAACAAAGGAGCAGGTAGAAGAAGGAATTGAAAATTTCCCGGAAACCCTCTTACGTCTTTTTTCGGGAGAAAAAATGGGTAAACTTGTACTAAAAGTATAAAATCGCTTTTCAGCGGTTACGTTTTCTGCTCTGGCATCCACCAAGAGAAAAGACCTAACCTATGATAAGCCTGGCAAATCGCTATCCGTGGCAATCGATCATCACTTTTCTGATCAGGAAATCATTGCCGGACTCCGTCAGGGAGGCCGGGCAGAACGCCAGTGCCTGAAACAATTGTATCGGGTGCATCAACAGCGTGTGCTGCGCTTCATCATAGAAAATACGGGTTCAGAAGCAGAGGGAAAAGATATTTTCCAGGAAGGTGTGCTTGTCTTTTACAAGCAGGTTCGCGCTGAGAAATTTCGCGGCGAAAGCCAGTTGGGCACCTATCTTTTTTCCATCTGTAAATATCTGTGGTTCCAAAAATTAAAAAAGGAAAACCGCAGGGCCGAATTGTTGGAAAATCACGAATGGGAGCCCCAGCAGATAGATCCCTATCGACCAATGATAGATTCCGAAAAACAGCAGATGGTGCTGGCTTTGCTGGAGGAGTTGGGCGAAAGCTGCAAGGAGATATTGCTGGCTTCCTTATATGACGACAAAGCCATGGACGAGATAGCCCAACAGATGGGCTTTAAAAATGAGCAAATCGCTCGCAACAAAAAATACAAGTGCCTGAAGCGTTTGCAGGCCTTGCTCGACCAACAGCCGGGGCTTCGCGCCAGTTTGCGCGAACTCCGATAATTCGAGAAAGCATGGAGTTGGAAAAGATTGAAAAATATGTTCGAAAGCAGATGGATGCCCCGTTAAGGCAGGCATTTGAGCAGGAAATGGCCTCCAATGAGGCCCTGGCAGCCGAGGTCGCGGCTTTCGAAGATGCACAGCATATCATCCACATCGCCGGCGATGCCGCCTTCATCGACTCGCTGCGCGAGATAGAAGAAGAGCTCGATGCGCCCGGGATTCGCCCGCTATGGCGTCGCCCCGCCTTTTTGCGGGGCGCTATCGGAATCGCAGCAGCGATTCTCCTACTGCTCGCAGGACTCTGGCTCTTTCAACCAGCTTCCTCCGCTTCCGATACCCTTTTCGCAGAAAACTTCCAGGCCTATCCCCCTCCCGCAAAATTGCGGGGGCAAGCCGGGCAGGACCAGCTCTGGGAAAGCGCACGCAGCGCTTACCTGGAAGAAAACTATAGCCTGGCTGCAAGCCAGTTTGAATCCTTGCTGGCGCAAGGTCAGACCCAGCACCCGCTCTACCTGGTGCATTTTTATGCTGGCGTCAGCCAGCTGGCCCAGCATCCCCCCAGGCTTGCAGATGCCATCCGCCACCTGCTCTTCGTGACAGCTATGGACAGCGATTACTTCCATCCCGCACAATGGTACCTCGCCCTCGCCTTTTTGAAAAATGGTGAGCCGCAGAAAGCGAAGGCTTTACTTGAAAAAATTTCTGAAGAAAGCAGTTACCGAAAAAAGGCGGTTGATGCGCTTTTGGAGGAGTTGGGCGGCTTTCAGGAATCGCCTTGAAGAGGGGCATCAGGTTCCCCTTTTATTCAGAGCGAAAGAAAACGAAACCTTTCCTTGAAAAAACAGATATGGACGGGAAATGATTATGTGAGAGAAACGATAGATTAGGTTTTAGAAAAATCAAATGGTTAAAGGTTTGTTTGTACTTTAGACTGGGTGAAATGTCTTGTAAATAAAACCATATAGTTTGTATAAGAACATAGAAGAAAATCGCCTTTTTTGACCTTATATACCCTTAAATGCCTTATATGGTACAACTCATGACCAGAAAAATATTAGCCCTCCTTCTCCTTTTCTTCCTTTCCGTTTCCATTTATTCCCAGGAGTATAATTTATCCAACAATATCATTCTCATTGGAAAAAATACGTTCCGCTTACCCTCCAGGAACAATATTCCTGTCATAAATAACCTGGATACAGAGTATGGTACCGCTTACCTGGCCAGGATTCTTTTTCAGGGTAAAATAATGATTGCAGGAGGACGGGAAGCCGGATATTTTTTTAACCATCTTGCATTCAATGGGAGGCCCTATAGAACTGGGGATTTGACAGGGATTGATTATAGAAACATTGTCAATTTGTATGTTTCATATAATTTAATCCAAAGGAAAAATTGGAAGCATAACTTTTTCGTTGGTTTGGGACCATCTTTTAGGGATGCTACAGAAATTTATTGGGACTTAGAAATAAATTGGGGAGGAACTACCCACGAATACTATTACGGTAGAATAGGCAGGGACTGGGGGTTTCTCGCAAGTATCGACTATCAATTTCGCCCTTTCAAACACTGGCTCATTATGCCTTCTGTGCGTTATTATACCTATCCCTGGTGGAAGAACACCAACCCAACACCTGACCCCAGGGCAAGTAAGCCGCTCGATATGATTGGTTTTGGCATTTATGCCGGTTTTGCATTTTAGCGCACAATACCCTCTCACACTCACTTTCACCACGCCAGAGCGAGTAAGAGTGTGAGAGCGAGGGGATTAGCGATTCGTCCGCATTCTTCGAATGATTAGAGCCAGTGCGGAGGCACTGACCAGGATGATGCCCCATACCCACCAGGGAGTTCCTCCCTTTTCCAGCGCGCTGCGCTCACCGATCAAATTGATCCCCGCCCAATAAAAAGGATGGGCAAAAGCAGGCTCCGCCTCCGCCAGATAAGCCAACTTGGCTTGCTGAAGGGCGATATCTTTCGCCCGGCCTTCGGCCAGGCCGTGAAAGAAAGCCGTCGTCAGGCGAGCAGTCGCCTGGTCATCTACGGGCCACAGGCTCATCGCCACCGCCGGACAACCCGCATATCGAAATGCACGCGCCAGGCTGATCACGCCTTCCCCTTCTATCAGCTTTCCGCTGCCTGTATTGCAGGCGCTCAGGACCGCCAACTGCGCCGATAGCGATAGGCTATACAGCTCATAGGTATACAGGACTTCGTCCGAAAATTTCAGGTAAGAATATTGCGGACTGCTGTCGTTGAGGACGGCATGCATCGCCAGGTGCAGGATACCGGCCCGGGATGCTTTTTCATTAAAATGTGCCTGGGTCGCAGCTTCATTCAAGAACGTTTTCCCTGGCCAGATAGAAGAGGCTGCTTCCACCTCTTCCCGGTTGAAAGCCAATGATTCTCCCTCATTCGCAGGATAATCAGGCGCAAATCCCAGATAGCTCCTGCCCGGCGGAGCGGCCTGTTTTGCCATCATCCCCAAGGCGGTGTAGGCATAGCTGATGCTGTATTTTTTGAGTAAAAAAGGCAAGTCTGCATAAGCACGCTGCCTGGTCCCAACCTCCTCCTGAAGCAAAGCTTCAAAAGGCACATAGCTCAGCTGTCCATCGGGGATGATGATCAGACGATGCGTCTCGCCTTGACTTTGCAGCCAGTCATGAGCTGGCTGGATGAGTTTCCGATAGAGGGCATAGCCCTCTTCAGTTATAGCAGCAAAGCTGCCCTGAGGATCAGTTTGGGCTTTCTCTATATCATAGAGAGAGCTCCGCCAATGCTGAAGCATGGCGCGCGCGCCATCTCCCCAAATTGCCTTCAGCAAATGCGCTTTTTCCTTTGTCATCACCAGCACAAACATGGCGCTATCGGTCTCCATAAAATTCAGCACAGCTGTTTGAGGATGGGAAAAAGCAGCCTGCCAGGCTTTCAGATCAGGCTTTTGGGTTTCATATTTCAATTGGTGGTAGGCCGGGTAGCGGCGGGCAAGCTGCCCGGTCCAGTCGTAGAGTTTTTCTTTTAGCGAAAAAATCTGGGCTTGCAGCAATTGAATTTTGATGGTGTCTGAAGCCTCACAGTTTTTTTGCTCCAGCATCAAAAAGCGCTCATTGTCAGCGAGTTCTTTGATCAGGGCTTTTTCCTGTCTCAGGACAGAGTCGGGCACCCCCGCATAGCGGCGGGCTTCGTCTTCGCGAAGCGCCTGAAGCAGCAAAAAAGCTTTGCTTTTTTCGGAGAAATGAAAGGCCGCCTGCAGGTATGCAGCATCCTGCGAAAGCGCATACAGCTCATAGGTCACGGCCATGCCGAGCTGATATATGGGCCGCACCTTGCGCGTCCAAAAGCTGTGAGATTGCTCCCCCTGCATCCGCAGGCGCAGGGCGTCTATGACTTGCGACGCAAATTCGCAATGCCTGAATGCCGCCTCCAGGTCTTTCTTTTCCGCTTTTTTCTGGAAGCGAAGAAAAAACAATTCGGCCTTGCCTTTTAAGGCATCCAGCAGCCACTGCTCCGAACTGCAACCGATAAAGCTTTGTGGCAAAGCATAGATATTTTCATCCTGAAAATCAGGCAGATAGCGTGTGATGGCCTGCTGATAATTATCGAGCGCCTGCTCGTACTTTTGCTGGTGGCGCAAGGTATTTGCGATATAGTTGTAGCAGCCAGCTGTCAGCGGATGTTGCCTGCCGAAAGTGCGGTTGCGGCTCTCCAGCTCCTGCTGGTAGTAGGTAAGCGCCTGCTCATAGCTGCCACTGCTAAGAGCTTCTTCCCCTTTTGTCCAACTCACAGGCGTGACATCTTCGTTGTTTGCCAGGTCTATCTGCAAAGCTTTTTGGTAATAAAAGAGCGCCTCTTCCTGCATTTCCCTTTCCCAATAAATGCCTCCCAGGCTGTTGTAAATCCATTTGAGTCTGGGGTCATTTTCCCCAAAACTCTCCATCCAGATCGGCAATGCTTTCAGAAAATAGCTTTCTGACTCCTCATACATCCCTAAGTTGTAATACATGCGGGCAAGGTTGTATTGGGCGATGGAAAGGTCTTTGATTTCGGGAGGCGGGTTTTGGGTCAATAGGTTGACCTCTTTTTCCAAATAGTTTCGGGCAGATTCAAAATCAGCCATCCGTTCATAAATGCCGCTGATGGCCCCCAGCAAAAAGGCAATTCTGTAATGCGTTTCGCCCAAAGATTTGCCTGCAGATTCTATGCTTTTCTTATAGGCTTTCAGCGCCCATTCATCCCGGCCTTTTCGCTGATACATGACGCCCAGCAGGCGATAAGCCTTATATCGGCAGGAATCTGCCAGAAATCCCTCTTCCCCATAGGCGGCCACCGCCTTCTCCATCAGGCGAATGCCTGGCTCGTATTGCTGTTGCTTGTACAAGGCTGTGGCTTGTGTGATAGAGGCGGAGAAATCGCCGCAGTCGCCCTGCGCAGCAGCCACAGTAAGCAGCATGCTGCCCGCCATCCAGATGATGATTGCCTTTTTCATTCGATTGGTAGATCGAATATACAGAATTCGCCTGTTGAGAAATAATTTCTCAAAATAAAGCCCAAGCCTTAACTTGGGAAGACGTTGGGTTTCGGGTTTCGGGTTTCGGGTTCCGGGTTTCGGGTTTCGGGATCCGGGTTTCGGGATCCGAGCCACAATGCGAAACTCGAAACCCAAAACTCGAAACTCAAAACTCAAAACTCGAAACTCAAAACTTCCCTCATGCTTAACCTTCGCCGTCGTTCTGCCAGTTTTTGGGTGCTCCTGTTGGTAGCACTTTTTGAGCTATGGCAGCTGCAGCTGCATCAGGCTTACAAAAGCCCCAATGCTTCGCGATGGCCCATCACAAGTGATGGTTTGGGCTATTATGTGTATCTGCCGGCGGCCCTGAAGTATCAGGATTTTTCCTATGCCTTTGTGCCCGGGGAAATCAGCGGAAGCCAGGATTTTTTCAATGTCAATTCGCCCAAAACAGGCTATAAAGTAAACAAATACCCCATTGGGGTGGCGCTGATGCAGTTGCCATTTTATGGCCTGGGAGAGCTTCATGCCCGGCTCACGGCTGCGCCGGCAGATGGCTTTTCGATACCCTATCGCCTCTGGCTGATGATAGGCGCGCTTGTCTACCAATTTATAGGCTTGCTCTTTGTGAGGCGATTTTTGCAGTTTTTTTTCGCGGAAAAAACCATCGCAGCCGTGCTTTTTTGCCTGGCCCTGGGAACAAATCTGCTCTACTACAGCCTGCACGATAGCATGATGAGTCATGTTTATTCTTTTTGCCTCATGGCCGTGGCCACCTTTTATACCATCGCCTGGCATCGCGATGGCAAACGCCAACAGCTACTGTTGCTCGCAGCCTGCTGCGGGATGATTTTCCTTATCAGACCTGTCAACATCCTCTTTGTCAGCTTTTTTCTGCTCTGGGGTTTAGGGGAAAAATACGGTTGGGCGAAGAAGAAAAAACTTTTTTTGAAGACATGGCGACAGCTCGCAGGCGCGGCCTGCCTGGGTCTGGCCGTTATTTTCCTGCAATTGCTTACATGGAAGCTGCTCACGGGCAGTTGGTTCTTTTTTTCCTATGAAGGGGAAGGCTTTTTATGGAGCAAAGCCGCCATCGTGGAGGTACTGATCAGTTATCGGAAAGGCTGGTTTGTCTATACGCCTTTGGCGATATTTCTGTGCCTGGGGCTTTTTACCTTAAAGCGAAAGATACCCGAGGCCAGCATCGCCCTGCCTTTTTATTTTCTGCTGCACCTCTATGTGATCTCCTGCTGGTGGAGCTGGTGGTATGGTGGCGGTTTCAGCCTTCGACCTATGGTCGAGCTTCTCGCGCCCCTGGCGCTGGCGCTGGCCTCCTGGGGCCATTTCGTCAGCAAAGCTGGCATGCCCCGATGGCTGATCGGAGGCCTCGCCGGCCTGCTCGTGCTGCTGAATGTCTTTCAGACTTACCAGATGAAGCGGGGCTATATAGATGATGATTCCATGACGAAAGCAGCCTATTGGGCCGTTTTTGGAAAAGCAAATCTTGAAGGGAAAGAAAGAGAAGATGTCAAAAAATTACTTGATCCTCCGCCGCTGGAGCGGCGTGGGGAATAAACGAAATGAAAATATGAAAATTTGGAAATGCTTACTCCTCCTGATTGTCCTGGGAGGACAATCCCTCCAGGCGCAACGCCTGGTAAGTGGACAACCCCTCGGGCAGCGCAGCGCTGCCCAGCTCACTGCCGAAATCGGCATTCCCATGCCCAATGACGTCTTTCTGTATAAAATACAGTACGAGACGCCCGATCTCCACGGTATCACCGATACCGCCTCGGGCCTCCTCGTCGTGCCCGATATCCCGGGCCAGCTCCCGCTGATATGCTATCAGCATGGCACCATTGGCAACAAGGCCGATGTGCCTTCCAATCTCGTGGGCGAAGCCCTGCTGGCGATGGCCTTTGGCAGCATGGGATATGCCGTTGTAGCCCCAGACTATCTGGGCCTGGGCGACTCCCGTGGCTTTCACCCCTATGTACATGCCCAGACAGAAGCCTCTGCGGCGATAGATCTGCTGTATGCTACCCAAAGCTTTGCGCCCAGCATTTCACTCAGCCTGAGCGGACAGCTATTCATTTCAGGATACTCACAGGGTGGCCATGGAGCCATGGCTCTTTTTCGCGAGCTGGAAGCCAGGCACACACAGACTTTGCCTGTGACAGCGGCCGCGCCTATGTCCGGTCCTTACAGCATTTCGGGTGAAATGAAAAGGAACCTCTTTTTGAACACGCCCTATTTTTATCCCTCCTATCTGCCCTATACCCTCAATTCTTTTCAGATGGCTTATGGAAATATCTATACCGAACTGAGCGATCTCTATCGCCCGGGATACGATAGCCTGGTACAGGATTTTTTGGATAGAAAAATTTCTTTGGGGTCTCTGAATACCCGCCTGATCAACAAATTGAGCCAGGATTTTGGCGCGTCTATACCGCGCATGATGTTCAAAGACAGCGTACAGCTGCTGATCCAGCATGACAGCACGCACCCCTTCAATGTCGCCATGCGACTCAACGATGTCTACGATTGGACACCCCAGGCGCCTACGCGCATTTTTTACTGCGAGGGGGATGACCAGGTGTTTTACACCAACAGCATCTTCACCGATTCGGTGATGAATAGGCGCGGCGCAGCCGATGTGAAGGCCCGCAGCGTGGGCGAGACCCTCAATCATGTCGATTGTGTCGTTCCTGCAACCTTAAACAGCATTTTCTTTTTCAATGGGTTTGTGCCTTTGACTGCGATAGAAAGCGAAAAACTGCTGTCTGTGTTTTGGCATGTGGACGAAAATCGTTTCGATTTTCAGCTCGCTGATGCCTCTGCCGGGCAGGGAATGTTTCGCATGCTTGACATGCAGGGCAAAGTGATATTGGAACAATCCGTGAAACTCGCCTTCAGGCAGCAGATAGATTTGGGCGAAAGGGCGAGTGGGATTTACCTTGTTGAGATTTCAAGCGAAAAAGGCCTCTGGCGCAAAAAGTTATGGCTCAAGTAGCAGTGGGCAGTAAACAGTGGGCAGTAAACAGTGGGCAGTAAACAGTGGGCAGTAAACAGTGGGCAGTATGCAGTGGACAGGAGTAATCGACTGCCTACTACATACTGCCCACTGCCCACTGCATACTGCATACTAACCTATTCTTTTACTATCCTTTTGACGACGATTCCATCAGCAGTATATATCCTGACGAAATACAAACCTTCCGGCAAATGGCTCAGCGAAAGCGTCGCCTGAGCTTGCTCAGGCTGCTTTGTCAGCACCAGCTGACCATAGCCGTTCAGGATTTCGATTTTTTGCATAGGCTTGTCTAGCGTGCCGATGTTAAGCTGGTCGCGGGTCGGATTGGGGTGTAGGGTCACATCAGCTATCAGCTGAGGAGCTTGCGGCACGCCTTGCAGGACGATTTCAAGGGGCTTGCTTATTTCGATTTGCAGCAAATCTGTATGACCAAACAAGTCGATTTTTTCCTCCGCAGCATTGATGCCTTCCGTTTCGTTGATCTCAAAAAACAGCGCCACAGATGTGGGTAACTGTGTTTTAGGCGTAAAGCGCAGCACGCCTATCTGTCCATGGCCAGATGCATCGGCCCGCTGTGTGCGGCTGATGCCGATCTCCATCACGCCATCGGCGGGGAAGTTTTTCTGAATAGAAATCAGCTCATTTTCGGCATCTCCCAACCAGGAATCCTGGACGATAAACCGCAGGTCTTCTCCTACCCAGGCGGGGTCATAATTGACCGCAAAACTCAATCCATGCAAGGCTCCCTGAGCGCTGGCATCACCCAGAAAAACGGGAATGTCAACGGTTTTGCCAGGCAATACGATAGCAGTGGGTTCTTGGAGAAAAATCGGTGCATCTCCCTGCTGACCATTGGTCGCGGTCTTGTTATGACGACGGCCATAGTTGGCCAGAATGACGGCCAGATCTACGACGCCTACGCGTCCGTTGCCATCACAATCAGCATGCTTGTGGTTGGCGCCATTGATAAACTGGCCGCGCCAGTTGCGGGCAGGCTGTCCTATCCAGCGAGGGCTGGCATTGGGGCGGGCAGGGCCCTGATTTCCCCAGCTCAATCCCACAGTCATGATGTCTTTCACTTCTGCATAACCATCTGAATTGGCATCGCCGGGCCATACATCCCCATTGCCCACACAGGCCAGTGAATCCGCCACCGGGATAGCCGCATTGCGCAGGCGCAGCATAGAGTCATTGATGATCAGCACCGTCAGCGGTGGAGAAGCCAGGTTCAGCCTGAGCCTGCGCAGAGGGAATTTCTGGCGAATTTGGGTTTTCGCAGATTGGGTAAAGCAATTGTCTACATCCCCTGCAAAACTGCTTTTAAACAAAACAGGAAAGCTTTTCTGATGCTGTGGAGAGTATACTTCTCCTGTGATAAAAGCGGCTCGCTTATGGGTGACGAAGTCAAAAAAGCGGGCATGAGGCTTATTCGCTATTGCGGGAAAAGCAAAAGGCCGCGGCGGAACAGGCGTCGTGGGTGAAAGGCTGCGCAGGCCGTGAGACATGGTCAGTTGATCCGCAAAGAGGTAGGGAACTCTGCCGTCTTCACTTTTCAGATTGGCTCCACGAGGGACGGCATTGACGTTGCTGTTGTTGGGCAGGTCATCGAGGAAGGCGTATGTCAAGGCGCCGCCTTTGCCTAATTTGATCATGCCTGAACGGTTCAGGCTATCGAGTGCATACACGGCTACGCCGCTGTCTTGTGGCGTATATGTCATGCCCAGCAGGGCATTGGCGCGGAAAGCGCGGGTCCAGCGCAGGTTACCTGCGGGATCAAAACTTTGAAAGGCGATGCCTTTCTGTCTCGGAGTCGCAGCGGTAGATGCCGCTGGCAGGCTGACCTGCCATCCGGCGGCGATGCCGCCATGAGCCGTAAAATGCACGCTGCCGCGCATCGTGGCTGAAAAGGGGAATTGATCCCCCAGGATATAGGTCCTCTGCCAGGTCATATTACCGGCGGAGTCCAGTTTGACCAGATGCCCCAGAACTGTCCTGGGAGAGCTGGAATTGCGGGCCTGGCGGGTGAGGCAGGCAAAAACGGTCTCCTGCTTGCGATTGGTGCTGATACCCGTCAGCAGGATTCCCTGCTTGTTTACGGCATAAAAAGCTTTTGCCCAGCTAATATTTCCCCTATAATCGGTTCGGGAAATGACCACAGCGGAATTTTCGCGGCTGTTGTGGCCTGGGCGGGACTCTCCGCCGAGGACAAAGCCACCAACGGCATTCTGAGCGTAGAGCCATTCGTCATGTGCCTGGTAGTGATAGACGCGCGCCATCAGCGGGCTACCGTCGGTGTCCATCTGCATGATCCCAAAATCGCTGAAATTGGTAGCCGTAGAAGGCTGGAGGTTGTTGACAGGGCGGACGCCTGCCACGAGGAGATTGCCCTGAGGCGTGCCGATCAGGCTGCGGCCAAAGATGTTGCTGCTGTAAGCATCAACAAAAACGTCCTGTGCATTGCTCACTAAAAGAGCCAAAAGGAGGACAAAGAGGGTGATTGACTTTTTCATAATCTTGTAGCGTTTTGTTTGTGGGTTTTCTTATCGCTACAAAGGAGCAGGCTTCCCTCTGCTAAAAAAATCACGCAATCGTTGAATTATCGATCAAAAAATTTGTTAACCAACTGATTATTTGCCCAAAAAAGTAGTATGAATAGAGAAATATAATTTTTTATCGGAAAAAAATTTAAATTAACAAAAAGGCTATTTTATCGGGATAAAAAAATCAACAAAAAGGCCATCAAGGCTTAAAACAAAATATATTTTCTATTTTTTATCGGATGAAAAATTTAAATCCCCCCACAATTACGCAGGCACTATTATGTAAGTTCGCTTCATTAAATTTTAATGAAGTTTCGCTTCATGACTGCTTTCTGGCCGGATTTTTTCCATAGAAAAAAGTAAATTTGCAGCCATCTTTCTCACTATATAGAGTGAAGCAAAGGCTATTTATTTTCAGCTTATTTATTCTGCAAATGGACTGGCACCCATTTTGCCTCTTAAAATCCACTAGCCACTTATTCCTAATTTACTTTTCAGATTGATTTATGGATCTTATTAATTTCCTGCGGGTTCTTGCTCGACGTATTTGGTTGATTTTAGGTGTCACCGCATTAGCTGTATTGGTAACCTGGCTTGTCACCAGAAACGCCCCCGAAGTATACAAATCTACCGCGCTGATCTCTACGGGGATCACCAATACCAATGAACTGGATGACCAGAAGTATTATCAGTGGGAGAAGGCGGTAAACGACTTCAACAACCTCATCGAATCGATGAACTCCCGGCAGTCAGTCAGCCTGCTATCTTATCGGCTGATACAGCATGATTTGAATTCAGCCCAGCCTTATCGGGATCTCTCCAAGTTGAAGGCATATTATGCCGGAGATGAGCTCAACCAGGCCCAAAGGGTCTACCAGACCAAGTATGATGACATCGAGACGCTTTATCCCACACGGGAGAGCGACGAACTTCCGCTCGAGATCCTCAAGCGATCTGACTATGACTACAAGAGTCTGCTGGAAAGCCTGGATGTATCCCGCAAGGATGAGTCGGATTATATTTCTGTCACGTTTAAGTCAGACGATCCTTTCCTCTCAGAATTTGCCGTGAATACTTTTTCAGAAGAGTTTATCCGCTACAACCAAAGTCGGGTAGGCACGGGCTCCAATCAGACCATCGAAAACCTGCGGAGAATCATGGAGATTAAGCGGGACAGCATGGAAGCGAGAAGCGCAGAATTGTCTGTTTTGACTAAAAAATATGGCATTGCAAGTCTGATAGACGCTCAGAAAGATATTGTCAGCACTTCCAGCGAATATACCCGTGTCAGGGATCAGGAACGCTCCAGGGTAGCTGCTTTGCAAGCAGAATTGGAAGAAATCAATCGCCAGCTGCAAAGCCCACAAGCCAATAGCGAAGCGAATGAGGATCGCGCCAACAGAGCGGAAATCAATCGGTTAACGCAAATGCTTTCCAACCTGAAAATTCGCCAAAGCTTAAATCCCAGCGCCAGCCTGCAGGACTCTATTGATGTTTTCCAGCATCAAAAAGATGAGCTTATCCGAAATACCAATTCGAATTATGGCACTTCAGATGACCCACGGGCAAGTCTCCTAAAGAAAAAACAAGAAAAAGAGATTGAATTGAGCAATGCCAAAGCAAAGCTTGGGGCTTTGGAAAACAACCTTGCCCGCGCTAACAGCCAAAAATATAACATGGTCGCTGGCAATCCTGAAGTGAACCGTGCCGTCACCAATTTTGATCAGGCTCAAAAAGAATACCTCGCGGCTCAAACCGACTATAATAACGCTCAGGACAAAAGACAGGATGTAGGCAAATACCTACAGATCTTTGAGCGCGGCCGCGCAGCTGATAAGCCAGAGCCCTCCAAAGCGCCGCTTTTGATTGCTTTTTCAGGTCTGGCAAGTCTTGCCCTCTGTGTGGTACTGCTATTCCTGTTGGAATATGTAGACCTCAGCGTGCGCACGCCTTCCAACTTCACCCGCCTTTCAGGCCTGCCGTTGCTGGGTTCACTGAACCACCTGACGACAGCCAGCCTCAAGTTGGAGTCGCTTTTCAGTGAGAAAAGCAATAATCCCAGCCTGGAGCGATTCAAGCAACTCCTGCGCAAATTGCGCTATGAACTGCTCAATACAGACGCAAAGAGCGTGCTCTTTACGAGTGCCAGACCCGGCGAGGGAAAAACCCTCGCGCTGCTCTCTCTGGCCTATTCGCTCAGCCTGAATGACAAGAAAATCCTCCTGATAGATACCAATTTCAAAAGCCCTTCCCTAACAGGCATGCTCCAGGCAAAGCCTGTGCTCGAAGAGGTGATCCGTCAGGACGAAGATAGCGCCAAAGCCATCTCCCGCTCTGAATTTACAGGCATAGATGTGATCGGTTGCCGTGGAGGCGACTACTCCCCGGCAGAGGTTTTGTATGACCAAAAGTTTCAAAGCATGCTGCAGGAATTGTCCCACAATTATGACTACATCTTCCTGGAAGGTGCGCCACTCAACAATTTTGCTGACGCAAAAGAACTGGTCCACTTTGTGGACAAAGTGGTAGCCATTTTCTCCGCCAAGAGCGTGCTGAAGCAATCTGACAAGGAGACCATCTCCTATCTTCAAAGCCTGGATGAAGGCTTTTTGGGAGCCATCCTCAATGATGTGGAGGTGCAAAATCTCGAACTGTAAATGCTGTTTGCCCCCTTACTGATTGTTCACCTTGCGCTTCTGTATTTCCTGCTTTTCCCTTTCGCGACGGTACTGCTTGCGCAGTTGCGCAAGGAAGAAGTGCCGCCTCCGGCGGAGAAGGAAGCGGATATCGCATGCGTTATCACGGCCTATAAGTCCATTGACATCGCCTTGCCGCTGGTGACTTCATTGCTCAGGCAGCAATACAAAAACTTCCATATCTACCTGGTAGCCGATGGCTGTGAGGTGGAAGGCATCAGTTGGGAAGATGAGCGCGTACATCTGCTCAGGCCTGAGCAGGACCTGAATTCGAAAGTCAAATCGATCAAACATGCGATCCGGCATTTTGCCCGAAAGCATGAGTACATCCTGATCTTCGATCCGGACAACCTGGCTCCGCCCACTTTCCTGACGGAAATGAATCGCTACATACAAGCCGGCTACAAAGCCGTGCAGGGCGTGCGTACCGCCAAAAACCTGGACACGCTCTATGCCTGTCTGGATGCTACGGGCGAATTGTACTACAATTATAGCGTGCGCTATGTGCCCTGGCGGATCGGTGGATCATCCACCATCTCGGGCTCAGGCATGGCCATAGAGACTGCTCTGTTTGAATCCTATCTGAAGATAGACAGCATGGATACGGAGTCGCAGGAGGTGATTTTGGCGGAGGACAAAATATTGCAGATAGACCTCATCCGGCGCAGGACGCGCATCGCCTACGCAAAGCAGGCTTTGCTGTATGATGAAAAGGTGACCGAAGGTCAGCAGGTGGAGCGCCAGCGCACCCGCTGGATCAAATCCTACTTTCAGCACCTCCCGGCAGCGCTGGGATTGGTCTGGCGCGGCCTGAGCCGCTTCAACTTCAACCAATTTTTGTTTGGGCTGTTTATCTCTTTGCTACCCATGTTTCTCATGGTCGCAGCCAGTGGCCTCTTCGGCCTGACAGACCTGATCGCATGGCTGATCACAGGCGAATTGCGCTATTTATGGCTCATGTTTGCCCTGATGGGAGGAGGCATCTTATTTGTCCTCAACTTCTTCCTCGTCCTCAAAATAGGCCAGGCACCGCCCGAAATCTGGCGCTCCCTCTGGGGAATCCCCGCTTTCATCAGCCGGCAGATCAAAGCCCTCCTCAACCTCAAAAAATCCAAAAACGATTTTCTCCATACCACCCATAAAAATGCCGTAGACATAGAGGAAATCACAAAATAACTTCCACCCAAATCCCGAAACACGAAACACGAAACCCGAAACTCAAAACCCAAAACCTCCCCCATGACCATAGGCATAGAAGCCCAAAGGCTATACCGAAAGAAAAAAGCAGGCATGGATATCGTTGTCCTGGAGTTGATCCGCCATTTGCAGCGGATCGACAAGGTGAACGACTATGTCGTTTTTGTAAAGCCGGATGAAGATCCTTGTCTGGAGGAAACAGCAAATTTCCGCATCGTGGAAGTGCCCGGCGGCAATTATATGAGCTGGGAGCAACTGCATCTGCCCAAAGCGGTGAAAGCCGCAGGCGTGGAGCTGCTTCATTGCACCAGCAATACAGCGCCCTATTTTTGTCCGGTGCCACTTGTCCTGACGCTTCACGACATCATTTTTCTGGAAAAACTGGCGATCAAAGACAAGGGAACCCGCTACCAGCAGTTGGGAAAAATTTACCGTAAATTGCTGGTTCCGAGGATTGTAGGGAAATGTAAAAAGATCATCACGGTTTCTCATCAGGAAAAAAGCCGTATTTTGAGCCGTTTTCGTCTGCCAGCTTCCCGGGTGCAGGCCGTACACAATGGCGTAGGGCCTGAATTTCAACCCGTGAGGGATCAGCAACTTCTTCAGGAAGTGAGAGAGGCTTACCATCTGCCCGATCAGTTCGTTCTTTTTTTAGGAAATAAAGATCCCAAGAAAAACATGAAAGGGGTGATCGAGGCTTTCGGTCGCTTTGCGGAAAAGCATGCGGAGGTTCCGCTGGTGGTGACGGCGATCAGCGAAGAAGTGATGGGCGAAATACTCACAGAGCTGGGCAGGGAGGAGCTCAGCAGCAGGATTATCCTGCCGGGTTTTGCGCCCTTCGAATGGCTTCCAGCCCTTTACACCCTGGCGACAGTGTATATGTATCCCAGCCTGAGGGAAGGCTTTGGCCTTCCGATCCTGGAAGCCTTTGGCTGCGGCACAGCGGTGATCACCGCCAATACTTCCTCCATGCCGGAGGTCGCCGGCGAGGCAGCTTTGCTGGTAGATCCGGAGGATCTGGATGAGATGGCCGCGGCCATCGGCCGCCTGCTGGAGGATGAAGATTTGCGTAAGCAAAAGGTCGAAATGGGCTTTGAGCGCGTCAAAGCTTTCAGTTGGGAAAAAATGGCCAGGGAAGTTCTGGCGATCTATGAAGAGGTTTTACAAAAGGCTTTTGGCACATTTGTTGGAACTTAAGCCACAATTATATTAAGTAACTTTAGTTTGCAGTCTTCAGTTTGCAGCGCATCGACAGCTTAGAGATAAGCTACCCTGCCAACTGCCAACTTAACCCTGCCAACTTCCTTAACCGCAGTATTGAATCATGACCGTTAATGTGAATAAGCTATCAATTGTTATTCCTGCCTACAATGAGGGAAAAACTATTCACTTGATTCTGGATAAAGTCCGGAACGTTACCTTGCTCAATAATATCCAGAAAGAAGTCATCATTGTCAACGACTGCTCCAAAGACAATACCGAAGAGGCCATCCTCGGCTATATGGATGCTTATCCTGATTTTAACATGCAGTACCATAAGCATGAGGTAAATATGGGAAAAGGCGCAGCACTGCATACCGGCATCAACAAAGCCACAGGCGAGTACCTCGTCATCCAGGATGCTGACCTGGAGTATGACCCGGAAGAGTTCAACGTGCTGCTCAAACCCATCGTAGATGGGCATGCCGATGTGGTCTATGGCTCTCGTTTTATGGGAGGCAATGCGCACCGCATTCTCTTCTTCTGGCATTCCCTCGGAAATAAATTTCTGACTTTCCTCTCCAATATGTTCACCAACCTGAACCTGACGGATATGGAAACCTGCTATAAATTGTTTGACAGACGCATCATCCAGAGCATCAGCCTGAAAGAAAAACGCTTTGGCTTTGAGCCCGAAGTGACCGCCAAAATCGCCCGTATCCCCAAAATTCGGGTCTATGAAGTAGGCATCTCCTACTATGGCAGAACCTTCGAAGAAGGCAAGCATATCGGTTGGAGGGATGGCTTTCGTGCGATCTATTGTATTTTGAAATACAACATCTTCCCGAAGAAGCAAAAAGCCGTGGAGACTTATGCCTCTACTATGACGCAGCAAATTGCTGCACCCAAAGTAAGAGCGATTTCCTAGCAGGCTGGCAGCTTTTTCTGAAACTCACTTTGTTCATTCCCTGGTTTTATGTTGACCATATTATTTACCTGGCTATATGCCTTTCTGCTATCATTGCTCTTTGGTCATTTAAGTGTCAGTATCCTTTCACGATTTATCCATCGCCCCGGCGATGAGCCTCCCCATATTTCGATTTTGGCCCTTGTAGGGCTGGGCGCGATCAGCTGCCTTGCGGCAGTATTTTCCTTTTTTGCCCGCATCAATTGGGAGATACACATACTGCTGCTCCTCATCGGCTTTGTGCATGCCTTGACAGCACGAAAAAGCATCCGGCAATACATTTCCTACTACCGCCGTGGTCTTCGGGCAAACAGTTTGTTTATCCCGATCATGCTGGCAGTGGTGCTGCTTCTGAGCCTGCTTGCGACAGCCATGCCACCGGCATATTATGATGACGGGCTTTATTATTTGCCCTTCATGAAGTGGATCAACACCTATGCGGTGGTCCCCGGCCTCGGCAATTTGCATCCCCGCCTGGCTTTCAATTCCAATTGGCATTTACTCTCTGGTGTATTCAGTTTCCCCTTTTTGGGCATGGGCACTTTCAATGACCTGAATGGCTTCCTGCACCTGCTCATGGCCCTCTTTGGCCTGACAGGATTGAAAGGCCTGATAGCCAAAGAATATACCGTCAGCAATGCGCTACGCGCTGTTTTGCTGATTCCGACGCACCTGATCGTCGGCTACTTCAACGGCCCTTCCGCAGATGTCGCTGTCATCTACCTGATCTGGATGGTGGTCATCCTTTTTGTACAAAAGACAGAAAAAGAAGAACTCAGGCAATTTGACCTGAAGACGGTCTTCATTATGCTTTTCAGTGCATGGGTTTGCACCATTAAGCTATCTGCCTTTCCCATCGCCATCCTGCCTTTATTCCTGATGCTACAAGAGCTGCGAGCCCGTCGCCTAAGGCATATCGCAATCCTGGCTAGCGTAGCCCTGATACTTGCCCTTCCCTGGATGGGACGCAATGTCATGCTCTCTGGCTACCTCTTTTTCCCTTTTTACCAGATCGATTTGTTTTCCGTGGACTGGAAGGTTCCGACCGCGCTGGTGCAGGAAGAAGTGCGCTATATAGAGGCATTTGCGGCAGGAGAGACTTTGGTGAAAAAAATTCCCTATCCCGAACTCCAGCAATTGGATTTCGCCGCATGGTTTCCCCAATGGTACCAGGACCTCCGCACAGCGAATAAAGGCATCTTCTTCCTGATCTGTGGCATCAGCCTCTATCTCCTTTTTGCCTTTTTGCTGAGTGTCAGCACCCAGGGCAAAGCGTTTTTGCAAAAATCACGGGGCTATTTGTGGCTCTATGCAGCCATTTATGCAGGCATTGCCTTTTGGTTTGTAAAAGCACCCGATTTTCGTTTTGGCTATGCCTTCACGGTGATTTTATATTTGCTGGGATTCAGTTTTTTGCTGGTTAAAATGCTGGCTTCCTACCGCTATGGCAAGTATGCCATCCTGGGTCTCATGGGGCTGATAGCCCTCTTTTACCTCCGACCCTTGCAGATCATCGGTACCGATGCTTATTATATGGTGAAAGCGGGACAAAGGGATTTTGTCTTACGGCCCGGCCAGGCGCCGGTGCATGCACCGGACATCTTCACTACACCCGAAGGCTTGCGGATCTACAAAGCGACCTGGAACGATCAGTGCTGGGATAATCCCCTCCCCTGCACGCCTTTTTATGATTTGGGGGTGGCTGTGAGGGACAAAAAGAAAGGCCTGGCCAGCGGGTTTTATTACCAGCAAGAGCCGGATGTCTCCTATTACAGAGAATTGCAAATTCACTATCAACAACCCGAGCGGGTTGTCAGGCCCAGTCGGGATACCTCCGATAAGGGGAATATAAGTGAAAGGAATATTTCTGAGAATTAGCCTAAGAGGGCAATTGTGAATGCTTCACTCAAGGGGGGGACTTGAGGGAAAGTCCCCCCTATATATATTAGCCAGTTTTTTATACCTGAGGTAAGCGGAATAGGCTGAAACGCGGCATAGTTGAAAGCCGAGCCGGCCTTCCAGAAAGCCCCCTTTCAAAAAATACATTTTCACAAAAACAAAGGCCGGACTGAGCCACAATTTGTACCGGCGGAAAGGCTTTCCGGCTGCAAAATATGCCTCCGCTTTCAGCTGAGAATAGCGCGCTACGCGCGCCAGATGGTCATCGAGACTCTCGATGGAGTAATGCAGGAGATCGCCTTTCAGGCGGGTTATATGACATGCCTCCGGCAATTTTACTTTTTCATGCACAAAGTCGCCTTCCCAGCGCGTGCTTTTGGGAAAAAGCCTGACTTTGACATCCGGATACCATCCGGCAAAGCGGATCCACCTGCCGCAATAATGGGTGCGGCGAGCCATCGCATAAGCGCCTGAGAGGCGCTTTTTTTCAGCAAGTATGGCTTGCTGAAGCGCTTCACTCAGCCGCTCATCGGCATCTATTGACAAGATGTATTCGTGGGAAACGAGGGCATGGCCCTCATTTTTGGTTGCAGCATAGCCTTTCCAGCTTACTTCCTGCACCTTTGCCCCCAAAGAGAGGGCGATTTCTTTTGTTTTGTCTTCACTGCCAGAGTCCAATACGATGATTTCATCCGCAACCTCCATCACCGAGGTGATGCAGGCTGCGATCTGTTTTTCCTCATTTTTGCAAATGATGAGTGCTGAAATCATGGATTCGTTTTAACAAAAAACGATTCTACCTGATCCGCCCAATCTTGAGCATATTGGTCAATCCGACGCGATGGCGGGGCATACTTGCGGTATTGATCACGACATCTCCGATCTTGACAAAACCGGCATCTCTAAGGATTTCCTGTACATTTTGCACCGTTTCATCGGTATTGTCGGTACCGTCAAAATAAAAGGCCCGAACGCCCCAGACAAGGCTGAGTGTGGTAACGATATGGGGATCGTTGGTAAAGGCGAAAATATGCGCTTCGGGGCGACAGCGGGATAACTGATAGGCAGTGAAGCCCGAGCGAGTCATCCCCACAACGGCTTTTGCTTCTGTTTGCCTTGCTAACTGGCAGGCAGTAGTGGTCAAAGCCTGGCTCAGCATGATGTCTACTTTGGGATCAAAGTCTTCGATAGCGTTCATGTAAGTGTTGAAGAAGGGGCCGCCTTCACTTTCTACACTCTGGAGGATGCGTTTCATGCTGGAAACGACCTGCACGGGATGTGCGCCTACGGAGGTTTCTCCGCTGAGCATGACGGCGTCTGCGCCGTCCACGACGGCATTGGCGACATCACTGGCCTCGGCCCGTGTGGGGCGGCGGTTTTCAATCATAGACTCCATCATCTGGGTAGCCACGATCACCGGCTTGGCAGCCTTATTGGCCTTGCGGATGATCCGCTTCTGCACCGCAGGCACTTCTTCCATCGGGATTTCTACCCCGAGGTCACCACGGGCGACCATCACGGCATCTGAGTACTCGATGATCTCATCGAGGCGCTCAATCGCTTCTGGTTTTTCCAGTTTTGCGATGATCTTGCTGTTGCCTTTTTTGAGGCGGATCAACTCCCGCAGGGTCCGTATTTCGTCTGCAGACCGCACAAAGGAAAGGGCAAGCCATTCCACATTATGCTCAATGGCAAAATCAATATCGCGGTAATCTTTGTCCGTAATAGAGGGCATGGAAATCTCCGTGCGAGGCAGATTGATGCCTTTTTTGCTATTGAGCTCACTTCCAAAATCGATTCGGAGCTTTACCTCATTGCTTTTGTTGGTAGCCACTACCGTCATTTCCACTTTGCCATCATCTGCGAGCACAGGATCTCCCACATTCACATCCTTTGCAAAAGTAGCATATTGGATCGGCAGGTATTCGTCGGTCTGCTCCTTGACGTCGGTCCGAAAAGTGACGATGTCTCCTTCATTGATCGGGAGTGGCGCTTTGAGAAGTCCGATGCGGATTTTGGGACCTTGCAGGTCCTGGAGGATGGCCACCTGGCTCCCCAATTTTTTATTGATGTCACGAACCGCCTTCAACCTCCGGGCATGGTCCTCATGGCTTCCATGGGAAAAATTCAGGCGGGCAACATTGACACCTTCCCGTATCATGGCTTCGAGCACTTTAGGGCTATCTGTAGCTGGGCCGAGCGTAGCTACTATTTTGGTACGACTAAATTTCAAATCTTTCAAGGTAGAATTTGTTTTATGTTTTTCAGATGTGTGATGTCAATGGCCGAAATTACAAAAGAAAGTGCATTTAATTTTTGTATAAGAGAAACAGTCTCAGGCAAGCTTCCTTCATCCGAACGAAAAAGCAGAATATATCGGAAAGCGCGAATTTCTTTGGGGATTTTTTGGGAAAAAGCTTCAAATAAAACCATATCTACCCGTGGAAAGCTATCATGATCTTCATAACAAACAGATACATCATTTTGAAAATTATCAGGATTAAATAGCAAAGGTCGTATCTTTTCAGCCAATGAATGAGTAGATTGCGCCGGTTCATCAAGGGCTAAATCAATCTTTTTCAGTCCCCAGCCATGTGATTCGTTCATTTCCCAACATAGTTTAAAAATCGGCTCGTCAGAGGCTATGCCGATAATAAGTTGCTGATATTCAGCTGGTTCTTCTAGCATTATTCGCTTCACAATTGTTGGGTTTAAGTAAATAAATGGTGGGTTAAGTTGTAAAAAAGTAAAAAGTATTATATTTGCCACGAATTTAAAAACGGTCTTTTAGCTTTCGCTTGGAAAAGCAATTATTAATTTAAAAAATAACTTAATATGTCTGATATTAAAAAAGAGGTCGAATCCAAAGTCGTTGACATCATCGTTGACAAATTGGGCGTTGAAAAATCTGAAGTAACTCATGAGGCTAGCTTTGCTAACGACCTCGGCGCGGATTCTTTGGATACCGTAGAGCTTATCATGGAATTTGAAAAAGAATTCAAAATCAGTATTCCTGATGAAGCTGCTGAAAGCATTGTCAATGTTGGTGATGCGATCAAATATATCTCTGAAAACCAAAAGTAAACCCCATGCAACCAGAAAAAAGGATAGTAGTCACAGGCTTGGGAGCAGTTACTCCCCTTGGACTCGATGTGCCTTCTTTTTGGGATGGATTAAAAAATGGTGTGAGTGGTGCGAATATGATTACCAATTTCGACACCACTCATTTTAAAACCAAGTTCGCTTGCGAACTGAAAGGTTTTGATCCGCATCAATATTTTGACAGAAAGGAAGTCCGGAAACTGGATCCTTTTTGTCAATTTGGAATGATTGCTGCGGACGAAGCAATTGCTGATTCAGGCTTAAACCTGGCAAAAGAAGACCTCAACCGCATCGGAGTCGTAGTAGGCTCTGGTATTGGTGGCATGAAAGTCTTTTATGACCAGGTAAACGAGTTTGTGAGCGGAGACGGAACCCCACGCTTCAATCCATTCTTCATCCCGAAGATGATTATTGACCTGAACTCAGGCAATATTTCAATAAAGCACGGCCTCAAAGGGCCCAATTACTCTACCGTTTCCGCATGCGCGACTTCATCCAACTGCATCGCTGATGCATATATGCTCCTCAAAATGGGCTATGCCGATGTGATGGTTGCAGGAGGAAGCGAAGCAGCTATTTTGGAAGTGGGGATTGGTGGCTTCAATGCCATGAAAGCCCTCTCTGAAAACAATGATGAGTACCTTACCGCCAGCCGTCCTTTTGACCTGAAGCGCGATGGTTTTGTCATGGGAGAGGGAGGAGGATGTCTCATCCTTGAAACCTATGAGCATGCCGTTAAAAGGGGCGCTAAAATCTACGCAGAACTGGCAGGTATTGCCATGACAGCAGATGCCTACCATATCACTGCGCCCAGCGGTGAAGGTGCCTCACGCGCCATGCGCAACCTGTTGGACGATGCTGGTGTCAGCAAAGAGGAAGTAGACTACATCAATGTGCATGGCACATCTACTCCTGTGGGCGATATCGCTGAGTCTGACGCCATCAAAGATGTATTTGGTGAGCATGCCTATAAACTCAATATCAGCTCCACCAAATCTATGACCGGCCACCTCTTAGGAGCTGCCGGTGCAGTTGAAGCTATTGCCTCTATCCTGGCGATAGAGCATCAACTGATTCCCCCTACCATCAACCACTCCGTTGATGATCCTGAATGTGATTTGAACTACACTTTCAATAAAGCACAAGCAAGAAACGTAAGGGTAGCCATCAGCAATACCTTTGGCTTTGGAGGGCATAATGCTTCGTTACTCTTCAAATCATTGGAGGAATAATGTGCTAACGTCGCGGCAGATTTACAATTTATTTATCTCTGGAAATCGCGATTTTGTAAAAGAAATTCGGGGCATTTCCGGTTATACTCCCAAAGAAGTATTTCTTTACCGGCTTTCTATGACACATAGCTCACTCGTCCGCCGCAATGGCGGCGAGGCTGAGCCTGCCAGAGAATGCAACGAAAGACTTGAATTTTTGGGAGATTCTGTCCTGGACTCTGTTGTTGCAGAGTTTCTCTTTAAAATTTACCCCACCAAAGATGAAGGCTTTCTGACAGAGATGCGATCCAAAATAGTGAATCGCAAGTCTCTGAATGCCATTTGTGATAAAATTGGCCTCAGTGAGCTCATCCAGCACAACCAAAACGGCTCGGTCAACCGCTCCATGTATGGAGATGCCCTGGAGGCATTTATCGGAGCGATCTATCTCGACCTGGGCTACCATAAAGCCCGCAGATTTATCCTTCGCCGTATCCTCGATCCCCACATCCAGATGAATCTGGTCGAAAGACAGATCATCAGTTACAAAAACAAACTGATTGAGTACGTCCAAAAGAAAAAATTGGGCATACTTGAGTTTGAGGTTTTGGATGAGATAGGAGAAGGCCCCAACAAAACCTTTCGGGTCCAGTCTATGGTCGGCAACCGGGTACTCGGTTTTGGCGAAGGCAAAAACAAAAAGACAGCTGAACAACGGGCATCGGAAGATGCCCTGATCAAACTCAGCGCACTTCCCGTCTTTGAACCCGAGGAGTAAAACTCCTTTTCCTTATTCGTCCTTCAAGGCCTTGGCCGGATTGCCCCATGCCGCTTTGGCGGCATGGTAGCTGACTGTCCCCAGGGCGATGGCAATCGCCATGATAGCCGGTATCAGAAATGTCCATACATTGATGGAGGTGCGATAAGCAAAATCCTGCAACCAGCTGTGCGCAAGCCAACCCGCAAGCCCGCTTGCGATCACTATCGAAATGCCTACCAGGATGATAAAATCCCTGGATAACAAAACCATGATATTGGAAACCGTGGCGCCCAATACTTTGCGGATGCCAATCTCCTTGGTGCGGGTCTCAGCCATAAAAGCAGCTAAGGCAAAGAGGCCCAGACAGGCCACCAAGATCGCCAGAAAGGCAAAGGCCGCGAACACCTCCCCTTCTTTCTCCACACTTTGGTACATTTTGTTAAAACGCTCATCCAAAAAAGAATAATTAAAGGGTTGACCCGGGCTAAACTCTTTCCACTTGCTTTCCATAGTAGCCAGCGTCTCTGTCAGCCTGCCGCTTTTCGTTTTGAAAATAAAGTAATAATCTCTGCTGTCAGAAATAAAGAGCCCCAAAGACGATATATTGCTTTTCATACTTTCAAAATGAAAGTTTTGAACGACACCTATGACTGTGAAGTCAGCCGTCGTCGTTGCTCCGGTCTCGTTGTCGATATCTGTAAAAGTGGAGATAGATTGGCCGATGGGGCTTCCTTCAAACCCAAACTGAAGGACCGCACTTTCATTCAGGATCACAGCCTGAGAGTCTGTGGCCAGATCGACATCAAAATCTCTCCCCTCAATGATCTTCATATCCAGGGTTTTAACATAATCGTGATCCACCGCCCAGTTTTGCATGATGATCTGGTCTTCCTGCAAAGTTCCATTTCGCCAAAATGCATTGTTGTTTCTGCTCGACCAGGTCGGCAGATAATTAGACATACTCACCGAGACGATCTCGGGCAGTTGCAGCATTTCACTTTTGAAGGACTGGCATTTTTCGCCCAATGTATAGGCCTCATCAAGAATCAAAATTTGCTCTTTCTGAAAGCCTAGCTGCTTGTTTTTGACAAAACTCATTTGCTGCTGTACGACAATCGTAAAGATGATCAGCGTGATTGAGGCGGCAAACTGGAGTACAACCAGGATGCTCCTGAGGCTCTTGCTGCCTTTTTTTGCTGTGAAACGACTTTTCAAAACCGAGACAGGCTGGAAAGAAGACAAAAAGAAGGAGGGATACGTGCCTGCAATAAGGCCTATACCGGCAGCACTTAGCAGCAGCATGGGGACAAAAAATGGCGAACCCCAGGGTAATGACAGCTCTTTGCCGGAAAGGCCATTGAAGGCGGGGAGCAACAAATAGGAAATACCGATGGACAATAGCACAGCAAAAACGCAGATCAGGATAGATTCAAGCATAAATTGCCAGATCAGCTGATTGCGATGAGAGCCGAGGACTTTCCTCACTCCTACTTCACGTGCGCGCTCTGCTGAGCGGGCCGTGGAGAGGTTCATAAAATTGATGCAGGCAATGGTCATGATGACCAGGGCAATGATAATAAAAAGCATCACGGTATCTGCATTACCGCCACCACCTATGCCATCTATATCCGCAGAATAAAGCCGGATGTCCTGAAGCGGTTGGATATAATAGCCCAATCGGTTGCCGTCTCCGGCCCATTCTTCCAGGTTTTTTCCCAAAAACTGCTTCACTTGCGGGCCCGCATACTGCTCCAGCATAGCTGGAAATTTCGCCTCCAGGGCTGCCGCATCCGCCTTTTCGTCCAAAACAAAAAAGGTATGAAAATTATGGCTCAGCCAAATGGGATTTTTGGCTTCCTCCAACCCTTCCATAGAAAGGTAAAAGTCGTATTCGAATTCACTCTTCGTCGGCTCATGGTCTACCACAGCGACGATGCGGTATTCCCAGCGGTTGTCCAGCATCAGGCTCTTGCCTACGGCAGGCTCAGCCGGAAAATACTTTTCCGCTACCCGCTTGCTGACCACCATGGTATTTGGCTCTTTCAATCCTTCGGCTGGCTCTCCGCTGAGGATGGAAAAATCAAAAATGCGGAAAAAGTCCGCATCAGCCATGATGAAGTTTTCTTCCTGTATGTTGTCTTTTTCTTCTATTTTTCTGACGAGGTATCCTCCTCGCTGCCGCAATCGGGCTGCGATTTTCACCTCGGGAAAATCCCGGGTAAGTGTCGCCGCCAGCGGCGCTGGCAGGTAACTCATCTTGCCGTCCATTTCGCCAAACTTTAAGTCTGCATAGACACGAAAAGTGCGGTTTGATTTTTCATGATGTTTGTCGTAGGACAGATCATCCATCACAAAAAGCAGGATGAGCAGACAACAACTCAGGCCTACAGCCAGGCCACTGATGTTGATAATAGAGTAAAATTTATGTTTCCATAAATTTCGCAGGGCAACAGTGAAAAAATTTCTGAACATAATGGGATGAGCTAATGTGGTTTAAAAACACCGGAAATACGCTTTCCTCCTTCAGAAGAAGAAATAAATCTCCCTGAGGTTGCATGATTGCGGTGTGAACCTGAAAATCAGCTCAAATCCCGGATTGCAGGGTAAAGCAGGCTTTAAACCTTTCGCCCTTGCGTGCAAGGCGAATACAGAGCCGATGGCCTTCCCGCCGGTTGAGGCGGGCATTGACTTCGCCCACGTCAAGGCCGTTCACTTCATAGCCATTGATACTGAGGAGTTGGTCTCCTACCTTGACACCGGCTTCTTCAGCCGGTGAGTTGGGCCTGACATAGGAAATGATGTAGCTGTCATACAGCGCTCCCACTGCAACAGTCTCCAATCCACAGGTATTGTAGTCAAAAGTGCGTTTATAGTGGGGGTTTTTGCGCAGATAAATCCGCTCATTTTGGTAATCAAAAGTGACAGACAAGCGCGACAAAACACCTGAACCGATATTGGAATAATGATCCTGCCCTTTTTTCACCCAACGCAAATAGGTAGAATCCGGAAAACTGACAACTAAATTTTCAAAAGAAAAAGGGCCTATATTCAAGTCTTTCATACGGCCGATTTTCCCAAACATACTCCCACTGATCCCCTGACCGATAAAGGCATCCAGGGATTTTTCGGGAACTTGCAGCTTGTCGTTAAATACAGATACCGCCTGGCTGGAACCTGTATCCAACAGCCAATATGTTGTCAAAGTATCTTGTGCTTCTCCTATAAGAGTAGCTTTCAGGTAAGGCTTGGACTTCCTCATTTCAATGGGAAACATGACATCTTTTTTCTTGGGCTTGAATTTTTCCGGGCGCGTGAGGCGGATGTATCCCCGAAAATAATTGACCTCAACCACAAAATTTTTGAATAAATCTGCGCCCAAAATCCCCACCACTGGTCTGCCAAACATGGCGGAATAATTCACCGCGTTTTCGGGCAAGACGATCATCCGCATATTATCTCCTACTATGCCATTGGGCAGCTCCATCCGCAAGCCTCTTGCAAGATCTGCTTCTATCAGTTCACCAGCCCCCAGCCCGCGCACTTTGATGGGCGTCATCGGTTGCATATTAACCAGGGCAAGGATAATGGGCTCTGTCAGTAAAGTTGTTTTTACCCCCGTATCCACGATGAAATACATGGGAAAAGAGTTGTTGACCTGTACTTGAACCAAAATCAGGTTATTGAAGACCTCAATAGGAATCCTCACTGAGTTCACATAAGAGTTTTTTATGTGAAAGCCTTTGGAAGTTTGGGCAACCAGGGAAGAAAAGCTCCATGCCCCCAGCATAAGGAATGCTACAATCAATCTTGTCATAACTTCAGCTTTATGGCTAATATATCTTTAATTTACCTTCTCCCTTATGCAGAGTTCCCTACATAAGTGAGTAGTTCAGTAAACAACTGCTTACTGCCAACTGCCAACTGCTTACTGCTTACTGCCAACTGCTTACTGCCAACTACAGGCATAAGCTGAAGTTACAAAATTTAATCGAAGTCTGTGGTCAGTTTGAAGCGAAGCAGGCGGCCATTTCCGGCATCAGCCACATATACGATCTCCCGCAAATAGGCTACGCCACTTGGCTCTCTAAACTGGCTGAGTCCCTCACCTGTGCCTCCAAAGGAGGCAAGAATCGCCTTATTGGATTTGGCACCCGCAGGCGGATTCACGCCCTCGTAACCGAGGCCATTAAATTGATAAAGAGAATCTTTCTCCGCATCGACCACAAAGATGTAGTTGCTACCATCGCCAGCGATGGTGATGTCGAGGGGACTGTCAAAGCGTCCCGCTTCATACAAAAAGCCACTGGCTTTGCTGGTATCGCCGGCATTGAGCTGGCGGGCTTCGTAGCTGGCGCCAAAGTCGGTAGAGATAAAATCTATCCACTGGACTTTCAGCGCGGCTACCGGAGAGGTAGAGGTAAAAAGAAACCCACCATCCCTGTTGACAGCAGGAGATTGGGGCGGCTTGGCAAAGGTCGCTATGCCCTGAGGTTTTTGAAAATAGTTGTTAAACAACCCAATAGAGGTGCTCACTACCACCGGTGTGATATACACATCCTTATCGTCAAAAAGCAAAACCGCATCATCAGGCCCCCCAAATTGGGTGGTAGAATTGGATGGGCCATTTCGGCTGACATAGTAGCGGTTATCCGCCCTCACATCTATCCCGCCGAAGCGGGATTGGACCTCATTGCCACTGGGCGTACTGGATTTATAGTAAAAAGGATGAACGATGGTCCGTTTGATAAAAGCATTTTGCAGACCATAATCGCCATTTTTGTTTAAATCAATACGGTATATGGCAGGCAGGGAAAAATCCGTACCGTTGATATTGGTGTCCTTGCGGCCCAGCGCGAGTATGTCCAGGCGGCGATCCTGAGCGATCGCATGCAGTCCTGGTACCGTAAATCTCCCTAGCTCATTGCCTGCCTGATCGTAGGAAATGATTTCCTCTGTCCCTCCATCAGCCACATAGATCAACTCATCCCAACCCGCAATCACGTCCACCGGACGCACCAAATCGTCTATCACAGGCTGAATAGGCACATAGGCCACCTGACGTTGGTCATAGACCGGCACATCCAGAAAAGTGGAGTCTGTTTTTTTGCCGAAAAAGCCTTCGCATGCTGAAAGGAGCAAACAAAGAGCAAGGAGGGAAAAGATTGCGGTTTTCATAATGGGCAAGTTATGAAATTTTCCTACTTCTTCCCTTCAACAAGTCGGATCCCCAGATCCGTCAACGCCTCTCCTGCCACGCCTGCCGGCGCGTCCATCATCAGGTCACGGCCACCGGCCGTCTTAGGGAAAGGGATGACATCCCTTATGCTGTTTTCGCCAGCCAGCAACATCGCCCAGCGGTCGAGGCCAAATGCACAGCCTCCGTGTGGCGGCGCGCCGTATTCGAAGGCACGCAACATGAAGCCAAATTTGGCTTCTTTCTCCTCCTCGGAGAGACCGAGGATGTCAAATATCTTCCCCTGGACCTTGCGGTCGTGGATACGAATGGAGCCCGAGACGATCTCGTTGCCGTTCATGACGAGGTCATAGCTTTGGGCGATCACGCGCTGCGGGTCGCTTTCAAGGTAATCGACGTCCCCTTCACGAGGCATACAGAAGGGGTGGTGCGCAAAGGTCAGCTTGCCGGTTTCTTCGTCTTCTTCGAAGAGCGGGAAGTCAACCACCCAGAAAACGGACCAGTCGTTTTTGTTGATCCAGCCTTCTTCCTGTGCCATGTGCAGGCGAAGCTTGCCGAGCACTTTGCGGGTTTTGCCTTTGAGCTTGTCAGCTACCACCAGGATCATGTCACCTGGCTGTGCGCCGGCATGTGCGCAGATGCGCGCCAGATGCTCCTCGCTATAAAATTTATCTACAGAGGATTTGTAGGTGCCGTCTTCATTGTATTTGATAAATACAAGGCCCGTACCGCCGATCTGCGGGTCTTTGACCCAATTGATGAGTTTGTCTGTTTGCTTGCGGCTGTAGCCCGCACAGCCCTTACAAACGATGCCTGCGATGAGGCCATCGCTTTCGATGATGCTGTTGAAGACGCTGAAGTCGGTGCCTCCGAGTACTTCGTTGAGTTCAACGATCTCCGCGCCGAAGCGGCGGTCAGGCTTATCGCTGCCATAGAGACGCATGGCGTCTGCATATCTGAGCCGATCAAAATCGGGTAGATCATAGCCGATTACCTGCTTGAAGACATGCTTTGTCATGCCTTCAAACATGCTGAAGATGTCATCCTGATTGACAAAAGACATCTCGCAGTCTACCTGCGTAAATTCCGGCTGGCGGTCTCCGCGGAAGTCCTCATCGCGAAAGCATTTCACGATCTGGTAGTAGCGGTCCATGCCCGCTACCATGAGCAATTGCTTCAGGATCTGCGGAGACTGCGGCAAAGCGTAAAAAGTGCCGTGATGCAGGCGCGAAGGCACGATGAAGTCACGCGCACCTTCCGGTGTAGACTTGATGAGGAAAGGCGTTTCGACTTCCACAAAGCTCTGACCATCGAGATAGGAGCGGATAGCGCTCATCATTTTGGCGCGAATCATCAGGTTGCGGGCCACTTTGGGCCGGCGAATATCGAGATAGCGATACTCCATGCGCAGCTCTTCGCCTCCGTCTGTCTCATCTTCGATTTTGAAAGGAGGAAGCTTCGCTTCATTCAGTACCCGGATAGAATCAGGGATGATCTCTATATGGCCTGTCGGCATTTTGTCGTTTTTGCTTTCGCGCTCCACCACTTTTCCTTTTACTTCCAGCACATACTCCCGCCCCACATCTTGTGCTTTTTCATACAAATCTGCCTGCTCATCTGACTTGATGGAAACCTGGGTGATGCCATAGCGGTCACGCAAGTCCAAAAACAGTATATATCCTAAATCGCGGGTTTTTTGTACCCACCCGCAAAGGGTGACTTCTTGTCCGATATGAGCAGGGCGTAATTCTCCACAGGTATGTGATCGTAGCATGTTTCGTTTTTTCGTTTTTCGTTCTTCGTTTTGGAAGTTGGAGGGGACGCTGTTAATGCAGATTTTTATGATACAGCATGCTGAAAATACTGTGTTAATCATAACAATCAGTGTGATCTGCGTCCACTCTTTAAGGGCGCGAAATTAGCTATTTTGTAGCAGAGCCGTAAGCTTTTGCTGAAATTTATTTAGCCAAAAAGGAGGTAAGTGATCGCGGCAACTATGCCGCCGAGGCCGATTCGGACGAGCCACCTGACTCCGGGTGGCAACAGTTTCCAGCCCAGTCTGGTCGCTACGACCCAAAAGCTTGAGCCTTTTTCCTTTTTAGCGAGCTTTTTTTGGTGGCGGAGGTAGGCATGGGGTTTCTCCTTTTTGAGATACATATTATGCTCTATCTCTTTGATTTGGCGGGAAAATGCCTCCATCACACGCAGATGTTTCCCCACATCTGTATGAGAAAGCACAGGCACTTTGTCGGCGGGCAAAAAAGCCAGGCCGCTATAGATGGACTCTTCCCATGCGCATTCGGCAAGTAAAACAGGCACCAAATGGAAGTCCTCTTCCAGGCTTTTGGAAAGAATTTCATCCAAAAAAGGATCGTTTTCAATTTCTTTTTTCAAAAAATTGGGCTCCAGTATGAGGACTGCGATGTCTGTATTTTGGAGATCAGGAAATGACGGCTGCCCATAAGGCAGTTCAATGGCCTGAAAAGAGAGGCTTTCAGCTAAATTTGTGGCGTGTGTCGTGGAGGTGTTGCTGTGAAGGACAATACCAGGCATGGCTCAAAAATATACAAATTTTTGATTGGATTAAACTCCGGGGCCCGCTTGCAAAGTTCCTGCATTTCAAGGAATTTCGTGGCTTATTGAAAAAGAAGCAAATGGAGCACGATAAGGCGATGTTTATAAAAAGGAATTCTCCCGATCACCAGATGGGCTGGCTGGAGGTGATTTGTGGCGGCATGTTTTCGGGGAAAACGGAAGAACTCATCCGCCGCCTGCGGCGGGCACAGATCGCCAACCAGAAGGTAATGATCTTCAAACCGCAGATGGATACGCGCTACAGCGAGGACAAAATCGTCTCACATGATAGCCGGGCTATCCCTTCCACGCCTGTCTCCTCCTCCCAGCAGATCCTGCTGCTCTCCGCCGGCACCCAGGTGGTGGGCGTAGATGAAGCTCAGTTTTTTGATGCAGGCATCGTAGATGTGGTGCGCAGCCTCTGCAACAAAGGTTGCAGGGTGATCGTGGCGGGCCTCGATATGGATTATATGGGAGAGCCTTTTGGCCCTATGCCCCGCCTGCTGGCGCGGGCTGAGTTTGTCACCAAGGTGCACGCCATCTGCCAGCGCTGCGGCCGACTGGCCAACTATTCCTATAGATTGAAAGCCGGCGAAAGCCAGGTGATGCTCGGAGAAAAGGAGTCCTACGAACCCCGTTGCAGGGAGTGTTTTTTTGAGGAAATCGCAGGCTCATAATCCTCTTTGAAAGGATTTCGCTGCTGCCAGGCTTCTGGCGCGATCTTGCGGATATTGGGACCCACCAATTTGTTGACAAAGGGGTTGGAAACTTTGAGAAAAAGGCTCAACTCCTCGGGCTGCGCCCCTAAGCAGCTCTTGATCTCAAGAGCTGTCCTGCCAAAAGAAAGCTCCCGCGCTTCCTGCGCGATTGCAATTTCTACCAGGTCATACAGCATGCGCTGATAGAGTTTCAGCTCTCTGTTAGAAGCCAGATCAAAGCCTACATAGTGGGCTTCCATGCGCCTTCCATGCGTCAGGGAAGTAAAAAATGACAGCATTTTCCCTTCCAGAAAATATGCCCGCACCCGCAACTCTTTCCCCAACTCAGCCTTTAGCTTAATGAAATAGTCAGGCGAAATGTTTTTCAGGTTGAAAGTCTCCTCCTGTATCATCTGCTCAAAAAGCAGCATCGTTTCTTCCTGGTATGTTTTCAAGCCTTCCACGTCCAATTCGCGGACTTCCAGCTTTGCGCTTTTTTTGTAGGCAGACTTTGCTCTTTGGCGGTATTTGCTGCTCATGGCAGCGGTATAATCCGATATATTTTTCCATGAAGGAGAAATCTGCAGGACCATATTGGGGTCGGCAGAAAAGCGGTTATAGGCAAAGGGACTGAGGATCAAATCGTCTTCCAGCTCGAGGTCTTTGAGCAAAATACCTGTGATGTTTTTCTCATTGGAGCGGATGTTTTCCGCTACATTCATAAGCCTTTTCAAGGCTTCTATGCGCGTCATGTTTTCATAGTGAAAACCATAATCTCCAGAGATAAAGGCGTTGCCGCAGATAAGCAGGGAAGCATCCTTGCGCAATATGCGCCGGGCGAGGTGCTGGCCCAGCCAATTGACAAATTTGTTGGAACTGTTGCTGCTGTAAGCCTGCAGCCGATCCCACTCCAGTGGGAGGATTTGAAAATAGATAAAGCCTGCGGCTTTGTTGTTTTTGTACAAAATCACATAGCGAAAGTCCATGTCCGGATTGGCCTGCTCTATGGCTCTCAGGTAGTCATAACGCAATAACAAGCGGTTAGGGGGAATGAGCGACCAAAGCTCGGACCAGGGAACCTCAGCGATAGCAGAAAAAGTCCGATGGTCGGAAGAGACGACCAGGGCTTCTTTTGATTTTTGGGGACAAAGGACAAGGGCCGGACAACTAAGTGTTTTTGTAGACATGTAGAAAGCACTTTTCAGACAGAAATTAAGCTAACACCGTGCATAACGGTTTAGGTAGCATTTAGTTTTTTTTTCTCCTTTTTCCTTATCGATACAACAACTTCCACTTCCCTCTTTCAAGATATAATAACGCAAAAAGCGCTGCATATTCCAACGCCATCAGGTACATATTCTCTTCATAGGCAGCGGTCTGATAAGTCGCATAGGTCAGGATAAGCAATGCGCTCCAAATGTAGGGAAACCTGAAATCACAAAAAGTAGCCAGCGCGACCAATGGGATCACATACCAGGGATGAACGGTGGTCGCAAGCAGCAGGTACAGCAGCAAAACGGCCAGCATGCTGAGGGGGAGCGAATCGACTGTCACTTTTTTTCTGCGAAAAGCGATCCACATGATTCCGGCAAAACTGAGCAGAGACAGAGCAGGCCCTAAATATAAAATCAGGTTATAGCCTGTCAGCCATTTGCCCACGGCCCTGAGCAGGTAGTAGATGCCTGCATTAAACTCAAATTGCTGAAAGTACAATTGTACACTTTCCAGCAAATGCAGGAAGGTCTCGACATCAAAGATGGGTAAAAATCCCAGCAGCAGGATGAGCATCACGATGCTGCCATAGGCCATCGTCTGCCAAAACCCAATCCGCCGTATCAGCAAAGGCAGGAACATCAGCGGGATCAGTTTGCTGCTGACAGCCAGCCCAAAAGCGATGGCAGAAAACTGCCAGTTGACTTTCAGCAGCAGCCACAGGCTGAGAAGCAAAAAGAAAATCATCAGGCACTCAAAGTGCAAATTGCCGACCAGCTCTACGATGACAAGTGGATTGAGGGCGTAGAGAAAAACCTTGTTGATGTCTTGCTTCCAATGCCTGAGCAATTGGATGATGAGGAAAATGCTGCCCACTTCTGCGAGGAAGAAAATGCCTTTCATCAGCAAAACGGAAGCATAGATATTGTCTGGGAAAATGCTTGCCGCCAGGTAAAAAACACCCTGACAGACAGGGGGATAGATGCTGTGGTAATCCGGCGAGTTGAGTCCCTCAAATAGCGTCTGACTGAGGCCCAGGCCTGCATATTCGGCGGCGGTATATGCCGAAGGCAGTCTGCTGAAAGGATTGTCTCCATGCGCCAGCAATTGTCCGTCCCACAAAAAGCGGAAGTAGTCATCCGACAATTCCGGCAAAGCCAGCCAGGCTATGATGCGAAAAGCTACAGCAGCGAGGAGGGCGAGTTTCCAGTTGGCAGTGGGCAGTAGGCAGGTATACTTGATTTTTCTTTCCAGAAAAAAATACCTTAAAACCCAAAAATACCCTATAAATAGTAATCCCCAGAGCAGACTGGTCTGCCAGAAATTTTCTCGGGGAGTTTCGAATAGAAGGAGAAAATAAAGGAGGGCTGAAAGGAAGAATACTACCTTCCTCACTTGCTCATCGCATGTTTAAAGCTAAAAAATCCAATTACCCCAAAGCCGACACATTGCATGATGAGAAAAGGCAGGATGGCCATATCGTTAAAATACAAAGCGAGACAAATGCCTCCGCAAAAGTAAAGTGCCATGAGCAATTCGCCATACACACTGGGTTTTACCTTCCTGCTCCGGTAATCAACGCTTTTCCACTTATCCCCTTTGGCGATGATATTGAACTTGGGCGTACGGATAAAAGGTGTCTTTTTGCCCCTAAACCCCTGGATAACGGCAATGGAGTTATGGAGCGAAAGGCCCATGGAGAGGGCCAGAAAAGGGATATAATGCAGAAAAAGTCGCTTGAGCGAAGCGCCCAGGCTCTTTTCGCGATTGAGCATGGTAGCGAGATAGAAGATCGCCAGGATGATAAAAGCTGCGATCAGCAGAGCGATAGGAAATACCAGCAAGCCCATTTGGCCTTCCAGCAAACTATGCTTGACATAGAGCAAAGGCACGCTACAGGCCCCGAGTATCAATACAACGGTAAAGACCGAGCTGCTCATCAGGTGCATGGTAGCATGCAGCTTACGCCCCAGAGGGGCGTCAGATTTCCAGACTTTGCGCAGCATCTTGCGGGCGACCTCGGCCCCGCCTTTCATCCAGCGATATTGCTGGCTTTTGATAGCGCCCATCTCAGCCGGCAATTCTGCCGGCGCGCCGATTTCATCTACATAGCGAAACTTCCACCCCTTCATCTGAGCGCGGTAGCTCAGGTCGAGGTCCTCAGTCAGCGTATCTGCATGCCAGCCGCCTGCGTCGTAAATGGTTTCTTTGCGCCAGACACCGGCAGTGCCATTGAAATTGAGGTAATAGCCGCCAGCGCAGCGACCAAATTGCTCGATGGTGAAGTGCGCATCGAGGTGAAAAGCCTGAATCTCTGTGAAGAGAGAGTAATGCTGGTTGATATGCTCCCAACGAGCCTGCACCACGCCGATATCATCGGAAATAAACTGCGCCATGGCAGACCGCAGGTAGTTGGGGCGCGGCAAAAAGTCCGCGTCAAAGATGGCGATATACTCGCCTTTGGCGAAGTCCAGGCCATAGCCCAGGGCGCCAGCCTTGTAGCCTGTGCGCTCGGGGCGGCGTACATGATGGATCTGGATTCCTCTTGCCTGTAGCTCCGCTACTTTTTGGGCGATCATCTCCACTGTCTCATCATCCGAATCATCCAGCACCTGGATCTCAAAACTATCTTTGGGATAGTCTTGCCCGGCAGTCGCCTCCAGCAGGCGGTCTACTACATACAATTCATTGTATATAGGAAGCTGAATCGTGACAAATGGGAGTCCTTTGTCTCCAGTTAATGGAGGCTCAGGAATATAGTTTTTGCGATGTTTGTAAAAGGTAAAAACCAGATGGAGCTGACCGATGCTATATAAAACAATCAGCAAGAGGCAAACCAAGTAAATACCTACCACCAGGTATTGAAAAATCAAAATCAACATGTGTGAGCACTTTATTTTTTTGCAATCGCCTGGCTTTCAGGCTGCAAATATACACCTTTTATCCGTTGTAAAATCAAGTCCGTGTTAAAGTAATTTGAAGATCGTCCATAGGATTTTGTAACCCGCCATGATAGACCCCCTGATAGTGCCTGTCACTTTGGATACCCCTATCCGGCGACGGTAATTTACTGCTACTTCCGTACATGCCATTCGGAGCTTTGCAGCTTTTACCTGCATCTCTACCGTCCACCCAAAATTGGTGTCCTGCATATTGATTTCCAGCAGTTTGTCATAGCTAACTGCCCGAAAGGGCCCCAAATCCGTGAAACGGACACCGTAGAGCCAACGAATCAAAGTCGTTGCCAACCAATTGCCGAAAATTTGCTGAGGCTGCATCGCCCCTTTTTCCCGTTCTCCCAAATCCCTTGAACCAATTACCAAATCAAAGCCATCTTCTATAATAGGTTTCAACAACAAAGGCATCTCCTCCGGATAGTCTGAATAATCCCCATCGACAAATACCACTATATCCGGGCGATCTGCCCCTTTTTTTTCTGCCAAATATGCCAGGCCTTTCAGACAGGCAGCCCCATAGCCCTTGCGATCTTCACATAATACAGTCGCTCCTGCTGCCCGCGCTTTTTCCTCGGTGCGATCCGTGGAGCCATTGCTCACGACCACCACCTCTTCCACAAGTCCTGCGGGAATATCCCCCACTACTTTGGGAATGGACTCCTCCTCATTGAATGCCGGAATGACTACATATATTTTCTTGACCGATTGTTTCATCGGGGCGCAAGTAACAAAATATTGGGGAGATGAAGGTCGCAGATATGACGATTCATGCCTACTTTGCATACTTCTCTATCACCTCCAGCAAATATTCCATTTCTTCTGCAAGGGTAAATACATTGGGAGAAATCCTGATGCCTTTTACATCCTTGTGGTTGGTGACTGTGGTGTAGAGAGAATGTTCTCTGAGAAAAGTATTGCCCATTTTTGTCATGTCCTCACCTTCTATGGAAAAATTGGCGATAGCGCAGGAATGGTCGGGAGCGAGGTTGGTGGAAAGAAAAATGCGCGGCAGTTCCTGTGCTTTTTCTGCCCAGAGGTTTTTGAGGTGATGCAACCTTGCCTGCTTGCGCTCCGCCCCTATCCACTTATGAAAGTCTATGGCATGGCTTACCGCCAGTTCTATCGGCACCGAGCGGGTGCCGAGATGCTCGAACTTCCTGATAGAATCTTCCTGCCCATGGGGCGCGGCGTAGAGGGGCCATATTTGGGGTATTTTTTCCTTTTTGACATACAAAAGACCTGTCCCAAAAGGCGCACATAGCCATTTGTGCAGGCTGCTGGCAAAATAATCCACGCCCAGCTCAGGGATCTTAAAATCAATATGTGCAAAGCTATGCGCTCCGTCTACCAGCACTTCCGCCCCGCGCTGATGCGCGATTTCCGCCACTTCCTTCACGGGCATGATCTGCCCGGAGAGATTGATCACATGGCAGATCAGGACGAGCCGCGTCTTGCGGCTGATGGCCTTTTCAAAAGGCGCGATCAGGCTAGCCTGATCGGAGGCGGGTACCGGAAGCGGAAGCTTGACTACCCGTATCCCGTGGCGGTTTTCCAACTGCAGGAGCGCATGCTCCATGGCGGGGTAGACCTGGTCTGAGGTGACGATTTCATCGCCTTTTTGCCAGTCCATGCCCAGCAGGACGGTATTGATCGCTTCTGTGGTATTGCGCACCAGCGCTATTTCCTCATCGGTAGTCCCGGCCAGAGCGGCCAGCTTTTCGATCATGTGGATGCGCTGTCGCCCCATCTCCCGCCACATATAATAGGCGGGCACCTCATTGGCATGGCGATTATAGGCCGTCACGGCCTCCTGTACCTGCCGGGGATGGGGGCTGACGCCTCCGCTGTTGAGGTTGATTATATTGGGGGACGAGCTGAATGCCTGCCGCACAATTCCCCAAAATTCTTCATTTGTGGCTAAGTCTTCTGGCGAAAAATGCTCATAAGCTGCAAGGCGGCTGGAGGTTTGGGCTCCCAGCGGTTGCAGCCAGGGTGACAGAAGCGCTCCGCCTGAAAGCGTGGCAAATGTTTTGAGAAATTGTCTTCTTTTTGTTGTCATGTGCTATGGATAGGCTTAGGTTAATGGAATAGCATATTACGAAAAATCTCTTTTTAGGCAAATCTTCCTATCTTTGAGTTACATTCGAACGCAAACAATATGGAAGAACAAGCAGGCAGTCCCTGGGGCATGATCATCGGCATCGCATTGGGCGTTGCACTGGGTTTTCTGGTCGTTTGGGGCGCATGGAAAATGATGCCTCATATGTATAGGCTGCTGTTTTCGGTACCACCAGCGCCCGAAGACCCGCCCGCTACTCCCGAGGATGAAGCTGCACCCTGATGCCATGAAGGGGCCTTAAGGTTATCAGAGGCTCCAGTTCTATGGGATGAGTTGCTTCCAGCTTTACCTCGTATTTGTCCAGGACCAGAGCCAGTACTGCCAGCATTTCCATGATGGCAAAATCCTTGCCGATACACAGGCGAGGCCCTCCCCCAAAAGGCATATAAGCGAACTTATGTCGCTCTTTCACCTTCTCCGCTTCAAAGCGGTCGGGATCAAATCTCTCCGGCTCCGGCCAAAAGGCCGGATTTCTGTGCACCACATAAGGTGCTATGAGAAAAGCCGTTCCCTTCGGGATCAGGTAGCCATCGATTTCATCCTCTTCGAGGGGTTCTCTCCCCACCGCCCAGGCGGGCGGGTATAGCCGCATCACCTCCATCAGCACCTGCCGGGTGTAGGTCAGCCGCATCAGATCCGCAGGCTCAGGCCGCCTGCCTCCGATTACTTCCTGTATTTCTGTCAGCACTTTTTGCGCTACCTCCGGGTGCTTATCCAGCATATAAAAAGTCCAGTTCAGGCCATTGGCAGAGGTCTCATGCCCTGCCGAAAAAAGCGTGATCAGCTCATCCCGCAATTGCTTGTCGGTCATGCCTTCACCGCTTTCCTCATCCCGTGCTTCCATGAGCATCGCAAGCAGGTCATCGGCCTCTTCGGCGGCGCCTTTGCGCCTTTGGGTGATGATGGCCTGGATGCTGTCATCCAGGATTTTATATGCCTGCCTGAACTTGCGGTTGGTGGCTGTAGGCAACCAAAGCGGCAGCTTGAATATTTTGCGAAAGCTGGCAGTAATGAAGCGCATGGAAACAAGCAGGGCTTTTCCAATCTCCAGATTGTTGTCAAGATCAGCGCCAAAAAGGCTTTTGGCAGCTATATTCGAAGTGAGCACGGTCATTTCATCCGAAAGATCAAAGACTTCTCCCGGAGGCTTCCGGCCCCATTTTTCCAGCATAGCCTCTGTTTCGCTCAGCATGCGCTCCGTCATCATTTCGATCCTTTTTTTGTGAAAAGCAGGTTGCGAAATGCGTCGCTGACGCCGCCAGAAGTCTCCTTCGCTCGTTAGGAGACCATTACCGAGCAAAAGCGAAAGCTTGCGGGTTGCGGGATCTTTGATATAGTTCCGGTTGTTGGTGACAAGTATATGCTTGATGTGCTCGGGTTCCCAACTGCTGATGTAGGTGCGAAAAGGAACATGAATGTCGAAAATGCTGCCATATTTACGGTGGCTTTCCAGCAAGTGGAGGGGGGGATTGGCGCGCATGGGAGGCGCACCTTTCAAAAACCAGTGAACCGAGGGCAATACCGGAAGTATTTTATCTTTATTAGTTGTGCTCATGAAGCCGTATTTTTGTCCAAGTTACCAAAAACACTTTTTTATTTTCCTCAATAAAACCTGATTATGATGAATCGTTTTTTTGTAATTCTTTCCCTGCTTGCGCTACTGGCTGTAGCCTGCGAGGACCTGAAGCCCTGTGACTATGACACACAGGAGTCCGAGATTCTCCAATACCTTACTGACAACAATATGGTGGCAGAAAAGCACGAATCCGGGCTTTACTACATCATAGAAGAGCCAGGCAGCAGAATTCGCCCGACCGAGACTTCTACTGTGTCTGTTATTTACAAAGGCTACCTGACGGACAAAGACACCACCGTCTTTGACGACTCCAATGGCGCTGCCAGAAAATTTTCCCTGGCGGGTGTGGTTGAAGGCTGGCGGGTTGGCATTCCCTTATTCAAAGAGGGCGGAAAAGGCAAGCTATTTGTTCCCTGCAATATGGGCTATCAGGAAAGGCAAGTGGGAAAAATCCCTCCGAGTTCTGTCCTGATCTTTGACATCGAGCTGGTAGATGTACAATAAAAAAAAGGCACCAACCCTTAGATTTTGGTGCCTTTTTCAGAAAAAAATTACCTTCCCTTCCGTAAGTTGTCCTAGCGACGGCCTCCAAAAAGCCCGCCGAGCATGCCGCCGATATCGTCCAGCATACTTCCGTCTCCATCTTTGTCCAAAATCCCATTGAGCAAACTCATGGCAGCCGAAGAATTTCCGCCGCTCTGTGATGCCTGCCCTGTAAAACCCCCTATCAATGAAGCAATGCCCCCTATATCAAGTCCTTGTTGACGTTTTTGCTGGCCCAAAAATCCCATAAGGACAGGAGCCAGGTTTTCCAACAAGCCGCCGGCTTGCTGTGAGTTGATGCCAGACATCTGGCTGACACCTTGCTCTACCATATTTCTTTTTCCACCAAAAAGGTGATTCAGGATACCTGGGCCTGCGCCATTATCCTGCTGAGAGAAGAAACCTCCCAGGTTATCTAAAATACCGCCATCATGGTCTCTTTCCAATGCACCTGCCAATGAGGCGGCACCTTCTTCAGAGCTTGTATTGCGGTTCATAGCCTGGATCATCATCGGAAGAGCGGCAGAGATTGCAGAAGAGGTTTGGTTCTCATTCAGACCCAGCTGCTTGCTGAGAGCTGAAAGGTTTTCACCTCCTAATTGTTGTGTGAGTGATTCGAGTAGTGACATAATTTTTCTAAAATTTGGTTGGAATACATCGTTTAGAGTAAAAAAAAAGAGCCAGGTCACTAAGGCCAAGAGGATTTTTTGAAATTTCAGCTAAATAGGCCCACTTTTACGAAAATCATTTTCATGCAAAAGGTCCTTTTTCCAACAGATTTTTCGCCCATGGCTAACCATGCTTTTAGCTATGCGCTGTCCTTTGCGAAGCATTATGATGCCTCTATCATGGTTTTGCATGTTTATCATTACAGTGAAGCCGAGGCGCGCCTGGCGCCTGTAGATGTGCTGGAAGACCTGCACAGCATCAGAAAAGAAGAGACTTACGAAAAGTTTCAATTTTATCAGGCGCAAGCCGATAGCATCGGCTTCCAAAAGCTGAGCATAGAGCCTGTCTTCACCTCCGGCTTCGCCGGGGAGATGATACTGGAAACCTGCGAGCAGCTGGAGGCTGAGCTGATCATCATGGGCTCCAAAGGCGATGGCGGCTTTTCTGACCGCATTTTTGGCAGTGTGGCCTTGCGCATCATGCGCGATGCGCCCTGTCCCGTCATGACCATCCCTAAAGAAGTGCCCTTTTTGCCGTTGCGCATTTTGTTTTATGCTGCGGCCTCAGCGCAGGAAAGCAATACCCTCAGCCCGCAGCTACAGCGGCTAAGAGAAAAACTGCAGGCAGAGCTCAGCTATGTACACATCCGCGCCAAAGGCAGCAAAGACATAGTCGGGCGCCTTGCCGATATCATCGCCGAGCTGGAGGCCGATGCCGTCCTGCTTTCGCCCAATCAACATTCCTTTTTTGAAAACCTGCTGCACCCCAGCATCACAGAGCAGTTGACAGAAACCTTAAGGATTCCGATCATTGCTGTTCACTAACTATTTAGCATTATGCGTTACCGATTTCTTGCTATAGCCCTGGGCCTGCTGGCCGGTTTTATTGTGATCGTCCTTGCAGAAGGCATCAGCGGGCTGATCCATCCCCTACCGGCAGAGATAGATCGCACGGATACAGCAGCGATAGAGACATTTATGCGGGAGCAGGCTTCCGCGGGGATGTTTTTGGGGGTGCTGCTCGGCTATTTACTGGGGGCATTTGCCGGCGGCTTTGCCGCCGCCTGGTTCGAAAAACTGCCTGAAAAGCGCCTGCGCGCAGCGCTTATCACAGGTGCCATCCTGATGGCATTTGGGCTGATGAACCTCTTCATGTTGCCGCATCCAGCCTGGTTTTGGGTCAGCAGTTTGCTGGTCTATATCCCAGCCTCGTGGCTGGGCGGGAAGTTGGGAATCCGCATGAAAGCCTGATTTCCTGACTAAAATTGGTGATTGCGTTAAGCTAAGCTTACATTTGGAACATCAAATCGAAAAAATCAACCTTTAAAAACGTCCATTATGTCCAAAAAGAAAAAAGACGGCAAAAAGAAAGACAGCAAGAAAAAAGAGAAAAAAGCAGCTATCAAAGCCAAAAAGAAAAAATTGAAAAAGGCTAAGAAAGCCAAAAAAATTGCGAATAAAGCGGCTAAAGCAGAAAAGAAAAAAGCGAAAGAGGCAGCTAAAGCGGAAAAGAAAGCAGCCAAAAAAGCCAAATTGAGTGCGAAAAAAACCGCAGGCAAAACAAAATCCAAAAAGAAATAGAACTTGTAAGTTTGGATAGGGTATTTTTCTAAAAAATGAACCTATGCAAAGCTTTTTTCTATTACAAAACAGGGAGATTCGATTCATTTCGTTTCTCCTTTTTTTATTGCCTCTCCCTCCCGGCTCAGGAAAGCATTTCAGTGTGACCAAAAACTATCACCCTGGCTGGCCTTGTGATGAAGTTGGTGATAGACGCCATGGACAAATAAGGCTATTTTGCCTACCTTAGCTTGTATCTTTTAGCATAAAATCAACCCTTATGGCAGACCTTAAAACGAAAAAAAACGACGCCTCCGTCGAGGCATTTCTCCACTCTCTCGAAAACGAGAAGCGCAAGGAAGACAGCTTCCAGCTGCTCAAAATCATGAAGGAGATTACAGGCCTGGAACCCAAAATGTGGGGCGGGGCCATCATTGGTTTTGGAGATTATCATTACAAATATGAAAGCGGACGCGAAGGCGATTTTTTCAAAGTGGGCTTTTCCCCCCGCAAACAAAGCCTGACTCTCTATATCATGAACGGCTTTGGCCGGTATGATGAATTGATGGCTCAATTGGGAAAATTCAAAACCGGCAAATCCTGCCTGTACATCAACAAACTCGAAGATGTAGATGGGGAGATTTTGAAAACATTGATTGCAGAATCTGTCACCTATATGAATGAAAAATATGGCTAAATCCATTAAAAACATCGTTTTTCTGTTTTTTCTTTTTCCCTTTTGCCTGATGGCGCAGCTGCCTTTTCAGGAATGGATCAACCTCGCCCGCACCGACCTGGCGACGGCAAGTGTCAGCAGCGTCAATGGCGACCGCGGCGCGCTCAATCGCTACTATGGCGCAGCCAACCTCTTTGATGGAGGCATCAACCTGATCAATCAAATCAATTATGATTATTGGCTGTCCGAAGAGATGGCCGGGCCGCATACGGTAGAGCTGAGCTTCTCAGCGCCAGTGGATGTGTATGCGCTCATGATAGAATTGCGCAAGGAAGGAAGACCGCTGTCTTTTAGCATGGCTTTTCAGTTTGATGGTGAAAAGGATTTTCAGCCTCAGCCTTTGGGGCCGATCAGCCTGGCTGAAAGCAAAGCTGTTTATGCTTTCCCGGAGACTTTCTTTCACATCCGGAAAATCCGTTTTTTATTTGATGCGCCTGCGGGCATTTCCATTGCTGAGATAGCTGTTTTGGGCAAAACAAATGCAGAATATGCCGAAGTTGTTCGGCCTTTTGTGGAGGACGATGGCAAACTGCGGCCCGAGGCGCAGGCCTATGAGGTCGAAATTGACAGCTTGTTGGACCAATATTTTCATGCCGTTTCTGGCAGGGGAAAGGTCAATTGGGATTTGCTGGAATCGCTTTGTGTACCGAACGTGCAGTTTCTGGTAATGGGGATCAATAAGCAGGGCGAAAATATTTACCACCCGGGTTCGCTGGAAGAGTTTACAGAGCACATGACACCCTATATCAAAAAGCATGGCTTTTTTCAGCGGGATGCCCATCGTCAGATTGAGCAGTATTACCGCATAGCCCATGTATGGAGCCATTTCGAGTCGCGCAACAAACCCAAAGGTGAAGTCATCGATCAGGGCAGGATCAGCTTTCAGCTTGTCAGAATTGAAGGGGAATGGAAGATCGGCAGTGTGATGTGGAATAGCAGGCCGGGGGGGTAGGGGCAGTTAGCAGTGGGCAGTTAGCAGTGGGCAGTGGGCAGTGGGCAGTGGGCAGTGGGCAGTGGGCAGTGGGCAGTGGACAGTCGTTAGTCTTTTCCTATTTGGTCGATCATGTCTTGTACTTTGCTGGTCTGAACCGATGCCAGATAGAGCTGTACACTTTTCGGGCTGGAGGACAACACGCCAATCAGCATGGTATAAAATCCGGGAATGGCAAAAGCCCAATTGTTTGAGGCATCCATAAATCCTCCAAAAAGAAAGAGCAAGCCCAGTATAATCCCCGAAAGGCACCATGAATAATGGGCCCATACTTTTCCTTTATACATCTTCCTGGCTATCCAAAAACCAACTAAAAAAATGGCAAGAAAAGTCACAGAAATCCACAGGAAGTAATCCCAAAGGTTCAAAAAGCGGTTGTCCTGGATAAATTCACGGGCGGATAAGTAGGCAAAATATAGCCCCAGACCTATCGGCAGGGCAAGCCCCAATACAATCAGGACAAGCAACCATTTGCGGCCTTTTTCGATCTTGGATTCTGTGGGATTCATGCTTACGTAAGGGAAAACTACTCCTCGATTGTCTCCAAAGCAAATTTTTAATTTCAACCGCTTATGCCTTCCAATTACTTTCCGAAAGCACTATTGCTTTTTTTCCTATTTGCCCTTTTTCAACAAACGCTACAAGCCCAACGCTACACCATCTCAGGCTACCTGACCGACGAGCGCAATGGCGAAAAGCTTATCTCGGCCAAGGTCTACGACCTCCATTCCGGTCAGGGGAGCCTGACCAACAACTTTGGCTTTTACAGCCTCAGCCTGAAGGCCGGGCCTGTCAAGCTGATAGCTGCCCAGGGCAGCTATGAGTCGAAAGAGCTGGTTTTCGAGCTTCGCTCGGATACGGTGCTGCACTTTGCGCTGATGCCATTTTCGCTGGATGAAATCGAAATCATCGCCGAAAATGTGGAAAAAATACAGGAAAGAACGGAGATGAGTACCGTCACCATCCCGGTAGACCAGATCAAAAAACTGCCTGCCCTGATGGGAGAGGTCGATGTGATCAAAGCCATCCAGCTATTGCCGGGCGTGCAGTCCGGCAGCGAAGGCTCCACCGGCATCTATGTGCGCGGCGGCGGCCCGGATCAAAACCTGATCCTGCTCGACGATGTGCCCCTATACTATGTCAGCCACCTCGGTGGCTTCTTCTCCGTCTTCAATGCTGACGCATTGAGCAATGTCAAACTCGTCAAGGGCGGATTTCCCGCCCGCTATGGAGGCAGACTTTCCTCTGTGCTGGACATCCGCATGAAAGAGGGAAACATGAAGAAGTTTGAGGCCGAAGGCAGTGTGGGGCTGATTTCTTCGAAATTATCCGTGCAGGGGCCCATCATCAAAGACAAAACGTCTTTTATTGTATCGGGCCGCAGGACCTATTTTGACCTGCTCTCGCGCCCCCTTTCCAATGCCATAAGCCAGGGTGTGGCTTCTTTTGGCTACTATTTTTATGATTTGAACGCCAAAGTCAACCACATCATTTCCGACAAAGACCGCCTGTATTTCAGTGCATACATGGGAGATGACAACCTGGGCGTGCGGGTCTCCGAATCCAACGGCAAGCCTGGTGACAATGACTACTATGACTATGGCATCAAGAACAATACCATCTGGGGAAATAAGCTGGCGGCCCTGCGCTGGAACCATATCTGGTCTCCCAGGCTTTTCAGCAACCTGACAGCCACATTTACCAATTATCGCTTTAATGTCGGCAATGAATTGTATGACGCCTATAGCGAAGGAGACTCCGTCTACCGCATAGACGCCAATCTCGATTACCAGTCGGGCATACGGGATTTTGGCGGAAAGCTGGATTTTGACTTTTACCCGGTCCCTTCACATGACATCAAATTTGGGATCAATACCACCCGCCACCGTTTTGTTCCTGGTTTTTTGGGATATAAAATAAGTCAGCAATCCCAGGAACTGATAGACACCACCCTCGCTGCCCAGATGGCCTATTCCTGGGAAACCTCTGCCTATATAGAGGACAATTTTAAGATCGGGAAGCGCTTCAGTGCCAACCTCGGTTTGCATGCCGTCCACTACCGGGAAAACACCAAAAATTATTTTTCCTACCAGCCCCGCGCCTCTGCCCGCTTTCTGCTGACAGATCAGGTCTCAGTAAAAGGCTCTTTTGTGCAGATGACACAGTTTATCCATTTGCTTGCCAATTCTGCCGTAGGGCTCCCGATAGACATTTGGGTACCTGCTACTGATCGCATCGCGCCCCAAAAATCATGGCAGGCAGCCTTTGGCCTGGCGAGTAGCCTGTGGGGCGACAAGCTGGAGTTTAGCGTGGAAGGCTATTACAAAAAGATGCAAAACCTCATCGAGTACAAGGAAGGAACCAACTTCTTTTTGGGCATAGCGGACCAAAACTGGCAGGATATAGTAGAGACCGGCGGTCAGGGTGAGGCCTACGGCCTGGAGCTTTTTCTCCAAAAGAAAACCGGCAATACCACAGGCTGGATAGGCTATACCCTTGCCTGGAACAACCGCCAATTTGAAAACCTCAACCAGGGGGAGGTCTATCCCTACAAATTTGATCGCCGCCATGATGTCAGTATCGTGCTCAGCCACAAGATCAATGACCACATTGATATCTCAGCGACCTGGGTCTATGGCACCGGCAATGTCATGACATTGCCCAGCGGTGGCTACGCCACCGTGCAATATCCCGGATCGGGATTCTTTGGCGACAATGGCAGCTTTGGCCGCCATCTGACGGACCTGGGCTGGTTCAATGGAGGCGTGCAGCTCTATGAAAATGGCCGAAACAACTTCCGCATGGAAGCCTACCACCGCCTGGACTTTGGCGTCAATTTCACCAAGGAAAAACGATGGGGCGAAAGAACCTGGAACATCAGTGTGTACAATGTGTACAGCCGACAGAATCCTTATACCTACTTCATCGGTCGCGATTACAATTACCTGACACAGACAGGTTCTGAGCGCCAGGTGCTGCGCCGTCTGGCGCTCTTTCCGATTATCCCTTCGGTGAGTTATATTTTTAAGATTAGGTGAGAGGCGGGACTGGAGACTGAAGACTGAAAACTGAAGACTGAAGACTGAAAAAGATTGATGGATTATTAACAAAATTATTGAGATGAAAAAAATACATTTTATCAGCATACTTGTTTTTGTTTTGGCCCTGGGGGCCTGTCAGACAACCGTAGACATACCTTTGCCGCCGCATGAGAAGCGGATTGTGATCAATGGGCAGTTGGAGGCAGAGAAGGAGATAGAGCTATATATCTCGCAGAGTTATGGTCCTACGGAGGACCTGGATGCCTCGGAAGTGATGCTTCCCGATGCGAAGGTGGAATTGTTGAAAGATGGTCAGCTGATTTCTACGCTGGTGTATCGAGACACCACGGCTGAGGATGTGTTTGGAGGAGGTATGATTACCTTAGGGAAATTTGTTGCCGAAGGCATCATCGGCCATGCGGGTGAGACCTACAGCCTGCGGGTATCGCATCCTGACTATCCTACAGCCACAAGTACGGCTACCATACCGCCCGTGCCGCGAATCATCTCAGCGGAGCTGGTAAAAGAAGCAGCCCGCAAAGTATATGAAGACGGCTATACAGAGATACAATCTCTGCTCCGCGTCACACTGCGGGATACCGCAGCCTTCTCCAATTTTTACAAATTGGAGCACCTCCAGTTCAAGACCCTTGACTTCTGGCAAGGGACTGATACAGTGATCCAATGGGCCTATGACCTGGGAGGAGAGGCGATTTTGGGGAGCGATGGCGCCTATACCTCCGAATCAGCATTTGTTTCGGATGAAGCCTTTAATGGGCAGGAAAAAACGATTTCTTTTCTCTGTCAACTGCCCAATTATTATGTCAATAATCAGCCTGTGACCGATTTTGAAATTTTTGAAATGGAATTGATCGTAAGTGCTTCAGGCGAAGCCTACAAAAACTACATCGAGAAACTTCAACTGCAAAGAGACAACCAGGGCGGTATAGGCTTTTTGCCATCAGAGCCTGTCATTGTAGACAGCAATGTAGAAAATGGTTATGGCATGTGGGGCGGTGTTACCCAGGCTCGATTTAAGGTCGTATTCTAACGATATGTGTCAAAGCTTGCTATCTTTGAATTATGCGAGCTTCTGACGTTGTCTTCAAATGCATAGGAAGTCTCTTTCTATGCATTTTTTTGTCCCCGGGCTTAGCGGCCCAGGACTGGCAGGTGCGTCATTATACGGTGAATGATGGCCTGCCCCATAATGTCGGCTATGACATGCATCAGGACAAGCAGGGCTATATGTGGCTAGGCACAGACCTGGGTCTGGCGCGATTTAATGGCACTGACTTTACAAACTTTGGGACCGATGAGGGGCTGGAAGGCCTGAGCATCATTACACTGGGAGAGACACCTCAGGGAAAAATATGGTGCAGTGTGTACGAAAAGGGCGTCTATATCCAGGAAGGAAATCGTTTTGAGCTATCTACCGCACATACCAGAGAAGCCTGGTATCATCCTACGATAATCTACAACTCTGATACTACTTTCTTCTCTCATGATATAAGGCCTGACCTGCATTCTGCTTTTACGGGCTACGGTTCAGCTGGTCTGGGCCAGCAATATGCCTATTGGTACTTTAGGGATAAGCAGCTTCAATATAGCCCTTTGAACGTTGTCGCCTTGTCAGAATCGAAGCGCCTCAAATTTTGGAGCAACATTGAATCTGAGCCGGATATCATATTTCATCTCCGATTTTGTCGAAATCCAGAGGGAAAATTACTTGTAGGTTGTGAGCACGGTGCTTTTATCATGAATGAAAACCACAAACCCGCGCCCTTCCATCCCGCTCTGCTGGATATTCCTGTCTGGTCCCTTCATGCTGATGAAGAGGGGAATACCGTATTTGCCTCCGATGATAAACTCTTCCTGGTTTCAGCCCAGGGCGTGCTGCAAACTTTTCATTTACCCCAAAACATTACCCGCCCTCCTCAGATCCGCCTGACTGCTGACGGATTTATTTATGGAATAAATGAAGATCGCAACCAGATTTGGGGCCTGGATACAAGGCAGGGCACCTTTTCTGTCTTAAGTGATCAGGTAGATTTACCTGTAGCTATCAGTTATATAGAAACAGATCGCCTGGGGGGCTTATGGGTAAGCACCGACGGTGACGGATGTTATGTATTTCGGAGAAGTTTTTTTCACAATATGGGGATAGATGTAGGCTTGAGAAATCTTTTTATAAACGACTTCCATGTAGATGAATCAGGCAAGGTCTGGGTGGCCCATAAAAAAGGCCTGCAGCTACTGGAGGAAAGCCCTAAGGGCATATACAAGCTTATGGTTCCTGATACTTTTTTGCGGAGAGAAGTAAATACCATACGAAAAGGCCCTAAAGGGAATTTATATATTGTAGGACAAGATGGGATATGGGAGCTTTATCCCACAAAAACCAGGCTCTTCCCCTATAAAGTACCCGATTTTTCCATTCATCCCTCGGGGGAATTTATTCTTTCTCTTGCCAGAGGGCTTTATTTACAGGCACCGGGAAAAGATTCGAGCCTTTACACCCTCTTTGCTAATTTTCAATCTATCGGTGATTATTTCTTTCTTGTAGATCATGCTTATCATACATATTGGGGTAACAAACATGGCTTATTCTATTTAAAGCCCTCATCGGGGCCCCGGGCAGCAGTAGATACCTTTTCTTTGGCAAACATAGTTGATGCGACAATAGCTCCCAATGGGGACCTAATCTTCGGCAACGAAGACAGTTTGTACATTAAAAAGCCTTCTGCCCCCGTGCAAGCTTTTTCCCTGGACAAAAAAAGCCTGGGCATCCTTCACCAAATAGCAGTAGGCCGCAATGGAGAAATCTGGCTGGGGACCACCAAGGGTCTGCATCATTGGGGGCCAGATGTCACCTATACCTTCCTACAGGGTAACGGCCTGGTGTCCGATAATATCACCCGCCTTTATTTTGATCAAAAGGATCAGATGTGGATAGGGTCCAGCAAAGGCATTTCGCTGCTTCGAAAACCTGAACTTTTACAAAAAGAAAATCCGCCCCAACTTTACCTTGCCTCGATAAACCTGGACGGTCAAGTGGTGGATTCAAGCCTGTTAAATCTGGTGACTTCCAGAAGCAATATAAGCCTGGACTTTGATGCCATTGAATTTCAAAACCCCAAAGAGCTCCGCTACCAGTTTCGGTTATGGGACAGCGATCCCTGGCAGGATATATCCGTCCCTATTTTGACTTTATCCAATTTATCTCCCAAGGCATATCAGTTGAGCTTTAGGGCACGAAGCCCTCAAAGTGATTGGGGAAAAGCGATTAATCTCTCTTTTGAAATCCGGCCTCCTATGTGGCAGCAGTGGTGGTTTATGGGTGGATGCCTTTTGCTGCTTATTTTCCTCGCTTTTCTCATTATCCGATCCCGGATAAGCAATATCCGCAAACGGGCAGCAGCTCAAAATGAGCTCAATCAGCAGATGGCACATCTGCAGCTCTCGGCTTTACAAGCCCAGCTCAACCCGCACTTCCTCTTCAATGCCCTCAACGCCATACAGTATTTTATTCTTCAAAAAGACGAAGTCACGGCCAATGATTTCCTCGCGAAATTTTCGCGCCTGATGCGCCTCTTCCTTGAGGCATCTCATGCCCGCTATATTTCTCTTCATGAAGAGATCGAGCTGCTCGAATTGTATATTGATCTGGAGCGCCTGCGCTTTGATGAGCACTTTGAGTATGAAATCAAAATTGCTCCTTCCATTGACCTCGACGAGGTGGAGCTTCCCTCCATGATGCTACAGCCATTTGTAGAAAATGCCATCAACCATGGTCTGCGGTATAAAGGCGAAAAAGGATTTTTGAGCATCTACTTTTCAGGCAATGAAGAGGAATTGCTCTGCACCATAGAAGACAATGGCATCGGACGGGAGGCCGCAAACGAAATCCGCATGCAGACAAACAAAGAGCATCAGTCCAGAGGTATGCAATTGTTGGAAAACAAATTGGATTTGTTGCGTAAACTGGAAGATGCAGATATTCAAATGGATACCATGGACTTGTTTGCCCCTGAAGGAAAAGCTGCCGGTACGCGCATACTCATTCGATTTTCGCTTAAAAGATAAGGATTCTCTGTTAGGATTTATTTCACTTTTTCACCTCTGATTTTATGTTACATGCCATTCTTGTTGAAGACGAACAGAAGAGTCGCCTGGGCCTTCTTAAGCTTTTGGAAAGCTATTGCCCCAATGTCAAAGTCGTAGGCATGGCCGCTTCAGTAGATGAAGCCCTTGTGCTATTGAGAGAGCATACAGATGTCAAATTGGTATTTTTGGATATCGAAATGCCCGGCAAATCGGGCTTTGAGCTACTGGAAGCTTTTGAAAGGCCGCCTTTCCAGGTGATCTTCACTACGGCCTACGATCAGTATGCCCTCAAGGCTATTCGCATGTGCGCCCTGGACTACCTGCTCAAACCCATTCATATCAAAGAATTGATAGCCTCTGTAGGCAAAGCCGAAAAACACTTTCAGCATGAAGTCTATGCAGAAAGTTACCAGCAACTTCTCTTTAACCTCAAAAACCCCAACAGCCCCAATCCGCGCATCGCCCTGCCTACCCATGATGGCCTGGTCTTCCTGACCGTAGACCAGATCGCCCGCTGCGAAGCCGATGGCAACTACACCAAAATCGTCTACAGTGAGCACAAGGAGATCCTTGCCTCCCGCAAACTCAAAGAGTTTGAAAACATGCTCGCATCCTACAATTTTTTCCGCGTACACCACTCCCACCTCATCAATCTCTCCTACCTAAGTGCCTACAAAAAAGGAGATGGAGGCATAGCCGTGATGGTAGATGGATCGGAAATACCGATTTCCCGCAGGAAGAAGGATGAGTTTTTGGATCGATTGAATAAGATTTAGGGGGGAAAGGTAGGCTAGCTTAAATGATGAACATGGATGGGCAAAACATCTTTAATCATAAAAATCAGTACCTTCTGCTTCAAACTCTTCCAAATTATAGACCCACTTTTTTGTTTAAATTTGGAAATAAGGATTTATTTCACAAAATTGGTTGACCAATTAATTGGTTGACCAATTTTTATTGTAAAACTAGTTCTCATGAACATACTCGAAAATTTCAACGAAATTAAAATCGACTCACCGGTAGACAACATTATCAAGCAAATCAGATCTCTGATCATCTCCGGGCAGTTGGCACCTGGAGATCGCCTCCCTCCAGAGCGAAAATTGGCTGAGAAACTCGGTGTAAGCCGCACCCATATACGCGATGCCATCCGAAAACTTGAGTTTTACGGTATCTTGAAGACACTTCCCCAGAGTGGGACAGTGGTTTCGGGTATTGGAATCGTGGCGCTGGAAGGACTCATCTCCGATGTGCTAAAATTGGAAAGAAATGATTTCGCCTCTCTGGTGGAAACCCGTGTGATACTCGAAGTGCAGGCTGCCAAGTTTGCAGCAGAAAGGAGAACCGAGGGCGATATCGTGAAGATGCAGAGGGCGCTGGACGCTTATGAGGAGAAAATCTCCGATGACTTCAACGGTGTGGAGGAGGATTTGAACTTTCACTTCAAAATAGCAGAAGCAAGCAAAAATACGGTGCTAAAATCCCTGATGATGGTCATCATCCCTGATATCGTCAGTAGCTTCATCAAGCTGAAAGTTTGTGACAGGGAAGCCAAAATGAAAGCTTTTGGAGAGCACAAAGAAATATTCCAATACATCATCCAGCAGGATGGCGCGGCAGCAAGTGCTGCCATGAGAAAGCACCTCAAAGATGTGCTTGAATACAGTCAGTCTCAATCATTTTAATCCGAAAATCATGGAAAACAGCCAGACCAAAGGCAATGCTCTTTTGAAAAAAGATACATGGAAGTGCTTGGAAGGATGACGTTCCTTTTTATTTCAATGAATCCGTGGTTTTTGGTGATGTCCATATGCAAAAGTGGCCTTTTGAAAACTACTTCAAAGCAGGCAATTACCTGCAATTCAAAGCAGATGGCGCTTATGCAAAGGTGAGATACTATTCTCTCGTGGTTAGCCACTGATGCATTTTTCTATCCAGGAACGATGACGAAATAAACTATCAGTTTATTTTTTCGCCAGGAGGTGTCATCGTATGTTGCAGAGGCATCCTAAAAAGCTAAAAAGAAGTGAAAAAAGGCTAACTTCATTAGCGGATAGAGATAAAGCCGAGCTGTCATAGGTAGCTTGATACCGTTCGAAAT
>JAUIGE010000067.1 GCA_030430205.1 Bacteroidia bacterium | reverse complement strand
AACAGCTTAATGAGGGCGAATGGGTGACTGTTGATCAGCAGGACGTAGGGTCAGATTATAATCTGACCTCTTCAAAAGGGTCAGATTATAATCTGACCCTACAGGGCGCATACCTGGACCGCTCAGGGATGGGCAATTTGACCAGATATAGATTGAAATTGCTCCACCCAGATGGCCGTGCCATCTGGAGCCAGGAGGTCGAAATCAATTTCGACTACTACAACAGTCAGCGTTTCACGCTCTACCCCAATCCGTCCAACGGACGGTTTCATCTCAAAGCGGCAGGGCCGCTTGAAGGCGAATGGCGCTACAAGCTGAGCGATCAGCTCGGGCGCACGATCCTGATTGGGAAATTACAAGGCAGTGAAACTGCCTTTGACATCAGCGGACTGCCGACTGGCCACTACTTTTTACTGCTGACCAGCCCGGAGGGAAAGCAGTACCTGGAGAAGATGAGCAAATGGGCAAATTAGGAGAGAAGCTATTTGCTAATCTGCTAATCCTGAATTAGATTTTGTTGACTGAGGTCGTCACTCTTTGGAGGGCGGCCTTTTTTGCTTTATTCCATCTAACTGGCTGCTTATCCCTCTGGTTTTTATTACCCTTCTCAATATGCAATCTGAATTCTGTGATGTAAATTTATCATGTGGATAAATGGATCATCTCAATTAGCTGCCTTTTCGCCTTATTTACCGGGCTGCAAGCCCAGGTGGATGAGAGGGGGTATGAGCAAATCCAGGGACATCCTTTTATCCAAAATTACAGTCCGGAAGACTACCAGGCCTTTTCTCAAAACTGGCAGGCCCTACAGGATGAGCGCGGTTTGATCCACATTGCCAACAATTTCGGCTTGCTTACTTTTGATGGCGTAAGCTGGAAATTGCATAAAACACCTCAGGCCAAACAGATCAGGACCCTGAGCCTGGATAAGGCTCAAAGGATTTGGGTAGGTGGGAGAAAGGCCTTTGGCTATTTTGCCTCCGATTCGGTAGGCAGCCTTAGCTATACCTCCATCATGGATTTGCTTCCAGAAGCGTTTCGGGCTTTTGACCTGGTCTATACGATTCTCCAGACAAGCCATGGCGTTTACATTTGTACAGACAATTACCTGTTTCGATGGAAGGAAAAAGCCGGTTCGAAGAAAGGCCAGCTTGAGGTTTTGGCAAAAGACCAGGATGCAAGCCTGGGATATGTAGTGGAGGACGATCTCTACGTCAGGGTAAAAGGCAAAGGGCTGACACGATTGGTTGGCGACAGCCTTCAGGTGGTAGGTCAGGGCTCTTTTTTTGCAGACAAACGCATTCACAGCATGCTTCCGCTTCCCTCCCAAAATGAAAAGGGGCAATCACATATCCTGATCGGCTGTTCTACTCAGGGATTATTTATTTTTGACGGAAATGCTGTACAGGCTTTTCCTCTTGAGGCTGAGGCAGCAACCTATTTTCAAAGCTTCCCCATCTTTGCTGGCCACCTGTTGCGGAATGGCAATATGGCTTTTGCCTGCATCTCAGGCGGCATGGCAATCCTCAGCCCCGAAGGAAAACTGCTCGATGTCATCAATCAGGCCTCTGGCATGCGGGATGCCCTTGTCCTCAACCTCCTGGAAGATGCACAGGGCGGGATATGGCTTACCCTTTCAGACGGACTGGCACATATAGAGCTTAATTCTCCTTTCCGTTTTTTCTCAGAAAAAGACGGCCTGAATATGAATGTCGATGATATCGTATGGCATCAGGGCAAACTATTTATTTCTGGTGAAAAAGGAGTTTACAGCCTGGCTCCAAGCCTTTCGATGGATAAGCCTTCGTTTCAAAAATTGCCCACTTATGATGGGATCAACTGGAAAATCATTTCAAATGGCAGTTCCCTTATTGCCGGTTCTACAGTTGGTATTTTCGAAATAGATCCGGATGCTTTGCAACTGCATAAGTTCAGCGATATACCTGTCTTCTCGCTCTGTTTTTCTGCTCTTTACCCCGGATGTCTTTTTGTGGGTAGGTCCGATGGCATTTCTGTTTTCACAATTCAACAGGAAAACTGGAGGCATTGTGGCAATATTCCGGGCTTGCATGAGATAATTTCCTTTCTCACGGAGGATGCCTCAGCGACCCTTTGGGCGGGGATTCCCCTGGGCTTTGCCCGGATCAGCCTGGAGGCAGAAAGCCTTCATGAGGCCTTGTCTGGAAATCTCGACGGAGTCCGGACAATAGCGGCTGAAATTCTCGTATTTGATCAGGACGCCGCCCAGGGAAGTGTCTTCCCGGGAAGTAAAGGCCCAATACTTGCCAACAGGTATGGTTTGCATCGTTTTGAAAAGGCCAGCCGCCAATGGGTGCCCGATACGAGCATATCCCCGCGATTTGGAGATAGAAAATGGCAGGTCTTGACTGCTTTTGAAGATTCCAGACATCGGATTTGGATGGATTGCTATGATGGAGAATACAAAGAATTGGGGGTGTATAGCCCGAATGCTCAGGGAGGTTTTCAACAGGAAACCACCCCTTTCTTTCGCCTGAAAGAGTTTGGTGAAGTATGGGCCATGTATGCACATCCGGAAAGACCGGATATCATGTGGTTTGGCACCAACCACGAACTGATCCGATATGATCACACCGCCATTTTATCCTATAAACCTTTATTCCCTCCTCTCATTCGAAAGGTATTGGCGAATAAATCAGAAGTCGTTTTTGGGGGAGGATACCTTTTTGAAAAAAAGCCCCCTACCCTATCCTATGCCCAGAACGCACTGCGATTTGAATATGCCCTCCCCGCTTTTGACCTGCATGAAAAAACGGAATATCAATTTAAGTTGGAGGGATTTGACTCTGAATGGTCTGGCTGGGATACAGAAAGCCGCCAGGATTATACCAATCTCCCCGAAGGAGATTATCGCTTTATGGTCAGAGGAAAAAATATTTATGGCGAAATAAGCGAAGCGGGCATCTGGGCTTTCTCCATAGAAGCGCCCTGGTACCGCAGCCTCTGGGCGATTTTTGCCTACCTGATCCTTGGCATAGGAGCTGTTTATGCTTTGATTCAGTGGCGGGTAAGACGCCTCAAAGCAAAAAACCTGGAGCTGGAAGCCATCATTGCAGATCGAACCCATCAAATCCGCGCTCAAAATGAGCAACTCGAAATTCAAACCCAACAGCTCAAAGAGCTGGATAAGGAAAAAGCACGCTTTTTCACCAATATTTCCCATGAGTTTCGCACCCCCTTGTCTGTCATCTCAGGGGTACTCGAATTAATTCCAGAAGCCGAAAAGGAGAAAAAACTGATCCGCAGAAATACCCAAAATCTGCTCAACCTTGTCAACCAGATCCTTGATCTGCGCAAGCTGGAATCCGGCAAACTCAGCCTGGATCTCATCCAGGATGATATCGTGGCCTACCTGAAATACATTTCAGAATCCTTCCAGTCTCTGGCAGAAAAGAAGGAAATCGAACTGGAATTCATGGCAGATCCGGCCAGTATTATGATGGATTATGATGAGAAAAAAATGCTGAGAATCATCTCCAACCTGCTTTCCAATGCGATCAAATTTAGCCCGGAAGGAGGAGTGATAGGGATAAAGTGCACAGTCGGCGGAAATGATTCCCGCCTCATACTTACCATCTCCGATAATGGCATCGGCATACCGGAAGATAAACTCCCTTATATTTTCAACCACTTTTACCAGGTCGACAGCTCATCTACCCGAAAGGAAGAGGGCACGGGCATCGGCCTGACTCTGGTAGCGGAATTGGTAAAATTGATGGAGGGAGAAGTGAACGTAAAAAGTGAATTGGGCAAAGGAACGACTTTTACCCTCAGTTTTCCGATATCGAGGCAAGCTCCTCTTCCAAAGGAAGGGCCTGCGGAATTGCATCCGGAGCAACTGTCAGGCCTCAGCCTGGCTTCCAGCCAGGTGGTGGAGGGGCATACCCAGGTGAATGAAGCGCTTCCTTCCCTGCTGATAGTCGAAGACAATCCCGATGTCAGACAATACCTCGTTGCCTGCCTGCAGGATAGCTACAACCTCAGCCTGGCCTATGACGGGCAGGAAGGCATGGAAATGGCGATCCTTCAGGTCCCTGACATCATCGTCAGTGATGTGATGATGCCGCGCAAGGACGGCTTTGAATTGTGTAATACCCTCAAGCTGGATGAACGTACCAGCCATATCCCTATCATCCTGCTGACCGCCCGGGCAGATGATGAGTCGCGGATCACAGGCCTCGAACGCGGTGCGGATGCCTATCTGGCGAAGCCCTTCAACCAGACCGAACTGCTTGTTCGGCTGCGCAAATTGCTGGAGCTCCGCCAGCGCCTCCAGGCGCGTTATACCAGCGGCAAGCCGCTGCAGCCCTCTGATGATCCTGCCACCCGGCAGGAAGATGATTTTATCACCCGCCTTCGCGAAGCGATAGAAGCGCATCTGGACGAAGCCGAATACGGCACCCAGGAACTGTGTGCCCATCTGGGTGTCAGCCGCACCCAGCTTTATAACAAGCTGAAGGCTCTGACTGGCCGCTCTATAGCGGTGTATATTCGCTTCATTCGCCTTCAAAAGGCGAAGGAGATGCTGGAGAGCACGGATCAGACCGTGGCTGAGATCGCCTATCTCACCGGCTTCAATGATCCCAACTATTTCTCCAGGGTTTTCAGCAAAGAATTTGGAGCTCCTCCGGGTTCGCTGAGGGCGTAAGAGCAGAGAGCATACCGCACTGATTATCAGCGAGTTGACAAATAGTCCAGAAAATGAGATAAATAGTCCAGCAGGCTTTTGCCCAGGCTCATGACCTTTGGGCACAGCAAATCACTAATCTCATATCTAACAACAAATGTCATGAGCACTTACCAAAAACTCGCTTCTCTGGCCCTGATCCTTTTTTGCCTGGTTCCAGGCATCCTCACTGCCCAGGTGGGCATCAACACCACCGGCAACGATCCCGATGCCAGCGCCATGCTGGATATCTCAAGTACAGACAAGGGAATGCTGATTCCCCGCATGACTGCCTCGCAACGCGACCTCATCAGCAGCCCTGCCGACGGACTCACCATCTACAATGTCGATGACTCTTGCTTCAATTACTACACAGGCAAAGCCTGGACAAGCCTGAAAGCCGATGACCTCGGCTCACACATCGCGACATCCAACATTCAACTCGATGGAAATCGGATCACAGATGGAAGCAATAATAAGGGCCTAAGCATAGATAACAAGGGTACAGGCACTTTCCTTACGGATAACAATGCGGCTTTTGACCTTCAATTGGAATCCGGGGATTCTCCTACACTCCGACTCTATCAAAACAACTCAGGAGGCTGGGGTAACAGCATTTGGGATATTGTCGGCAATGAATCCAATTTTTTCATCCGGGATGTCAGCAATGGAAGTAACCTTCCTCTTAAAATCAGCCCTGGTTCCGGAAACAACAAAATCGTTATCAAAAGCACAGGTGTAGGCATTGGTACCGAATCACCAGATACCGAGTTCGATGTCAATGGTCAAATCCGTATGCGCACAGGTGCCACCAATGGTTTTATCCCTGTCTCCGACACCAATGGCGTCATGACATGGACAGATCCTGCCTCCATCGGTGTAGGCGTCGGAGACAACCTGGGCAACCACACCGCCACCCAACGCCTCAATCTGGATGGAAATTACCTGACAGGAACGAGTTCAGATGGTGGGATTTTTATTGATGCCAACAACCAGGTAGGGATAGGCACCAACTCTCCCGGCGCTGCGCTGGATGTGAGGTCTTCTTTCACCTATAAAGACGGCAACCAGGCCTATGGCAAGGTCCTTACCTCCAACGGCTCTGGCAATGCCAGCTGGCAGACGCCGGGCTATGGCCAGGAGTTGCTGGAATGTTTCAGCTATACCTATGATCAACCTCTGACAGTGGTATCACAACTTCAGCAGCAGGGAGGCTATTACCTCCGTTCCTTCAACAATGGCATCCTCTGGCAGTCTTTCACTGCAAATGAGGGTTTCCTGACCACAGTCGATATTTGGGCGAATACCAATACTGAACAATTCAAGGGAGGCACCCTTAAAGTTTATGAAGGTGAAGGAACAGCCGGCAACCTTTTGTTGACCAAAAGTGTGGGGACCATCAGTGGAATGGGCAGTGTTTCCCTCATTTCCGATAGTTTATTTTTGACTGGAGGAGAAATATACACCCTTGAGTTTAAGGACAACAATGGTGTCTGGGGCTGGGCGGCAAGTGACCTGATTCCCCACAATGGGCCCTACAGCGGGGGAAGGTCCAGCACCATCAGCACACGTGACCATAAGTTCAGGGTGTATATGGCTGTCTGTGAAGACAAACTGCTACAAGCCATTAGCATAAATGAAGGAAATGGAAGCCACAATATCAATGAGGTAGATACGATCTTCTTTGCGGATGGCTCCAGTCAAACATCTGCATCCCACAACCTGACCCAAAATCTCAAGACAAATGGAAACCGCATATCCCCTGATGGTAGCGATGACGGCATGTTCCTCGATTCCGATGGTGATGTAGGCATAAGCAAAAATGATCCTGCCATTTATTTCTATGATGACAAAACCAATGAAATCCGCCAATCAGCGATAAAAACCACCATGAGTGGCGGAATTACAGAAAGTAATGAAGACCAAAAAATGAGCTTCCATGTTTCTAATCATTCAAAAACGGGTATGACCCAGGTGATGACCTTACGGGGAGATGGCCATGTAGGGATCGGAACAGGCAACCCTACCCAATTGCTTCACCTGAGTGGTACCAGCGGAGAGGATGGGATCAAATTTCCAGACGGCTCAGTTCAATATTCAGCCCCAGCAGCCACAGATATCCTTAGCCTGGGACCCGGTAGCTTTACAGGCGTCGATGGAAGTGGTGTTACAATAGGAGGCGTAAATGGCGGTTGCTACCTCAAAAGTGGAAGTGCGGCATTGGTCGCGGCTGTAAACCTCCCACATGGTGCCAGGATCACCCAATTCACCCAATATGGATACGATCTCCATAATACCAATGTCCGTGCAACACTTGCCTATAAACCTTTCCAATCCTCCAGTACCACCATCATTGCGACAAATATCAGCAGTACTTCAAGTGGTAATTACACTAAAACCACTGCCGTGTCCTCACATACCATTGACAATTCCAAATATATTTACTATGTCCTGGTAAACCTGGAAGGAGGCAACTGGCATAATGCAGGTCAGTTGGCGATTAATGCCGCAGTGATAGAATATGATAACCCCTGATAAGGGAAATGAAGAAGATTGAAAATCCTTTTCCGTCCATCATTAACCTTATCAACATCATGAAAAAATATATCATTTGCATAGGGATCATGCTCTCAGGGCTGATTTCCTTGCAGGCCCAACATGTCTTCCATGCCAAATCCGGCAAGATTGTACTCAAAGGCAACAGCCATTTGGTCCTCAAAAACACAAGTTATCTGAACGGAGGTGGAGACCTCCAGACAGACTCCGCTACGGTCCGCTTTAGTGGGACAACTACGGATTCCATCCAAGGTCTGACGACCGCATTCGCTCGACTCGAAATCGCCAAAAACGGAGGCAACCTCCTCCTCAAGCAGGATGCCAGCATCACTGACTCGCTGCTCCTTTCAAATGGCAACATCGTCCTTGGCGATCAAAACCTTCTCCTACAGCCTGGTGCAGAATCGCAATTGGGCAGCTTGATTAGCTATGTGCAAACCTCTGCCACGGGTACTTTTCAAAGAGAAGTAGGAAATAAGACAGTAATCTTTCCCATAGGCGGAAGCAGCTATCGTCCGATGGCTTTGAGAAATAGCGGAACGACTGATGTTTTTGAGGCGCGTGTAACGGATTCTGTCTTAAGGCAGGGAAATGCAGGCGCAGCTTTTACTTCAGAAGTGGTGGCTTCTTCCTGGTTTATTTCCGGACAACAGTCCGGAGGCTCAGATCTGGAGCTTACGCTTCAGTGGTATGCACAGGACGAATTATCGCCATTTTGGCGAGCGAGCAGTTTCATTTCTGCTTACACCAATACCTGGGATGTGCAGCCTTCCAGCCCTGGGAACGGCGTCAATCCATACATTCATACCCGCGCAAATCTGAGCGGAGGAGGCATATTCGCCATTTTCAATGAAGACAACACGCTTCCCCAGATCAGCTGTCCTGCGAACATCACTCTGCCAAATGATCAGGATAAGTGCTGGGCGGTTGTCACCTATACGCCACCTGTCGGAACAGATAATCTGTTAGAACCTCTTACTGTCCTCAGCAGTGGCCTGGGCAGTGGTTCTACTTTTTTCATTGGTACCCACACAGAAATATATACAGTCACAGACGCTTCCGGTAATACCGCCAGTTGCGCCTTTGATATCACGGTTCATGACAACCAGGCTCCTGAGATTAGCTGTCCGCAAAACATCAGCGTCAGCAATGACGCTGGTGTATGCGGGGCTATCGTGAACTATTCGGTTTCCGCCTCGGATAACTGCTTTAGTCCAGCTTTTGCAGTTACCGGCGGATTGATTTCCGGAAGCCTTTTTCCGATAGGCACCACCACCAATAGTTTTATAATGACAGATATGGGTGGGAATTCCGTAACCTGCAGTTTTGATGTGACAGTCACAGACGATGAATCACCCACGATCAGTTGCCCGGCAAGCATCACGCTTGCCAATGATCCCGGCCAGTGTGGCCGCACCCTCACTTACATTACCCCCAATGGGCAGGACAATTGCAGCAGCAACACCATCAGGACCGCAGGTCAGGGTAGCGGTAGCTTTTTCGCTATCGGTACCACTACCGAAAGCTATCTGGTAACGGATGCTTCCGGCCATACCGCTTCCTGTTCCTTTAGCATAAATATAGCTGATGAAGAAGCTCCAACGATTAGTCTGTTGGGGCAAAATCCTATTTTTCTCTGCCAGGACGATAGCTATGTCGAAGCTGGTGCCACAGCTTCAGATAACTGTGATGCGAATGTTGGACAAAATCTTGTCATCGACAACAGCACTGTCAACACAGCCGCAGAAGGGAATTATACCGTGACCTATGCTGTCACCGATGTACATGGAAACAGCGCCCAAATCAGCCGCGCTGTTATCGTGAAGCAAACACCGGATCAGCTTTCAGCACAAAATTGCGGCAACTGCGCCCAAATCCGCTTCGACTTCTGCGAAGGTGAGACAACACCCGATCTCGAAGCACTGCTCACTGCCAACTTAAACTATGAGCCTGGTGCAGCCTTCTTCTGGTACGCCGATGTGAACAGTCAGCAGGGAGCAGCTATCAGTACCCCAGTAGTGAATATATCGAGCAACAATACCCAATTTTATTGGGTGAGCCAGGGGCTCAATGCTTGTGAAGGAGAGGCAAGAAGGGTGAGAGTGAGGGTGAGAAAAACCTCCATTGTGACACTGGATATTCCAGCCATCGGCTGTGGTACAGCTCAGATAGACCTGGCCGCTTATGTCAGCGACAGCCGAAATATAGCCTCTGGCTATACCTTCTATGATGCGGACCCGAAACTCGGAACCAGTCCAGTTGGCAGTGTTTCAGCCAGCAATGGGCAGGTGAATAGTGGGCAGTATGCAGTGGTCAGTTTGCAGGCGGGCGTGAGTACCTATTATGCTGTGGCCAGCAATAATACGGGCTGTCAGCTGACAGGAAGTGATGAAGTCAATGTCGGAGGAGGCGCCAGCCTCGATCCGCTCAGCAACCTGACAGTCAACGCAGGCGATCTTGTTCATGTCGCTTTCAACTCGCCCAATGCGACGCACATCTATTGGTTGAATCATAGCAGCTTCAACAATCCCTATATCGGTTTGCTGGGAAGCATCGGCATGGGAGACCTCGTCTTCACAGCCCAAAACCTGAGTTCCACTACCCAAACGGCCACCATCCGCGCCATCGCCTACAATGGCAATTGTGCCGGTGAAGTCCGGGATTTTAGTATAACAGTAAATCCGGGAGTGGGCAGTAGGCAGGGGAGAGTCAACAGTTTGCAGTTGGCAGCCAGTAAGGTGAATGCGCACGATGTGCGCGTGGAGTGGGAGATTGTGTATGAGTTTGCTTTGGAGAAAATAGAAATCGAAAAACAGCTTAATGAGGGCGAATGGGTGACTGTTGATCAGCAGGACGTAGGGTCAGATTATAATCTGACCTCTTCAAAAGGGTCAGATTATAATCTGACCCTACAGGGCGCATACCTGGACCGCTCAGGGATGGGCAATTTGACCAGATATAGATTGAAATTGCTCCACCCAGATGGCAGAGCCATCTGGAGCCAGGAAGTCGAAATCAATTTCGACTACTACAACAGCCAGCGTTTCACGCTCTATCCTAATCCGTCCAACGGACGATTCCATCTCAAAGCGGCAGGGCCGCTTGAGGGCGAGTGGCGCTACAAGCTGAGCGATCAGCTCGGGCGCACGATCCTGATGGGCAGGCTCGAAGGCAGTGAAACTGCCTTTGACATCAGCGAACTGCCGACCGCCCACTACTTCTTACTGCTGACTAGCCCCGAGGGCAAGTCTTACTTGCGGAAGGTTGTGAAGCAATAAAAATGACGTTGGGGGAATAAAGATCTTTTTGAAAAAGGCCATCCTTTTGAGGGTGGCCTTTTTTCATTGAAAAAATGTATTTTGGTCTACAATAAGCATTAACCCTCTCATATAACATCATGGACAGTACCGCAACTCTCATACTCGCGATTTCTCTTATTGTCATCATGATAGGCATGGGCCTTTCATTGACTTTGGCTGATTTCAGGCGTGTCTTACAGATGCCGAAAGCGGTTTTTTTGGGATTTCTCAATCAAATCATCTTACTTCCCCTAATCGCTTTTGGCTTATGTTATGCCCTGGATGCAGATCCGGTTATAGCAATAGGAATCATGATTCTGGCTTCGTGTCCGGGAGGTGCGACCTCCAATCTCCTTACCCTCCTTGCAAAAGGGGACACGGCCCTTTCTGTAACCCTGACCGCCGTCAATAGCTTGATTACGATTGTTACCATCCCCATCATTGTCACCTTTTCGCTTGATGCTTTTTTAGGAGAAAATACAGAAGTAAGCGCTCCCATAGGTGAAATGATCACTCAACTGCTTGTGATTATCGTTATTCCCTTGTCGATGGGGATGTTGATCAGAAGATTCAAACCCCAAATCGCTGCCCGTTTGGACAAACCTGTCAGAATTGCCAGTGGAGCCCTCATCATACTGGTGATCGTAGGTCTTGTGATAAAAGAAAGAGCACATCTTGTCGAATATTTCCAAATGGCCTTACTGATCGCTTTGTCCCTAAACATTGCGACCATGCTGGTAGGCTATTTGACTTCCCGCCTGGCAAATCTGAATTTCAGGCAAGCCATGACCATCAGCATTGAGTCCGGCACCCAAAACGGCACCCTCGCTATCAGCCTGGCCGTCGTCACCCTGGCAAGACCCGATTTTGCCATTGCAGCAGCAGTCTATAGCCTGATCATGTATGTTACAGCACTTGTTCCCCTTTATTTTGGAAATAAACAGGAAAAACACATTTCCAATTAACTTTCCCCCTCCCCTCCTCCTATCTACAAATCTGCGCATCTGCAAATCAACACATTCGCTTTTTCTTCGTTAGAAAACTGCTGAGTAGCATCAAGCCGGGAGCATTGCTGATTCCGGGCTGCTCCCGGGTCAAACTTTCCTAAGTAGATGGGATTCGTTAATATTGTGATATGAAGAAAACGTTGTTATTACTTGTATTTGGAATGATGGCGCTCGCAATGCGCGCCGAGTATTTGCTCATTCCCATGGATTATACCCAAAAGGAGCATCTGAAAGCCTATGGCGTAGCATTTTGGGTTTTGGAGCATCAGGAGCAGGTGGATTGGCTTTTGAATTACAGGGGAGGAGCATTTATGTTCAAACACTACCCCAAATTTGAAAATGAATTGCGGGTAAGAGGAATTACTTACGAAACAATTACTACAGCCAAGTCCAATGAAATCATCGCCTATATCACCTCAGATGGGGTGAATATGGATGCTGTCAAGCTCGAAACGCCACCCAAGGTGGCCGTTTACTCCCCTCAGGGCAAACAGCCCTGGGATGATGCGGTGACCCTCGCTTTGACCTATGCGGAGATTCCCTATGATGTAGTGTACGATCCGGAAGTACTGGAAGGAAAGCTCTCCGAATACGACTGGCTACACCTCCACCATGAGGATTTTACGGGCCAATACGGCAAATTTTGGGCTTCTTACCGTAACCAGGCCTGGTACCAGGAGGAGGTAAAATCCCACGAAGCCACGGCCAAACGTTTTGGCTACACCAAGGTCAGCCAGATGAAGTTGGCTGTAGCAAAAACAATCAAGGAATATACCATCAGTGGTGGTTTTCTTTTTGCCATGTGCTCAGCCGCCGATACCTATGAGATCGCACTTGCTGCCGAAGGTCTGGATATTTGCGACTATATGTTTGACGGTGATCCCGCGGATCCTGGCGCACAGGAAAAACTGGATTTTAGCAGAACCATCGCTTTCAAAGATTTTACCCTGGTAAAAAGCCCCATGGTCTACGAGCATTCCAATATTGACACCAACTATGGACGCCGCGTCCAGGAGCCCATTGACTTTTTCTCTCTCTTTGAGTTTTCAGCAAAATGGGATCCCATCCCCACCATGCTCTGCCAGAACCACACCAATACAATAAAAGGCTTTATGGGCCAAACCACAGGTTTTCGCGAGAGCCTGCTCAAATCAGATGTACTTGTCATGGGGGAGTTAAAAGCCTATGGCGAAGCACGCTACATCCATGGCACGCTCGGCAAAGGCATGTGGACCTTTTATGGAGGCCATGACCCTGAAGATTACCGGCACTTTGTAGGAGAAGATCCTACAGATCTTGCCTTGCATCCCAATTCACCGGGTTATCGGTTGATTCTGAATAATATTCTCTTTCCGGCGGCACGGAAGAAGAAGCAGAAGACTTAAGAGGATTAGCAGATGTGGAAATGAGCAGATTAACAAATATGAAAAAACTACTTTTTCTTCTTGCGCTAAGCCTGCTTTTCAAGCTTGCCTCAGCTCAGTACCTGCTGATCCCCATGGACTATAGCCAAAAAAACCACCTAAAGGCCTATGGCATAGCATATTGGGTGTTGGAGCATGAGCAGGAAGTAGATTGGTTGCTCAATTACAGAGGAGGCGCATTTTTGCTGCCTTATTATGCGGAATTTGAAAGTGAGCTCCGCATACGCGGAGTGAGCTACGAGAAGTTGGCGACAGCCCGCGTCAATGAGATTTTGGCAAAAATCACTTCTGATGGCACCAATATGGACGCTGTCAAGCTGGAGACAGTCCCCAAAGTTGCCGTTTATTCTCCGGAAGGAAAAGACCCCTGGGATGATGCAGTGACCTTGGTATTGGCCTATGCAGAGATTCCCTATGATGTGGTGTATGATCCGGAAGTGATCGCCGGCAAATTGTCAGATTATGACTGGCTACACCTCCACCATGAGGATTTTACGGGTCAATACGGCAAATTTTGGGCACGTTTTCGCAATGCCGAATGGTACCGCGAATCGGTGAAAGCGCAGGAAGCCAATGCCCGGATGCTGGGCTTTACCAAGGTCAGCGAGATGAAACTCGCCGTCGCCAAAAAGATCAAAGAATATACGATACAAGGCGGCTTCCTCTTCGCCATGTGCTCTGCGACAGACAGTTACGACATCGCTCTTGCTGCCGAAAATATAGACATCTGCGATTATATGTTTGATGGCGACCCGCCGGATCCCAATCCAGATGCAAAGCTGGATTACAGCAAGACACTTGCTTTTGAGAATTTCACGCTGGTAAAAAGCCCCATGATCTATGAATTTTCCACTATAGATACCAATACCGGCCGCATGGGCCGCGTGGGGGAGTCCATTGACTATTTCAGTCTGTTTGAGTTTTCGGCTAAATGGGACCCCATCCCCACCATGCTTTGCCAAAACCACACCCATACGGTAAAAGGTTTTTACGGCCAGACAACCGGCTTTCAGAAGGCTTTTCTCAAGCCGGAAGTGCTGGTCATGGGTGAGCTCAAAGCGCATGGCGAAGCGCGCTACATCCACGGCGTCCTCGGCAAAGGCATGTGGACTTTCTACGGCGGGCACGATCCCGAAGACTATCGTCATATCGTGGGAGAAGATCCCACAGACCTCAGCCTCCACCCCAATTCACCGGGCTACCGACTGATATTGAACAATATCCTGTTTCCTGCCGCAAGGAAGAAGAAGCGGAAGACTTAAGAAGATGAGCAGATGAGCAGATGGGTGGATTTGAAGATGGAAGATTTTTGGGAATCTGCAAATCAAATCCTCTTCGTTATCGATTGAATAACTTTAAACTCGCTTAAAAACTGCTGTGCGATCACGCGGAAGAGCGTGTATACAGGTATGGCGAGGATCATGCCGGGTATACCTGCCAGGCTGCTGGCCATCAGGATGACCAGGAAGATTTCCAGGGGATGTGCTTTGACGCTGCTGGCGTAGATAAAGGGCTGAAAGACAATGTTGTCTGTCAACTGAACAATGGCAAATACGCCTGCTACTTTGAGCAGGAGCGGGAGTAGCTCGCTGCTTAGCTCGTAATCCAGACAGCCCACGGTCGTGAGCAACAAGCCTAAAACGGTTCCAATCACTGGCCCGATATAGGGAACTACATTGAGGGTTCCGGCAAAAAGACCGATGAAAATGGCATTTTCTACCCCTAACAAAGACAGGCCGATCGAGATCAGCGTTCCCACCAGGAGGACTTCGATCATCACACCGATAAAATAGCGGGTGAGCAGAGGTTTTACCTTATTGAGGATAATGCCTACTTTTTCTTCATAGCCTGAAGGCGATATCGTCAGGATGATGCTGGTCAGCAGATGAGATTCTTTTAACAGAAAAAAGGCAATGAAACTCACGGCAAATATGGCCAGGAAGAGATTTCCCACAAAAGCACCAAATGCATTGAATAAGGACGACACCTGTATACCACTCAGGAGTTCGAGCATAGCATTTTCGAGGTATTCGCGGATCAGCTGGGGGTTGCTGGAAACCGCCGCTGTATTAGTTGTTTCTGCAGCAAAATTGCCGTTTTGCATGCGGTCCAACTCTGTGTAGAGTTCGGGAGAAATGACCTCAGGGTCGAGTCGGTTTAAAGGAATGATTTGTTGGCTGTCGACGGCCACCAGTACCAGACTGGGGGCAGGAGTGGCAGGCGCCCGCTCTGCGGCTTTTTCATTTCTGTCTTTATTTTTAGAAGGAAGTTGAATCTGGTATTTATCCATCCAGGCATCCAGTTGGCTGATGGGTTCATCAAAACTCTGGATGATATTCCCCGGCTCTATGGTGCCCAGGCTCTGGGCTTGTTTACCGATTACGGGAATTAATAACAAAAACAGCAGGGTGATGGTTCCATAAACCGTCAGCAGGCTGGTCATGGCACAAAACCAGTTGGGCAGCTTAAATCGCTTGATTTTCACTTTTTGCAAAGCTTTCATCAAAGGCCTGCCAATAAAGGAAACAATCGCCGCCAGTAAAAAATAAGCGATGATCGAACTGAAAAAATAAACAAAAACAGCGATCAGAATGACCGTAGGAATGATAATATATAGGCGGGTTCGAAGATTCATATAAGCAAGTTAATCTTAATTTTTCTTTTCTCAGCTTCATCTTGACCTCTCCGCTTGCTTTATTGTACCTTTGCTGCAGTATTTTTTACCTAATTGGACTAACATTTTATGCAAAAAATTCTCAGCTACTTTTTATTCGCATTATTTCTTACCAACACCGTTTTAGCTCAAAATATCGATTCTCTCGCTGCTGAGCAGCGAAAAAGAGACAGCATCGCTGCAGCTATCGCAGCTGAAGAGCAGGAAGAAGAAAACCTGAAGGTTTTCAGCCAGAAAAACCCGCGCCTGGCTGTCAACAGCCATTTGTACTTTTTACAGGCAGACTCTTATGATCCTGCTCAGGCTGCCCGTGTCCTTTTGGCACCTGATATGGATGAAAAAGAGCGGAGGGATCTGGCGAAAAAGCTGATAGAAATATATGACGGAGAAGGCTTTTTTGTGGAAATAGAAGACATTCCCAATGATCCCGATTACCGGGATTCTTCGGGTAGAAACCGTTATATCGTGGATATGAATCATCCCGAAATTTATGTGCAGAAGTATGATGAATACTGGTACTACTCCCGCAAAACGGTCAATGCCATTGAGCAAATCCACCAGGAGATTTATCCCTATGGATCGGATCTTTTTAATGATTTGATCCCTGGGATAGGGGAAGACAAGGCACTGGGACTGAAGGTAAATCAGTGGGCAGGCATCCTGATTCTGCTTCTGGCATCCTATATCGCTTTCAAAATCCTGAATTCCATCTTTGCCCTTATTATTCAGCGAATACTTCCCTTATTTTTCAAAGATGCAGGCATCGGTATAGATGACATTTATCCCGTGGCTCGTCCTTTGAGCTGGTTGATGGTGGGCCTATTGATCATTCAGTTTATTCCTGTTTTACAGTTTAATATAGGGTTGAGCAAAGTTGTACTGATAGCACTGCGGATTTTTGTCTCCATCTTTGGCATACTGCTGGCATCACGGGTCATTGACCTGGTAGCAAAAATTGCCCTGAAATTGGTTTCCTATACAGAAACCACCATGGACGATCAGCTCGTGCCGCTGCTGGTGCGCATTGTGCGGATCATCGTGATCGTATTTGGGATCATTTTCATCATGCAAAATCTGGGCGTCAATGTCACTGCCCTGCTCGCAGGGGTCTCTATCGGTGGTTTGGCGCTGGCCCTGGCCGCGCAGGATACCGTGAAGAACTTCATCGGTTCGATCTCGATCTTTTTGGATCGTCCTTTCCAGATCGGTGACTTTGTCACCGCAGGCGCGATCACAGGGACAGTAGAAGAAGTGGGCGTGCGCTCCACACGGATCCGCCAGGTCGATGGCACCCTCTCCACCCTGCCCAATGGCGCCCTCGCCAATGTCAACATCATCAATGGTACCCAACGTACCCATAGGCGCTATTCCAGTCAGTTGACCCTCACCTACGGCACCACCACTGAGCAAATTGAAAAGTTTGTCGAAGCCGTGCGCGAAATCGCCACTACACATGAACATACCCGTGAAGATAGTGTAACCGTTCAGTTTCAGGAGTTTGCAGACTCTTCACTCAATATCTATTTCGCTGTCGCCTTTGTGCGCCTCAGCCACGCCGAAATGCTGGAATCTCAGCAGGCTATCAACCTGGAGATCATGAAGAAAGCGGAGGAGTTGGGCGTTGATTTTGCCTTTCCAACGACAACGGTGCATTTGGAGAAATGAGAGGATTGGGAGATTGGGAGATTAGCAGATTAGCAGATGAGAGGATTAGCAGATTCATTTCAATCCTATCATCCCCTCATTCTTTCTTTTCAAAATAAACAAAGGCCAGGATCGCTAGTGCGATGCCGCCTATGCCCATCACATAGCTGAGCGTGGTGAAAAATGACAACCAACTCATCTCCCCCACACCAAAGTTGCGGTAAAGCTGCACGCCTACATAGCCCAGGTAGCCGAAGGAATCGGCCAGGTAAATGAGGAAACCGACATTGGCCGCGGTGCGAAAAACCGCAATCATCCGGTCAAAGATGACCGCATTGAACAAAATATAAGGGATATACAATCCCATGCCTACCAGGATGATCCACCAGGCTCCGCCTACGATCCCTGCCTCAAAGCCTGCCGTCGACAGAAGGGTGAGCAGACAGCCCAGGATGAGCAGGAAAAAATTGGTTCGCAGCGCGATTTTGTTGCTTTTGATCAAAAACAAAAGGCCTACGCAGAGGAGGGAAACGAGGGCGACAGGGATCTCCGAAAGGGTGAAAATCTCCGGCGTATCCCCGTAGCCGAGGGCATCCCAGAGTTCTGCCTGGAAGTCGTCGCGGATGCTGCGGTAGATGGAAAGCAGGATGTAAAATACAACCAGGAAGCCCAATCCCCAGGCAAACTGCCTGACAAAATTGCGGCGGGCCGCTGCGTCCATGGGGACGCGCTCGGAGCGCGAAGCGATGTCCTCCGCCCCAGGCGGGGGGACGTGACTCAGCAGCCATACGGCCAGCAATAAGACCGGAACAAATACGGCTCCCGAAGCAAAAGGCATCCAAAACTCTGCCTGCTGCATGCTCATGCCCCAGCCTTCAAATGTCAGCGCCCACCAAAGGCCCATCGTTTTCATAACGCCCGAGGCGATGATAAAACTGACACAAAGGCCTGCGCCCAGCAATTCCGTATGTCGTCTTCCTTCCAGAAAACTAAACACGATCCCCCATATCATGCCTAAGGGTAACCCATTGAAAAACAGGCAAATAAAATTATAAGGGTAGGGTATAATGGCAAATAACAGGAGCGCCAGCCAGGCCACGCCTATCAAAAGCAAAATGGCCAGAATCCGCCTTCCGGGCTTCATTTCTGAAATCACCTTGATCCCCAAAAACTTGGAGAGGGTGTAGCCAAAAATCTGGATGATGACCAATAATATCTTATAGTCCATCCCCCATAAACTCAGGCCGCTATAGGTGCCAGCAGCAAAGGGCTTGCGAAAGGCATACATCGCAAAATAGGTCGAAAAGGCTGCCAGGATCATAAACAGGCTAATTACAGCCTGGGGTTGGCGGTGAAGCCAGGAGGAAAGACGTGGTTGCATATCTTGATCATTTGTGATCGAAGATAGAATAAAACCAGGAATTGATGCAGATTTAGGATGATGCTAGTAGGGTGATTGTATCAATATTTCGAAATATTATTTTATTCTGAAGAAGATGCTCTAAGCTTTGCCGGGCTTTGAACACCGTTTTCTGACAAGGGAAAATGAAGAGAATGAAGAAAATGGACAATTGAAAATGGAAAATTGACAATGTAAGACCATTCATTCCATTATCCATTATCCATTAGTCGTGTTCATTCAAAAGTCGTATTATTAATCAAAACTGTAATTGTCGATGAAAATCTCCCAGAAAAAGCCTTTAAGCAGTGGAGGCCACAATATCGGAGTCAAAGAATTGCTGGATTTG
>JAUIGE010000066.1 GCA_030430205.1 Bacteroidia bacterium | reverse complement strand
ACGATGATTTGAACGGTATCCATGGCGACACAGCCAGCGCTGTCGGTGATGGTTAGGATATAGGTCTGAGAGCTGGTCAAATTGCCGCCCATGGGGTTGGCAATGAAGGGATTGCTCAGGCCTATCGCTGGCGACCAGCTGTAGCTGAAAGGCGCGGTGCCGCCGATGGCTTTTCCATATAGCTGGAAGCTTTCCCTAAAACAGACAACTGTATCTGAGCCTGCATCTGCTTCCAACAGAGGATTGACACGAATATAGACTGTTGCAGAATCTGCGCACCCAAGGGAATCATAAACAGTAAGGGTATATACCTGGCTGGAATCAAGCCCACCTCCCATAGTTGATGGGCTATTGGGGTCTTTAAGCCCCAGGACTGGGGACCAGCGAAAGCTATAGATGCCACTCCCACCCCTTGCAAAACCGCTCAGGTAAAAACTATCTTGATTACAAACAAGGGTGTCATTTCCCACCTGAATGACAGGCGCGGGAATAACCTCTATATACAGCGTGTCAAAAACCTGACAATCTGCGATTCCCGTTGTCAAAATCAACTGGTGTAACCCTATACCTGCCAAATCCGGCGAAAATTGAGCAGGAGAAATCAGCCCATTGCTATTACTTATCCAGATATAATTGGTCAGTGGGTAAAAGCCCGTCAGTTGTTGCAGCCCTTCATTATAACAAAGTGTCAGGTCCATCCCTGCATTTATGGAATCAGGAGCGACAACCGTGACCTGCATCATGGCGCTATCAGCACAACCGTTGGAAGCCGTAAATAGATACTGTAGGGAATGAATGCCGATTCCTGCAATATCAGAGCGGAAGATGCCATTTACCGGATCAACAATCCCGCTGCCCGACCAGATACCCTGTCCAGGCATATTCGCACCATATCCTGTCAGGTGAATGGTATCGTTATACAAGCAATAATGCACGCTGTCCAAAACGCTGACAATAGGAGACGGAATCACCGTCAGAAAAGTCGTATCCTGGGCAATACAGCCCGTAAGTGTATCTGTAAAGCAAAGAATGGCTGTATCTGTTAAAGGCATGACGAGCGGGAAATTGCCCAGAGAGTCTATATAATTTCCTTTCCAAAAGGCGATGCCATGAGGGGATATTCCCTGAATCTGGACAATGGAATTGTCCTGGCAGAATGTCTGAGGTGGTCCTGCATCAATAACAGGAACGGGATACACAGTTATTTCAACCGTATCCGAATCATGACAATAGCCTGTCCCCAGGTGAAAAATCACCTCGTATACGCCATCTGCGGGGGGCTGGAAAATTCCGCTGGAATCAATAAACATCCCCGTCCAATAACCATTTGCAGACAAAGCATGTAATGAGATATTCCCTTCACTGAGGCACATGGCTACATCAGGCCCACCATCCGCCTCTGGCGGTGGCGCCACATAAAATGAAATGGAATCTGCTATATCACCACATAGATTATCCAGTCTGACTATTATTTTATGGCTCCCTGTATCAAAATGGATGATATTCAGCGGGATCGAGTCAGTGGAAGTCGAAGGAGTACCATGTATAAATTGCCAAAAGAAATCGACTTGTGCATTCCCTAAACTGTACTGTATCAATGTATCCATGCTAATATCTATTCCCCCACAGATCGTATCGGCAATCGGAAGTAAATTGACAAAGGGTCGGTCTTTCACTTCTATGGTATCAGTCCAGTATGAAATTCCACAATCATTTTCTGCCTCCATGGTGATCACATAAGTCCCTGAACTATAAAAGATGATAAGGGGTTCCTTACTATGTCGATTGGTAGGTGTAGGAGGAGCCGGAGGCGGATTGTTTCGATTGGCAAAGGCCCAACCTGTAGCCGGACTGATCGTCCAGTCATACCTGACGCCTGTATTGGGGCTGGTGTTATTGTGGATGTCCATAACCAGTGCGGTGCATTGCAGGGAATCACTAAGGGTATAGGAAACATCGATCAAAGGCGTATCAATAACAGTTATTGGCACACTTGCAGATCGGGTACCACAACTATTAAAGCCTGTAACGGTGACCTGATAAGTGCCTATGCCTTGGGTAAAGGCATGGTATTCATCCAGAAAGCCATTTTGGATACCTGGCGTTCCATCTCCCCAGGCCCAATTGACAGAATCCACCGCGCAACTCCCTCGCGCATCAAAATATACCCATGGACTATCCCGACAGACCGTATCTCTGTCCGGAATCAAAGACATAACTGGGTAAGGCTTGATTTTTACCGGGGAAGTAATGAAGTGATTGGAACAGGCATTAAAAACCTTGAGGGTCACATTAAATTGCACATTCGGTCCCGTTATGTTACATCCATTTATTCCATTGTAAATATGGGAGGCCGTAGCAGGCGATGTAGTTACCGTGCTATCTCCATCTCCCCATACCCAGACATATAAGTCAATGAAATTGGTGTCTTTAGAGTTGTTTTCGACAAATACCGTATCATCCTGACAAAAGCTGATGCCATCTTTAAAACGAATACTGGCGATGGGTTCGGGCAGAAATAAGACCTGGTCTCTAAATATGCTGGGACAAGGAGTCCCATTATCTTTGGATATAGTAACGGGATAAGTCCCAAATTGGGTGTAAGCATGGGTATAATCAAACAAAGCTGTATCACTTAGGACCGTACCATCACCCATATTCCAGGTATATTTTCCACTTGCAAAATTTATCCTGTAACGAACAGAAAAAGTTGTTGTAGCATTTGTAGAATCTACGCATTTTTTTGTGCCACTGATGGGTGGAGACACATTGATTGGGGTTGGCACAAGGACAGTGATTCCCTTGTTTAATGAGCAGATAGAGCTATCTATCCACAATACTGTCAGGTTAAGAGCATAGCTGCTGTTGCTTGTCGGCGAATAGCTATGTGTAACAAATTGTCCATTGCCAAAAGTTCCATCTCCAAAATTCCAGGTATAGGAGAGCACACTATCCGAAGAAGCATTGGCAATAAAAGATGCTAATTGATTGGGGCAGAGGGTATCATTTGGCGAAATGATAAATGAAGGGTCACACTGCGAATATCCCCGCTGCGGCAATATGCTAAAAACAGCAAAAAAGAGGCAAAATGAGAAAAAAGAGAAGCTTTTTCTTAGGGTAGGATGTAAGTGGTTGGTCATATTCCCATGAATTATAGCGACGACATGATCAGGCGTTTACCTAAAGTTATAAGGATTGCTAATATGTAATAGGGAGAAATGCTAAGTCCAATCTGAGTAAACAACTAATCTAATATTAATAATGGAACTTTTCAAAGAACAAAAGAGGAATGGCTCCGGTTTTTGATTAGGACTTTTACGTTGGGGACCGATGATACTTTTGCTTTATTTCTTATGAACCGAAAGCAAATACCGGGAAGGGATGTTAAGGTTAAGGTTACTAAAACCTACTCCATTGAGCAATTGCTTTCAAACAAACCTGCTAAAATGGAGCTTTTCACCATTGTCCAGGAAAATAGGGGTCGGTACTCGGATATACAGCCAAGTGGCGGTATGAGATATGGGTGAGGTGAGTCAATGAATGAGGGTTCAGAAAATCTGTGCAATTCTGTGCAATCTGTAGTAAATTTTCATCTCCCTATAAACCCCTTTCCAGTAACAATCAAAAACACACCCCTCATGAAAAAATTGATTTTTGTCCTCCTGCTCTTCAGTCTGTTCTCCTGTCACAGAAGCAGCTTTAGTGATGAATCCTCAGCCTCGGAGTCCGCGCTTGAATATGATTCCGACCAGACCTGGGCGAACAATGCCAGCGGCGAAGAGGCAAAGTCGGAGGATGCAGTACCCGGCTTTAGCAACGCTGAGGGCGATATAGCCGATTCCACATTCAAAAGCTGGAAACGCACCCAAAAAACCGCCAATACCGCTACCCTCTTCATCGGAGATGAAGAACAACTCCCCCTCAAAGGCTCTCAGATCGCCGTTCAGGTGGACGGATTCCGGGCCAGGGTCCTGATCGATTGCTTTTTCGAAAACGACAAAGACTGGCAACTCGAAGGCACCTTCAAGATGAAGTTGCCGCAAGGCGCTTCGCCCTACTACTTCGCCTTTGGCGAGACGGTCTATATCGACAAGCAAGGAAAAGAGCAGGAACTGCCTTTCGTCAAGGCGGGAGAAAGCGCCTTTACCGAGGAAAGCATCGAAGATATGCGTTCGGATTCCTGGACCGCGCCTAAGGTCGCGCGGGTCGTCGCCAAAGAGAAGGCGGCCTTTGCCTACGGCAATACCGTGCGCAAACGCATCGATCCCGCCCTGGCGGAATGGGCAGGGGCAGATGTCTACAACTGCCGTGTTTTTCCTTTGATGCCGAATAAACTGCACCGCATCGTCATCGGCTATGATGTGAACCTGACAGCCGTCGGGGAAGATTGGGTATTCCCATTGGACCTGCCAGAGACGAAGGCGCCCCTGATCGTAGATGTGAGCGTAGCTCAACTCAAGGATGTGCTGAGCACAATCAATCCGCCTCAGGATGTTCAATTGAAAAATGGTCAGCAAACTTTTCGTTTGACAAATCCAATAGAAAAGGAGATCACCATCAGGCATCAAAAAACAGCCAATATTGCGCTAAAAAGCCCGATTGAAGGCGATAAACCTGCCTTTTTTGCAGCATCTATTTCACCCGAAATCCCTGCCGTTCAACAAACCGCAATCAGCGATCAGGCCATTCTCGCTCTCGATATTTCCCTCAGTTCCCATCCTGACAAATTCAATGTTTGGCTGAAACTGGCAGAGGCACTTTTGCAAAACAACAAAGGCACGATCAAACAATTTAATGTCCTGATGTTCAATATCGAAAGCTTTTGGTGGAAAGAAGGCTGGGTGGAAAATACACCTGAGCAGGTCCGGGCTTTTTTGGCTTTTGCCAATACGCTGGCGCTGGAAGGCGCAAGCGATCTCAACCATGCTCTGGCAAGTATTTCGCATGCAAAGTGGGCGAACGGCAGCAAAAATATCTTCCTGCTAAGCGATGGAGCCGATAGCTGGGGAGAAAGCGATAGCTATGCCATGGTTCAACAAATCGCTGCCGGCGACCGCCTTTTTGCCTACAATACCGGCATGTCAGGCAGCAGTATACAAAAGCTAACGCAGTTGACGCGGGCTACAGGAGGCGCGCTTTTCGCGGTGACAAGCGAAGCGGAAGTCGCACAAGCAAGTAGCGCTTTTACCACCCAGGCATGGAAAATCGACCAAATAAGCCTTGCTGGCGCAAAAGACATCCTCATAGCCGGAAGGCCAGCCTACCTCTATGCAGGACAAAAACTGATGATCACAGGCAGAGGTTCTGTGGAAAAATCAGCGAAAATTCAGCTCATGCTCTCTCAGAATGGGGTGAAAAAGGAATTGAATATTCCATTTCATTCAATCATCGAATCTGATTTAACAAGCCGGATTTATGGGCAGATAGCAACGGAAACCCTGGAAGAATTTGACTACGCCACCGAGAAAAAATCCATCGCCTATGCCAAGCATTTTGGCGTGCCGGGCAAGAGCTGTTCCTTATTGATGCTGGAAACGGAAGAGGATTACCAGGAATACAATATCACCTCCACGGAGGATGCCTATGTGGTGAATTCTACCACCGTGACGGGCATTCTGGCAGATGTGATGAAGGAAATGAAAAGCATGCTCAGCAGTGCGAAAAGCAATTTCACCCAATGGCTCAACCGCATTTCCCACATGGATGGCATCAGCTTTGACATTCCGGCTTCCATGGAAATGCTGGTGGAGAAGACACCAGAGGCCGCTTTTCGCGTCGAGCAATTGAGCCTTTCCTGCAAATCCATTTCCCAAAAAGACCTTTCGCCTGCCTACCTTAAAGTCCTTTCTGACCCGGAACTTGATTATGACCAGGTCAACCAGGAAGCTCAAAATCGCCTGAAAAGCTACGGTTCGCATGATGCCTTAAAAGCCCTGAGTTCGCTTGTCGAGAAAAATCCCGGCAATAGCGTGCTGGCGAGAGATGTGGCTTATGCGGCATTGGATTGGGGACTCGATGAGCAAGCCTATTTCCTTTTCAAAAGGGTACTTTCCTCCAGACCTTACGAACCCCAAACCTACCTCGCCATAGCCAAAGCCCTGGATGAAGCAGGCAAAAAAGAGCTCGCCCTGCTCTATTATGAAATCGCGCTTCAGGGAAGCTGGCAGCCTCGTTTTGGAGAATTCAAGCGCATCGCGACCCTGGATTATCTTCATTTTCTCTCCCAGCTTAAAACCCAGGCAAGCTTTCTGCACGCCGATTATGCTCAATCGCGTTACCAAAGCCTGCAAGGCGATATGAAGGAAACGACAGCCGATCTGATGATGGTCATCTCCTGGAATACAGACAATACAGATGTCGATCTGCATGTGATCGAACCTACAGGAGAGGAGTGTTTTTACAGTCACCCGAAAACGAAAATCGGTGGGTCCCTGACCCAGGATGTCACCCAGGGCTATGGCCCTGAGATGTATATTTTGCCCAAAGCAAAAGCGGGAAAATACCAGGTGAAGGTGAAGTATTTTTCTTCCGACCGAAACCGCACAGCCACCCGGACCAAGGTTTATGCGACCATTTACCAGAATTGGGGCAAGGAAAATGAGTCCGTCAGGACGCAGGTGGTCAGCCTTGCGGATAAGCAGGAAATGCATGATATTTTGACTATAGAGGTGGAATAAAAGAGAAGAGTGGACGCTGATTTACACAGATTGTTATGATCAGATTATGTCAGGATAAAAGCGAATGTTACAAATTAGAACTCCCCATTTTTTCCCTTAAGGAATAGCGATAAAATAAACCATCAGTTTGTTTCAAGGAGTTCATTTCGACAGCCTGCCCTGAGCTTGTCGAAATGACACCTCCTGGCAAAAAATGAAACTGATAGTTTATTTCGTCACCATTCCTAAGTAGGCCGGGAAATAAATTTTTCCAAACACTGGGGTATGCATATTAGGTAATTACAGATGACATAAGCCAAGACTAAAAATGCAAGAAAGAAAATAAGCCAGCATCGTCTCTGGTCGTTTTCTTGGTATGAAAACAAATTAGGAACGCTGACGAAATAAATCAATAAACTTCATCATTTTTTCTCTCTGATTGAAGGGAGAGGCGCGGAGGCGGAGAGAAAGGTTTGCAAACAGATGATTTATTTTATCGGCTTTCCTTAGGTTAAATTTATTCGGATGAAGTATTATTTCATACTATTCGCGATCCTTCTATTTCAACAAAATCTATCTGCTGGTATCATTTACGGTCGGATTGAATCTTACCATAGTAAAAAAGATATAGGGATAGTAGGCATTCATTTTAGTCACAATAATACCACTAAAAGTATTGCCTGTAGTCTTAATGGGGTCTTCAAAATTGAAGTTCGAAATCAAGCCTTGAAAAACGCGAAAATTTCAATCACCTATCTTGATCACCTTTTGGGCAGAGAGCCTATAATGAGTATTCCTGTGATCATAAAAAACATAGATCTTGGACCCAATGATACCTTTCACATTAAACGAATACGTTTATATTTCCCTCAGTGGGTAGATAAGGTGCCCAATTATCGCTATGATCAATTTAGGATAAAGAATAAGCATAAAGTTCCTAAAAGGATCCCTGTAAAAATTAATAGAAAAAAACATCAAATGAAATTTCATTGGATGAAAGAGGAATATCATCTGGTTTTTAAAGGGTAAGCTATCCTCTTGATACTATCTGTCAAAGTCAGATTTATCCCTTATTTTAGACAAAAAGTCTTACAATCAGGGAAGAGATCGGATAAATAAAATTCCTATTCATATAGAAAAAAGGGGTACATGATTCATGTGTCCCTTTTTTATTCCCCAAAACAAAAAGCTAAAAAAATGAGCTTAAAACTAATTGTATTACTATATTTATCCTTCATTCTAACATAGCTAACATAATTACCAAAATCATGACAACCGTAAACGTCTACCTAACCTTTGAAGGCAACTGCGAAGAAGCCTTCAATTTTTACAGATCCGTATTTGGCGGAAAGTTTTCTGATGTGAACCGCTTCAAGGAAATGCCTCCCCAGGAAGGCCAACCTCCTATGCCTCCGGAAATGGGAGAAAAGATCATGCATATCTCCTTCCCGATCAGTAAGGAAACCCAGTTGATGGGAAGTGATACGGGTGGGGAATGGGCCAATAACATCACCGTAGGTAATAATTTCACCATCTCCGTCAATTCTGACGACAAAAATGAAACCAAGCGCATTTTCGATGCCCTTTCTGCAGGTGGTAATATTACCATGCCTTTTGACAAAACCTTCTGGGGAGCCTGGTTTGGCATGTGCACCGATAAATTTGGCATCAATTGGATGGTCAATTGCAATATCACGCAGGGCTAGAAAGTGCTGAAGAAAGGGCTATGGCCTTCATAAACCAAAAAGGACTCAAAGCATCTGCTTCAAGTCCTTTTTCGATTTAGGTACACCTGGAAGGATTCCCTCTCACTTTCTGATAGGAATTGCATAAGTGGTTGGTTTTTAAGGGTTTGAAATGTTAGTTAGTTCCCTTCATCCCCTTTCCCTTCAATCAAAGCCTTATCCCGTTCAATCTCTGCAATCAATTCCTCTTCTGTTGGAAGAAAAGGCATAAACTTCGCTGCAAAGAGTTGTTGACTATCCTGCATCACAGAATACTTCACAACCGTTTCACTTTTATCCGTACAGAGTAAAATGCCAATGGTAGGATTATCTCCTTCAGGCTTCTTAGATCATCAAACATGCGCCGATACATATCCATCTGCCCGATGTCCTGATGCATCAACTTCCGGGTTTTGAGATCAATAAGTACAAAGCACTTCAGTAGGTAATTATAAAATACCAGGTCAATGTAAAAATGATCTGTTTCTGTGCTAATGCGGAACTGTCGACCGACAAAGGAAAAACCTTTGCCGAGCTCAAGGAGGAACTCCTGTAAGTGCGTTAGCAGGGCCGCTTCCAAATCCTTTTCACTTGCTGAAAAAGGTTCTGGGAAATTCAAGAACTCAAAGACATAAGGATCTTTTACAAAATCTTTGGGATCATGCTTTTCAACATCTACCTGAGGAACAAGCCCTTCTTCCTTATGACCAAGAATCCGCTGATAGTAAAAAGTCTGAATATTTCGATGAAGGTTACGTACACTCCAGTCCTGCGTCTCAGCTTCCTTCAAATAAAACAATCTAGCTTCTTCATCATTTACCCTCATAATCAGGCGATTATGACTCCAAGTCAATTTGCTACACAGTGTGTAGCATTTCTCCCAGTCAGGATACGTCTGATAAAATTGTCTAAAATTCCTGAGATTCGAATAAGAAAAACCCTTTCCAAACTCCGCAGTCAGAGCCTGCGACAAACCTTCAAGAACTCGTTTACCATATTCCGCCTGCTGCTTTCCATCTTGCTCCACTTCAACAATGCGCTTACCGATAAGCCAATAGGCTTCCCTTTAGCTATTTCAGGGCGGGCCATCAAACCCTTTTTAGTGATTCCACTAAATATCCCGATGAACTATAATTCATTAATCAACTATCTAAAAAGAATTTATTCGTAATGAAATTTCCAATTAAAAATCAAGTCTGGGCCGTACTCTTGCGACCAACAGCTCATTTTTGTAATCAGGCTTTCTTCATTGTATTCAAATTTAATTTTCGCAATGTCAACTCCGTTCTTTATCCATCTTTGTTCTAATAAAAGATTACCTTCCGGATCATATACTGCAACCCATTTTTCATCTTCAAATTCATTCCTAATTTCTTCCAGATTACCTTTACTATTTAAAAAAAACAGAAACGACCTCTTGTTTTTTTTTGATCCTTTATAATAATTTTCTTCAATCCTGTATCTATTTTCACCTAAATAGTAGTAATCATAGACAATTTTCAATGTATCTAAAATTATTTTGGTTGGATTTGATACAGTAATTATTTTTTTTATTCTATGATTATTGTCATAAATAATTGTGTCTGTGGCAGTATTTTGGAGTTTAATTGCTCCAGAAAAAGGAGAACTCCAGCCCGAAACTATTTTCCGAAGCAAGCCATCTTCGTATTCTAAACTTTCAACGACCGGTGGTTTGTTGAAAAAAATGAGGTTTCCTTCCACATCATATTGATACAAATCGTATATAGTATCTGACCTAGTAATAAGATAAGCACCTGAAATCTTATTACCATTTAAACTAATGTGCCTCTTGATAAAAGTAGGCTTTAAGTAACGTGGTTCCAAAAAAATATCAATCGCAGATACATTAGAAGAGTCAAGCTTTTCTAAGTAATTCCAGGCAAATTCATTACTCCACTCTCTAAGCCCATAGGAATGACTAATGTCAGCAGAAGATGTGGCAAAATGCGGAATAATCTGAGAAATTGAACTATTTGCCAATAATACTGTTAAAAGAATATAATAGAATACAGTTAGTAATTTCATTGATTCTTTCTGTTAAAAAGTTTACCTGATAAGATAAATGCAACATTCTGTAAAATTGCCCTTATCCCCAAATCCAGAGCAAATCCCCCCATTGTGTTACGAATGTGTTACAACAAAAAAAGGACTCAAAGCAAAAATGCCTTAAGTCCTTGATTATCTATGTACACTTGGAAGGATTCGAACCCTCAACCTCCTGATCCGTAGTCAGGTGCTCTATCCAGTTGAGCTACAAGTGCATTTATTTGCAATCGGATGGCAAAGATAGTGATTTTTGGGATTGGGTCAAGTAGAAAATGATATTTTTTGACAGGTACAGGATTATCAGTATCTTTTCTACATATATCAACCCTGAAATTAATACCAATGAAAAAATTACCTCACTATCTCTTTCTTTTCCTCTTTACAGGAATATTTTTTTCGCTTTCAGCTCAATCACCCTTCGGGCTTGAAAAGCCTTCCGGCTTCTATGAAATGCAGGCCGCATTTGAAAAATGGGCCGATGGCCGCGACCTCAGCCAGGAGAAAGGCTGGAAGCCTTATCAACGCTGGGCTTATCACTGGGAAAGCAGAATACGGCCGGATGGCAGTTTGCCGGATCCCACATGGCATCTGAAGGCTGCACAGCAGTACCAGCGCCTGCGTGGCAATACATCCTCGAGAGGAAGTGCCTGGTCCCCGGTGGGGCCCTTTGGCTATCCCGAACCACAGGATACCATCCTGACATCTGGTGTGGGCAGGGTCAACTGCGTGACCTTTCACCCAACGGATCCCAACACCCTGTGGATCGGAACACCGGGCGGTGGCGTCTGGAAATCTACCGATAACGGCGGAAGCTGGATGCCCATCAATAATGGACTGCCGATATTGAGCATCAGCGAGATATCGATTAATCCTCAAAACCCGGACGAAATGTACGTTGCGACAGGCGACTTTGACTATTTCACGAGTTTCCTCATTACGCTTGGCCCCTCAGGAAACCATGTCGCTACTGTGGGGGGATATGGCATTTACAAATCTATCGACGGAGGTCAAAACTGGACGGTTACCGGATACAACTTTACCTTGCCGGTGGAAAGAGGGGCAATGATTCGCCGAATTCTGGTTCATCCGCAACATCCAGACACCCTATTGGCAGGTGGCCTGGATGGCGTCTGGCGAAGCGAAGATGCCGGAGCCAATTGGACGAAGGTCTATAACCAGATTATAACGGATCTGGAGTTCCATGACTCCAACCCAAATAAGGTTTTTGCTGCCAGCAGCTGGCATTGGGATGTCAGTTCTCGGGCCGGTATACATGTCTCAACAGATTTTGGGGATAACTGGGCCACTATCTATACGCCTATTCCTGCTGAAGATACTGTCACCCGGGTAGAGATTGCTATTGCCCCTACAGATTCCAATTATATGTACGCAGTAGCAACCAGCTTCTTCGGAAGAGGGCTTCATGGCTTTTATAAGTCTACAAATGCAGGTCAAAGTTGGACTACCATGGTGATGGGAGATACGCTGAATCTACTGGGCTGGTATTATGATTGTGACACCGACAAATTTTACGGCGGACAAGGTAATTATGACCTCAGCCTACTGGTGGATCATAGAAATAAAGAAAAAGTCTGCATAGGAGGCATCCTGAATTTTGCCTCGGAAGACGGAGGTAGCAGTTGGGGATTTCTTTCCGAATATACCGATGAGTTTGGGAAAACCATCCATCCAGATCACCATCAAGCCAGGTCCAACCCCCTCACAGATCAATACTACTTTTGCCATGATGGCGGCATCGATCGGGCCGATACCCTTAAGCCCTTACTTATTTCAGACTTCAAGTCCTGCTATTTTTGGGCTAACTGTGATCCCAAACCCTTTTGTAACCTTAGCCTACAAACCGAGTGGACCAATATCAGCGATGGGCTGGTGAATACGGAATTTTACCGCATTGGGCTTCGCGAATCGACCCGGGAAATTATTGGCGGAACTCAGGACAACAGCACCTTTGCTTTTTCCTTTGGAAGATGGCGACAAGTTGCTATCCTATCGGATGGTATGGAAGCCATGATGTTTCCCAACTCCGGCGACCATATCTATGCGACTTCTCAATACGGCTACCTCAGGCTCTCAACGAACGGCGGATATTCCTTTACGCCAAGCCTGGTGGATACCATCATGGATGTGGAGAGTACGGGCCAATGGGTTACCCCTTACCTGATGCACCCCACAGATCCCAATACCATCTATGCAGGCTTCAGAAATGTATGGAAATCAACTGATAGGGGTACGAACTGGGCAAAAATTTCACAATTTCCTGCTGAACCTACCTTCAATAGTCCCCTTCCAAAAGCTATCCGGGATATGGAAATCAATCCCAATATGCCTGATAATATTTGGGTTATCAAACGTCCATATCTGGAAAGTAACCTGGCAGCAGAAGTACATGTTACCTTTACTGGTGCTGCTTTTTGGCGGGATTGTTCAGCAGGGCTTCCGGTAGATTCATTATTTGCTAATGACCTTGCTATAGGTAACAAGCTAGGAGATGCCTGGATATGTTTTGGCGGTTTTTTGGATAACCAGAAGGTCTATTTCACGAAAGATGCCGGACTGACCTGGGAAAACCATAGCTATAACCTGCCCAATATTCCGATCAATGCCATTGAATATGATCCCACCAGCGCGAATAACACCGTTTATATTGGAACAGATGTAGGCATTTGGTATATCCATGACGGACTGACCGAATGGCAGTTGTATAGCGATGAATTGCCCCTGGTGATGATCAATGAACTAGAGATCGATAAGATGCACAGCAAGATTTATGCTGCGACCTTCGGGCGAGGCGTGTGGGTAGCCGATTTGGTTCAGGATAATGTGAGTATTGATCCTCCAGCTATCTATCAGGCTGATGTGAAGCTATATCCCAACCCCAATACAGGCTCTTTTTCCTTAACCATTCAGCAAAGTCAAATGCAAGAGACCCAGCTGGAAATTGTAGATATCACCGGTCGAATTGTCTATCAGGAAAAGCTGATGCTAGACAATCAACAGCAGACCTATACGATTAATCGAAAGTTGAAACCCGGGCATTATTTTGTCAAACTCACGCATGACAATCGTTCCAAGGTGATAAAAATGATCGTTCACTAGCAATTTGTTGGTTGAGAAGGTAGCTCACAGGTTACCGCAGATCCGTACACATAATCCGCGAAATCTGCGGGCGAGAAGAAAAACCAGGTCCCTTGTGATTTCTCATAAAAAGGCTTCATCTTCGTTCATACCATCGGAGATGAAGCTTTTTGTTTACTGTTTGCCAATTGGTTTTGCTACCCTTAATTTGTCAAATCGCTAAACAAAATCACCATGAAAAAGACAGCCTTTTTTCTCTTTTCGCTCCTCCTCCCCTATTTGTCTTTTGGACAACTTCAGATTCCTGAAGTGCTGGACAACCTGGGCGTCAACGACGCCGCAGCCAAAACCATCCGCACGGCGGACTGTCACTATGTGATGGCCGGATTCTGGGGGCCTGTCAACAGCAGCATGCCTGACAGCGCTTTTCTGATGAAATTGGATCCCTGCGGCTGCACCGTCTGGCTGGAGAAGTTTTATCCCGCCAATGGCGCAGGCAGTTGTGGATTTCTGGATGTCGTAGAACTCCCCAATGGAGACCTGGTGGCCGCAGGCGTGGCTGAGGTACGGGATACCCTGTTGGCACAAAGCTACCTCACCCAGGAGACCTGGACCGTCAAGGTCAATGCCCAGGGCCAGCTGCTACGCAGCAAAACATGGGGAATCGAAGAATTCCCCTTCAGCATCCTGCCCACACTCAGCGGCATCCCCGCTTCCAATGCCTGGGGCATGTGCCGCACCCAGGACGATATGATCGCCCTCACAGGCCGCATCGCCGAGGTCAATACCGCTGCCACCGACACCCTTATCCTCAGCGATATGCTGATGAAGATCGACAGCGACTTCGATCTCCAGTGGATATCCACCCTCGCCCATGAGCGCGGACAGCTGCGTTTGGGGACGGATGTCATCCAGAGCGCCGGAGGCGATTACTTTGTCGGCGGGCAGGTGATCGACACGGTCATTGGACAAAATTTCGCCTATGTAAGCCGCGCCAACAGCGCCGGCCAGCTACAATGGGACAGCCTCTACATGGCTTCGCCAGCAGCAGGGGTAGGCACTTCTGCCTTTTCGCTGGCTTTCTCCCCTACCGGCAATCTCCTCTCCGCTGGCCGCTACCAACCAGCAGGGGTTCCCAATAAAAAATACGACGCCTTTATACTTGAAATTCAGCCACTTACAGGTCAGTTGTTGAGCCAAAATACCTACGGCCTGCCTTCCACCGACGATGGCTTCATTGACCTGAAGCCTTCTCAAAATGGCTATTGGGCAGCGGGTTATATTGAAAAAACGGCACTCGCCCTTCAGCTCAATCCCCAACTGATCCCCCAGGATACCCTCTGGGTCTTTTACCCTTCCTATTCCGCCAATTTCACTTCCGTTTTGCCCATTCCCGGCACGGACAGCCTCGTGCTCGGTGGTTCCCGCTACCAGCAGGGAAGTGGCTTTGACAGCACCGATGTGCTATTTATCAGCACCGCCTACGACTCGACGACCTGCTCGCCTTCCACGCCCCTTCCCAGCTACCGCGGTGGCATCATCATCCAGATTGATGACATCAATACCAAATGGCAGCGCATCTGCCAGGTGCAGGCGTTTTTGTGTGATACGCTGACGACTGTGGAGGATTTCGGAGAAAAAAGCAATTGGCGGATTTATCCCAATCCGACAAGCGATAAACTCTTTATCGAAAGCAGGGAGGCCCAGCCTGTGCAGGTGCAGCTTTGGGATTTGCAGGGACGCTTGCTCCTGGAGCAGGAAATCCGGTCGAAGGGGGAAGTGGATGTGAAAGGCCTGGCGAAGGGGGCCTATATTATTCGAATATATACTTTGGATGGCAGGAGCTTTTTGGCAAAAATGGTTTGGTTGAATTGAAAAGAGAGGACGCTGATTTGCACTGATTCTTTATGATGAAGAAATGTTCAGCACGTTTTCCTTTACATAAAAAATCATAATAATCCGCGTCAATCTGTGTCTAACTCTTCACAAGCACCCGCGCCATCAGCCAATTACGGCTCTCCATCACCTCCGCCTGCTCAATGAGCAGCCTCAGCTTCTCCGCGCCCTGCGCGGGCTCATACTTCAACTTAAACAGTTTGTCAACTGTCCGAAAGAACAGGCTGTAAGCCTGATGCTTGAAAGCCGAGAGGCGATCCTTTTTGCGGTGCATAAAGAGCAGATTGGCGGCCAGAAGGGCCGAAAACAACTCCTCATCCCCCATATCAAAATAGACTTTTTGCAGCAGCACCCGCCGCCCGATTTCCATCATCAGGTCGCTGCGGCTTTCCAGCAGACACTGGCTGGCAGCTGTATAGTTTTTGTCTTCATAATGCAAAAGTGCCTGCGCCTGATCGCGCACCGCCTGCCGCACACTTTCATTTAGCTGCGCGAATCTCCTTTCCACAAAAGTCTCTATCCAGCTGCGGATCTCCTTTTGGCTGCTGTCGCCCTTCGCGGCACGGGCCAGCGAAAGCCCCACATCCACCACATTGAGGTAATTCCCGGCCTGTATGGCGCCATTCACCACCAGTCCGCCGCTTTCATCGGAGGCTTTGTAGACAGCAAAGATTTTGTCCAGGCTGCCCGACCCGCTGCGCCATCTGCCGATCAGGTAATTGATATGTGCGGCATAGATTTCGCCTTTTTCGCTGGCATCTATTTTTTCCATAAAACGGGCGACATCACACTCCAGGGCCTGATAAGCCTCCTCTTTTTCAGGTTCCAGATAGCAGATCAGCAGGCGATAATAAAGCGCCATGATGGGTATTTCCAGCAAGTCTGGAGAGGCTTTCACCTGGCTTAAAGCAGCTTCCAGGAAGGGGATTTCGGCATTTTTGCCGACGAGTCGGTGGCGGTTGAGGGCGCCCAGCGCGTATTTCAGCTGAGCCGTCAGGGTATAGTGCTGGAGCTGGGTGAGTGCTTTTTCTATGGGAAAAGCCTTTTCGCGATCTCCCGTCAGCACGGTATAGGTAAGCCAGCGATTTTGAAGCTGGAGCTGGTGGTGAAATAATTCCAGGCTGCTGCCTTCCTGCTTTTCGCAGGCTTTGGCTTCCGATTTCCAGTTTTTTTCAAAAAAAAGCTCCGCTCCCGCCCGTTGTCCCAGATCGGTCAACAAAGCCAGGCTTTGGGCGCGCTCGTCATTCACATACTTTTCTATAGATAAAAAGCTGAATATCAATTTCTTGACTGTATTGAACAGGTTGTCCAGGTTGCTGCTTTCAGGAGATTTGTCTGGAAAAACAGCTTTCGAAAGCACTTCTCTCGCCAGTGCCTTTTCCCTTTTCGCCCCTGGCTCTTCCTCTTCATTGGCTGCAATGGGAAAATGCGGAAACAGCAATTCGCACAACTCCACAGCCTTGTTGCTGCGGTTGTGATAAGGTGAATGCACAAAAGCATGAAAACGGGCCCATTCCTCCTCTGAGAGCGTGGCGAGCAGCTGAAAAAGTTTGGTTTGTAACATCTGGCTTTAAAAAACGGAAATTTGTGTAATGAACAAAGCATTTCTTTCCTCTCCGTCACTCCAACTCTCCGTTCCCTTTTGGAGACTCATTGATTGAACGGTGAGGCGCGGAGGCGGAGAGAATTGGAGCTTGAAGGCAATTTTTCCCTTAAAAAAAGTGAAAAAGTGAAATTCTCCTTCCTCTTTTCCTTTCTCATCTTTGTCTTAGCAAAACCAATCAGCAAAACGAAAACCATGAAAAAACAAACATTTTTCCTCCTCAGCCTGCTCTTAACGAGCGGCCTCTTTGCCCAAAACCTCCAGCAACGCTTTGATTTCCAGGGAAATTACCAATCCATCGCCTCGGCGATCCTGCAAACCAGCGACGGAGGCTACCTCCTGACCGGCTCTATCGGCAACGATATAGACCCGACGCGCGGCGATATCGCCCTCATCAAAACGGACTCACGCTATGAGCTTGAGTGGGACAAACGCTATTTCAGCTATTATAGCAGCGGCAGCAACGGCCTGCCCTGCAATCCGCAGACACATCTGGAATATGCCGCCGCAGCAATAGAAACCCATGATGGCTATGTGATCGCGGGCAGCCACGACCGCAAAGATGGGGTGCTGTGCACAGGGCCCAATACGCATCTCCTGGGAGATTTTGATGTTTTGGTGACCAAAACAGACAAGCAGGGCAATCTGCTCTGGAGCAAGACTTTTGGCAATGGCAATGTGCAAATGGCCACGGGCATCATCGCGACCCGCGATAGCGGCTTTCTGATCTCCGGCTTCGCCAATACAGGCGCGGTGCTCAGCCCGGCGCGGCCCTGGTTTTTGAAGCTCGACAAAGATGGCGATGTCGAGTGGTCGCAGGTGCAGACCAGCTTTGCTTTTGAAGGCGTAGCCGCCCTCGTAGGCGCTGGCGCCTGGAAATTTCCGGTCATGGAGTTGCAAAATGGCAACTTCCTCTACCTCGCCAGCGCAGGCAATGACAGCTACCTGGTGAAGTTGAATTCACAGGGAAATATGATCTGGGGGAAAAAGTTTTTCCACGGCAGCTTCACCGGCCAGCTCAACCAGAACCCCGATTGGGGCATAGGCGCGGCATCTTATGCCTTTTTTCACTCCCTGATCGAAAAGCCCAACGGCAAGCTCGTGATGCTGGGCAATCTCTATTTTGCCCTGGCGGTGGTGATCGATCCCAATGATCCGCTGGGCGCATTTTTTGCCATCGGCGGCATCGCCGAGCTGGACAGTGTGGGCACCTTCGTCAAAGGCTCTGTCTTTGCGCATCCTACCGGCCATGGCGGCACCATCTTCGATATGGTGACCACAGACATCGAGCCTTTGCCCAATGGCAATTACCTCATTGGCGGACTGAATGAAGGCCGTGCCTTCCTGCTGGAATACGAGCTGGATGCGACACAAACCAACGCTCACGGGCAGTGGGCCAGACAGTTTGGGCCCTATGACTATACCGCAGCGCCCTTTGGCCTGGACCTACCGGCCATTTCCCTCAAAAACGGCCGGGCAGCCATTTTCTACGACAACTTCAAACTTGCCGTGACAGATCTCAACGCCGCGCCCGACTCCTGCGGTTTCAACTGGGCGCCTATACAGTCGCTCCAGGTTCAGCCATTCAACCTTGTTGATGTCAGCAGCAACATGAACTTTTCCAACGTACTCGATTTCCGCGCCAACCTCAACCTCCGCGAAGGAAATCTCGACAGCCTCAAAGTGATCTATGAATGCAATAGCACAGCACTTGCGGTAGAAGAAAGCTTTGTTTCGCAGGACCTGGTCATCTATCCCAATCCTGTTCAGGATCAGTTTTTCGTTCGCTTCCAGGCGAAGCAGGCAGGAGAGCTGGACTACAGCCTGATGGACCTGTATGGCAGGATCGTCCTCCGCGGAAGGGTTCATGCAGTCTATGGAGAAAATACATTTTCTGTTCAGTTGCCGCAGGCATTGGCAGCCGGACAGTATGTCTGGCGGATGGGGAGGGCGAGCAGGGTTTTGCTTAGGCGGTAGGGAGGAAGGCACTTCCGAACCCAGAAAACCTTAGCGAACGCTCTCTTAATCAACGCTGTCTAGCGTCATGCCGGAACCGCCGGAGGTTTTGCGAAGGTGGTATCCGGCATCCCCTGGGAAAAAGGCGAATCGCCTTTTAAAGCTGGAGGCACCGGATATTTTTCTCCCAAAACCTCAAAAAATTCCGGTGTGACGCCCTTGGCGTTGGGTATCTTTTTTCAAAATATGATGTCCCTGTTTCTGAAACACTTATATGTATGAAACTTAAAACCTCCAAAGAGCAGTCTTGGACGACAAGTATTTCTACCTAGCAAATGAAATCACTACATTTGTTTTACCAACCTAAAAATTTATGGCACTAAAATCAGATGTTCTATCCCAAATAATTGATTCAACCAATTCCTCAAACGAATTAAAGGCGTTAATAAAGAATGATTTAGATAGCATTTCATTTAAACCCGCAATCGTCGACAAATCAAAACTTTTAAGCCTAAATGTCCTGAGGTCAAAAATTGCGATCAAGAGAGGTAGAGATGGCTCCCATTTTCTGGATAATATTAGTGCATTAGAAAAGTCCATGAATGATGAAATTCATCTTATTTCAATACAGCACCCACTTTTTAACATGATGGTTTATTGGGATGATTTTGAGAAAAAAATGTTGAAAACCTTTGAGTATAATTCTTCATATTAAATAGGCGGTTATGGGCTCGCCGTTTCGGGAAAGGGCTTGTAGCCTAAAGAAACCAGAGTATTTCAAATATCTATTAACTGACATTTTTGTATGCCAAGGACTTATAAAATAGTGCTTTGATACACTAAGGAACGGTGACGAAATAAACTATCAGTTTCATTTTTTGCCAGGATGTGTCATTTCGGCAGCTTGCCCTGAGCTTGTCGAAGGAGCCTGCCCTGAGCTTGTCGAAGGGAGCCTTCGAGGAGAAACCTCCTGAGTTATTGATAATCAGGTTTTTATAAATGAGCTCAGGAGATTTCTCCTCGCAAAGCCTCGTCGAAATGAACCGTGTTAAAAAGCAAGAAAAAAGGCAATATTTTTAGCAATTTTTATATTTCAGGTAATACTCATTGTCAAAAGCAATCCCTGATTTGA
>JAUIGE010000023.1 GCA_030430205.1 Bacteroidia bacterium | reverse complement strand
AATCGTACCATTTTTTGGAATTGAAACAGATATAAAACAATCGGGAACTCTATGGCGGTCCCCCCTTAATCGTACCATTTTTTGGAATTGAAACTTTATTACAAATAAAATGACAGGCGCACAATACATCCCCTTAATCGTACCATTTTTTGGAATTGAAACTGGACTGGCTGAAGCCGGTGACGTAGCGATATAGCGCCCCTTAATCGTACCATTTTTTGGAATTGAAACTTGATAGCCGCCAGTCCAGATGTCGCATTGTTGTACCCTTAATCGTACCATTTTTTGGAATTGAAACAAAGCTCGCAAGGGCTTGACTAATAACAGAACAAATGCCCTTAATCGTACCATTTTTTGGAATTGAAACTCATATCAAGGGCTTCGAGAAAGTCCCGGTATGCAGCCCTTAATCGTACCATTTTTTGGAATTGAAACATGGCCTAAACGTTTAGCATTGGTAGGCAGCATTATGCCCTTAATCGTACCATTTTTTGGAATTGAAACGGGCTTTAAGTAGCTATTTAAATGATAAGGATGCCTGCCCTTAATCGTACCATTTTTTGGAATTGAAACTTGTGCCTCCTGCTCCCACCCGCCTGTTTCACGGACCCTTAATCGTACCATTTTTTGGAATTGAAACTCTTATTTGGGTCAGGTCTAGGCCTTTATAAGAAGCCCTTAATCGTACCATTTTTTGGAATTGAAACGTCCTTTACGGTTTCCGGCCTTTACGATAAGAATTCCCCTTAATCGTACCATTTTTTGGAATTGAAACTGGTTCCGGCCCATGCAGCGGCACAGATTAGTAAAACCCTTAATCGTACCATTTTTTGGAATTGAAACAATGAGGTTACAAGCCCGATCCTCCCGTACCACACACCCTTAATCGTACCATTTTTTGGAATTGAAACCTGCCTATACGAAATCCTATCATGTGCCGTGCTGATCCCTTAATCGTACCATTTTTGGGAATTGAAACGCGGATGTACGAAGGAGCCTGCGAAAAGAAATCTTGGTTCATCGAGGATTTTAGTGGAGTTCAAAAAACGAAGCTTTTAAGTTGTAACACCCCTTGCGCAAAATCGCCCCCTCAAGGCAGGGGTGATTGTTTCTAACAAAAAGGCACTCTCTAAACCCACCCCGCTTCCCTTCAGCAAGCTCAGGGCAGGCCGTCTACGACTCCGCCGCCCCTCGCTTAAGAAAGGAGGGGCTCATGCAAAAATTTTATTTTTGCTGTTTCATCAGCCCATTCCTTTCAAAATGAAAGGCGCAACACACAAAAATTTTATTTTTGTCCCTCTAAGCTTCCCCCTCTTTGCTTCAGAGAGGGGGAAAAGAAGGGGGTGAGTTCATTCAAGCTGTTCGGGACTTCCCGAACTACAAAGCTCAGAGCTTTGCTCCGAAAAAGCTTCAGAGTCTGCGACTCATCCGTGCCTGCGGTTTTGCTGCCTAATGGCAGTTTTCGGGTGCATAGCTGGATTCCTTGCATCGCAAGGCGATTTTCTACAGTGTTCGGGATTAGGGAAATCCCGAACAGCGGGAGTTTATATAAGACCTTCATGTCAGCAAGCTTATATGAACTTAATGCCCTTCATCCTGTTAATCCTGAAAATCCTGTATTCCTGTCAAAAAAGGAGGTATGACAATTTTGTCTGGTAGTATGAATGCCCTTTTATTTTTGTCCCTCCAGGCTTCCCCTTCTTTGCTTCAGAGAGGGGAAAAGAATTAGCTCACCCCAAGCCCTCCCCTAACACCGCCGCTGCATCCCGCTTATGTGCTTCCGCTGCATCCCGGTTTTCCTGTACCAAAAGCCTGATTTCGGCCAGGATATCGGGATGGTTTTTTTGTAAAAAATGCTTTATTTCTGCTGCTTTTTCGCTGGAAAAACCGGGATATACAGCGCCATTTCCTTTCACGGAATCGCCTCTAAAAAGCTGCCCATCAGCTCTTTGCAGGTACTTTTGGGCGATCATCTGATTTGTCGCGGCATAGCTTTCCAGCACCTTGCGGCGCTGCTCATCCGAAAACAAGGGGAAGGAAATATAGCCCGGGGCCTGCATCCGCTGGTGGCTGAGCTGAAGCAAAGCCGGGATCACTTTCCGGACGGGCGCGAGGCTGTTGAGCAGGCGCTTAAACTCCAACTCATCCCGCGTCAGGCTGATGTTGATTTTCCGGGAGGGAAGCTTGATTTGCTTATCTGCTTTCAGGGGGAAAATGCTTGCAAAATCGCTGAAAAGACTCCCTCCCTCAAATTGAGCAGGCTCAAAAGGCCTTAGGATCAGGTTTTTCTCTCCAACAAGATTTGCCCATTTTTCGCATAGCTGCCAATAATCCAGATTGGGCAATTTTGTCTCATAGTCAAAGGCCTCAAAAGGCTTCCACATGGCAGCGGACTTGACGTGCTCATTGTAGGCGGATTCTATATATTCAGGCTGTCGCCTGAGGTACAGGATGATTTTGATCTCATCAGCTATTTTTTCAAAAAGCTTCAGTTGCTGCCAGTCAATCGGTTCCGAAAGAATTTCGGATGACAGCAAAATGGCCGAATAGCCTTTTGCCTCCCGGCTGATATCCGCCAGCATTTCTTCAAAGCTTTTTTCTATCGGAAAAAGGGGATGCACTGGCCGCCGGATGGCGCTGATCAGCTGGTGGTGTGCCGGGCCTTTGGAGATGCCCGCCAGGGGGTAACAAATGCCCTGCGCTGCCAGGGCAGCCCGGTTGCTATGCAGAAATTGCTGCAGGGCGGTGGTGCCGGTTTTGTGCAGGCCTATATGGAGGAAAAGCGTTTTCATGTGCCGGGTATATCCCAAAGTAAGTTGTAGGCTGGCGTCATTTCCGCCAAAAAAGCGAGGTCTTCGTCTGTAAAATGGCTGTTAGCCCGTTTTCTGTCCTCTTCTATCCGATAAGCCTTGTGCAAAGGCTGAAGTTCCCGGCTGATGCTCAGCTCCCAGCTGGCCGGGGGGGATAGGTTGAGTAGCTCAAATATTTCGGACAGGGTGTCGGAGGGCTGCAGGCACAGCCTGCTGTGATGGATCAGCCGGACCATCGGATGGTCTTTCACTGCCTGGTAGCTCCCGGCTGCTTTGAGCAGCCGGAGGCGAAAAGCTTCGGGCAGTACGCCTCTTTTTTTGTAGGAAAAATACAGGAGGTCAAGCGGTTTGACAGTGATAAAAAGCGGCACGCCCGGCATTTTTCCCAGCACTTCTTCCAAATGAAAAATATAGCGGGGGGTCTTATCCAAAATAAATTCTTTGCCCTGCATCAACGCGCATTTTTCCATCACCCGCCGGTAAAAAGTTTCCCAATCATCTGTATCACAGGCATAAGCAAGCTCCTGTGCTTTCATTCCCCAGTGACCGGCTTCTTTTTTCGCCAAAAACCACTCATAAAAGGGAGATACGGTATAAAATTTCCGGGGGCTTTCACGGGAAAGCAGAACGCCACCTTCAAAACCCGCGTTTACCCGCCCACTATTGGCGAGGATCAGTTGGGACAGCAAGGTCGTGCCCGAATGTGCCATGCCCGTGACCAGGGTCAGCAGGGGAGAATTTTCAGTCATATATAAACTCAGCTAAACTTTCCTCATCAAAAACGATGCGCTCCTCCCCTATTTTCAAATCATAGGCATGGCCGGAAAGGGAAAAATTGGGATTGTAATAAGGGTCTCCTTTCGCCAGAAAGCTTCGCCATTTTTGCTGAAAAAACAGCACTTCCTTCCTGAATCGCTCCTGCTTGGCATGCGTGTCTTCATAACCACGACTCCTGGATTCGTGGTGGTACAATTTGGCAAAAGGCGTATAGGTGATCAAATAGCCCGCTTCTCTGATCTTCAGGCAAAGATCTATGTCGTTGAAAGCAATCTGGAGGAAGTCTTCCTCCAGGCCACCCAGCTCCAAAAAGAGCTCCCTTTTTACCATCAGACAGGCAGCCGTACAGGCTGAGAGGTTCTGGACTATATCCGCCCGGTTGAAGTAGCTGGCCTCGCCATCCATCAGGTGCTTGAAGGCATGGCCGGCGACGCCTCCGAGCCCCACCACCACGCCCGCATGCTGGAGGCTGTTGTCATCATACAGCAATTTGGCTCCGACAGCGCCTACTTCTTTCCGCTGGATATGCGTGCTCATTTCTGTCAACCAGCCTGGATTTATCGCTTCTACATCATTATTCAACAACAATATATACTTGCCTTTGGCATGCTCCGCCACAGCCCAATTGTTGATTTTGGAGTAGTTAAAAGGTTGGTTGTATTCAACTATCCGGATATGCGAATGACGCTTTTTCAAAGCCGCCAGATAGGAAAAAGTAGCAGCTTCTTTGCTGCTATTGCTGACGAGGATGATTTCAAAATGAGGATAATGCGTTTTTTGGAGAATGCTTTCGACACAGGCCCGCAGCAGCGGGACCTTATCCCGAAACGGGATGATGATGGAGATAAGCTCATAGGGAGCCTGCAGCTCCCGGATGATCCGAAAAGAACCTGGCCGAATACTCGGCTCCACCCGTCCCGGAATTTCATTTCTCTCGAGGTATTCCTCCAGGGCCTGGATAGTGGTGTCTGAGGCATAGCCTTTATGCTCATAGAGGGCAGCGGTGCTGCCGGCCATTTTGCGCCAGTGATACAGTACCTTAGGTATATGATGAATCTCAGGCTCATGGTCCATCATCCGAAGCAACAAATCATAATCCTGCGACCCCTCAAAGCCTGTCCTTAGCCATCCGAGTTGATCTCCCAATGCTTTGCGCATGACTGCAAAATGACAGATATAATTGTAGGAAAGGAATAAATCTATGCTAAAAGCTGGTTTAAAATAGGGGTCAGTATGGCTGCCATCGGCTTCCAATTTGTCCTCATCGCTATATAGAAAATCCAGCTGAGGGTGGGCGTTCAGCGCTTTTACGACTTCGTAAAGGGCATCCGGGCTCAATTCATCGTCGTGATCCAAAAAGCCAATATAGGTGCCAGAGGCCAGACTGATGGCGGCATTGGTGGCAGAGGAAATATGCTCATTCTCCTTTCCTAAGGAAAGCTTGATGCGGCTATCGGCCTGCTGCCATTTTTGAAGGCAGGCAATCGTCCCGGGATCCGTCGACGCATCGTCGTGGAAGCACAGCTCCCAATTTGTATACAGCTGATTTCTAACGGATTGAATGCATTTTTCCAAAAAAACAGGCGGACAATTGTACACCGGCGTCACGATAGAAATCAGGGGTTGAAAGGCAAAGTGTTGGCAAGTCTCTCTGATCTTGTTTTGGGCCTGGTCGGTCAATTTATTTTGGGACAAAAAAAGCGCGTACTGCTCGGGAAAAGACAGCCGATGGGCTTCATTTTCAAAAGGAATAGCATTCTGAATACCCATCAGTTTCAGAAAATTGCGGAATATATCCCGGGGAGCTTCTTCCCGCAAAGCTCTTGCCAACAGAGAAAAATTGCGGTAGTTGATATGCCTCAGCAGGCTGAAGGGATTCTGAAAAGCAACAAAGATCATTTTGCCAATGAGCCGCCTTTTATCGGAATAGCCATTTTTGTCAAAAAGCCCATTGTACACAAAACGAAAAGGGAGACTCAGAGCCCAGCCCAACCTGAAACTCAAAGAGTTTTTCAAATCAAAAGCTTCTTTTTGCTTATGCTCCAAAGCATGCGTCAATTCCTTGATGGTCTCCCGCTGCTGTCGAATGATTTGCTCATCTGTCAATTCCTCCTCAGTTGAAGATCGCGGCATGTTGTAGTAATATTTTTAAAAAAAGCATTCTGTTTCAAAGTAAAAATTCCTGTCGCAACTCCCAGATTTCATTGAATCTTTTCCTGGCAAAATGAGGATCGCTGTAGCGGGTATTTACCTGCGCCTGCGCTGGTTGGCGGGCAGCCAGAAGCGCATAGCGCTTTTCTATTCTTTCTGCACCACCGATAAATTTGTAGTGGAGCATATACAGGGAGTCTTTTGCCTGCAGGGATTCCACATACATACGGATATCGCCCTCTGGCTCAGCGGTATGACAGCCCAGGGAAAAATTCATTTTCTTCACGCGCTTGGGGTCAAATATGCCCATTTTGCACCAGCCATCTTCATACATGCCTGTTTTGATCTGCCTGTAAATCTTTTTTCCTTTTTGGGGAAATTCTCTGGAGATCATATTGAGCCCGTAGGGCTTAAAGACTGAATATTGTTTATTTTTTGTCAAAAATCTTTTGAGTCCATTGCCTTTTACATGGAAAAATTCATCCATATCGGTGATGATCACATAGTCTGCCTTTTCCCGGGCCTCCTTCCAATAATGATTTCTCACTTTGTCTTTCACCCATTCATCATTCAGGCCATCGGATGAAATGGACCTTATTTCCACCTTTTGATATTTTGATAAAATAGCCACTGAGGCATCATCAGACTCGTTGTCATAAACGATGATTTTGTCAACCAAAGGCAAATAATGAGCTAAAAAAAAGGGAATTATTTCCTCTTCATTCCAACAAATGGTATATAGCCAAATCTTTACAGGGCGGCCAAATATTGAAGGAAAATGTCCAAAAAAACGCATACCTGGGTGTCGGGGAATATATTTTACCGCTAATATATACAGGAAATATTTGTTTCAGCCAATTTGCATATCTTTAACTAATCTGAGTCAATTCAATTACCTCTAACGATTATGAAAAAGCAATACCTACCTCTATTTGGAATTTTATTTCTTCTTTTGGGCATATCTCCCTCACTTTGGAGCCAGCTTCCTGGCTCGGGCAATTCGCTTGACTTTGGCGGGACACGCTATGTAAACGTTGCCAACCATGCATCGCTCAATCCTACGACCTCTATCACCATCGAAGCCTGGATCAAGGCAGACTCCTGGCAAACCCTTTCCTGGCAAGGTACCATCGTCAGCAAAGATGGCTGGGCTTCCGGCGAGCAGGGTTACACCCTGCGTTGTGGTGCCAATGGCACCCTTTCTTTCAACCTCGGAAGGGGTCCCAACTGGGAGGAGCTTCTCTCTACGCCCCAGATGCAGACCAACCAATGGTACCATGTGGCGGCGACCTGGGACGGTAGCGTCCAGCGCCTGTTTATCAATGGCAACCAGGTTGCCAGCCGCAACTTCAGCGGCACCATCAGCCAGGGAACCTATGATATGAGGATTGGTGCGATGACTTATACAGCCGGCGGCATACGGGATTTTGATGGGCAAATAGATGAAGTCCGTATCTGGAATAAGGCGATCACGCCGACCAATATTCGCACATGGATGTGCCAAAGACTCAATGCCACTCATCCACAGGATACCTCCCTGGTGGCCTATTACCGTTTCGATGAAACGGGCGGCACCACCGCCACCGATAATAGCGGCAATGGCCGGACTGGCACCCTGATCGGGGCGCCGACCCGACAGACTTCGGGCGCAGCCCTGGGAGATGTAAGCAGCTATAGCTATACCACGCCCCTCCGCACCAAACTTATCGGTCCCAATAACGATTCCATCGTGGTCAACAATATCAGCGGAAGCCCTTCTGGCGTCCATCTTTATTTTGTAGGACAAAAGGCCAATGTGACCACGCCTCCGGCTTCCATTACCATTCTCGATACGACCCAATATATTGGGATTTTCCTGGTGGGAGGCACCAATGCACGCGCAAGCATGACCTATTATTATCAGGGAAATCCGCTTATCCCGGCAAGCGTCGCCTGCAAGATAAAACTGGCTCACCGCACCAACAATGCCGGCACTTCCTGGACTGCCAGCAATGCAAACCTCAACCTGAACGCTAAAACACTGGGCGTTACTGCGCAGCCCGCCCGCGAGTACATACTGGGCTTTGGTAGTGGTCTTCGCGTCAACAACTTGGGCCCCGCCCGTTTTTGTGAGGGAGATACCACAGCACTCCAGGTGTCCGGAGCCAATACTTCCAGCTACCAATGGCTGCGAAATGGCCTGGCAATCAGCGGAGCAACGGATTCCATTTATCATGTCCTGCAAGCTGGCTCTTATACCGCTACCATCAGCACCGCTGGATGTAACGATACCTCAACATCGATATCCATCGCAGTAGATCCGGCACCTGTCCTCAGCATGAGTTTTCCCTCATCTGTATGCGAGGAGGATGGTTTTATTCCGCTGACAGGCTCACCTATAGGGGGGACATTTAGTGGCACATGGATCACAGGCGGCAACTTTAGGGCGCAAGATGCAGGCGCCGGGGTGCATAGCTTCAATTACAGCTATACCGACTCCATCGGATGCAGCGCTACGCTGACGGATTCCATCACGGTTTTGCCATCTCCTGTGGTCACTTTCAACGCAAGTCAGAATATTTTTTGCCAAAGTGATGCGGCCATCACACTTACTGGCGGCTCTCCTGCCGGAGGCAGCTTCAGCGGACCGGGTGTCAGCAATGGCATGTTTGATCCGGGCATAGCCGCAGTGGGCAACCACAACATCGTGTATACCTACACCAATGCTTCGGGATGTTCACAGACTGCCAACCAAAATATACAGGTATTGGGAGCACCCAATGTGAGCTTTGCTGCCCTGGCCCCTGTCTGTATAGACAGGGCTTCCTACCAATTGACCTCCGGCTCACCCGCGGGCGGGTATTATAAAGGAAATGGCGTCAGAACGATTTCCTTTTTTGATCCCATGGTCGCTGGCCTGGGGTCTCATCAGTTGACCTATGTCTACACCAATGCAGCAGGCTGTACAGACTCCGCTTCACAGATTCTCGTTGTGAATGCTCTGCCTGTCGTTACCATGGCGCCTTTTGATACCTTCTGTGCAGACTATGGGCCCATTACGCTGAATAATGGCATGCCAGCCGGAGGCGTTTACAGCGGGCCAGCGGTGACCAATGGGGTGTTTAACCTCTCCATTCAGGGTACTTTCCCGATCAGCTATGCCTATACAGATCCTTTGACTGGCTGTACCAATTACGCCAACCAGAACCTCCGCCTTTTCCCCGTTCCCAAAAAACCTACCGTAACACCTGTCCTGGCTACGCTGATTTCCAGCGCCAGCAGCGGCAACCAGTGGTACAATAGCGCGGATGTCCTGATCCCGTGGGCCACCAATGACACCTTTGTCGCAAGAGCAAATGGAACCTACTATGTCATCGTCACCAATGAATTTGGCTGCGTTTCACCGCCTTCGGACCCCTACGACATCAACAATGTCGGGATAGAGACGGACCTCAGCCTGGGCCAGCTTGGCGTTTTTCCCAACCCCAACAAGGGGAGGTTTTTTGTCCAGTTTGGAGAAATCCACCAGGAAAAATACCATATAACCATAGATAACTTACTGGGACAGAGGCTATTCGAAGAAAGCTTTTCTCCCAATAGCCTGAATGCCGGCAAAATGGAAATTGAATTTCCAGATAAAAGCCCGGGATTGTATTTGCTCACCGTAGAAAGCAAACTGGGGCGCATGAGTTGGAAGATTTTGGTGGAATAAAAAAGGGATTTTCCCCTTACTTCCGAACCTCAATTTTCTTATAACTGAAACGGTTATTCAACCTCAGTTGAGCGATATATATCCCATCAGCGAGCTTGTTTATTTGAATCACTTCATATAACAAGCCCTGTGGGGCATACAACTCCTTGCGGAATATCTCCTGGCCCAGCTGGTTGTACAAAGTAAATTCCAGCAGGCTGGAGCGACCAAATTGCCCACGAATCACAAACATCCCATCATTGGGATTCGGGTAGATTTGGATGCTTCCGGCAGGCAACAACTCCTGCAAGGGAGTACTCAGGCTGTCCGATTCAGCAGAGGCGCAAGGCCCATTGAAGACAATCACGGTATAGCTTCCATCTTGCCGGATGAAGATGCTTTGGGTGGTATCAGGCAAAATATTTCCATTCAAAAACCACTGATAAGCCGTTCCCATCACACTGGATGTCAGGCTATCTGCGCTCAGCTGGATAATCATAGGCTGTGCCGGCACAGCCAGGGCGGTGACCACCGCAGGATCTGAAAGTGGGCTTTCACAAGCATTGCTATCCACAACTGTCAGCGCATAACTTCCGCTCAAGCGGATGGTTCGCATAGCACCTGTATCTCCATCCGCCCAGCGGTAAGCTGCAAATCCCGCCGGAGCCTGCAGCTGCACGCTATCGCCTTCGCAGAAGGTCAAAGGGCCTCCCGCCAGGATCATAGGTTGCGGTGGCAAAGGATTTTGCAGGACAGTACGGGCCGCCGAGAGCGGGCTCTCGCAGCCATTGGCGTCTACGACGCTGAGGCGGAGGGTATCCGTCATCGAGACGGTGATGCTTGCGCTGCCAGCGCCATTGGACCATTTGTACATGGCAAAGCCCCCAGGGCCTTGCAGCTCCACGCTATCACCTTCACAGAAGGCCGTAGGGCCGGAAGCCAGGATGGTCGGCTGCGCCGGATTGGGATTTTCCGTCACGATGGCGGCGGCAGAAACAGGGCTTTCACAGCCGTTTTGATCTGTTACAAAAAGCGTCAGGCTGTCACTGGCAAAAACCCAAAGGGCGGAATCGCCCCTCACCCCATTGGACCACTGATAATCGGCATACCTGCCGGAGACATACAGCTGCACGCTGTCGCCTTCGCAGAAGCTCGTAGGGCCGGAGGCCAGGAGGGCCGGCTGTGCCGGCAGCGGATGTGCAGTGACGATCAGCGAAGCTGACTGGGGGCTGGTACAGCCGTTGGCATCTACTACAGATACGCTCAGCGTATCGCTGACAAAAAGGGTGATGACAGAATCGCTTAAGCCATTGGACCAATGGTAGGCAGCATAGCCTGAAGCTGTTTTCAATTGCACACTGTCGCCCAGGCAAAAGCGGGTCGGCCCCTGAGCCAGGATGGCTGGCTGAGCCGGCAAAGGATTTAGCTGAACGATCAGCGGAGCTGAAAGCGGACTTTCACAGCCATTGGCATCTGTCAGGCTGACAACAAGGGTGTCACTTACAAAAATGCTGTTCAGCGAATCCGTTGCCCCATTTGACCAGGCATAGCCTGCATAACCAGCAGGCGCTTTTAGCTGGACGCTATCCCCATCACAAAAGCTCGTTGCACCATTTGCCAAAATGGTCGGCTGGGGAGGAAGCGGATTGGCACTAATGGCCAAAGGAGCTGAGGCAGCACTTTCGCAGCCATTACTACCCAACACGGTGAGTGTCAGGCTGGTAGTGCTACTGATGTATTGCAGGGAATCGGTAATTCCATTGGACCAGCTGTAGCCCGCATAGCCCGCAGGAGCTTCCAGCTGGACACTGTCACCTTCACAGAAAGACAGGGCGCCATGGGCCGTAATGACTGGCGTTGGCGGCAAAGCATGGGCAGTCACGATGGTAGGCAGGGAAAACGGGCTTTCACAGCCATTCGCATCTGTGACCTGAACGGTGAGGGTATCTGTCAGCAAAAGGGTGTTCACCGAATCTGTAGCGCCATTTGACCACAGATATTGGGCAAAGCCCGAAGGCGCGCGCAGCTGCACACTGTCACCTTCACAGAAGGTGGTAGGGCCATTTGCCACAATGGCCGGCTGTGCCGGCAGGGCAAAGCGGGTCGTTCGGATCGTATCCGAAAGGGGACTGAGACAGCCATTGGCGTCTATTATCTGCAGGCTGAAACGGCCTGTCGTGTCCACCTGAATGCTCAGGGAAGTATCTCCCGTTGACCAAAAGTATTTGCTAAAACCGGCCTGAGCCATCAGGCTGACCTGATCCATTTCGCAAAAAGCCAAAGGTCCGGAAGCTGTGATGGCAGGTTTGGAAGGACCGGGCAAAAGGGTAAAAACAGCATCGCTGGTATCGATCAGGGTGCCGGTCAGGCTGTTTTGGATGCGGAGCAGATAGGTGGTTCCGGGCAAAAGGCTATCCGGCAAAGGCCAGGAAAAACTTCCCTCATCGGAAGGCAGATTGTCCGCCAGCGGGAAAAAATGCGCGCCGCTATCCGGTGAATACAAAATGTCCACTTCAGGGATCAAATCATATTGCCAGCTGATGAAGAGGGTATCCTCAGGGCACAGCAACTCTCCTCCATTGGGAGAGTCCAGCACCAAATCGCCTTTCACCTGCCTGAAAACACAATTATCAGGCTGAGTCTTTACCTTTTCCACATTCCCTACCCAGTCCTTCCCCAGGGAATACATGCAGTAGTTGGTACCGCTTTTTCCCTGAAAAACAAAAGATGAATCTATGGGAATATCGCTGGCGATGCGGTAAAAAGGATCACCATCCTCAGAAACATAAATCGAATAACTGGCCACTCCTACTCCGCCGGGATCATCCACGGCAGTACAGCTCAGCACAAAGGTGGTATCCAGCACAGCGGGTATGGGATCTATGGCCGATGTGGGTCCTTTGGCATCAATGATATTTGTCCAGATATTGGTAGGAATGGGGGCATTGATGTCAAAAACGATGCTGGCATCGGCCGAGGCGGTGTCACCTGTCTGAACCTGCTTATGAGGCTGCAGGCTAAAAGTGACGAAACCTTCCCCTTTTTGCGTAGCAAAATTATTGAAGCGATTGATGGCCGTGTCATTGACCGGCAGGAAGCCGACATTTGCGGGAAGGGTTCCCGCGAGACCGGTCGCCGGATCGATGGATTGAAAAATCCAGAAGGCATCGCGGCTGTTGACATCTATACCGATGGTCACATCGACATAAATATCCAATGAATCGCGGAGGTCCAGTCTTTTGTTGTAAAAGACAGAGTTGGGCGGCACGCTGAAGAGGTGATTGCCGAATCCAAATTCGCCTACGCGAAAGGAGAAGAGGTCCATCTCATCATCAATAGGATGATGGATGGTGACTTTCTGCGCGGGCGCAGTAGCGAAATTGGGGTCGTTTTCAAAACGAACGGTATAGCCCATCACATCCTGATGAGATACCCATCTCAGGCTGTCATAGCCAATCGGCCCTGTGATGTCATTGGGATCAAAGGCATGCACAACCGGGATGTCAATATCATCCCCATCGTCATCGTCATTGCCGTCATCATCGTCGTCATCGTCACAGTTAAGTTCCTGAGCCTGAAGCACATTTGGAAAAATGACCATTCCCGAGAAGGTCAGGAAAAAGGCGATATATACATATTTCATTTTCATCTGTTTGCGATTTGAATGTTACCAATTGAAAGTAAATATCGGGTGACAGCCATTGGGCAGCCCCGGCACTTCAAAAGCGGTGGTTTTGCTGGGGCCCAGCATGATGTCTACTTTCATGGAGAGTTCTCCACAAAAAGAAACCTCCAGTTTCCCACCATAAGCCCATGCCTCTGAGCAAAATTTCATAGAGCCTTTTGCTGTCAGGGCCAGGGTCACGCCTACGATCGCCTGGGCGCTTGCCTGGCTCCCAAAATCAACCGCATTTTCCTTACAAATAGAAACTTTGTCGAAAGGCCCATCGCAGGTCTTATTTTCAATGCTAAGGGATAAAGTCTCAGAATATTGGGGCCCGGTGAAGGCCAGGTCCACCCCTACTCCGGCAATTTTCACTTTTCCTCCGATGCCTATCCCAACCTGGGCGGTCACTTTGTAGGTGATTTTTTTCAATCCATCCACCACTTTCTGCTTTCCCTTGCAACAATCTGTTCCTTCAATCTCCTCGACCACCGAGGCACCGCCTCCCAGACCATCATAGACAGAGGCTGACGCCAGCTCTATCTCTACCTTGCCCGACAATCCCATGGGATCTGTCTCCGAGGGCAAAAAATGCCCATGGTAGAGGTTGGGGCCATCATTGAAGGCCATGGGATCCCGCTGCATAAAGCGGCCATAAAAAGGATGATAATGCCGCATGCGGAAATAGTACAGCTCCGTTTCCTCATCATAATAGCGGCCTGTGAAGAGGAAATGATTTCCTATAGCTGAATTTGTCCGGGCAACATAAGCAGCATCCATGATGGATACATTTCCGAAGCCATCATAGGCATAGCGCTCCACAACGACTCCATTGGAGTCTGTCATGGCGACCACACTGCTTTGGGCGTTTTGATGGTAAAAATACCTGTTGACGCCTCTGTCCATGGCGATGGGCTCATCTGTGGTCTGTCCATAATAATAGCTTGCCTGAAGGCTTCCCAGGCCGTCATATTCCTCGATGAGCTTTCTGTCCAGGTAAAAATAATCGGTCACTACCGAGCCAACCGTTTTACGGCTTCTCCTGCCTAATGCATCATAGGCATAGGTGGCGGTGGACCCATTGTCTACCTGAACAAGCTGATGGTTGATGTTGTAGGTGAAAGCATGAACCCCATCCCCTGTCATGTTGCCGTCGGCATCATAGGAAAAGCTGATGGGCGTACCGCCTGAGCGGGCTGTATACTGGTTGTTGTTGTTGGTGGTGAGGGAATAGCTCGTGCCATTGTCATTCAAAACAGAGAGGTTGTAAGCCCCATCATAGCTGTACTGATCCTGCGCTGTAGGCGAAGGAATGGCGGCTCCGACGAGTGTTCCTTCCCGGAATTCCTGCAGGCGGTAAACCGGATCAAAGCTGAAGCTATGAGAAGTGGAAGGATGGTGATGCTGTGCTTCGCGCAGGCGGTTGCCCTGGGCATCATAAGCGTAAGCCAGGCTGGCCACGCCAGCGCTGTGCTGGATGGAAACAGGGTTTCCCCTGCCATCATAGCTCCAGCTCGCGGAGAGCCCATTGCCCAATTGGTACAGCGTCTTCCTGTCGGCCAGATCATATATTGCATGGAAGAGGGTGTCATTGAACACCCGCAGGCTTGAGACCATGTCTCTTTCCTCCAATTCTTCCTCAACGATCGTGCCGCTGGGATAGGTAATAGTCCGCCGCTTATTGGCCATATCGTAGCTGATATTCAGCGTTTTCCCACCAAAACTTTCACTCGTCATGCGATAGGCTCCGTCATAGGTCCGGGTGATGGTTCCGGCAGCATTGGCAGCTGTGAGCATATTGCCATTGGCATCATAGGTGAAGGTGTCATCTGTCCCGGAGGGATAGTTTCGTTTGGTCAGACGATTGAGGACATCGTACTCATAGAGCGTCGTCACGCCTCTGCTATCCAGGATGCTGATGCGGTTGCCTTGCGCATCGAAGGCATGTGTCCGGCTTTGTCCGCCGGGAAAGATTTCCTGGATGAGTTGGTTTTTTGCATCAAAAATCCTGCGGTTGACATTTCCCTTGCCATCAATATACTGTATCAGGTTCCGGTTTTCATCATAGACCCGGGTGATGGTTTCACTGAGAGAGTTGACGGTGGATGTCATCCGGTTCAGGGCGTCATAGCCATAGGATGTCTGGCGACCCAGCGGATCCGTCATACGGATTTTGTTGCCCTGGGCATCATAGGTGTAGGTGGTGGTATTTCCCAAAGGATCCACCTCCGCGATCAAGCGATGAACGGCGTCATAGAGGTATTGGCTTGTTTCATTTTCGCCATTGCTATGGGAGGTCAAATTGCCATGGGCATCAAATGTCCAGGCCTCTCTGAGGCCTTTTTGATCGTGCATTTCCACCGGACGGTTGAGGGCATCATAACTATAGGTAATGACATTTCCGTTGACATCGTCAAATTGGATGGGCTTCCCATTGCCATTGTAGCTATGGCGTACCACTTCACCCGCGCCATTGCTTTGGCTGATGAGGCGATTCATCGCATCATAGCTAAAGGTAGAAACCTTGCCCGCCTTGTCTGTTTCGGTGAGTTTGTTGCCGTTGGCATCGTAGGTAAAGGAAATGCTATTTCCGAGTGCATCGGTATTGCTAATCAGACGGTTAAGGGCGTCATAGCTCAGGCTTGTGGGATTTCCGCGGAAATCGGTCATGCCGATTCGATTGCCATTGCCATCATAGGTCCGCAACATGCTGTTGCCCAACTCATCCGTCACGCTGATCGAGCGATTCAGCGAGTCGTAGGCCATCAGTATGCTGTCGCCTCGCGCATTTAACATGCTGATCAGGTTGCCATGGGCATCATAACGATTGCGCCTGATGTGCCCCAGGGCATTGGTTTCCTGAATCATCCGGTTCAGGGCATCAAAAGCGTAGCTGGTGGTATTTCCGTTTTTATCTGTCTCTGTCAGGATATTTCCATTGCCGTCATAAGTCCTGTTAATGCTATGAGAAAGGGCATCGGTGATACGTATCAGCCGATTCATGCCATCATAGGTAAAGGAAGTAATGTTGCCATTGCGATCTGTTTCTGAAGATTTATTTCCCACCAGATCATAAGTCATGCTGCTGGTATTGCCCAAAGCATCCTGCCTGCTGACCAGGCGGTTGTTGGCATCATAGCTATAGCTAGTGACATTTCCGAGGGCATCTGTTTCCATGATGAGATTTCCCAGGCCGTCATACTCATAACTCATGACATGGCCAAGGGCATCTATTTTCTCCATCAGCTTATTTCTGCTGTTAAATACATGGCGGGTCAGGTTTCCCTTCATATCGATGTATTCAATCATATTTCCCCGCTCATCATATTTCATGCTGGCAACCTGGCTCAGGGCATCCTCGATGGTCACGACACGATCCAGCGGATCATAGCCAAATGTGGTCGTATTGCCATTGGCATCGGTCATGCTGAGCATATTGTTGTTGCCATCATAGGTCTTCAGGAGCTGGTATCCCATGGGCAGATTTGTCTGCGTATTCCGGTTGAGTTCATCATACACAAAGCTGGTGGTATTGCCATTTTTATCGGTCTCAGAAAGCTTATTTCCCCTGAGATCATAGGTATAAGTCATGCTATTTCCGAGGGGATCTGTTGTGCTCAGCAAATAGCCATGGGCATCGTAGCTATGCGTGGTGGTGTTCCCGTTTTTATCGGTATGGCTCAGCAAATTGCCGTCGGCATCATAGGTAAAGCTTTCGCTGATGCTTTCGGGATAATTGATTTGAGCCCTGTTGCCAAAGGCATCATAGGTCCAGCTTGTGGTATTGCCACGGGGATCGGTCATGCCGCTCATGCGGCTGTAAAGGGGCTCATAGGTATAGAGCCAGGTGGAGCCGTCAGGCTTTGTTTCACTGAGGCGATTGCCTCGGTCATCGTAGGTGTAGCTGGTCACGCCGCCATTGGCGTCGGTGATGGAGGTGATATTGTTATCACTGTCATAGGTATAGCTGGCCTGATAGCCGCAGCAGTTTCCTTCCTCATATACGATATTTCCATCTTCATCATAGGCAAAAGTCGTCACCTGCCGCTGGCCATTGACAGTCTCGATCAGGTAGGTTTTGTTGTTTTTCGCATTGTAGGAAAAATCCTTTGAAGTCAGACAGGTAACCACCCGGTCTACCACCAGAAAAGAGGTATAGGCAATTTGTACAACATTGCCATTTTTGTCCGTAAGCTGAATCAGGTTGCCATAGCTGTCATATTGATAGCTTATCTCCTGCTTCAGGGGATCAGTTAGCTGGGTTAAATTTCCATCGCCATCATATTCATAGCTGAATGTCCTCGGCTGGCTTCCATTGGGATCCGTAATGGATTTGATATGGTTATTAGACCAGCGAAAAATCAGGCTTCTGCCCGAAGCGTCTATCACGCTATCCAGTTTTCCATTGCTGTAAGCAAGGCGCAAGGCATTGCCATTCGGATCCTGAATGCGCGTTATGCGCCTGTGAGAGCTATCTTCGAAGGATAATTGAAGGCCGTCTTTCTGCCTGATTATCAGGGTGTCATTGGAAAACCAAAGCGTGTCATAGACGCCTGGAGGCGCCGGAAGGGAGCCAAATTGCTCCACATAATAATCCTGCCGACCCGTCGGCCCTTCCACCAGGACATTGTCCAGGCTGTCTTTTTCATACCTGTAATGAAAGGCGAAAAACCAGCCATTGCCCAGGCCGATGTCCTTGCCTCTTTTTCCAGAGCTATAATGAAAGCTCAGATCAAGCTCGGGCCCACGTCCCGGGATATGCAAATCCTGCCGGTCTATGTACAAATTGCCGCTATAGGTACTGACGGAGATACCCCCGTAACATTCGACGGCTGTGCGTGAGTAATCCTGAGCTGATAAGGGACATGTTATCAGGCTGATCAGGAGAGAAAGGAAAATATATTTTGTAAGTCTATTCATGATTATGCTAATGATCAGGTGAAAACAATTATCGCAAAAGCCTGAATCTCAGGGGGGCCGTGGCCTGGGTGTAAACAGTTACAGCGCCCGTGGCGCCCGGTCGTAAAATGCCCGGAGGGCCATTGCTTTCACTGAATTCCAGGATCAATTCCTGGAAGCCCGGGTTCAGCTGGGTCACATCAAAAGACAGAGGAGCGCCTTCCAGGCTGATCAAAAAGCGGTAAGGCACGGGAATGTCCACATTGCCCTGGTTGGCGTAGTGGATGGTGATCGGCACGATGCGGTTGAGGCGCGAAGTCGCCGGATGGGTGATCGTGGTGACAAGCAGGTTGTCATAGCCGACATTTTCGACGGTGCAGGCGATTCCGCCTGAGCCTCCGCCTCCGCCGCTGCCACTTCCCCCGCCGCCCATGGCGCCGCCATTGGAACCGGCATCGCCGGTCTCCACCTCAAAGCCATCGACCAGACGGGTCGTATCTCCCGTCTGTATGCCTACGACATCGTAGAAGCCCAAGGCTGCGCCCCGCAGGTTGAATGTCGCATACACAGAAACCGGATCTATATAATAGACCGAACTCGCCCTGTACACCCGGCCACTGTCCTCCAGCTGAATCCGCAGAGCGGGATTGAATTTGGCGCCTTCCACCTTCACGGTGACAGAGCCTGTATTTCCACCCTTATTTGCATCTATCCTGCGAATCTCAAAATTGAGGATGCGGGCAAAAAGCGAAACGTTTTGCTTGTTGCCGTTGGCGGTATTGCCGTAGGCAAGGAGGTAATAAGTCCCTGCCTGAAGGCTGGGAACGACGAGCTGTTGGTTGCCGCTTTGCTGCGGGAGAATGCTGGTAAAATCGTAGGTGACCCTGTCGGGAATGGCATTTCTCCGCAAATACAGGGCATTGCTGCCGTTTACTGAATCTCCCTTTAGGTCGATCAGCAGGGTCTCTCCTGCAAGGTTTGCAGGGATTTCCAGGCGATAATACAATTCGATATCATCGCATAAAGTATTGCTTTTCCAGCTATTCAAAGGCAATTCTTCCACCATTACCTGCATCTTATCTGCCGAAAATGCCAGGTTATTGGTGTCGTTTTTTTCTATGATATTGTCCAGAATATCCGTCCTGATGATGACATGGTAATCTCCAATGGCCAGGCCTGCGGCATGTTCATTCAAACTTCGCTCCACGGTGGCCTGCGGGGCCAGGTTGATGTTTTCGCGCAGCAAACCAAAGAGGGCGTCTCCGACATCCCAGGTCGTATCCGACGACAGGTAAACGGCATCTGTCATGATGCCTGCGGCAGGATTATTTCCTTGATTTTTCAAGGTCCAGCGAATGGTCGTCGTGTCTCCCGCCAACACGCTGTCAGGGACGCTGATCGCCTTCACGATCAGATCTGATGGCGGTGGTCTGTAAACCACCAGGTAGGCGAAGACAATATTGTTGTTTTCTGCCTGATGCTCATAGAGCACATTGTTGACATCTGTTTTAAACAGCAGGATATAATTGCCTGAAGCACTTGTAGGCAAGGTGATAGCCAGGGTATCCTGATAAAATTGGCCGGGATTCAGGAAGCTGTTGTGTACCTGGGTGCCCAGGATAGTATCATTTGCATCTATGTTAAAATCTGTCGAAAGATAAATCTGATCCGTCCAGCTACTGGCCTGGGTCGCACCCAATCCTCTGTTATTCACTCGCCAAATGACATCAATAGGCTGACCAGCGGTGCCATTTTGCGGAGCGATAAATAAGGTCGGCTCTAAATCAGGAGATGGGGAAAGGGTCACATTCAGCACCTTAGGCTGGCCCTGCAAATCACGCATAAGCCATGCGTTGTTGTCGGGATTGCCATCGCGGTTCAGGTTGGTATGGTCGGCAACCATAAAGACATAATATGCCCCGGAAATGCCATTAGGCAGGTTAAATGTCTTAGCATCGCTATAGGCCTGGTTCATGCCCAGAGGGCCCGGATGCACCCAGTCCGTCACAAAAACATCAGAGAAACCATCCCAGATCGTATCTTTTGACAGGAAAATACCATCATACCAGAAAGGATATTTCCAGTAAGCAGTGGTGCTGCTGATGTTCCTGACGGACCAACTCACACTTGCCGGATCACCTGAATTCAGGTTGCTAAAGGGGAAAGCCGCCTGCTCCACCACCAGATCCACGGGTGGAGGGCAGAATATGTAAAAGGAGTCCGAACGAACGCGGTTGTTGTCCTCATCTGTATGCTCATATATTTCATTTTTGTCATCCACATGGATGAAGACCGGGGCGACAGTAAAACTGTCCAGTCCCGCCACAACCAGCGAAAGCATGGGCATGCTTACCGGGACGGTGAAGCTCACCGAGTCTCCGGGTGCAAGCACCCGGGAATAGCTGACAGAGGCGATTTCCTTCGCCTGGAGAGGATTCCAGGCGGAATCTACCTGAAAGAAAGCCCGCGTGACAAATCCACTTCCAAAGGTGGAAGCCAGTCCCTGGTTCACTATCGTGAAGCTCATCGGAACGGTATCTCCTGCCCGGATGGTATCCGGGAGCTGGACGTTGCGGACCGTCAGGTCCGGCCAGGGAGCAAGATGGATGTACATTTTTCCGCTTGAACGAATGACATTATTGCCTTCCTGGCCTGCTTCGAATACTTTTCCCTCCACATCAGAATTCACATAAACATAATATTCTCCTGATAATCCATTGGGGATCAGCATACTGAGGCCTCGATGGCTGCTATCGCCAGCACCTAAGGCGCCACTGCCCGCGACCCGCATCAATTCTATCACAGAGTCTGGATCATAGACAGGATAGCGGGAAATGCTCAAGGCATCTTTCCAGCGACTAAACAACATACCGCCTGGCCCCAGGTTTTTATCTGTCCAGCCGAAGGATGCCAGCATGCCCGTCGTGGTCGTATCGGGGTAGGAAATGCGGCTCGGCACCAGGTCGGGGCTGATGATATGGAAAAGATTGGAACGGCTTACATTGTTGTGTTCAAAACTGTATTCGTAGATAACATCGCTCCTGTCTGTCTGCACAAAGAGGTAGCGCGGCCCGGAAACATTATTGGGCATGCGGATTTTGGGGAAAATCGGGATGCTGTCACCAGGCCCCAGGCTGTACGTTATATTTCTGATTCCAACAGGTAAATCTGTCCCGGGGTCAAAGATGCTATCCTCCGAAAGGAAATACCTGTCCTGCCATGTGGGCCCGGCAACAGACCCACCCTGATTTTTGACATGGTACCTGAACACATGCTCAAAATCCGTACTGATGTCCGGCATAGCACTGATAAAGCTTACCACCAGATCGGGTGGAGGCGTCAGGTAGATCCGGCAGGTATCGCTTGCAGTGGTATTATTGCTTTCAAAAACAAACTCAAACTCTTCGTCTTTCGCATCTGTCACCACATGGAAATAGTAGGTACCAAAGATGCCCTGAGGCAACAAAAAGCTCGTTGCATTTTGATAACTGCTGTCCACCTCCAGCAGGCCATTAAACCTTCTTTTGCCCAAAAGCGTGGCATTGGACACATTCAGGACAGGGTCCTGGCTGAGGTACACCCAATCTCCCCAGCCACCGCTGCTCGTATTTCCTGTACCTTCATTGGTGACAGTATAATTCAGGTTAACATTTTGCCCTGAAAAAGCAGTAAGTGGGGCAACCACCTGGGACACCTGCAAGTCAGGCGGAGGCGTCAGACTGACCGTAACGGAAGTGATATGCCGCGCAAAATTATTACCCTCATTTGCCTCAATGACCGATTTATACCCATCTGCCAGGATAAAAAAGTAGTAATTTCCTGCGATCCCCACAGGCAGTGTAAGGCTTGCATTCTGCACATAGGACTGGCCAGGGCTGAGCGAGCTGAAGTTAGCCACGCCCCCCAGATAGGTATCTGAAAGTATATCAAAAACGGCATCATCCGACAGATACACGGCATCTATCCACTGGGTGGCTCCCGTGCTAAAAGTGCCTTCATTTTTGATGGTCCAATTTAAATTGACGGCTTGTCCGGAAAAGGCCGTAGGCGGCGCAAGCACCGTATCCACCACCAAATCGGGCAGGGTTCTCATGCTAAATTGCTGGATGGGTCCGGCAAAGGAAGAACAGCCATTTTTTGCCACTACCTGCCATTTATAGCCCGTGCCATAGGCAAGGCCTATGCTATCCAGGAAGGTAATCTGGCTGATGTCAGCATGCTTAGGCGTTGCTGGCTGGGGCAGGCTGTCGGCCCAAATAAAGACATCATAAGTCAAAGCGCCGATAGCCGGAGACCAGGAAAAAGCCAGGGGAATATCCAGGCCGCTTGTGCCATCGGCAGGCAACATATTGTTGACGGGCTGACTCAGGTTGGGAATATGAACCAGATTGACCGCCAACATGCTGTCATTCCAGATATTCACATCGCCCGGCAGGATGCTGAAGGCATCAATTTGATAGGTCCGAAGGACCGACAGATCAGCCGTTTGGCTGAAGCTAAAATCATACAGCGCCCCCGGCGCTACAGTCGCGCGCACCGTGTCCACCACGACGGCACCGCCGTCGATCCGGTAAGCGACGGCAAAGTCGCTTTGAGCTTTTGAGCCATAGTTGGCGATGCGCACGCCAATCGTCTCAGCGGCCGAGAGGCCGCAGCCATCTGGCGGAGCCAGCAGGCTCAGCACGCCTACATCTGCCTGCGGCAGATCAAACTCATCGGCTCCGATGTCGGGATGGGTGGCGTTGCGGGCATCGCCCGCTATGTCGGTGGTGACACCGGTCAGCACAGTGGCGGCACTGTCCAGCCTGGCATTGCGCACAGCGGGCTCCCCCCTTTGCATAAAGAAAGGATCAACTGAAACACTCAGCAGGTCTTTTCCTGTGCTTCCCCGCCAGTTGACAAGCGTTGGATAGATCGTACCAGCCCGGTAAATCAGGCTGCTACCTGTGCTAATATAGTTGTTGGTATTGGAAAGCTGCGGGCTGCTGATGCTGCCAAAATACAAGGCATAGCCGCCGCCTTCATTGTAAAAATTGTTATTGATCAATTCAATAGAGGAACCTGCATTGTCCGCAAATGCACGCCCTTCCAGCTGATCGGTAGAGGTGATATGAACGCTGTTATGGTAAAAATTCAGGTAGTTGGAATAATAGGATTCTATGCCGTAGGCTTTGCCTGTGCCGCCTATTTGGACGAAATTGTTGGTGATCTGAGCCTTTGAAAGGCTGTTTCGCGTTCCCGAATATATATAGATGCCTTTGGCATCTTCTAGGCCGCTGATATGATTGGCGGAGAGTTCAAAAGCGCCCGGGCAATTATCCATTTTGATCCCGATATAGTTCGGACGTCCAAGCTGACTCTGTATCCTGTTTCCATGTACCCGAGGAGCTTCCTCCAGTTCTACCCAAATCGCCCCGTAACTTTGATCCACAAACTCATTGTTTTCAATCCTCAAGCCCGAACCGGGATAGCTTGTCGAATAGCCATCCGACCAAATCCCATAGGATCCATCCACAATTCGGTTGTTAACAAAATGATTGTCTTGATTTTGACCATTGAAGGCATTGGTTTTACACCAGACCACCGCATCAAAATTGCCGGGATTGCTCCGGTGAGCGCCTGTAAGCAGGCAATTTTCAATCTGGTTATGGCTGGCCCGGTTGTCCAGATAAAGCGCCCGCGCATTTCCCAAACCTGGGGTAGCCGCTATATGCAAGCCTCTGAGGGTCAGGTATTGTGTGCCATTGAGGTAAAAGGTATTTCCGGCTGCTGTCTGGGTCAGGTGAACCTGACTGCTGTCGCCATTTTCCGATTGAATGGTGACGGGCTGAGAAGCACTTGCTCCCAATATTTTCCCCAATTCAATTTTTCCCGGATAAGTGCCTGCCCGCAGGTTGAGGGTTACAGTTCCGAGTATGCCGCCTTTGTTGAGCGCTTCGATAGCCGGTGGCAGGCTGGTGAAGTCAGGATTGATGCCTCCGACGGTATACACCCCGTCCAGAGCTGGATATAAGTCATATACCTCCAGGGTATCATTGGATGGCAAGGTATCAGAAACCCCATTGGGGCTGGAGGTCCAGGCGCGCAGGTCATAGCCCTGGCCTGCCAGGAAATTGTAGCTGGCGACGGTGACCGTATCCGTCTCGCCGGGTATCAGGCTACCCGACCAGTTGTAGCTTGTCTGGTTGATGGCGTTTATCTGCCATCCTATGGTAGCTGAAGTCACGGTATCTGATCCGTGATTTCTCAGCAGCAGCTGTATCGGCTGACTTCCCGCCGCAAAAGGCGGCTTAGGTGCCGCCAGGCCTGAGATTCCGATATCATTCGGAAAAATGGGCTCAAATTCATCCGCCCCGATATCGGGGGTCAGGGCGTTTCGCACATCATTTTCAATGTCAAGCAGGATTCCACTGACCGGACTGGCACCTCCATTCAATGCCGTTGCCCGCGCCTGAAAGCTGCTATCATTGAGGAAAACCGGATCCATGGAAATGGAATGGGCATCAAAGCCTGAGGCCGTCTGCCAGTCTGCCAGAGTGCTTTGCGCACTTCCCAAATAGCCCACATTATTTACAGCAGCATACAGATCATTATTATCCGAAGCTGTAAGCACGCTTCCACTGAGCTGGTAAATGGCATAGCCGCGGTTCATCGCAGCTAAAATGTTGTTTTTCAACTCCGTATTGGAACCGCTTACAAGGTACAAAGCACGGTTTGAAGCGCTATTGGAGGTAACCCGAATGGTGTTGTAAGTATAATCTATGAAGGATGAATTGGTGTGGTAAATGCCTGTATTGGTTATGTTACCCGTATGGGTCAACTGAATATAGTTATTGGAAATATCAGCCCTGTTCAGAACACCTCCCTGACAGGATGAAATATAAAAACCATAGTCACCCTGGGTGGCTCGTAGCTGATTTTGGCTGAGTAAAAAGTTTTCAGTACAGCTTATCAGGTAAATGCCTCGCCAGACATAGCTTACTGTTGTGCGAAAATCATTGTTGGTGACCTGGGGAGCCACCTGGCTGGAGAGGTATATTCCCGCATAAGATTGATCCACAAAACGGTTGTGGTGAGCCTCAAAACCAGGAGTTGTACTTCCGGAAATATACAGCCCATAGTTTCCGCTGGAGAAATAATTGTGGTTGAAATTCAGGCTGTCATTTCCACTTCCAGTCGCATAAACGGAGGCATACAAATTGGAGGAACTGTTGCTGGGGAGATTCAGAAATGCACATTGCTCTACCCTTATGTGTTTTGCATCATTTGTCAAATATAATAGCCGGGTGTAGGATGCATTTTCGGGAAGAAAGGTCAAATGCCTCAGGCTAATATAATCCCCTCCATCTATCTGAATCACAAAGTTATCCGATGAACCGCTGGGACTGTTTGCCAGGACGACATCAGAACTATCACCAGACTCCGCCTGGAAGGTAATGCGGCTGCTGTCTGAAGCCCCTTGGATTTCGCCTATCGTCCAGTAGCCACGCAAGGTATCAGTTCTGATATTGAAAAATACCGCATCAGCCACCCCACTTAGGTTGAGGATATCTATCGCCTCGGTTAAATCCAGGAAGTCCGGATTTGCGCCACCCACTGTATAATATCCTGCTAATGAAGGATATAAGCTATCGCGTTGCACCGTATCATTGGCGGCAAATACATCGGCCATGCCGTTGGGAAGGGATGTCCATGCTTTGACATGGTAAGGGTTTCCGACTTCAAAATTGAAGGTACCCAAATTGACAAGCATGCTATCCCCCGAGGCCAGGTTCCCTGTCCAGTTGGTAGCTGGCAGGGCCAGGCTATCTACCCTCAACTCTATCCTGACACTTGTCAGGGGCTGGGAGCCATTGTTGTACAAGACAACTTGTATGTCGCTATTGCCTGCGGCAAAGGGCCGAAGGGGTGACACCAGGCTAAGCAAGCCTGCCTCATTGGCCACAGGAGAAAACTCGTCTGCGCCGAGATCAGGATGAGCAGGGTCGCGGCTTTCGCCGTCTATATCATCTATCACCTGGGGCAAGGGTGTCCCCAGATTATTCAAAAAGCCAGAGATGAGATGCAAATCTCCAAAAGTACTGAACACCGGATTTATCGAAACGGAATTGCTGTCCCTGCCCGTAGCCGCCTGCCATGCAGCGAGATCGGTAAGCTCAGTGCCATAAAATCCCAGATTTTGGCCATTTGTATACAGGTCATTGTAGTCAGCCACCGGTGCCTGAGGCCCATCTATATACTCAGCATAGCCTCCTCCTGTATTGATAAACAAATTGTTTTTTACCCAAAGATCAGTTACATCCTCTCCAAAAAAGGCATAAGTATAATCGGGATCCTGAAGATTTACCCAAACACTGTTATGGAAAATCTGGACACTATCAGCATAAAAGGCATATATGCCATAGTTTTCATCTCCTCCCCGGAGGGAGATAAAGTTGTTACTTACCATGGCCAAAGGCCCTCCTGAAGTGGTCACATCATCCAGGTAAATCCCGTAGCCTCCCTCAGAACGGCTTATTTTATTTTTATTTAGCTGAAGGCCATCGGTCAAATAGCCAACTGTTATTCCCATAAAATAAGAAGAGGGAAGCATGCTGCTGATTTCATTTTCCAAAATCATGACATGATTTACTCCATAAAGCTCAATGGCGCTTCCCGGCTGGTTGGAGAGTATATTTTGCTGAATGAGGATGTCTTTGCTTAAGCTGTCCTGGCTATTGCCATTGAGGCTTATCCCATTTGAACCATCCAAAAATTGGTTATTTTGAATATAAATGGCCGAATCCAACTCGTTGAAATTAGATTGACCATATAGCAAAGTCCTGTAATAGGTGGATGAAGTTCCTACGGAACCCTTGAAAATATTGTCCTTCAGGCTCAGGCACTGACAGCCGTTTTCGAAGCTAAAAACCTGTGCATAGGAAGGGTCAGTCCCCTCAAAAGTGAGGTGCTGAAAGTGCATGCCCTGGGGATGGTCCAGCTTGAGGGTATAGGGTTTATCAAAGTCTTGAGCCTCATAGGTCAGAAGCACATCCTGAGCATCACCACTTTCCCCCCGAAAGCTTACGGGCCGCTCACAGGATGCCCCGGGATAAGCAGAAAGGATGAGTTGCTCTGTGTATGTACCTGGGCGCACCATAAAGGTCACCGTGTCTGTGATCCCTCCGTTTTGCAGGGCTATAAAAGCCTGGTTGAAATTCAGGAAGTCAAAGCCGCTCCCCCCCAGGGTATAGGTTCCGGCCAGAGCCGGGATGATGTTCAGGACCTCGACGGTGTCGTCACTGGCATCCACATCTATGATGCCATTGGGTTGGCCTACCCAGGCGCGTATATCTGTAAACTGTGCGTCTGTAAAGCTCACATTACCGAGCAACAGGCTATCCGTCTGGCGGGCTGCCAGCCTTCCATACCACTTTACAGGGCTTTGAAGCTGCCCATTGAGCATCCAGTGGATATTGGCACTATCCAAAGGCGTAAAGCCTGTATTTTTCAAAATGACTTCGACGGGATAGTTTCCCGGCACAAAGGGTGCCTGTGGCACCTCTAATTGGGTCAGACCGGCATCCAGCCCCATGGGCATAAACTCATCGGCTCCGATGTCTGGGGGATTGCTACGGCTTTGGCCGTCTATGTCCAGGCTGATCCCGCTCATGCTGATGCCAGCAGAGTCGAGTGCGCCTTTGCGCACGTGCAGATCATCATCGGACAGATACAGAGGATCTGTCGAAATGGAGTGACTATCCTGTCCGGTAGCTTGCTGCCAACCGCTGAGATCGGCCAGATTTGTCCCATAGTTTTTTGCCAGAAAAGCCGAGCGGGAAAAGTAATTATTGTAGTCAGCCAATGAGCCGGATTGGCGGTCTACAGCAAAACCACTGCCTGTATTGATGAAATTGTTGTTGAAAATATGGACATCATTCACAAAGGAGGCATTATCCTGCAAAGCAAATCCTTCATTGCCCGGATCATTGTTTATCAGGACATTGTTAAAAACGATATCCAATGAATCTGAGTAATTGAGATTGATCCCATATCCATTGGCATCTCCCCTGATTGAAATAAAATTATTAGCGACGATTCCCCGATGATTGGGTGACCCCAAACAATTGCTCAGGTAAATTCCGGTTCCGCCATTTGAACCCCTGATTATATTATTTTCAATCCTAAAAGCATGAATAGCAGATGACAATTGAATAGCAGAGGAATATTGATAAAAGCTGTCCAATACAAATTGATTGGCGCGAACCACAGCGGCATCCTGATCTGTCATGTAAATGCCCGTACCACGTTGTCCTACAAACACATTGTTCTCAAAGACATTTCCGGGCTCTCCCATGCTTTCATTGAAAGTAGAATATCCCTGCCAGTACACACCATAGCTACCTTCTTCTATCCTACAGTTTCTAAAAACATTCGACGAATCTATATCTGCGGGACTTCCTCCATCTGAAAAAATCACCACATACCTATTGCTGGTAGAAGTAATATCTCTTCCCCAAAAATGGCAGTTCAAAAACTGGTTACAATGCGCTCCCTGGCTGACCTCCACTACCCGTGTATAACTTGTTCCGGTTGCTTTAAAGCCTATTCCCTGAAAAATAACATGATCTGCTCCGTTTAATTTTAGGGTAAAATTATCCGAACTGTTTGCTGCAAATTCCAGCACCACATCGCTGCTGTCGCCCGACTCAGACTGTATGTATACCGGAAATCCATTGCATCCCCCACCGATAAAATCGTTGATCACAAGTTGCTCATCGTAGGTGCCCGAGCGCACCCTGAATACAACCGTGTCCGCTACACCGCCGCCATTCAGGCTATTGACAGCATCTGTAAAAGTGGCGAAATCGGGACTTGTGCCTCCAATCGTATAGGTGCCCGCCAAAGCTGTGCTGATATTTTGCACATGGATGGAATCATCCGTATTGTCCACATCAGTTCCCAGGTTGGGGTTGGTGATCCATGTACGCAGGCTATAGGCGGTATTGGGGCTAAATGTAAAGGTACCCAAATTGAGGGTATCAGACTGGCCCTGAGCCAGGGTCCCGGACCAGTTGTAGACGGGCTCTACGACGCCATTTATCTCCAGATAAATCTGTGCGCTCACCAGGGGTGTGCTTGTCAGGTTGGTGAAGCCTGCCCGCAGGCTGTAATTGCCCGCCCCAAAGGGCGGTTGGGGATAGGCAAAATAGGTCATCGCCACATCGAGACCCGTTGGCGCAAACTCATCCGCGCCGATATCCGGCATGATGCCTCGGGCATCTCCCTCAAAATCAGTGCTTATACCGGTGCCCGAAGCACCGGCAGCATTCAGCAGGGCTTTGTTCACATGCAGATCCGTCGGTGAAGTGAAAACGGGATTCCCCGAAACAGAATGCAATTCATTGCCCGAAGCCATGCGAAAAGCATCCATATCCGGGATTTCCATAGAAGCATGTGCCAGGACATCTGAGTTGGTGAAAAAATCATTATAATCCGAAGAATCCGGAAATTCAGCATAGGGGCTATAATAGGCATAGCCACTTCCCACACCTGTATAAGCAAAAATATTATTCAAAACCCGCTCATGGCTCCCCTGATTTTGATAATAAAAGGCAAAATTATCTGAACCGCTGCCATAGGAATTGACGCTGTTATGATAGATGTCCAGGTTGGCACAATTGCCCATATATAATCCATATCCAAAAGTAGCAGAGCCCCCTATCGAAATGGTATTATTCGCAATTAATGAATGGTTGAGGCTGTCTCCTTCACAGTTGTTTGCATAAAAAGCATAAGCATCATCTTGCTCTATCACATTGAGCTGGACCTCCATCTGATAGCAATAACTGAGGTAGACAGACCTCAGACTGGCTGAGCCGAAGGCACTCAAAAAAGTGTTCCTGTTGACCTCCAGGCTATCCTGATAAACCAGGTACAAGCCTCTGTAATAATAGCTTTCGAAAAGGTTGTCTTCAAAGCTGTTGCCGGTTTCGGTTTGCCCGGGACTGGTCCCATTTCCCTGAAAATAAATGGCATAACTTCCATTAAAAAAATAGTTATGGTCAAATCGGTTATAGGATTCCCGGGTACCGCCGGCATAATCCGAGCTTGAATAAACGATGGTTCGCAGCGTGGAAGTGCTGGAAATATTCGCACCCTCAAAGAAGTTGTGACTGAAGCGGTTATGACTGGCTCCACCTGTCATCTCCACTACCCTGCCATAGGTACTATTGGTGGATTGGAGTGTCATGCGCTCAAACCGAAACCAGGATGCGCCATCCATTTTCAGGGTGTAGTTATCGGTATCGCTGCCAAACCAGCTCAGCACCACGTCTGAGCTATCCCCGCTTTCCGAACGGAAAGTGATGGTGTTGGTGGCTGAAGCCCCGCTGATAGCGGGGATGACAAGTTGCTCCAGGTAGCTAGCTGTGCGCACATCAAATATCACAGAACCATTGACGCCCAGGCTGTTAAGCGAGTCTATCGCTTCAGTAAAAGTGGCATAATCGGGATTGCTCCCGCCTATGGTAAAAGTGCCGCTGAGGGGGCTTTGCCCCAATAGGGATACGATCAGCAGACATTGGCTGATGAATAACAGAGAAATGGACTTTCTCTGAAAGGTAGAAAATGTGTTCATGCTATTTGTGTGAAAAGGAATTTTACAAAAGCTATGTGTGCTTATCTCAAAGTCAAGGGGAATTAACTGAGTCGTCTGTCTTAATGTGCTTTTCTGATAACAGGTAACTACTATTCTGTACAAATCTGTGTTACTTTTTTTGTCAGAATATTAAGATAAATTAAAGTTTAATTTGCTGGAATACAAAATTTGCTGGCTATTTTTGCCCGGAAATGAAAATCCTCATCATACAAACCGCTTTCATCGGAGATGTCATTCTCGCCACTTCTGTGGTGGAAAAGCTCAAACAATTTCACCCGCAGGCGCGGCTCGATTTTCTGCTCAAAAAAGGCCACCAGGCCCTTTTAGCCAACAATCCCCACCTTACAGAGATTTTACTTTTTGACAAAAGCCAGCAAAAATACCGCAACCTATTTCGGCTGCTTCGACAAATCAGAAAGGAGAAATATGATCTTGTCATCAATCTCCAGCGTTTTGCATCTTCTGGTTTTCTGACAGCTTTTTCGGGAGCAAAGGAAAAGATGGGTTTTGATAAAAATCCATTGTCTTTTCTCTTTTCGAAGAAGTTTCCGCACATCATCCATTCGCCCGACAATCCGGTTCATGAAGTAGAAAGGAACCTTTCTCTGATCCACCACCTGACCGATAAGGAGCTTATTCGTCCCCGCCTTTACCCTTCAGAAAGTGATTTTGAACAGGTAAAAAAAATCGCACCTTATGTCTGCATGGCACCGGCTTCCAAATGGTTTACCAAGCAGTGGCCTGCTGAAAAATGGATTCAGCTGATAGCTGCGCTGGGCGATCGCTATGAAATCTGCCTGCTGGGAGGCAGGGAGGATGTGGCTTTATGCGAAAAAATAGCCCGGCAGTCACGCGCAAAGCGCGTGCAAAACCTCGCCGGGAAGCTCAGCTTCCTCGCTTCTGCCGCGCTGATGGCGCGGGCTGAGATGAATATCGTCAACGACTCTGCCCCTCTCCACATGGCTTCAGCCATGAATGCGCCCGTCATCGGGCTGTTTTGCTCCACTGTCCCGAACTTCGGTTTCGGGCCGCTCTCGGACAACTCCTGGGTGCTGGAAAGCAGCCTTTCCCTCCCCTGCCGCCCCTGCGGCCTGCATGGGAAAAAATCATGCCCACAAGGGCATTTTCGCTGTGCAGAAATAGAAATAGCCGGAATTTTGGATAAATTCGCCGATGAAAAGATTTGAGACACAGATTTGAACTGATGAAACTGATAAAAATGGTAAGACAGCACAGTTTAGGAACGATGACGAAATAAGCTATCAGTTTATTTTTTCGCCAGGAGGTGTCATTTCGACGAGTCTTCGAGGAGAAATCTCCTGAGTTATTGATAATCAGGCTTTTATAAATGAGTTCAGGAGATTTCTCCTCGCAAAGCTTCCCTTCAGCAAGTTCAGGGCAGGCTGTCGAAATGACAAACTACTTGAAACAAACTGATGATTTATTTTATCACTATTCCTTAAATCAGTTCCATCTGTGAAAATCTGCGTCATAATGCATCCAAATTACAGCATTATTTATCTTTAAACTTTTACAAAAAATCGAAAACGACTTCCTTCATGGACCACATCCTATCCGACTTAATGACCCTGGGAATGCTTATTCTCCTACAAGCAGTTCTCGGTTTTGACAACCTCCTTTACATTTCTCTGGAATCTCAAAATGCACCTGTGGACAAGCAGGCTTATGTGCGGAAACTGGGAATTTTTCTGGCGATTTTTCTCCGCATCGCCTTGCTTTTCGCTTTGCTTTACCTCATCCAGTATTTCCAAACGCCCTGGTTTAAGATAAACTGGGAAGGCGTGATGCACGGTGAATTTACCGGTCATAGTCTGATTGTGCTGCTGGGAGGAGGCTTTATCATCTATACTGCGATCAAGGAGATTTGGCACATGATGTCCCTGGACTCCACGCCCATGAAATCTGAGGATAAAAAAGGCTCTCTCAAAAAGACCATTTTCATGATCGCTGTGATGAATATTGTATTCTCATTCGATTCCATCCTGAGCGCGATCGCGCTGACAGATACAAAATGGGTTATGGCGACCGCCATCGTGATCAGTGGCATACTGATGATCTGGCTTTCAGATAGGGTATCGACTTTCCTCAAGAAAAACCGCATGTATGAGGTTCTGGGCCTGTTTGTACTGTTCCTGGTTGGGGTGATGTTGTTGACAGAGGCAGGCCATCTGGCACACCTTTCCTTTTTTGGAAATGAGATTGTGCAGATGAGCAAAACGACTTTCTACTTTGTGATTGTCATCCTGCTGATAGTGGATATCGTTCAGGGGAGATATCAGAAAAAGATAATCCAGGAACAGGATTCGGAGTAGCATATCGTAATTCATACCCTGATTTTCCTCCTTCAAAACCCTTTTCTTGATGAAAAGGAGGAAAGGCTTGATTTTGAGCTTTTTAAAGTAAATATCTTTAACAAGCACGATATGCAAACACGACTTTTCCTTATTCTGTTATTTTGTATTTTGTCTATACAATCTGCTGTAGCTCAGGAGCTTTCTACCGCTGAGAGCTGTTCCAATTTTAAGGTGGGCACCTTTGTCTATGTAAACCCGGAACTCCCTCATGTCGTGGTCAAAAGAAATGACAACAAACAAACCGAAACCATCGGTAAAGGCCGCAACAAAAAGCAATATACCTTCAATATCGTCTGGACCAGTCCCTGCAACTACACTTTGAATCTGATTGAAGTCTCCGACTTCCGCGACAAAAAAATGCTGGGCACCCGCCTGAATATCCAGATTCTGGAAGTGAATGGCGATAGCTATCGCTTTGTTTCTTATGATGGGAAAGGAGAGCGAAATGAAGGCTGGGTGAAGCGGATTAAGTGAGATGGATTGAGTAAGAATTTTCAAAAATTCACAACCAAAAGTATTTGTGCTCGTTTTTATGTAAAAATTACACAAATATATGTTTGGACTAAACTTCATCCGATTCGATTCTACCCGCTATGTAATCCATTACCAATCGGGTAGCATAAGAAGAGAAGGAAAAGGCCTGGCTTTTTATTACTTCTCCCCTACCTCCTCTATTGTTTCTGTGCCAGTCAATAGCATCGACCTGCCTTTCATTTTTCATGAAAGCACCCAGGATTTTCAACAAGTCAGCATACAAGGTCAGATAACTTATCAGATTGATCAGCCCTTTCAAATCTCAAAATTTCTGAATTTCACAGTTGATGACCGGCAGGACTACCAAAGCGATGATCCCCATAAACTATCTCAGCGGGTGGTGAACGAAGCTCAATCTGTAATAGCCGCCAATGTCAGGGCAAGGGGTCTTCGAAAATTACTTAGCCAGGCAAAAGAATTGGAAAAAATCCTGCTTGATGGCCTGAGTCAGGCCGAGACCATTCACATGCTGGGCCTAAAGATTTTGGGTGTAAATGTATTGGCAATAAAACCCACTCCAGAATTAGCCCGTGCCCTGGAAGCTGAGGTACGTGAGTCCCTCCAACAGGAAGCCGACCAGGCCGTCTATGAACGCCGCAATTTTGCCGTTGAGCAGGAGCGGATCATTAAGGAAAGTGAGCTCAATACGGAAATCGCTATTGAAGAAAAACAGAAACAGATTTCCCAAAAACGGATGGAAACGCAATTATTGCAACGAGAAAACGAACGTAAGCTTCTTTTGGAAAAGATACAGACTGAAATAGAAGCGGAAGAAAAACGAAGAAGTTTTCTTGAACTTCAATCTACCAATTCCCGCCAAAAAGCAGATGATAAATCTTATGCTATCCAATCCTATTTGAATCCCTACAAGGATATGGATTGGAAAAGTTTGATGGCATTGCAGTCCCAGGGCAAAGGAAATGCCTATTTCGCACTTGCTTTCAGTGAGTTGGCAACCCAGGCTTCCAAAATCGGCCAACTGAATATCTCTCCTGACCTTGTCGCTTCACTCATGGGAAATCAACCGTCATGAGCAAAATAGAACAAGCTATTCTGCTGCGCGATCATACAGCCTTAGAGCAGTTGATCGCGCGCTTCAACACCTTTGAGCAGGCTCGCTTTTATATCGAGCATACGGGAGAAGATTTCCAGGCTTATGTGGATGAGCATGAATGTTTTCACAATTCACTCAAGATTGTCTTAAAAAGTCTTCAGCCCCGGCTGAAATTCCAGATCCTTTTCAGGGAATTCTTACCCAATTTTATTTTTGCTGAAAAGCAGATAATTATCACGCTGGGGCGTGATGGCTTAGTTGCCAATACGGCCAAGTATGCCCAGGGCCGGCCTATCATCGGGATCAATCCCGACAAACAGAGAATAGATGGCAAACTTTGCCCATTTCAACCCGAAGAATTAGATAAGCTCCTCAATAGTTTGCCTTCCGGAGTCTTACATTGCGAGGAGGTGAGTTTGGCTGAAGCCCGACTGAGTGATGGCCAAAGGCTTCTGGCTTTCAATGACCTTTTCATTGGTCCTAAATCCCATACCTCTGCCCGCTACCAATTATCTTTTCAGGAAAAAATGGAGAACCAATCCTCTTCCGGAATTATCGTTTCTACCGGAGTCGGCTCAAGTGGCTGGTTAAGCTCCGTCTTCAACATGACAAAAAGCATCAATCAACTTTGCGGAATAAAGCCTTCCTTTCCCCCCCTCACAATGCCCTGGAACAGTCCCGATCTGATTTTTGTCGTGAGAGAGCCTTTTCTTTCCCGGGCAAGTGAAACTTCGTTAACATCTGGGCGGATCACAAGCAGGCATCACCTCAAAATTGTCTCACATATGCCTACAGATGGGATCATCTTCAGTGATGGGATTGAAAATGATTTTCTGCACTTTAATGCAGGTGCACAGGTCCTTATCAGCCTGGCAAAAGAAAAAGCCTACTTACTTACAGGCTAAAGCATTTCCAGCAAACTCCCTATCTTTGCCCGGCAAACAATCAGCCTTGAATTTCGTTTGAAGGCAGACTTAACCAAAAAGGAACACATTTTTTATGAAACGCGTTGTTGTTGGCCTTTCAGGCGGAGTAGATTCCAGCGTAGCGGCCTATTTGCTCCAGGAGCAGGGCTATGAGGTGATTGGCATGTTTATGAAAAACTGGCATGATGACTCCGTCATTTTAGATGCTGAGTGCCCCTGGATAGAGGACAGCAATGACGCCTTGCTGGTGGCTCAGAAATTGGGAATTCCCTTCCAGACGCTGGATTTGAGCAAGGAATATAAAGAGCGCATTGTTGACTATATGTTTGCAGAATATGAGGCGGGCCGCACCCCCAATCCCGATGTGCTCTGCAACCGTGAGATCAAGTTTGATATATTTTTGAAAGCTGCACTGCAGCTTAAGGCGGATTTTGTGGCCACAGGCCACTATGTGCGAAAAGAAAGCTTTTCGCAGGATGGGCAGACACATCACCGCCTCATGGCGGGCAAAGACCTCAACAAAGACCAAAGCTATTTTCTCTGCCAGCTGACGCAGGCCCAACTCAGCAAGGCACTCTTCCCCATCGGGGAATTGCAAAAATCGGAGGTGCGGCGCATCGCCAAAAAATTGGATCTGGTGACAGCTGAGAAAAAAGATTCTCAGGGTTTGTGTTTTGTCGGCAAAATACGCCTTCCGGACTTCCTGCAACAGCAGTTGCAGCCTAAAAAAGGCGTGATCATCGAAATCGAAGCTGATTCAGCAAAGTACGCGGGGCGTAGCCTGCCGCAGCCTCCACTCAATGGCTTGAGCCATGATGAGCTGGTACAATTTTCCACCCCTTATAGCTATCAAACTACTGATGGTCAGATGGTTGGGCAGCACCATGGCGCACACTACTTCACCATTGGGCAGCGAAAGGGACTGGGTGTAGGCGGCAAAGTGGACCCCCTCTTTGTGATCGGAACAGATGTGCATGAAAATGTGATCTACACCGGAATGGGCGATACACATCCCGGTCTGAACAGGCCCGGCCTGTTTATCCCCCATGACGACATCCATTGGGTGCGTCCTGACCGTGCCTTACAAACAGGACAATCCATCGACCTGATGGTCCGCATCCGCTACCGCCAACCCCTGCAAAAAGCAAAGCTTTTTCAGGAAAGAGATGGCTTGTATATCATCTTCGAAGAAGCCCAAAGAGGCGTTACGCCGGGTCAATTTGCCGCCTGGTATGAGGGCGAAGAGCTCCTGGGTTCAGGAGTAATTGCTTAAAAGATAAAGTTTGGAATGAACTTTGATTTCAAGCCATCGAAAAAATGCTTAATTTTGCGGTCCAAATTAAAAATTCAAATAAATTTTCATATTCATGTCAGAAATTACATCACAATTCATTCCTAATAAGGTAAAAGACATCAATCTTGCTGAGTGGGGCAGAAAAGAAATCATGCTTGCAGAAGCAGAAATGCCCGGTCTTATGTCTTTGAGAGAGGAATATGGTAATGAGAAACCATTGAAAGGCGCCCGCATTGCAGGCTGTCTTCACATGACCATCCAAACGGCTGTTTTGATCGAAACATTGACAGCTCTGGGTGCAGAAGTTACCTGGTCATCATGTAACATTTTCTCTACACAAGATCACGCTGCTGCTGCCATCGCCGCAACTGGCGTACAGGTATATGCCTGGAAAGGCATGAGCGAAGAAGAATTTAACTGGGCTATCGAGCAGACGCTTTACTTTGGTGAAGATCGCCAGCCACTCAATATGATCCTGGATGATGGTGGCGACCTGACCAATATGGTCCTGGATGACTACCCACAACTGATTGCGGGTATCAAAGGCCTGAGTGAAGAAACAACCACAGGTGTGCATCGCCTCTATGAGCGCGTTAAGAAAGGCACACTGCCTATGCCTGCGATCAATGTGAATGATTCCGTGACCAAGTCAAAATTTGACAACAAATACGGCTGTAAAGAGTCTCTGGTAGACGCTATCCGCCGTGCTACAGATACGATGATGGCAGGAAAAGTAGCCGTAGTTGCGGGTTATGGTGATGTGGGCAAAGGCTCCGCAGCTTCGCTGCGCGGTGCTGGCTGTCGCGTGATCGTGACAGAGATCGATCCGATCTGTGCGCTGCAGGCAGCGATGGATGGCTTCGAGGTGAAGAAAATGAGCAACGCCATTCCTCGCGCCAATATCGTCGTTACCGCTACCGGAAACAAAGACATCATCACAGCCGAGCATTTCAAAATGATGACAGACAAAACCATCGTTTGTAACATCGGCCACTTTGACAATGAGATCGACGTAGCCTGGTTGAATAAAAACTACAAGAAAAATGTGATCAAGCCTCAGGTTGACATGTACAATGTCGATGGCAATGACATTATTCTCCTGGCTGAAGGCCGTTTGGTAAACCTCGGTTGTGCCACCGGACACCCATCATTCGTGATGTCCAACTCCTTCACCAACCAGACATTGGCCCAGATGGAGCTCTGGAGCAATAGCGATGCTTACGAAAACAAAGTATATACTTTGCCTAAGCATCTCGACGAGAAAGTAGCGCGTCTTCACCTCGCCAAAATCGGCGTAGAGTTGGAAGAACTTCGCAAAGATCAGGCTGATTATATCGGAGTTGAGGTTGAAGGACCGTTTAAGCCTGAGCATTATAGGTATTAGGAGAGGCGGGAAGCGGGAGGCGAGAGAGGGGTGCTGATACCTGATTTAAAATTAAGAAGAGGCTGTCTCAATAGAGGCAGCCTCATTTTTATTTAATAGAATAATGTTCTCGTCCCATTGTCCCGCCACTCCTACTCCACCGGCATACTATCCACCCGCCCTTCTTCATTCTGCTTGGCGAGGGTCCAGTTATCGGTCACGGTTGACTGAAGCCACAGGCTTCCTGAGCGGCGCAACACCTGCACCCCAATGCCATATTCCTCCTGGAAGTGGGCTTCCAGGGAGCGCACCTTCAAATGACCATTGATGCTGAAGTTTTCATCATGATCAAATTTGCCTGCTTCCGCAATAGTCAGCTTACTGTCCATCCGGTCATGCGGAGAATTTCCTTTTCCAGGTTCGTGGACATGATGGAAAAAATCCAATTTTAAGTAGGGAAACTTTTGATTGAATTCTGCTGAAATTTCTCCCAGGGTTTTGTTTGCGGTGATAACGATATCCATTGTTTTTATTTTTGTAGGTATGATCCAAAAATAAAAACAGAAAAAGCCTGCGAAGATGCTTTTTCGCAGGCTTTTTGATGATTTATGTTTTGACTTACCAGAAAAGGGTATAGAGGACAACGAGTACTGCCATAACTGCAATAGCCCCTATATTGAAAATATTGCTGGTATGGAAAATTCCTTTTCTGAATTCAAGTCCTTTAGGATCGTTGGCGCCTTTGCGTTCGATATATGAGATAACAACAATGACAGCCATCAGGATAAGAAACACAACACCCATTCTATCCAAAAATGGCATATCGGGAGCCAGAGCCGTGAAGGCATAGCCCATCGGAATGGTCAAAATTGCTGCCCAAACAGCTGCATTCGCTGTAGCTTTCCTAAAAAACATACCGGTCAGGAAGATCGCCAAAACGCCGGGACTCACATATCCGGTAAATTCCTGGATGTATTGGAAGGCAGAATCCAGGCTGTCCAGAAAAGGTGCAATCGGCATTGCAATCAGCAATGCAATCCCCGCAACCGTTCTACCTACTCCTACCAGATGGGTTTCTGAAGCATCTTTCTTAAACTGCTTTTTGTAGATATCCATCGTAAAAATGGTGGAGATCGAGTTGATCATGGAGCTTAAGGAGGAGACGATGGCAGCTGCCAAAGCCACAAAGGCAAGGCCTTTGATTCCTGTAGGCACATAATTGGCCAAAACCCATGGGTAGGCTCCCGTAGAGGGAGAAATTTCTTTATTCAGGTAAAATGCGGCAATGCCAGGAACCACCACGATCAGAGGCATCAGGAGTTTCAGGAAAGCGGCAAAAACCATCCCCTTTTGAGCTTCATTGAGGTTTTTGGCAGCCAATGCCCGCTGGGTGATATATTGGTTAAAGCCCCAATAGAAGAGATTGGCAATCCACATCCCCCCAAACAAGACTGTCAGACCCGGCAGCTTATCATAAAAAGGGGATTCCTTCGAAAAGATCATGTTAAATTTTTCGGGCATGGTCTCAGTCAGTGTCACCATCCCTTCCCAGGCACCGCCGCCTGTCGTTTCTCCTACCGCTGCCAATACCAGGTAGGTGGTGATAATCCCACCAATCGTCAAGGCAATAACCTGAACCAGGTCTGTCCATGCAACCGCCATCAAGCCTCCATAAATAGAGTAGATCGCTGAAAAAGCAGCCAAAATCAGCACTCCTTGCCACAATTCAATTCCCATAACCTCCCGCATCGTCAGAGCTCCCATATACAGAATGGAGGTGAGGTTGACGAAAATGTAGACAAGAATCCAGAAAACAGCCAGGATCGTCCTAACTCGACCATCAAAGCGCATCTCCAGAAATTGAGGCATGGTGTAAATCTTCTTTTCAAGATAAATAGGAAGAAGAAATTTTGCCACAACCAAAAGGGTAATCGCGGCCATCCATTCATAGGAAGCAATCGCAAGACCCATGCTGTACCCATCGCCTGTCATACCGATGATCTGCTCCGCAGAAATATTGGAAGCAATTAGGGAAGCCCCTACGGCCCACCATGTCAGGGTATTACCTGCCAGAAAATAGTCTTTGGATGTCTTCTCTTTGCCATCTTTTTTTCGACTTACCCATAAGGCAAGCGATATAAGGCCGACAGCATATACAGCAATGATAATATAATCTATAGTTCCCATCGAGAGGAATGGAGTTAAGGGTGAATAAATACATTTGGCGAATAATGGCGTGGGCAAAGATAGAAAGATAGATGAATTGTGAAAATGTAGCAAAGAGAAGATTGGCGGTTTGGGAATAGATTCTTTACTTGATGCTTTATTTAGCTAACAAAATATGAGGTTTCTGCTATTTCTGCTCACAATTTCCCTTGCGGCTTGCCAGCCAGCCAAGCCTCCACAGGAGGCCCCATTTCAATTTCCTGAAGCAGAAAAACCTGCCAAAAGGTTGAATGTCGGATTGCTCATCATGGATGGCGTCTACAATACTGAGCTGACAGCTCCTATGGACATTCTTCAGCACACCATTTTTCATGACGAATGGGGCATGAATGTCTTTACCATTGCCCAGAACGACGATACCGTCCGAAGCTTCGAAGGCCTTCGAATCCTTCCTGATTATCAGTTTGAAAGGGACAGCATTCCCTTTGTAGATGTGCTGGTGGTGCCGAGTGCTGAGCACCATCTGGACAGCGATCTGGAAAACCAGGCGCTCATCGCCTGGGTCAAAGAAACGGGCCTAAAGGCCCGCTATGTGATGTCGCTTTGCGATGGCGCCTTTGTCCTGGCAAAGGCAGGACTGCTCGATCGTGTCGCTTCTACTACCTTTCCAGGCGACCTGGATACTTACCAAAAGATGTTTCCACATCTCGATGTGCACACAGATGTACACCTGGTGCATGATGGCAAGTTCATCACATCGGCGGGCGGAGCCCGCAGTTTCGAACCGGCCATGTATCTCGCAGAGATGCTCTATGGCAAAAAAGCCGCCGATGGCATCGCCCGGGGAATGGTCATTGACTGGGATGTGAGGAAAGTGAGGAAGTTTGTTTCGGGTTTTATTTGATAAAAAATATAAATTCAATCTTTTCTTGAGTTTCACAAAAAATGAAAATGAAATATACTCTCCTACTGATTGCCATTTTAACAATTGCCTGCCACCAGGAGCAAAAGCCAATTCGTATTGATGTAGAAAACTGGTCAAAAAGAGCGGCAAATATGGCCGGGTCAGACTCTCTTTTACATGGCAAAACCTACCTTTCTGTTTATTCAGAAATGCACAGTGCTACGCTGGAAAGAAAATATAGCCTGGTCAGTATGGTCAGCATGAGGAATATAAGCGAGACAGATACTTTATACCTCTTAAGGGCAGATTATTATAATACGGAAGGATCAAAAATCAGAACCTACTTTGATTTCCCGATCTTTGTTTTGCCAATGGAAACCATTGAAATCATCATTGAATATGCAGATAATGAAGGCGGAACCGGATCCAACTTTTTATTTGAATGGGAAACGCCTGTAAATTGTCCAGAGCCATTCTTTGAAGCAGTCATGAGTTCAAGACAAGGAACACAGGGAATGGCTTTTGTCACACATGGGAGAAGGGTAAAATAGATTTTGCAGGTATTTCTCCTCCGTTTTTCGCAATCACACAACGCTAGTTTGGTGGCTTGTCCTTCCGGTATTGAGGGCCACGATTATGTTAAATTAATTTGAGCCAAAGCTGAGCGCAGGGCTTCCACGTCTTTGCATCCGATGAAGTAATATTCGCCGTTTTTTGTTTTGAAAGCCAATCCGTTTCTTCCAGTCATGGAATATTTCTTTTCATCATTGAAAGTAATATTACCACCGCTCCATTGGGCTGCCTCGGAGGTTTTTACCACTTCATATTTTTCCACATCTTCCCAGGGGACAACCTGCTTTTTGAGGTGTATCGGAGACATTTTAAACTTGATATTCTTTTCTGATATGACGACCTTCATTTTTAACCTGGTAAGCCACCAAATTAATACTCCTAATGCCAAAGCAGTAACAAGTAAAAAAATGGCCTGAAAGTAATCTGCAGGTGATTTAAGAAGGAATTTTACCCCTCCGAATATTGTTAATAAACAGACGATACCTAAAATCACCAACACCCATTTATTGCTATACCGCTGTTTTTCTTTAAAGTACACCTTTGCCATATTGAATTTAATTAATCCGGGGAATCTATGAGTTCCCACAAAGATTTGCAAATCCATGCAACATAAACCTATCAATCGACATAAAGGGTTACAACCATTGAGTTTGATCTATTACGGGGGTTATTCCTGAAGGAAGACAAGACAGCAGAAGACCTACAGTCGATAGAACAGGAACTGGTCGACCATATTCGATTTGAGGAACGAATCCTATTTAATGAGATACAAGAGCGTGCTACCGCCGAACAAATGGAATTGTTGGAAATCCACAATGCCAATATTGCTGTAGAAAAATGGGCTGATGAGTTCTGGAATAAAAAATAGCCAGTATCTATCAAGTTTAGAAATCAGCAGCCTCAAATACGGCTAGTGGCGCACGCCTGCCTACATTCAACATGAGTTTATCCTCATTGACTGTATAGTTGTCGGCCAACTCAAACACTTGTAGAAAATCAGATTCTTTTACGGCCGTCTCAGGGCAAGCCATTCGTGTAGATGCCATCTTTGAAAAGCGGATGCGATTGCCTGCTTCCAGGCTATATGTTCCATTGAAGCGGTTACACCCTGTGTATCCCGTTACCTTGGCATCTTCCTGTAAAACAAAATGAATTGCTTGCTGTTGGTTGGGAGCGGGAGGCACTTCCGCCCCTGCCAGGATTATCAGCTTCCAGGAAGTTCCTATTATAGATGAAGCGGTACCCACTTGCTCGGGCGAGCTGTCTACCTCAGTATTATCCGCTTTATTAGCGCGTCCACAACCGAATAACAAGACAACAACAATAAGAGCAGAAAAAAATGGGGAGATTTTCATAATTGATTATGTAGTTTTTCAATGTTTTATTGTAGAATATCCTCTATGAATTTCATCTGTCACAAATAATAGCGTTTGGTTTAGGTTTACTAAATAGCCTCTGCTTCTTGTTCGTTTTTGGCTTCCATTTGAGCATGCTTGATGCTCTAAAGTTCCTGTAAATTCCTGGTACTTGACAAGTACGTGTTTAAGAGGTCATCTGCCAAATGTTTTCGGCTAAAGGCTATTAGTCAAAAGCTAAACTTCTTTATTCGTTCAACCTCTTGCACTTTAGAGGGACTGACATTTACTTCACTTATTGGTAGCAATTTCATTTGTAATATTTTTCCCTATACTTGTGCTCATACAATATCGCATAAAACTCATTATTACCCATAAATGATCAAAAGAATATTCCTTACACCGTTTCAGAAATTTACGAAAGCTGAAAGTTCAGCAGGAATATTACTTTTTGGAGCGACAATAATTGCACTTATTTGGGCAAATTCTCCCTACGGTGCATTCTATGAAAGCTTATGGCAATATGAACTCGGAATTTCTTTTCAGGAATTTGAATTAAAGAAACCGCTGATACTTTGGATTAATGATGGCTTGATGGCGATATTTTTCTTTTTGATTGGTCTTGAACTGAAAAGAGAGTTGTTGATTGGCGAAATAGATACAATTAAGAAAGCCGCTTTTCCCCTGGTTGCCGCATTGGGAGGCGTTTTAGTTCCGGTAGGATTGTATTTCGTATTAAATCAAAATCCAGAAACCGTAAGAGGTTGGGGGATACCCATGGCCACTGATATTGCCTTTGCATTAGCCATCTTAAGTGCTTTGGGTAAACGGGTTCCGTTGAGTCTGAAAATATTTCTGACGGCTTTTGCGATTATTGATGACATTGCAGCAGTCCTTGTAATTGCCGTTTTTTATAGTGCAAATATCCAGTGGACTTTCATATTAGCGGGGCTTATTCTCTGGGCATTTTTAGGATTGCTGTATTACAAAAGAAAGTATTCATTTGCGATCGGAATAGTCTTAGCAATTGTCATTTGGTTTTTATTCTTGAAGTCTGGCGTACATCCGACTATTGCAGGTGTGCTAATGGCATTTACGATTCCCATCAAAAGAAGACTAGATCTATCATTATTCTCAAATCAACTGACTCTCATTTCCTCTAAAATCAAGCCCTCACCTGATAGTGATGAAGGACATCTACTCACCAAAGATGAAATGAAATCTCTATATAACCTGGATGATTTATCATTTGAAGCCCGTTCCCCCTTACAGCACCTGGAGCATAAACTTCATGGGTTGGTTGCCTATTTCATATTGCCGGTTTTTGCTTTTGCAAACTCAGGAGTCGCTATCAGCACCAACTTTGATTTTGATTTTGCCCTAATGGCTAACATCGCAATTAGTCTCATGGTCGGTAAATTTATTGGTGTTTCCCTGTTTTCTTATTTGGGGGTAAAACTCAATATCACTGAATTGCCTTCAGGAGTCAATTTTAAGCAGATATTGGGAATTGCATTGATTGCAGGTGTTGGTTTTACGATGGCTATATTTATAGATAATTTGGCTTTTCTGGGAGATTTGAGAAGTATCAACTCCGTAAAAGTTGGAATTATCATTGGCTCGATCATTTCAGGAATTGCGGGATATACAATATTAAGGCTAACCACGAGCAATAAAATACAATAGTGGGTTGACTACCGTATCGTTTACTACTGCTTTCTTTTTCATTGAATTCAATTTACATGAAAATGTCACATTAAACATAAACAAGGTAGTATTCCTCTGTTAAGCCTCGCAGCTTGCCAGGGACAATCTCAAAAACAAAAATCATGAATAAGGAAACCTCCGGAAATAATCCGCTTTTATGCGACATCGAAACCGGCATGTGTGAGACTGCTGAGGAAAAAGGGGATAGCACATCTCAAAGCGAGAATCGCTCAACTCAAAAATCCATTAAGGTAATTTATTACACAGACCCCATTTGCTCTTCCTGCTGGGGGATAGAACCCCAATTGCGTAAACTAAAATTAGAGTATGGCAAGGAGCTTGAGATCGAGTACAGGATGGGCGGCTTATTGCCTGATTGGAGTTACAACAGCGGAGGAATCAGCAAGCCTTCAGATGTAGCTCACCACTGGGACGAGGTGAGTGCTCATTACGATATGCCCATAGATGGTGATTTATGGCTGGAAGACCCGCTCCACTCGTCTTATCCACCTTCTATCGCTTTTAAAGCAGCACAGTTACAGGACGAAGGCAAAGCCTTCTTGTTTTTGAGAGAAATCCGCGAAATGGTTTTTCTGCAAAAGAAAAATATTGCCAAATGGGAGCACCTGGCAACAGCTGCAAAAACCATAGGACTTAATGTAGAGCAATTGAAAACTGACTTTGAAGGCAAGGCAAAAGTGCTGTTTGAAGAAGATTTGAAATGGGGAAAAGAACTGGGCGTAAGAGGGTTTCCAACCCTGTTTTTTGTAGACGATTCGGGTAATAAAGAATTCGTCTATGGCTCAAAACCTTATGCTTTTTTCGAAATGGCCATTCTTAAACTAAATCCTGCTATCACGAAAAGTGAATACCCTAAAGATTGGGAGACACTCTTCTCCAAATATCATTCGCTCACCGCTAAAGAGTTTTCTGTCCTTTCCGGAACGCCACGAATCGAAAGTGAAAATGTATTGAATAGCCTTTCCGATAAGGGGATATTGGAAAAATGGACCACCAAAAATGGATCTATTTGGAAAATGCCAAAGCAATGATGAAAATTATCTTTTAAAAAAAACGATGTTTTTCCTCCATACCTCCCGCCTTCGCCTCCGGCAACTGACAGAAGCCGACCTTGATTTGATGTATCATGCTACCCTGGATTACGAAGTAATGAAGTACATCAAGCCTGTTTATACAGACATTTCGCAGGCAAAAAGAGACCTGGACAATTATCTGGCCTACTACAAAAAGAGGCCTGGACTGGGCGTTTTTTACATGGAAAACCAGGAAAATGTCTTCGTAGGTTTTGGCACCCTGAAGCAACCCAAGCCGGAGGAAGATACGGTCGAAGTCGGCTATCGCCTGATGAAGGAGCATTGGGGCAAAGGCTATGCTACGGAAGTCGCGGCAGCCTTGCTGAAATATGGTTTTGAAGAACTGGGCCTGCCCAGGATCATCGCCGTGGCTCAGCCAGCAAACAAAGCCTCTTTGAGGGTTATGGAAAAAATAGGCATGCAAGCCCTCGGTATGACCGATCAATACCACAATGCACATTTGATGTGTTATGAGATGCGGAATCCCGCAAAAAAATGATTTTCTATTGGACTTTTCATTCAAAGTCCAGACATTGGAGTAATGCAACAAAAAATTTTAGCGTATGACTCCACAATTGACAAGTATCAAACTTGATACAATCCTTGCTCAATCCCCTGGCCAGCCTGAGTTTCACCAGGCAGTAAAAGAAGTTTTTGACTCAGTGGGCCCCTTTGTCGAAAAGAATCCCAGATACATCAAAGAGAAAATCCTGGAACGGATAGTCGAGCCGGATCGGGTTATTTCTTTTCGGGTGGCCTGGATGGATGACAAAAACGAAATCCAGGTCAATCGCGGCTACCGCGTACAATTCAGCAACTCGATCGGCCCCTATAAGGGCGGCTTGCGGTTTCACCCCTCTGTCAACATCAGCATCCTGAAGTTTTTGGGATTTGAACAAATCTTCAAAAATGCCCTTACCGGCATACCGATGGGCGGTGGAAAAGGCGGGGCCAATTTTGACCCCAAGGGAAAATCTGACGCGGAGGTCATGCGCTTTTGCCAGGCATTCATGAGTGAATTGTACCGCCATATCGGTGCCGAAACCGATGTGCCGGCCGGTGATATCGGCGTAGGTGGGCGCGAGATTGGATACCTTTTTGGTGCTTACAAAAAATACCAGAATGTCTTTACCGGCGTCCTCACAGGCAAAGGCCTGGAGTATGGCGGTAGCCTGATACGGCCGGAGGCCACGGGTTATGGTTTGATTTATTTTGTAGAGGAAATGCTGAAAACCAAAAAGCAAACCTTTGCGGGGAAAACAATAGCGATTTCAGGCTCCGGAAATGTAGCCCAGTATGCCGTTGAAAAAGCCCTGGACTATGGGGCCAAAATAGTAACACTTTCTGATTCCGGAGGAACGCTTTTTGACCCACATGGCATCAATAAAGAGAAACTTGAGTTTGTTAAGGAGCTGAAAAACGTTCGCAGAGGCCGCATACATGAGTATGTCGATAAGTTTGGGGGGGAATATTATGAAGGAGAACGCCCCTGGAAAATAGCCGATTACGACATCGCCTTGCCTTGTGCAACGCAAAATGAACTGGATAAATCCGATGCAGAAGAGTTGGTAGCCAGGGGCACCATGTTGGTGGCTGAAGGGGCCAATATGCCCAGCACCCCCGAAGCCGTGGAAGTCTTCCACGAAGCAGGCATCCTCTATGCCCCCGGCAAAGCCTCCAACGCAGGTGGCGTGGCTACCTCAGGCCTCGAAATGGCCCAAAACAGCCTGCACCTGAGCTGGTCAGGAGCAGAAGTACAAAACCGCCTGCACGACATCATGGTAAATGTCCATTCCCAATGCATCAATTACGGCAGGCAGGAAGATGGTTTTATCAACTATGTGAATGGCGCGAATATCGCAGGCTTCAAAAAAGTCGCCGATGCAATGATTGCACAGGGGATTTAAGCAAATCTCAACCTACATTTAATTATGCTCCTCTCCGTCACTCCGCCTCTCCGTTCAGGACTTATGCCTCATAGAAATTGAACAGAAAAGCGCTGAGGCGGAGAGGAAATATGTAAGGAAATCTTAGGTTTATAAACGCTGGTTCTTCGCGACATACCTGCCCAGCATGTACACAAAAACAATCAGCAACACCAGTCCTCCATAGAGGACAGTTTCTCCAAGCCAGGGCTTAAGCCCATCTTCCATCCATTCTTTTTCAACAAATTGCATGTTCTGCATGATCTCTTTTCGGGATTGAAAAGAATCAAAAAATTGCTTTCCCAAAGCGAGTTTTGCTTCGCTCCCGGCCTGGGTATACCAAAACTGCTGCACATAGGTATGCTCCTTGAGCAGGAGAAAGCGTATCTCGCGGACATCGGTCCTGATGTCTGAGCTGCTGTCGCGCAGCGGCCCAAAGCTGCTTTGGGGAGCGGAATAGGAATATTCGACGCGAATTTCGCGGCCTTTCAGTCCTCCCAGCGCAAAGGCGCTTTCATCCACCAGGCGCGCGCCTGTCTGATCCACAAAGCCATTCACCAGCCCATCATAATACTCTTCGAGTCTGTGCAGGTCCGTCACATTGGGCGTTTTACCTTCTGCCTTGCTCACAAAAAAGACCACACTATCCTGCTCCAGATACAGCAGGCGCTGCCCAAAAGTATCGGTTTGCTGCGCCACGCCCGGAAAGCTCACCCCAAACCATTCGTCGATCTCCTCTGTCTGCCAGCCCTCCTGGCCGCTCAGCTGAAGAAAGCCCAACAGGCTTATGACTATCAAAATTGTCGATTTTTGCATGCTGCAAGTTGGGAAGAAATTGGGGGTTGGGCAAAGCTCTTTTAGCTTGTACTTGAGCTCGTTCATTCGCAAAGCCTCAGGACATATCTCCGTTCAATTTTGCGCATCTCTGATTGAACGGAGTGACGCGGAGGCGGAGAGAAAGTTTTAAAAGAAGATGGTTTATTTTGTCGACATTCCTTAGCGAATCAAGAGTCGATTACTTGGAACGAATTATGAGCAATGCCAGCCCTTGATTCAAATGAGTACAAAATATTAGGGGGTTTTCTCCGATTGGGATAAAAAGTACTTTATCATTGAAATACCAGATTAACTCCTCAGAAGGCAAGCTTCCCCCAAACGGGCAAATGATCTGAACTTCCACCCTTTAACACCTCACAAGTGATGGGTTCGCAGTTTCCCATCACAAACAAATAATCCAATGTCAGGAAAGGAAAAGGCACGCTGGCAGTATGAGGAAAAGTCCAACTCCTGCCCCGCCCTTTTTTGGTTTATTCCTTTTTCGCCAAAGATAAAGACAGAGAATCAGCACGAATGGCCATCGTATCAAATTCAGGATCATTCCCATGATATAATGAGATCGAAAAAGAATAGTACCCATCCCCCCTCACCCCACAAAAATATGTGTGATATGCCTCAAATTCCTTCATCTTCCCAAAAAATTCTTAGTTTTGCATCTGAAATATTACAGACAGACAATAATTTCATAGCAGTACGTTAGCTTGGTGTTTGTCGCAGATTTTGGAGAAAAAAAAGAGAAGGAGAAAAGAATACTTTCCGTATGAAATGCAATACTAAATACTACCTCAGTTCCTGCTTTTGGAGCAGGGTTGTTTTGATCCTGTTTCTGGGCATGGCCCTGATGAGCCTTGAAGGCTGCAAGTCCAAAAAGAAGCTGCTCGAAGAGCAGCAGGCCCGTGAGCAGGCCGAAATGGACATCAGAATTGATAAGGCAAAAGCTATTTTGCTGAAGTTATTGCAGGATGATGGCTCGATGAGCCTGGAAGAAAAAGAGCGCCAACTCGCTTTTGTCAAACAACAAAACCTCAACGACCCGGAGATCAACCGCCTGATCAGGCAGGTAGAGCAGCAACTGCTGCTGGAGCGCTCGCGCCTGGAAGAGGAGCGCAAACGGCAGGAAGACAAACAAAGCCAGCAAAAAGCTGACGAGGAGGCCGAAGCCCGCAAGCCGCGCGTAGCCAATTCCTTTAACCAGATCGCCAACTCATCCAGCACAGAATCAGCCAATACGCTGATCAATGAGGCCCTTTCCCTCTTCGCCAACGAAGATGTGCCCGTATTGATTATCATCAATGAAAACCGCAACTATACCGATTACGATGAGCCGACCACCATCGGTAAATACCTCCATTACCTAAAGGATCAGCGAAAAAATGCCAATCGCGTGCATTCCCTTAAAGTAAATAGCGAAGGCAAAATCACGAAACTTGTTTTAACAAAGGACTAATTCCCCATGAAAAAAGCACTCATTGTTGGAGCTTTGCTGATCTGTTTTTGCCTGTCAGCTATGGCTCAAAATAATATCACTCCCGACAGAAAAGCGGCCATTGATTCTCTGGCATTGGAAAAAGTAAGGGATTTGAGCCAATACATCAGCATCATTGGCAACAAAAAAACGCCCTGGTCAGAGGCAAGCCGCGTCATTGAGCGCGCTACAGAGCTTTTTGCAGATGGCAGCGAGATCAGTGTGTCCTCCCTCTACCGCACCGAAATTCTTCATTTCCCTGTAAAAAAATACTTCCTGCGCCTCGCCGCCCTCAACTATGACAGGGTGAACATCACCTGGTTCAAGATTCAATACATTTCCGACCTGGAATTGCAGCCCGATGGCCGCTATGTGGGTGTTATCACCATTTACCAGCGCTTTGAAGGCATTATGGATGATGGAATGAAATACATGGATGTCACCAAAAAAGACATCACCATCTATGTGGAGAAAAAATCCACGCAGATAGAAGGAGAAGTTGTTGATTTTTGGGATGTCATGCTCGGAGACATTCAGGTAAAAGAAACCACCCGTTAAGCATTTTCCATGCTGGTCAAGCACATCATTAGCTCTCTTTGCCTTTTGGCAGCGCTATTTTTCGCCCTACCGGCCCAACCTCCGATCGACCTGATTGGAGAAGAAGGCGATTTGTATGCAGAGACCAAACAGGTCAATCAATTTTTTCGAAGGTTCAACTGCGAGGAAACGATCCTGGGCGAACGCCTATATCCGGGCGACAGCCTTTACCACAATGTGGATCTGCGCAAAGGCTATATGAATAGCCTGTTTGACAGCCAGAATCCCTACATGAGTACTGACCTCAAGCAGGCTTTTGTAGATGACATCATCTTTAACTCCAGACCATTTTACCTGGATTTTCATGGGGGAGAATGGTTTGCAGAAGTAAGGGCCAGTTTTCGGAACAAAAACAAGGAAGAGACGGTGATCCTGTTTCTCAAACTGCAAGAGCAGGAAGTAGGCTCCAAATGGGTATTTGATGGCGCATATCTGAGCAGGTTCCAGGAAGTTTTTGTCGTTGATACGGCATCCAGAGACAGCTTTTTGCACCCGCTCAGCCATGAGATCGGCTTTCAAAACATGAACCGCATGTTCAGAAACAATACCTCCCTGGGAGCCTTTACCGCAGATGGATTTGAGGCCGACCACCTGACCTTGCTGTTGTACGAAGTACAAAACGGCAACCTCAAGTTTAAGCAGGTGGATGAAGTGCGCTTTCACTTCCTTCAGGCCAACAACTGGTATTTTGAGTTATCCCGATTTGATAGGCCGGGCTTCAACAGGGGTTGGCTGATTTCAAAATTGACTCAGATTCCAGATGACAAAAAGGATATTTTGAAACGGTATATTTATAATAACTATCAGTAGGAAGAGGTTTCGAGTTCTGGGTTTCGGGTTTCGTGTTGCTATATTGACCCGAAACCCGAAACCCGAAACCCGAAACTCGAAACTCGAAACTCAAAACCCGAAACTCAAAACCCGAAACCCGAAACAAAACTCCCCTATATGCTCCAGAAATGCTTTCTTTTGTTGTCATGCCTGATTTTTTTGGCAGGAACTCAGCTCCAGGCGCAGGTGAAGGAAGATTCTTTGCTGGCCAAAAAGCTGGAAATCTATCAGGAGGAAGCCAACTCCCTGATATTTTTTCTGGAATATGCATTCAATATACTGGGCGATCCCAATACGCCCCGCTCCGAAAAAGATGTCATTATCAATGACAGCTACCTCAAAGTCTTTCGTGATTCGAAAGTGCAAATCGAGGACGATCTCGTCCGCTATCGTGGCGTAGCCATCAATAAAGATGTGCAGGCATACCTGAAAGACATCACTTTTTTCTTTAAAAAAGCGGAATTCCGATTTGAGGTTGAGGAAATCAGCTACAGTTTTAGCCCTTCAGGCCTGCTGTATTTTCAGGCTACGGTCACCCGCTACCTCGACGGCATCACCAGCAAGGGCGAAAAATACCATAGCACGCGCAGGCGCTATATCGAATTCACGGTCGATGAGCGGGAAGAAATGCTCCAGGTGGTGAGCATGTACACCACCCGCCTGAGTGAGCAACAAGAGCTCACACGCTGGTGGAACCGCATGCCAGAGGCATGGAAAAGCCTTTTTGCCGTCAGGCTCAAAGTGACCGAAAAACTCAGCATGGCTGATGTCTTGCGCATAGACCCCGAGTTAAAACTGGGTGATACCCTCTACATTGAAAAAGAAAATGGAAAAGGAATGGACTCCATTCCCCTGGCCAATGCAGCTGTTTTTGCCGGGCTAAAAGACATCAGCAAGCTGGAAAAACTGGACCTCTCAGGCCAGTCCAACATCCAGCAACTCGATCCGCTGGTGCAACTCAAGAACCTGAAAGAACTCAATATATCGCATACGCTGATCAGTGATCTGGGCCCGCTGCGCAACCTTGCCGGTATCGAAAAACTGGATGTTTCCCATACTCCGGTCATCTCTCTGGCGCCTGTCCTCTACGCTACGCGTCTGACAGAAATCCATCTGCATCATACCCAAATCGCGGATTTGGGGCCTTTGCAGAATTGCATACAACTGCAAAAAATCTACGGCAGCCATAGCCGCATTGTGAACCTGACAGCTTTGTCAGGCATGCAGGTACTGGAAGAGCTTTACCTGGAACATACCTTTGTTCAAAATCTCGATCCGCTGAAGGAGGTTCCACAATTGCGAATCCTGCATCTGGACAACAGCAAGGTGGCCCGGCTGGATGCGCTTGCGCATAGTAAGAAGCTGGAACAGCTGAGGATTTCACATACTGCGGTGGCCAACCTCAGCCCGCTGCGCGGGCTGCCGTTGCTGCGCGCCATCTTTGCGGACAACTCAGAGGTCGCGGACCTGGCTCCCCTGGGCGAATTGCCCCAACTGAGCCGCTTTTACTGCGACAATACCCCCGTCACCAAAGAAGTCGCTTCCAGCTTCATGGCTTCTCATCCCAAGATTTTGGTCGTTTTCCAATCCAACTACCTCAGCAATTGGTGGGAAGGACTTTCAGGAGAATGGAAGGTAGTCCTGCGGAAATACGCTCCCCTGGACGCCAATCCTCAAAAAGAACAATTGCAGGAACTTGTCAACATAGACACCCTGGACATAACGGACAACAAGCAGATCACCAAACTCGATCCCTTGAGCGAATTCCGCAACCTGCAGGCCATTTTTTGCTCAGGCAGCGGCATCAGCAGCCTCGGCCCCATCCGCAGCCTGAAGGAGCTTGCAGTCCTCAAATGTAGCGATACCCGCATCAACAGCCTTGCGCCAATCTCAGAATTGGGACGCCTGCGCGTCCTCGATGTCGCCAGAACCTGGATAAGCAAACTGGATGCCTTGAGTGGCTTGCTGGCGCTTGAGTTTTTGGATATATCCGAAACAGCCATCAAGGATTTGACGCCTTTGCATGAAAACAGCTCCCTGCGGGAGATACAGGCAGAAGGTACTCAGCTTGATGATTTCAAGGTGATACAGCTGGCGCGCCTGCAGCCTGCATGCCTCGTCATTTATCAGACCGATAAATTGCAGAAATGGTGGGGAATCATCCCCAAAACCTGGCAGAGCATCTTCAAGGCGCATGTGCGCGTTTCCGCCGAGCCGCAGGCTGCGGACCTGCACAAGATCGCCCGACTTGAAAAAGTCAGTTTTTCCGATCGGGAAGACATCAATGACCTATATCCCCTACTGGGTCTACTGAATCTCAGGGAGTTATATTTTCACCATACCCATGTGCGCAATCTGGGCCCCATCAGCAGGCTCACAAGCCTGGAGGTACTGCATTGTACGCAGAGCCCTATCGGCGACCTGAGTCCCATCAGCAACCTGCGCAGCCTGCGCGACCTGAATTGCGAAAATACCCTCGTAGAGGACCTCTCCCCTATTTCCAGCCTGCTGACCATTGAAAAACTCAATGTAGCCGGCACACAGATCAAAGACCTTCGGGACCTGACAGGCCTCATCCACCTCCAACAACTCAATTGCAGCAACACCCGCATCAAGCAGCTCAAATACCTGGAAGAATTGCCCAAACTGAGCAAACTTATCTGCTTTAGGACACGAGTCTCCGTGACAAAGGTGGAAGCCTTTCGAAATGCACATTTGGAGATGGATGTGGATTTTTATTGAGGAAATGCATCATTTCAAAAGAAGAACCACCTTTTCCTTTTACCGCCCTTTTTTTGTTCCTCAAAAAGCGCGCAGGCAAAATGATACAACTCTTTATCGTAGGCCGTAGCTTCTTCCATATCTTTCAGGATTTCGCTGGGCAACGCTTTCCGGGGGCCTTTAGAGGTTTGGTTTTCATGTATGGCATTCCCCAGTTTCCATCCAAATTTTGTTTCCACGCCCTTGATTGATTCAGCAAAATGCTCCGATATTCCTACAAACCCACAGCTGGCCAGGTTTTCTTTAGCCTGTGCAAGTGCCTGGCTATTAATCCTGGAACTTTTTTCCAAAAAAGTCTGATGGTCCGCATCCGAATCTGCAAAGAAAGCCACTTGAAGATTTTTCAATTTTTCGCGATAGGGGAAATAAGCCTCCTCCAAAGTCATTTGGAGCCCTCTGTGCGCCATGACTTTTTCGATAAAGTAAACATTTGATTGAAAGCGGGACTCTGGTTCACGTAAGAAGGTAAGCAAATGGGATCTGGGGGCCAGTCGTTGGGCTACAGCAAATGAAATATGCCCCATGAACAGCTGAATGGAAGGGTATTCTTCAGTGGATAAAAATCTCAGATAGTCTCTCCAATCCGGATATCCACCGTCTCTTTGGGTTTTCATCAATTCTGCTGAAGGATATATTTCTGACTGCGAAAAATACCTCTCTAACATGATTTTGAAAGAAGTGCCTGCCGTTTTGGGGAGGTGAATAAAGCAATAGGGTTCATGGGATGGCATAATCAAGCTGTGTATAGAAATGGCGGGTCTTTTTGCCGGTATCAGAAAAAGTACAGTGCTTTTTTTGTAAAAGGAAGAATTGATACCACTTTGCAAGATAAGCAGCATCTTCATGATCAAAAAAAATAATAAAGACCCCTATTCTTCTTTCTGGAAAGAAATCGGAAAATCAGACCCTTACTTTGGGGTTCTTACCCATCCTGAATATTTATCCGATCGGATGGATCAGGAAGCCAAAACGCTATTTTTTGAAAGTGGCAGGCAGCATATAGAACGGGTCATGAGGGTTTCTCAAAAGATTTGGCCAAAAAAACGCCCAACGATAAAATCAGCTCTGGATTTTGGATGTGGTACAGGAAGGCTGAGCCTTGCCCTTGCTGAAAATTGTGAGCAGGTGCTGGGGGTAGATATTTCGGAAGCCATGATCGATGAAGCCCGCATCAATGCGGAGCTATATCAGCGGGATAATGTACATTTTCAAGTGGTAAGTCCTGAGCCTCCCTTTCTGACAGAAAGCTACCATTACATCCATTCCGCGATGGTATTTCAGCATATTCCCCCTGAAAAGGGTTTAGCCATACTGGATCACCTTCTCTCTCATCTGAATCCCAATGGGCGAGCTTATTTCCATATTTTGTACCATACGGCAGAATCCCCTGAAGAAAAAACACACAGGCAACGCCTGTTTTCGGACCCTCGATATGCAAAGGAAAAAGGAATAGCGGAAAAATACCTTTTCCCAATGTTTGAATATGACATGACTGAGGTATTTAGGATTTTCCAAAATCATCGGGTAAGGGATGTCTACACCACTTTTATGGAAAGTGGAAACCATCGTTTTGTTAACTTTTACCTTAAAAGATGGACGCCCAAAAGCTGAGATGAAAACCATTTATTTTAAAATCATCTCTCTTACGATAGGCCTTCTCATGGCAGGGGTTTTAGGCGAATTTCTGGTTCGCTTGTATTACTTTGGGGCCGATACCTTCAGCTACGAAAAAGTAAACTCATTTACGGAAATGGGACATTCTGGCAATGTCCAGGCGTCCCAAAGCCCTAAAATACAGTATGAACTAAAACCCAATCTGGACCGATCGTTTAAGTTGAAAAGTTTTAAAACCAATTCACAGGGCCTAAGAGACCAGGAGTACTCTCTAGTAAAAAAGGGAAATACCATCCGTGGAGCCATTATTGGAGATTCATTTAGCATGGGTACAGGAGTAGAAATGGAGGAAATATACCATAGCCTCCTGGAAAAGCGGCTTAATGACAGAAGTGATGGTACTACCTATGAATTGATCAATTTTGCCGTATCAGGATATAATTTACTACACTATCTGGGCTTACTCGAAGATAAAATCGAGGCTTATGATCCCGATTTTATCTTAATCGGATTTTGTGGAAATAATGATTTTAATGAGCCGCGCAGCAATCAACTTTCCGGGGAAAAATTTCAGGAAAAGGAAAAACAAAATCCTTATTGGAAGTCCTATTTTTGGCAAATGATATCTGACAGGATCTTTTCCACCCGGAAAAAAAATGGGCATGGAAAAATAACTAAAAATGAATGGATACATGCAGATTCGATGCTGGCCGCCTTCAAGGCCTATAGCATCGACCATGAAATACCTACCCTCATCCAATATTTATCCATTTACAAATATGAAACAAGCTACCAAAGCCTGGTAGAACTGACAGCCAAACACGAACTTGCACTCATCGGTCATCCTCCAAAATTTCAGGCTAACAAGCCTCAGTACTTTTTTTCCCACGAATTGGATCATCACCCCAATGCGGCTGCACACAAAATTTTTGAGGAAACCCTATATGAATCAGCTATTTTTCAAAAAACAATCCAGGAAATCAGAAATCAATAATATGGTAAAACTTATCTCGATTCATATTCCCAAAACTGCGGGCACTTCCTTTTACAACATCCTAACGCAGGTCTACGGAGAAAAACTTTCCATTTACTACAGGCGTAGAGACCTGAAAATCCTGGATATTTCCCAGGAGCAACATGAAGTGGTGCATGGACATTTTCATTTTCAGGAGGTCCGGGAGCTCCATCAGAAATACAAGCCGAAAATAATCTGCTGGCTAAGGGAGCCGGTGGATCGACTCATATCAAAATATTTTTTTTTTATAGAAGGCTTACGAAATCCAAACAGAAATCCCGTTCAATACGAGCTCAATAAACATCGGATCGATGAGGATATTTTGACATTTGCCTCCCGGGAAGAAACTCAAAATACCATGTCAAAATTTTTAAAGGGAATGGAAACGGAGGATTTCTTTTTTATCGGTCAGATGGAACACTTTGAACGGGATTTGAAAGAACTAGCTACAAAACTAAATTGGCCTCCCTACTATATCCCCCAACTTAACAAAGGAAAGAAATCTGGAATAGATCAAAAGACCCGTGACCAAATCCGTGATTGGAACCTACAGGACATAGAGCTATACAACAGGCTTATTCAGAAATAGATTCCTCATACGCAAGAAGTGTTTCCCAGGCCATTTTAACCCAGGAATACTGAAAGCTATGCTTGAGGGCTTTTTGACCCAACTCTTTTTTCAAATCGGGATTTGTTAAAAATCTGCTCATCTGAATCTGAATATCAGAAATCTGAGAGGCATTTGCTGGCAGGCCTGCTTCTCCAATGACCTCAGGCATGGAGCTATTATTCCCATAAATAATGGGCGTAGCACAAAACATGGCCTCCAGTGGAGGCAATCCAAAGCCCTCATAATGAGAGATATAACACAAAGCTTCGGCATAGCTATAGAAAAAAGGCAGTTCACCTTCATCGACAAATCCTAAAAAAAGAATCCCCTCCCGGGAGAATTCTTTAACCTCCAGGCCCTCCATTTTCCACCCTATTTTCCCACAGATCCACAGTTGGATTTCTTCTCCTTCATGTACCTTTCGCAATTGCCGAAAGGCTTCGATGGTGGCATGAATGTTTTTTCTGGGTTCAATGGTAAAAAGGCAAAGAAAAAAGCGGCTTTCGGTCAGCTTGTGTTTTGCCAGGATTTCTTCCCACTTTGAGTCATTTTTTCGCGGAAAAAAATGGCTCCGGTTCGCCGCCTCATATATGACGGTACTATCCTGGGGAGATAGTTTGTATGCATCCAAAAGATCTGTCTGGCTATGTTGGGAGACCGAGAGAAAATGAGCCTGGGACTTGATGGCAGCTTCCATCCCTCGTCTTGCTTTTTGAATATTGTCCTCCTGATGAAACTGGGGGAATAAGCTATGGGTAAGATCGTGAAAGGTCACTACAAGTTGTCGCCCCAGTTTGGGTGTTTCCGGCACGCGCTGAGGGAGTGGCACATGTACGACATCATAGGGAAAATCTATTTCGTCTATCAGCAAAGACTGGGTGTTCTTTAAACGCGAAATCCGTCGAAATACATGCAGGATTGTCCTGAAAGGCAGCATTTTGTAAACAAACCGAAACAAGCTATACAACTTTCCGGGCATCGTTTTTTTCAGGTATGCCTTAAAGTCCAATAGTTTTTGTTCATAGGAAAAAAGCACTTCAGGCAGCGCCTCCGTGGGTACCATTTCTTCGTCTGTCTGCTGAATTTCCAGATTATCACTTTCCTCTTTATTTTCCAGAAAATACTCATCTATCTTTTGATGTTGTAAGGCAAGACCTCTCAAAGGAATGATGGTTTGATCTCCGAAAAGCAAATCTATTTTCCATCGGTTAGGCATTTTATGCTCCAATACCCAAAGGTTGTTGATTAATTCTTCAAGGTATCGTCGGATTCCATCCCTGCCGGGTTCCAGTATTTTGGTTGCATCCAGCAACACTTTTATAGGCCCGGTGCCCATCGCAGAAAAAGCTGGTGAAGCAGGAATCTCATAAGAAGACTCCCTCATCGCCTCCCCATGTATTTCATGAAAGATTTTCTGTAAATCTGCGGGCATCTCTATTTCCCAGTTCCCGACCTTTCCTTTGCGAAAGTTTTTCGAAGCCAGGGCCCGCATTTCTTCCTCACTTTCCAAAAAGTGAATGCCGCTGCCATAGCGGGGAATCCCCTGCTTGAGTTGCTGGAAATTGGGTAGTTTATCCCATTGGGGTTCTGGGAGATCCGTGATCTCCCTTAGCCGTTCGATCTGCCCGATCGGATCACGGATTAGATCTTCGAATCGGATGACAATATCCGCCTTGGCCGTCCATTCCTGCACATTTCTCGACCAACCACCAAAAAAACTGTCCCCAGGCGCGACTATCGCATCCAATAAATTGATGTAAAAATCAGAATCATTTTCTTTGATATCCTGCCGGTGGTGGGCGATAGAAACAAGGGCATCCCGGCCATCCCGGAGCAGGTATACAGATTTGATATGAGGGTCATTGGGCAATAATTGGTCTGGCAATAAATGCGTTTTCACAAAAGGAAATTGCGCGTAATTAGGGTCTACTTCCCGGCCCGGCTCAACATGAAAAGTGCTTGATTCCAGCCCATATACCTCAAACAAGACATTCCGAAAAAAGGTGTTCCCTGAACGGGGAAAAGATGCTAGCCAAATCATATATTACCTAATTATCTATCTTGTGAAAGGTATTTTCTAATCGCCTATCAAAGTAGTTGAAATTGTTATGATAAAAAACCGCATTGAACTCATTTCGATTCATATACCTAAAACAGCAGGTACTTCTTTTCGAAACACACTCAAGTCTGTCTATGGGGAGAATCATGTGAAGCGCCTGGATATAAATTTAATTTCGCAAAGCTTAAAACTTGAAGAAAAAGCCTTTTCAGACCAGGCATTGAGTAGACAGGTGAAAGTCATCCATGGACATTTCTCCTATGCTGACCTGACCCAAAAGCTTGCCCTGAAGCCCAAAACGCCGGTTATCACCTGGTTTAGAGACCCCGTGGAGCGGGTTATATCCAACTATTTCTATTTGTCAAAGAGGCTGGAAGAAGAATTGGAAGAGGAAAGGAAGGGATTAAATATCCTGAGTAAAATGAAAAAATCTTTGCTTGAATATGCCTATCTCGAAGTCAATCGAAATCGGATCTCCAAATTCATGCAGGGTTTGGCACTGGGGGACTGCGCCTTTATCGGGATTTGCGAATTTTATGAAGAAGATTTGGCTTCGCTTGCCTATTTAATGAAGTGGAAAAGCTATTCAAATTTTTACCACAATGTGACGGGGAATAAACCCATCGTAAGTGAAGTAGAACGGGAGGCGATTCGGTCATGGAATCAAGCCGATGTACAGCTTTATGAGGAAGCCATCAGGCTGCGAAAGTTACGGATAGAATTACAAAACTGATCCTATTTCTTCCCCATTCGCCCTTCCCGCCGCGCCTTCATCAATTCTCTATACTTCTCATGAACTTCTTCAAAGGGCCCTCCGGCGATCAGCTCGCCCTGATTGAGTAAGAACACCCGATCCGCATTTTGTTCCAAAATAGGCATGGCATGACTGGCAAAAATGATGGTTTTGCCCTCCAGCAAGCGGTCCTTAAAGACAGCCTCAGACTTTTCCTTAAAATTCTGGTCCCCTACTCCCCCAAAAAACTCATCGATCAGCAGGATGTCCGTCTCGGCGTGGATGCCTACGGCAAAGGCCAGGCGCATGCGCATGCCTTTGGAAAAAAACTTCACTTTGGTATCCACAAAGTCCTCCAGCTCTGCAAAATCAATGATTTCGTCAAACTTTTGGCCGATGCGCTTGAGGCTGAGGCCGAGGAGTGAGCCATTGATGTAGATATTTTCGCGAGCCGTGAGGTGGTTGTCAAAGCCCAGTCCCAGGGACAGCATCATGACATTTCCTTTGACGCTCAGCTCTCCTCCCTTATCTGGGCGCAAAGCGCCCAGGATCAAACTCAACAGGGTTGATTTACCCGAGCCATTGTGGCCGATCAGGCCGATGAATTCGCCCCGCTGGATATCTATATTGATATCCTGGAGCGCGTGGATCTCCCGCATATTCCCGCTTGTGAACATTTGAAAAACAACTGAACGGATAGAGTCCAGCGGACGATCCGAAACCCGATAGGTTTTGCTTACATGCTGAAGGGATATGATGGGGGAAGACATGATGATTGGCTGATTAGGAAATTTGCAGATGTGCAGATTGTGCAAATGTGAAATTATAGCTTTTCGAGGACCTTATAGGACACCTTTTGTGAGACAAAATAGCCGATAGCGGCCAAAATAATGCCGTAGATCAGGTCGAAAGCCATGATGCCCAAATCTGGTGGTTTCGCATAAACGACCACCTCGCGCAGGTTGATCAGTATCCCCACAAGTGGACTGATGTAGATGGCGATAGGCGCATGCTCCAGAATCAACTCTTTGGGAAACAAAATGGGGTGGGTAAAAAACCCCGCCCGAATGATGATCGACCAAAAATGGGTGATGTCCTTTACATACAGATACAAAGCTGAAAGCAGGCTGCCAACCCCCAGCACGATCAGAAAAACATTGAGCATCAGGAGCGGGAGGTATAGTATATACCAACTGAAATCAGGCCCAAAAAGCATCTGGATAAGCAGAAACACACAAAAATTGAAAATAAAGGCATAAAAAGCTGTCAGACAACTTGCCAGGTTCAGATCGAATTTATGAATCTGTATGCTCTGAATCAGGTGGATTTTCGTGTGGTAAATGGATATTCCCTGTGAAGTGCCTTCACTAAAAAACTGCCAGAAAAGCATGCCCGAAAACAGGTAAAAAGCGAAGCCCTCTACTTTGTTTTGATATACCACCGTGAAAAAGAAATAGTATATCAAAAAGTGCAGAAGCGGATTGAGGAAAGCCCAGACAATCCCCAACTTATTGTTGTAGTAGCGTTTCCAAAAATCTACCTTGGAGACCATCCAAAGGCGTTCAAGCCAGTTATTTTCGGGAAGAGATTCAAGGATGGGTTTCAGGAGATTGTTTAGCATGAAAATGGTTTCTTCCCGCAAATACGTGCGAATGTGATGAATTTGCAAGTCCCATGGTTTGCATGGGCAAGTTGAATTAAATGGAGCTTAGTCCCGCTGTTTTGGAGAGGCAAATAGCCCCTTGTTTCTATTGCCCCAAAACTGTGAGGCGCGTTCCTTTAACATGCTGGAAAAATTGGTGAATAATGATCGTTCATCTTCCAACATCTTCTGTTTTCCCCTGGCCAATTGCGCCTTTATTTCTGGCGAAAGGAAAAGGCTGCGATTTTGCCTAAACAGCTCCGCATGTATTTCCCATTCCCCTTCAAATCGGCTAAATTCTTCTGAACCGACAAGCTTTATTTTTTCTATCAGATTATAGGCTTTTTCTACCAACGGAAAATTATTATGGATGCTGATAGAGGAATTTTCTCCATGATTCAGGGATTTGTCTATAAAGGATTCCAGCATATCTTTTTTTTCCTGAAGAGAATGGGGAAAAACCACCTCAAGGTTGTCTACTATTCGCTGAATTTGTGCGGCAGGGTCAATCAGAACATCCTTATAATTTACAAAAACCCTTTCCAAATGCCTGCTGTTTTTTTCGGCCTGAAGGATATGTTCCAGCCAAAGCAACATGCTTTTTTCGTATGAAAACCCATCTCTTTCTGCTAAAGATGCCGCAACTTCTCCGGGATTTCTCAGAAGAATCAGGCATTTCATTTGTATCCCTAAATCCTTTAAAATCTCCTCCCAAAAAGGGAGCAATTTGCTAATGCGGGGATCTTTAATAGCAAATAACTGATGAGGAGAAAATTGCTGATAAATAATGGTGGAAAGTTCGCGCTTTATTTGTTGGATAGCCGGCTTTGCGGTCCAATTGGCAGCCAGTTCCGTCTCGCTATCCCAGGAAGAGTCCAGGGCCCTCAGGATGCGGTCATTGATCTCTCTGATTTCAATATGCTCAAAATACCCATTGGGGTTAAATGGGGTGGGTGGCATGAGCTTCCCCCCTAATTCCGCGCCCATAATATCCAACAAGCCTGTTGTGGCAGAAGTACCACATCGGTGCATACCAAAAACCAAAATGCAGGTTGGCTGTGACATCTGGCAAATAAAATGAAAAGTAGGATAGGAATTTAGAAATCCCACTCCCAAAAATGTTTTTTGTAGGCTTTTCTGGTTCGGAATGGCTTTTTCGCAGAAAAAGGATATTTCTCTAGTTTTTCGACGGGCGGCAATTGTATGTCACTTTCTGTCAGACCCGCCCTGTTTTTACTCCAGCCTTTTGCGAGATCTGTAGGGGAAAATATTCGGTTCCCATATTTTTGCTGCAAATGCCTTTCACTCAGCCCAATATAATGCCGGAGGAAAAAGCTTTTTCGGTACATTTTCACTTTTCCTCCCTCAAGGCGATGTCCGCCGGATTCCAGATTGGAAGCCCCTATGCCATTTTTAAATGCCCTTACCAATCTCCGGCTGCCCGGCCGGTGGCAGTAGTAATATCTCATCTCCTCCAGGTAATCCCGACCTGCATAATCAGCGGTGCTGTCTTCCGGCAGAAATACAAATTCCTCAAAATTGATGGCATTACAGCCCTTAGCGTCTATCCTGCCGATAGCCTCCGCCAGCGTTTCACTCGCTTTATTGCTTTGCAAAATCTCATCTGCATCCAGATGAATGAGCCAATCGGCTCCGCTATTGCGCTGTACCTCAGCCTCTTTCAGCAAGATGGCTGTCAGATCAAAATAGCCGGGATAGGCCAACTGCTCTATCCCTATAACACCTTTCCCTAAAAAACTTTCACATATCTGAAGGCTTTCATCTGTAGAACCATTGTCTATCACCATGATTTCTATCCCTTGTCCAAGGTGGTAAGAAAGGCATTTCTTCAGGTAGGCAGCCTCATTTCTAATCGTTAATGTGGCGAGGATGTGCATAGAATTGTACTTTCGTCTTGCCTCTGCTGTTGAAAAGGATTGAATAAAATTAACGAATCTCTTGAAAGCACCAACAAATTTCCTGCAGGCCATCTATACTTCCCATGCTTTTAATCGGCTTAAAGGCAAAAAACCTTCCATGTATTACCAGAAATGGGGGAATAAATATATTCAGCAGGGAAAGCTTAGGGAAGCAGAACAATTATATCGGGCATTCCTAAAAGCCCACCCCACGCAAATGGATGCTTACCTAAGACTCATTGAGCTTTTGCTCAGGATGGCGTCCCTGCCTGAGGCAAAAGAGATCATCGAAGCGGGTAAAAAGGCTTTCAGCGATGCCGCCTATTTTCATATCGTGGATGCGCGCTACCACCAGCGGATCTACAACTACAAAAAGGCTCAGACAATATTGGAAGAAACATATGTAAGGTTCCCCGAAAATATAAACCTCCAACTCGTTCGGGCTCATAACTACTGGGTATTGGGAGACCATGAGCTGGCTTTAACTCTCCTGGACGAGTTGTATCCCAAACTGGATATAAGCAAGGGAAAACTTTCTGAAAGGTTCATCGAAGCCTATATCCATATCCTGCAAAGTCAGGCTATGCATGACAAATTGAAAGCTTTTCTAAAAAAGTGTCTGGCAGCAGGTATCAAAAACGGGGAAATCATTTTTGCCTATTGCCAACTGCTTTCTTCCAGGACCCAATACCAGGGGGCGAATAGTTTTATCGAAAGGCAACTCCAGTCCGATGTTTTTAATAAGGATCTGCTTAGCTCGGTATTATTGCGCTTTGAACAGCAAAAAAACCGCATATTTCAGGCTTTGCATCAGCAAGATTATGCTTCTTACCTGAAAACTGATTCTCAGGAAAATTTTCTCTCTTCTCTGGAGGAAATAGAAACGCATTTACGTGCACATCCTCTTTTAGAGTTTGATTCCCACCCTATTTCGACGGTCTTCCAACAATTTCGGCAGCTCGCCCAGGGACCCCAAAAACTCCTCCTGCAGACGGCTATATCGCCTGATGAATGCTTTCAAATAAGCGAAGTCATCATCGATCATATCCGAAACAAAAAGGCATTTGCGCTTATTCGTTTGGGAGATGGTGAAGGCCATTATTTGCCGTATAAGGCTTCGCTTCAATCTTTTCAGGCTGAGGATCAACAATTTAGCCAGGAAATATGGTGGGGAAAAAGCCTGATAACGACGGAAAAATGGCAAAAAATCAAAGCCCTTTACCATGATGCCATTGCTCATGCCAATATCCTGGGGATTCCCGATCCACAAAGAATTTGTCGGAATCTCCTGGAACCGGGCCTCAACAAAGGGGAATTGAACAGGGAAAGCAGAGGGCTTCTGGCCGTGATGAATACAGTAGAATCGCTGAGCAAAACCTATAAAGAGGCTGAGGAAGCTCCGATCATCTCTTCCTGTCACATCCACTCCCAATTGGAAGTTTTGGGATTTTGGGAGCTGATCCTGGCAGAGATAGATGAGTGTGTGCTGATTTCCAGCCACCCGGAGCTCCCCAAATGGCTTTTGGAAAAACATGCTGTCAAGCTAAGCAAGGAATACCTGCTCCCGACCGAATACAAATTTGCGGAGCAAATGGGCTATGACAAAAGCCCGGAAAAACCCCATTTTCCCGACCATTTCGAATTCATTTGCCGGGATATTACTGTTGCCTATCCGGGGCAGGTCTTTATCGTAGCGGCGGGATTTTTGGGAAAAATGTATTGCCATCTGATCAGGCAAAGGGGCGGCATCGCTCTGGATGTGGGCAGCACAGCCGACTACTGGTTACAATTTAAAACGAGGCGCTGGAACGCTCCCGGCCCATTTTCCAGCCAGGACAAAATGCTGTACAACAGGCTGGGATGGGATATGCTGAAATGCGGCAACACCCAACTAGCCTGGAGGGCTTTTGAGAAAATAGCGCAGTCTCTCCCACAGGATCCTGACGGCTACAATGGCCTTGCCAGACTCTCTCTCCTGGCCAATAATTTGCCGGAGGCCAGGCGATACTGGGAGCGGGTATTGGCACTTTCTCCTGATAATAAGCAGGCGATGGTAGGCAAGGCGACTCTTGCAGAAAAGAATTTTCAGCGTGAAGAAGCAGCCAGTTGGTGGGAAAAAGTGATAAGCAAACACCAGCTTGATCTGGCCTATAGGAAAAAGGCCCAGATGCTCATTAATCATGCTCACTACCAGGAGGGAATAGCCACGCTCGATCAGTGGATAGACATAAAAGGGGCAAATGCAGAGAGGCTCATGTTTAAAGCTGGCTTACTCATCAAAGCAGGTGAATATGGCGAAGCAGTTGGCATCCTATCCGCTCTCCACGCCAGTCAGCCCGGGGATGAGGCCTCAACGCAATTGCTGGCCCAGGCCCTGGTGGCCCATTCAGCATTTGAAAGCGCATCCCAGCTGATCAATCAACTAGCTGATTACCAGCCAGAAAGCTGTCATAATCATGACCCGACCTATATACGGAAGCTGCTAAAAACCTGGAATACTTATTATCAGGAAGGCGCGGGGTTCGATCGGCCCAAAATATTTGGCATTGGATTGAGCAGGACGGGCACAAGCTCCCTGACAGAAGCTCTGACGCTCCTGGGCTATGGAGCCATCCACTTTATCAATCCGATTACCCAAAGGATCATTGAGTTGGAGGATTTCTCCTATTTTGATGCGTTTACGGATTCGCCTGTCTCTTATCGCTTTGAAGAATTATATGAGCGTTTTCCCAACGCAAAATTCATCTACGCAGAGCGCGACCTGGCTGACTGGGTAAGGTCCAGTCAAAATTTATATAAGCCCATAGGCTTTAGCAGCACCCAGGAGTTTCGGGCTTATCTTGCCAAAAGCAGGGAGGAAAGTGGAAAATTTGAGAAATTTTGCCACAACTACCATCCCAATTATATAGAAGCCTATCAAAGCCTGTATGCACAGTTTCCCAATTGGGAAGCAGCCTATCTTGCCTATGAACAAAGGGTGGAGCGTTTTTTTGCGGACAAACCCGATGAGAAGCTATTGAGGATCAATATCATGAAAGAAAATACCTGGGAAAAGCTATGTGCCTTTTTGGGGAAGCCGATCCCTGACCATCCTTTCCCTCATGCCAATCGTTTTGTTCCGGGATAATCAGCGGAAGTATCACTTCCACCTCAGCCGATGGATTTCCTGTGCCCAGCTCCTTTGCTGTTCCTTCATCAAATGTTGCCATACCCTGGATTGAAAAAAAGGGCCTTGCCATGCTTCCTCATGCAGGTCAATGCATTCATCCTGATGCTGTCCATCAAAAGTATATTTCAAAAAGGAAATATCCAGTTGGTATCGTTTTCTTACCTTCTCCTTTAGTTCTTTGGTAAAGTATTTTTTTAATACTTCCGGCCCCAGCAAAGGCTTTTGCCTGATGAGTTCGTCCGCCAAGAAAGTTCCTTTCTCATCCATCAATTGATGCAATTGTGAGCAGAAGGCAGGATCGGCCACAGCATCACTGATGCCACATACAGCATCTACAAAGTCAGCAAAAGTCATCTCTGCCCGAAAACAGCCATATCGAAGCAGCGAAGATGCTACGCCATTTTTATAGCCTTCTTTTGTATAGCCCAACGGGTGTATTTTTTCCAGGTAACAGGCAAGCAGCCTTTCCCAGGGATGGTAGATACAGGCAATTTTTTTGCCATCGGGCCCGGTGCTCCAGGCAGCTCTTTTAGGAGCTTGGGGCTCGATTGTATCCCATTTTCCAGATGCTTCCGGCTTCTCGCCGGGATACAATTGGAAAGGAAAGTCAAAGTCTTTCAAATTCCATCTTAGTATATCTGAAATAGCCTGCTGATCTCTTTTTCCCCTGATATCGCTATCCTCCACATCTGCTATCACCAGATTGGGCCATAATACGAGGCATTGATTGGGATATGTGCGGCCTATAGCCCTCATCGGCCCCGAATCAACAGGGCAATCCATCTTCAATATCTCCTCCATCAAGGGCTCAAAAACCGAATGATCGATCCCTGCGGCAAAGGAACCATTGGTTTTTCTGGCTAAATAAAAAGGCTCAGCAGGGTCGAAATCGCTTTTGCTTTCGTCCAGGTAGGCCAATCCCTGCGGTACCTGCCAGTTGCGCTGAGAAGCGCCCAGGTACAGCAGTTTCCAATCCTGAGGAATCTGGCTCAGTGCCCTTTGGAGTTTCGCATGAAAATCATGGCAAAAAACAGCATCGTCTTCCAGGCATAAAATACGCCTGAAGCCCCTCGCCTGCGCATCTTCAAGCATGCGCATATAGGTCATCGAGAGGCTCCAAACGCCTGCATTTTCAAAGGTCTTCCTGCCCAAAACGCCCTCAAGCGGATGTGTCCCCTGGCTACCCGGCGGGCTTATCATATAGGTTTGAAATTCCATTTGATATCTAAATAACTGCCCATCAGCAGCCGGCACAAAAGCTGCCTCTATCCCCAATCGCTGGAGTCTATGCATCATTTTTGCCTTACGGTCAAGCCGCCTTTCCAGATTGAGCACATATACCTGGTCAAAATATTCATTGATGATGTTTAATGGAGGGGGCATTTTATGTATGCTTTTCAGGATAATTTGAAAAAAATATTCGTGCAAGAAAGAAAAAGCTACCCCAGGAAGCCCGATAGGTACCTATTTCAGGCTCTCAAGCAAAACAGAGTCTTTCGAAAAAGACAAATAGGGAATTCGGATGGACGCTCCCCTTTTATCGGCCAAAACCATGTCAAGGGTTCCTTTTTGGGGTAAGTCATGGATGCTGACTTTTTGGTTTAGCGTTCCCTTCATACACAAAAAACTACCTGCAACAGGCTGCAGGCTAAAATTATGAACCTCTCCTTTTCTCTGTTTCTTTTCAGCTGTCAAAATCACTTTGCCTCCCAACTTTAACCTGACTTCCGTAACCACCTTATTTGTCCGAATAACAAATACAGGAACCTTCCATTTTACATTCAACATCAGATTATGCCCCTCCATTTTATAGATTTTCTCCAGCTTTCTCATCCTTCCCAAAATGCCAGCCTGATATATCACTTCCGTCAAATGTACTTCATGGAGCTTTCCATCTAACTTATAGGAGACTGTCAAAGATGCTGAATCTTCCTGCACTTTGGGGATAGGCAAAAACCGAAACCAACTATGAATGGGAAATGCCAATAAGCCTTCTGTTTGCGATAAATCAATCCCTGATTTGTGGTGATCGGAATTTCCGTCCTTGTCCCATGCTACCAATTCGCTCAATCGAAAGCTGTCAATGGCCAGGTAGGCATCTGTCAAGCCTTGCATGTCAGCCTGAGGAGAATCTGCTCCTGAATGCTTTTCCTTAAGCTCTGCAAATTGAAGAAAAGGTAAAGGAACCGAAGTAGAATCATGCAAATAATGGTACAATTCTTCAGCAATAATTTGATAACCCAGGCTACTCGGGTGACTCTTTATGGCCTGATAAACAGAAGGTTGGTTAAAATAAGTTGTCTTCATTGCATGGGAATGAAAGATTCGCATATTGTCAGTCTTCATCTTTTCTGCCAATGCGGTCAATTCGGGCTTATCTATCATCAAAATAAATGAGGGGCTATACTTTGCCACGCTGTCAAAAAATGCAGCATATAGCTCTTTCCATTCATTGGCTGGATCAGGATGATAATAGAAAGGGTTTCTTTTCAACTTTCTGCCTTTAGGCAGGATGGCCCTTAAGGCAACGGGCGTTTTATATTCGTATCGAACGAATTGGAAAGGCTGAAAAGGGCTGTGATAGATTTCAGAATTTTCAAGTATGGAATTGCCCCCAAGCGGTATGTAACTCAATGCACCTTCCTGAATAATATACCGCCCATAAATCGGTCCATATTCATTATCATAAAATACAAAAGTGTTATCTCTATCGAAATGAATGGGGGATACATTGAAAATGCAAACATCCAAATCATACAATCTGCCCAGCTTATCCCATAAATAATATGCCCTTCCCATCCCATAAGATCCCACACCAAAGTTGATAATTTCCACCTCATCTTCTCCGGCCATTTCATACTTTTGCTGTAAACGTGTAGGAAAATCAAATCCCTTGGGAGCCTCAATGCCAAAGGTGCGTGAACAGCCAAAAATGCCTATCCGAAATTTTCCTGCCGGTTTTTTTTGAGGGTAATATAAATAGGAGGTAGCGGGACAATGTTCGTGATGTTGGGCCTTTCCTAATTGGACTACATCAGTATATGCCAAGGGGCCATAATCCAGCTTTTTTTGATATTCATGATGCACCTCATCATAAAAATTCAAATTTTTCCTATAAGCAGAAAATATGATTAAATAAATGATAAACATGACAAAAAAGGTAAAAAGACTCACTGAAAGATTGACAAATACCTTTTTAATCTTAGCTTTTTTTACTTTTCTCATCTGATTATGCACTTTATGCCTCAACAAATAAATAATTATTTTGATCATATCTACCTCCGGTCGTGCTGTTTTCCATGGCCTACTTTTACCGCAGCCATTGTGAAAGGCCGAAAGAAGTATTTGGAAAATGCTGTTAGCTGAAAAATGACCTGGCCTGTCAGGTGGATGGGGGGCTTGCCTTTTTCCCTCCCCTCTTTTTGACAAAAGGAAGCCAACCGACAGCACCATAAATGATCCGCATGATCCGGCTTCCTATTTTCCAGGAATAAGAATGGTGGATGGCATCCAGTTGCTTTTTGAGTTCTGCTTCCCGAAAAGAGGTTGGGCCTCTCATCGTGGCAGCTGATGCTGGCCCAAGCCTTCCCTCAGCGAGTAGCAATTGAGCAAGCTTTTGAACCTGGAAAAGCTCTTTGCTCAGCGATACCGGCTCCGCTTCTCTCAGCCAACTTTCATATCTGCCCGCTCCCGGGAAAAAAGTCAGGAGCCAGGAGGCAAAGACTTCCCGGGTCAATTGGGCCCTGGGAAAGGAGGGAGCATGAGGAGGCTCGGCAAGGCTTACTTGCCATTGATTTTGTTGATAGCTCACAGCCAATGGGGCAAACTGACTGATAAGGTTCCAGGGCCTCAGCCTGCTTATATGTTCCATCTTCAGTTGGAGGAGTTCTTTCTTTTCTTCAAAAGACAAAGGGGGAAAAGATATACCTGGCAAGGGCTGAAAATCGGCCAACAAAGTCCTTTCTTTCGACATACAATAGATGCTATTGTAGTGAATCGTTTGGGCGGATTTCTGAATCAGTTTCAATTGATGGAATGCATACCAGCTGGCCTCAGCGCCCTCCAAAGCTTCGTGAAATCCATTGATGGCAAGCAGGTCTTTGCGGTAGATATAAAAGAAATTGTTGATACAATCCGTTTTCAAAAACCAGTCTCTCCAGGCATACATGCTGAAAAAACAATTTTCTGACAATTGCTGATTTTCAAAGAAAAGGTCATAAATAAGGCAATCCGGATCCATTTTCAGGATTTTGTCCCTGCTACTCATGCGCAATCCCAGGTTGAGCAAAAGCCCTTCCGTGAGGTCGCTATTTCCCTGCATTTTGATATGTATGATCTTAGCTGAATCCATTTCAGACAGGCAGTTTGTAACTGCATTATCCGGACTTATGTCCACCAATATGATTTCATCAATTGGGGCATAGCTCTGCCAATTGGCGAGTGCTTTGGGCAGGAAAGTCATATTGTCAGCATGACAAATAGTGATAAGGGAAATCCCTTCCCTTATATTTTTTGCTTCTTCGCGCAAAGCGAAAAATCGCTTCTCAGAAAAGCGTTGCCAATACACTCTGAAATCATCCCGCCGGTCATGGTATTCATCCAGTTTCCAGGGCTTTTGGCGGCTCGTAAAGTGGGTTATTGCCGGATTGAGCGCCGCCTGGTAGATGGTTTTGTTTTTCAAGGCGTTTTTTACAAAATCCTGGAACCAATAGGTGGTGATATTCCACCGGTGAGGGAGGGGAAACCAATCGGCTTTCAGGATGATATTCATGGCATCCTGATCATCCAGGGAGATCCTTTCGGGATGATCGATCATCAGGCGGATGCATGCCTCGCTGATGCCCTGGCTCCGCCATTTTTCGAGATTGATCAACAATACGCCCGCATTAAAATAGTCCCCATCCAATGGGAGCTGCATTTTTCGCAGCTTATTTTTATCCCAGGGCTGCTCTGCTTCTTTGGCAAATCGCTCAGATACCCCTCCGCATATTTTCCCCTTCAGGTCTGTATCCCACAACTTGCTGATATCATCCCGGATGATCATATCACAGTCCAGATAAAGCACCTTTTGGGCGGCCTTGTCCAACAAATCCGGGATCGCGAAGCGATAATAGGTCACCGCGCTGATGTAATCAGAGTTGGTGGGCAGGTGGTGAAAGTAGCTTTCATCCAGGCTTAAAAAGTGCAGATTTGCAGCTATATAGGAAGCAAATAGCTCATTCAATATGGCCTTATTTCTGGCTGAAAGATCATTGCTGATCACAAAGACATCCAGAGGCCTTTGGCTTTCTCTGTTTTCCAAAAGCGAAAACAGCATGGCTTGCAGCGGCACGGCATAGGCGTCATCACTTGCCGTAACCACCGTCATGCGGTTTTTTGCTGCTGAATCAAGGCTTTGAACATAGTTACTCACGGCAGTTATATATTCAGGAGATATATGTAAAAATTGGGTATGAATCAGTTGATTGACATGGGTCAACTCTTCTGCTGTATCAGTATACAGCTTTAATTTTTTATTTTCCTTCAATCGCTTCTGGTAATGTTTGTATTCATAAGAATTGCCTGCGTGGTAGCCTTTGGCCACGGCATCCTTTACGTATGCCGGGAAGTGATCCAGAAATTTGTAGTGGTATAAAACCGCTGAAAAATCGGCCAGCATGCCGCCCTCAACCCAATGTTCATGCGTGAGCGTGAGCCCCTCATGTTTTTTAAAAAGGGCATGTTTGGTTAAATACACTTTATCCAGGCCAAAAGCCATTTTGCGAAGCCCTCCCAGCATAAATGGGATAGCGGGCTTGCTCACCTTATTTTTCAACTGGTAGGGAGCGCGAACAAGCTGTGAAATGTCATAAAAGCGATGATGTTTGCGAAAGTCCTTGCCTTCCTTTTTACCTACCTCTTCCTGACTAAACATATCCAGCATTTGGGTAACCACCGTATCGTAGGCGTTTTGGTTGAGGTAGCTGATGAGTTGAGGCAGCGGAAAAAAAGGCGAGAAGGGATAATCAAAAAATTCGTCTATATCCACGACCAGAGTCCATTGCTGCTGCCCAAATCGCGCTACGAGAAAGCGTTTAAATGCCTGATAATAGACTTTATAAGGCAAGTCGCATTGAAAAACGGATGCCTGCTCAAATTCGCTCAAAATGTTTAAGGTTTCATCCTCTGATCCGTTATCCAAAAAGCAAAAATGCTTTATCCCAATTTTTTGGTAATGCGCCAGAAAAGCAGGGAGATAGCTTGCTCCATTTTTGACAATACAAAGCAGAATGACATCATCTGAATGGAGGGGAGCCTGCGGAGCTTTTTGAATGGTGTGACAGGCTCCAGCTATCTGTTCGAATATTTTTTCATCTGAAAAAGCCGCCAGCTCTTCCGGGGATTTGACATCCTTCCAATTCATATAACATCATTTTGATAAAAAATTACTTGAATATAAAGATTTGTAAACGAATCCATTAACTTTGCTTTGTGAAGCTGGCCTACAGACATATCACCCTTTTGCTTAGCTGCTACCTCCTCCTGGGTAGCCTGCTGCCCAATATGGACTTCAGCCAGCTCACACGGCTGGGTACACTCAGGGCACACTACCTCCACCATGTGGAGGAAGCCGCAGAAGAAGGCGAAGCCTGTTCATTTGCTTTATTTCTCTATGAGCATTTCATAGATTTTGAAGGGCCCAAGGATACCGAGCACAAAGACTGCCATCAGGACATGCCACTCAACGGCATCAATACCGTGGTTTCCTTTTGCCTTTCCCTGAATTTCCAGACACCTTCTCTGGACCTTGGCCCTTTTTCTTCCAAAGCGCCTGCTTTGGAATCAGCCTCTCCCCTCGCGGGCTACCTGCCCGGAGTCTTTCAGCCACCGGCTGTCTGATTTAATCCCACATATCAAAAACGCATACTGCGTTTTCATTTCCCGAAACTCGAAACTCGAAACCCGAAACTCGAAACTCGAAACCCGAAACCCGAAACCCGAAACCCGGAACCATTCCCCATGATTAATTCAATCATTCGTTTTTCTATACAAAACAAACTCATTATCGGCATGCTAATGGCTGCCCTGATGGGCTGGGGGGTCTACTCCGCCAGCCAGCTGCCGATAGATGCGGTGCCTGATATCACCGATAATCAGATCCAGGTGATCACTTCTTCCCCTGCGCTGAGTGCGCAGGAAGTGGAGCAGTTTATCACTTTTCCATTGGAAATGGAATTGGGCTTTCTGCCCCAATTGGTGCAGATACGCTCGATTTCGCGCTTTGGCCTCTCGGTCATTACCCTTGTCTTTGAAGAAGACATGGACATCTACCTGGCGCGCCAGCTTGTCAATGAGCGCATTCAGGCAGCAAAAGAGAACATCCCCGAAGAGCTGGGATTGCCTTTTATGGGGCCGCTCAGCACGGGTTTAGGTGAAATTTACCTGTACACCCTTCAGGCAGCCGAAGGCTTTGAAGACAAATACGGTCCCATGGAACTGCGTTCCATTCAGGATTGGGTCGTCAAGCGCCAGCTTGTGGGGATCGATGGCGTCATCGAGGTAAACAGCACCGGCGGCCTACTCAAGCAGTATGAAATAGCTCTTGATCCCAATAAGCTTAACAGCATGGGCATCAGCTTTTTAGACGTCTTTACTGCGGTAAGCCAGAACAATGAAAATACGGGCGGTTCTTATATCGAAAAAAAACCTTATACCTACTTTATCCGGGGGGAAGGCTTGTTGAAAAACAAAGCGGAGATGGAGCAGATCGTGGTCAAAAACGAAAGCGGCACGCCCATTTTGCTGAAAGACATAGCCGAAGTCAAGCTGGGTTTTGCGCCTCGATTTGGGGCTGTAACCATGGATGGCAAAGGGGAGGTCGTCAGCGGGCAGGTGATGATGCTGAAGGGAGAAAACTCTGCCACAGTGATCAAAGCGGTCAAAGAGCGCATTGCGCAGATAGAGGCGGCTTTGCCGGTGGGCGTAAGGCTGGAGCCTTATCTGGATCGCTCCAAGCTCATCAACAGCACGACTCGCACCGTATTGACCAACCTGACAGAAGGAGGGCTGATTGTGATTTTTGTGCTGGTTTTGTTGCTGGGCAACCTCAGGGCAGGCCTGATCGTGGCGTCCGTCATCCCTCTGGCGATGTTGTTTGCCGTCTCCATGATGCGGGTTTTTGGCGTATCTGCCAACCTGATGAGCCTGGGGGCCATAGATTTTGGCCTCATTGTAGATGGGGCGGTGATCATCGTGGAGGCCACGCTGCACCATCTGCGATCGGGCAATAGCGGCAAAAAACTCAGCCAGGCTGAGATGGATGGGGAAGTATATGCCTCGGCATCCCGTACGCGCACGGCAGCCGCTTTTGGCGAGGTGATCATCCTGATCGTGTATTTGCCTATCCTCTTCCTGACCGGCATAGAAGGCAAAATGTTCCAGCCGATGGCGCAGACGGTCGGTTTCGCCATATTGGGCGCGCTGCTGCTTTCCATGACCTATGTCCCGATGATGTCTGCGCTTTTTCTGAATAAAAACATCCGGGATAAAAAGAATTTTGCAGATAAAATCATCGCCTTTTTCCAGCGCCTGTATAGCCCTGTACTCCATCTTGCACTCAGACTCAAGCTCTTTTTCCTCCTTGCCACGCTGGCCATCTTTGGATTGAGTCTTTGGACTTTGGATAAAATGGGCGCGGAATTCATTCCAACACTTGAAGAGGGCGATTTCGCCCTGCATCAAATCCTGCCGACAGGCAGCTCACTCTCTCAGGGCATCGAAGTCTCGGCTGAGCTTCAAAAGATTTTGCTCAATAACTTCCCCGAAGTAGAAAAGGTCGTCACCAAAATCGGCACTTCAGAGATCCCTGTGGATATCATGCCCCTGGAAGCAGGGGACATTTTTGTTATCCTCAAACCCAAAGAGGAATGGACGAGCGCCCGGACAAAAGAAGAGCTTTTCGAGAAAATGAATGAAGCCATGAACCATTTCCCGGGCGTCACCTATGAATTTTCGCAACCAATCCAGATGCGATTCAATGAGCTGATGACCGGCATCCGGCAGGATATTGCCATCAAAATATATGGTGAAGAGCTGGGGATTTTGGTACAAAAAGCCAATCAGGCCAAAAGCCTTATCGAAGGCGTGCAAGGCATCAATGAGGTGCAGGTGGAGCCAACGGCAGGATTGCAGCAGATGCAGGTCGTTTACGACCGCAAAAAAATCGCTCAGTACGGCCTCAATATCCAGATGCTCAACCGCATATTGAGGGGAGCTTTTGCGGGAGAAACCGCCGGAGTGCTCTATGAGGGCGAAAGGCGATTTGACATCGTGCTGCGCCTGGATAGCAGTTTTCGAAAAAGCATCGAAGACCTGGAAAACATCTTCATCCCCCTGCCCAATGGGCAGCAAATCCCCATGTCAGAGCTCGCAAGCATAGGCTTTGAAGAAGGTCCAGCGCAAATCTCGCGCGACAATACGCAGCGCCGCATCGTCCTGGGCGTCAACGCCCGGGGTCGGGACATCGCTTCGCTGGTGGCCGAAATCAAAGACATCCTGAGATTGGAATTGGACATGCCCTCCGGCTATTATGTCACCTATGGTGGGGCATTCGAAAACCTCGAACGCGCCCAAAAGCGCCTGATGATCGCCGTGCCGGTGGCACTGCTTCTCATCTTCGTTTTGCTGTACTTCACCTTTGGCTCCCTCAAACAGGCTACGCTGATATTTACGGCCATCCCCATGTCCGCCATCGGCGGCATCTGGGCCCTATACCTTCGGGATATGCCATTCAGCATATCGGCTGGTGTGGGCTTTATCGCCCTTTTTGGCGTGGCAGTGCTCAACGGCATCGTGCTGATTGCCTATTTCAACCAATTGAAAAAGGAGGGGAACAAGGACTTGCTTAGCCGGATACATACCGGCACCCAGATACGCATGCGGCCAGTATTGATGACCGCTTTGGTAGCTTCCCTGGGCTTCCTGCCCATGGCTATCTCCCATGCACCGGGGGCAGAGGTACAGCAGCCCCTGGCGACGGTGGTGATTGGCGGGCTGATTACAGCCACTTTTTTGACTTTGGTGATTTTGCCTATTCTATACTTTTACTCTGAAAAATCGAAACGATGAATATATATCAAAGCCTTATTGGCATTGCCATACTGACAGGCCTCCTGGCCTCCTGTTCTCCTACTGTTGTGGACAGTCATGCCGGACATGACCACTCGGCCCATGCCGGTGAAGATCATGTGGGCGAAATCGCCCTCACCGACATCCAGATAGGCAAAATAGGCCTTGCCTATGGAAAGCTGGAAAAACGCAGCATGCACAGCAGGCTGAAGGTAAATGGCACGGTGGCCCTGCTGCCGCAGCAGCAGGCACAGGCCAGCGCTTTGCTGGCGGGCAGGATACTGAGCATCCGGGTGAAACCCGGAGATTTTGTGCAGCAGGGCAGCACCCTCGCCTACCTGCAAAATCCAGATCTCATAGATCTGCAGCAGGATCTGCGCGAAACAGAAGGCCAATTGTATTTTTTGGAAAAAGAATATGAGCGCCAAAAGGAATTGCTGGCCGATGGTGTCATCGCCAAAGAGCAATTTCAGCGGATCACTTCAGACCGGGCCCAGGCACTGGCCCGCAAGCACGGCCTCACGGCCAAACTCAAAGCCTACGGCATCAGCCCCAATGACAGCAGCTTCGCGGATCGCATCGCTGTCAAAAGCCCGATTTCGGGCTATATAGATGAAATCCAGACAAGTCTGGGTGCCTATGTAGAGCCCATGCAAAGCCTCTTTGTGATCCTGGACAACCGCCAACCCTATCTGGAACTCAAGGTATTTGAAAAAGATATTCAGTGGGTCAAAAAGGGACAAAAGATCAGCTTTCATCTGCTCAATCGTCCGACGGAAATCATGGAGGCAGAAATTTTTGCCCTGGACCAGATGCTGGAAAGCCAGGATCGAAGCCTCAAGGTGATGGCTACGCCTGTCAGGTCAGAAGTAAAACTTCTGCCGGGCATGTATATAGAGGCGGGCATCAGCACGGCACAACAGCAGATCCTCTGCCTGCCAGAGGCGGCGATAGCCCTTGACAGGCAGTTGGCTTATATCTTCATCAAAGAAGATACGATGGCGGGCGAAGTACACTTCAGGCAGATTGAAGTGATCTTGGGCCAGAAAGACGGCGGCTTTGTAGCCATAGAAAGCATGGAGCCTATCGGCGAAGAGGCTGAAGTCGTGGTCAAAGGGGCTTACTATCTGATGGCTCAGAGCAAAAAGGGCGAGGCAGTGCCGGGGCACTCGCATTAGGGTGTTTTGATATTTTTGAGGGGTTCGCGGAGAATTGGGTCATAAGAATATACTGAAAATTTCTCACAAGGAGAAACAACTTTAGTCATATTCAGGCTGCTTATTTTAAGCTACTTTAGGTAAAAATTCGAGTTAAAATATGCGCTCATTTTCCTTCCTGAGAAAAATCCTTTTTTTCTTCTTTTTGACCCTACTCCTTTCCCTTTCCCTCCAGGCCACCCACATCATGGGAGGAGATATCACCTATCGCTATCTCGGTCCCAATCAATACCGCGTCACGTTGACGCTCTTTCGGGATTGCAGCGGGGTGGCCATCGGCAGTTCTCAACGGCTTTCTTATAGCTCTGTCGCTTGTGGGGTAAATGCCTCCCTTACGCTCCTGCAACAAGGCAGCGCTGTAGATGTGACCCCCGTATGCTCCGGGCAAAACAGCAAATGCAGCGGCGGCAGCCTGCTCGGAATCGAGCAATATGTCTATAGCGGCACCCTCAACCTGCCTGCTTCCTGCGGAAATGACTGGCTGCTGAGCTGGGCATCCTGCTGTCGCAATTTTGCGATTACGACCCTGACTTCTCCCGGTTCCCAAGGAGCCTATCTCTCAGCCAGGCTGGATAATAGTCTGGTCCGGGGCAATCATTCGCCTACTTTCAACAGCCTGCCTACGCCAGTGCTCTGCATCAACCAGCCAGTGGTTTACAACCACGGCGCGACAGATCCCGATGGGGATCAACTTCGCTTCTCTCTTGGCAATTGCCAAAGTACGGCTGCACAGGCAGTTAACTATGGAGCGGGATTTTCAGCGCTATCGCCTCTTTCGAGCAGCAGTGGTTTTAGCATAGATTCCCTGACGGGCGCGCTCAGCTTTACACCCAATGCCGTGCAGATAGGGGTCATTTGTGTAATAGTGGAAGAATACAGAAATGGCGTCAAAATCGGAGAAACCATCCGCGACATGGAATTCAATGTAGTGAATTGCAGCAATGCCGCGCCTGTAGTTTCCGGAATAAACGGAAGCAGTACCTACAGCATCAGCAGCTGTACAGGCGCGCAAATTTGCTTTCAGCTCACAGGCAGTGATCCCGACGGCGATCAGCTCAGTCTGAGCTGGAACCAGGGCATAGCGGGGGCGACTTTCCAGGTTGCCAACAATCCCAGTCTCAGCCCTACGGGCACTTTTTGCTGGGTACCCGCGGCCACAGATACAGGACATTATTTCTTTGTCATCACTGCTACCGATGATGGCTGCCCCTACTCCAGCAGCAACAGCTACGCTTTTGAATTGGATATACAGCCCGGCAGCAATGCTGTCACAGCCCTCGGAGATACGCGTATTTGCAGGGGCGATAGCAGCATGCTCAGTGCTGTTTCCAATGGCGCACTTAGCTACCAATGGTCTCCCCCGACTTCTCTTTCAGACCCTTTACTTGCCAATCCTATCGCATTTCCGACCCAAACGACAGTCTATACCGTTGTGGCAACTTTTGCCGATGGCTGCAATGCGGTAGATTTTGTGACGGTAAGCATAGACAAAGGGGCAGATGTGAGCATTGTGCCACAGATTTATTATACCTGTCCTTCTCTGCCCGTAAAGCTACGCGCCTATACAGCAGCACAAACCCATTTGCAATGGAGCACAGGTGATACCAGCATGGAGATCAGCGTTTCTCCAACAGTCAATACAGACTATTGGGTCATTGCTTCTGATTCTGCTCAATGTGTATCCACAGATACAGCGACAGTGCAAATCGGCCCCCCACCCGCAGGCTATTGCAACATCATCTATGTCACCCCCAACGGGACAGGCATTGGGAGTCGAAACGATCCCAGCAACCTCCAGCAGGCGCTGAGTCTCACCGCATGTCAGGAAGTGATCATCAAAATGGATACGGGAATCTATGTCACCGATACAGCTATCACAGCCCTTTATAGCCATTTGACACTGGAAGGCGGATTTATGTATGCAGATAACTGGAAAAAAAGCAGCAAGCCTGGCGCTACCACAATTTTCCGCACTGCCAACAATCCAGATGGAAATACACGAGAAACGAGGCTGGTAGCCATGTATATAGATAATGAAAGTGACATTCGGTTTCAGGATTTTACGATAGAAGTTGCAGGAGCCAATCTCCCTTCCCAATCCTTATATGGAGTACACCTGAGTAATTGCTCGGACTATACCTTTGCCAGAATTCAGATCATCCTGGATGATGCAGAAAATGGGGACGATGGCAAGGACGGCCAGGGTGGGCAGGATGGGGATGATGGCGCGGAAGGAGATGATGGAGATAATAACGACCCCGCCGCAGGGGGCGCAGGAGGCGATGGAGGAACTGGAGGCGGTGCAACGGCCACCTTTCGCCAGGGAGGCGCGGGGGGAGACGGAGGTACTGGTGGTCAGGGAAATAACAATGGCGGAATAGGTGGAGATGGCGGTGCTGTCGCAGGCGTTTTTCCCGCTAATCCAGGGGGAGCAGCTGGCCTGGCAACAAATTGTATCACAGGTATCACCTGTGCCAGTCTCCAGTCTGGAGGAAATGGCGCAAATGGGTCCAACGGACAAAATGGGGCCAATGGAGCAAATAGCAGTGGCGGTAGCCATATCAATGGCTTTTTTGTTCCTGCCCATGGGCAGGATGGGGCAGATGGTCAGGGAGGCCAGGGAGGCGCGGGAGGCGGCGGTGGAGGCGGAAGAGGCGGTGCCTGCACCAGTGGGTCTGGTTCTGGCGGCGGCGGCGGTGGTGGCGGAGGAGAAGGAGGCGAAGGCGGACAAGGCGGAGGCGGTGGGGGTTCCGTCTACGGCGTTTATCTCTACAACAACGGCGCAAACAGCGCATTTACAGATTGCTTTTTTGATATCGGCAATGAAGGACAAGCAGGTGCAGGCGGACAAGGTGGAGGAAAAGGTGCCGGAGGACAAGGCGCCAATGGCTCTTCCTATAGAGGCGGGGGTACGGTCGGTTGCGGCGGTGATGGAGGCAAGGGAGGAAACGGCGGAAATGGGGGCGATGGGGGCGACGGGGCCGATGGAGAAGCCTTTCGACTTTATCAAAATAGCGGCACAGCACCTGTGAGCAGCATAGTTAATTTTCAATTGGACAACCAGGATGAAATCCTGATGGACGAAAGCAGCTGCATCCATACAAGCATTGGCTTTGAAGGAGATGCAACTACATGGAATTTAGGAGCAGGGGCCTCCCCCACTTCGCCCTTCGGGCAAAACGTCAGCACACAGTACCTGAGCAGCGGGCGAAAAGACATCCAAAACGGAAGTGAAGTCTATCGCGGTTTTGCTTCCGTATTTTCTGACAGCCTGCTTATCCCCGAAATCGGTACTTCAGCGCCCTATTTCCAGGGCCTACCTACTATCTGTGCAGGCGAATCCGTCAATTTATACGCCCTAAACGGCGGCTTCAATTATGTCTACCACTGGCAATTGGCGGGCACGAGCCCTGGTCAATATAACGGAACGGCATACCAGGTTTTAACAGGTATAAGCTTTTCGACTCCAGGTCTTTACCCCATTATTTTACAATTCGAAACACCCTGCTGTTCACAAACCGAGACAGACACCCTTTGGCTCCAGGTCGAAGCCATCCCCCATCCTCAGATCAGCGGTGACAGCATCAGATGCCCCGATGGTCCTGCTGTCACCTTGACAGCCACGGGAGGTAGCAGCTATATATGGAGCCCAACTACAGGTATTACTCCAGCCAATACAGCCACCGTTTCAGCGAATCCCAGCCAGAGCACCAACTATATCGTCACAGCGTATAGCCCTTCAGGCGCTTGTGCTACCCAGGATTCATTTAGCCTCCAGGTAAATCCGCTGAGCTTGACAAGTATGAGCACAGTTGCCAGCTGCGGAGCCAATGGCTCTGCAAATGTGGTGGTAAGCGGAGGAATTGGCCCCTTTCACTACCTGTGGAGCGACAGTCAAACCACTGCAACAGCGGTCAATCTCTTCCCCGGCACCTATCAGCTGCAAGTGACAGATTCGATCAGTGGATGCGCCGATTCGATAGCCGTACTGGTGAGCAGCCAGGGGGGGCTGAGCGTGTATATTGATTCGACTTCAGCTGTCAGTTGCAAGGGCGGAGCCAATGGCAATGCGCGGCTTGCCGTCTCCGGAAATACCGGCAACCTGAGCTATAGCTGGACAGATTTGCAAGGCAATCCTGTGGATTCAAATGCGCTGGCGGCAGGAAATTATCAAGTCACCGTACTGGATGCCGGAACAGGCTGTGCTGCTCAGGCACTTTTCAATATTCCCGAACCTTCCGCATTATCTCTGCAAATATTGAACATCGACCTGGGAAATTGTGAGCCGGATTCGGCTTCGGCCATGGTCAATGCCTCAGGAGGCACAGGGCCTTTTAGCTATAGCTGGAGCACACAACCCGTGCAAACTGGCCCTATCGCTACCCATCTGCCAGGAGGTTCCTATCTTGTCACGGTTACAGATCAAAATAATTGTTCCACCCAGATCACCCTGACCATCAATTGTGCGCTGCCATTGGCGGAAAACAAGGAAGATCCTGTCGTTGCAGAAATGCCGGAGACCTTTCAGCTTTTGACACTTTACCCTAATCCTACTGAGGATGAGCTGAGGATGAATCTCTGGTTTCCGCAGGAAGGAGGGCTTCGCCTGCAAATATTTGATGTGCAGGGGCGGGTCATTTTTGCCAAAAAATATCTGTTGGAGGCGGGAAATCAGCGGATTGCTTTGTCTTTGGGGGATTTTGCCCAGGGGGTGTATGAGGTGGTGCTTGGATTTGATGATGGGGCTTTTGTTGGCAGGAAGGTTTTCCTGTGGTAGGGGGAAGAATTGGACGCTGATTTACATTGATTATTATGATAAGATTATGTTTTTAAAAGCAGCGTTTATCATAAAATCATAGCTAATCTGCGTCTCCTCTTCTTTTATTTCCTCAAAAAATCCTCCTCCAAAATCTTCCCCAGCATCTCCACCAAAAAATCAACATTCGCCCTATCAAAACACATAGGAGGCTTGATTTTCAGGACATTATGAAGCGGCCCATCCGTGCTCATGAGCACCCCATGCGCACGCATGCGGTTTGAAAGATAAGTCGCCTCTTCGGCGGCGGGAGTGAGTTGCCCGTCTTTGACGAGCTCAAAGCCCTGGAACAATCCAGGGCCACGCACATCACCGATGAGGGGAAATTGCTGCTGCAATTGGAGCAGGCCTGCACGCAGGTAATCGCCTGTTTGCAGCGCATGCTGCTGCAAGCCTTCGTCCTTGACGATGCGCAGGACCTCCCTGCCGATGATGCAGGAAACGGGGTTTCCACCAAAGGTATTGAAATACTCCATGCCATTGGCGAAGGCATCCGCGACCTCGCGGGTAGTTACCACCGCTGCCAACGGGTGGCCATTGCCGATCGGCTTGCCGATGGTGACGATATCAGGGATCACTCCCTGCAACTCAAAGCCCCAAAAGTGGCTTCCCACCCGGCCCATGCCGACCTGTACCTCATCTGCGATGCAGAGGCCATCTGCAGCCCGCACAGCGGCATAAGCCGCTTTCAGATAGCCTTGCGGCAGCACGATCTGCCCGCCACAGCTCAAAATGCTTTCGCATATAAAGCCGGCAAGACCCCACCCATCCTCCTCCAGGCGGCCCACCGCCTCCCCTATCAGGGCCGCATACTGCCGCCCTGCCTCCGGGCCACTAAAACTCCCCCGATACACATCGGGCATAGGCACCACCGCCGTTTGCGGTGGCGCTCCCTTCCCACCCTTGCCGTCAAACTTATAAGAACTGATATCAATACAGCCACCTGTATTGCCATGATAACCCACCTCCACGGCCAGCATTCCCTGCTTGCCGCTGACAGTCTTCGCCATGCGCAGGGCCAGTTCATTGGCCTCGCTGCCGCTATTGACGAAGTGGCAAACAGACAATTCCGGCGGGAAAGTCGCCAGCAGTTCCTCCGCAAAGGCGGTGATATTGTCATGCAGGTAGCGGGTATTGGTGTTGAGCACGCCCATCTGCTGCTGGGCCAGGCGCAGGATGCGCGGGTGCTCATGGCCGACATGGGCCACATTGTTGACGGTGTCGAGGTAGCGGCGACCGCCCGTGTCGTAGAGGTATTGGCGATAGCCGCGCACGATATGCAGCGGTTTGCTGTAGGAAATGCTGAGGCCACGGCCCAGCGTCTCTTTCCTTTTTGCCAAAATATCCGATGCTTTATCTTCCTTTTCCACGGGTTCAAAGGCCGGAAAAACTACCGATGGCGGGCAAATGCTTGCCCATATTTCTTCCTCATCTGGCCGGGCTACGCCCGGAAAATCACCTGCCCGCCCCATCATGTCCAACATGATTTGCAGGTGCAGATGCGGCGGCCACTGGCCGTTTTCGTGGGGCTGGCCCAGCCAGGCGATGGGCTCACCGCCTTTGACCTTTTTTCCCTGAAAAAGACCGGTCAAAGAATTTTTGCTCAAATGCCCATAGAGGGAATAGAAGGTCAACTCTTCCCCGAACTGATGTTCGAGTATGATCGTCGCGCCATAGTCGCGCTCGGCATCATTGTCAGCGAAGCTGTGCACGACGCCATCGGCGATGGCGTGAACGGGCGTCAGGGCATGCGCCCAGATGTCATAACCCAGATGAACTGTTCGCCAGACGGGTCCTTCATTGCTTTGCAAAGCATAGGCATCCGTCGAATAAAAGGGCCGCACTTCGCGGTAGCCGCCCACGCCTATGTCGGCTTCTGCATCTTCCAACATGCGCGAGATATGGCGCACAAAAGCTTTTTCGGTTTCGAAATGGCTGTTGTTGCCGAGCGGCAAACTGCCTACGCTCAGGTCCAGCCGGGCAATCCTTTTGCCTGCAGTATGGATGGGGGGGGAAAGGGAAGCTTTATTCTCATTTTGCCATTTGACAAAAAAATGGTTTTTCGGGCAGGCCTCCCAGCCACAGGCCTGGCGAAAGCTGTAATGTGCAAAGGCGGGATGGATGCTGCGCAATTTTGTCAGCAAATCCCAGGCGGGTTTTTCGCTGACCTGCAGGTATGCATTGTCCGGTTCGAGATGCTTGTTGTAGGCCGCGTTGGCGACGGTGATCAAGAGGCGGGCGCAGAGCAGGGGAAAAAGCAATTCGACCTCCTTTTCCTCCAGGGGAAAAACGGAATGATAGCCCGCGACCACCTGCTTCGCAGCAGCAAGCGGATCGGCCTTGCCCATGCAGGCATAAGCCAGCGCGATCGCCAATTCGTTGACCGTCTGGGTGTAAAGCGCATCGCCAAAGTCGATGATGCCTGTCACTTTAGGATTTTGCAAATCCCTGATGCACAGCGCATTGTAATCATGCACATCGTTATGATTGACGCTTTTGCGAAGAGACGCCAGCCGGGGCTGGGCTTGCTGTTCAAACAATTGCCAAAAATAGTTGGCCATTTCCCGCTGCTCTTCGCTTTGCATATATTCCATATATTGCCTCGAATGCAGCGTCTGAGGGGGATCCCATTTGTAAAAGCGATGTGCATATACATGATCGAAACCTGCCAGGCCCAGGCTGAGGTGGCCGCATGCCCTTCCCAGGCTTTGCAATAAGCCTTCCCCTTGTGGCGCGACCTCCACCATCATGCGGCCTTCGACCCAGGATAGCAGCCGCAGCTGGCGGCTGTGGCCCTGCTCATCCGTTATGGCGATGCGCCTTTCACCAGAGATCGCAGGAACGATCACCGGCAGAGCTATCGGCACATTTTGCGTCGCCAAATGCGTCATGATTTCCGCCTGGAAATCCAGTTCCTCCACACCGGCCCCCGGCCGGCTCACCTTCAGCACAAAGTGCTGTCCCTCAGCTGTTTTGAGGCGGAAGTTGAAGTCAACTTCGCCTGCGAGCGGGCTTGCGATGGCCGTCAGGCCGTAGTGCGTGGCAGCCCATTGGGCTGCCTGGGTGGCGGATGGCTGAAGTTGGTGGAAGCTTTGCATGAAGCAAAGATGTGGGATGTGAGGGAGATTTGAAAGGGGGGCGCCGAGCTGGAGAGGATTAACCGGTCTGTTGATATGATTCTTAATGATTGGTTGTGGTCGGTTTTGCAGGGGATATTTGGCTTGGATTTATTGGAGGATTTTGGGAGATTGAGGTTAAATCTGAGTGCCTGATCATGAACTGAATAAATGGAATTAGACAAAATCAAAATATATCGCATGATCCATATAGAAAACATTCCTCATGTTCTCCAATATGGAATAACTCATAAAAATTCCCAAAACGCTAATCCCGATTTTATCCCGATTGGAGATCAAAGCTTAATAGATACACGCAGTACTAAAACGGTTCGTGTAGATAATGGCGATTCATTTAGCATAAACGCTTTGACAATTACTCTGGGAGATTTTATTCCTTTTTATTTTGGAGTAAGAATGCCCATGCTGTATGTTATTCAAAATGGCGGCAATTTTGTTGAAAAAGCGACTCCTCCTGAAAAAATCATATATTTAGCTTATAGTTTGAAACGCATTATTGATTTAGAACATACTTATTATTTTTCAGATGGGCATGCCACAGATAATTTTTCCTCCTTTTATGGCAAAGAAAAAATTGGGAACCTTCCAAATTTGATTGATTGGCAAGCAGTAAAAGCACCCTATTGGGGTGGAACTGAGAATTTGAATACAAAAAGAAAAAAACAGGCAGAATTCTTAGTTTCTCAAGATTTAGCTGCTGATGGCATAATTGGATTTGGTTGTTTTAATGACGTTGCAAAAAAACAATTGATAGGCATGGGAGTAAATAGCAGTAAAATAAAAGTAATTCCTAAATCTTATTATTAAAAAGGTCATGATTAAATATGTTGAAGGTAATCTTTTTGATAGCAAAGCTCAGGCTTTAGTCAATACCGTTAATACAGTTGGGGTAATGGGCAAAGGAATTGCGTTACAATTTAAAAATGCTTTCCCAAGTAATTTTAAAGCATATTCTGAAGCATGTAAAAAGGGAGAAGTTGAGGTGGGAAAACTTTTTGTATTTCGTGACGGGAACTTGACTTCAGGGGAAAAAATAATCATAAATTTTCCAACCAAAAAGCACTGGAGAAAACCCTCAGAATATTGGTTTATCGAACAAGGACTTAATGATTTAATACAAGTTATTGAAAAATATAAAATCACCAGCATTGCTATTCCTCCACTTGGTTCCGGCAATGGAGGATTGGAATGGGAAAAGGTAAAAAGAATTATTGAAGAAAAGTTATCGAATCTCAATGTCGAAATATTTGTATATGAACCCGCAGCCCATATTAAGGAGAAATTGAAAAAAGAAAGAGTTAAACTGACTGATGCAAGAGCTCTTCTGCTTTACGTATTATTTGACCTTGTCAAGCAAGGTGAGTATGTTTCTGAATTTTCAAGCGAAAAAGTTTGTTATTTTTTACAAAAATTTGGAGCAAAAAAATATTTTAAACTTGATTTCTCTCCCGAGTTTTATGGGCCTTACTCTGGAAAAGTTCGATACGTTTTAAATGCTATAAATGGAAGCTACCTAATGGGCTATAGTGATATGAATAAAAAACCTTTTGCTCCATTAACGTTAGTTTCTGATGGTTATGAAATAGTAAAAGACAAAGTTGAAAGCGATATTGAACTACTAAATATTGCCCAAAAAACGATTCATTTTTTAACTGGATTTTATTCAGATTTTGGCCTTGAACTTCTTTCCTCCGTGGACTATATCACTGAAAATCACAAAAGCTTTGATAAAGAAATAATAAAAAGAAATTTAGACAATTGGAGTGACAGAAAAAGGAGCCTTTTTTCCAACCCTAAATATTTGGATATATCAATTGAACATCTTAAAAATGTTCCTGTCAACTAAAACTTATCTTTTTTTAAACTGCCCCATTACCCATTTGAATGAACAAAGAATTAAGCAAACGTTATCAACTCTACAACAGCCTTTTTCTCAACCTTTACTACCAGGAATCCAACCATGTGGGGCATTTGCTGCCTTTGCTGAAGCGCTATGCCAGGGAGGAAATTGCTGCGGAAAAGAACCCCACCGAGATCATCAACAGCTTTTGGGAAGCCAATGCAAGCATCATCGGCAAGAGCAAAATTGATTTTATGTTTCACGTCATTCAGTATGTGGAGCGGCAAATCGTTTTGTTTGACAGCCTGGAGGACTCGATTTCGCCTCAGGAACTGTCGGATCAGGAAGTGAGCAGCATCAAGGATATTTTTACAAAATTTGATAGCCAGGGACATCAGGCAGATCTGATGGATAAGCTCAACCAATTCAAAGTCAGGATTGTCCTGACGGCGCATCCCACGCAATTTTACCGCCCGCCCGTCCTGAATATCATCTCCCGGCTGAGAAAGCAGATTGCCAAAAATAAGCTGGAAGAGATTGACCTGCTGCTCCATCAGCTCGGCCTGACTTCATTGGTGAATGCGAAGAATCCCACACCCATTGAAGAAGCCAAAAACATCATCCATATCTGCAGATATGCCTACTACGATGCGATGGGAGATTTCTATTATTCCCTCCAAAAGCAGTATCCTCAGCTGGACAATCCCGCGCTCGTAAGCCTGGGCTTCTGGCCTTGTGGCGACAGGGATGGCAATCCCTTCGTGACTTACCAAACCACCCGCGAGGTGATCGACCAATTGCGGATGACCTTGATGAAGTGCTACTACAATGAGCTCAAAACGCTCATCTCCAAACTCACCTTCAAGGAGATCGAAAGCAGCCTTCAGGCTTTGCTGGGCAAGCTTTACCAGGCTATGTTCCATGCGGATCAGCGGGTGGATTATAGCGAAATCCTGGAAACACTTCAGTCAGCCGAGAAGACGCTTATCGAAAAGTATGAAAGCCTTTATCTGACTGATTTGCAGAAGCTTATGGCGAAAGTGAAGGTTTTCAAAAACCATTTTGCCTCGCTCGATATACGGCAGGATCACAGTGGGCATGTGCAAACGGTGGAGTACCTGCTGCAGAAAGCCGGCCTGATCACTGAAACGATTTCAGAACTCAGCGAGGAAGCGCAGATTGAATTGCTGACGCAGGGATCGGTCCCGATCCCCAAAGAACTCGATGGCGATCCCATCGTGAATGATACCATCCAAAACATCGCCCAACTGGGCGCGCTCCAGCAAGCCAATGGCGAGGCAGGTTGCCACAGGTACATCATCAGCAATTCCGAGGATATATTCTCGGTGCTATATGTTTTGGGGCTGATGCGCTGGATCACGCAAAAGGAAGAACTGAGTTTTGACATCATTCCGCTTTTTGAGACCATGCAGGGCATGGCAGCCTGTCAGGAGATCATGGATCGCCTGTTGGGTATTGAGGCTTATAAAGCCCATGTCGATCGCCGCCAAAAGCGGCAAACGATGATGCTGGGATTTTCTGACGGCACCAAAGATGGTGGCTACCTGAAGGCCAATTGGGAGATTTTTCGCTCCAAGGAAAAGCTGACGGCGGTATGCCGCAAGCATGAGATAGCGGCCATCTTTTTTGATGGCAGAGGCGGACCTCCCGCCCGTGGCGGGGGGAAGACGCATAATTTTTATGCGGCGCTGGGTCCCGGCATTTCTCATGAAGAAATTCAGATGACGATCCAGGGCCAGACCATCACCAGTACCTACGGTACGCCTGAGAAGTTCAAATTCAATGCCGAGCAGATGATTACTTCCGGGCTCAAAGGCAGCATCAGGCAGGAGGAAGCCAGGCTTTCAGCGGAAGAAAGGGCGCTATTGGAAGAACTCAGTGAACTGAGTTACCAGAAATACACCGAGCTGAAACACCAGCCGCAGTTCCTGCCCTACCTGGAGCAAATGACGACCCTGAAGTACTATGCCCAGGCGCATATCGGCAGCCGACCCAACAAACGAAATGCTGACAAAAAACTCACGCTGAAAGACCTGAGAGCCATTTCCTACGTCGGCTCATGGAGCCAACTCAAACAGAATATCCCCGGATATTTCGGGATCGGCAGCGCGATTTCCAGACTGAAAGGCAGGGGCAAAATGGACGAAATCAGGAAGCTCTATACTTCCTCCGCCTTTTTCAGAACGCTCATCGACAACAGCATGATGTCGCTCACCAAATGCTTTTTTGAGTTGACTTCCTATATGAAGGCCAACGAAGAATTCAGGGAATTCTGGATATATCTCTATGAAGAATACCTGCTTTCCAAAAGCATGATCCTGGAGCTGACAGGATATAGCATCCTGATGGAAAAGGAAGAAATCACCCGCAATTCTATCCAGATCCGGGAAGACATCGTCCTGCCGCTGATCCTGATTCAGAATTATGCTTTACAGCAGATTCAAAGCAATTCCGATCCCGAAAATAAGGAGCTGTATGAAAAGCTTGTGATCCGGTCTTTGTATGGAAATATCAATGCGAGCAGGAACTCGGCTTAGGAAGCAGGGGAAAACATGGAAAATCAACCTGGAACTCAATTGTAATAATTTTCGAAATCAGATAAGTGAATGAAGTTCAGGTTGACAGGAAGGCCTAAGTCTTCTGTGACTTTGCTGGCATAAGATTGAATGTCTGCATCCATTTTCACAAGCAATTGTGAGATTTTCCGCTCATCCATTCCCTTTGCTTCTTTCAAATAGTTTAGACTAGCCATCCAGCTGGCAGGCGTGTCAAATAATATCAGCTGATTGCGCCCTATAAATTTACCGTAGGTGGCGAGATTACGGCTACTGGTCTGAGAGAGAGGTATTTGGATCATATCCAAAGTCCTGAGCGTTTCCCGTATCTGCTCGATTTCATCCATGTTTTGGGGCAGGATGATACATACTTTTACTTTTTCAATACGAGTCTCCCGAACAGTTAATCCCTGGCTGACATCCAATGATTTCAAAAAGGGAAGCAGAAACTGCTCAACATAAAGAATGGAAAGGATTTCAAGTTTTTTGGACATTTTCTCTATCCCCCTCAGTATCAGGAAGATGATGACCAGTATCAAAACTGTGATGATTGATTGGTAAATGGTATTGGATACCTCAAACAAACCCGAAGTCAAAATGGCAATGACACCGGATATCACAATGTCTTTGATGATAGATAACAGATTGTTCATAAAAGCAAAACAACATAAAAAATCATAAATGACTATTTTTGTACCATGGAACTACATGAAATTCTTGAATTTAAATCCTCCCCTTTGATAGGAGAAAAGCTGACTGATTTTGGTTTTAGCAAAACATACGCGGAGGGAGAAATTATCCTCAATGAAAATGCCTATATCAACGCCATTCCCATTGTGACTTCAGGTAGCATTCGGGTTATGCGGACAGAAGAGGATGGCAGAGAAATACTATTGTATTACATAAAAGCCGGAGAAAGCTGTATCATGTCCTTTTTGGGTGGTTTGCACCATGACACCAGCAAGGTAAAAGCCATTGCTGAAGAAGCAAGCGAAATACTTTTTATCCCCATTGACAAGGTACATATATTGATTGCGGAATTTCCGGAATGGCTGGATTACATATTTCGTTTATATCACAAACGCTTTGAAGAACTGCTGGAAGTCGTCAATGCGGTCGCTTTCAAAAAAATGGATGAACGCATATTGAAATTTCTCCATACAAAATGTGAACTTACCCAAAGCAAAGAGCTGAATATCACCCATGAACAACTGGCAAATGAACTGGGCACAGCCAGAGTGGTCGTATCCCGGCTGCTCAAACAAATGGAAGCTGAAGGAATGGTGAAGTTGGGCAGGAATAAAATTTCTCTTATGTAACAATTGTAACTGTGGGGCTGAAAAATCTCACCGATATTTGTGCCATAAAATTAAGAAACATGAATATCGAAAAAATCATCAAGGAAAATCAAGGCACAATCGTAGATGTGAGAACGCGCCCTGAATTTATGGGTGGAAATGTAAACGGCTCTGTCAACATTCCCTTGCAGGAAATCCAAAAACGAATGGACGAACTCAAAAGCCTGAAGCAACCGCTTGTATTGTGCTGTTTGTCAGGTGGAAGAAGTGGACAGGCACAAGCCTTTTTGTCTCAGCAAGGCTTTGACTGTTACAATGGTGGCTCATGGTTCAATGTAAATGCCCTTCAAGCTCAGGCTTCCTTTAAAAATTAACAACAACAGACATGCTTGGTATTCTCAAAAAACTTTTGGGTATTGGCCCACAGATAGATCTTGCCCAATTGGTCAAAGAAGGTGCAATCATCCTCGATGTCCGCACTAAAGGTGAATTTGCCCAGGGGCACATCAAAGGCTCCATCAATATCCCCGTGGAAACACTCAGCAAGGGATTGAAGAAGTTAAAGGACAAAAACAAACCTATCATAACCTGCTGCGCAAGCGGTATGCGAAGCGCTTCCGCCAAAGGCATCCTAAAATCCAATGGCTTCACGGAAGTTCATAATGGAGGGGGATGGAGCAGCTTGCAGCATCGAATCAGGTAAATACCTCAATAATCATCCCCCCACATCATCAGTAACAAAAGGGCTGCAGACCAGCTAAAATGCCTGGCCTCCAGCCCTTTTCCCGTCAACGGGTGATAGTTTTCCCGGATGGGCGCCTCGCCCTCTTTCAATCCCTCCAGCCGCTCTATGAGTTGCAGCTTCAGGCGTGAAGCGTCCTTTTTGTAGCCATAGTTCTGCAGGCCTTCCATGGCAAAATAAGCCTGATCCAACCAGACGGGCCCGCGCCAGTAGCCGTTTTGGGGTGAAAATTGGGGGTGATTCGCTGCAAGGGTAGGAAAGGGAATATAGGTTGCAAATTGGGAGGTGTCGAGCATATTGCGGGCTACAGCTTTTGCCTGCTTAGGCGTTGCGATTTCCGCCCAGAGCGGTATCCAGCCTTCAGGGCCCATCACTTTGACATGCTCTTTGCTTTCGAGCTGCACATCATAAAACCAGCCGCTTTCGGAGTCAAAAAATACCCTGCGGATGTCCTCTTTCAGTTTGTCTGAAGCCTCCCGGTATTTTTGGGCGGCAGCCTCCTCCCCTATCACATCGCAAATCCTGGAAAGAAACCTCTTTTCGGCATACAAATAGGCATTCAAATCCACGCTTTCCTGCTTCAAAGACCAGGCAGAATCCTTATTCTGCACGATTTCCACCTCGTCAAACCGTACGGCATTGTCCATGCCGCTTTCCCATTTGGCAGCCTCGACGCTGCCGTCGGTGGAGCCATATTCGCAGAGACCATTCTGGTCGTGGTCACGGTCGCTATACCACCACTGGTGGTAGCGCACGAGGCGGGGGTACAAAGCCCGCAGAAAGGCCGTATCGGCCGTTTTCTCAAAGACCTTCCAGGCAGCCCATGCCGCCAGCGACGGCTTGCTATTGCGCCAATTGTGCTGCTCGATCACCGTATCACGGTATACACAGTCGGCGATCATGCCGCGAGGGTTCTGAAAGTCAAACATGGCCAGAATCTGATTCTGCGCCAGTTCCGGATGAACTTTCGCCAAAGCCACAGCATGCTTCCAACTATCCCATGCCCAGAAGCCATGAAACCATTCGTAATTGTAGCTGGGAAACAGGCCCTCGTGCTTCAAAAAGCCCGCAGGGCTGCGCCAATTGGTGACCAGCGTCTCCAGGCATTTGACTGCCAGGCGATGCTGATCAGCAGGCATCTTCTGCGGGAGCAGATCGCCCAGCATCTTCGTCCAACGCTGATCGTTGAGCTGCAAATGCTTTTGAGGGTCAGCCAGTATGGCATCCAGCAGGGGCTTTTCGAGTGCCCATTCGTTGGCATCAAAACAGATGCTATGGGTCAGGGCTAGCTGCCAGCCGCCGGGAGCGGAAATGTCATTTCCTTCAAATGCCAACTGGTACTGCTCTTTGCTGGCATACCTGATGCTCGGGTGTTTTTCCGAGCAGCTGATCGCACCGATATGCGGACTATCCGCAAATCTCAACTGAATGCTGTTTTCGGTTTTTCCGAAAGAAAGGCCTTGCAAAAGGCTGTAGCCTTTCCACCGTATGCCCAATAGCAGATCGGGCGTGCCCTCAAGCGGGCGGATTTGGATATGCATCATGGCTGTCCTGCTGCTGGCAAAAATCAATTCCACCTGTAAACTGACACCTGGCCTTTCCAGTTCAAACCCCTGCCTCAATCTTCCGGGAAGAGAGAGGGAGTAATGGTTTTTTGCATTTTCAAAACTATAGGTCTCCCCCGTTGCGGGATTGTACAATTCCATTTGAGACAGGCAGGGACTGGTCCAGACGCCATTGCCCTGAGTCATCAAAAATGGCCCGGAAAAGCTACCGTAATATTTTGCCTGATCCGGCAAAGCATAGGAAAACCATGCCCCCATATCCGAAAAGCTAAAGACAGTCCGGTCGTCGGGCTGCTGAGGTGAACCCTTGATATTCAGCACATTGGGATATTGGGCCGGGATGGGCTGTGTAGATGTCTGGGCTGGAGAAAGCGGAATACTAAAAACGATGGTTAACAGAAATAAAGGCCACCCCAGAAGTTTTGAAAAAGAAGTCATGATGCTATTTCGGATAATTTTTAAAATTCTACTAATCAAGATTTTTAATGGAGAGATCTTAGTACAGGACAAAAAATGAAAGTCATGAATAATAAACATCCTCAAAGTCCTGAAGGGACGCTATATACTACGATCGGGCAAAGCCCGATCCTTCGATTCACACCAGGTCATAAAGCCCTGAAAGGGCGATATATTAGCTATGGCTTCCTAAGATATGCCGTCCTTTCAGGACTTCTATTGGAGGCGTTTACCTTCATGGGGCTTCGCCCCATGCTGAATATGGCGTCCCTTCGGGACTTTGGGGGACTTTCCTGAAAAATTGTCCTGTATTGAATGGAGAGATTCAAACTGAAAGTTATTTTCTTCATTGTTCCTCAAACTTAAATCATATCTTTATGCTACGTAAATGGTTCAACCTCAAAATACCAGCCCCAAATGGACATCTCCAGAAGAAAATTTGTCAAGCAAGTAACCCTAGCGACTTCCTCGCTTCCCTTTCTCTCCGCTTCTTTTGCTGAGATTGGGCTTGATAGGGAAAAGGACGAACTGGAAATCCATATTTTTTCCAAACATCTTCAATTTTTGGGCTATAGGGAAGCCGGAGAAGTGGCCGCAGAAATGGGTTTCTCCGGCATAGATCTCACCGTACGGCCCAAAGGCCATGTGCTGCCCGAAACCGTGTCTGATGATCTGCCCCGGGCGATCAGGGAAATTAAAAAGGGCGGATCGGGCTGCAAAATGATCACCACCACCATCGAAAGCGTCAGCAATCCCCTGGACCGAAACATCATAGAAACCGCTTCGCAGGAAGGCGTACAGTACTACCGCGCCAATTGGTACAAATATTTGCCTGAAATCTCCATGAACGAGTCGATGGAGTTGTACCAGGATGAGGTCAAAAAGCTGGGGGATTTCAATGAAAAACATGACATCATCGGTTGTTATCAAAATCACGCCGGTACCAAAGTGGGAGCATCTTTTTGGGAAGTGAAAAAGCTGTTGGAAACGGCAAATCCGGCCTATTTCGGGACGCAATACGACATACGGCATGCCGTGGCAGAAGGCGGACATTCCTGGGAAAATGGGCTAAAACTCCTAAAAGACCATATCAAAACCATCGTTCTGAAAGACTTTATCTGGGGCAAAGTGGACGGCAAATGGAAGCCTGTCAATGTTCCCATCGGTGAAGGGATGGTGGATTTTGGAAAATATTTTAGCCTGCTGAAAGCCTACCAGATTAAGGTTCCCGTTTCTCTTCACCTGGAATATCCTTTAGGCGGTGCAGAAAAAGGCCTGAGCGAAATATCTGTGGACAAAAAAGTGGTATTTGATGCCATGGTCAGGGACATGAACGCACTTCAAACCTTATGGAAAGAGGCCTAAAAGCCCTTCATTAACACAATGCTAGCATGAAATCATTGAAAGACAATATTTACCTGAAAGTCGGTACGATCATATTCATCGGCTTGCTGCTGTTGATTCCCACGACCATGATAAAGGCCCTTATTCACGATAGGGAATATACCCAAAAGCAGGCCATTCGGGAGGTAAGCACCAAATGGGGAAATGAGCAAACGCTCACCGGTCCCTATCTCACGATTCCTTTCGTGAAGTATGAAAAGGAATATTCCTATAAAGATTCTGCCTTCAAAACGGTTGAAGTGGTAGACTTTGTCCATCTGCTTCCAAGCGAGCTCAATATTTCAGGGGAAATACAACCGGAACGCAGATACAGAGGCATATACGAAATTGTGGTGTACAATTCCGAAATCACCTTTAGCGGCAAATTCGATGATTTGAGCCTTTCTCAAATGGACATTCCGAAGGAGAATTTGCGTTTTGGAAACGCACACATGGAACTGGGTATAGATGACCTGAGAGGCATAGAAGAACAAATTGATTTGGAGTGGAACGAGGCCCGTTTCTCCTTTAATCCAGGCGTCACCACAGAAAACATAGTGAGAAGTGGGATAAATGCCCCGATCAGCAAAGACCCATCTGACAGCACCTCCTATCATTTCTCCTTTACCCTTGACCTAAAAGGCAGTCAGCTTTTGTATTTCACGCCGGTAGGTAGAGTCACAGATGTCAACATCTCCTCCAGCTGGGATAATCCCAGCTTCAACGGGGCATTTCTGCCCGATAGCAGAAGCATCTCTGACTCCGGCTTTACAGCCAATTGGAACGTATTGCACCTCAACAGAAACTACCCCCAAATCTGGAAGGGAAGCCAAAATGATATCCGCAGTTCCAGCTTTGGCATAGACCTGCTTTTACCCGTTGACAATTACCAAAAATCCTACAGGTCCATTAATTACGCCATCCTTTTCATTGGCTTTACCTTTTTGGTTTTCTTCTTTATCGAAATCTTAAACAAGGTTTATATTCACCCCATACAGTATATCCTGGTGGGTATCGCTTTGGTGGTATTTTATACCCTGCTTCTCTCTATTTCGGAACATCTGAAATACAATTTAGCCTTCATCCTCTCGGCCCTTGCTACCCTGATTCTGATTTCAGGCTATGTAAAAGCCATCCTCAAATCCAACCAACTCACTTACCTGATAAGTGGCATTTTGTTGATCCTCTACTCATTTATTTTTATCATCATCCAGCTCCAGGACCTTGCGCTCTTAATTGGCAGCATCGGCATTTTCATCATTCTTGGACTTGTCATGTATTTCTCGCGGAAGATTGATTGGTTTGACTTGAAGTTGGGGGATAAGGAGGAAAAGAAAGAGGTGGAAGAAAAGGATTCGTGAAACAATATCACTTTCACCGAAAGCCAACAATTTTCAACCTCAATTCCCCTTCATCAAATCTCACTCCCAGCAAATAAAAACCCGAAGCCACATTTACAGAAAAGGGGTATTCAGGCAAATACCCATTCAGGCTTTCCTGCCAAATCTCCCGTCCGTTTAAATCCAGCAAGCGTATCTCTGCCTTCCGAAATTTTTCGCCGAAAAAGCTGACAGTCAATCTGTCTCCCTCTATTTTTGCGTAAAAATCATAAGGCAAGACCGCCCCCATTTCCTCCACAGCCGTACTCACGGCTGCATCAAAAATCCCAAGCCCCCCCCGCAAGTTGCCTACGGCAAATTCATATTTCCCATCCCCATCGATATCTGCGATATCGAAAGAAGCGCGTGCGCCCACATCCAGCTGCCCATAGGCAGTGTCTGCGAGAAAATATTTCCGGTAAATCCGTCCTTCAATGTCGTTGTAACGCATGATCAGACCGGGCTCTCCCCCGACGAAAAACTCCGGTTTTTGGATGCCGTTACGGATCATCCGGCCGACACTGTAGCCGGTAAAACCGCCGCCTATATTGATGCGCCCCAGCTCCATATTGTCGGGGGGCATGGCAAATGCCATTTGCTGGGCGCTGCCCGTATTTCTGAAGAAATTGAAGTTGCCGGAGTTCTCTCCTACGATGAGATCGAGCTGGCCATCTTCATCGAGGTCAAAAATCTCAGGCACCGCGCCCTGGCCTACGTCCAGGCCAAAGAGGTTGAATGTCAGCAGGCTAAAGACTGCTGAATCGCCGATAGCATTATTTTGGAAATAATGCATCTTTCCGGTCGAGGTGCCGAGAATCAGATCGGCATCGCCGTCGCCGTCCATATCGCCGAAGGCGGGAACCAACCCGATTTCGGGCGGGTTGAAGAAGTTGCTCAGGCCGAGGTAATCCCGGCTTTGCAGCGTAAAGATCGGATCAACGGCTGTGCCGGTATTGCGGTAGAGGGTGAGGGCTGCTACCTCATTGGTAGCCAGTGATTTATAGTGTTGGTTGCCCACCACCAGGTCCACCAGCCCATCTCCATTGTAATCAAAAAATACAGGATGGCTGCTCATGCCACATTCTATCATCTGAATGGAGAGAAATGATTTCGTCAGAAAATCAAATCTATTGGTATCCCCTACTCCTATGTTTTCATAAAGCCACACATTCTTAAAATTGGCTGAAATATTGGGCGCATTGGGCGCGACGATCATTTCGTCTTTGCCGTCGAGATCGAGATCGAGGAAGTAGGCTGCCGGAAATATCTCAATAGAAGCAGGTGCAGCTTCGGGAAAGCTATAGGAAAAAGTGTCGATCTGAGCGGCCGTAGCGGTGCCGCCATTATGCAGGTAAACGAGATTTCCAGCCCCTATATCTCCCAGCACGATCTCCTGCACCCCATCTCCTTCATAGTCAAATACGCCAATCGTTGAGCCGGAATGCCTGCTGGAACGTCCGGCCGTATTGCCCTTGCAACTGACATGCAGGGTCACGCTGTTGTTGAGGCCATTTTCCTGAAATTCTCCCCAACAGCTTTCCACTTGGGTAAACTGCAAGCTGTCACAGCCATGGCCGTTTTCCATGCTTTGATTTTGGTACCACTCCACATACAAGCCGCCGGCATCAAAAGCCAGTATGTCCAAATCCCCATCTCCATCAATATCAGCTATGCCGGGCAGGTCCCGACTCAGTACAGCAAGCTGTTCAGCATTGGGCACATCCATCAAAACGCCTTCTACGAGCGTGAATATCAGGCCATTGGCATCGCTGTCATTGCGGTAAACAGCGACGGAAGACACCTCTTTTCCATAACAGAAAATGTCCATTTTCCCATCGCAATTATAATCCCGGAGCAGCATCCAGTGGAAGATTTCGGGGAAAGCAGATTCGTATTCCGGCGCATAGCGGTAATCCATCTGGCCTGGGCCGCCATGGTTCACAAAAGTCAAAATTTTATCGCCAGAGCGGTCAAAAACGACCAAATCCATCCACCCATCTCCATTCAATTCTATCTGTGAAAACTGTGGCTGGTTGAGACCTCCGGCAAAAGCACTCGTCAGGGTATCCCCATTTTCAACGATGGGAATGGTGTTTTTGAGAATGAGTTTTTGTGAAAAAAGGGAGAAGGAAAGGAGGGAAAAAAGGAAGAAAGCGGAATATTTCATGGGGTTTTATTCAAAAAACGATCTTACTCATCAAAAGTACGCTTCTTATGTCGCAAACTCATGGCGACATGCAGTTTTTTGGTGCGAATGTGATCGAGGGTACGGTTGAGGTTGTGAAGGGCGCTGTCCAGCAAAGGACCCCCTTCGGGATCATTCAACAAATAGCCAATGGCTGTGTTGGGGTTCTGAAAATCATCCAGCAGGGATGTGGCCGCGCTGAGAATCTCATCGGTATATCCCAGCAATTGGTACATCTGCTCCAGCATGGAGTCAGCCCTCGGCAAAGTCTGCTCTGCGAGCTTTCCTGTGAGAGAGGTGATCTGGTTGAGAGAGGCATCGGCAGTTTGTGCCAAAAGGGAAAATTGCTCCAGGGCGGTATCGATCCGCCCGATCATATCGCGGCTCCTGACGCTGGCGAGGCCGCTTCTTAGTTCGTTTGTGGTGAACAAAAGATTATCTGTGATCTGGGCCACTTTGGCAGGCTCCACAGCATTGGCCAGCCGGCCAAACTGCACGGAGAGCGTATCAAAACGCTCCATAAAGGCGAGAATCAGATCGCCATCTATTCCTTTCACCACTTTTCCGACAGTAGAAAAAGCAGAGCTAAAATCGAGTGAAGAATAGCCACGGAGCGTGTCTCCATCCTGTAGCAATGCGCCTTTTGCCTGGGGCAAAATGGCGATTTGCTTCCCTCCCATGATTTCTCTCACCTGAATCTCTGCCTGAGTAGCAGCATGCAAGACGATCGTTTTGTCCAGCAAAATATTCACCCAGACAGCTTCTGTCCCGGGTGTGATGCTTTGCACCCTGCCAGAAACATAGCCCCGCACATCCACAGGATCGCCTTCCATGAGTCCATCCACCCCTTCAAATACAATCACATAGCTTCGCCTTTCTTTTTCCCAAAAACCACTGCCTTTCACCCAGGCAAAACCCAGGTAAAAGATGATGATAGCGGAAATGACCGCCAGGCCCACTTTAACTTGTGAATTCATATTATTCTCCTCCAAAAACCAGCCGAAAAACTTCTTCCAGCTTGCCTGTACCCACTACTTCAATTTCTTTGAATTGTTTGTTCAGATTGGAAGCCTGGCTGCTGGCGCAGAAAAACCTGGTGAAGCCCAGCTTCTCAGCCTCCGCGATGCGGAGTTCCAGGCGATTGACGGCGCGCACCTCGCCGGAGAGCCCCACTTCCGCCCCAAAAACATATTTTTTGGGAATAGGAATATCATGCAGAGAGGAGATCACCGAGCAGATCAGGCTCAGGTCCACTGCCGGATCTTCGATCCGTATGCCTCCGGCCATATTGATGAAGACGTCTTTGACGCCCATTTTGAAGCCACAGCGCTTTTCAAGCACCGCGAGCAGCATATTCAGCCTGCGCAAGTCAAAACCCGTAGCGGAACGCTGCGGGCTACCGTAGGTCATGGGCGTGACCAGGGCCTGACTTTCTACCAGCAGCGGGCGCATGCCCTCCAGGGTAGCAGCGATGGTCACACCGCTGAAGTCTTCCTCGCTCTCCGTAATAAAAATTTCGGAAGGATTTTGCACTTCGCGCAGCCCCTGCCCCAGCATCTCATAGATGCCGATCTCCATGGTAGAACCGAAACGGTTCTTGCTCGTCCGCACGATGCGGTAGTTGTTGTGGCGATCCCCTTCAAAGGTAAGGACGGTGTCCACCATGTGTTCCAGCACTTTGGGCCCCGCCAGGGTGCCTTCCTTGGTGATATGTCCCACCAGAAAGATGGGCACGCCGGCATCTTTGGCGAGGCGAATCAGCTTGGAAGCTGTCTCGCGCACCTGCGAGACGCTGCCCGGCGCTGATTCCAGCGCTTCTGTATAGACCGTCTGGATAGAATCCACCACGATCAGGTCCGGCTCGATCTGCCGATAGAAATCGGCGATGCGCTCCAGCCGCGTTTCTGCGGCGATATAGAGGTTTTCGTTGTTGATGGGCAAGCGCTGTGCGCGCATTTTGATCTGCTGCTCCGACTCCTCTCCTGAGACATAGAGCACGCGCAGCGGATGGAGTTGCAGCGCCAGCTGCAGCAAAAGGGTGGATTTTCCGATGCCCGGCTCGCCTCCCAGCAGGATCACCGAACCATCTACGATGCCGCCACCGAGGACGCGGTTCATTTCGCCATCAGGCGTAGCCAGTCGCTTTTCTGCAACCGACTCGATCTCGCTGATCAGTTTGGGCTGGCCTTTGCCCACTTGTGAGACGGCGGGCGTAGCCTTGATCCTTGTATCTACAAATTCTTCAACGAGGGTATTCCACTCATTGCAGCCTGTGCATTTGCCTTGCCACTTGACGTGCTGCGTGCCGCAGCTCTGGCATATATATATGGTTTTGGTTTTGGCCATGAAGATTGGGACGTTAGTTCTGAGCGATAAATTCTTACCTTTGCGGAGCAAATATAGAAATAACAATTCAGATGAATAAAAGCCGGATTTTCCTCTCCCTGGGCGCCTTTTTGGGCGGTACTGCAGTCATCGCCGGGGCGATGGGAGCACATGCTTTGAAGGAGATCCTGACTGCCGATCAGCTGGCATCTTTCCAAACTGCGGTTCGTTATCAAATGTTCCATGCAATATTGCTGTTAATACTGGGATGGTGGAGCAAAACTAATCCACATCGGTTGATATCTATGGCTGCATACCTGATGCTGGCTGGCGTTCTTTTGTTTTCCGGATCCATCTATTTGCTGGTGCTTACAGATGCCCCCAACTGGCTGGGACCGGTCACCCCCCTGGGGGGATTGGGCATGATTGTGGGGTGGATTTTGCTGTTGGTGTTTGCTTTGGGGAGAGAGGAGAGAGGAGAGAGTAGAGAGTAGAGAGGAGAGAGGAGAGAGGAGAGAGGAGAGAGGAGAGACGACGCTTAAAAATCAAACGAAAACGAGTTCCTGTTGCGTACTTTAAGAAAAATAGCGAAAAAAATTGGCCGCATCTTTTCGATGACGGTGATTACGCTGTTTTTGCTTTTTATCTTCCTCACTTTCGCCATCAGCTTGCCTCCTGTGCAGACCAAATTGGTGAGTTGGTCGAAGAAGTTTTTGGAGAAACAACTGGGAACGCGCATTGACATCCAAAAAATCAACATTGGCCTGCCTTCGGAAGCCGTGCTGGAGGGGGTCACTTTGTATGACCTAAAAGGCGTTGAGGCAGCCAAACTGAAAGCTTTGCGCATTGACTTGCTGACCTTTTCCCTCTGGGATTACCTCCGCCAAAAAGATGGTCTTCAAAAATTGAAGATCAGGTATATAGAGCTAGTCGAGCCGCAATTTTTTCTCTACAAAAGCCCCCGGGACAGCCTGCTCAATATTGATTTTTTATTTGCGGAAAAAGAGGAAAAGGAAGAATCCAAAGAGAGCCGCCTCATCCTGCATTTCCCTGAAATACAGCTTGTTAATGGCTCCATTCGCCTCATAGACTCGACAGATGCCGCCTTTGACTCCGTATTTGATGGACGGTTTAACTTTGTCAACCTCGACGTCAAAAAGCTGCGTTGCGAAGTGGGCGCATTTATTCACCCCCGAGGCAGGCTGGAGGTAAAACTTGCAGGCCTCAGCCTGCAGGAGCTCAACTCCGGCTTCCAGCTTCAAAAGCTGGCTACCCGCTTTGAAAGCGATACCATCCACATCCAGCATAGCACATGCTATGAAGAGGAACCCTACCTGCATTTCTACGACTTCGAATTTCATTCGGAACCCAGCCACCTCAAGGCGGATATTCACATGCCCGGCCAAACCATGGCCGCGCTGGGTGATTCCCTGCTCAATGAGCGCTTTAGCATGGAATTGCAGGATGCCCGTGTGGGCTTTGCGACCATCTCCTACTTCGTGGACAAACCCATCCCCATGGAAGGCTATGCCATCGCCAATGGTCTGGTGCAGGGTACCCTGGACAGGATTGTTTGCCACAATTTCAGTGGGAAGTTTGGATCCCAAAGCAGCATTGAGGCCGATGTATTGCTGGAACAAATAGCCGACAAGGAAAGGCTCAACCTGGACATCAAATTGAAAAAAAGCCGGGTGGCTTTCACAGAATTGCAGGCCATGATCCCAGAAATTGACCTGCCTCCGCCCATATTGAATATGGACCCTTTGCAGGTTGCCAGTGGCAGCTTTTTGGGGCATTACAGGGACTTTGTGGCTTCAGCCAATGTGGACAACAAATTGGGCAAAGTGAAGGGAACCCTTCACATGATCCTGCCTTCCAAGGCAGGTGTGTTTACCTATGATGGCTACGTGGAGACCTATAAGCTCAATGTCAATAAATTGGGCTTGTCGACGGAACCCATTTCAGAAAATCTGAATTTCAAAGGCAATGTCAGTGGCACGGGCATCCGCCTCAATGAACTGAATACGAGCATAAATGCCTCCATCAAAGTGTCAGACATCATGGGCTATCAGATTGATTCGCTGGATTTGCGGGTGACGCTGGGCGAAAATCAGGTATTTGGAGGATTGCAGCTAAAGGATAAAGAAGGCTATGCCGATTTGATCCTCGACCTCAACCTCGGTCAATCTCCTGGCACCATCCGCCTCGACGGCGCAGTGAAAAACATCAATCTCCAGCACTATGGGCTGCTGGATCAGCCTGTAAAATTCAGTTCCGACCTGAATATCGACCTCCTGGGAGACTCCCTCGATAATTATCGGGGGAAATTGAACCTACTCCGCACCCAACTTACCCGGCAGACGGATAGTCTGGGGCTGGAAGTATTTGATATTCCACGCTTTGTCCTCAGTTCGGACCTCGATCCCGGCGGCAGCGGACAGCGGGTCATTGATTTGAAAAGCTCACTTGCAGATGCACATGTCTATGGTAATTTTTCCCTCACCAAAGCTTTCGACCTAACAGAAAGATTATTGAATGAAAGCCGTTTATATTTCGCCAATAATGACAGCCTGACTGAAAAATATTATGCAGAAAAAATTGCCCAGACCGACTCGATAGAAGAGTTCAACATCAATTTTGAAGTTGTCAGCCAGGATAGCATCAATGCCATTTTCGAATACCTCCAACAACCTCTGTACCTGACGGGCAATACAAGTGTGATTGGCACTTTGCTATTTGGAGCCATCGAAAGTGCCGAAATATCCGTGCTTTTTGATTCAACCGCCTATGACGACATTCACTTTCATCATGGAAATGTAGTCATTGACTTCATCAAAGATGCTTTTTCCCCCTACACCCTGCTCGAAAGCAAACTCAACACCTACCAAACTGCCTTTGGCAGCAGTATCATCCTGGATAGCCTTATCTCAGACGTGGAGCTGTCAGAAGGTCAAATGAAGACTACCCTCTTTGCCGATCAGCAAAATCTGGACAACCTCCTCCGGATGAAAGCCATCTCTAATTTCAACGAGGATGGCAGCATCACCAACCGCATTGACTCCGCCTCATCCTGGCTGAAAGTCAATGACTTTTTCTGGCGCTTTAACCCCGACCACAATATCACCATGCGCGGTGATGAGATCGAAGTGGAAAACTATCGCCTCTATTCGAGGAATCAGTCGGTGCTGGCTTATGGCCTTGTATCAGCGGATGAAAACGCCAAATTAACCCTGGAAATCAGGCAGTTGGGGATGAACCTTATCAGTGAACTGGTAGAATTTGAGCGTGGCCTGGACGGACAGCTCAACCTGGATATAGATATCACAGAAGCCCTGGGCGACCCCAAAATCACCGCCAACGGCAAGTTGAGTGACTTCTCACTTGATGGCTATCGCTATGGCGACCTCCTGATAGAATCCGGCTGGGATCGTCCCAATCAGCAAATCCTCCTGGATGCAAGACTCGTTCACGAGGACGAATCCACCATCTTACTGGTGGGAGCATACCAACTGGCGAATGAAAAGTCTCCTCTCAATTTTGACCTCTATACAAAAGGCATGTTTCCCCTGGAATATATTGCTCCTTTTGTGGATGGCGAATTATACGACATTGAGGGCAGGGTGGGCCTGGACGAAATAACCATTCGTGGCAATTTTGACCAACCCATTGTCTTGGGCAATGGGCGGGTATCAGGAGCCGAGTTTGGCGTGGATTATTTTAAAACAAAATACAGCTTTGATGCCAATATAGAGTTTGAACCCAAACGGATAAACATCTCCAAATTCAAGCTTTTTGATAAAGATAAGCACAGTGCCAGTTTCTCCGGCATCATCCGCCATGACGGATTCAGCGACTTTGATTTCAACCTGCAGCTGCAGGAGATCCGCAACTTCCTGATCATGGATACCCAAAAGGAGGACAATGAACTCTTCTACGGCACCATCTATACCCTCAATGGAATCGCTTCCATCACAGGAGATTTGGACAAATTAATCATTGATGCCTTCCTGGTTACAGGACCCAATACCAACCTGAAAATTCCCCTGACGGATGATGAAGAATTGGAAAAACCCGATTTCATCACCTTTATCAGCGATAAATTGCTCGTGGATGACAAAAGCTTCGAAACGGGGCTGGAGGGATTTGACCTGAACCTGACTGTTCAGGCGACGGACGATGCCGAGGTCGAAATGATATTCGATGAGCGAGTCGGTGACATCATCAAGGGACGTGGCAACGGCACGATCAATATGCGAATCAACCCGGAGGGAGAATTCAGCATGACAGGGCAGTATACCATCAGCCAGGGAAATTACCTTTTTACCGCACAAAATATCGTGAACAAGGCATTTCAGGTAAAAGAAGGTGGCACGATCAACTGGACAGGAGATCCCTATGAGGCAGAGCTCAACCTACAGGCCGTCTATACGGTCAGCGCCAATGCCAAAGACCTGATCGGCGGCGATCAGGATATACGTGTTCCTGTCAATGTTCTGATGAACCTGAAGGGTTCCCTCCTGGCACCAACGATCTCCCTGGATGTGGAGATATCCAGTCTCAGCGAGCAGAATGTCACCGACCTGGCGCGCGCCCTGCAGTCGGTGCGATATGACGAGCAGGAGCTCAACAAACAGGTGTTTAGCCTGATGGCCTTCCGGCGCTTTGCGCCGCTGGGTGGGAGCCTGGGCGAAGGCGCCTCTGTGGCCGCCACAGGCGTCAGTTCCATCTCAGAGATGCTTAGCAGCCAGTTCAACTACTGGCTTTCAGAAGCCCTCGGCGACAATATCACGGTGGGCGTCAGCACCACCGACTTCACCGACCTCAACCTGCTTGTCTCCGCCAAGCTCTTCAACGATCGTGTAACGATCGAGCGTGATGGCACCCTGGTAGCCTCCAACTCCAACTTCTCAGTCGGCAATGTCAAAGTCATCATCAAACTCATCCCCACCGTCAAAGAAGAAGAAAAAGCAGCCTCCCTCGGCCAAAAAATCAACAGCGAACTCGTGCTCGAAGTTTTCACCCGCGAAAGCATAGACCAAAGCAACAACCTCACAAACCAAACAGGCTCAGGTATTTTTTATAAGCGGGATTTTAATACGCTGAAGGAGTTTTTTGAGAAGCGGGGGGAGTAGAGGGGTTTCGGACTGTTTTCGGTCGGAAATAAAAAGTAAATTATGGGATGTTAGCAATCTAGGGCTCAACGAGACTTTTAGTGGAGGTATTCAAACTATCATTTCGATGAGTCTTCGAGGAGAAATCTCATGAACTCATTAAAAGGGTGATTATCAATAACTCATGAGATTTCTTTTTGCAAAGCCTCATCTAAATGACAGCCTTTTTTAGTGATTCCACTAAAGATCTCCATGAACCAAATCTTGCTAATTGAAGATTATTTGTATCCCTCCAAGCAACAACCATTTCCTAACAGAAATCCCGCCTTACCCAATTAGGGGAAGTCCCATCCCTCCAATCATCCTATCTTGCAACATGCAAGAAACGACCAAAAACCCCTCACCTCGCGTCAAAGCCACTAGTTCTCGCCGGCCCCTCCTTTCAAAAGATTGGCCAACTCTATATCGTCGCGCCAACCCACGCAGAATATAAAATTTCAGGAAGGGCAGACGGGAGTATGGGTCAGGATATCCCATTACAAGGAATCTTATAGATTCACAATCTCGAAATAAGAGAAATCCATAAAGGGGAATAATTCATACATTTACATATAATTTTATACTTTTAGAAAAAGTGAATCCCGATGAACCAAGAACTAACCATCCAATTCTACTCAAAAGATGAAGACTTTTCGTTCGAACAAGCGAAGTCGCTAAAAAACTACCTGAATCTCCAGAACTACGCAGATGATATCAAAGTCTCTAATATTAGAAGACCATTGGAACCAGACGAGGCGGGTGGGATCATAGAAAGTGCCCTTTCAGTCCTTTTGGGGAAAGATTTCATCAATGGCCTGGTAAAAAGCCTGGCCGAATGGAGCAAAGGCAGAGCTGCTCTAACTGCAGCCAAACAAAAATCTCTTAAAATTGAATTGACGATAGGTGAAAATAAACTATTGATAGAAGGAGCTGATTTAGAAAAAGGTGAGAATCACCTGGTTGAGAAAATGCTTTCCATTTTTGAGGAACAATTGGAGGCAAATACAGGTGGATCGACCGCTTCAAAGGAGGAAAAACCTTCAAAAGAATCCCTAAATTCCTTAAAAGAATTGGTCAGTAAAAATCAGCTTGGGGAAGTGATAAATACCTTATTAGCAGATCCATACATTAATAGCCAGAACCATCTCCAAAATGAAATAATTCAACTATCAAGGAGGTATCAAAAAGAATCAAGGAATGAGCGACTCCAAACTGAACTTAAAGATGAAATCGATACCTCTCAAAACAAGATTTCTGATTCCCTCTTAAATTTCATAGACCTGATTGCAGAAGCATAATTCGAAATTCCAGAATGATCGATCCATCCAAAATATTAGCAATTCTTATTGGCATTGATTCATATGAGGCACAAGATTTACACGATCTGCCTGCTGCATTAGATAATGTAACGAACTTAAGAAATGCACTGAAAAGGATAGGGATCCCATCAAGAAACATCAAATCAATAGTCTCTATAGATAAAAGAGATGGATTGCTGCAAAAAGTCAATAAAGCTACAGCAGAAAATGACTATGATTCTATCTTAATTTATTATGCTGGTCACGGATTGATGGACAGCAATTATGAGAATTTCTATCTTTCTGTAGGTGAAACGAATGTTGATGATTTACCCTTTACAGCCCTTTCTGTTGCAAGCTTAAGTGACCGACTGGGGAAGACAGATAAGAAAAAAATATTCATTTTTGACTGTTGTTTCAGCGAAAACGCCTTCTCTAAGATTGACCAAAGAAATTACCTCGCGATATCTTCTTCTGCCAGAAATAAAACATCTAAATACCCTGAAGATGAAGATCATTCAGCCTTTACCCAGGAACTGATCAACGTTCTTGAACACGGCATTGAATTAGAAAAAGAGTTACTGTGTTTTTCGGATGTTTTCCAGGAAATAAAAAACAGACTATCGGAAAAAAAATTACCTATCCCACATGAAGCAGATATAAATCGGGTGGGAAAATACAACTTCATAAAAAACCTTAAATTTCATTCTCATTACAGAATCCATGGTGCGCACCAAGGTAGCCTTGAAAAAATAGACGAACTCAATCAGAAGGACTACAGTTTAGAAAGGAAACCAATAATTCTAAAAATCGCTCCAGGGATTCATAAAGAATGTGATAGGAAGGACGAATTCGAAGACCTATTATCCATTTTAGATATAGAGAATTCTTCCAAAAATGTTGTTGTTTTGTATGGAAATCCAGATTCAAAACCCTTCTTCTTGGTAAATAGGTTTGTCCAATACATGGGGGGAAAAAACCAAATTCTATTCCCAAATGACAGATTGCAGGATCCTGCAAATTCCAGAATAATTTTGTCAACTAAAGGACAATATAATAGCTCTTCATTTTACCGTAAAATCAGCGAATATTTTGATCTCGACGAATCTGCCAATCCTGAAAAAAAGAAAATTTTATCCAAAGCGACAGGATGTAATGGGATCGTAACAGTAGTTGAACTTGACTTGAAAGGGGGGTGTCAAAAGATGCTAGACAAATTCTTAACCTGGCATTTTGAAGAATTCTGGGAAGGAGAGATTCAAGGCTGCAAAAAGTACTTATTTATAATTGTTACCCTTCCCTTGGAATACAAATTTTGGAGAAAACGCGGAATCAAGCGTTTAACTAATACGCTTCAAGAAGCAATTAATAAAAGATTGAGGGAATTGGAAATCGCTCAAAGACACATTAATCTTGAATTAATCCCAAGGGAGGAATTGATTAAATTTCTAGGAAGGAAAAAATGGCTAACGGAAGAAATTGAAGAACTAATCAAAAACTATCTACCTCCTCAATTAACTATGAAGGATATCGAAAGATTCTTTCAAAAGCACATTGAAATACTCGCTAAAACTCACAAAAGATAAATACCCACTAATGGAAGCAATAAAGAAATATCGTTTTTATGGAGGTACGGAAAAGAATCCACTGAAAAACCTTCCTCAATTAACCTGGACAGAAAATCCGGAATTATATACCCCACCAGACAAATTGATTGATGCCGTCAATGTCGCCATCATGTTGGGCAAACCCCTCTTAGTTACCGGTGACCCAGGAACAGGCAAAACCCAATTGGCATTCAATGCTGCCCATCAACTTAAGCTTGGTGAACAAAAAGAAGGAATGGATGGAAAATCATACCATACGCCATTTCATTTTACGGCAAAGCATAACTCCATTGGGCAGGACCTGCTCTATAGATATGACTCCCTTAGTCATTTCTCATTAGCCAACCAGGCAAAAATTTCAATGCTGGAATCTGACAAAGAGAATTCCAGCAAAAAGCACGATCCTGAGAAATTCGTCATATACGGAGCATTGGGAGAAGCAATCCGTCTTGCACATGAGAAGAAAATAAGAAGTGTCGTGCTTATTGACGAGATCGATAAGGCGCCTCGCGAATTTCCAAACGACCTCTTGACAGAATTGGAAAAAATGGAATTCGAAGTGCCAGAAATCCGAAAGGTATTCAAGGCCCCAAAAAATCTTTCCCCTATTGTAATTGTTACCAGCAATAGAGAAAAGGAATTACCCAGAGCCTTCTTAAGGCGGTGCATCTTTTATAATATAGATTTCCCAAACCGGGAAAAACTCCTTGAGATCGTCAACAACCGGCTAACGGGAACCAAAGCTTTCCGCTTCGATAGGACTCAGATAGAATATCTATTGGACCATTTTGACGAAATAAGAGAAAAATGTAAAACAGATAAAAAACCCTCTACTTCCGATCTGCTATCCTGGCTCCAGGTTCTCAATGTGTACCAGGAATTTGATCCCCAGGACCCAATCGAATGGGATAGCTTAAGCGATGCAGATAAATACATCCTTCAACTTAGCTATTCTGTTTTGGTCAAATATGAAACAGATCTCTTCTGATAAACCTTCATGAATAAAGAGGCCTTACATATTCTCCCATTTGAAAACTTCTTTCAGCTGCTCAGGCGAAGGGGCTTTTTGATTAGTCCGGATTTAATTGCTGAAGCCCTTTGGGTAGCTGAGCAATTCACAGACTTATACACACCCGGACCCAATTCAAAGAGGGAACAATTGCTGAGAGATTTGGAGAATCTTTGGAATCCGCTCTTTTCCAAAACACCCGAGCAACAACAACTTTTTCATACGCTGTTCCAGGTAGAAATCATTTCTTCTTTTTGGGTAAAAGAAGGCGAAAAATCACCTCCCTTAAAACGACCAGAAGAGTTTTTCGATAAGCCAATAAAGGAACCTAAATCAAAATTAAGCTTGGGCGTGCGCCTGAGTATTGTGGGAATTTCTATCCTATTATTGGCAAGTACAGCGTATGTGATTTTTGTTGAACAGAGTATAAATCCCATTATTCTATCTCTCTGGGCAATTGGTTTTGTCGCTGTTGCTTTCTTTATTTTTTATTACTGGAGATATATCCGTTCTAAGGTAAGCAATGCAGGCCCACCGTTTAAGGCATTTCCCGAAGTAGATCTGTTACCCAAAACAGAAATTATTGGAAGTGAAGAAGGACTCAGGTTAAGTAATGCATTCAATACAAAAGGGTTAAAGGAAATGGACACCAGGCTTATTGACCTTCCAGGCACCATAGCAAAAACCATCCAAAACGCTGGACAGGTAAGCGTTTTGCATAAAAAAATTCAGGTAAGACCAGATTACCTTATCCTAATCGACAGAACCTACGCAAAATCTCATATCATCCCGTGGTTGGAGTATGTACTAGGCTCTCTGAGTAAAGAAGGCCTATCTACTCATTTCCTTTTCTTCGATGGAGATCCCCGAAATTGTTGGGATAAAAAAGATCAGCATTTCTCAATAGATGAAATTTCCACTACCTCCCGCCTTATCCTTATTTCATCAGGAGAAGCACTCATTGACAAAATTGAGGGAGGCCTATTTGGCTGGGCTACCTCCATTTTCGGAAGATGGGAGCAAAGAGGCATCCTCACAGCCAAAAAAGTAAGCGATTGGGACTACATTGAATATCAGCTATCAGAATTTTTCAACTTAGCCCCCGCAACCTTAAATGGGCTCTTCGCCATCGCAGACGACTTTGACAACATCAAGATCAATTACTTTGATGACTGGCTCTACCTGAAAAAAAATAAGGTCCTCGATTTCCCCAATCTCGAAGAACTAGAGCAAATCTTACCGCATAAAGTATTCTATTGGTTATGTGCCTGCGGCATATATCCTCAATTATACTGGAAGCTAACACTCAAACTCGGAGAGGCAATAGAGAACCATCCCCACCCAGCCCCAGGAACAATCCTAAATAGACAAATCATTTCCCTACTCACTGAAATTAAATGGTTTCGGGAAGGCAAAATTCCGGATGAAGTTCGTTGGAAAATGATCAACAAACTTCCGGACAAAGCAAATATCTTATTCAGAGAAACCCTTCAACAAATCCTCGATCGAGAGCTTACCAGCAATATGCATGGAGAAAGTTCCTTAGCCAAGGAAAATCTACTACTGAACTCCTATACCAATAAATTAATCCTCGCTGAACTCAAAGGAGACACCAAAACTCAAATTGAATTAATCAAACAGATTCGAACTATACCTAAAAATGAGGTAGGCGAAAAGGATAGTGTACTAAAAAATTTATTGAATGCTCGGATCAACCTTGTTGCTGATCTAAAAAGAATCTTGAATCAGATCATTTCCATAAAAATTATTGGCGATAAATTTCAATCAATATTTAGAAAAGAGTCCATAAGGTCTTACTTGCAAGACAATACTGAATCTGGAAATACTCAAAAAAGCAGGAAACAAGAATCTATTTCAAAGAAATTACTCCAAAATTATATTGAACCATATTACAAAGAGTCCAATAAAGGAGGACTTGAAATCCGTAAATGGCCCATCATTCCATTTTTTATTGAACGTATTGTTAATAAAAGTTCTAGTAAGTTTAACCTAGTCTTAGGAGATGCCAGAGCTGGGAAAACTTCATTCCTGTTACTTTTAGAAAAAAAGATATTAGAACAAAACCGCTTCAACAAAAGACATTACCACGAAACATATTTTTTAAATCTTAGGGATACAAATCCTCTGCAAAAAATTAATGAAGTCAAGAATAAGAGAGATACCATTTTGCTTCTTGATGGATTGGATGAAAACCCAAGTCTGTTGTATGATCTTGAAAAAACTCTGATTGAAATTACGTCGACTGCCAGAGACTTTAAAGCTTTAGTAATGACGTGTAGAACAGATACACTCAAGCTTGGAGTCAGTTCAAATAACTACCTCGCCTTACATAATGAAAAAGGCGGAAAGAATGACATTAGAAATCAATACAAGGTTTTCTATCTATGCGCTCCTCCTTCTCCAGTGATAGAAGAATACTTCCAAAAAAAATACCCTGGAAAAATTGGCTCCAACCTTTTGAGTATGATAAATCTTCTCCAGAACTTTTTTACTTATCAATTTTTCCTCTCAAATGAAGACCTCTTAGTGAAGGCCAGCAAAGATGCCAAGTATGAATCAAGAGTATATAACATTATTATTTCCGCCTGGCTTCATAAATATGCAGAACAAAAGTACCCAAGTGATAAATATAACCAGAAAAGATATTACGAAAAACTGAATATTTTCTTTAAGAATATAGCTGTGCGAATGTCGGAATATGGCAATAATTACATCCCCTCAAAGGAGTTAATCCTTTTGGCGTCCAATAGAAATGTTGATCTGGAAGCATTTGAAATAAAACCTTTATTAAAACAAAATCCCGATGGTGAATATAGCTTTATTCATAAATCGATTTATGAATACTTTGTTGATTCTAAAAAATCTGCTAGTAATGAAGAATCAACTAGAACAGCTAACAAAAAGATTAATGTAGCTATTCTAGATGATCATAAATTGGCTTTAGAGGGACTTCAGGTTCTGTTGTCAAAAGAAGAGAATATAGAAGTTGTTGCTATTGCTGACAACTGGGAAGAATTCTGGCAAAAAATAAGGTACCAAAAAGTCGATGTTTTTGTTATTGATCTTCATTTATCCAGGAAATTTGAAGCTGATGATGGCATAGAAATCGCAATTTATCTAAAAGATCACAAGCCAGGATCGAAGTCTCTGATATACGCTTTTGACAATAGCTATGATCAGATTTTAAGGGCTAAAGAGGCTGGAATAGAAGGCTACATTTTGAAAGAAGAGACCTCCGAAGAACTAGTAAAAGCAGTTAACAGTCTTTCAAGTAATAATTTGTATTATTCTGAATTAGTTACAAAAACCTTCCTTGAAAATGAGCAATTAACTGAGTCCTCACCTAATTTTACCCGCCATGAAGCTGATATACTCAATTATATAGCAAATGGCTATAATGTCCCTCAAATAAAAGACCTTACAGGGTGGGTTGATTCGGTGATAAGAACACACAAGAATAATGTGATGCAGAAACTCAACATTCGAAATGTTGAGGCCTTGGTAGTGTGGGCAATCGAAAATGGGTATAGGGAAAGCTCTAATCCATCTTCCCACAAAAAAAATCAAAAAGAAATCTCACTTTTCCAACATAATTCTGACAGTTCTTTTAATGAGGAAGACCTGCCGAAATTTACAGCACGTGAGGAACAGGTGCTACATTATATTTCAAATGGTTACGATGTTCAAAAAATCAATGAAGTTACGGGTTTGTCAAGAGCTGTAATCGTAAGGCACAAAAGGAATATCATGGAGAAGCTCAATTTCAATAATATTGAGCCACTGGTCGCTTGGGCGATTAGAAATGGTTTCCAAAAAGAGACAAAATTACCCCAATTCAATAGGAGAAAGAAAAGAGAAGGAAGAGAAAAAAATACAAATCCAAAAACAAAATTTCCAACAAAAAATAAAATTCCTGCTAGGAGATTGAAAGAATTCAGAAGTCTTATTATTATGGGTAAAATAGATAGGGTATTTGATTTGCTTAATGAAGAAATTAAAGGAGATCAAGAAAACTTGACGGAATTCATACTCATACAATCCAAATGGAATAGACTTTTGGAACAAGAAAAACTTGGGGTAATTGATTCTAATGATTCTCAAGAAACAAGAAATGCGATAACCTATTCCTTATTAAACTTCATTAATAATCTACAATCAAATGGGAATGACTAAATTAAGATTAATCACAACAACTCCCCCAACAACCGCAACTCATCCGGCTTCCACCGCCCATCCCTGAGCCGCTGCTCAAAGGTTGATTTCGAAATAGGCATCCGTGTATAGAAATACACATTCGTCCTGCCTGAGGTGGCAAGTATTTTAGGCACGGCCTGGCAGGCCTGCTGATATTGATTGGCTATTTGTTCTAGTTCAGTTTTACGCATGGTTTAATCGACAAAATTTTACTTTAAGGTAGTATTTATTCCTTTGAACGAAAAATAACACACTTTTGCCTGAAAATTCGTTCATAGGATTTTTGGCCTAAAATCAGGCCATCCGTACATTTGAGCAGTTCATTTATATTTCATCATCAAAACGCGGCGGACGCCAAGGTTAACGCTATACCAAGGCCGTCTTATTCTCAGCCTAGATCAGTTTCAGGGGTGGTTTGTCAAGGCCCTCCCGATGTCATATCCCTAAAGGTTCGCGCTTCTTTAACCAATTGTAATCATGGGTATTCACAGCGGACTTTTCTCCAAACGCCTGCGCAAAAGCGCAGGAAACCTGACCTTCTCCACCTGGAGAGGTATTCCAGTCTTTAAGCAAAAAGCCACTGAAGTGGCAAATCCTAACTCGCCGGCACAGCGGACAGCCAGATCTATCATGCGGAAACTTTCGCAGATCGGCTCATCTGCCAACTACGTGCTGCGCAAGCACCTCGACCGGCAGGCTACCAAGATGAGTGGTTTCAACCTCTTTGCGAAAATCAATTATGGGGCTGTCACAGGTAGCCCTACCGGTAATGCAACGGTTAACCTGCCTTCTCTGAAATTCTCCCAGGGGAGTTTGAAGGGAGGCGACAATGTGGTAGTAGGAACGGCATCCGGAGGGGCATTGCCCATCACCTTTGATGCGCCATCAGTAGGCGATACCGACGAGAATGATTTGGGTACTTTGTTAGCCATTAATGACGCGAACCAGCTGGTCATCACCCTCGAGGATGACTTTGCGAAGACAGCAGGCTCAGCGAGTCTGGATATCAGCGATGTGGCTTCAGGAACGGCTCTTCACCTTTATCTATACTTCCGCAATCCACTGAACAGCGAAATGTCACCAACCCAGTACCTGGGGATGGCAACCGCATAAAGCTTGGTTGTTGGAATGGGGGTTCTGTGGGGGCGTCTGCTCGGGCGCCCCCATCCCATTTCGATTTTCGACCAGGTCTCTCAACATCCGTATTTCCTCAACCATTTTGTTTCCCATCCTTTTATGTCCACACATCAGGAATTAGGCAAGTCTCAAATTCGAAAGCTCTCCGGAGAGTTGATCTTCTCCTCCTGGAAAGGGGTTGAATATTTCAGAAGCAGGCCTCAACAAGTTGCCAACCCAAGAACTCCTGCACAGCTGCGTTCCAGGGCACGGATGAAAGTGCTTTCACAGATTGGTGCTTCAGTCAAAAGTCTGCTCATCCAACACTTACAACAGGTAGCTCAAAATATGAGTGGCTACAACTTATTTATTGGGATGAATACAAAAGCAGTAACTGGACATTCAGATGGCTCAGCAACTATCGATTGGCAGCGACTTCGATTTTCGAAGGGATCCTTACAGCCTTGTCGGAATACCAGTATTCGGCTTAATCAAAATAATCGCTTACGAATCAGCTGGACTGCTCCTATATCTGGAGATGATGATTTCGATCACTTGCTTGCCATTTTTGTCCTGGACGAGGAAACTAAAATTTGCATTGCTCAGCATGCAAGCAGACCCAAGCAAAAGGGAATGGTAAGGTTGAACCTACCTGCAGACCTGAGTCAGGCTCCCAAACATGTGTACCTCTATGGCTATGATCTCAAGCTTGGCAAGATGAGCCCCACCCAATACCTGGGATCATTCACTCCCTGAATTCTCATCACTTTATGCCTACTCCCAGACCACTTACCAATACCGAACTCAATAACATCCTTCGGCAGCTCTACAAAACTGCTCTCAAGCATAACCCCATCATGGGGAGAGTTTTCAGATTTCAATACGATACCGGCTGCAGGTTCAATGAGTTGTTGTACCTGGACGAATGGGAATATGATTCTCAAACTAATGTTTTGAAATTCTTCGCAAAAAAGAATAAACGCTGGCGGTACCTGCCTTACAAAAGGCTATCTGCGCTCTCCAAAGAAACCCTGGAATTCAACCTGATCGACTTGCACGGGATCACCTACGGAAGGGCAAACCGTTATATGCAACAGCTGCTTTCTTCCAAACCATTGACCCTTCAACAGAAACACTTATTTACCCATGCCTTCCGGCACAATTATGCTCGCAAGCTGTTTGATAAAGGTAGAACCGTTGAGCAAGTCAAAGATGACCTGGGCATCAGCTCGATTGATGTAGCAAGGGGATATCTCTTCTCCACCATCATGCAAGTGCAATTTTAGGCTTCCTCTCCCCTACTCACCATTCCATATCTTGCAATTCCTTCTCTGATCTCAGCCCCATAGATCGAAGGTAAATTTCAGTCATATCGAGTGAATGATGGCGTAAATGAGCTTGCAAGGTTTTGATATCCATACCAGCACGATATGCATTGCATGCACCTGTATATTTCCAGCTGTACATCGTCAGTTCGCCATTATAGAGTTGAGTGGCTTCGAGAGCAGCTCTGTGTCTCTCTGTTACCCTGTTGGGATGCAACTGTGTATCGCCAGGTTTCAGGTCTCTGCTAAACAGATAAGTCTCATCAGGAAGGTTTTCCAGGTTCATGTCCTGGATAAGTTCACAAAGCGGTTTGACAATATAGATGGGTTGCTGTTTCAGCGACTTCGCCATGGCGGCGCGCACCATAATTAATCGATTTTCCAAATCAATATGCTTTACCTGGATCCGAGTAATCTCGACAGGTCGCAAAAAAGCATAATAGATAAAGCGGGTAAAATCGAAAAGGTGAGGATCATTCCTCCGAAGATGATCTTCTAAAACAGCTTGTTGATCTTTAGTAAAAGCAACATGGCTGGTACTTTTCGTTTTCAACTTACCTACATTCCTGGCAGGATTTGTTAGGATGATCTGCCGATCCATCAACACATTGAGCAGAGATTTCAGATAATCTCGATAGTTATTTCGGGTACGATTAGAAACTTCTCGTTCTTCCTTCAACCAATCCAAAAAACTGAAAACATGTTTTTGCTCAAAATCCTCAATCGGTAGCCCATACAACTGAGCGCTGTCGATCCACTCCCGAACAATGCGATAGCAACTTTCATAAGCCTGCTGGGTTCGCTTTCCACCTCCAGCTACTTTCACCTTGACAGCCATCTGAAAGGCTTCAAGTGTTGTCAATTTGTTTTCTGGGACAATTGCGTCTTCCGGCTTCTTGATGACATAGCCATCAGCCAGCATCTTATTGATTTGGGCGACGATCCGCCTACCGTTTCGCCGCTTTTCGGCCTTCGTCTCACCGGTGATTTTGGAGAAGCGTTTTCTTACAAGTTTACCTTTGATTTCGTCCCATACATGGAACTCAATATACCATCGCCAGTCGGCTTCGATAAACTTGGCAGGTTTGTAGGGATGGTCTTGATTGGACTGGTTCATTCCGAGTTTTGAGGCAGTAATTTGGCACAAATACTGACACAAAAACGAAGAAACCCTCCAAACATTGCGTTTGAAGGGTTTAGTTGCGGGGACAGGATTTGAACCTGCGACCTTCGGGTTATGCTTACCAACTACAGCTTTCGCTGCTCATCCCGGAATAAATCCGGAATCATTTGTGGTCTGGACTTTCTCTTCACCTTTTCCGATAAATCGGAATTCAGGTGTCTGCCATCAAGTCTCTACACCTTCCACGAATTGCTCCGTGGCTTGGCTCGGGATTACCCTACTAACGGCTTCCCCGAATTTGACAGAATTCACATAAGGATTTCTCCCTATGCAGCCCATGCGATCACTGCCCTCATAAAAACAGCTCAGTAGAAGCTATTTTCGGCTTTGTGACCTACAGTATTAACTGAGCCCGACGAGCTACCAGACTGCTCCACCCCGCGATATATTTTCAATATATTTTTGTTAAAGATCGAATCTTCTTTCGAAGAGAGTGCATAGTTACGCTATTTGGTTTAACTTTGCAAGCTTAACTAAAAAGTTTTGGAAGAAAATAAACATTTATCGGGTTTCGTAAGCATCATTGGAAAACCCAACGCAGGCAAGTCTACCATCCTGAATGCCATTTTGGGTCGGAAACTCAGCATTATCACCCCCAAGGCGTCCACTACCCGCCATCGGATTTTGGGCATTGACAATGGAGAAAATTATCAGATCGTATATTCTGATACGCCAGGGGTGATCAAACCCAAGTACAAATTGCACGACAAGATGATGTCCTTTGTGGGCATGGCAGTAGAAGATGCCGATGTGATCATGTTGGTCATCGCTGTGGATGAAAAATTTCCCGAGGAGGAGGTGATCAAACTTTCCCAAAAACCAAATATCCCCAAGATTTTGGTTTTAAATAAGATTGATTTATCCGATCCCCAAAAAGCCATGAAACGTCTCCAGGAAGTCGCTTCACAAGGGGATTTTGTGGAGCAAATTGCGATCTCTGCTACTGAAAATTTCGGTATTGACTCCCTAAAGGAGCTCGTTATCAAGCACTTGCCAGAAGGCCCTGCCTACTTTGGCAAGGACCAAATGTCGGACAGACCCGAGCGGTTTTTTGTAGCCGAGATGATCCGGGAGAAAGCATTCAACCTGCTCAAACAGGAAATCCCCTATAGCACCGAAGTCGAGATTGAAGAATTTGAAGAAGAGGAGCAAATGGCCCGAATCCGTGCGATCATCCACGTAGAGCGCAAATCTCAGCAAGGCATGGTCATTGGCAAAGGTGCCAAAATGATCAAGCGCATTGGCATAGATGCCCGCAAGGACATTGAAGAATTTCTGGGTCACAAAGTTCACCTGGAACTCCTGGTCAAGGTTTCAGACAACTGGAAAAACAACAACCGGCATTTGAATAACTTTGGGTATAATTCTTAGGGGGAGAGAAGCGGGAGGCGAGAGCAGAGAGCAGAGACTAGAGACGTCAGCGTAAAGACTGGAAAAAACAAAAAAACAATCTTCCAAAAACGATTTAAATGAGCAGAATAGTAGCTATAGTAGGCAGGCCCAATGTGGGAAAATCCACTTTATTTAACCGATTGATAGAGTCCAACCAGGCCATCGTAGATGATATCAGCGGGGTTACCCGTGACCGGAATTACGGACAGGTGATGTGGGGTGGGCAATCTTTTAACCTCATAGACACCGGAGGCTATGTAGTGGGTTCTGAGGATGTCTTTGAAAGGGCCATTCGGGAACAGGTGCATATTGCGATTGAAGAAGCCGATGTATTGATATTCATGGTGGACGCCATGAGTGGGTTGACGCCGCTGGATAGTGACTTCGCCAATGTCATTAGGCAGAGTAAAAAACCTGTTTTGCTGGCAAGCAACAAGGTTGATGGCACCGCTCAGAGAGACCTCATTTATGATTTCTATGAATTGGGTTTTGATAAGATTTACCCCGTTTCGGCCATGAATGGTGGCGGAACAGGTGATTTGCTGGATGATTTGGTGGAAAATTTACCAGAATATATCCCCCAGGAATTTGACAAAGACATTCCCCGCTTCGCCGTGGTAGGCAGACCCAATGTCGGCAAATCCAGCATGGTCAACATGCTCCTGGGAAGGGAGGCCAATATCGTCACACCCATCGCGGGGACTACCCGCGACAGCCTCGATACACGCTTTCAGGCTTTCGGCCATGATGTTGTCCTGATAGATACAGCTGGTCTTCGTAAAAAGGCCAAGGTGAAGGAAAATATTGAATTTTACTCTACCCTGCGTACCATCAGGGCCATTGAAAATTGCGATGTCGCCATCCTGCTGATTGATGCAGCCCAGGGGCTGGAAGCGCAAGACCTGGCGGTTTTGGGTACTATCCAAAAAAACATGCGGGGCATTGTGATAGCAGTGAATAAATGGGATTTGGTAGAAAAAGAAACCAATACGGCCCGCGATATGGAAAAAGAAATCCGCGAGCGGATGGAACCTATGTCCGATGTGCCTGTGGTGTTTACCTCTGTTAAAGAAAAACAACGCGTACTCCGGGTACTGGAAGCAGCTGAAAGGGTATTTCAAAATCGCCAAAGAACCATTCCTACACACGAATTGAATGAGGTCATGCTGGCAGCAGTGGCCCGGCACCATCCACCGACTCATCGGGGACGCATTGTCAGCATCAAATACGTGACGCAGGTTAAAGACGCAAAGGTTCCTACTTTCCTCTTTTTCACCAACCACCCTCAACACATCATTGAGTCCTACAAACGCTACCTGGAGAATCAATTGAGGGCGCATTTCGACTTTACAGGAACGCCTGTTCATATCTTTTTCAGGAAGAAATAGTACTGCTCCTTGTTTTTTAAAAACATAAAAGGGCCACCTCTCGGTGGCCCTTTCTTATTAATTCGATTACACTAGATTCCTAGTTTGAGCGGATGGGTACCTGGGTACCTTTACCCACATTCGGACTCCAGTAGAATACCCTGTCATTGTTCTGTACCTGGCCATCGCAGTTATAATCTGCTCTCAGGTAACCTGAGCCTCCTACCTGAGGAGCCCAGTGCAGTACATCATCAGTGTTCTGAACCTGGCCATTTCCATCGGCATCTCCCCCAATCAGGACCCTTACTCCACCAGCGACAGTGGTAGTAGCAACGACCTTCATTGGATTGCTACCATAGACTGGCAAGACTGATGTGGTGAAGTCCAGGTTGATAGTACCTGAGCTATTCAGGAAGATAGTATTACCTGTCATTGCAGTCAGGTGATTCCTATGTCCAATTACCACGTAATAGAAGCCTGGCGAGACACGGTTGAAACAAACCGGTGATGTACCATCCAATTCTACCACATCTCCATCCCGCTGAACAAGCGCAGAGCGGGTGGCCAAAATATGGGTATTGTCCGAAGGATCGCGCAGTTCTATATACACCCAGTCCACAATCGCATTATTGCCAGAAAGCATGAGTTGTGCAAGTGGGAAGCTTTCATTACCACCACCATTGACATGAGCATAGCCCAGTTGGGTAAATGGCTCCGAAGTTTGTAGCACGGGGTTGATTCCGCCTTTTCTCAAGCTATCGATCATCAGGAGGCTGGTCGTATCCAAAACTCCTTCCAGGTACACCTTGGCCCTGAGTTTGACCGCTGTTACAGGTGTAACATTTACCAAAACAGTAGCAAACTGGATAGAGTCTCGGCATCCACCTGGGTTCTGAATTGTGTAGGTATATAGACCAGAGTACATAAAGTTCGGGTTAAATGTACCTTGATCACCATTGTAAGGTGCACTTGGGCCTGCCCAAACACCCCCCATATCAGGATTACCGAGAAGGTAATCAAACAGATCTACTGGCGGAGCGTTAGCAGCAATGGTCAATGTTCCATTCATTCCAGGATTGCCTGTACTGTCAACGGTGACTAGCAAAGTGTCACTATCCATACAACCGAATCCATTCATTACGGTTAGGATAAAGTTTCCACTGTCATTGAGGCTCACCCCATTGATAGTTGGGTTTTGAGCTGTTGAAAGGAAGCCATTTGGACCCGTCCAACTATAGGTGCCTCCTCCATTACCAAACAATTCGAGCGTATCTCCTTCACAGAGGCCACCATTATTTAGCAAGGCAGAAGCAGTTGCTGTCGGTACCGGATTAACAGTTGTCGTTACGGATACAGCTTCGCTTTCACAGACACCGTCAGTAGCTGTGACCCAGATGGTCTGGCTTTGCCCAATAGTAAGCATAGGATCATAAGATGAGCCCGAGCCTAACAGCAAACCTCCTAGATCAGGATCACCATCATAGAAATTGAAGCTTATGCCAATAACAGGTGATGGGATGATTTCCTGGGATTCATTGCCACAGGGGAAGGTATTGTTACTCACTACTGCTTGCGCAATGTTGATAACGTTGAGGCTTACATCCGTCCTGTTTGGACAGGTAGCACCAGAATTCACTACAGAAGCATATACAACGGTAGTTCCGCTTAAGAAGCTTGATGGATTAGAAATGGGGTTAAGCAAGTTTGGATCAGTAAAATAATTCACTGCCAAACTACCTCCAATTACAGCATCCAGACTCGTTAGGTCAAATAGAGCCTGGCCCGGCGTGTTATAGTCTTCACAAACATCAAGTGAAGCTGTAGGAGGCACTGTTGGGAAGGGTACAACTCTCAGCGTGAAACTTGACACAGCACTGGTACAGCTTCCTGAGTTGGCTGTAACCACATAAGTCACATCAATTGGGCTAGCCGTACCGTTGGTCAAAATATCTGTGACCACTGTTCCCGGACTGCTGCTGCTAACGAGGCTTATGCCTGCAGGCAGACTTTGTGGCGACCAGCTAAAGCTGGTTCCGGGAAGTGTATTCACCGTACTAAGCAACAGATTCGCTGGCTGTCCACTGCATACCGTGTCTTTCAGGCCAGCTGAAATTAATGGCTGCGGAAGAATCGTGGCAGTAACACTTTGCAGATCACTTTCACAATTTGTTCCGGTGGTAGCACGCAGGCTATAAGTGGCAACCAAATTACCAGAAGTTGTATTTGTAAAAACATCAGCTGATAAAGCAGTAGCATTCAAACCCGTAGCAGGTGCCTGGTTAGAAGGAGCGGCGACCAAACCTGGATCAAGACTGACTGCAACCAATTCATAGCTCGCGGCAAGCGGGCTACCCATAAGGGTAGAAAGTGTTAAACCAGTGGGCTGGCTGCTACAAACGCTGACGCTTGAGGCAGGATCTATGGTTGCGTTACTATTTACCGTAACATCAAAGGTCTTAAGGGCTGAAGCACAGCTATTTACCAATGACCGAACGCTGATAGTACCAACTATGGGCATACCCGTATTATTAGCTGCTGCAGTGAATGCAAAGGTATTAGTACCTGTTCCTCCGATACCAATTAATGGATTACTGTTCATCCAAATGATGGTGGCACCAGATGAAGGGGTAGAATTAAAGCTTACATTCAAAGGGTCACCGGGACATACAGTAACATCACTTATCGGATCAAGGACAGGTGCCGGACTTACTATGAAAGTCATGCTTGTGCTTGAAGGACAAGAGATTGAATTATTGCCACCACTATTGGTCGCAACAACCCAATAGGTATTGGAACCCACAAGCGGAGTTACAAACACTGTCTGACCTGGATTTACCGAACCATTTGTTGCCGTCGCACTTCCGACCAGGCTCCCGCCCCCATTTGGATCGCCATCATAGAAGTCGAATCCATCTGCTACATTGTTAGGATCATCCACCAGGTTCACCAAATTCAAGGAGCCACCTTCACAGTAAGGAGTTGGCGGAGAATTAAAGACAGGAGTTGGTGTTTTGCGAACACGAATCCGTACCCGAATAGCATCACCCAAACATCCTGAATTTTGGTCAATTTGGGCAACCCAATAGAAGTAATTGGCATTGCCAGTACTCATATTTGGCGGCGAAGGTTGAGAGCCCGTTCCCAAATGAGCGGTTCCCTGTGATCCACTGTTATCGTCATACCAGAAGAGCGTATTTCCTGCTCCATAGTTCGCGTTCAAATCAAGCGTCCCATCAATGAAGTCATTCAAATCTGCAGGTGAAGGATCAAACTGGCAATAGAATATCCGCAATTGGCCACAGCCATTGCAATTTTGCTCAGCAAGAGTTGCCGGTTGGGATTGGCTATTATCTACAGTCACTATTGATGTACACTGGGAAGTATTTCCATTCACATCAGTTACTGTTAATGTCACTGTGTTTGGTCCTGCATCGGAACAATCAAATGTACTTGGTGAAACAGACAAACTGGCTATTCCACATGCATCACTTGAACCGTTGTCTACATCTGAAGAAGCAAGGCTTCCCGAGCCACTTCCTGAGCTTAATGCCACAGTAAAGGGCTGACAGAGCGCTGTAGGTGGCGTATCATCTTCAACCGTCACAGTTGCGGCGCAGCTGGCAGTATTGCCATTGACATCCGTCACTGTCAGACCAACAGTATTGGCACCTACATCTCCACAAGCAAATGTACTTGGAGAAAGGCTCATGCTCTGGATGCCGCAGTTGTCGGAGCTGCTGTTGTTGATATCAGCGGAGCTGATGCTGGCGGTACCGGCCGTTGCGTCCAGGCTGATCGTCAGGTCCTGGCAAAGCGCAACCGGT
>JAUIGE010000022.1 GCA_030430205.1 Bacteroidia bacterium | reverse complement strand
GTTGTCAAATCAGGGATTGCTTTTGACAATGAGTATTACCTGAAATATAAAAATTGCTAAAAATATTGCCTTTTTTCTTGCTTTTTAACACGGTTCATTTCGACGCTTTGGGAGAAATCTCCTGAGATCGATAAAAGAATGATTATCAATCCCTCAGGAGATTTCTCCTCGGAGACTCGTCGAAATGACAAACCCTTGAAATAAACCATCTATTTATTATCCAGTAAATCCTACCCTTTCCCAAAAGCCAGTGCCAAATCCTTCTGATAGGTTTTGACCATTTTATACATAAAATCCACATCCTCATCCCGCAAAAATCGCGGCTGCGATTCAATCTCCCGAATGGCTTTTGAAATGATCTCATTTGCCTGTTCCTTTTCCTGCTGGGGATACATCTCCACGGACTGGCTCATGGATTTGAGCGCCTGGGCGAGATTGGCGATGGCCCAATTCTTTTCGACTTCGAAATTAGGGGGAGCGTTGTAGGGCCGTACCTTGATTTTTTGTGTTTGCCTGACTTTTTCGCCTGAAGCAGGGTCAAAATAGCTCAGCACAGCGATGATCTCCAGGGGCGCATCCGCTTCCATGCACATATCACCTAGCTGAAAAGAGATGAGCGCCACCTGTGTTAAGCCATAATTCATGTCTTTGAGCTCCCAGCTGTGGCGGGCATTGCTGATGTCCAGGCCAAAGATGCTGTTGTAGCGGAAGTGGCTTTCCACATCCGGAACAAACAATTGCAGCTGAACCTGGCGCGCCGCGACCGCCTTGAGGCTGGCAGCATCTTTCACAAAAACCTTTTCTATATCCGCTCTGTCGTGGATAAAGTGAATGCTGTTATGAGGATTTTGGGTGAAAGTTCTCGCAAAATCATTGTTGAAATTCACTCCCACGCCTATCAGGCTGAAGTCTACCTGCTCCTGCATTTTGATGTCATGGGGATCGCAATGCTTCGCCAGGATCGCCTGGGGAGAAAGCTCCCCTGTATTGATCATGGCATCCGTCAGGATGATGACTCGGTTGGTTTGGTTGGCGGAAAAATTCCGCATCAGCTCCTGGCAAGCCTTGTCCACGCCTGCGGACATATTGGTGGAGCCGCGCGCCTCCAGGCGGTTGATCGCACCGATCAATTCCGATTTATTCCCCGCTTCTTTTGCCCTAACCCAGACTTCTGCCTCATGGTCAAAAACCACGAGTGAAACGATGTCCTGCGAAGACAGGCCTTCCACAAAGCTCTGGAGCGCCAGCTTGGCGGTTTCTATCCTATCGCCTTGCATGGAGCCGCTGCGGTCTACCAGCAGACAGAGATTGGACGGAGCCGCCAGGGCATGGGCTGGGGGAAGTTCCGGCGTAGAAAATCCAATTTGCAGCACCCGATGGCGATCAGGTCTGTCAGCCTTGACATACATATCGACCTTGCTGACCTGCAAATCCATGTGAACCATTTCTCCCGGATTCGGAGCGGGCAGCTTGTGGGTATGGTAGTTCAAATACTCCGTGATGTGAATCTCATTGGATTTGGGAACGCGGAATTTGCTGGCGCTGACCTTTCCCATGCCTACAGAGGCGGAATTGTAGCCATGCTGGGCAGTGGAAAAGGAGAAGAAAAGGCTGGTGATGAAAATAAAGAAGATTGACTTTTTCATGGGAAGAATTATTGATTGTTGGTTGTTTTAAGCATGGATTGGATTTTGCCGTCAGGCGTCACCAAAAAGAACTCTGCTTCTTTGATCGTTTTGGTTTGGGTGATCACCTGCGGAGCAGGTGGTGCTTGTTTTACCTCCGCCACAGGGCGCTGAGGCGTATCGAGCCGCATGTGCAGGCTGTAAGTATATTGAATCACAGGCTCTACCATGCTGGCATTCAGCACGATATCGAATTTACTTTCGGGTAGTTTTTCATAATAAACCGTTTTGGGTTTATAGACTTGCGTGATCGTTTCGCGCTTGCCGAGTGCCTCGACCGAGCTGGAGGCAAAGCCTTCATAGGCCTGGTAGCGGTCGAAGGGGTAAGTCACCCCTTTTTGCTCGCTGAACATGCGATAGGAATCGCTCAGGTTCACCCCCAGCTTTTTGTAATCCGCCAGGGTTTTATCCAGCAAAACGATGGCCGCCTGCCGCAGCGAATCATACACCCGGCTGGGATTTTCCACAAAATACTCCACCTTGACCAGGTCATAGATTTCATTTTGAGCCGCCAGCGACACCAGCCGCTCCAGCAGCTTGCCGTTGGTATAGCGCACATGGAGGTTGCGCTGCACCTCTATGCCGCGAGGCACCTCCGTATAGTTTTTGCTGAAACGCTTTTTCTCCATCTCCAATTCATAGATCGGAATCTGCGAGATCATGTCCACATAGATGTCCTCGCTTTTGACACCGAGGCGGATGGCGCCCTCCATAAAGCGCGTGATGCGCCCATAGAGAATGGTATCGGCCTCTTCGGCCGTTTTGCCGAGTTGTACCAGGTTGAAGATGGCCAGCTGGGCATCGGCCCGGCGGTTGTAGAGCGCATGGATTTTGATGTTAAAATATTGCTGGTTGGTGGAGGGATCGGGCGCCTGTGGCGGGTCGGTGGGAAGCCTTCCATTATTGGCCAATTGGCGTGTGATTCTGTCGTAGCCGGCATTGCCCATGGCCTGGGCCGGAAGTTGTGGGCCACACATGATCAGGATGCAGGCGGCCAGGGTAGATAAAAGCAATTGTTGTTTCATGACCCCAATATGCAGGATTGCTTTTTCGAAGCGAGGAAGAACGCCTGTAAGGCATTTGTAAAACAATTGTAAAGCGTAAAATCGCTTTTACAAGCGCATATTGACAGATTTTTTCCGTTATTTGGGTACAGATGAAAGAAGAAGACTTGACATATTTTCATGCGTTGAAAAAGGCTGTGGGCGAAGCCTTCAGAGCTGAGCATCCTGCTGCACAGCAGCCGATAGAAGCCTGGCGAGGCCAGGATATAACGGATTTCCAGGAATCCCTGCAAGGCAGGGTGAAAGGCAGGATTAGCGAAAAGTGGTTTTACACCCACATCAAAAATACCGAAAATGAACGCCTTCCGCGCATAGATATGCTCAACCTGCTGAGCGAATACGCCGGCTTTCGCAACTGGCAGGATTTTGTTTTTAGGCAAAATAAAAGAGAAGAAATAGCTGAGCCGGAAGCCATCCTTCCGCCCGCGGAAAAAGCGCCGCCAGCAAAAGCTTTTCGCCTTCGACCTATCGTTCTTTCCGTCCTTGTTTTGGGCCTTTTTTCGATGGCATTTTTGCTGGTTTCTCAGCTTTCACAAACAGCGATCCGCTACGAAATCTGTTTTGTGGATGCAGATACAGGGAAAAAAATCGAAGATGCCGAAAAAATCGAAGTGATCTGGTTGAAGGAAAATGAAAGCCCCATCAGCATGAATTGCGATGAAGAGGGCTGTCTGGTGCTGAAAGGAGCCAGGGGCAAGGTCAAACTGGTCGTGCAGGCGCCCTACTACCGCAGGGATACCCTGCTGAGGATATTGCCCAGCGACATGGAAGGCGAGCAGATCGCCCTGAAAACCGACGACTACGCATTGATGATCCATCTTTTTTCCACCGCCAATATCAAGGATTGGAAAAACCGGCGGAAACAGCTGGACGAGATGTTTAGCGACGAGGCCAAAATCTTTCAGCTCTACCAGGGCATGGGCGTGGAAATGCTGAACAAAGAAGAGTTCATCGACAAACTGAGCTTTCCGCTGGAAAGCCTCAAACAGATAGAAGTGCTGGAAACGGTATATGACAAAAAGAATAAAATCATCGCTTTGCGATTTACCCAGGAATGATGCAAAAAGGAATATATATGCTGATAGTCATGCTCTTAGGCGTTCAACTCGCCTGGAGTCAGGCCGCTCCCAGGGAGCGAGAAAATCTCGCACCCATGCAAAATCTCGAGATCAGCATGCAGCGGCAATTGCTCACCGAGCCCCAGCTCAGCTCATTCAGCCAGCGGGCTGTGCAGAAAGTGAAAGATGTCCTGGGCTATATGGCCCTGATGCAGGACAGCAGCCTGGATGCCCAGTTTCGCGAACGCGCCGAGCAGCTTGCCGCGCAAGCCTTTGTCTCGCAGGAGTCTTTCCTGCTTTTCGCCAAACAGGCAAAATCTTCCGGCAAGCTGAAAAATGTCACCGTCATCTCTGCCTTTGAACGCAAAGAAGGAGGCGTTTACCTCTGCGAATTGCGTTTGCAATGGGAGGGAAAAAGCCCCGAACAGCGCCTGCTCGCCTTGTTGACACAGCAACCCAAACAATTTGGCAAAGAGCAGAGCTGGTCTTGGGAAGTGAAATTGGTTAAGGGGGAGTAAATGAAGGAGGTCCTGTGACATCCCCCGTCCGAGCCACCGGATCAAGTCCGGCTTAAACTTTCCTTCAAAGGGGCCTGACGTAAGTTTTGGAGGAATTTTACCCCTCCTTTTCACCGTTAGCCCCTTTGAAAGCCTGCCCCGAGCTTGATGCGGGGGGGCGATTACGGAAGGGGATGTTCCAACAAAAAAGCAACCGCTTTTTGATTCATCGAGGATTTTGGTGGAGTTATAAAAGCAGTGCTTTTTGTTTTTGACACCCCTTGCGCCAGATCGCCCCCTCAAGGGGGCTCGCGCTGCTCAGAAGGCGTTTGACGCCTTTCAATCATCGTCAGCTCCCCTTGAGGGGAGCGTCCAGGACGAGGGGTGTTTCATGCGCAAGAGCAAACTCCACTAAAGATTTAGATCAACCCCGCTTTTTGATTCCTCCACAAAAATTGTCAGAGAACCATGAAAAAAAGCTTCCTGCTATTGTTGCTTGTCTGTTTGCTGCTGTCTGCCTGCACTTTCGGTTCAAAGTCATCTTTGCGCATCGCCGTCGCCGCCAATCTCCTGCCTCCGATGGAGGCCATCCAACGGGCATACGAGGCCCAAACGGGCCAAAAGATAGCGATCAGCCTCGGCTCCTCCGGTGCTCTCAACGCCCAAATCCGCAATGGCGCGCCATTTGACCTCTATCTGGCAGCCGACGAAGCCTTTCCCCGGCAACTCTATGCAGAGGGAATAGGGGAGGAGCCTCCCACGATTTTTGCCTGGGGGCAACTGATGTTTTGGTCTTCCGGGGCTGTGCCCCCGGACAGCCTGCCTCAGCTACTGAGGAGGATCGGCCCAGGCAGGCTGGCGCTGCCAGCCCCCGAGCTCGCGCCTTATGGCGCGGCGGCACAGGCATGGCTACAAAGCCAGGGGCTTTGGGAGGGCTGCAAGGATCATTTGATCCTTGGCAACAACGTCAGCCACACCAACCAGATCATCCGATCAGGAGCCGTGGACTATGCCTTCACGGCAGCTTCTGCCCGCTACTGGGGTGGTCTGGGAGAGGTGGGACATTGGTCCCCCCTGCCCGATGCCGGGCTGATTCCGCATGCTTTGCTGATTTTGAAGGAAGGGGAGGCGGTGCGGGAGTTTGTGGATTTTTTGCGGTCGGAGGTGGGGGCGGGGATTTTGGGGGAGTTTGGGTATGGGGTGGGGGGAATTTTCTAAAATCATGCCTGGTCATTCCCATTCAAAAAAGTCATTATCGAGTTCTTTTACTTCATAAACAGTTTTTACCTGAACACCTACATTATATTGATGCATTAAATCAACCAGTTTAGCCCCGTCAATTAAGATTATTGAATGGTGTGCTTCTCTTGCTTTTTTAACTGCTGAATCGTCAAAAGTTGATGTTGTTATAAAAACTCCCTTACTCGTGTCTCCGCTCATTGCTCCAATGAAGTTTCTTATATCTTTTTCACGCACTTTATTTTCATTATACCGTTTTGCCTGAGTATAAATTTTTTCAAGTCCGAGTTTGTCTTCGTTTATGATGCCATCAATTCCCCCATCACCTGATTTTGAAGTTTCGATGAAATCACCATATCCCATACTTTTAAGAAGGATAAGAATTACCTTTTCGAAATAATATGGATCTATCTCTTTCAGTTTTTCTAAAAGTTCAGTTTTAACTTCCGTTTCAATTGTTGAAAACCCAGAGTCTATTAAATCCTGAGGGGAAGCATTCTCAACGTTAATTGTGTCAAACTCCATCTCATTTTCTTTTTTACTTTTTACAGATTCCCGGTGATTAATAAAATCCTGGTCGTTTTGGAGGTCCTGTAAAGACAACTTCCCTTTTTCTAAAATCCGTTTTCCTTTTTCTGTAATTTGAACATTTCCCCTTTTTGGATAAGAAACAAATTTTGCCATTTTGAGGTAGGATTTAGCCCAAAGGATTCTATCAAGCAAAACATTGGCGCCAGAACTAGTCTTTAGATTAAGTAATTCCTGAGGCAAACCAGCGTAATAATTATCCCGGACCCGGGATGCTAATTCCCGGCTATTTAGAGATTCGGCAGTATTGAGTGTTTCTAATACGGGAATGAAGGCCTCATGATATTTTGGTAGTTCCATTTGGTTTTGTTCTAATTATGCACAATCTATTTCTACTTGAACGATCCTGTCTTTTACCCCTGATCCACCGTTTTAAGAATTTCCGCAAACTGCCTTGGCAGTTCTTCTTCGACCAATAAAACCTTCTTTTTTAGGGTTGAAAAATGGTCAATATCCACTTTTTGGTCTATGAAATCTACCAGACTATTCGCTAGTTCCAGGTCAAGGTCATAGACTTCCTGTGCTATTTTTCTCAATTTTTCATATACAGGCAAATCAATTGCAGCGATTAATGCCAGGTGTGCACTGGTTTTGCTCAAATTCTCTTTTGCCGCTCCATTGTATTTGTTTAAATACTCATTGCTCTTTTCAGCCTTTCCTTTTGATACCTCCCAGGAAACCCAGGAAATCTCTTGTACCATTGACATGATGATTTGAACAGCATTCGCTATTTCCTTTTTAAATTCATTCTTCCTATTGACTTCTGATTCAAGTTGATTTTTATGCCTTTCCAGACGAATTTGAAAAAAATGGGAAACAAACGAACTTGCCACCCCTGCCAAAACTCCTATGAGTGCCGCAAATAAATTTACATTTTCCATGCTTGATTTTTCTTTTTGTGAAAGAGTATCATTTCTTGAATAGGCTCCAAAACTCCCCTCCAATATCCAAAAATTCCCAAAGTCAGCAAAGTTTTCCTCACCCCATTTTTACGATACCAATACTGTCTCCCCACCTCCACGCCTCCATCGTTTCATTTCCATAAGACGCCTGAGTGAAAGCTTGAAAATAAGTAGCTCCAATAAAAAGAGAATAGACACAGATTCTCACTGATTTGACTGATTTTCACTGTTAAAGAGCGTTGTTTTTGACACCTGTTTATTTGTCTGTATCAGTTTAACCAGTGTAAACCAGCGTCAACTCCCCCTCTTCAACTTGGCGTTCCTTATTTGTGATCTTTTCCAAATCCAGCCCTTCAGCCCCCATCCTCCTCAGAAATAAACCCCCTATACCTATTATACAAAAAGGAAATAATCAACAGCAATACCCCCAGCGATACAAATACAATGGTCTTCGCCACCGTATCCAGGTGAGAAATATCATAAAAGAAGAGTTTGAGCAGCGTAAGTCCGAATAGGGAAATAGCTCCGATTCGCAGGTGTTTTTTCTTTTTCCAGATTCCTAAGCCTATGAGGAAGAGCGAATACATCCCCCAGAGGATGCTTAAGCCCAGTTTGTAGGATTGTTGGGATGCTGCGATGTCCATCCAGTTAAGTAATTCGCTGCTGATGATCCACAGGACGGAAATATGCAGCAAGAAGTCGAAGGCTATTTTGATGTTCCGGCTGATAGATGCCTGGCGAACGTACTGATAAGAGGAAAGGATGGCCAGGGCATAGCAGGCAAATGAAACGTACCTGATGCCGATATAAAAGATGCTCTTTTGAGCCTCCGCTGATAGCCTTGCTTCCAGGTAGCTTTCACGCAGTTCGCTGAGAAGATAAAGTCCTTGAACCAAAAAGACTGCGATGACCAGGCTCTGTAAGCCAAGAGTAATCAGCCCCAACTGCTGATTTTTTAATTTCCTGAGGTTCAGGAAAGAGAGGATGGAAACGAACAACAAAGAATAATTGATAATCCATATTGTTTGGAAGCTTTTCAAATCGAGGGAGCTAATTGTTTGCAGCGCATCTTTGTAGCTTAGATCCCAATAGTTTGCTATTTCCAGGCGGAACGCATAATAAAGGGCGATAAGGAAAATGGCAGGAATGGAATAGGAAATGATTTTTGAAAGCCATTTTGGGGAGATGATGGGAGGCGTATCATGCTTGCTTTGGTTCAGGAAATTGATAAATCCAAAAGCTGCAATGAACAAAAGGGAAGTGAGAAAATGGATGTTGAGTAAAGGGCTTATCCTTGATGCTGGATTTCCAGGGTAGTAATGGCCATATACAGTCGTCCAGTCGTGCGCGATACTGAGGAATGCCAGGGCCATGAGCGGATAGGATAGTTTTTCATAAATGGGCGCATTTTTCGTTCTGCCAATCCAAAATAGCAATGCAGCTTCCCCTGCCCATAAGAGCGTTACCCAATTTCCGTCCCATTGAACAGGAATAGCGATGGTAATGAAAACCAAAACCAATCCTGAGACAAGGTGTATCAGATTTTTATCTGAAAGGTTTTGCCTAAAAATTATGGCACTCACAATGAAATGGATAAGTGCATTGCCCAGGGTAAAGAGCCCTAAATACTGGCTTCCTGTTGCGTGAGCGCTTAAAACAGCAAATCCGACGCCATAAAATATAAAAGAATTTGCCAGGAGCAATATAATGTCGCCCATGTCAAACTTCTCTTTTTGCAGCAATTTGTATGCAAGAAAGGTAAGGTAAAATGTGGCAAAGAACAGGGCAAGAAAGATCAGCGCTAATTCAAAATGTTCAGCTGTTTGATAGCTTGTTGTGTACCATGAGAAGTATATGAGCCAGGTCAAACCGAAAGAAGAATAGTAAAGGGCTTTCCAATATTTTTTGAATGCGATGGCAAGTATGCCCATGTTGATAATGGCCATATAGCTAAAAAGGATTGCCACTTTTCCAGAGCCTTCACTGAGCAGAAATGGAACCGCATAAGCGCCCACCAATCCTATATGACCGATGACTTGTCTGTTGTAATTTATCGCTGCCACAACCGTAAAAACAGTAAAAACCACCATCAGGGCAAATGCAACAACTTGCGGAATCAACCCATAGAGGCTGTAAGCAGAATAGGTGATGAAATACATAATCGCAATAGCTCCGCTTACCAGTACAGCACTGTAGCTTTCATACTTTTTCTTCAGTTTTATGCCAAATCCTAAGAGCCCTATCCCCATTGCATATCCGAGGATGATTCTCGTGATAGGACTAATTAGGTCATGCTCAAAAGAATATTTTGCTCCGATTGCTACGCCAATTATGGTGATGACAATGCCAATTTTATTGATGAGGTTTTCACCGATAAACTTTTCAAGGTCTTGTTTGATTTTGGGAGGTCTATTTACTTTCGGAGCGGCATATTTCGGGGCTTCTTTTGCCGTCTGTTGTGGGCTTGCCTGAGAGGAAGTGGTCTCTTTTGCAACAGTTTCTGGTATTTCAGCGGGTTTTAGCCTGTTTATTTCACTGCGTAAACTGTTAATTTCCCGTGAAAAGTCGTCTTGCCTTTTCAATAGGGTTTCCAGTTTGTCGAGGAGCTGTTTAATATCGTCTTGGTTGTCAGGCATTTTTTTCAATGTGTGGTGAGGCAATTCCCGTACTTACCTTCAATATCCAAAAAATCCTAAAGCCTGCAAAGTTTAGATGGAGAGTGGACGCAGATTTTCGCAGATGAGATGAAGAGTGGACGCAGATTTTCGCAGATGGTTATGATTTTTTATGTTTAAGAAGCTATTTCCCTCAGTCATCTTTCAACATAATCAGACCATAATAACCAGCGTAAATCAGCGTCAATTCTTCCCACATCACCCCCCAATCTCCCCCATCTTCAACATCCTTTTCAATTCAGGATCCCAGACTTTCATCTGTAAGCAATGGAAAACATCCCGGGGATGTAAGGAAGTCGTGCTCACCACCTGAAATTCAGGAAAGGCCTGGTGTGCCTCGGGCAAGCGGTAAAAGGGGATGCGCGAGTTGAGGTGGTGGATATGGTGGTAGCCAATATTGCCTGTAAACCAGCGGAGGACGGGATTCATCTTCATATAGCTGGAGGAGTGCAGGGCTGCATGGGCATAACTCCAGTCCTGTTTTTCCCGGAAGCTGGCTTGCGGGAAGTTGTGCTGGGCGTAGAAAAGGTAGGCGCCGATGGCGCTGGAGAGCAGCGCCGGAATCATAAAGGCAAACCAGAAACTGGCCCATCCACTGAAGAGTACAAAGCAGAATGCGATGCCTGTATGCACGATCATGGCGATGGCTGAGCCCCAGTGTTTTGAAGGATTTCTGATCAACGAAAGCATGCACATGCCCCACCAAAAGGCAAAAAGATAGCCTAACAGGATGGTTAAAGGGTGGCGGATGAAGAGGTAGCTAAACCTCCCGGATTGGGGAAGCGCCAGGTATTCTTCCCGGGTAATGATGGGAAAGGAACCGATGCTGGAAGTGTGTAATTTGGAATTGTGCTTGTGGTGGTAGTCATGAGATCGCTTCCAGATTCCTGGCGGATTGAGGGTATAGTAGCCATAAAAGGTGAAAATCACTTTTGCAGGCAGGCTGTCTTTGAGGATGGCTTTATGGAGAAAATCGTGATAGATGGAGAATAATCGCACCAGCAACAAAGCCGTCAGCAAGCTGAAGGCGAGCCTGATCACAAAGTGAAAAGGAGATGCAGCACCTATGATACTGAGAATCAAAAATACAAGGGTTGAGACCGTATAAAGCCAACTTTTACCCCTGTTCTCCACCGCAAAAGGCTTTGTTGCTAAAATTAATTTTTTCCCTTTAAGCATGCTTTTCCGTTGACTCATTTGCTTTTCTTTTGTGTTTCCATCGCCTATGAGACCAAAGCCAGATTTCTGGCATTTCGCGAATATCTTCTTCCAGCTTCCTGGCAAAGCGTGTCAGTATTTCTTCTGGCTCCAGCTTGCTGGAGTGAGGCGCCAGGTCTTCCAGGCATATATCGTAATGGCCTCGTTTTGTCCGCTTCACCGAAGCATAGACTACCGGATAGCTTAATTTGTTGGCAATTTTTCCTGTTCCTGTGAAAAAAGGCGTGTCCTGATTCAAAAAATCCAACCATTGTGCCCCCTTCACAGAAGGGGATTGGTCGGCAATGAAAGCCGTTGCTGTCACTATGTCTTTGTTGCCAAGCATCCCTCTGAGGGTGTCTTTCATCGGATACAAGCCGTTGCCAAGGCGGGTCCGCATTTTATAAATGAGCTGGTCGAAATATCTATTGCGCAAAGGATGGTATATCACAAAGAGTTTGTGATAAGGCTCAAGCGCAAAACGGGCGCCGCCCAGTTCCCAGTTTCCATAGTGCCCCATGACTATGATGATGCTTTGGTTTTGCTCGTGGTATTTTTGGAAAATAGAGGGATCCCTGAGGGATATCCGCTTCCGCAATTGGCGGGGAGAGATGGTAAGCGTTTTGAGGGTTTCGACTATCAGGTCGAAAAAGTATCGGTAGAATTTCCGTTGAATGCGCTTCAACTCTTCTTCGCTTTTTTGCGGAAAGGAATTCCGGAGATTGGAAAAAACTACTTTTTTGCGGTAGCCTACCAGGCCATACACGATCACAAAAAGGAAGTCAGACAAGCTGTACAGCAGCCAAAACGGCAAAAGCGATACCAGGTAGATAAAGGGGAGTGAAATGTAGTAGGCGATTCCTTTCATGTATTTCGACGCGCTAAGCTGGATGAATCAAAAGATGCGCAAGGTCATGATTCTATTTGAAAATTTCTAAACTATTCCCTAAACATTAAAAATCATCCTAATGAGTGTAGATCAGCGTCCATTCTTCTCATATCTCCCACCATCCAAAATCAAAAAGCTTTGATTCTAGCGCAAAAAACCTAATTTAGGAGCAAAAAAGCCACGCAATACCGGCGTAAACGTTTTCGAGTAAAACGTAAACGTTTTCGCCAAAAAGCGTATTCGGATTCGATCAACACTACTTAAACTTTTTACCCAAATCATGATTTTTATGAGAATACATTTAGCTTCTTTTCTTCTTTTTTTGAGCTCTCTTTTTGTGCTCAGTATGCAAGCTCAGGTGATCACCACCATTCCTGCTTTGCCGATAGCGGATGACACCGTCACCATCATCTATGATGCGAGTCTGGGCAATGGCGCGCTGGCCGGCTTTAGCGGCGATGTCTACGCCCATACGGGTGTGATCACCGATAAAAGCACCTCTCCTTCGGACTGGAAATTTGTGAAATCAGCCTGGGGAACCACCGATCCCAATGTGAAAATGACGCCCCTCGGCAATGACCGCTATCAGCTGAAATACCACATCCGCAATTACTATGGCGTGCCGATGGCAGATACCATCAAGATGCTGGCTTTTGTTTTTAGAGATGGCCCCGGAAATACGGTGGGCCGGGCTTCCGATGGAAGCGATATGTTTGTCAATGTAGCCCAGGCAGGCCTGGGGGTGGTCATTTTGAATCCTGCGAATCCGCAGAATATCCTGAACCAGGGCGGCACGCTCAATATCATCCTCGGCGGCAGTGGCGCCGATACGCTCAGGTTGCTGGTCAACCAGGTAGAAGTCCAAAAATCAGCGATGAATTCGCTGAACTATACCTTCAATGCCACCAATGTGGGTTTTTACCGCATCACGGCCATTGCAGAAGCAGGAGGGAGCACATCGGTTGATTCAACCAGCATATATGTTCGCAATCCCAATCCTCCCGTGGCAGCTTTGCCCGCAGGCATCAGAGATGGCATCAATTACATCAACGATACGACCGTTGTTCTTGCCCTCTATGCGCCCCTCAAAAGCTATGCTTTTGTGATCGGTGATTTCAACAATTGGGAAATTGCGGACCTCAATTATATGAACCGCAGCCCGGATGGAAATCATTACTGGAAGGAAATCAGCGGCCTGACGCCCGGCACCGAGTATGCCTACCAATACCTGGTAGACGGCAGCCTCAGGATCGCCGATCCCTATACCGAAAAAATCCTCGATCCCTGGGCAGACAAGGACATCACCGCCGCTACTTACCCCAATCTGAAGCCATATCCTGTTGGGAAAACGACCCGCATTGTTTCTGTTTTTCAGACAGCTCAGCAGCCGTATCAGTGGCAAAACAGCAATTTTCAGAAACCTTCGAATACCGATTTGCTGGTCTATGAAATGCACCTGCGCGATTTCCTTGCAGCCCATGACTTCAAGACCTTGATAGATACCCTGAATTATATTCAGAAACTGGGTTTTAACGCCCTGGAACTGATGCCTGTGCATGAGTTTGAAAACAATGACAGTTGGGGCTATAATCCCTCTTTTTTCTTTGCTGTGGACAAATACTATGGGCCTGCCGCTGACCTCAAGGCATTGGTAGATACGTGCCACAGCCGTGGCATAGCCGTCATCGTGGACGTAGTGCTGAATCACGCTTTTGGGCAAAATCCATGGGTTGAGTTGTGGTGGGACGATGCCAATAACAGGCCCGCTGCCAACAGCCCTTTTTTCAATCCCATTCCCAAACATGATTTCAATGTAGGAAATGATTTCAACCATGAAAGCCAGGCAACCCAGGACTTTGTCTTTCGCTTTGTGAAGCATTGGCTGGAGGAATACCAATTGGATGGCTTTCGCTTTGACCTTTCGAAAGGCTTTACCCAGAAAAACACCCTCGGCAATACCGGCGCCTGGGGCCAATACGATGGAACGCGCGTCGCTTACCTGAAAGCCATTGCTGACAGCATGTGGGCGGTGAGCCCCAATTCCTATGTGATCCTGGAGCATTTGGCGGATAATGCAGAGGAAAAAGAATTGGGAAATTATGGCCTGATGCTGTGGGGAAATGCGCACTTTGATTACAAAGATGCAGCAATCGGCTATACGCCGGGTGATTTCAACTGGGTTTCTTACAAAAACAGGGGTTGGAATAATCCGCATGTTGTCGGATATATGGAAAGCCACGATGAGCAAAGGCTCATGTTTGAAGCCATTACCTATGGCAACAGCAGCGGCAATTACAACATCAAAAACCTGCAAACAGGTCTTGAGCGCATGGAGATGGCAGCCACCTTTTTGCTGACTGTGCCAGGCCCCAAGATGATCTGGCAGTTCGGAGAACTGGGATATGAAGTGGATATCGACCAGAATGGTCGTACAGGGCGCAAACCGATTCGCTGGAATTATTACCGGGATCCGGCGCGTAAGCGTTTGTTTCAGGTTTATTCCGCTCTCGCTCAGCTCCGCATCGCCGAGCCTGCATTCGAATCCACTGATTTTTCTCTCCAGGTCAATGGCAAAATGAAGCGCATTCAGATCAACCATGCCGACATGGATGTGATTGTCATCGGCAACTTTGGGGTGACCTTTGGGACGATCAATCCCAACTTCCAAAAAACGGGCAAATGGTATGAATTTTTCACAGGAGACTCTCTCAATGTGAGCAATACCATGGCCAATATAGGCCTGAATCCGGGCGAATACAGACTCTACACAACCAAAAAATTTGCCAAACCCAATCTGATCAATGTGGGCCTTTCGCCTGAAAATCAGTTTGATAGCCGTTTCGCTGCCTTTCCCAATCCTTCGGATGGTTTGCTCCACATCGAGCTCAAACTGGCACAAAGTGCGGATATTCGCCTCAGCCTGATGGATTATCAGGGAAGGCTGGTCGCGGATAAAGGACTGGAGAAAAAGTCTTCAGGCATGCACAGCATCAGCTGGGATTTGAGAGAGCGGGCGCTGCCTGCGGGCTTGTATATCGTCCGCCTTCAGGCGGAGGGGAAAGAAATTTCGCAAAAGCTTTTTATCAAATAATTACAAAACTTTCACTCAATTCAGATAGTCCAGAGACTTCATGAAGGACTGATTGAAAAATTGTTAAAATATTGATAAAGGAAGGCCTGTATTTTAAAGATATTGAAATGGATGAAAAAAACTTTCCACAGCCTTTGGGATTATGTTAATAATAATTTTAAAATCCATTTCTCTGAATTAACTTATAGGCGTAGAATTTAACTGCCACACACGCGAAGTATAAAAAGGAAAAATGCTCACCAGACTTATTCAAGTTTAGTGAGCATTTTCCGTTAAAAGTACACTTTACCTCTTCCATACCTTCTGGCTATGCGCCAGCACCCCATCAGCATAAATGCTGAGGAAGTACAACCCACTCGCCAGACCTTCCACCTCCAGGCGATACGCCTGGCTGCCACTTGCTGCCGGATGCGCCAATTGGCGAATGATCTGTCCCTGTGCATTGACCAGCCGTAGGCTGATCTGGCTGGCAGCGCTCAGCTCTGTCTCCACAAAGAGTGTCTCCTGGACAGGATTGGGATATACGCTCAGTTGCCGCAGGGCGGTAGGATTGTCTATACCTGTGCTGGGAATGCTGGTATCGGGTCCTTTGACAGGGGCATAATTTACGTTGTAGATTTTTTTGGTCACGCTATTCTGCACAAATACCAGTACACCCAAATTGTCATTATTGAGGGCATTGGTGATGTTAAAACTCCCCTGCACCTGATGCGTCTGTCCGGCTGTCCAGCTGCTGCTGACAGGCGTTCCGTTGTAGTCGGGAAGCATTTTCCGCATCACCCAATCGCCTCCATGTTCCCCATTGGGCTGCACTGTGGGCAACTCGGCATGGCGCTCCACGATGCCCACATGCACCACAAGATTCCCTTCTGAATGCCCATTGGGCGTACTGACTTCTGCGGAGTAGCTGAGCTGGTTTCCCATCATGCTGACCACGGGCACGCTGATTTCAAAAGGGGATGCTAACCGGGACTCAGCCTGCAGCCTGCTGGTGGTGATGTGCTTGGCGGGATAACTTCCTGGCGATAAGCCCATCAAACGCGCATTGGGATGCGAACTGACGCCATAGTAGTCGTAACGACCTTTATTGTCCACCGGGCTTGCCAGGTAAAAGACATCCAGCCCTCCCCATCCATCAGAATGGATGCCCAAAGCAAAGGCAAAGGACTGATTCATATTTACCCGCTCTTTGATCGCGTGCATCCAGTCGGCGCAGGGACCACAATAAAAATTGGTGATATATTCCGTCAGCACGTTGCGGAGGGGTTTGTAGATCAGGATCGGGTACGCGATGCTGTCATTGGCAGCAAGCATGTCGGCTGCGCCATTTACTTCGCTGATCCAGCTTTTGAATCCAAATGTTCCCATTTGGCTGGCATCCCAACCATAGGGATGTGTCCATTTGAACTCTTCTCCGGGCTGTATGTTCAGCCCGCTGTATTCGTGGCTGCGCACGCCTTCCTGACCGATGGTCCAGTTGATCCGAAAGGAGCTGATAGGCGTCTGCCCGCTGTTGTAAACGCGACCTCGAATCCAATGCACATAGCTTGCAAGGGTGTCTTGCAGGTATATTTCGCGCAGGTTGGCGTCGACCTGGGGTTTGTTTACCTGAAAGATGAAGCTTTCTTCAGGGCGGAAAAAAGCACCTCCCCGGACGACCTGCTGCCCATCTACCTCTACGATGTAGGTGCCATCGCCATATTCACAGCAAAGGCCAAAGCCTTTTCCATCAAAAATGCGAAATTTTAAGACGGTGTTGGTGGCCACACAGGCAGAATCATATACCCAGCTGTTGGAGGAATTAGAGGGCATTTTGAGCCGGGACATCACAGGGTTACCTTGTATGTCAAACATATCCCAGCCCAGCTTGGTCCAGGCGCCATTGATTTCAAGGCTGACTTTCACTTCATGCTGGCCACTGCTACATTGGGAAAAAAGCTGAATAGGGAAAAAGGCAGCCAGGAGGCTGCAAAAGGCAAAAAATAGTGTGTATTTCTTCATGAAAAGGAGGATTTAGGTATTTTAAAAATAAACTAACCAAAACCCTGCTGCCTGAAAATAAAGTAAGCTGGTTTTTCTATGAAAAACCAGCTTAATGTCAAAAAAAATTACGCTTTCAGCAGGAAAACGCGACTCACCAATCATAAGATGCGATGTAAATGGAAAATTTTCCATTCGATATTTCCAGGCTGTTGTTGTTATCATCGTAGACTGAGCAATTCAGGGTTCCGGTTATTTTTTGGCGTTTGAAGCCAAAACGGGCATCATCTGTGATGCTTTCGGTACTTTTGATCTCCAGGCGGTTGTTGCTTTGATCTCCCTTTAGGGTGCTCCACAGCTTGCCTGCATCATCCCGGTACTGGAAAATCCAGCCTCTTACGCCTTCGCCATCAGCCACAGGCTGTAGTTCAGGCTGGAAAAGCGTCCTGAAATCTTCAGGTTCTTTGGCGCATTCGCCATTGTAATAGCGGTTAAAGGTGAAGAAAACACCTTGAAAGCTGACATTGGCGATGTCTCTGAACTGAGACTGGTAGCTCACAATACAGTTGACACCATCGATGCCGATGGAATCTTTATCGGCATAATAACCCAGGCCACCTGGGACAGTGGATTGATCTATTACAGTCAAAGAATCCCCGTCGACACGGGCCGTAAAATGGAATTCAGTCAACTGAACCGCAGGATCATCTTCCTTGCAACTTTGCCAGACAAGAAGCGATACAAGGAGAATCACATACAAAAAGGACTTTTTCATGCTTTTTTTATTAAAGGATTACCAACTGCCGAATCTTTACTGCCCACTGCCCACTGCCCACTGCCCACTGCCCACTGCCCACTGCCCACTAGTCCGCCGCCCTCTGATTATACAAATTGATATGCCATTCCACCAATTTGTTTACAGGGTCTTTAACGACCTGACCCAATTTTACATTGCGCAGCGCACAAGCTTTGGCAAGTTGATCCTGGAAAAAGAAAGCCACTGATCCCACAAAATCTGCATAAAGATTTTCGAAATCGGGATAGCGACAAACAGTCGTATCCAAAAAGGCTACAAATCTCTGAGTGACCATTTCCTGTATTTCAGGATGATCGATAAGGTCTCCTATCAGCTTTGCCAACTCAGCCATCCGCACATTGGGTTTGGAAGAGTGCATCACCCGTATTTTGATATCGTAAGCAGATTTACCCGTTTCTTCCTCGACATATTTTTTTATGGCTTCCGGAAAATCATCCTGCAGGATGCCTTTGATCAAATGTTTGCCCAGGTCCATACCCGAGCCTTCATCCCCAAAGACATAGCCATGGCCTCCTAAACTGGATTCCAGGAGGTGATTTTTGTGATAGGCGGAGTTGGAACCCGTGCCGAGGATGCAGATGATGCCTTCATCTCTGAGGGTACTTCTGGCTGCGGCCAGGATGTCATGTTCGACATAGATGACCACGCCCGGCAGGATTTTTTGCAAAATCCCTCCAATGATTCCCTTTTGGCTGGCCGAGCCAATTCCTGCCCCATAGAAATATACTTCTCCTACGTCCAGGCTTGTCAGGTGACTTCCAAAAGCATTTCGGAAAATCTCCTCTATCGCATCAGATTCCAATACATTGGGGTTGATGCCGGGCGAGTTAAATTCGAGCTTGACCTTTCCATCCTTGATAAATCGCCACTCTGTCTTGGTGGAACCGCTTTCTGCTACTAACATATTGTATAAATGCTAAATCGTGAATTAATGAGCTAATCAAACCGATTTGGTTGAACTTTTCAAATTTTTGTCCGCCAGGACAGAGCGGAAATGGCGGTATGCCTGGAGGAATTCCTGATCGCCATCGTATTTTTTGCCCATTTGAAAGAAGTAATACGCATCCTGCAAAAAGGGGCTTTCCCAGATTATTTTCTTTTGGCTATACAAAGCTAGCCATGCATCTCTTTGAAGATGATTCTCCAGCCAGGGATCGGTATCCTTTTTTTCATGGATGGAATCAAAGTCGGCTATGCTTAATTGTCCGCCATTTCTATCCCAATTTGCGACTGTTTCCGGGCTAAGCACACGGGCTTTTCCTTCTTTTTGCAATTTGAGAAGCGCTGCCACCAGATTTCGGAACCTATGCGGCGAGCCAGAAAGCTCGTAGAGATCAAATCCGAGCGTGAGCAAATTGTGATCCTGGCATTTCTCTGCCAATTGATCATACACCTCTGAGGTAGTCAAATCGTGGGATTCGAGGTACTCCGCCAGTTTCAGATCTGGCAGCAGTATGCCCAATTCGGGGTAGTGGGGGGCGTGGAAAAGCTGATAGCGATTTCTCCCTTGCAAAGCCTCTTCCTGCCAGGGAGCAAAGACAAGTTTGAACTGTTGTTTTTTTGCCCAATAAGCCAGGAAGTCATTGTAGAGCAGATCTGTGTGTAAAAAAGTGTGGGATTTTTTTCCCTGTAAAGCCTGGAGCTTCAGTTGCTGGATGGCCACTTCCTGCTCCAGCAAATCGCGGTCAATCAAAAAATTGAGCGAATTGTAGTAGGGTTTGGCCAGCAAATCGGCCTTTTGGCCTGTAAGCTGACGCTTTATTTTCTCCCAGTTGCTGGTAGGGGCATGTTCGATGCCTTCCCAAAAAGCGCCCGAAAATGCCAGCGCACATACAGCCTCGCCTTCTGCCTGGGCAGACAAGTCCTGGATGCAATCGGAAAGGATTGAAAATCCCTGATCTTCAATGAGTTGCAGCTCTTTGTGAAGGCGTGCTTCATCAAAATAGGCCGTATCTCTCCCCAGGTCAAAGATGCCAAAGGATTGAAGTTTTTTATGTAAAGGAAGATGGAAATACAGGCAGATGTTTGCCATAGGTGAATATTGCTGAAGGCGCAAGTTAGGCTTTTGAGAAAGAAAATTAAAACAAAGTGCAACCTGCTTTTTGAAGCCTTGTCTTTAGTGCAGATTGTTCATTTATCCATAAGAAATTTAAGCAAGAGATCATGAGACGAATTTGTACCCTCCTCTGCTGCCTGCTGATGGCAGCCCCGCTTGCCTGGGCACAGTCCGGCAAAAAACAAGTAAGCATGACCATTACCCGCGAGGCCAATGGCGTGCAAACCATCATTGACACCAGCTTTACCGTCAATGACGCATCTGAAGTCGAAGGGATTCTTCGCAGAATGGGAATAGAAGAACCCGGTGAGAACCAGACCCTCGAAAAACGAATCGTTATTCGTGATATAGAGGAAGAATCCCGCACCCAAACGGTAGAAATCATTTCTGACAAACCCTTAATCGGCGTTTTTCTGGATGAAAAAGGCGGAAGCAATGGAGGCCTCAATATTACTGGTCTGACAGAAGGAGGCGGAGCTGAAGCTGCAGGGCTGAGAAAAGGCGATATCATCATCCGTATCGATGGCATCGATATCGAAGACATGGATGACATCAAGGATTCAAAAGACGGCAAGCGGCCCGGAGACGATGTGAGGGTATATTATTTGAGAGATGGGTCCCGTAACTCTACGGTAGTAACGTTGGGTGCTGTCAAAAAGAATTCAAATACCAACTACAACTATAATTACAATTTTAATAACAACTACAATAATTCCCATGCCAATAAGGAGCACATCACATACAAAGTCAAGCGGACTTTCCTTGGAGTTGTACCTGTCACCGTTACAGAGGCACAGGCCCGTTCATTGAACCTGCCAGAAGCCCGTGGGGTATATCTTTCCAGCATAGTGGAAGGGCATTCAGCGGAAGCTGCCGGTTTGCAAAGAGGGGATGTAATCGTTGAGATGGATGGAACGGCTATTTATGGGAATAAAGAACTGACATCTGTCTTGCAGCGCAATGAGCCGGGGAATACGATTCGTGTTCGATACATCCGCGATGGCCGCATGAACAGCACCAACGTGACCCTGGGTTTCAAGGAAGAAACCAAGTCTAAATGGGTAGATGCAGCCAATGTGGACAAAGTGAAAATCACGGAGCGTCGCGCTTATATGGGGGTTTATCTTGAAACCGATGGCAATGACCGGGGCGTGAGGATCACGCGTGTCATCAGCGGCGCAGCCGCTGAGAGGGCAGGCCTGCAGGATGACGATGTCATCACGAGTCTCGCAGGGGAGGAAACCCCCAATTACAGCAGCCTTGTCAAGGTGCTTCGCAGCCTGGAGCCCAATCAGCGGGTGACAGTGCGCGTACGACGCGATGGCGATCAGCGCAACATCAATATGGTGATGGGGGAAAAAGTACTGGAGAAGTGGGAAGTCAGGGAAAAGGTGAAAAACCAGGCCATAGATGTGGATATTATCATCAAGGAATGGATCAGAGAATCTCCTGAAGGCAAAGCCGTACAGCGTGATATGGACAATCCTTCTTTGGATATGGCATTTTTTAATGTTTATCCCAACCCCAGCTCTGGCCGCTTTAACCTGCAATTCAGACCTGATGACGAAGGGCCTATTCGCATCCGCGTTTTCAACCCCGCAGGCAAGACTGTTTATACCGAGCAGTTGACAGACTTCAACGGCGTATATGACAAAGCCATTGATCTTACAGATCAGGCCAAGGGCTTTTATTTCCTGCAAATAACCCAAAATGGCAAGGGCATGGCAAAACGCCTTGTCATTCAATAAGATTGATGAAAATAGCGTTAGTTTAAAAAGAGCTTTACTAAACTTTAGAAGTTTAGTAAAGCTCTTTTTAAACTACAAGCCAATCCGCTTCGATGTATGGAAGCCGAAAACCCAACCCTGCTGGCCCTTGTATTCGATTTTGTACCAATAATCCTCCATGCCGTTGACCTGCTCCCTTGAAGCAGCTTTTTGGATAATGGTCGCTACCTGCCCTTTTTCCATTTGGAAAGTTACATTTTCCACATCGATGGTAGGGGAAGTCCTCACATTGAGTTTATTGGCAATGATGAATAATTCATTGTCCTTTACCTCTACAGATGGAATTTCTTCTACCACTTCGCTTTCACCCATACCGCTCAAGGCATCACTCACCAAATAAATAAAATCAGAGCCTGTCAGGGCTGAATTGCTCATGATGGTTTCGAGCTGCTTTTTCTTGTCATCTGCATTGTCAGTAGAGATGGCCCTTTGGTAAAGCATACATACCAGTATATCCTCCTGCTTGTCTGAAATTTGAGTATTTGCCTGAATCCAGCCTTCCCTTCTTTTCTCAAAGCCTACAGCCTCCTGCCAGCCATTTTCTGCTGCCTTCACAATCAAAAGCTCACCTTTTTCAAAGTTTTTGCCTTGCATGGTAGCAAGGTCAGGTCTTTTGTATAGAGGGAGGCTGGATGTGGCTACAGCCAGGCTTCCACCTTCGCTGAAGAGGGCTTCATCGGCCCAGCCTTCGCTGCCATCAGAGAGTTTGACACGCAAATAGTTGCGGTCGCTGTCTTCCTTTTCGTCACCTGTCAATTCTACCTTTTCCCCAAAATAAATGGTGGTCAGGTATTCAGCATCTTTTCCCCTGCCGGGAGCAGAGCGTAAGCCTACTTTTGTCCAAAGGCAAATAGCTATATTTTCCTGATTTTCAGCAGTTTGTGATTTGTCAACATGGGAAGAAGCATCTCCATCGACTGCGGCCAGACCGGCGGAATTCTGGTCAGCGGTGCTGCTCTCATCGCCGCATGAAATCAAGGCAAGGGCAGCAATAAACAAAATAAGGATAGTGGTTTTTTTCATATTAAGAGGGTGAAATTATTTTGACAATAAATATAGGAAAAATCTTAAGACATGCTTTTTCTATCGGGGATAAGTTCTTAATTTCGCGGCCCAAATGAAGCCACAAGAAAAATTAAAAATTTTGATGCTGGGTTGGGATTATCTCCCGGCCATAAATGGCGGTCTGGGCGTAGCAACTTATGCCCTCAAGGAAAGCCTTGCCAAAAAAGTTGTTCTTGATTTTGTGGTTCCTCACATGAACCCGGATTCGCTGGATATGATGGCCTATGCCTATAGCGGCGCGAAAGCGGGAGCCACAGAAGCCCAGCTGAAAAGCTGGAAAGAAGATGTCGAAGACTACATCGACCAGGTATTGGAAATGGCAGAAAACAGAGAGTTTGACGTCATCCATGCCCATGACTGGCTCACCTTCATCCCAGCATTGGAATTGCAGGAAGAGACAAAGAAACCCTTTATCGCGCATGTACACGCGACTTCCTTTGACAGAAATGGCCCGGAGGAAAGGGGCTGGGATTACGAAATAGAAAAAGAAGCTTTTGAAAAAGCCGATAAGATCGTTGCGGTAAGCGAATATGAAGCTTCGCTGATAGAAGAGCATTATGGCATAGATCCTGAAAAAATTCAGGTGACCCATAATGCCATTTCCGAGATCAAGCCTTACCGCCGTAAAAAAGGCTTTGAAGCGCCTTTGGTGGTCTTTGCGGGCAGATTGGTTGAGCAGAAGGCTCCCTGGGCTTTTGTTGATGCTGCCAGCGAATTGATTCGCCAGGGCTTTCCCTTTCGCTTTGCGATAGCCGGTGAAGGGCCTCTAGCCCTGGAATTGATGACAGAGGTCGCGAAGCGAGGACATGCAGACCGCATATTTTTCACGGGTTTTATTCCGCAAAGTCAGCTATTTGACCTTTTTGCGATGGGAGATTACTTTGTATTGCCCTCGCAATCAGAACCCTTTGGCCTGGTGGCGCTGGAAGCTGCTCGCTTTGGTATTCCCTGTCTCATCAGCCGCAAGGCTGGGGTACTGGAAGTACTGCCAGATGCTTATCTTATCGATCCCGGCAATGCCGAAGACATCACAGAAGGCTTGATAAAGTTGTTGGAAGACAAAGAAATGAGGGACAGCATGAGCCGCAGCCTGGCTGAAGCTGCGTCATTTTGCAGCTGGGATCAGGTCGCTGACCAGTGGGTTAGCAATTATGAAAGCCTTTTGGCTTGACAAAAGCAGCAAGCCATTGTATTTTACCCTCCATCAGGTATATGGATAAATGGCTATGCTTAACACAACAACACTCTTTTTACTCGTATTTGTGGCATCTCTGACAGGATTTTCCCAAAATCAGGAAAGCCTTTGGACAGATTTACCCTCCCAATCTTATGAACTCACAGCTTCGTATAGGGGGATTCCCCAACATTATCGTGCTGTAGGGCTCAACGAAAATGCTTTTCAGGAGCAATTGGGTGAATGCCCGGCTGAGGCCTGGCCTGGCTCGCCTGGGGCCGGAAAAATGCTGGTTTTCCCCTTGCCTGACGGCAGCAATCAACGTTTTTTGCTGGTCGAATCTCCCATCATGGAAGCTGGGCTTGCCCAGAAGTTTCCTGAAATAAAAACCTACCTGGGTAAAGGTATAGATGATCCCTTTGCGAGTTTGCGCTGCAATTTCTCCACCCAGGGATTTCATGCCATCATCCATACTCTGGAAGGGACCATTTATATCGATCCCTATCCTGCGCTCAACCAGACAGTATACTTTTCCTATTTTAAAAGGGACTACCAGGCAGTTAAATCCTTTGCAGAGGGGATCCTGCCTCAGGATCCCAGCGGAGGGGGCAGCGGCCCCGTGATGCCGGCCGGCTCAGGGCAGACGCTGCGCATCTTTCGGATAGCCATTGCTACCACTGGCGAATACGCCAGTTTTCATGGAGGCACAGCCTCCAGTGTGATGTCCGCCGTGGTAACCACTTTGAACCGCGTCAACAGCATTTACGAGCGGGAGCTCGCCATTCGGTTTGAGCTGGTCACCCATAATGACCGCCTTATTTACCTCAATTCCAGTACCGACCCCTACACCAATAATGATGCGAATGCTTTGTTGTCTCAAAATCAAATGACCATCGATACGGAGATTGGCTCATTGAACTATGACATTGGCCATGTGCTGAGTACAGGCTCGGGGGGATTGGCAAGTACAGGCGTATGCCGGAGTAATTCAAAAGCCTTTGGTACAACCGGGACCAATTCGCCCATTGGTGATCCCTTTGATGTGGATTATGTAAGCCATGAAATAGGCCACCAATTGAGTGCAGATCATATTTACAATGGCCGGGACAGCTCATGCCAGGGACAGAGAGTTGCCCAATCGGCTTATGAGCCGGGAAGTGGCTCCACTATCATGGGCTATGCCGGGATTTGCGGCAGTGACAATTTGCAGCGAAATAGTGATGACTATTTCAATTCACATAGTTACGAGCAAATCCTCAATTACATAAGCAACGGCCCGGGAAGTAATTGCGGAGCCAGCATTGCCACAGGAAATACGCCTCCTGCCATTGATCCCTTGTTTGGAAATACGACCATTCCCATCATGACCCCCTTTGAGCTGGAAGGCAGCGCCTCAGATGCCGATGGCGACAATATCAGTTATTGCTGGGAGCAATATGACAGAGGACCATCCGGAAGCCCGGGAAGCCCTGCGGGCGATGCGCCCATTTTCCGGTCTTTCCGACCTTCTCCTTCTCCCATTCGCATATTTCCCCGCCTCGAAAATATACTAAACAACACCACAACCATAGGGGAAATCCTTCCCACCTATACCCGAAATCTGAGCTTTCGCCTGAGTGCGAGGGACAACTTTGCCAGTGGAGGAGGGGTGGAGTATGCCACCACTCAGTTTAGTGTAAACGCCCAGGCGGGCCCATTTAAGCTGGTTTTTCCCAACTCCAGCACCACGGTAAGAATCCAGACCCTCAATTTGAAAATTCCGATTATCTGGAATCCGGCCAATACCGAATTGGCACCTGTAAGCTGCGATAGCGTGAGTATCCATCTTTCGGTAGATGGGGGCTATACTTTTCCGCATTTGCTCGCCCGCTCTGTGCCCAATACAGGCATGGCTTCCGTGGGATTCCCCCTGATCAATACAGATTCGGCTCGCATAAAAGTGAAGGCCCGGAACAATATTTTCTTCACTATATCTGAAGAGAATTTTGTCATTGAATTGGTAAATGTAGGGCTGGAACCCAATCTCGAAAAGCTTACATTTCAGCTGGGTCCCCATCCTGTTAAGGAAGAATTGCATTTGCAATTTTCCAGTCCGGAAAGTGGTCACTTATCTTTTGATTTGATGGATTTGAATGGAAGGGTCCTTCGGACTTATGAGGATGATTTGCGTGGGGCAAATGCGATTTCACAGATTTTGGATGTACGCGCACTCGCGCAAGGCATGTATGTGTATCGGATCCGCTTTGCGGATCGGGTATATGGCGGAAAAATCCTTATCCTCCAATAGGAAAAAAGATCACACGGATCAGGATGCCAATCCCTGAAAAAAGCAGGATCAAACCGATAATGCGGTAGATTTTTGTAAGCCAGTCCGTCCGCAGGATGATCTTGAGTTTGTGGGCAAAAATGGCTTTCAGTGCATCTGTCGAGAAGATGCCAATCAGGGCTGCGATCAAAAAGATGACCTGGTCATCGTAATCGGAAAAGCGGTTTTTCGCCAGCGTGATATAGCTGAACCAAACCCCAAAGACAAAGGGGTTGACAAAATTGACCAGAAAGCCTTTTGCAAAAAAGCCCACATATTTTGAGGCTTTAAGCTTGATTTCCTTGCCTTCCGTTTCCATAGGAGGTTTGAACAAATAGCGCAAACCCAGAAAAATAACAATACTTCCTGCGGCCAGGCCGATATAATAGAGGGTTTCCGGATTTTCGAAAAAAGTTTTGTCGCCCAATAATCCCAGGCCCAGGGCAACGCAGATGGCATCGCCGACTACTATACCGATAGCTACTGTAATGCCAGCTTTGTAGCCGTATTCAAGAGAGCTTTTCAGCAAAGTAAAAAATACAGGTCCGATCAAAATGACCAGGATCAGACCAAAACCATATCCTTCTATAAATGCTTCCAAAATGTATCAATCATTTTTCTGCATCTCCAGATGGGGAATACCATCTTCCAGGTATTGTTTACCTGTAGAGACAAATCCTAAATCCTGGTAAAAATCCAATAAATATTGCTGGGCCGAAATGCGGATGGGCCAGGCACCAAAGAGCCTGCGGCTCTCAAGGATAGCTTGTTGCATGAGTCTTTTTCCCATTCCTTTGCCCCGCACGGCTTGGCTCGTCAGTACCCGACCGATAGAGAGCGCATCTCCATAAGAACTTCCCATCGGCAGCAGGCGGGCATAAGCCGCTAATTTTTCTCCACCATAGCCCATCAGATGCCAGGCGATGAGGTCCTTTTCATCTGCATCTGGATAGGGACAATATTGCTCTACAATAAAAACAGCCTGCCTTAAAGCAAGCATTTCATGCAGGGCCTGGGGCTTCATTTCCTCCAGCCGTTGGGTATGCCAGATAATATCCATTCTGCCCAAAGGTAAGTATTTCTTCAAAACAGAAAAATGCCCCACCGAAGCAGGGCATTTTTAGATAGGATCAAGCATTTATCTATTGCCAGGGTATTTTATTTTGGGAGCCTTTTGGCCGCTGGCTGGCGCAGGAAGCTTATTATTGGTTGTAGAAGGCGTGTTCATCCTGCTTCCTGTGGTTGAAGTACCTGAAGGGTACTTTATTCTTTCCGGCTGGGTAATAACCCGAGGTGCAGGAGCTGGTTGCGTCTGCTGGCTGGTCGGTTTGCTATGCGTCGTCGTGGGAGCAGGAGCTTGTGGAACTTGCTGTATTTTGACAGTGCCTCCATTTTTCATTTGCTGCTTGCTGGACTGAATGATAGCCTGATCAAGGGTCATCGTAGCTTCGCCACTGTTGCTCCTTGCAGGAGCCTGCTGCTGTACAGCGGCACTGCGCTGCTTCCCAATCTGCACGATTTCCTGGCTGAGCTTATTTCTTTCCTGCTGCTTGCTGGCAACAAACTGCTGCTTCTGGGCGAGGCTCATGCCCCTCATATTGGCAGGGAGTTGGCCATCTGGAATGCTTGCCAGATCCGCCTGTCCGCTGCTGACAGCGGATACAAGGTCCCACTGCTCGGTATGGTAGGCGGGCGAAGCCTTGGTGATCGTCCGCTGGGCCAGGTTGTTCTGGCCATAGGTAGAGGCATTGCGGTCCTGCTGCTGCATGCGCAGGTAGTTTTTCTGACCGTAGGTTCCGTAGGGAATATAGGTATCATTCAGGCGGTTGTTGAGGCTGCTCAGGTAGGGATCCTGCTGGTATCTGTCTCCACGGTTGTAGCTGTTGTGGTTGATGTTGGTATACATCCCGCCACCCAATTCAGCTGCGTCCTGCCAGTATTTGTAAATACCATCTCTGTAGGGGCCACAAAAAACGGTGTGGACGGTGATGCCTTGAGAGGTAGCCTCGCGGATAGCTCTGCGATAGTCTACCCTGCCTTGGGTAAAGGTCTCATTTCCAGCGATATAAATCATCTTAATCGTATTTCTGCGGCGACTCCACCTGAGTTCATCCGTAGCCCTTGAGATTACCTCTCCACAATATTCCTGGTTACCACCGGTATGGATGCTGTATAAGCCTTCTGCTACCCAGTCAAACTCGGTGGTGAAAGGCACTACCTGCCTCATATAGCCGGAACGGCTTCCCAATTCGTTTTTGCCGTATTCGTAGACGGCGATTTCTATGGTTGGGTATCCATGGCCTTCATAGGCGTATGTGAGCTCATTTACCATGTTCCAAAGCTGTGCTTTGGCCTGGTCAATCAGCCCGTTCATGCTACCAGAAGCGTCGAGCAGGAGTGCGAGCTGTATATGACTGCCACTGTTCCGGTAGTCAGATCCATAATCGTCATCATCATCATAATGAGATTGGCCACGTACGCCTCCGTCAGGATCATATCCCCGGGACTTTCCGCCAGTAGGATATTGGGCAAATGTGCTGAGTGTGAAGAGGCTTAAAAGGATCGTGATAAGTACATGTTGTGTTTTCATAATGGTTTAGCTTAATGCGTTCATTCGCTATGTTTAACGGGGAAAATGGACTTTCTTCTGCGGATACTCGCCCCGGTGTGTGCTATTATTGAAGAAGTGCGGCGCTTACTCCTTTATCAGTGGGCTTTGTATTATCAAAAAAAGGGATGTTTTTATACAAAAAAGGAATGTACCTTTGATATATGCGTTGGCTTGCCTTACTTTTTGCGGGGATTATTTTCAGTTTGGGCTGTTTTGAAATCCGCCCGGTAGAACCGCCCAGCTCCAGTTCTTCAGACTGGGTAAGCCCCACTGACTATATCATTCTGTTGGACAACCTGAAGCGCTCTATGGCCGAAGGCAATGTGCAAAACTACCTGAGATGCTTCGATCAGGATCATTTTCATTTTGCGCCTGCAGCTTCCCTGTTCAACAACAATGAAAGCGTCTGGCTCAATTGGAGCTTACTGGACGAGCAGGCTTCTTTGGAAAATTTATTGGTGGAGTTGGGAGGCTCGGGCAGCTCCCTCAGTCTGCTGGAAGCAGACTTGCAGGATGTAACAGCGGATTCGCTTCGGTATGTAGGGGAATACAACCTGCGCATCAACCACGATGATACGACATTCACCACCCTCTTTCGAGGGCAATTACAGTTTCTGATCCGCCTCAATTCGTTCAATGAATGGGAAATCGAGCGATGGGCAGATATAGAGACGCATCCTGATTCCAGTTGGAGTTTGCTTAAATTGAGATTTACACAATAGCCAAATCGCCGTGAGACTGCTCAAAAAGATACTTTTTTCATGCATGCTTGCAAGCTTCCTTTTGCTGGAAGGTTGCAATCCTTTTGCCCCTGCCTATGACCCGGATGGCCTGGAAGACATCAATTTGTTGGGGGATGCCACGAGCCTGGAAGGTTTTTTTCTTCTTTTCAAAAATGCCTATGAGCTGCGTGACACCACCCTTTATGGTCAGCTCTTTACTTCAGATTTTACTTTTGCCTACTACGACTTCGAAACCGGCCAGGAAATCAGCTGGGACCGCGCCACGGAGCTCAATATCTCCTACAACCTCTTTCAATCGGTTCAGCAGATCAACCTCGATTGGAATTATTTCCCCAGTCCCGACACCACCCTCACAGAGGCCTTCGTTGTCCGCAACTTCAACCTAACGATACAGGAAGATGAGCAGACTGCCTTTGTAGGCACGGGCCGGGCAAAAATGCGCCTCAGGCGAACTTCGCCCGGCTCGGTCTGGAAAGCCTATTACTGGTTTGATGATTCGGATTTTTGATCAATCTTGGGGGACAACCGTTCCTCCCATAGCAGTGGTGATGCTTTCGCTGGAAGGATTTCCGGCATAGATGACCTTGCCGCCAGCCTTGGCGGAGGCTTCCAGGCGCTCCTGCACCGCTACGCGGGCTACGCCGCCGACATTGGCCTTTACATAGACATTTTTTGCCCGCAGGTCGAGGGTCTCGACTTCGCCTCCATTGGAAGCAGAAGCTTCCAGGGTGTTGCCAGCACCGGAGACGAGCAGTATGCCGCCTTCGGAGGCTTTGCCTTCGATTTCATTGACGTTGACCTCCAGCTCGATGCGGGCGCCTGCTATGGCTGAGACATAGATCTTATCGCCATTGAGGGGCGTAGAGCTACTGATCTGTGCGCCAGCCTGGGCGCGAACTTCGCGGTAGCGGGGAGCCGTGACATAGATTTTTGCGTATTGCTCTTTTTTAAGAGTCTGGAGCTTGATGCTCAGTTTGCCACCGGAAACTTCCGTGACGACCTTTTCCGATTCAATATTGAATGCCTTGAGCTTGATTTCGTATTCGTCGCCCTCTTTGAGGTAGACTTCCACATTGCCAAAAGCGACGACTTCGTCGAAGTTTCCGACGGGTCGGTCCACCATTCGCTGTGCAAAGAGTGTACTGCTGAGTACCGTGGAAATAAGGATAAAAAGGGCTGTTTGAAAGATGTTGTGCGTTTTCATGCTGCTTTGAAAGTTTAGAATGTCAAACAAAAAAACGTGCGCTTCTGGTGAAAGATGCGCACAATATGACTGAATCCGTGCAAAGGTAGATTGAATAAAGGGATTAAGGGATTGGAAGCTGCAATTACTTTAATTCGTAATTACGGCATTTGTAGACGATGTTGTAGCCGCCTTCTTCGAGCTCTCGGACAAAGCCTTCGATCAACTTATCGTCATCGTTGTTTTCCTCAAATTGATCTCGCAGGTTGATGCCAAAAATCCGCCCCACAGACTGCCAGAAGACAGCGGTGGCTCCGCTTTTGACATCTTTAATCAGCGAATACATAGAAGTGCCTGTCTGGCGGTGAATCAATTTTATCAAAATTTTCCCCTGGCTCTTTGTCATCCGGCGGATGTCCTGCTCATATTTTCCGAAGAGGTTGTCCTCTTTGGTTTTGATATAATCTCTCCTGCTGATGCTATCAGGCAGGGAATTCAATTCTTCATTTACTTCTTCGAGTAAGGCACCTACTTTCACTGCATAAGGGTAAACCTTGTGTACATGCCATCTCAGGCGGGTATATTCCTCCAGGCGGCGTTTTCCCCGCCGTATTTTGCTTCTGCTTGGCCTTTTTCCGGTGATCTGAATTTCTTCATAATCCCATTCACCTATAAAGTCACCATCTCTTTCATACACCTTAAAAGCCGGATCAAGCACGGGAACCTGGCCCAAACTTTTCAATGTCAAGGCCAGGAAAAAAAAGGATAGGATGATTAAGGACTTTTTCATTCTCTTGTTAGCATTACAAAAAAATCAACAGGTTTTTTTTACTACATGCCTTAACGAAATATTAGCCAGCTTCGTTTATTTGTCGTTTTTAACTGCTAATCCAGGTTCAATTCAGGCTTCCAATGGCTTTCTACCTGCTCTTTAAACAAACTCGCGACCCAGGCTTTGCCCCAGTCTTTTTTCTCCTCCTTCGTCCACAAATCAGGAAAAAAGGAAATATGCTGAAAGCGTGGAGGCAGGTATTTCTGCCAATTGGTACCGCCGGTGGCCTCGATGACTTCGGGAGCCCGATCCAGGTAGCGAACAGCTGATTTGTAGTGACTCAAGGGCCAGAAGACATTTGCCTGCAAATCCAGCGCTTTGAGCATTTTGCGAAGCTCGTCATCCTGCTTTTCCTCATCGGTCAGCAAATTGTACATCCGCCAGATGTTCCGGGTTCTGTATTTGGCCGCCAATTCCAATAAATCTTTGTCGTATTTTTCCTCAAACATCCTCAGTGTCAGAGTCTTGCGGCCTGTTTTAAGCTCCAGGTTGCCATATTTCCAATAGAGTTGCTCGTAGACTTCAGACAGAGGGCTGGTTTCATCATATACTTCACGAACGGGATGGCTTGCCAGATTTTTCAAATCTGTACAGATAATTTCAATCTCACGGTATTGCACGGATTGGAAGCCGCTGGCGGGCAGCAAGGCCATCCGGAATTTGAGAAATTGCTCGGGTGCCATGCCTTCTACCATCACCCCAAAACTGCTGGTAAGGATGGCATAATAGTTCAAAATCCTATTGATCCGCCTTTTCCATTCCGACAGGCCTACCAGGCCAGGTATATCCACGATCTGGCTGAGTTCCAGCTTGATAAGCTTGAAATAGAGCTCCGTGATCTGGTGGTAGCAGATAAATATTTTTTCATCCGGGAAATCAGTTCTGGGTTTTTGCAGACTCAGCAAGGTTTCCAGTTCTACATAATCCCAATAGGTCAGCGAACGGGCATAGAGGAGCCCATCCAGATAAGAAAGCATGTCCTGGCCCATGGCCTCATACTTTTGGGCGAGTTTTTCTATTTTTTGTTGAATTTCTTTTTGTGGCAGTTCTTCCATTGCAGGTTGGCATTTTTTTCAAAAGTACGAAATGCAGCCTATTCCCGAAGAAAAAAAAGGAAAGTGCCAACTTTTTGGATTAGATATGGTTTTTTGCAAAAAAGAAATCCCTTGAGATACAAAAGTTTATCCCAATGTATACAGGACCTGGAGCGGCACGGTCAGCTGGTCCGGATCAAAGCAGAAATAGATCCCTACCTCGAAATGGCTGAGATCCAGCGTCGGGCCTATGAGCAGGCAGCGCCTGCCCTGTTTTTTGAAAATGTGAAAGGCTCCGCCTTTCCCGTTGTCTGCAACCTCTTCGGTACCATGGACCGAAGCCGCTTTATCTTCCGCTCGACGCTTGAAGCGGTGAAAAAGGTTGTATCTCTCAAAGCAGACCCCACAGCGGCGCTCAAAGCGCCACACAAATACCTGGGCGCGCCCATCACAGCCCTGCGCGCTTTGCCGCGCAAAGCCAGGTTGGGCAGCCCCATCCTGCATGGCAGGACCACCATCGATCAGCTGCCGCTGCTCACTTCCTGGCCCATGGACGGCGGACCTTATGTGACGCTGCCACAGGTCTGTACCGAAGATCCCGACAAGCCCGGCCTCATGAACTCCAATTGGGGCATGTACCGCATCCAGTTGATGGGCAATGAATTTATTCCCAATAAAGAAGTAGGGCTGCATTACCAGATTCACCGGGGCATAGGGGTTCACCACAGCAAAGCCGCTGCAAAGGGTGAAAAGCTCAAAGTGAGCATCTTTGTAGGGGGACCACCGGCCCATACCTTCGCGGCAGTCATGCCACTGCCTGAAGGGCTTTCTGAAGCCCTCTTTGCCGGCATGTTTGCCGGGCGCTCTTTTCGCTATGTGCGAAAGGACGGGCATCTGCTATCGGCAGATGCCGACTTCTGCATAGTCGGTACGATAGACCCGACCCGCACCAAACCAGAAGGCCCTTTTGGAGATCACCTCGGCTATTACAGCCTGACACATGACTTTCCGCTTATGGATGTTGAGGCTGTTTACCATCGGAAAAATGCGGTTTGGCCGCTGACGGTAGTAGGAAGGCCGCCGCAGGAAGACACCACTTTTGGGGAATTGATACACGAAATCACGGCATCCATGGTGCCGGTTTCTGTGCCGGGCCTGCATGCCATGCATGCAGTAGACGCGGCGGGTGTACACCCGCTTTTGCTGGCCATAGGCCATGAGCGCTATGTGCCCTATCAGGAGCGATCTCCGCAGGAGATCCTGACTGTGGCTAACGCTGTGCTGGGCTTTGGGCAAGCTTCGCTTGCCAAATACCTGATGATCAGCGCTTATGAAGATAAGCCCGAATTGGATATACACGATATCCCTGCCTTTTTGCAGCATGTGCTGGAAAGGGTCAATTGGGAGCGGGATTTGCATTTTCAGACGCGTACCACCATGGATACGCTGGACTATTCAGGCACGGGCCTGAACCAGGGATCTAAAGTGGTGATCGCTGCCGCAGGCAAGCCCCGGCGCTCGCTGTGCCGGGAGTTGCCGGAGAGTCTTGCCCTGGGGCAAGGCCTGGCTGAAGGTTTCAGCAAGCCGAAATGGGTGATGCCCGGCATAGTTGCCGTACAGGCACCCGCCTTTAAGGAGGCGAAAGAGGCCGCCGCTCAGGCGGAGGCTTTTTGCAGGGAGATGGCACCTTTTTCTGAAAAAATGGAAGACCTGCCTCTGATTGTTCTGGTGGATGAAAGTGATTTCACGGCAGCCAAACTCAACAATTTTCTTTGGGTGACCTTCACCCGCTCCAATCCTTCTCATGATGTCTATGGCGTGAATAGCTTTGTCGAACACAAACACTGGGGCTGTAAAGGCCCCTTGGTGATTGATGCGCGCATCAAGCCGCATCATGCTCCACCCCTGGTGGAGGACCCTGCAGTGAGTCGGCGGGTAGATGCACTATGTGCAGCAAATGGGCCTTTGGCAGGTATTTTATCCTAAAGCTAGTAGCCCGCCAAATCCTCCAAAACCTCCTTCAATCTGCGATTGGCAAGGTATTGCTTCTCTAGTTTGGGGTGAAAGGGCACCGGAGTGTCGAGCGATCCCAGGCGCCTGACAGGCGCATCCAGATGCTCGAAGCAATACTCCGAGATGCTCGCGGCAAGCTCAGCGCCGAAGGCGCTGGTGTGGCTGGCTTCATAAAGCACCAGGCATTTGCCTGTTTTGCGAACCGAAGCGAAGACCGCTTCCTGATCCCAGGGGATCAAGGTGCGGAGATCTATGATCTCTATGTCTTCATTTCCTTTTGCCGCTTCCAGCGCCCAATGTACGCCCAGACCGTAGGTGATGATGCTCAGGGAGTCTCCCTGCTGAACCGTCCTGGCCTTGCCGATAGGCAGGTAAAAGGGAGTCTCGGTGACTTCCTCACTGAGGGAGCGGTACAAGGCCTTATGTTCGAAATACAATACAGGATTGGGGTCATGTATGGCACTGGCCAGCAGGCCTTTGGCATCTTCCGGACTGGAAGGATAAAGGACCTTGAGTCCGGGCACCTGGGTAAACCAGCCTTCATTGCTTTGGGAATGAAAAGGCCCGGCTCCTACGCTGCCACCTGTGGGCATGCGGATGACCACATCAGCGGCATGTGCCCAGCGGTAATGGTTTTTTGCCAGGTTGTTGACGATCTGGTTGAATCCGCAGGAAACAAAGTCAGCGAATTGCATTTCCATAACCGATTTTTTACCCGCCAAAGAAAGCCCCAAACTAACTCCCACTATGGCGGATTCACAGATAGGCGTATTGCGGACCCTTTCTTTGCCAAAAGCCTCTACAAAGCCATCTGTTATTTTGAATACGCCCCCATATTCCGCTACATCCTGTCCCATGATGACCAGATCGGGATGCGCTTCCATGGCCTGTCTGAGGCCCATGCTGATGGCATCCACAAAACGCATTTCAGTTTTAACTGGCTCTTTATCAGCTGTTTGGGGTAGGGGAGGAGCAGGCGAAAAAATACCCTGACTTTCTTTTTCAAGATTAACTTCTATGTCTGGTTCCGCCCATGCGGCTTCCACCTCCTGGTTGATATGGCTTTTCAGTTCCTTTCTGATAGCTTCTTTGCTTTCGCTTGTCAGCACACCTTCTTCCAGCAAAAATGCTTCAAAATTGGCCACGGGGTCTTTTTCCTGCCATTCGTCAAAAAGTACCTGAGGAACGTATTTTGTGCCTGATGCCTCTTCATGCCCTCGCATGCGAAAGGTCATGCATTCGAGGATGACGGGGCTGCGCTCTTTGCGCATTTTTCCAGCAATCTCCGTGACTTTGTGGTACACTTCCAGGATGTTGTTGCCGTCTATGGTATAGCCGGGAATGCCATAGCCCATGGCCCGATCTGACAGGCGAATGCTTCGGTATTGTTCGCGGACAGGCGTGGAGAGGCCGTAGCCGTTGTTTTCGATGAGAAAAATGACGGGTAGGTCCCAGACAGCAGCCACATTGATGGCTTCATGAAAATCACCTTCGCTGGTGCCGCCATCGCCAGAAAAGGCGACAGAGATATAATCATCCCCATCCAGATTGGATGCGAGAGAGAGGCCTCCGGCCACCGGCAGCATCGCGCCGAGATGCGATATCATGCCGATCACCCGATCTTCGGGTGAGGCGAAGTGAAAGGAGCGGTCACGACCGTTGGTATAGCCCGTATTTTTGCCCTGCCATTGGCCGAAAAGCCGCTGGAGCGGCATATCACGGCTGGTGAACACACCGAGATTTCGGTGAAGAGGGAGCAGGTAATCCTCCTTTTTCAAAGCTTTTGTCAAGCCTACTGAGATGGCTTCCTGGCCGATGCCGGAAAACCATTTGCTGACCCTTCCCTGCCGCAGCAGGATCAGCATTTTTTCCTCCGTCAAACGCGGCAACAAAATCGCACGGTAGAGGGCAAGTAACTGGTCATCAGAAAGTTCCTTTCGATCAAAGTTCATAAAGTGGCTATTTGTGGGCGAAAATAGCCTTTTTCTACCTTTATTCAGGCTGATCCTGAAAATATTCCCCTTCCTCTTCCACTTTGCCAATCTCCCCAATTTGCAGAGCGATAAGCGCTTCCATAGGGTGGTGGGTTATTGGGTTTGTGAATCAAAGTTTGCCTTGTAATTTTAAAATCATCATTTTATAAATGGCTGCTACTGTGAGCGAATCAGTGATTCGCCCTGCTTCTACTTCTGCAAAAGCCGCCTCCAGCGGCATTTTCTTCACACGGAGTTCCTCCGTGTCTTCGGGATCGGCTTCGCCCTCTGTCAGGCCTGTGGCCAGGTAAACGATGCCCCACTCATCACACACTGCATTGGAGGTATGCATTTGGAGCAAGGGCTCATATTTTTGCGCCGAAAGCCCTGTCTCTTCCTTCAGCTCACGCCTGGCGGCTTCCAGGTGACTTTCATTTGGGGTGCCACCCCCTTCAGGGATTTCCCAGGAGTATTGACCCAATGGGTACCTGAACTGGCCCACCAGCCAAATATGACCGTCTTCGTAAGGAGCGATGCCTATAGCCGTATTTACAAAATGTACCACGCCATAGATTCCAGGATTGCCGTTAGGGTTGAGTACCTGATTTTCGACAACCTTGATCCAGGGGTTTTGGTATTTTATCTCTGAAGACAAAGTCTTCCAGGGTGATTCCATCATATCAAATAATCCTCAAATCTTCTAATCCGCTCATCCTCTCATCTGCAAATCTGCTCATCTGCTCATCCTCTCATCCTCTTTCCACAAAGCCCTTCAACCTCCCCAACTGCTGCCGCATCACGCCATCCACTGCCCCTGCTATAGGCTTCAGGCCGCCTTTTACATAGCCGCCTACGGTATATAGCAACTCTACTTCGGTGCCCCCATCGACGCTTTTGAAATTGATGGTCATCTTACCGGTGACGGCAAGCGTCTGAAGCGGCCCGAGTTCACCCACGAAGTGTAAGCTTTCGCCAGGAGCCATATAAATAAGGCGGGCATGCTCAGCCATGCCATTATTGGGCAGACGCTCACACCAGCAACCACCTAGCTGGGCTGCGATCGTGATATTGGCGGCCTGCCCAGACCAACTGTGGGCGTCGCTCCACCATTTGCCGATATGGTGTACAAAGTGGTCGTAAACCTCTGTAGGAGAGGCTTTTATGGTCACTTTGTTGAGCGTGGTGAATCCGTGATTGGTGGAGTCGATAACGGTGGCCTGGAGCGAACCGAAGGAAAACAGGCAAAGGAAAACGGACAGGAAAAGGGTAATTTTCATTGAATGTAAATTGAAATTCAGGTGAAATAGAAAGCAATTAGGGTTTAAGTAATCCATTAATTGTCATAAAAATGAAGCTTTTTTCTCCTTTCTTTGCGGGAAATTAAGAAAAAGATCAAAGATAAGAAGACGATAAATGACGAGCAGTATCAGGAAATACCTTAACCCACAGTACTTCAGCCTTTTAGGCTGTTGGTTGATGCTGTTAAGTCTGTGCCTGTCTCCGGCAGGCATGAGCATAGGAACGGGCTTGCTGCTGGCAGGCGCCCTCTGGGCTGCCTGGGAGAAAAGGCATGCTATGAGCATGCAGCATGGCTGGATAGTGGGCTGCTTTGCAGCCTATTTTCTGTGGATCGTTTTGACGATTTTCTGGACCGAGGATCGCTCGCTCTATGCCTCTGATGTTCGGATAAAATTGCCTTTTCTGCTCCTGCCGCTGGCTTTCGCCTTGATTCCTGCTTTTTCACAAAAACAAAAACTGGGACTATGGATTAGCTTTTGCCTTTCCCAATTACTGATCGCTCTGCTCTCCATAGCGGGCTATATGCAAAATATGGAAAGCAGCATTGAGCAGGTGAAGAAAAATGGATCACTGGAAATTGTGGGCCAAACCAACCACATTTATTTTGGGGTAAGCCTGGCTTTGGCCTGTCTGGTGGGTTTTCATATTTACCTGAATCATAAAGACTATTTCCCCAAAATCTACCGCAAATTTGCGCTGGTTTTTGTGATACTCGCAGCTTTATGCCTGCATTCTCTTACTTCCCGAACCGGGCTGGTGGCCTTTTATGGCGGCTTTTTTGTTTACCTGATGCGCTATATCCTCAAGCGTGGCCAATGGAAATGGGGGCTGGGAATTCTCGCACTGCTGGTTTTGTTGCCTTTGCTGAGCTATAAGCTCATTCCTTCTTTCAAATACCGGGTGGATGTCACCCTTTGGGATCTGGCGTATTCGCAGGAAGAAGGCGCAGATCTGAATTTTCAGTCCGTAGGTTTACGGCTGAAAACCTGGGATTGTAGCCTGGATTTGTTTCAAAAAAATCCCCTGTTGGGAGTGGGATTTGGAGATATGGGCAAGGAATTATTTGCCTGCTATGAAGAAATGAAGTTGAATGCAGATCGTTCGAAATGGCTGGAAAGCGCTCATAATCAGTATCTTGAGCAATTGGCTGGCGGAGGTCTTCCCGCTTTACTTCTCCTTTTGCTGCTTTTCCTTATTCCTTTTCGGCAAAGCTGGAAAAAGCCAGATGAAATGATGCTGGGGTTTTTGGCACTGATGGCTGCCGGGATGTTGACAGAGAGCTTGCTTGAGCGGCAGCTGGGCGTGAATCTTTTCCTGTTGATGTATTTTTTATGGTTAAAAAAGAACGATTCCTGATAATTAAAGGCGCTTTTTGACAAAATTGCTAAAAAATAGCGTTATTGCTAAGTAGATAAGCAAAACGAATTAAACAAACGCTTGTAGCCTTATGAAACGATTCCTATTTAGTATCCTTATTTTTTTCAGTGTGAATGCCATGTTTGCACAGAGTAGCGGCTTCCGCATTGCCAATGAAGAACCTGTCAGCGCAAAAGCTGCCTCCGAGAAAATCCACATTGTCACCAAAGGGGAAACCCTGTATAGCATCTCCCGCAAGTATGGCGTGAGTGTAGATCAAATTAAGTCAAGCAATCAGCTTGCCAGCGCCTCTATTTCCCCCGGTCAGCGCCTGTATATAGGGCCTGTTTCGCCTTCGACAGGTAGCGAAAATGCCCGAATGGCCTCTCCTTCTGCCAATGCGCGCATGGCCTCCGGCAGCACGCCTCCGGCAGGAGATGACAATTTGTATTATGTCATGAAAAAGGGAGATGATATATTTTCCATTTCGGACACCAAAGAAATTTCGGTGGCTCAGTTGAAAGACTGGAACCCTGAGGCGGCCTTCGTTGTAGGGGAACGCATCGTGATCGGCAAACAGCCGGCTCAGTCAGCTGCTTCCAGCACTTCGGCCAGCCAGCGGACAGCCATGCTTCCTCCTTCAAGCAATGCACGCATGGCCTCTACTTCCGTGCCTTCTTCTGGCAGTGTTTACCGCACTTCGACCCCTCCTGTCTCGCAGCCTCAGGCGAGCGCGGTGACCCAGCAGCCCGTGACTTCTGTCCGAGGCAAAGACGGCACCATCTACGAAATGCCAGCTTTTAACATCTATGGGCAGGTGGCTATGCAGCTTCGCTATGGCGAAGTGGCGGACCCCCGCGTGACGAGTACCCGCTTTTATGCTTACCATAAATCTCTGCCCTTGGGAACCAAATTGAATTTGCTGATCCCAGCTAATTCAGGCTATGTTGAGCTGGAGATCGTCGGAAGACTTGATCCCAACAGCTCAGCCGATATCGGCCTTTCGCCCGCATGTGTCAGCCTTGTAAAAGGTGCCACCACCAACGATATCGTGACCATTACCTATAACTAATGGGCAGGATATGGGCAGAAATTGTCAGGATTTTCCGTCTTGACACCTCCGAACCTTTTTACTGGCGGGGCCATATTGTCCTTCTGCTCATCCTATGCGAAATATTTTTTCTGATTTCCAAAAACCCAAGAGTCGAAACCTATAATGGTTCCGACTTTTGGTTTTCGATTATTCACTACCTCATCCCTTATGGCACCCTGCCTGTTAGCCTGGTGATCATTGTCTGGATTGGACGTCATGTGCTGAAAACGATCCGGGGCGAAAGTGATTTTTCCATAGAGGATATGATGTCTCAAGGTGGCGGGCGTCCACCCCTGCCAATGGGTGGCGGAGGCGGGCCAGATTGGCTGGCTTTTGTGCGCATCATCCTGGAAGGATTGGTGTTGGGTTTTTTGCTTTTCAAACTCCTGCCATTGCTCACTTTTTTTTTGCTGGATGTGGTGATGGATGGAGATGTATACATCATTGATCCGCTGGATTCAAACGACAATATGTTTGGTTTGCATACCAATATCCTCCAGAATATCGCGATAGCCTTGTGTGCTGGTGCCTACGAGGAATTGATTTTTAGAAAATGGTTGTTTGATTTTCTCCTGAAAATTGCTCCCCGCTACCTGAAGCGCACTTCCTTTCACCTGGCAGGAACATTCATTGTCAGCTCGCTGATTTACGCTTTTTCACATTATTTATATCCTGCCGGTGATACCCTTTCTACTTACAGCATGATGTACCGTTTCTTTTTTGGTTTGCTGATGTGCCTGATCATGTATAACCGAAATTTGGGGGTAGCCGCCTGGACCAATGCCTGGTACCAGCTGTTGTATTTTGCTGGTGCTTAGCATCTCTGAATTATGTATCTTCGGATATGAATCGCATCTCTTTTTTTGCCTTGCTATTGTGTTTTTTGCCGTTGGTAATTTCCGCTCAGGATGGGGGAGATTTTGTAACGGAGCTTGTTAAAAAAGCTGAAAAGCAACGCAAACAGAATCAATTGCCAGCACCCAAATACAGCTACCAGGCATACACCAAATCTGCCCTTCGATTCCCGGCCTATTTTCCCATAGACACCCTGCTCAATCGCACCTTGTTTCGGGTACTTAAACCCGAAAAAGAAGCCAGAGACAATGGCCGAAACAAAAGACCTGCCTGGATGCCTCCCGATCTCGATTCTGAGATACTGTATCTGTCAGAAAACCTTTCTGAGATCTACATCAAAAAGCCGCACCACATCAAGGAGCGCATCAAAACCTCCCGCGTAAGCGGTGAATTGACAAGATTTAGTTTTATCGGAAGCCTCGTGGCGCGCTATGATCCCTACCAGAATCGCTTCCCCATGCCGGGAATCAGCGAATACGGCCTGATCTCTCCGCTTGCGGACATAGGCACGTTTTTTTATTCCTATGAATTATTGGAGGAAACCGCTTCCGCCTACACCATCGGATTTACTTCAAAGAGAAAATACGAAGACACCTTTAACGGCAGCTTTGTTTTGGATAAAAATAGCCTGGCTGTCAGGCAGATAGATTTTTGGACCAGCAAAAAATACGGCATCAATCTGTTGGATAGCCTCAAAATTCATCAGGATTTTGAAGAAGTATTTGATGGGAAGTGGGTGCCCGTAAGGACGCATATCGAAGCGGGTTTTTCGCTCAATTTGCTTTGGATCAAAGTTCCCTTCATAGGCTATACCCTTTCGGAAACCTCCAATTATAGAAAACGAACAGAGTTGCCCTCCTCATTTTGGGACGATGAATTGATCCGGGTAGAAACCCATATGAGTGAAAAAGGGAATGCGATATTAGAGGCAAAAAGGCCCATTCCTCTGGACAAAATCGAAGCTTTTGATTATTACCTCAAAGACTCGCTCAAAGGCTGGCGCTCCAGCGATGCTTACCTGGATTCGCTGACCCAAAACCAAAATTGGTTCAATGCGCAAAGCCTGATTTTGCTGGGTACCAAAAAGAAAAACTACCGCCTGAAATATGAATTTTCCGCAGAGCAATTGCTCAGTTCGGTTGGATTCAATCCCATGGAAGGCTTCTTCGTTCAGCCCAATTTTACCTTTTCCAAAACTTTCCCCAGCGATCAGAAATTGCAGTTCAATATGCGGTTAAGGTATGCATTCAGTGCCCAAAAGTTCAGTTATATGGCTGGAGGGATTTACGAGACAAGGCCTAAATTTCAGGAATCCATTCGTGCTTATGCCGGAGATTATATCTCCGAGTTTAGCCGTTTTTCACAGGTGGGATTTTTTCCCAATACCCAGGCGACTTTATTGAATAAGGAAAGCCTGATGCGCTTGTACCGGAAGAAATTCTGGGAGCTGGGCTATAGGCGGGAAGTGATCAACGGATTGAAGTTTTCGGCGGATCTAAGATTCGAAAACCGGAGCGAAATGCCCAATATGGCAGAGTTTAGCTTTTCCAAAGACAGCATGGCCTATGCTGAAAATTTTTCCCTGGAAAACCATCAGGCCCTTATTGGGGAAATCGGCCTGAGCTATACGCCTTTCAGCAAATACATCAGCTCACCCAACAGCAAATACCCTTTGGGTTCGGTTTGGCCTACCTTTTCATTGAGTTATCTGCATAGTTTTGCGGGGATTTCTCCCGGGGCGGCAGATTTTTCCCGGCTGCACCTTTCCGTTTCCAAAGACCGTTCTCTGGGCTTTCTGGGAAGCAGCCGATGGCGGCTAAGTTTTGGCAGTTTTCTCAAAAATGATCGAATCTATTTCCCGGATTATTACCATTTCAAGGCGACACCAACTACCTCCAGGCCCGATCATTATGATGCATTTTTCCTCATAGACTTTTACCAATATTCTACCCGAAGGGCCTACCTGGAAGCCCATCTGGAGCAGGAGTTGGGAGGGTTTATTTTTGATAAAATACCAGGCTATCGCCTCCTTCGCTTGCGCGAATATGTAGGGCTTCATTACCTGAAGCAGCAGGGACAAAGCTCCTACCTGGAGCTCAATGTGGGGGTTGAAAAGATGTTCCTGAAGGTCTTTGGCCTTCGTGTGGATCTCTATTTGCCCGTGATCGGCGGTAAGCCGGGAGATCTGGCGATCAAGTATATCCCGCCTGGACCGCTGATAAAAATCACAGAATAGAGAAACTCATATTTCTCACCTCTTTACCTTCTTTTTCACCAGCTTCTTTTTCTCTTTGGGATCTGGACCATAATCATTCGCGCCAACCTGACCAGGGCTAAAAAGAAGAACCAGGTTATAGAGCGGGATAATAAGATACCAACCGCTTTCCCCTACATCATGGATGCGTCTGACCATCAGGGCATAAAAGGGGATGAAAATGAGTAAATAATAGATAGCCACTATAGCAGAAGCATCCAGAAAATCAGCTAATTGTATCAAGGCCAGTATTACTCCAATGTTGATGACAACTATTAAAATAAATTTTTCCAGGCTGGTTCTACCCTTGAAGCCCAGTAATGTGAGTATTAGGTCAAATGTTTTTTCCATGAAAGAGGACTTATTGGTTTGATGAATTAAAATTACAGGCATATTTTCAAAAAAACAAAACCAGCCTTTTTCCTTAGCTTTGCCCAAAACCCAAAACCCAAAACCCAAAACCCGAAACCCGAAACTCAAAACCCGAAACCCAAAACTCTCCCCCCCCAATGACCACACGCAAAGCATACCACATCATACCCAAAGCCGGCTCCATCAAGCGTCTGCAACTCCTGACAGAAGAGTTAGCTGATCCACAGGATTCAGAAGTGCAAATCGAAGTAAAGGCCATCGGCCTGAATTTCGCAGACATCTTCGCTGTCTTTGGTTTGTATAAAGCCACGCCCAAGGGGCAATTTGTTCCGGGATTGGAATATAGCGGTACCGTAAAGGCCGTAGGAAAGGATGTCAAAAGTGTGAAAGTCGGCGACAACATCATGGGTGTCACCCGATTCGGTGGCTACGCCACCCATCTCAACATAGACGCACGATACGTCGTGCCCATGCCTGAAAGCTGGAGCTTTGAGGAAGGGGCCAGCTTCCTGGTTCAGGCCCTGACGGCCTACTATGCCATGTTTGAGCTGGGCAATCTGCAAACGGGGCAAAGCATGCTCATCCACTCCGCCGCCGGTGGCGTTGGCATACAGGCCGTTCGCATGGCCAAAAAAGCAGGCATTTTTGTGATCGGTACCATCGGTAGCGAGAATAAGCGCGCTTTTTTGGAAGAGCTGGGCGCTGACCGCATCATCGTGCGCGGGAAAGATTTTCCGGATCGCCTGAAAGAAGCGCTCGGTGAACGCGAATTGAATGTGGTGCTGGAATGTATAGGCGGGCGAATTTTGAAGCAGGGCTACGAAATCATGGCGCCCATGGGGCGCATGGTGGTATACGGCTCTGCGCGCTACGCGCACCCGGGCGATAAGCCCAACATCTTTCGCCTGTTGGCGAAATTTATCACCCGACCCAAGATCGATCCTCAGGCCATGACCAATGAAAACAAAGCCCTGATGGGGTTTAACCTCATCTGGTTATACGATAAGGTGCATCTCATGCATGATATCCTGGGGAAACTGGAAGCCATGAATATGCCCGCTCCTATCGTGGGAAAAACCTTTTCTATGGAGGAATTGCCGGATGCTTTGCGCTTGTTTTTGAAAGGACAAACCACAGGCAAGCTGGTGATAAAACCGTAGGGTAGGGTCAGATTATAATCTGACCCTACCATCTGACCCTACCATCTGACCCTACAGGGAAATCGTCTGCCCCTGCTGAGCCGTCTCGGCTTCCGGCAGTATATCGCAATTATCCCAGATACCGCTTACCAGCGTTTCAGAATAGGCGCGGGGAAGGCCTTCAGCCTCCATCAATCTTCGGGCGTTTAGGTTATCGTAGGTAAAAGCATCGTGCCTGAAAGAAATGCCTGTTGTATTTTCTGCCAAAGTCATATACCAGACCCTCGTTTTCCCTTCATTGGCGGGCATGCCGATCACGCCGGCATTGAGCCAGAGGCCCTCGGCCCCCTGATCGTTAAATGGCAGTCCACAATGGCCTGCCAGGATGACTTCCGCGTCAGCGGCGATCAGGTTGCGCGCTTTCTCCCGCCAGGGCGTAGATTTGAAAACATAGCCTGACACATCGAAAAAGGAGCCGTGAAGGACTTTTACCTTTTTTCCGGCATATTCAAAAGCCAGCTGATGTGGCAGACCATGCATCCATTGAATGCTGTTTTCGCTCAATTTTTCCTGCGCAAAAGGATACCATTGTTTGGAAAAAATATCGCAACGCGTTCCTTCCTCAAAATTGCATCCGCAATCTTCCACGCCTTCGCGTAGGTTAATCTCCACATTGCCTGCGATGCAGTGAATGCCCCAGTCGCGGACGAACTGCACGGATTCTTCGGGCTGGGCACAATAGGCGACGACATCGCCTGTGCAGATGATCTGATGGGGCTGAAAGCCCTGGCTGTCAGCTATTTCTCGTAGGCGCCTCAGCGCCTGGAAGTTGCTGTAAACACCGCCAAAAATGAGCAAGGGCCCATGGAGTTTTCCTAACTCTTTTGTTTCCATAATTTCGGTAAAAAAAACAGCCCAAAGCACAAAATCGTCCCCCACAAATTTACCCAAAGTAAATCTCCATACTTGCCTTCAAAAGGAATCCAGGATTCCGGTATTTTCCCAAAAGCCAGCCACAAACCTGCCAGCAAGCCCATGCCTACTGACAAATAGAAAGAAAGGGGCGGCATTTCCATTTTCCAAAAAATAAAGACGGGCGCCAGACCTATTACCATGGTTCCACTGACTGTGGTGGCGCTGAGGATTTCGGGTGAAAAGAAAATGGGCAATGTGCCTGCAATGGCTGTGATTATCATGGCAATTCTGCCTTTTTTAACGGTGATATTCTTCTTTTCTCCCAAATCCATCACCAACAATTTGGCACCGGAACTGAAGGTAGAATCGAGCGTCGAGGCCGCCGAGGTAATCATGATGAAATTGATCAGGAGCAAGATGGCGGGGCCCATTTCACGGCCAATGGCAAGTGTGGCTGCTTCTTCATAGCCTGAAAGCTGGGCGTAGACGCCCAAAAGGCTGAAAAGCAGGATGCAAATCCCGCCAATCAGCATAGCTGCCAGAAATGAAAAAAGCGTCTTTTTAGGCTTTGCAATGAATGCCCGATCCGTCATGACAGGGTCATGAAAAGGATAGCTGAAGACCTGAATAAAAGCTGCAAACAGCAGATTAAGCCCTCCCTTCATGCTCCAGTCGCCTGTGCTCAGGATTTCGGGGGCAGTCATTTTGGAAGAAGGTAAAACGATCCCCAGGATAAGCGTCAATAGGACGGCAAAGGCAATCATCTGGATCAAATCCGTGAGCAGAGAAGAGCGAAGGCCGCCCTTCAGGGTATAGGCCAGCGTGAGGCCGGTAAATACGATGATCGCCAGAAAATAGGAACTGCTTCCTCTTGTGCCAAAATATTCGCCGATCAGCATGGTGTTTGACCAAACTTCATTGAACAGCCGAATGGCAATCAGGAGGGAGAAAATGATGACAGCCGCTCGCCCATATTTTGTTTGCAAAAAATGATGAATGCTCCGAAATCCGCCTTTCAACCGCATGCGGTAAAGAATCCAGCCAGCCACACCAAAGGACAGATAATAGGTGGCATAAGCCAGCCCCCCCACCAGGCCAAAGGCCTGCCCGAGATTTGCGGCATTGTAGATGGACTTGGCAAAGAGCCAGGAGATCACCAGGCTGCTTGTCAGCAGCCAGAAATGCGGCTCCTGCTCTTTCCGCGAAGTCGCGGAGAAGAAGTTGCCGGCCGATCTCGCCCAGGGGGCGAGCCAAAACAGCAGCAGGCTGCTGCCAATCACCAATATCCATTGAATCGTTTCAATACCCATAACCATCTGTCATCTGCAAATCCTCTAATCTGCTCATCTGCACATCAATCCTCCCACCACGCCTTCACATCATGTGAATCCCCTCCCATGCGGCTAACAGCCGCCTGGTAATTCAATTTATTCAGCGCCTGCTCCGAATTCGGATAGCGGTAGCGCACCGGCAATACATCATTGTTGGTATTGTCTACAGCGACCTGAAGGGCTGGAAAGCCCGTGCGACGGTGGTCAAACCATCCCTCATAGCCATTGTTAAAGCTGGCAAGCCATTTTTGGGTGATGATAAGCCGAAGGCCTTCGGAGGCTTCCCAGGCTACGCCTGGGCGTAGCAGGTAGTCTGCGGGCAAGGGAATATCATAATATTCGAAGGTGGATTGAATGCCGTTTTCGTAGAAAAGCTTTGGATCGCCGCTTATCAGCCCTTTGAGGGCAGCTTCTGCCAACAAAAACTGAAGCTCCGCTTCTGTCATCAGCAAGGCATCCACCGCATCGGGGACATCCCGGTATATATCGCCTCCATTTGAATAATTGGCCTTGTCCCAATTGCTGCGACTCTCCGGCCCCAGGCCGTTGGGGATGCCTGCATAGACTTTCTCGGGCAAATTCTGGCTGGCAGGCGTAGGCTTGAAGTAAAGCTTGATGCGTGGATCGTCGAAGGCTTTCAAAACCGATTCGACCGTCAGGCTCATACCTACATCTGAGTAATCGCCGAGGCGGATGGTATAGGCAAACCATTGGTTGGGGGCTGTGGAAAGATAGGGAATAACGGCATTGTCCTCATTGTAGCGAAACAAACGGTCTTCGTTTACCAGGGCCTGAAGCTCCTGTGAAACATCCTTTTTGCCGGAAATCCGCATCAGATAACGAAATCGAAGGGAATTCGCCAGGCGATTCCACTGATCTATATTGCCACCATACATGATGTCACCGGCAATGGGCAAGCCATTTTGGCTTTGCTCAAAAATGGCAGCGGCCTTTTCCAAAAGATCAAGGATGCCGTTTTCTGCCGTGTAAATGTCTTCCTGCTTGTCATACTGAGGGGTGAAATTGCCATCCTCCAATCCTTTGATTGCATCAAAGAATGGCACATCTCCCCAAAGATCGGTGAGCGTCGCGCCCAGATAGGCACGCAAGGTGAGGGCGATGCCCTGGTAGCTGGCATTCTCTCCCGCCAGAGCCTCCAGGCTTTTGATGTCGTTGAGGAGCAGGTAGCTTTTGTTCCAAAGCTCTGTATTGGTGCGGATGTCCCACCGATCCACTTCGTTGAAGTCATAGCGCGCAGTGAGCTGCGCCAGGAAGTTGCCGCCTTCCCAGCCATCAACGGTATTGTTGTTGGCTACATTCCAGAGAATATGACTCAATAAAAATTGAGGATCAACCTCTGTGGGTGCGGTAGGATCAGTATTGATCTGCTCAAAATTGCGATCGCAGGAACTTGCCAACAGCAAGAGAAGCATCGAAATGGAGATATATCTTAAATAATTCATTCTTCTATTTTTTTAAAAAACCAACTTACAAACTGCCAACTGCCAACTGCCAACTGCCAACTGCCAACTAAAGCCTAAGCTTCACGCTCATCCCAAAATTTCGGGTTGATGGATAAGACATATCTTCCACTCCCTGCACATAGGACCTGCCCTGCATGGCATTCAGTTCGGGATCGAAATGAGGATTTTCTGTCAGTAACCAGAGATTTTGGCCAATAAATGCGAGTTGAATTCCTTCAAAACCTATTTTTTGGGCCAGGCTTTTGGGAAGCTGGTAAGCCAGATTTACGGAGCGAAGCTTCACATAAGAAGCGTCGTAAAGCGCATTGGCTTCATTGTCCCGGTCAAAATATTGACCGTAATAGTCCTGAGCGCTGATGGCTTTGTCATTGGGTACATAATGGGGCTCCACGGCTGTGCCCGTATTTTTGACGCCTGCGCCGATCAGGCCGGTCTCCCGACCGACAAGTGAGTTTTCCAATACGCCAGAAGTGCTGGCAATGGCATAAGTCCGTGACACAATGGTGCCACCCTGACGCCAGTCAAAGAGGAAATGGAATTGCCAGTTTTTAAAGGAAAACTCGTTGCCAAGACCGACGATGAAGTCCGGATTGGCATTGCCCAGCAAGCGCAGATTGGGGTCTTTGACGGGCTGCCCGTTGGCGTCATAGACGTGTTGTCCGTCTACTGTCAACAGGCCAGTGCCGTACATATCCCCCAGGCGTCCGCCTGGTGAGGCGATAAACCAAACCGAGCGATCTGATCGCTCATAGACCCGGGCGAAGCCCGTGACATATTGCTCGATGCCCTCAGGCAGCTCCAGCACCTGATTTCTGTTCGCCGAAAAATTGGCGAAGGCCCGCCACTGGAAATTTTCCTTTCTCACCGGAACCACATTCAACATGGCCTCTATGCCTCTATTGAGGATTTTCCCCCCATTCACAATGCGGTTGGTATATCCACTGGGCACAGCCGTGGGCAATTGCACGATCTGATCCTGGCTTACATTGTGGTAAGCCGTCAGGTCCAGGCCCAGGCGATTTTTCAGCATCCGGATATCCAGCCCTGCCTCAAAGGCATTCAGTCGCTCCGGGCGAAATTGGTTGTTGAGCAAAGTCGGCGAATTGGACACCGTAGGAAAACTGCCGTATGGTGCCTGAAACTGAAAAGTATTCGTCAGGTTAAAAGGATCTGTATCATTTCCCACGCTTGCAGCACTGAGGCGGATTTTTGCAAAATCAATCAGTTCGGGCAATTCTACCATATCAGACAGGATAAAACTGCCTGAAGCGGAAAAATAAGCATAGCTATTTTGATCCAGGGGCAGGGTGCTCGACCAGTCGTTGCGGGCTGTCAGGTCCAGGTAAAAGAAGCTTTTGTAGCTGATTTGGGTAAAGCCATAGAGGCTGTTGATGCGTTTGCGAAACTGGTCCTGCCGGTTTTGAAGCGGCACGCGGGCATTTTCCAGGGTATAAATGCCCGGAACCGAAAGTTCAGGTGCAAGCAGCATTTCATAGCTTGTTTCCTGATCCATGCGGTTTCCTCCTGCGGAGAGGTTGATGTTCCATTTGGAGCCCAGTGCAAGGTCATAGCGCAGCAGCAAATCGGTATTTTGCTCCCGAAAACCGACCCTATCCTGGCGGAAAGCTCCTCTGGGAAATCGCTGCGTGCTGAAAGCCCGCTGAGATTTGCGCACATCCGCATAGTTGTCAAGGCCTGACCTCAGGCTGAGGGAAAGCCCTTTTGCCAATTGGTAGGTAACCGCCATATTGCCGATAAGCCTGTCTTTGGTGAAACTGTTGGTATTTTCAAAAAGCGTCAGGTAGGGATTGTCCATCCAGGCATAGTTGTAGTTGAATTGCCGAAGGTTTTCCTGACCGGCCTGCCAAAAATCTTTCAGATTTTCTACCTCTACCTGCCGTCCCATCCAGGTAAAAAGGTACATCGGATTTTCACTACCGTAACCCGTTCCGGGCCGATTGTCGCTCGCAGAGCGGATATAGGAGCTAAACAGACGGACTTTCAGTCTTTCGCTTAGCTGATAAGTTGTGGCAAAAGTTACATTTTGTCGCCTGAGGTCGCTATTGGGAATGATGCCCTGGCTGCTCAGGGTACTGATTCCCAGCCTGAAATTGCCCGCCTCATTTCCTCCGGAAACAGAGACACTGTTTTGGTGGGTCAGGGCAGTCTGAAAAAAATTGCGGATGTTGTCCGGCCGGGCGATGAAAGGGGTAGGCGTGATGGCATTGCCATTCCGGGCGACTATGTCTCCTGCCCGGACGGGATTCCCGTTCACATCGGTTGAGGGGCTGTCAAATTGCTTGACCAATTGCCCTTCCATTTTTGCCCCAAAACTCACGATGCCGCCATCATTGATGCCCGCATTGGTGCCGTCTTCGTAGGAGAATTCGCCACCGGCGCCTTGCCCATATACATTTTGATATCGTGGCAGCGTAAGCAGGCTTCCCGCCATCAGGCTGCTATGCAGCTCGACGCCTATGCCGGAAGACTTCCGGCCTGTTTTGGTGGTGATGACGACCACGCCATTGGCGGCGCGGGAGCCATAGAGCGCGCTTGCGCTGGGGCCTTTCAGCACGCTGATGGATTCTATATCATCGGGGCTGATCTCGGCGGCACCATTGCCATAATCTACTTCCTGGAAGCCTGTGGCGTCATTTTCTGTGGCGTTGGAGACGATCTCATTGCTGATAGGCACGCCATCCAGCACAAAAAGTGCCTGGTTGTTTCCCGAAAGGGAAGCGTTTCCTCTAACCAATATCCGACTTGATGAGCCTATACCTGACGAGCCATTGGCTATCTGTACACCGGCCAGCCGGCCGGAGAGGCTATTGAGCAAATTGGGTGTGCGCACCTCTGTCAACGCCTGAGAGTTGACCTCCTGCACGGCATAGCCCAGGGCTTTGGTTTGCCTTTTTATGCCGAGGGCTGTTATCACTACTTCGCTGATTCCCAGGTTGTTGGATTCCTTCAGGTAAATATTTATTTCAAGCCCCAAGCTTACAGGATACTTTGCATCTTCGTAACCGAGGTACTCAAAAAGAACGATATCTGCCCGATCCCTGAGAGGCAGCACAAAGCTGCCATCTGCCTCGCTGAGGGTTCCCTGTGGGCTCGTCAGGCTGCGAATGGAAACCCCCACCAGAGGCTCACGACTGTTTTCGTCCATGACTTTTCCGCGAAAAATTATTTCATTTTGCGCAAAAATCGGGAAAGAAATAAGGATCAATAAAATATATAAAAGGAATGATTTCATGATGCATGTCATGTTAGGTGAAAAAGAATATGAGAGAAAGGAAAGCCTTTACTCAAAATCAGAAAATGATATGGAAACTAAGCGGGAGGTGGGCCGCGGTAATTGCCCGCGGAGAGCGGGATTGCCTGGGGAAGGGAAAAGAGGCTGGGAGAGTAGGGCAGGGTAATTTTTTCAAATAGAATCCGGATTAAAATCCGGATGCCTTCCAATTGATGGGATAAATTATCAACCTCCTGGTAGAGGTCATGAGCATGGTCCAGGTCCCGCCTGAAGGCCAGTTCCTGGCCTTTTGCTATAGGAGAAAGCGTCGCTTTTAGCTCGCTGAAAAGCCCTTCACTTTGCCAGGGCAAAGCCTGGAAATCGAGCTGCTGATAGCAGCTTTTTTTCATCCCTATAAGGTAGGCACCCCCATCCAAGGATGGCCCGAGGACCCAGCCTTTGCCCGCGGAGAGGGCCTTTTCGCTTGCCTTCAGATCTGAAGAGCTGAGACTGAGGGCGTCATTTCCGATGCATATAAGCTGCTCAAAGCCTTTGGCAAAGATAGCCTCGAAGGCATGCGCGATTCTATCTCCAAAGCTATTTCCGCTTTGCTGATGGCTTCCATGAATAAAGACAGGCAGGCCACTTGCCCTGGCTTGTTTTAAACTGCTGTGGATCAGCAGTTTGGCTATACGTCTGTTCTGCCGTCGCCCCAGCCAGGATTTGGCGGTAGCTTCCTCATGAGCTGCCCGCGAAAAAAAGAGTATGGCCGTTGGCATTTTTGTTTCAGACATCGCACTAAGATACGATCAAAGATGACTCTTTGGATTTTGGTGCAATGTAATTTGTCTGACAAATAAAAAAAAGACCACTTTGGGAGGTGGTCTTTGAAGGGGAGGTTAGGCTTTTTGCCTAAAAACAAGCATTGAGTATTTTGTCTTGTTGGGCCAGTATATTCTCCGGATAATCCGGATCAAACCAAAAGGTCGCTGGCGGTATATGTAAAACGCTTTCGTTTCTTGTGCTCATTTTTGCTGCATGTATCAGCAGCAATATTCGTTGAACAAAAGAGCGTAGCACCTGTTCGTCTTTTTCGATGTTTACCAGCTTCAAAGCTGATTCATGAGCAGTCTCCACATTTTCAGCCCAATTAAACCCAAACTGCTGCTGATATGAATCAACTAATTGTCTGGCGTAGTTTTCATGCTGCTGGCCCTTAGCTTTTTCCCGTCGCATTCGATGGATCAGGGGAGCAATTGATGTTAATGTACTCACGTGTTGGCTAATTGGTGTTGTGTTAATTTGGAGTTCTGATGGTCTCTACATCTTTACCTACATTGCCTTTTTGACAAAGGCTGTTCCTTTTTATAAAAAACGTGTAATTTGCTGATAGCCAGTATGATACCTTTTGGCCTGCGAGGCTTCTTTTTCTATATTTGGGAAAATGGCTCTCAATATGAAAAAAGCAGTCTCTTTTTGATTAGCCTTGAACTGTTTACCTTTATTATGTTTTGTCACTAAAGATCAAATAAGCTTTATATGGACCAGATCACTTATGAAGAGATGATCGCTGGGCTTCTGAAAGGCAACAATGCATTACTTGGACATCTCAAAACCCATCAGGCTTATTGCCAGAAAACCCTTCAGATTAAAAGCAGTCAGCACTGTACGGAAGACATGGCCTATGATATTTTCATAGATGCTGTGATGGCTTTTCGCAACAATGTTTTGAAAGGGGAACGGCCAGACCTCAGATACCTCCGGGCTTATTTATCCAAAATTTGCTGGAATATGTGGATGGCTCACAACAGGAGCCAGGAAAGGAAGGAAAAAAAGCGGGAAGCTGTACAGGAAAAATTGTATGGAGCGGAATGGGAAAACATGGACCATTTATCCAGGGAAGAAGAGGAAAGAGAAGAGGTGCAAGCAAAGCAAAAAAAGCTGCACCTGATCCAGCAGGCCATGCAAAAGCTCAGCGAGCAATGCCGACGGATTCTTCAGTTATTTATCGTGGAAGGTAAATCCATGAATGAAATAGCAGAGATGCTTCAAATGAAAAATGCCAATGTGGCCAAAACAACCAAGTCCAGATGTTACAACCGTTTGATGAAAGAAATCCATGACTGATCAAAAGCTAATACAACAGATGTACCGCCAGCTTTCGGATGCGCTGAGCCCGGATGAGCAGGCGGAACTAAGCCGGATGATCCGGGAGGATCAGGAGGTTAAAAGAGATTGGGTCATATTCCTGGCAGAGCAATACCTCGATAAGGAATTGACAGAGGGAAAATACAAGCTATACCTTGCTGATTTTCCACAGCTGGAAGCAGAAGTACAGCAACAAAAAGAGGTGAGAAGTTTGTGGCAAGAGGCTGAAAATGAATTGTTTAAGTCAGAATTAAAAGAAATTTTACCGCCTTTATCCCAGACATCAGGCTCCAAAATGCGCCCCTTACCTTTGCTTCAGCGGAAATGGGTTTACGCACTCGCAGCAGCTATCCTGCTGCTACTTTGCCTACCCTTTGTTTTTCAAAGCGGATCTGCCCAATGGGAAGGGAAGGATGTTTTTGCCCAAAACTTCCAACAATTTGATATGCGGCTGAATACAATCAGAGGAGGAGATGAGACCGATAGCCTCAAATTTCTTATTCAATCCCAATATCAATCCGGGGAATATGCGAAAAGCATCCCTTTGCTGCAGCAACTAATTGCTCAGGAACCTGAAAATCCCAGCTATAAGCTGTATCTTGGTATATGCTATATGGGGAAACCCGCGCCTCAGCCACAGGATGCCATTGCCATTTTTAAAGCATTGCAGGATGACCTGAATTTTGGGCAGGCAGCAGAATGGTACCTGTCCCTGGCCTATTTTTTGGATGATAATGTGGAAGAAGGCAAAAGGCTGGCTGAAAAAATCGGCCAACACCAAGGCCACAGCTTTCGTACACAGGCGACAAAATTATTGAGTAATTAAATTCTATGTCCTTTAACGATCTTCAACTTTCCCGAGCCCGCGAATCCCGTACCGCTATAGAGAAACTCTATGTCGAAATGCGCCACCTGGTAAACAGGGGGGTATATCGGCCCATGCGTAGCACTGGAAAAGTCATACGGGAATCCCTTTTGGACCTCAGCCCGGAAATATATGGCTCCATGAATGTACCCGAAAAAGTGGAACTGAATGGCCTGGTATATGTGATAGACCGGCTTCCTATGGGTATAGAATCCTGTAGATTCATTCATTTGATTTCGGAGGAAGGCTATGCCGATTCCGGCTTCCCGGTGATCATCCCATCTGCGCGTAGGCGTAACTGCTACCGCCTCGATGATGAAAGAATGTATATAGAGGTAACTCGCGGAAGATCAGAGATTTATGATATTCTCACCCATTTGACTTTTTTGTATATAGAGGCAGATAAGGTCAAAAAAAACGCCCTCAATGAAGAGGATGAGCCTGCGGAGGAATGGTTGAAATTAGAGGAAATTGTAAAAGGCACGCTCAAGTTGAATGACGATAATCAGAAAAATGCCTATGCCTATTTGAGCAAAATATTGGGTCGAACCTTTGAAGAAACACGCCTCGCATGCGAGCGCCTGGCTCGCCAAAAAGGCAAAAACAGTGGCTTATTTGAGGTGGTGTATTGGTTGGGAAAATTGGCAATGGAAGAAGAATTTGAGGAAAAAGCCCGCGAAATCAGCTTTTCTCCCACCTTGCGGGAACGTATCGGCCATCATCTCTATGGCGAAAGATGGGCCCAAAACATCAAGGATTTTTTGTTCGAAAATAAACTCCTGGATCGTCCCATTCACATCATCAGTGCAAATATGCACTCCATCATGAATTGCCTGTACGCGCCTCAGGCGCTGCGGGAATACTTTGGCTCCAAAGTATCTGTGATTGAACTGGCGAGAGAACTGAGCAAGGAGGAGAATGGCAAATTAAGAGAAAGGGTGGAGACCCTGGCTCAATCCTACGGCATGCAGGAACTGGAAGCCCATGCGGGCACCCATATCAATGTACAAATCATTGACAGCCTCAAGCTGTTGGACCTGGAGATTTATGGAAAACTCAAATTGAACCGCGAAGCCATAGAAAGAGAAAAACCCGTCATTTTGGTGATGGACTATGCCTTTGGGGAGCAGGCTTATGAGACCCTGGATGAGTTGTTGAAATCGTATCATACCGAAAATGAGGAGTTTAGGATGGAGATAGAGTCGATTTCCGTGATGGGAAAAGCCGGTATCCTGGAAGGAGGAAAAGGAGATCTGATGATACCGGATGCCTTCGTGTTTGAAGGAACGGCGGACAATTACCCTTTGAACAATGAATTCAAAAAGGCAGATTTTGAAAGCAGTGAACTGGGTGTTTACGAAGGCCCAATGATAACTGTGCTGGGGACTTCTCTGCAAAATCGGGACATTCTCTCCTATTTCAAGCGTTCTTCCTGGCAGGCCATAGGCCTGGAGATGGAAGGGGCGCATTACCAAAAAGCCATACAATCACAGGTACATATTCGAAAAAATGTAGATGGGCCGGTGAAAATGCGCTACGCCTACTACGCATCGGATAATCCACTGGAAACAGGGGGCACCCTCGCTTCTGGCTCGCTGGGCATGACAGGTGTCAAACCTGCCTATGTGATCAGCCTCAGGATTTTGGACAAAATCCTCAATCCCCCAAAACAAAAGCCTGTTTCGCCCGCTCCGACCAAAGCAAATCATCAGCATAAAAAGAAGCCAGCAGCCCCCTCCAATTCGTAAGAAAATCACTGTTTTTCCTGAGCCAACCGGAGAACTCTTCTTCTTTTTCCATCCGCTCATACATCAGAAGTGCGAGCGCAACGCTCAGCGTTTCATGGTATTTATCGGCTGCGCCAAGCTTTGCCACAAGGCTTTTTAAGCCCTGTGTCAGCATTTGGAGCGCTTTGAGCAAAGGATGCTTTTTCAGCAAAAGCCAGCAAATACGCAGATGCGCCTCATGATTGAACTCTTCTTCACTAATGGTGCTTTGCAGAAAAGCTGTCAGGAATTTTTCATCAGAATCAGGGTAAGGCATTGAGGTCTTGTATGAGTTGTGTTACCTTTTCATCCTGATTCAGCCCCAGGCTTATCGCCTTGTTGATATCAGCAAGCCCTTGCTGCTTGTTGCCAAGCGCTTTGTGCGTAAAGGCACGGTTGCCGTAGTAGAGGCCCTGGTTGGGAGCAAGGCCGATAGCATGGTTGAGGCTTTGTAAAGCCGCCTGCTGGTTGCCCATGCGCTGATATTCGATCGCCTGAGCGTTCATGATGCCATGCTCCTGCGGGAAAATCCGTAGGTACTCGCCAAAATATTTGGCCGCCTCCTGCGGATTGTTCATCGTAGAATAACAAACCCCCAGGTTTTTGTATGCATTGGAAAACTCAGGGTCCAACTGGACGGCCTTTTTCATGTCCTGTATCGCCAATTCAAACTGTCCCTTCCGGGCATAAAGTGCCCCTCGGTTGTCATAGTAGCGGGCTACATTGTCTTTCAATTCTATCGCCCGATTGTAATCGGGCAAGGCTAAATCATCCTGATTCCGGGAGAAATAGATATTTCCCCTGTTGTTAAATACCCGGTCATTGGTTTTGTCAAGGGAGATAGAGGTATTAAAATCAAGCAGGGCTTTGTCAAAATCTCCATTGTCCTTGTAGTATTTTCCCCGGCTCATATATGAACCGGCGATCTGATTGGGGTATGTTTCAATAACATTATCCCAGAGCGTGAAGTCATTTTCCCAGACCTGAGTCCGTTGAAAGCCAGCAAATGCCCAAATCAACATCACCGCGCCCGTCGCGCCATATATCGCCATTTTAAGCGCAGGTTTTTGTTTAATCAAATAATCCAGCCCATACCCGATCACCAGCAGCAGGCCTATATAGGAAATATAGGTATAGCGATCAGACATGACGGTAGAACCTACCGTGATAAATTGCAGCGTGAGCGCGATGCTCGCGAGGTAAAATCCCATGCCAAAGGCGATGATGCGCGTTTTGCGCATGGAGAAGATCGTACCGGCGATGATCAGCAAGCTGATAAAAGGCGCGACTATAAATGTGGCGGGGATGTCCTTTACATCAGGATAAGGGTAAAAAGCCACCAAATCCACGGGTACAAACAACTTCACGATGTACATCATGAAGCCATAGCCCGCAAACATGACCCGCTGCCAGATGGTATAGTATTCGAAATCGCCTATGGCTTCTGCCTTTTGAATAGTATAAGTTATCAACAGGAAAATGAGCCCCAAAATGATGAAAGGAAGCTTTTCAAGTATAACTTTTTTGTCCAGTAAGGGCCTTTCATGATAATAATCCAGTAACAAAAAAACGGCAGGCAAAGTAGCTGCTGTGGGTTTGGAAAAAAGCGAAAGCACAAACAAAATGCCTGCATAAAGGAGGTATTTCATTTCCCTATTCCCCAGGTATTTGAGGTAAAGAATCATGGCCCACACATAAAAAAGCGTGAACAGCACGTCTTTCCGCTCCGTCACCCAGGCTACCGATTCCACATGCATGGCATGTGTCCCAAAGACAAAAGCCACAAAAAAGGCAATCAGATTATTGCCTTTGCTAAACATGCGGACAAAGAGAAAAACGAGCATCACATTCAGCAGATGCAGGATCACATTGATCAGGCGATGCGGAAAAGCCTCATTGCCAAAAAACTTTTGGGTAAGCGCCAGGCTCGTCATCGTCAGGGGATGGTAGTTGTGGGCATTGGCGATGCTGTAGGTCTCGGTATCCGAACCCAGATCCTTCACATCTGTCCAAAACTTCATGATATTTTCGCCCGAAGGGTTGAGCACCCGGGTATTTTCCGTCACATATTCGGGATCATCCCAATTTACAAAACCGAAATCCATCGGCGGGATATACACAAGCAGGGATGCAATCATCGCTATGGCGATAAGAAGGGTTTCGGGCCGTTGGTACCAGGGACCCGAACTGAGCAGCGGATTGTCAGCTTTTACTTTTTGAGCCTGGCGTTTTTCCTTGCCTGTCAAGCGTTTTTTGCGCGAAGAGGCAGATCCCCTTGTTGTTTTCTTTTTTGCCATAGCAGATGTCGATGTCTGTGAAATGATGTTCAATTTTGACAAAGAAGTGGGAAAATGCAAAATTGAAAGACGGAAGAAACACTTTTTATCGTTTAGCGATAAAATAATTGTAAGCCGCATGAATCCATTACTCCTAAGTATTTTTCTTATAAGCCTCAGCTGGGCTCCCTCCAGCGAAACGCTCTCAGAGCGTTTTCCCGTTCCCGAGGGATACAAGCGCGTAGCGCTTGACAGCAACAGCTTTGGCGCATACCTGCGCCAGCTTCCCCTCAAACCTGAGGGCTCTTATGTCAAATACTTTGACGGCGACCTCAAAAGGCGGGACGGCATCTATGCTGCCGTGGTAGATCAACCGATTTCGGCCCGGGACCTGCAGCAGTGCGCCGACGCAGTGATGCGTCTGAGGGGCGAATACCTATACGCCCAAAAACGCTATGAGGACATCCATTTCAACTTCCTCAGCGACGGCAAGCCGCGCTATTTCCTCGACAGAGCCGATGCCCAGCGCTCCTACAAAAGCTTTCTCAAATACATGGACTATGTTTTTGCCTACGCCAATACGGCCTCTCTGCACAAAGAACTCAAAGCTGTCGCCTTTGAAGATATGCAGGTAGGAGATGTTTTTATCGTGACGGGCAGGCCCTATGGCCACGCCATCATCGTGGTAGACATGGCCGAAAATGCAGCAGGAGAAAAACTTTTTATGCTTGCCCAAAGCTATATGCCCGCCCAGGAAACCCAGATTCTTGTCAACCCGAATAATGGTGCCATCAGTCCCTGGTACAGCAGCAAATTCAGCGGTTCGCTAAGAACGCCGGAGTGGACTTTTCAGAAGGGAGATTTGAGGAGGTTTAGGGAGTGATTTGCTGGTATTATTTCCTTTCAAATAAATACTCCAAAAAATCCTTATCCTTCGCCGCGCCAAAGCGCGTACTGCTATCCGCCAACGAAGTGGTGCAGTACAAACTATTGATAGTCAGTCCTTCCAGTTCTACATTGTCCTCCCAAAATCGCAATTGATTTTTGAATAAAAGCAATTTCTGATCGCCCAATATATTGGTCTGTGCGATGAAGATTTTCTTCTTATGGGCAAGCGCTTTGGCGCTGAGGGTCTGATTGACGGAACGGAAATGGGGTTTAAACTGCTCGTCGGGTGGGGCGTCATATTTGACTGCCAGTTCATAATTGCTATCCCATGAAATGCTTTCTGAAAGCAATAAATCAGGTCTGCCAGCCAGGTAAATTTCCGTGGTCGGAAGTTGCTTTTTCCAGTTGGGAAATTGTTGTAGCATAGTGGTTCGCATGCCTGGAGCCTGGATCCAATAACCCGAAAACAGGAGCTTTTCGGGAGAGTAGGGGAGAAGGGTCAGAATGCTATCTACGATTTGCAGGTAACTGCTCGTGGGAATCTGGTCTTCGTTTATGCTAAAAGGATTTTGCAGGAGGAAGTGAAGGGCTATATGGGGTGAAATGTTTTTCATTTCCTGAAAAGCGGAAACAATAGCCAGGGAATCCGGATAGCGGATCGGAAGAGAATCAGCCAGCGGGATGAAAATGGGAATTTCAACTGTCCAGCCATGAGCCTGATATAGCTCTTGTATTTCAGCATTGGCCTGCCAGGTCTCCGCTGAGCAACTGCTCTCTGTTTCCAGTTGGATGCCCAACCAAAGCGGAATAGCTTCTCTTTCCAACCTGACTTCGCAGGAAGCCAGCAGGAGGAGGAAAACCGCAAAAATGAGCTTACTGGATAGGTGCATTTCAATCTGTGTTTATTCCTGCTTATCTGTGGTGCAATTGCTTTACAAGGAGATATACTCCTTCACTATGGGTATATCAGCCTCCGCCCAATCGAGTTTTGTGAGCTCCGCTTTGCCCAGCCAGCGATAAGCCGCATGCTCCTCCAATTGGATTTCGCCCGCTATCCATTCACAGAGAAAAGGGATAAGGCGAATTTTGTTTTGGTATTCAGTAGGAGAAAGGGCTTTGCTTACCTGGATGCGGATATTCAATTCTTCCTGGATTTCCCGGACGATAGAAGCCTCATAGGCTTCACCCTTTTCCACTTTCCCTCCGGGAAATTCCCATTTGCCGGGAAGCCGCATCTGCGGCCCACGTTGGGTGACCAAAACCTTGTTTTCATGAAGGATGATTGCACAGCTGACATCTACCAGACTCATGGAAGTTCCTGAATTTCGATTTGGGAGCCATCGTCCAACCAACTGATACGTAGCCGTTTACGGCTCTGATTGATGCGGTTTTTGAGCAGAAGGACCATGATATGGCCTTCTACTGCCCAATTGATTTTTTCAACAAAAAATCCCTCATAATTGGTCTGTCCGATATGGCAATAGCCTGGCTCGCCTTCTCCCTGCTCTATGCGCAGCAATTCAGCAGATTGCTCCCTGCCTATTCGCAAAATGCGAATCCTTTCATCCAGGGCATGGCCCTGATCTCCCCAGCCATAGGGGCTGAGGCTGGCATTTTCCGCCAAAATCAAACCCGGTTTTTCATCAGGAAAAAAGAAAATCTGCATTTCGGGTATATGCGTTGTGTCTTGCTTGGGAACCCGCATCCGCTGGGACCGAAATACCTGCCCATTGAGCAGGGTATAGTTGACCTTGCAGCCCAGCAAATTGACATAGTCATAGATAATGCTCAATTGCTCCACACTCAGATAGTATTGAGGGAAGGTCTTTTGCTGGTAGCTTTGGGGGCGAGCCAGAAAACGAACTTCGGAAAGCTGGTCACTGGACTCTTTATTTTTGTAAAATAATGCGTCTACATCCACAGCTGTCGGGGCCCAGCCTGTCTCAGTATAAGTGAATGTTGGAAAAAATCCTGTGCTTTTGTAAACGCGATCAGGCGTATCGCTAAAATTGGTTTGAAGGGGGCGCTGGAAATTCACTTCCAGAAAACTTCGATCCTTCATGCTGTGACTTCCTCCGCCAGAAACCGAAAGCACACTGAAGCCTTCCTGCTCTATGCCGTCTGTGTCTATCACATCAAGTGAAAAACGGATGTTTTTCATTTCCGGCAATTGCACAAAGCCGAGCGCTTCGGGCTCAATCTGGGCTGTCAGGGTATAGCCATCTTCATGGTGGTCTATCACATAGGTGATGCCGCTTTCAAGGGCACCCATCCTAAAATGAAGGTCATTTTCGAGGATCTGGTGGTATTTTTTATTGTATAAAATAGGCTTTCGGCCATCTAAAAATAAGCCATAGTGGACAATCCCATAATCTATCCTTTTTCTCAGAAGTTGAGAGGCTAAGGGAAGCCCGAGGCTGTCATGCTGAATTTTTCTGCTTCCGGGATATGCTTTTTTATCCAAAAAGCGGCTTACTTCCATCTCTTTCAGCTTGCTGTCCTGAGAGCTGAATAAGCGGCCTGAGGCGCGTTGCTCATCGCCCCTTGAGAGGGGAGGAGGGGCATAAATATAGTAGGGATGCACTTCGTTTTCAAAGCCTTGCGGAAAGGCTGAGAGGGGCAGGGCGAAAAACAGTTCCACGTGGTCTGCCAGGTATTCACCTGCATTTATGTCTTTATAATCGTCTTTTACTTCTACAACAAGGGATAGATATTCTTCAAATGAATAAAGAGATACGCTTGCCTGGGCATCTTTTGCTGACCCAATCAATGTCTGACCTTTTACGACCTTTAACTTTTCCTGGTAAAAATCAGGCTCCTGGGCAATTGCTTGCGCAAATCCAAAAATAAATAGTAGTAGACATGCTGTTTTTCCATACTTCATAATGGACCGAAATCTATAAGATGGTCTTTGTTTCAAAAAGAGAATTGTAAGGGAAAACTTACTTTGTAAGGTTTCCCTAATTCAAGTCTTTTAATACAATGATGAAACTATCCTTCCCGATGGTTTTTAGTTTTTGCTTGTAAACTTCAGCAGCACCTCTGCTGGCAAATGGGCCAACGATCATTTTAAAAACGTCTTTTCCCTTGTCCTGGTAAGCATAAACCATGATGTCTTGTATATCAGCCAGCATGAGCTGGTTGGTTTGTTCGAGTATGGTCCGGTAGTCGGCATACACCCCAATTTGTACGCCATAGCCTTCGGCTGTTGTCCTGTAAGCGATAAATTTGAAAAGGCCAGAGCCTTTGGTATCAGCGGCAACAGTTGTGCCTTTCTCAGACCTCATCACCCGCTGAGATGCGTTGGTGGATAAAGGGCTGGACCCACCAGCCACAACAACCGTTGAAGGTGCTTGAGAAAGACCTGTGGGCGCTGGACCTGGCTTGATGTTGGGCAGGCTAAGAGGATTGCTTGAAGGCTGATCTACAGGGGATTGCGTTTCGTTTATCACAACTGTAGGGGCTGCCTGGCGATGGGAAGTGGATGGGCTGTTGCTGGCAGAAGCAGCGGGGCTGCCCGGAGGCGTGACCGTGCCTCCGGAGGAGGTTGCCCCCAGGGGAATTTTGGAGGTGTTTTCATCGGGATATTCCGAGATCACATCCAATTGTACATCGACGACACCGTCGAGTTTCATGCTGATGGCATCAGCCGCAGCTCCCGAAAGGTCAATGACACGGCTCAGGTTATGAGGCCCCATATCATTAATTCTTACCGTAACAGCCTTTTGATTTTTGAGGTTGGTGACGCGCACGATCGCGCCAAAGGGCAGGGTGCGGTGTGCCGCAGTAAATTTATCTTTATCATAAGGCTCACCGCTTGCGGTATTTTTGCCCTGAAATTTGTCATTATAGTAGGATGCTTTGCCAGTTTCCTGAGCAAAAATGAATGCCGGAATGAGCATAAACAAACCAATGAGAAGCAGGGAATAGGACGATTTTTTCATGTGTGAATAGTGACTTAATTAGTACTAAAGTATAAAAATATAACTTATTTTTACATTTTTTAGCATAAGCTACAAATATTAGCATCAACTTTCATGAAAGTTATTATTTATACGGATGGTTCATCCCTGGGAAATCCTGGCCCGGGAGGCTATGGTGTCGTGATGAAATTTGGGCAACACAGGAAAGAATTGGCTGCCGGTTTTCGCAAAACCACCAACAACCGCATGGAGCTCCTCGCTGTCATCGTGGCCCTGGAAGCTTTGAAAAGAGATGGCCTGGATGTATTGGTCTATACTGATTCTCAGTATGTACAGCGGGCTGTTACAGAAAGATGGGTTTTTGGCTGGGAAAAGAAAAACTTCAAAGGCAAAAAGAACCCGGATCTTTGGAGGAGATTTCTGCCTTTGTACCGAAAGCACCGGGTCCAGTTTCAATGGGTAAAAGGCCATGCAGGCATTCCCGAAAATGAACGCTGTGACCAGCTTGCCAACTCGGCTGCCCGCAACCCACATCTAGGCATTGACAAAGGCTACGAAGAGCCAGCGTCTGAGGAAGGCCTTTTTTCTACCTAAGCGCTCCTTTTATCTCTTATTCCCGTTTTGATTTGAAAAATGCAAAGCAATAACATGAACAAATTTTTCCTTTTCCTTTCGCTGACCCTATTCACCTTATCTCTTTCTGCCCAATCTGCTAAGAACATTAGCCTGATAGGCCATTTGACCTATGCCGAAGAGCTGAATGATGTCTGGGCCTATGTTACAGATACCGGGCATGAATATGCGCTTGTGGGCCTATATGATGGGGTTTCTATTGTAGATATCACCACCGACCCTACAAATCCTACCCAGGTTCAATTCATTCCGGGAAGAAATTCCATCTGGCGTGACCTGAAGGTATTTCAACAATATGCCTATGTCACCAATGAAACAGGAGATGGCCTGTTGATTATAGACCTTTCCGATTTGCCATCCAGTGTCAACTTCAAGGATACCATCCTTCAGTCGGTTGAGACTGCCCACAATGTTTGGATAGATGAAAATGGCATCATGTACCTCGTTGGAGTGAATAATTCGAATGGGACAGGCAATTACAATGGCGGCATGGTCATGTTTGACCTGAAGCCTAATCCCTGGCAACCCCTTTATCTGGGGGCTTATACCGAGCGCTATGTGCACGATGTGTATGTGAGAAATAACCTGGCTTATGCCGGCGAAGTGGATGATGGCTTACTGACCATCATCAATGTAGCCAACAAGGCAAATCCTGTAGTATTGGGTTCGCGTTCCTACGCAAATTCCTTTACCCACAATACCTGGCTCAATGGTTCAGGTAATGTCTGTTTTACTACCGATGAGTTAGATGCGGCCTATGTTTACGCATGGGATGTATCTGACCCAACGGATATTATTGAACTGGACAGGATTCGATCGAGCCTGAGTGAAGGCCGGGCTGTGCCGCATAATGTGCATGTCTTTAATGACTTTCTCGTTACCTCCTATTATAAAGATGGCCTCAATATCGTAGATGCAACGCGCCCCACCAACCTGGTGGAGGTCGGCTATTATGATACCAGCCCAATGGAAAATGGAGACACAGAGGGCTGCTGGGGAGCTTATCCCTTTTTGCCTTCCGGATTGGTATTGGCTACAGACATACAGGAAGGCTTATTTGTCTTTCAATCAAATTATACACGCGCTTGTTACCTGGAAGGAAATGTAACAAGTGCCGCAACGAATCAATCTTTAAACAATGTGATCATACAATCTCCCAAAAGTGAGTTGGAAACAGGAACCAACAATATGGGAGCCTATGCTACAGGCACAGCGGATGCTGGAACTTATCAATTGACCTTTATCAAATATGGATATGTATCAGCAAACCGAAGTGTAAGCTTAACGAATGGAATGCTTAGCGTGGAGGATGTCGCTATGGAAGTGGCTCCCAAAGTAGCCTATACATTTCATGTGGTAGATGCCATAAGCAAACAACCTATTCCCAATGCCTATATCCAGGTCAATGCGCCTGCCGATGCTGCAAGCATTGATTATCAGGCTGATATGAATGGAACCGCAACGGATACGGCCCTATTTGCAGGCCAATATGATGTTGCAGCCGGAAAATGGGGCTATATCACCCATGGAGTACAAGTCCAGGTTGACAGCATGAATAATTCTGTTACCATTGAACTCCACAAGGGCTATTATGATGATTTTATCTTTGATTACAATTGGAGCGTTACAGGTGATGCCATGTCAGGGATTTGGGAAAGAGGGGAACCCAATGGCACGGATTTGTTTGGAAATGTGGCGAATCCAAATGTAGATATGGCTACTGATTTTGGTAAGCAGGCTTTTGTAACAGGAAATATGCCCGGAGAATATTTTGAGGACGATGTAGATGACGGCAGCACCGTCCTGACTTCTCCCACTATGGATCTGAGTACCTTTGCAGATCCCGTTTTGCGCTACCATTGGTGGTTACTCAACTTCAGCACCAATGGCTTCAAAGACGGAGATGACACTTTGCGTGTCATAGTAAACAATGGAGGGCAAAACATAGAAGTGGCAAAATATGCCAATGCATGGAGAAATCGGTGGAACGAGCAAAAGGCAATTCACCTCAATAATTTCTTCTCTTCCTTCAGCAATTCGGTGAGGGTTACCTTTGCTGTAGGAGATTTGAACATACAGAATATTCTAGAGGCGGGAATAGACGTTTTTCTGGTAACTGATGGAGAGGCAATGGTTGGGATAGGAGAACCATTCAGCGCGCAAAACCAAATGATCATTTACCCCAATCCTATACAGGATCGCCTAAACCTAATATATGAGCTTGCATCTCCTGTGGAAGGAGAGCTGAGTTTTGAACTTTTTAGTTTAAATGGGCAGAGGGTAATGGAAAAACGTTTCCCTGCTACAAGCGAAAAACTGGAAATAGATTTTCCATTTGCAAAGGGAATCTACCTGGCTGTTTTAAGAAAAGAGGGTCAGGTCCTGGTGTCCAAAAAAATAGTGAAGTAAAAATGGAGTTCCTGCATTCAGGTCAAAAACCTGAATGCAGGAACTTTAGGATTAATCTCTTCTGGAGATCAGGGCCTCCCCGGCAAGATCGGTATACTTGTCCAGGTCATAAGCCGGAGTCCGGTTTACGAATTTTGAGCTGAGCTCAAAGGTGATAGCCTCCGCGTGGTGGTAGGTGATAAATAATTCCATTACCCTGCCATCTCTCAGGCAGACATACTGCCGGGTATTGCCCAGCGATACATTTTCCACCAATTGCGCTCCGATTGCATCAAAGTAATGCAATACGCCTTTTTCTGCTACTCTTGCGGTTTTGAGGTCGTCAAATTCCTTGGTCATCGTGATACGGTAGAGGGCTTCATCATAAAACTCATAACGGAACATAAAAGACTTCAACTGCACGAGCATCATTTGCTCTTGCTGCTCAAATAGCACATCAGTCAAGGGCTGTTCATGACAAAAGTGTTTCACTTTGTCATAACTGGCGTACTTCTCATAGTTTAAAAACATGATATTTTGCCCGGCAAGCACTCCAGACAGGCAAAATAAAAATCCGAGTAAAAATAACTTTTTCATAAGTGCCCAAATTTCTCATTCCAAATAAATTAAATAGCGTGGGTACATGAAGCATTACAATAGTCACTACACGTCGTCGTTCAGGAGCACTTTGCTGGATGGGGCTGAGTATTTAGGAAGGAGTATAAAAAGGGAGTTGTTGCGAAATCTTCAAATTTATACTTAAAGATATGCAATAACTTTGACAAAACCCACCGAAAAACAGAAATTTTATTTCCTTGGTTTTCTTTCAGGCTGTTAAGCCGGAGTTTACTATTTTTGCCGCCATCATTAACCGAAGCAATTATAGATCAATGAAAAAGCCTGCCAAATATATTTTTGTAACCGGGGGGGTAACTTCCTCTTTGGGGAAAGGGATACTCGCAGCATCCTTAGCTAAATTGTTACAGATGAGTGGCTATCGCACCACCATCCAAAAATTGGATCCTTATCTCAATGTGGATCCGGGTACCCTGAATCCTTATGAGCATGGAGAGTGCTATGTGACCGATGATGGTGCAGAAACAGATCTGGATCTGGGCCATTATGAGCGATTTTTAAATGTCCCAACCTCGCAGGCCAACAATGTTACCACAGGAAAGATCTACGAGACGGTGATCCAGCGGGAACGAAATGGAGAATATAATGGAAAAACCGTTCAGGTTATTCCGCATATAACGGATGAGATCAAGCGTCGCCTTTCTTTGATCGGAGATGAGGGAAAATACGATGTCATCATTTCCGAAATCGGAGGCACAGTGGGAGATATAGAATCCTTGCCTTATATCGAAGCCATTCGTCAGTTCAGGTACGACTATGGAGAAGAGCATTGTCTGGTGATTCACCTGACTTTGGTGCCTTATCTTCAGGCAGCAGGTGAATTGAAGACAAAGCCTACCCAGCATTCTGTAAAAAGCCTGCTCCAGTCCGGAATCCAGCCAGACATCCTTGTGTGCCGCACAGAGCATAAACTCCCCATGGAGGTGCGCACCAAAATCGCCCGTTTCTGCAATGTTACCCTGGATTCGGTGATTGAAAATGCGAATGCCTCTATAATATATGAGGTGCCTTTTTTGCTTGCAAAAGAGCATCTCGATGTAGTCGTCATGCGCAAATTGGGCATGAAAAAGAAAACCGAGCCGGACTTCAGTTATTGGAAAAACTTCATTGCCACGATGAAGAATCCTTCGGATGAGGTCACCATCGGCCTGGTGGGAAAATACGTCGAATTGCACGATTCATATCTCTCCATCTCTGAATCGCTTACCCTTGCAGGACCACGCCATGAATTAAAGATAAATATTGAGTGGATCCACTCGGAGGACATCACTGTGGAGAATGATGACCGCCTGCTCGGGCATTTGGATGGCATATTGGTTGCGCCAGGTTTTGGCTCAAGGGGCATGGAGGGAAAAATACTCGCTGCCAGATATGCCCGTTTGCACAAAATCCCCTACCTGGGCATTTGTCTGGGAATGCAAATTGCTGTGGTGGAGTTTGGAAGAAATGTAGTTGGATTAGCTGATTGTTACAGCACAGAGGTTAAAGAAAAGGCAAAAAACCCGGTCATTTACCTGATGCCCAGTCAAAAAGAAGTCACTCAACTGGGAGGCACCATGCGCCTGGGTTCTTATAATTGCAATTTGAAAGAAGGAAGTAAGGTGCAGCTTGCTTATGGGGAGAAAAAAATCCAGGAAAGACATCGCCACAGATATGAATTCAACAACAAATTCCAAAAGGAATTTGAAGCCGCAGGCATGCAAATGGTAGGGCACAACCCTGAAACCGGCCTGGTTGAAATAATAGAATTGGCAGACCATCCCTTTTTTATTGCTACCCAGTTTCACCCGGAATATAAGAGTACTGTGGAAAATCCACACCCTCTTTTTATAGCTTTCGTCAAGGCCGCCCATGTGCGCAAGGAAAGCCTTTCAGAATAAGAGATGGTCTGCCTTTTTAGAGGTTGAATGGCTTATTCAATCTTCATGATATGAAGTGCTTTTTGTATCTGATGCGTCGCATCTATGAGCAAAAGCACATATTGTCCATTGGCCAATGAACTGAGGTCTAATTCTTCTTTGACTGTGCCCATCACGTGGAGGTCTTGAACCCCTATGCCCGTTTGGCGGCCACTCATGTCTGTAAGCTGAATGCTAAAATGGACAGGGTTTTCGGAAGTCAGGTGGAGGTGAAGTTTGCCTGCAGTGGGATTGGGGAAAACACTGTAGTTTAAGCTTATTTCCAAATCTTCAATACCGACATTTCCTTTGCTATCAGGCTGTTGAAAACCCTGGGTAAGTGTCACAGAACCGCTGATATGCGTCTCTGTGGCAATTTCTCCTACAGTAGAGGAGAGTTGCAGATTGCCTGAGCTACTGAAGTCACCTGTGGAAGAAATCACCTGACGGTCAAGAGATTGAGCCATACAGGCCCAGCCTATTCCTGTCATCAGAAGGATAATTGCTGTATATTTTTTCATAATCCTGAAGCTTTATATGCTATTTATATGTCACAAACTGGAAGTTGCCTTGAATGAGGCTGCCTGAAGAATTGGATAGATATACCAATAATTTTCCGCCTACACTGCTTGTCCGGATAGAACTGATTCCTGCTGAAGCAGGAGTGATGATACTGGTATAAGCAGTCCAGAAATAGGTTTCGCCAGTGATGGTAATCTCGTACCGATCGTTTGAGGCGTCCCAACTGACTGAATAGTTCCCTGAACCTGAAGAAGTGGTTCCCGCACTTTGTACAAACCCAAAGGCTTTAGGTCCGATAGCAGCCGTTGTCTGAACGCTATTATCTTCAAATTGAATAGACTTAAATTTCGCTGATCCGTCAGAATTGACAGCGGCCACGATGCTGCTACCGTTTTGCATCTCAATAAATTGAGAACTTGCTGTAGACCCTGATGGCACGATGAGTTCCAGCAAATCTTTGCCAGCGGGGTGATCCTGGGATTCTAATCTCACCGTATTACTCGTACCAGTTACCTGAAGTACAGACAGAGGATTCACAGGATTTGTGATGCCAATGCCCACATCTCCAGAGTTGTAGTAGATATCGGAACCACTGGGACTCCAGGGAGAAGTTCCCACGTCATCGGGGGAAGCCACCCAATCGGTACCATTCCATTTCAGGGTTTCTCCATTGGCAGGAGTGGGCGCACTCACATCTGTGAGCTCATTCAGGTTCATATTTGTTGCCTTGTCTGCATTTTTCGCCATCAGGCTATAGGGCACACTCATAAATTGGGTTGTACCCATGATGACAAATCCGCTTCCGGTATCGATCAAAACGCGTAGAAAGTGCTTTTCACTTCCCCAGATGATGTTGCTGAATATGCCTGTTCCGGCTGTTCCCATGCCGATCGTGGCAGTAAAAAGCCCAAAATCATTGGTCGTAACGGCATGCACTTCGTCATAGATAACCGTACCGCTGGCTGACGTTTCACGGACTTCAAACTTTACATCAATGTTTTGATTGGCCAGCAACATCCCGCTGCCATCACGTGCAACAGCCTGATAAGAGAGGCCTTCAGGGGCCTGTGCCATAACAACTTGCGTAGTCGAGAGCATGAAGCCTGCTATCAGGAGGAGCAGGGGTAGGGTAGTTTTAATTTTCATGGTTTTTTGAATAAAAGATTAAAAAGGAAGAAATTATTTATAAGAATAAGTATTTATCAGTGTGGAATTTATAATTATTTTAATAAAATATCAACAATAAATATGCTGTAAATGAAAGCGAATATCCTTCATGTTGGCAGAAAAGGAATGGTAACTCTTTCAAACATTTTTGGGCCCTATTTAGTATTAGTCTAAATAAGTAATTAACTTCGGCTCCTATTTCATTGGAGAACAGACTTTCACAAGTCTTTTTAACACTTTAGCGCAAATAAAATGACAGAAGAAAAACTCATCAAAGAACTAGCTTCCGAACAAAAATATGAGTTTGGTTTCGTCACAGATATAGAGTCAGAGCAGGCCCCCATTGGCTTGAATGAAGATATCATCCGCTTGATTTCCTTCAAAAAAAATGAGCCGGAATGGATGTTGAAATTCAGGCTGCGGGCTTATCGCCACTGGCTCAAAATGACGGAACCGACATGGGCCCATGTCAACTACCCTAAAATTGATTTTCAGAACATCATATATTACTCTGCTCCCAAGCAGAAAAAAGCCCTGGGCAGCCTCGACGAAGTCGATCCGGAATTGCTCAAGACTTTTGAGAAGTTAGGGATTCCTCTCTATGAGCAAAAAATGCTCGCGGGTGTAGCCGTTGATGCTGTCGTGGACAGTGTTTCCATCAAAACGACCTACAAAGAAAAGCTGGCAGAAAAAGGCATCATTTTCTGCTCCATGAGCGATGCAATTCAGGAATACCCGGAACTGGTCAAAAAATACATCGGTACTGTCGTTCCTTATACCGACAATTATTATGCAGCCTTAAACTCCGCCGTCTTCACCGATGGCTCTTTCGTTTACATTCCCAAAGGAGTGCGCTGCCCCATGGAGCTTTCCACCTATTTCCGCATCAATGAGCGAAATACCGGACAATTTGAGCGCACGCTTATCGTAGCTGAAGACAAAAGCTATGTCTCTTATCTCGAAGGCTGTACAGCCCCTATGCGCGATGAGAACCAGCTTCACGCGGCAATCGTCGAGTTGGTCGCTGAGGAAGAAGCTGAAATCAAATACTCAACGGTCCAAAACTGGTACCCTGGCGATTTCAAAACGGGTAAAGGCGGTATCTATAATTTCGTAACCAAACGCGGTATCTGTAAAGGAAATCGCGCCAAAATATCCTGGACACAGGTAGAAACAGGCTCGGCGATCACCTGGAAGTATCCTTCCGTGATTCTGAAAGGCGACAACAGCCGCGGCGAATTTTACTCCGTCGCCGTTACCAACGGCATGCAGCAGGCCGATACCGGCACCAAAATGATGCATATCGGTAAAAACACCACCAGCCTCATTATCTCAAAAGGTATCTCGGCAGGTAAAAGCAATAACAGCTATCGCGGTTTGGTAAAAATCGCCAAATCAGCCGATAATGCCCGAAATTTCTCGCAGTGTGACTCCCTCCTGGTAGGAAGCAATTGCGGTGCACATACCTTTCCCTACATCGAAGTGGGAAATAATACAGGCAAAGTGGAACACGAAGCCACTACTTCCAAAATCGGAGAAGATCAAATCTTCTACTGCACCCAAAGAGGCATCGATGAAGAGACCGCCATCGGTCTTATCGTCAATGGCTACGCCAAAGAAGTGCTCAACCAGCTTCCTATGGAGTTTGCTGTGGAGGCGCAAAAGCTCCTGGCGATTAGCCTGGAAGGGAGTGTGGGGTAGGAGAGGCGAGAACCGAGAGGCGAGAGGCGAGAACCGAGAACCGAGAACCGAGACAAGAGAAAACTAAGAACGAAAAACGAAGAATAATGCTTTCTATAAAAAACTTACATGCCTCTATTGAGGATAAAGCAATACTAAAAGGCCTCAATCTGGAGGTCAAGCCAGGAGAAGTTCATGCGATCATGGGCCCCAATGGTTCTGGAAAAAGTACCCTGGCTTCTGTTTTGGCAGGGAAAGATGATTATGAGATCACGGATGGGGAGGTGCTTTTCCATGGAAAAGACTTGATGGAGCTGGCGCCGGAAGAGCGCGCAGGAGAAGGCGTATTTCTTGCCTTTCAATATCCTGTAGAGATTCCGGGTGTGAGCATGACCAACTTCATGCGCGCTTCTGTAAATGCTGTACGCGAGTACCGCGGACAGGAACCGCTTACCGCAGGTCAGTTTTTGAAGCTGATGAAAGAAAAGCAGGAGCTTGTCAAATTGGATGGCAAACTCACCAAGCGTTCCGTGAACGAGGGCTTTTCAGGCGGAGAAAAAAAGCGCAACGAGATTTTCCAGATGAGCATGCTGGAACCTTCATTGGTGCTCATGGACGAGACCGACTCCGGTCTGGATATAGATGCGCTTCGCATCGTTTCTGAGGCTGTCAATACGCTTCGTTCCGAAAAAAGAAGCTTCATTGTCATTACCCATTACCAGCGCCTGCTGGATTATATTGTGCCCGACTTCGTGCATGTGCTTTCTGATGGTCAGATTGTCAAATCTGGTGGAAAAGAGCTTGCGCTTGAACTGGAAGAGAAAGGTTACGATTGGTTGAAAGAAGAAGCACTCGCATAATTATGGATAGCAAAACAAACTCTTTTGTTTCACAATTTTCTGCTCAGCCTTTGCCAAAGACTGCTCCTGCCCTCAGGCAGGCTGCTGCAACCCAGCTAAAGGAAATGAGCCTGCCTACGACTCGTTGGGAAGCCTGGAAATATACAAGCGTTAAACCGCTTCTTGAGCATAGTTTCCAACTGGCAAAAGGGGGTAATGTAACAGATATTACCCCATTTCTGATCCCGGGCCTGGAGGCTAATGTGATGGTATTTGTCAATGGGAAATACAGCGAAAAACTATCTCATGTCGACAAGGATAGCAAGCTGACTATCAATAGTTTGAGCTCCATCACTTCGGATCAGCTTTCAGCTTTTGAAAAAGATTTCGGACAGCTTGCCAGCCTGGATGAAGATATTTTTGCAGCCATCAATGCCGCCTATGCGGAAGAAGGGGTCTGGGTATCTGTAAAGAAAAATAAGGCAATTGAAAAGCCGCTGCATATCCTTCATTTGACAGATGTAAATGAAGCTTCGGCGGTACAGAGCCGCAATCTTTTTGTGCTGGAAGCATTTGCTGAGGTGAAAGTCGTGGAATCTTTCCACAGCCTTTCAGGGCAAGCCACCTTCCGCAATGCAGTCACAGAATGGGTTGTAGGTGAAAATGCGCGCTGCGAATATGTAAAATTGCAATTGGAGAGCCAGGAGGCTATGGGAGTTGACAGGACGGAAGTCCACCAGGCAAAAGACAGCCAGGTTCAGCTATTTACCATCACCCTGGGCGGTGCCTGGGTCCGCAACAACCTGCACTTTCACCTAAAAGGCGAAAACACCTCCTCCGTGCTCAATGGCCTCTATATGCTTGATAACAAGCAACATGTAGACAACCATACCCTGGTGGATCATTTTGCGCCCAATTGTTATAGCAACGAATTGTATAAAGGCATTCTGGATGATGAATCCAGTGCTGCATTCCGTGGAAAGATCCATGTGCATCAACCCGCACAAAAAACGAATGCCTACCAATCCAACCGCAACGTATTGCTTTCCAATACCGCCAGCATCAATACCAAACCGCAGCTCGAAATCTACGCCGATGATGTGAAATGCAGCCACGGCGCTACCACGGGTCAAATGGACGAAGATGCCCTTTTTTACCTTCAGGCAAGAGGCATTCCGCTAAAGCAGGCACAGCAACTGATGGTTTTTGCTTTTGCAGGAGAGACAATTGAAAAAATGGGCATGGAGCCTGTAGCAGAATATATTGAAAGGCTGATTGAAAATCGGTTTTGATAAATAAGTCTTGGAAGTTAGAGGAAGAATAGGTAATTTTTATTAATTATTCAACCTCTAATCTATTTTATTATGAGTCCTATCAAAACCAACCACCCTTTGTTTGTTTGTTTGTTTGTTTGTGCATAACTGCTTGTGTCAATAAGCAGGATGTTGTGCCTGAGCCAGACCAAGTTGAAACTCCTATGTTTTCAGCCAGAGCAAGCCAGAGCAATGGCTATGTCCCAGAATTTGATGATGTCACCTATGATCATGCAATTGACTATTTAGAGCATTTGGTCAATTATTACCATGGAGATGTAGGGTCGGATTTTTCTTATCCTATTTTGGATGAAACAAACTTTACAATTCCTATAGAATGGAATCAGACCGAAGAAGGTTATTTTGTAGATAAAGATGATTTAGAAGAAATGTTTGATTCTCTTCAAGCATTTATTTCTGGTTATCCGGACCGTGTAGGGATTTCAACGGATGATCATCATGTGGTATTAATTGATATTAATCCCTCAGCACCTGAAGGTTCGTTTGCTTCCTTTTCAATCACCCTGTTTTTAGGCTACTTTTATTTGGATAGTAGCTGTTTGGCTGATGAGACAGATGATTATTGGCACTTTGGAGATATTTTTAACGCTCCAGCTGGGGGTTGTAATGGAAATACTAACACCAATTCAGAAGGTGCCTGGGAAGTTGCTAAGAGATTAAATGATGAAAATTGTTATGGCTACAGATCATACCTTAATTGTGGAGCTGTAGATCCAAATAATCCCACTCAATCAACTAGTCCTTATTTTTCGAAAGTTGGTTATACCCCATTTAATGTTGTTGTAAATACTCCAACTCATAAATGGTCAAATCATCAGCTAGGAGACCCATCTGGAAACGACAGTGATTGGGATCGTGATTATATGATGTTTTTTTCAACCAATTCCTGTATGACTCCTGAGGAACTTGACCTTGCAGTAGTTGGATCTCCCATAGTAATGCAAGATGCCATTACTGCATCAGGAGGAATCCCCCAAAACAATAGTAGAGGGCCTGCAGTCATTACTCCAGTGGAATCATTTTCTCCTATAAAATACTTCCATGTAGGGAAGGTTTATTGGGGCGTTTGTGAATATAACTCACCAAGTCTTTAGCCTCAACTAAGATTTTCGAGTATATGCAATTTTGAACATCCAAACTTCATTTATATAAAAATGTAAATGAGTTTGGAGGTTTTATTTCTTTCAACATAGTTTCTGAAATGTATCCAAAAGAAGAAATCATGCCCAATAGAATTTTTTTTCTGCTGTTTCTTGCAATCTCTTTTTCAACAAGCACCTTTTCGCAATCATTTATTTATGAAGATGGTGATTCCCAAAACGATCTTGTAAATGATGTGGTAGAAGGCCCATTGAATGACTTATATCTGTCGGCTTATGTAGTTTTGGATGACGATCCAAGCCAATTATATTATGATGGCTTTATTATCAGACTAGATTCTCTGGGAAACAAAATATCAGAAACCTTTTTTGCTAAGCATGAAGTATTGGCAAGTATTTCCAAAGTTTTGATTTTAAAAGATTCTTCTGTCCTTATCATATTCTGTAAGGATTATATTGGGGAGCTAGATTTTTATTTGATAAACTATACTTCGGATCTTCAAAATGTAAATTGGACAAGGAGAATAGGAAGGTCTGGCTTAAGAGAGAATGTGACAGATGTACAAGTATTTGAGGAAAAAATTGTCGTGTTTGGAGCTGCACATTATTCTTTATCTCCACCTTTATTCTTTGATGAGTTATTTGTGTATGAGTTAGATTTAGAGGGGAACATATTGAATCAAGCCTACCACACTGTCCTGGATTCGACAGGGGTCACATATCATACAGGAGGCTATGGTAATTCAATAGACGCAGACCCTTTAGGCAATGGTTATTTTATTGTTGGCGCTGGCTTGCCGGATTCTTCTCCTTCTGCTATTTCCCATAATGAAGTATTACATATAGATAGTAACCTTAATTGGAAAGCCATACAATATCTTACCTTTGGAGGGTTGTTTGGTGGAACTGGGCGTTTTATTAATGACACTTCTTTGTTGGTCTGTTCCTCTTATCCTAATTTTAGTCCTCCTTTGGCCCAAAATCCCTGGGATGATGAAGACCTGGTTTTGGCATGGATTAACACAGGTAGCAATCTCGGATATGAGGTACAAAGACAATATATTGGAATTGAAGATACATTTGATCGGATAGCATATCAACCGCTGGACTTCGTCCATAAAAATGCAATTTATTTAGGGAGTACTGCAAGAGGAGGATTATCTAATTTATATTATGGCCACTATCAAAATTATTTTGTCTTAGCAAAATTGGATAGTTTACGTGCGAGAGCGGGGGTAACACTTTGGCAAAAAAAATATGGAGGGGATGCTTTTTATTTCATGGTAAAGGTTCTTGCTACCCGGGATGGGGGCGCTGTCATGATTGGTAGCAGGTATGATTATCGGGAAAAGGAAAAAGAGGAAAGGGATATCATCGTCATCAAAGTGGATGGAGATGGAAATGTCTTGACAAACTCATTAATAGAGATAAACAAATTTCCGGCAAGGATGGGGGCGTTCCCCAATCCAACGAAAGACTGGATTTATTTCCATTTTGATGAAAACGTTCGTTTTCCAATTCGGCTGAGTATGAGTAATCAATTGGGACAGGCGGTTTTGACAGACCTATTGGCTGAAGGGCAAGGGGTGAGCCTAAAAGATCTGCCGTCAGGCTTTTATTACCTATCTGCCAGGGATGCAAAAGACCATGTTTTCAATCAAAAAATTGTAAAAGAGTAAAAGTTTGAACAATTGGGAAATAATGCCGTTATTTAGAACGGTTAAAAATAAGAATAATGATTTCTCCCCAATTGAATAAGGCAGCTTTTGACATAACGGCAATCCGCAAGGATTTTCCCGCCCTCAACCAAAAAATATACGGAGATAAACCCCTGATTTATCTCGACAATGCCGCGACTTCCCAAAAACCACAAGTGGTTTTGGATCGTCTGGCGACCTATTATCAGCAGGAGAATGCCAATGTACACAGGGGCGTCCACTACCTGAGCCAGACGGCTACAGATTATTATGAGGCAACGAGGACGAAGGTAAAAGCTTTATTGAATGCCGGGCATGCCCATGAGATTATCTACACCAGTGGCACCACAGCCGGCATCAACCTGGTGGCTTATTCATTTGGGGAAAAGTATGTGAAGCAGGGAGATGAAATCATCATTTCGGCCATGGAGCATCACTCCAATATCGTGCCCTGGCAAATGCTCTGTGAGCGCAAAGGCGCTCAGTTGCGGGTCATCCCCATGGATGAAACAGGCACTTTGGACCTGGATGCTTACGCAAAGCTTTTGACTGAAAAGACCAGGCTTGTCGCTGTTGTGCATGTTTCCAATTCCCTGGGAACGATCAATCCTATCAAGGAAATGGCACAAATGGCTCATGCGGCCGGTGCTGCTATCCTGGTAGATGGTGCGCAGGCTATTCCACACGGAAAAGCTGATGTGCAGGATCTCGATGTAGACTTTTATGTCTTCTCAGGTCACAAGGTTTTTGGGCCTACGGGCTTTGGGATTTTGTATGGAAAAGAGAAATGGCTGGAGGCGATGCCGCCTTTTATGGGCGGAGGCGATATGATCGAAACGGTTCGATTTGAAAAAAGTACTTTTGCGGGATTGCCGCATAAGTTTGAGGCGGGAACGCCCAATATTGCAGATGCGATCGCCATGGGCACAGCTTTGGATTATGTAGAATCCATTGGTTTTGAAGCTATTGCTTCCTATGAGCAAAGCTTATTGAAATATGCCACGGCAAGGCTCTCGGAAATTGAAGGCATTCAATTTTTTGGAACGGCAAAAGAAAAGGCCAGTGTCATTTCTTTTCTCATGGGAGATATTCACCCTTACGATGCCGGAACGATACTCGATCGCCTCGGTATTGCTATCCGTACAGGTCATCACTGTACGCAGACGGTTATGCATTTTTTTGGCATTCCGGGTACTATGCGTGCATCTTTTGCATTTTACAATACCATAGAGGAAATTGACCGCTTAACAGAAAGTCTTCTGGAAGTCAGGAGAATGTTTTTGAAATAAGAAAATATGGATATTTAATTATTATTCAATAATTAAATTATTGATTTTTAATATTTTAAAGGAGGCACATTGCCTCCTTATTTTTTTGATAAGCAGCGAATAAGTATTATTTTGGATTCTTGACAGCGCCAGTGAAGCTTATTTTCTATTGTTTTTATTGCTCATGCTAGATTTGGCTTATGAAGAAACATATTCTTTTTTTCGCTTTCCTTACCACCCTTCTTGGTCCTATGGTTAATCGCTTGTCTGCTGCCCATTTGATGGGGGCAGATTTAACTTATAGCTGTATTTCAGGGCTTCAAAGTGAATTTACGCTTTCCTTTTACTATGATTGTGCCGCTTCCACTTCGATGCCCACTACTTTTACAATAAATGCAAGTAGCATAAGCTGTAGCCAATCTACTTCTTTTACAGTGAATCAGATAACTGTCACTGAGGTTTCTCCTGTTTGCGCTTCTCAAATTGGGCAGACAACCTGTGGAACAGGCTCTGTCCCTGGGATCTTGGAGTACAAGTATAGGGGAAACTTTACCCTTCCACAGAGTTGCTCTGATTGGCTTTTTTCTTTTAGCCATTTTGCTAGAAATAATGCCATTACTACTGTGGGTAGCCCGGGTAATCTGGATCTTTACATTGAAACCAGGATGAACTCCATTGCAGCACCCTGTAATTCATCTCCTATATTTTTAAATAGCCCAGTTCCCTTTGTCTGTCAGAATTCTTTCCAGACCTACAACAGTGCCGCATTTGATTCAGATGGGGATTCTTTGGTTTATTCCCTGATAAACGCAAGGTCCGCTGCCAATACCGTATTGCCCTATCTCGCGCCTTATAGTGGTACCAATCCTATTGCTTCCAGTCCGGCTGTAACGATCTCGGCAAACACTGGCACGATTGACCTTGCTCCTACAACTCTTCAGGTTGGGGTTATGGCAATAAAGGTAGAAGAGTACCGAAACAATGTTTTGATAGGAAGTGTGGTCCGGGATGTCCAGATACAGGTTCAAAACTGTGGGGCAAATACCGCTCCGGTATTTAGTCCTATATCCAACCTGACAGGAGGATTCCAACCGAGTAACTTCCGAATTGAAATTTGTCCCGGACAAAACATTTCTTTTAACATTTCAGGATCTGATGCTGATATAGCTAACATCCTGACGATGACCAACAATAGCGGGATTCCTGGCGCAACCTTCACCACCTCTGGCACCAATCCCATCACCGGTACCTTTTCCTGGTCTCCCACTATAGCGGACCTGGGTTTTCATTCTCTGGTTCTTTCCCTGGAGGATGATGGCTGCACCTTCAAAGGTCGACAATCCCTGGGATTGGAGGTTTGGGTTTTGGATGGCGCATATGCAGGTCCTGATATTCAGACTTGTATCAATGGCTCTCAGGCTGCAACCATTTCGGCTATTGGAGGATCTATATTTGGCTGGTCGGTGGTTTCAGGGGATATGAATTCTATGAGTTGTGCTTCCTGCGCCACCCAACAGGTGCTTCCTAATCAGACAACGACCTATGAATTGCTGACAAACTTTACCTGTGGTAATAGGGACTCCGTGACGGTTTTTGTTAATCCTGTCACCAGTCTTAATTCAAAGAATGATACCTCGGTATGTGGCGTTAATAGCAATGTGCAATTATTTGCCAACCCTACTGCTGCTGGCACATATACCTATTCCTGGGCACCTACAACAGGCCTTTCCAATAGCTCGGTAAGTAATCCTGTAGCAAATCCCAGTTCTACCACTGAATATATTGTCACTACTGTAGATCAGAATAACTGTGTGGTGAAAGACTCGGTTACCCTGACTGTTTCAGGAAATTTGTTGGATGGAAGTCCAGATCAGACGGATGAGGTTTATTGCGACAATGGCACGCCTGTAAGGTTATATGCCAATCCGGTAAATGGGGACTGTAACCTCTTTTATGTGAATTCTATCCCTTTTAGCCCCCTTTCTCCGGGGGCTACCACTCTGACTTTGGGAGACGATGCTGTCACATCAGTAAGTATGGGGATGAGCTTTAGCTATTTTTGCAATACTTTTACTCAGCTTACTATATCTTCTAATGGATGGGTTTCCTTCAATACTTATGGTGCAGGGCAATCTTATTCTGCGGATGTGGCCATGCCCAATACTAATAATCCCAATAATATTATCGCCCTCGCCTGGGACGACTTGAATCCCAACTCAGGAGGCACCATCACCTATGGGTTAAGTGGAACTGCTCCCAACAGACGCTTTGTTGTTACCTACTCCAATGTCCGTCACTTTGGATCTACTGCAACGGTTACCACACAGCTGATTTTGTATGAAACCACCAATATCATTGAAATCCATAATACAAGTATTCAAAATGATGGAGGATCTCTGACCCAGGGAATTGAAGGTCCGGGTGGGACCATTGCAGCTACTATTGCAGGAAGAAATGCCCAGGTTTGGACAGCCACCAATGATGCATATCGTTTTTCGCCCGCTTCTCCCAGCCCTTATACGGTTAGCTGGCAGTCGCCTTTGGGGACAGTTGTAGGGGCAGGCGATAGCCTGGATGTGACACCGGCAGCAAATACCAGCTATTATGCGATCATCACGGATACTGGTAGTGGATGTACCGACACCCTGGCTCCTACTTCTTATGCAGAGTTAAATGTATTGGCAGCTACAGTGGATGCGGGTCCCAATCAGGCGATTTTGTTGGGAAATAACGCAAACCTAAACAGCACCTACTCGGGGCCATTGCCTCAGCCTAATTGTACAGATTATATTTACAATAACATCCCTTATGCCCCTTATACACTTTCAGCACCTACAACAAGGAATTTGGCTGTAGGCGGGACAACTGTCTCAGCAGCTATTCCCCTGGGCTTTGGTTTTGACTTCTATTGTAATACAAGGACTCAGGTATATTTTACCATTGGAGGCTACCTGACGTTCACCAATGGTGCCGCAAATACGAACCCAACGACTATTCCTCTTGCAGCAGTTCCAAATAATCTGATAGCTTATTGTTGGTCAAGCCTTGACTTTATGTCAGTTAGTTATGAAACACAAGGAGTGGCACCTAATCGCCGCTTTGTGGCCAATGTCTCAGCCCTCCACTGGTTTTCAACCACTGTATCTCCACCTGCAGGCAATCCTGTTATTGTACAGATCGTCCTTTTTGAATCAGGTGAAATAGATATGCACATGACCCGAATAGATGCCAGTTGGTTTAGTCCGATGACCCAGGGGGTTGAAGGACCCACAGGTACAAATGGCGTAGCTGTGACCGGACGAAATGCAGCTGTAGGATGGTCCACGACTAATCAATCCTTACGCTTCGAGCCGCGTCCTGCCAATGTTACTTACACCTGGACACCTGCCGCTACATTGAATGATCCTACTTTAGAAGACCCTGTGGCGACTCCCCTGGTAGATACATGGTATTACCTGACCACAGACAATGGAAGCTGCACCATGACCGATTCGGTACTTGTGACCGTCCAACCGCTCCCTGTCGATTTATTGGACTTCAGAGCAGAAAAGGAGGGCCGTACAAGTCTCCTCAGATGGGAGACTGTCCTGGAAGTCAATTCCGATTTCTTCTCCATAGAGCATAGCTCCAATGGGCTGCATTTCGAAGAAATAGGCAAAGTGAAAGCTACAGGCGAAAGCGGAATTATTCAGGAATATAGCTTTATTGATCAAAATCCAGGGGTTGGCAATATTTACTACCGCCTCCGTATGGTAGACCAGGATGGCCGTTTTGAGCATTCGCCCATCGTCGAGCTCTTTTTCGATACCTATGGAAATGCGCAGTTTGTCAAGGTTCATCCCAATCCGGGATCAGGCTTTTTCCACTTCGATTTTGGTACTGACCAACAGGGAATAGCCCATTTGGAGGTGATTAACCTTGCAGGACAGCAGATTTTCCTCAAAACCGAAAAGCTGGACGCCGGGCGCCATAGCATATCCATTGATCTCAGTGAATTTGCCAGTGGCGTATACCTGTACCGCCTGCAAACGTCCGAATGGACGACGAGCGGCAAGTTGAATTTGAAGAAATAAGAATTTACATCTTATCATAAGCAAAAAGCTCATATCTCTCAATCAGGGATATGAGCTTTTTGGGATAAGCCCGGTCTGTGGCATAGCCCGCTTTTTGAAGACCTTTGGCCCATTTTTTATAATCTGTACGATCGTATTCGAAGAGAAAGTCATAGCGGGATCTGTTGACAAGAAAGTCACTATGGTCTTTAAAACATTCCTCTACACGCTTGTATTTGCGAAACTTCATGCCCTTTCGCAGGATGCATTTGCCATTCCAGTCTTTGCTGGCTTTGATGCCAAAGTGGTTTCTTCCCTTGACTGCAAGCTTGCTTGTGCCGGAAGCCGATTCCAGGATGCCCTGGGCAAGGGTGATACTTGCCGGAACGCCTGTGCGGTGCATTTCCGAAATGGCGATGTCCTTATATTTTTGGATATAGGCCTGTGGATTTTGGGCGGAAAGCAAAAGGGGAAACAGCAGGGGCACTAAAAGGGCAAACAGGAATAATTGGCGTTTTCTCATGTTAATTTTTAGGGGAATAAACGGAATGGGGAAAGCCTTTATTTCCTTTTTACTCCAATTCATCCAGGGTAAGTTTTATGCTGGGCACAAAGGTCTTCCAAAACCACTTTACCTCCGGTAAATCCATGTCTTTTACAGCCTGCCGCAGCACCTGCTCCGCCCTCAAAAACTCCTGGTTTCCGGCTTTTCGCTCCTCCAGGCACTTGAGATAAGCCGATATTTTATCCGCTGCTTTGATGATTTTCCAATGTTCTTCATCCTCCTCAGTCGGAAAAAACACAGACTCAAAGTCAGCCTTCATTATTTCAGGCACCATATCGAAAAGCCGCCTGTTGGCGATTTCCTCTATCTCTTTGTAAGCTGTTTTTATTTTTGGGGAAAAATATTTGATAGGTGTAGGCAAATCGCCTGTGATCACTTCGCTGGAATCATGATACATCGCCAGGACAACAACCCGCTCCGGGTTCACATCGCCACCATAAAGCCTATTGCGAATCAGAGCCAGGCTATGGGCAATCATACCAACCTGGAGAGAATGTTCCTGGATATTTTCTTCATGCACATTGTGCATCAGGCCCCAGCGCTGGATAAATTTCATTCGGGAGAGATAGGCAAATAAATGACTCATGACCCAAAAATACTTTTTTTATCTTGCTAATATCAACTCAAAAGCATCATTACATGAAAAGAAGAGACTTTATTCAAAAAGCAGCCTTGGGGGGTAGCCTGGCGGCATTCAGTGGTTTTGCAGCCTGTGAAAACGAAACTCAGGGCAAACAAAAGCAGGAGCCTGCCGATTTTGAACTGAATGAACTCAGCATTGCGAAACTGAGAGAAGGAATGGAATCCGGAAAATACAGTGCCCGCTCTCTGGCAGAAAAATACCTGGCGAGGATTTCGGAGGTAAATGAAAAACTGAAGGCAGTTATCGAATTGAACCCCGATGCCCTGGCAATAGCTGATAAGCTGGATGAGGAGCGAAAAACCGGTAATATCCGCGGCCCTTTGCATGGCATTCCTATCCTCATCAAGGACAATATAGATACAGCCGATAAAATGATGACCACTGCGGGCTCTCTGGCCCTGGAAGGTTCAAGGCCAACCCAGGATTCCTGGGTAGCCCAAAAGCTCCGGGAATCCGGAGCCCTCATCCTGGGCAAAACCAATTTGAGTGAATGGGCCAACTTCCGATCCTCCCGCTCTTCGAGCGGTTGGAGTGGCCGTGGCGGCCAGACCCACAATCCCTATATACTCGACCGCAGCCCCTGCGGGTCCAGCTCCGGCTCCGGCGTCGCCGTTTCCGCCAACCTCTGCGCGATCGCGATCGGCACGGAGACAAACGGCTCTATCGTTTGTCCTTCTTCTACCAATGGCGTAGTCGGTATCAAACCGACAGTAGGATTATGGGGACGGTCGGGCATCATCCCCATTTCCCATAGCCAGGATACGGCCGGACCTATGGCCCGAACCGTGGCAGATGCAGCGCTGCTGCTGGGAGCCCTTACCGGAACTGATCCCCGTGATGAAGCCACAAAAGCAAGTGAAGGGAAATCCCATCAGAATTACACCCCATTTCTGGATGCGAAGGGCCTTCAAGGTGCAAAAATCGGCATCGGCCGCCAGTTTTTTGGCTTTCACGAAAAGGTAGATGCCCTCATGGAAAAAGCCATCGAAGATATGAAAGCTCAGGGAGCTGAGTTGATCGAAATGGAACGCGTTATTCCAGAAAGCAGAGTGTTGGGAAATGCGAGCTATCAGGTCCTTTTGTATGAATTTAAGGCGGGTTTAAACGCCTATTTGAAAAGCCTGGGCGCACATGCGCCCATCAAAAGTCTTGCAGACCTGATTGCTTTTAACAAAGCCCATTCAGAAAAAGAGATGCCTTATTTCATGCAGGAAATTCTTGATATTTCTGAGGGAAAAGGCGATTTGACCGAAAAAGAATACCTCGATTCCCTGGAATTGATGCGCAGGCTGAACCGCGAAGAAGGCATAGACAAGGTGATGAACGAACACCAACTCGACGCCATCATCGCGCCAACTGGCGGCCCGGCCTGGCCCATAGATGTCATCAATGGAGATCATTTTGGGGGAGGATCTTCCTCCCCGGCTGCCCGCTCGGGTTATCCGAATATCACGGTTCCAGCGGGCTTTGTGCAGGGACTGCCCGTCGGTATTTCCTTTTTTGGGAGGGCCTGGAGTGAGCCGGTGTTGTTGAAAATTGCTTATGCTTATGAGCAGGCGACGATGCACAGGCGTGCGCCGGAGATGCTGCCTACATTGGTGTATTAGTATGAAAAATCCCTTTTCACAAGCGGTCAAGCAGCTCCATTGCCTGGGCTTTGCGATAGTGGGCTTTCGTGCTGATATCTTTCAGAATTTCTTTTGAAGCTTCTACCTGGCCATCCTGAAGGTAGGCAAGAGCCAGGTACCACTCGATGGCGTCAGCCCCTTGCTGCTGCCCTTCTAAGGGCTTCAAAATACGGATTGCCTCTTTAGCCTTTCTTTCAGAAAGAAGCTGAGAGGCTTCATGCAACGATTGCTGAAAGCTAACAACCGGAGACTCATTCCCCTCCCCACGGGGATTGTCGAGTACATAGGGCTCCAGATAGTTCATGGCAAGTTGCTCGGGTGTCTCCTGGGAAGCAGTAAACAGGTATCCAAGAGAAAGAAGGAGCAGTATCCCTGCGGCTATGGCAGCAGCCATCCACATAGGCCGAAGGCTACGGACGCGGGTGTATGGCTGGGGGTTGGCGCTCAGCATTTTTTTTAACTCTTCTTTTGCCTGAACCCGCATGGTCGCCTGGAGAGCTGTATGCCGGGCCATTTCTGCCATATAATCGGAGCGCAAAGCTCTTTCCGCATCCAGGCGCTTTTCAAAGGCAGTTTTATCTTCTGCCGGCAGGCGGCCTTCTATATACTCCTGTATTTTTTCGTTATGCATGTTCCTTTTCTGTTTTCTGAATTTCCTCCAACCATTTTTGATGGCAGCGATATTTGCTGACCTTGACTACATTGGCATTGGCCATTCCCATGATTTGAGCTACTTCTTCATATTTTCTTTTTTCCAAATAAACCATTTTGAGCAATTCCTGGCAGTTCTCCTTCAGCTTTTCCAAAGCCTCCAATACCCACTTTAATTGCTTTTCGGAAGCCATTTTCAGTTCTTCAATTTCCAAACTGGAAAGTCCGCTACTTTCCGGAGCCAGAGAAAGGTAAACCTGCCGTTGCAGTTCACTTTGCTCCCGCTGCCAGCGCCCACGGGCGTAGTTCAGGTCTCTCCACAGATTCCAGCAAATACCAAAAAGGTATGTTTTGGTATTACTCAAATGCTGCAATTTGCCATTGAGAATATTTTCCCTGAAAATGAGTATTGCGTCCATAAAAATATCTTCGGCATCAGCTTCGGAACAATTGGTTTTCTTCAATAGGGTCCGCACACAATAGTGGCGACCTTCTTCAAACACATTTCGAAGTCCTTGCCCTTCATTTTGTTGAATCTGCTGTCGGAGTTGTTCAAATGCCCTCTCGGTCATCATGGTTTTGGGAGATTTTTCCCAAATTAACCAAAAGAGGGGATAGCACAAAAGCTAATCCCTGGAAGATCAATAGAAGTAAATATTTGCTATTCATAGGAAAAAAATGCTGATATAGTTATTTTTCAAAAGTATCTGTGAGGATATGGAAGCGGACATAAAAGGTTAACACTTAATTCACTTTTTGTTGAAAAAAAAATGGAAGCTGGTATATGGAATTTTGCTTGCTGGCGGAATATATTTTATATGTGTCGGGCAGACAACGACATTTCCCAAAGCTTCTGATTGTCAGCAGCTTATCGAGAAAGGCAACCGCATCTGGATCGAAGGGGATCACGATAGCGCCTCTGTTTGTTACCGCCAGGCACAAAGCCTGGCAAAAGCAGCTGGCGACCACTCCTGCTGGGCGCTAGCCACCCAGAGAATCGGCAAATACCATGAGCGCCAGGGCGCTTTTGAGGCGAGCCGTTTACGGCTGGATAGTGTATTGGATGCCGCTGCCATCCTGGGCAGCCTGCACCCGGCCATTCTGGCCGCGCGGGATGAGATAGCCTTTATCTTTATGGATAAAGGACTCATCGACAGCGCCGTGCTGTATACCCGGGAAACCATGAAGCTCCGCGAGCAATTGCCAGCCGAGCAGGACACCTTCAAAGCCATCAGCTATGAATTTATGGGAATGGCTTATGTATATATAGGGGAATACGATAGTGCCCTCTTTTTTGTACAAAAGGCCCTGAATATTAGAAGGTTAAAGCTTAAGCCGACCCATTTGGACATCGCCTATAACGAAAATACGCTGGCGATTACCCTGGCCAAGCTTGACCGCATATCCGAAGCCAGAAAGCATTATGAAAATGCCCTGAATGTCCTCCTGCATCATGTGGATTCAGCTCATTTGCAGATCATTCAAATCCGCAATAACATGGCCACCCTCAGTGGAGACCTGGGCCTATTTTGGGATGCTATTCATATTCATCAGCAAAATCTGAAATACCTGGACAAATTGCAGCCTGTGTCCAGATTAATCAATCTGCTCAATATGGCATTTTCACTCGTGCCCGTGGGAGAATATGAGGCTGCCCTGGAATATTTTGATCAATGCTGGAATGTATTGGATACTTATCCCGAATTGAGCGCGCAGCACCGGGCTGATATTCAGCACCAGCGGGCTGTGATTTATTATGAAATGTTTCAACCTCAGCAGGCATTGGAAGCCATCGAGTCAGGTATTTTGATTGCGGAAAAAATCTTTGGCACAGACAACATCCTGATGCTGGAATTCTACACATTTAAAGCAATTATCCTGGGGGAATTAAAGCAATATCAGGAAGCAGAATCTACTTTTCAACATGCGCTAAAACTCAGACCCGGTGCAGAAAATCCTTTCCCCTTGAAAAGAGGGCATGCTTTTTTTTACCTGGCTGAGGTCCTGCAAAAGCAGGGTAAGTTTGCAGAAGCCTTGCTGCAATTCCAGGAGGCTATACAGATTTACAAAAATGTAGACAGCCATTGGAATGAGGCCGGAGCCTATGCCTGTGTGGCAGATCTGTGGCTCATCATGCAGGAGGAAGATTCTGCTTTCGCCAATGCCCAAAAGGCCTGGGACCGCATCATGCCCGGGATCCCCTTTCAGCATGGAAATATTTCAGGTAATCTGCAAAGCCAGTGGAGGAACACACAGGTCCCCAAAATATTGCAAACAACAGCTGCATGCCTGCTTTTTCAATACCAGCAAAGGCGGGAAGAAAGCAGTCTTCGGGCATCTTTCGACATACTCTGTGCTACTGCCGATATCATCGACAGCGTGCGCCTGTACCAGGAAGGTACACGTTCCCGCCAAAATCTCATGCGGGCAAACTTCCCGCTTTATGAGAAGCTCATCCATACAGCGAAGCTGCTGTCTCAGTCTACCGGCAGCGATGCTGCCCTGAAAGTGGCTTTCCGCATCGCGGACAGAAGCCGGGCAGGGGAACTGCTGGATCGCTTTCACAGCGTGACCAGCCTGCGGCAGGGACAGTTGCCGGACTCGCTCCTGCGGCAGGAGCATCAGTACCGGCAGCGACTCGCGGCCATTCACAAAGAGCTATATGCTCAGCAGCTTTCAGAAGCTTCCTTGGCCCAAAAGGGGCAGGAAGAGATTCAACTTACCCGCCAATACCGGAATCTAATGCGCAAATTGGAGCGGGAATATCCTCGTTATTTCGAGCAGAATTATCCTAATTATCAGGGCTTTGAGGCCGCTTTTGAACATACCCTGGGAGAGGAAAAGGCCTGTTACAGTTATTTCTGGGGAAATGACAGCCTGTATATTTTCCGTTACTACCGCAAAAAAATTGATGTTTCTGCGCTTGAGATACATGATTCCCTCACTCACGATCTGAAAAACTGGCATAGCTATGTGTCCCAATCTCCTGAACAATCTTCCACAAATACCAAACAGGCTTCCATCGGGAAACACTTGCTGGCTCAATTACTTCCAGACCTGCCCCCTGCGGGGACGCAATTACTGATTTTGCCACATGGGCCCCTGGGGCATCTTTCCTTTGAAAGTTTGTACATAAGCGATCATTTTTTGGCAGAAATGTATCCGGTGTCTTATGGTTTTGGGGCTTATATCTGGATGGAAAGTAATCATCAAAAGGTGGAGAATGAAGCTGCGGCTTATATCGGATTTGCGCCGGAGTTTATGGGCGGAGATAGCACTGCAGGCCGTGAGGAACTTTCTCCCCTTCTCTACAACCAGCTGGAAGTTGAAAGTATCGGAGAGATGTTGGGAGGGGAAAAACTGTTGGGAAAAGCAGCAAAAGAAGAGGTGATCAAGCATTTGGGCGAAAAACCCTACCTGCTTCATCTCGCTACCCATGCCTCAGCAGATGCTGAGAAACCTATGTTTGCGCGCATTTATCTGATGCCGGATCCAATTCCCTCTGGAGAAGACGGGCAGTTGCATGCCTACGAGATATATGAGATGCGCATCAATAGCCCCCTGACAATCCTCAGCGCCTGTCACAGCGCCGATGGTGCATTATTGCCGGGAGAAGGCATATTGAGCCTTGGCCATGCCTTTCGCTACGCAGGCAGCCAGAGGCTGCTGGCAAGCCTGTGGCAGGTAGATGACCGCAGTGCGGCTGAGCTGGTGCAGCACTTTGTGCTGCGCTTGCAGGCAGGCGATACGCCTGCCCATGCCCTCCAACAGGCCCGCCTGCAATGGCTTCAGACAGCTGATGCTTTCCATCAGCACCCTTACTTCTGGGCAGGATGGATACTGCTGGGCGATGACCGACCCATGAAAATGCCGACTGATACTCAGCATACTTACCTATGGATTCTGGCTGCACTCGCCCTGGTGTCTGGTGCTTTCCTTTTTGCTAAAAAGAGAAAAAAATAGCCTGAAAAACTACAATTTTCTTTTTCTTCGCAGCCATGTCTGAAACCATTCATATATACGCGCCTGCGACCGTTGCCAATGTGGCCTGCGGCTTCGATACGCTGGGCTTTGCCATTGATCGCCCCGGCGATGAAGTCTTTGCCCGTTTTTCCCAAAAACCGGGATTGCGCATCAGTGCGATGCATGGAGATGGCGGAAAATTGCCCCGCGAAATAGAAAAAAATACAGCTACCGTAGCTGCCCAGGCCGTTATGGATCATCTCGCTATGCAAAGAGGCGTGGAAATGGAAATCCACAAAGGCCTGCCTATCGGCAGCGGCATGGGCTCCAGCGCTGCCAGCGCCGTAGCCGGTGCCATGGCCATCAATGAATTGATGGGCAGACCTCTAAGCCGCAAGGAATTGCTTCCTTTTGCCCTCAAAGGCGAAGCCGTTGCAAGCGGAGGTGCCATCCATGCCGACAATGTCGGCCCCTGCCTGCTTGGCGGGATGATCCTGGTGCGAAGCAACCAGGAGCTCGATACGGTAAGTATCGATACGCCCTCCAATCTGTATGCAGCTGTTGTCCTGCCAGATATAGAAATTTTGACCGTAGCTGCACGCGCCGTCATGCGGAAAGAAATTCCGATGAAAGATGCTGTCACCCAATGGGGAAACCTGGGCGCGATGATCGCGGGCCTCATGAAAGCCGATTATGGCCTGATCTCCCGATCTCTGGTGGATGTGATTGCAGAACCCTATCGGGCGAGCCTGATTCCGGCTTTTCACGAAGTGAAGCAGGCTGCCGTAGGCATGGGCGCATTGGGTTGCTCCATTTCAGGGGCGGGCCCAGCTATCTTTGCCTTGTGCGAAGGAGATCAAATGGCCTTTAAAGTGGCGATGGGGATGCAGCGGGTTTTTGAACATCATAAGATCGCTTGCAAGCGCTATGTATCGGCGATTAATGTAAATGGCGCGCAGCGCCTGGCTTGATTTTTTGACGCTGATTTTCGCTGATTATTATGATCGAAGAATGTTTAAGAGAAAACCGTGTAAATCATAACTATCATAATTAATCTGCGTCCACTCTTTATTTTAGCAAATTCAATCATGTTTTTATACAGCACCCATTCTCCCAAAACCCTTGTCGGGCTAAAAGAAGCCGTCCTCCGGGGCCTGCCACAAGACAACGGCCTATATATGCCCCAGGAAATTCCTGTTTTGCCAGCTTCCTTTTTTGAAAAGCTGGATGAAATGTCCTTTCAGGAATTGGCATTTGAAGTCAGCAAATGTCTGCTCAATGGCGCCATCCCGGAAGATGATCTCCGGGAGATCATAGAAGCTTCGATGACCTTTGATGCGCCTGTGGTCAGGGTGACCGATGATATCGGGATGTTGGAGCTATTTCATGGGCCGACGCTGGCCTTCAAGGACTTTGGTGCGCGCTTTATGGCGCGGCTGATGGGTTATTTTGTCAAAGATGACAAAGAGGATCTGTACATACTTGTCGCCACTTCTGGCGATACGGGCGGAGCTGTCGCCAGCGGTTTTTACAAAACCCCCCGCATCAAAGTCATCGTGCTGTATCCCAGCGGGAAGGTGAGTTTTTTGCAGGAAAAACAACTGACCACCTTAGGCGAAAATATCTCTGCGCTTGAGATTCAAGGCGATTTTGACGCTTGCCAGGCTTTGGTCAAGCAGGCCTTTCTGGATGAGGAAGTGCAAAACCATTTGCGGCTAACATCTGCTAATTCCATCAACATTGCGCGGCTGATACCTCAGATGTTTTATTATTTCCGCGCCTATCAGCAACTCAAGGCCCAGCACGGAAAAATCGTTTTCTGCGTCCCCAGCGGCAACCTGGGAAACCTCACAGCCGGGCTGATTGCCAAGCGCATGGGCTTGCCCATTCATCATTTTATCGCTGCAACCAACCTCAATGATGGCGTAGCCCGATACCTTCAGCAAGGCATTTTTCCTGAAAAAGCGACTGTGCCCACCATTTCCAATGCAATGGACGTGAGCAAACCCAGCAATTTTGTGCGGATGCTGGACCTCTACGGCGGTGACTGGCAGGCGATGAAAGCAGATATTTCCGGTTTTTATTATACCGATGAAGAAACCCGCCAGGCCATCAAAAGGGTAGAGGAGGAGCAAACGTATTTGCTGGATCCTCATGGAGCCGTGGGCTTTTTGGCCATGGATGCATATCTGAAAACACATCCTGATGTGTATGGGGTTGTATTAGGGACTGCGCATCCATCCAAATTTTTGGATGTGGTGGAGCCGGTTATTGGCAGGGCCGTGGAAGTGCCTGCAAGGCTGGCGGAGCTGGCGAATAGGGAGAAGGATGCGAAATGGATGGGGACTGAATTTGGGGAGTTTAAAAAGCATTTGCTGGCTTTGTAATTGCTGGATTGCCTTACTCCAGCAAGGCGCTCTGCGCATGCCTGAGGCCTCTGGCCTCGACGAGATCTGCCTTGATGGAGCCGACCCATAGCTCGGATTCCATGCGGAGCAGCAGCTTGTTTTTGTCATCGGAGATCCAAAAGTCCACTTTTCCCCCATCCGTAAGCAGGCCTGCTTCCTCCACCAACAGCTTGAAATGCAGCGCTTTATAGCGCTTGCCTTCCACCTCAATTTCTTCCCGCTCTAACAATTTTGCCTGAAGCCTGAACGTCTCCCGATCTAAAAAACAAGTAAGAGGGATCAGATCCCCTGTTTGCAATGCCTGATGGTCATTAGTCGCACGGGCAAAAAAGAAGGAGGAAACCACATCCTGGATGTTATCCGGGACGACATAAGGCGTAATCTGCTTGTTGCGATGGGTATAAAAGGCGGTGTCTTTCTCGTGATCGAATCGGATTTCCGTATAGCTTTTGAAGCCGCCTTCTTTGATGTCGCGCTTGAAGCGCAGGGGGAGGAGAGAGGCCTGGTCAACATAGCTCTCATAATGATCCCTGATTTTGTAAAAAAAATCAAAAGAAGAGGTCGTCCAGCCTTTTGCCGATAAATGAAAGCATTTTCGGCCATCAATCTGGTGGCTTTTTTCACTTACGCTCACTTCTGCATAACCGCCCGTCACAAAGCCGTAATGCATGCGATAGCGCGCATATTCTCCTTCCTGAAAGGTGTCATTTTCCACCTTCGGAAAACTTCTCCACGACAGACAAGCCAGCAATATGACACAAAAAAATCCACGCATGGGGGAGGGTGAGTTTCGGGTTTTGAGTTTCGGGTTTCGTCTCTCATCTCTCATCTCTGATCTCTCCTCTCTCCTCTCTCCTCTCTCCTCTCTCCTCTCTAGTCCCGGTTCTCTGCCCCCGCTTCCAGCAACTGCTTCTGATAAATCCGCTGATAATATCCTTCACGATTTACCAACTCCTCATGAGTTCCTTGCTGAGTCAGACGTCCCTCTTCCAAAACGATAATATGGTCAGCATCTTGTAAACAAGAGATGCGATGTGCCACCATGATAACGGAAGATTGGGGATTTTTCTGTCGGTAAGTGCGCAGATTGTTGAGGATGGTCTCTTCTGTGCGGGTGTCTACCGCAGATAAGACATCATCGAGTATCAGTAATTTGGGTTTGCGAATCCACGCCCGCGCAACGGAAATTCGTTGTTTTTGACCGCCGGAGAGGGTTACCCCTCTTTCACCTACTACCGTCTTAAACTTCTCTTTGAAGTCCTGGATGTTGTTGTAGATATCCGCATTTTTTGCGGCGGCTTCTATTTCTTCCTGACTGGCGTCAGGTTTACCAAATGCGATATTGTTGGCGACATTATCCGAAAAAAGGAAAACATCCTGGGGCGCATAGCCTATCTCATCACGTAGGCCGTGGATGCTGTATTGCCTGAGCTCGTTTCCGCTGATGTGAATTTTTCCAAAATCCGTGTCAAAAAGCCTGGGTATCAGCGCGCAAAGCGTTGATTTTCCGGAGCCCGTCGGGCCTAAGATGCCCAGTTTTTGTCCCGCTTCGAGGCGGAAGCTGATATCTTTGATGGCGTTTATGCCGGTATCGGCATAGGTGAAGGAAACATCCTGAAAGCTCAGGCTGGCTTGTTCCAGAACCGGGCCGCTTTCCGGAAAGCGGATTTCAGGGCGCTCTGCGAGCAGCTCATTCAGCCGAACCTGAGAGGCGGCGGCGCGCTGGATCAGGGTGGTGACCCAACCCACAGCGATGATCGGCCAGGTCAACAGGCCGATGTAAATGATAAACTCGGCGATATTGCCGATGGTCAGGGAGCCGGCAATTATTTTTTCCCCTCCAATCCACACCACAAGCAGGGTGCTCAGCCCCGCAAGAAATATCACCGCCGGGATAAAGAGCGCTTCCAGTTTGGCCAGATTCACCGAGCGATTCTTGTAGATATCAGCCTCGTGGGCAAAGACTTTGCTGGATTCTTCTTCTTTTACATAGGCTTTTATTACCCTGATTCCTGAAAATATCTCCTGAGTAAAAGTGGTCAATTTGGATAATTGGCGCTGGATCAAGTCACTTTTTCGCTGAATAAGGGATTCCACATAATAGATCACAAAACTCAGGATCGGCAAAGGAAGCAGCACATAGAGCGTCAACTCGGGATTGACGGCAATCATGGTAATGATGACCACGATGGCCGTGGAAATCGCATTGAGGGTGTACATGATGCCGGGACCGAGGTACATGCGGACGCGCCCGACGTCTTCTGTGATGCGGGCCATGAGGTCGCCCGTGCGGCTTTTGCGGTAGAAGGAAAGGGTAAGTGACTGAAAATGATCGTAGAGGTCGCGGTGGAGGTCGTACTCGACCTTGCGGGACATGATGATGAGGGTTTGCCGGGTCAAAAAGAGAAATACCCCTCTGATGACAGCCATCAGAATTACCAGTCCTCCAAATAGCAGGAGCGCAGGTAACAACAGGGAATCCAGGCCACTGATGGCATCAAAATCACTGATCAACCGATAGGTACGGATCAATTCCGCCACCATGTCAATAGACATCCGTACGATTTGGGCGGGGTAAACACTGAAGATATTGGAAAGGATGATAAAGAGGGTGCCCAGAATCAACAATTTCTTATAACGCCAGATGTAAGGATTAAGGGCGAAAAGTGCCTTCATGAATAACTTAATTTTACAAAAATATTTTCCGTAATTGGCTTCCTTTAAGCAAACTGATACGGTAAAATTAAAGTTTACTAAACTAAAGCATTTTCGTCTACCAAAAAAGTTAATCCCCATGAGAAAGATTATCCTGTTCCTCCCTTTTGTTTTCTGTTTCCTTTCCGGCTTCAACACTTCGGCTCAGGATTCTCTCAACATGCGTATGATTTACAATTGGCAGGATTCGACGATTCCTAAAGCGGTGGTAGTCAGGAATGTATATAATGAAATATGGGGTTGGTATGATGAAGTGAAACAGCGGGAATATGCCATCATTGGCTCATCTATTGGGACGCATTTTTTTGATGTAACAGATCCATCCCATATCCAATTGGTAGATTATGTGGCGGGAAGGGAAGACCATGTGATTCACCGGGACTACAAAAACAAGGGGCAATACCTGTTTGCTGTTGCGGATGAATTCAAGGAAAGCCTTGTCGTCATGGATATGTCTACCCTGCCCGATAGCGTGACGGTGCTCTACGACCGGGCGCTTTTTTTCAACAAATCCCACAACCTTTGGGTAGATGGAGATAAACTTTATGCCTGTGTGCCACGCTTTGACGGCCAACCCTTTGTCAATGGCCTGGCGATTATTGATATTGCAAATCCCGCTACGCCCCTTATGGTAAAAGAATATCCCTCCAGCGATTACCCCTGGGGCAATGTGCATGACCTCTATGCACGGAATGACACAGCATTTCTGAATTCTGAAGCAAGGGGTATGTTTGTAGTGGATTTTAAAGATCCCAACGATCCCAAAATACTCGCCAATTACACCAACTATCCCTTTATGGGCTACAACCACAGCGGCTGGCTCAGTGCCGATGGCAAAAAATACGTCATGGCCGATGAAACCCATGGCATGCCCCTTAAATACATGGATGTCAGCGATTTATCCAATATCAGCATTGATAGCTATCTCTTTCCTGAAATGTCTTTTCCCATCCAGGATACCAACGCTATCGCACACAATCCCATCATCCGGGATGATTATGTCTTTTCGTCCTACTATTACAATGGCGTCTATATTTGGGATATGACGGATCCCCAGAATCCTGTCGTAGCTGCTTTTTATGATACCTACCGCAAGCCTAACATAGGCGAATACCATGGCAATTGGGGGGTATATCCTTTTCTGCCGAGTGGTCTGATCCTGGCTTCTGATATGCAGACGGGTCTGTATGTGTTGGAGGCAGGTATTCGGGGAACAGCTATAGGAGGCGATTCCGATATCGGATTGCTGGTATATCCCAATCCGGTCACAGACCGGATCATGCTCAAAAGCGAGCAGACGCTTCAAAATCTGCATTTGAGCCTCTACGACCTGCAGGGTCGTCGGGTCATGGAAAGAAAGGAAGCCCTGCTGGCTTCCAGGCTGACATGGGAACTGAAGGCTGGCCTTCAGCCAGGATTTTATGTGTTGAAGATAGAAAGCGATGCCGGTACAGTAGTGAAGAAAATCCTGGTAGATAAGCCTTAAGAAAGGGAACAGGGGTAGGTTTTACCCTATTTTTCCAGGATTTCGGCATGCAGTATATAATCCAATTCAGGATACTTCCGCTTCAAATAGGCATTGCCCATGGCATAGATTGAATCCTGCTCCATGGCAGGAGCATTGTCATAGGCTTTGTAAAATTTGCCTATCACCTCTGTCCCTTTGGTGACTTCCCCTATCACCGGAAAACCCGTACTTCCCAGGTAATTGATCGTATCCAGGCGCGGTGTATTGTCTTTCAGGTTGATGAAAAGCTGCGTATCACGCGTGTCCGCCCCATCGCGGGCGAAGGACATCGTCCATTTTCTATTAGCCTGTAAGACAGGCTCATCCTTGATCTGGCGATCTATCCAGTGCTGATTGAGGCTGGAATCATCGCTGATGCCAAACTGAACGACATAGTCATTCACCACCCGAAAAATAGCGACATCGCTATAAAAACCGCTTTCTATCAATTTGCGCACATGCGCCACACCTATAGGGGCCCAATCGGGCTGAAAAGCGACTGTGAAGTCGCCCTGGGTCGTGTGAAAAACTGCCTCAAAAGGGCTGATGGCCTTTTCGTCCGAAATATTTTTTGTCGAATGGCAAGCCTGTCCAAGCATGAGCAAGAAGAAAAAAGGAAGGATATATTTCATGAATAGGTGCTATTTCGTGCTAAATTTAGGAGAAAATACCGAATTCAATGAAAAAACCCTTTGTGGTGATGGTAGCCGGTTTGCCGGGTTCTGGCAAAAGTTATTTTGCCAGCAGACTGGCAGATCGACTCGGCGCTGTCTACCTGAGCAGCGACCGCATCCGAAAAACGCTTTTTCCCCAACCGACCTATACATCTGAAGAAAAAGAGCAGATCTATGAAGAAATGGCCAGGCGAATGGAAAAAGCACTTGTTGAAGGCAAAAGGGTCGTTCTGGACAGTACTTTTTACCTGAAAAGTATCCGCGGGATCATGCGCCAGAGAGCGGCCTCTATAGCCGTCAAAATCCATTTTCTTTACATACAGGCCGATGAGGAGACCGTCCGCAGGCGAACCCAAAAGAAGCGCGAAGACAGCGATGCCGATTACGCCGTGCATCTCAGCATAAAAGCTTTGTTTGAACCCATCGAAATGCCCTGTTTAACGTTGAACTCTACCGACGAAAACCTGGCAGAGATGATGGAAATGGCCTGGGATTATTTAAACCGACAAGATGACTAAAGAGGAAGTACAAGAATTGGTCGAAAAAGGGATTTTTCCTGGAAAAGCTTCTGAAAGAAGCCTGATAGAAACCCATATCTCCCGCGTAATCCTGACGGATGATTTTGCTTTCAAACTGAAAAAGCCGCTTGAATTGCATTTTTTGGACTTTTCTTCATTGGAAAAGCGGAAGGCATCCTGCGAAATAGAGTGCAAACTGAACCGCCGCCTGGCAGCGGATATGTACCTGGGCGTCCTGCCGGTCAAAGCCGAAAACGGCAAGTGGCGGGTAGGGGAGGGCCCGGGCAAAATCGTCGACTATGCCTTGTGGATGAAGCGTTTGGACCCACAAAGGCAGATGCATCTGCTGCTGCAAAAAGGCGAAGTCAGGCATGCCCATATCGGGCAATTGGCCCGGCAACTCGCGGCCTTTCACCTGAAGGCAGAGGTATACAAGCCTGCTTTTGATGTTGAAAAAAGCAAAAACGAATTCAATGACTTGGCCTCCGTGCGGGAGTTTGTGGGCGCAAAACTGGGAAATCGTTTCGCAGACATCATAGATGAAGCGGTGAGAAAGTCTGATGACTTTTTGGCTAGTCATGCAAAATTGCTCGCAGAGCGTTTATCCAGCGGTTTTATCCGCGATGTGCATGGCGACTTACACGCAGGAAATATTTTCCTGCTGGAGAAGCCCGTCATATTCGATTGCATCGAATTCAATGATGCTTTCCGGCAGATAGATCTGCTGAATGAGATTGCCTTTTTCTGCATGGACCTGGAGGCCCATGGGCGTGAGGACCTGAGCCAGTATTTTATCCAAAAATACAGGGACGAGATGCAGCAACTCCCGGGCTTGTTTCATGAAGCCCTTTTCGCCTATTACAAAGGCTATCGCGCCAACGTCCGGGCGAAGGTTAAGGCGCTTGCCGCCATGCAGGCAGAAGGGGAGGAGCAGGCTGATTTACTGAGGGAAGTAAAGGGCTATTTGCAGCTTTTATCCTTATATCCACTGACTTAGCATGTCTGAAATATCAATTTCCTTTTCCCCACTAAAAACCTGAAAGGAGGCATCTCCTGCATCTATTTTTCCATATATATGGAAGCTTTCCCAGATGTGCTCGATGAACCAGGCCGGTTCAGGCCCCCAGCGCTCATCGGCCGCTTTGCGGGCGAGGAAGGTGCTTTTGCTGATGTGCAAATAGATTTTGTGATCATACATGCTTGTCAGCAGGGGATGTGCAAAGGCCATGAGGCCTTCCATGATGGTGATCTCAAAGCTTTCCTGGGAAAGCTTTACAGCCTCTATCAATGTCTCCCAATCGATGGAATCGGGATGCTCCCAATCCACCCTGTCCCTGATCTTAGGAATCAGAGATTCCTCCTTCACAAAGTCATCCTGGGCCAGAATTTGGCAGCTTTTGCCCTGTTCCTCAAAGGCCTGTCTTATCTGGCTGGCCAATGTACTCTTACCTGATCTGCTCAGGCCGCCTATACCGATAAGCATATATAGTTTTTTTACAAAGATTCAATTTTCTGCTAACCATCTCAAAATTAAATCGTAATATTGACCGACCGGTCAGTCTTAAAAAATTATTATGGCTCCAAGAACATCAGAGCAACTCGAAGAAGTAAGAGAATTAAGCAGGAATAAGATCCTGGATGCGGCACTTAAGCTGTTTGCCGAAAGGGGCTACCACAACACATCTATATCCCAGCTTACCCAGGAAGCTGGCGTTTCAAAGGGGCTGTTGTACAATTATTTTGACAGCAAAAAAGCCCTATTGGATGGAATAGTGGGGCAGGCTATGGCTGAAGGGGAGGAGGTCATGCGGGAAATGATGAAACTGCCGGAGCCTTCAGATCAGCTTCGCTTCATATTAGAGCAGGCTTTCCAGGAAATCATAGAACGGAAGGAGCATTACAAGTTGATGCTTAGCCTTTCGCTTCAGATCGACCAATTTCCTGAAATAAAAGAGATAGTACTCGCCAAATACAAAGGCACTGTTCCCTTCCTGGCACCCTTACTCGAAGCTGTAGGCATCGAAAATGCGGAGGAGGAAAGCTATGTGCTTGCAGCACTGATCGACGGTGTAGGCACCCAAGCCACCATTTTGGGAGATGCAATGCCCATTGAAAAGATCAAACATGGCATTTTTGAACGATATAATCTGAACCCTAAAAAATTGAACTAACAAATATTCACACAAGCATTTTACCATGAAAAACAAATTCATATTCAGTTTACTGGTGTTTCTAATGGCTGCATCCGCTTTTGGGCAAACAGCAAAAGAGGTAATCCATGAATCCGAAAAGCGCTTTCGGGGTGTCAAATCCGTCGAAGCGGAAATAACCATGACGATAGTGCGCCCCAATTGGACAAGAGAAATGAGCATGAAAAGCTGGTCTAAGGGTACTGAATACGCCCTGATTCTCGTCACAAGCCCTGAGCGGGACAAAGGTACCACCAACCTCAAGCGCGGGCGCGAGGTCTGGAGTTGGATGCCCCGCATCGAACGATCTATCAAATTACCGCCTTCTATGATGTCTCAATCCTGGATGGGATCGGATTTGACCAATGACGACCTCGTCAGGGAGTTTTCCATCGTAGAGGATTATTCCCATGCATTTGGAGAAGAAAAAGTCATCGAAGGCAAAAGCTGCTGGAAGATCATTCTTACTCCCAAAGAAGATGCGGCAGTCGTATGGGGCAAAGTGATCATGTTTATCAGCAAGGATGATTACCTGCAATTGCGGTCTGAGTTTTATGATGAAGAAGGCTACCTGGTCAATGTGATGCAGGGCTCCGAAATTGAGGAGAGAGACGGTCGCAAGATCGTCACCAAAATGGAAATGATCCCTGTCGAAGAAGAAGGACAAAAAACTGTCCTGAAATATGGCGAAATGAAATTCGACAAGGAGATTCCAGACAGCTTTTTTTCCATTCAGAACATGAAAAAGGTGAGATAGATATGGTAACAAAACTAGCCTGGCGCAACCTATGGCGCAATAAACGCCGTACCTTCATCGTGATTGCCGCCATCATGTTTGCCGTTTTGCTGTCCACTGTGATGGACTCCCTGCAAGCCGGTGTATATGAAAACAACATCAAAAATATGGTCGGTTTCTATACCGGCTACGCTCAGGTCCATCAGAAAGGATATTGGGATGACCAGATCATGGACAATACCTTCGAGGATGTAGAGGGGCTCAAGAAGGAGATCCTTGCCAATTCACATGTCGAAGAAGTCGTTTCACGACTTGAATCCTTCACCCTGGCCGCATCGCGGAAAAAAACCACAACCACCCAGCTGATCGGCTTTGATCCAGAAGCTGAGCAGGCGCTCACCAAATTGAAAGACAAGCTGATAGCGGGAAGCTATCCCTCCCCAGAAGATCGGGCACTGTTGATAGGGGAGGGCGTAGCCACCAAATTGGAGCTGGGAATCGGTGATTCCATCGTCCTGATGGGGCAGGGCTATCATGGCGTAAGCGCCACAGGGCTCTATCCGATCATGGCCATAGCCAAATTTGGTTCGCCCGAACTCAATAAATCCGTGATTTACCTTCCCCTTAAAGAAGCTCAATATTTCTATGGAGCAGAAAATCGGCTGACTTCTTATGCTTTATTATTGGATAAAGGAAGCGCCGTGGATGAGGTCGTGGCTGATCTTCAGCAAAGGTTGGATACCCATGCCTATGAAGTCATGAACTGGAATGAAATGATGCCCTGGCTGCTGCAAATGCAGCAGGCTGACGCCGGAGGAAATAAAGTCATGATGGGAATCCTTTATTTAGTCATCGGTTTTGTCATTTTTGGCACCCTGCTTATGATGATTCAGGAGCGCCAATATGAATTTGGTGTAGTGATGGCGGTAGGGATGAAAAAACGCAAAGTGGCCCTGATGACATTAATAGAAATGCTTTTTATGACCCTGATTGCCATTGTAAGCAGTTTCACGCTAACCATTCCCCTCCTGTGGTATTTCAAAGAAAACCCCATTCAGCTGGGAGGAGAAATGGAAGAGGTGTACCAGCAATATGGCTTTGAAGCCATCATGCCCGCTTCCCTGGATCCCTCCATTTTTTACTATCAGGCAATCGTGGTTTTTGTCCTTGCGATGCTTGTATACGCCTTTAGCATCAATAAAATATTTCGCATCAAGCCGGTAGAGGCCATGCGGCACTAACCTCAATCACACAAGGATATGTTATTGAAAATAGCCTGGAAAAATATTTGGCGCAACCGGACAAGAAGCCTTGTTCTGATTGCTGCGGTGGTCCTCGGATTGTGGGGAGGCCTCGCGATGGTCTCTTTTTCTCTGGGGATGATGGACCAGCGAGCCAAAGATCAGATTGAAAAGCTGATATCCCATGTACAGCTTCATCATCCCGATTATCGGGATGAGCGAAAAGTGGAACTTTTTATTCCTGACGGATTGCAGGTTCTGAATGAGATTCAGCAAAAACCGAACATCAAAGCCGCTACAGGCAGAAGCCTTGCAGGCGGTATGCTGGCTTCGCCCCGCAAATCCATAGGTGTCATGATCAATGGCGTCATGCCTGCAAGTGAAGCCCTTGTAACGCAGTTGGAAGGGAAAGTTATCGAGGGAGAATATTTCCCTGAGGATGCCAGAAACCCAATTTTGGTGAGTGAACGGGCGGCCAAAATGCTCAAGATCAAATTGAGGTCTAAAATAACCTTGACATCACAAAATGCTGAGGGAGAGATGGTTGCAAGCGCATTTCGTGTAGGAGGTATTTTTAAAACCATTGATGCAAAATATGATGAGGCTCATGTTTTTGTACAGGCCACAGATTTACAAAGGATGCTGGGGCAGGAAGGGCAAATCCACGAAATCGCCATTTTGCTCAATAGCAAAGAAGAAGTCCTCCCTGTTCAGGCTGAACTAGCAGAAGCCTTTCCCGAAGTGCAGGTTGAAACATGGAAGGAGGTCTCACCCGAACTCAGCATGATGGCAGATAGCATGGACCAGGTGGTCTGGATTTTTGTGGGAGTAGTGATCATAGGCCTGTTTTTCGGCATCATCAATACCATGCTGATGGCCGTATTGGAACGAAAAGAAGAGACAGGTATGTTGATGGCCGTGGGCATGAAAAGGGCTCAGGTGTTTAAAATGATTGTGCTGGAATCTACTCTTATTTCCCTGATTGGCGTGCCCCTGGGTATTGTTCTTACCCAACTAACAGTAGGAATCATGGGAAATGTCGGCATCGATATGTCTGCTTTTTCAGAAGGACTCGCCCAGATGGGGATGAGTTCTACGGTCTATCCGATGATGGAGCCAAAATACTATGTGATCGTTGCCATTCAGGTTTTTGTGGTAGCTATACTGGGCTCCATCTATCCCGCCTTCAAGGCGGTGGGATTCAAAACACAATATATCACCCGCTAAATACATCGAATCATGGATTTGAATACAGAAACAAATAGCCAAATCTCAGCCTCTGCACCCACAGGAAGCGAGCTCGTGGTACAAACCATCGATCTTCATAAAATCTACCAGGGCGTAGAACCCGTTCACGCCGTAAACGGCGTCAATCTCGAAATCGCCGCCGGCGAGTTTACTGCCATTGTAGGCCCTTCCGGTTCCGGAAAAACCACCCTGCTCAACATCATTGGCGGCCTGGACCGCCAGGATTCCGGCGATGTAATCGTCGCTGGTGCCTCCCTGGCAAACCTGCCAGAGAGTGTGCTTACTGACTTTCGCCTCAACAACATTGGCTTTGTTTTTCAGGCCTATAACCTGATTCCAGTCTTGACAGCGCAGGAGAATATCGAATTCACCATGTTACTTCAAAAGCGCCCCAAAGAGGAGCGCGAAGCCCGTTCCACCGAGTTGCTCAATGCCGTAGGCATAGGAGGATTGGGGGACAAACGGCCCAGCCAGTTGTCTGGAGGCCAGCAGCAACGCGTAGCCGTAGCGCGTGCCCTGGCGCCGAAGCCTACTTTCATCCTGGCGGATGAGCCTACAGCCAACCTGGATTCGCATTCCACTGCCACTTTGCTCGACATCATGCTCGAATTGAACAAAAAAGAAGGCATGACCTTCATTTTTTCCACGCATGACCAGCGTGTGATAGACCGTGCCCGCAGGGTCATCACCCTGGAAGATGGACAGATTGTATCGGATGAAAGGAGATAAAATGATGAAATCATTTCTGAGATACCTGCTTTTGGGAGGGTTGATTCTGAGCTTCTCCTTTGGAAAAGCTCAGGACAGCGATCAACCCAAACTCGTCCTGGGAGGCTATGTGAAATACCTCCAGTCCAATGCCTACATCAACCCCCTGAAAGCATTGACTACCAATAACCTGATTCATAACAGACTGAATCTCAAATGGTACGCTACCAACCGCCTGACCTTTAGCCTGGAAGCCAGAAACAGGATTTTTTGGGGAGAGGAGGTGAAAATGAACCCTGATTATGGAGAACTGATAGATACCTATGTGGGTTTGGTTGATTTGTCTGCTTTATGGGTAAATGAAGAAGCCTTTGTGATGCACTCCATTTTGGATCGCGCATATCTCGAATATGCTACCGAAAAATGGGAATTGCGCCTCGGGCGCCAGCGGATCAATTGGGGGATTAACACGGTTTGGAATCCCAATGACCTGTTTAATGCTTTCAATTACCTGGATTTTGACTATGAAGAAAGGCCTGGGAGCGATGCGCTGCGATTTACTTATTATACAGGTTTGCTCTCCAGTTTGGAAATAGCTTTCAGCCCTTCAAAAGACCTGGATCAGTCAGTGGCGGCGGCGCTATATCGCTTTAACCTGAAAAGCTATGATTTGCAGCTGATGAGTGGATATTACAGGGGAGATATTGCCATGGGAGGGGGTTGGTCTGGCTATATCGGCGGTGCCGGATTTAAAGGCGAAGCATCCTATTTTGTTCCTACGGAACAATCGACAGATAGCCTCAACACCTTTTCCATTTCCATGACAGCGGATTATCAGTTGGGGAAAGTATATCTGATGGCTTCTGCCTATTATGGCAGTCGTGGCCTGGATAAGATCGATTTGGGTAGCCTGCAAACAGGCCTGCTCGGCGGACAATTGTCCGCCAAAAATCTTTACCCCACAAAATGGGCTTTCTTCACCAATGCTTCCACCCAGTTGAGTCCCTTGTCCGCCATCTCCCTGGGCCTGATGTATTCCCCCAATGGGCATTTACTTACCGCAATCCCAACCATTTCTTATTCCATAAAGGAAAACTGGGACCTGGATTTGGTGGGGCAGTTATTTTTTCTGGAAAATCAATCTTCCTTTCAAAACTTCGTAGATGGAGTTTATCTCCGGATGAAGTGGAGCTATTGAGCGGATTTCCTATCTTGCTCTCATGATTTACTGGATTCTTAAATTGATCTTCCGGCTAAAGGGATGGAAGGTCGACACCAATTTTGATAAAAGGGCTGAAAGATCCGTTTTAATCGCTATTGGCCACACCAGCAATTGGGATTTTCTCTATGCCTTAGTTGGCTGGAAGATGCTCAAACTGAATGCACGCTTTACCATTAAAAAGGAATTGGATAAGTTCCTCCTGGGCCCCTGGCTGGAATCGCTCGGGGCTTTGTGGATTGACAGAAGTCCTAAGAAAGAGGGAGAAAAACGCCTCAGTATGGTTGAAGTCATGGCAAACATCCTGTTGGAACGCCCGGATGAAAAGATATCCATGCTGGTGACAGTCGAAGGAAGCCGTAGCCTCCAGCCACAATGGAAAACCGGCTTTTACCATGTAGCCAAACTGGCGAATGTTCCCATTGCTTTGGGCTATATTGATTATGAAAATAAAAGGGTGGGTGTGCCGGAAGTACTGATTCCCTCAGACGATATGGATGCAGATATGCGAAAAATTGTTGAATTTTACAGCAAATGGTCAAAACCTAAATTCCCTGAAAAATTTGCCTTAGATGAACGCTACCGTACATAATTGGAGAATCCGACTGTTTGTGATCCTGCTGGTTAGTCTTCTGGCTACTGCTTGCAGCAGACCCAAGATTTCAGAGGATACATCCAATGTTTATGCCATCAAAAAAGGCCGTTTTTACGGCTTCATTGACCGCCTGGGCAATCCGGTGATCTCTGCACAATTTGCCTATGCGCTGGATTTTAGCGAGGGGCTGGCTGCGGTAAATGTGGGTGGCAATGCCTCCGGCCGTGATATGCCCACAGATGGCAAGTGGGGCTTTATTGGCACCAATGGCAAATTTGTCATCAACCCGGTTTATTACTCGCCTCCCAACGGAGGTATGCCCTACGATGCCCAGGACCTCGCTCCTGTTATGCACGACGGCTACCGCTTTATAGACGGCCTGGCGGCAGTCAGACTGGAAAAAAGATGGGTTTACATAAACCCTGATAACCAAATTGTCATTGATTTTGTCCTGCGAAAAGCCGGAAGTGAGATTGATTCGCTGAATATACTTTCCGCCAGAACCTTTTCGGAAGGCCTGGCAGCCGTTTTTGTAGACGGTTTTTGGGGGTATATCAATAAAAAAGGCGAATTGGTCATTGAAGCAAAATACCTTTTTCCCGTAGATTTTTCCTGCGGCTACGCCCTCGTCTCCGAAGACAATGGAAAAGTCGTTTGCATAGACAAAAAAGGCTATCAGGTCTTTAGTCAATACAGGATAGAAACGAATTTTCATAATGATGTCGCCAGCATTCGTGAGGGCTTTGAAGGAAGCAAAACCTTTTTTTCTGACCGATATCGGATAGGGCTTATGAATACCACAGGGCATATCCTGGTAGATGCCCAATTTGACCAGGGGGGATATTTTGGATCGGGCATGTGCCCGGTGCGGATAGGAAGCAATAAATCCGGACAACCCATTTATGCCGATCAGGCCAACACTCAGGATTTTCAGGGAGGAAAATGGGGATTTGTAGATAGCGTCGGATTTATTCGGATCAATCCTGTGTATGATGAAGCGAAAGGTTTTCGCTCTCATATAGCTGCCGTCAAAGTCGGCAGGAACTGGGGATATATCAACAACAGGGGACAATATGTTTTTAAGCCGCAATTCAAATTTGCAGGCTACTTCGATGGCCCCGTTACCGTTGTTAAGCTGAAATCGGAAGGGCAGGACAGATATAGAAACAGGCTTGCCTATATCAATTTGGAAGGCGATGTAATTTGGATTGAACCTTGAAACGACTTAACTGGCTCATACTCAAATCTTTTATAGGACCGATGGTGATGAGCTTTGCCATCATCCTCTTTATCCTTGTGCTGCAGTTTTTGTCTATGTATATAGATGAAATCGCCGGTAAAGGCATTAGCCTGGAAATCATCAGCAAATTATTTATGTATGCCTCAGGGAAACTGTCCCTGCTGGCACTTCCTGTGGCAGTTCTGGCTGCAGCTCTGATGACTTACGGGAGTTTAGGTGAGCACAATGAGCTGGCAGCGCTAAAGTCCAGCGGCATAGGCCTCTGGAAGATTGGCCGGCCCATGTTTGTTTTTTCCCTTTTCCTTACGGCTTTATCTTTTTGGTTTTCCTTCCAGGTAGTACCTATGGCCAACCTGAAATTTTTCAGTTTGCTCTATGATGTAGGGAAAAAGAAAGCGGAGCTGAGCCTGACGCCGGGGCAGTTTTACCGGGATATAGATGGCTATGTCATCAGGATTTCGGACAAAAGCATAGAGCGTCGGACGCTCTATGATGTGATGGTTTATAACCATACAGAAAACCGCGGAGCGGTGGATGTGATCGCGGCTGACTCGGCGCGTACGCGCCTCAATCCCAAAGACCCCAGCTCCATGCAAATGGTGCTATACTCGGGCGTACGCCATGAGGATTATAAGCCCGATCCTGGCAAGACCAAGACCTATAATTACGGTCGGACCTATTTCGATTCGTTGTTGTACAAATTCAAACTCAAAGGATTTGAGCTGGATAGGACAGATGAGGGGCTTTTTGCCCGGCATCAGGTGACCCTTGATCAGTGGAAGCTTCGAGAGGCCCTGGATAGCCTCTATGCACGCCAGTCCGGGAATCTGGATAAGTTTCGCAACTACCTGCGGCCCTATACGAGGCTGGATTCATCATTTCTTCCTGGCTATGTTCCGCGAGTTGTTGTTCCCCAAAAAGAAGACTCCGTGGCGATCAGGGAGAAAAAATTGGATGAAGGAATTCAGCTCTCAGAGGAACAACTGAAACAACTTAAAAAAACACCAACGCATTTGGCAGAAAAAGGCAAATCACCTCCCCCAGACTTGAGTAGCCTTCCGTCTCCAAGCAACCATCAGGGCTATCCTGATGCCCTTCCGACATTGAGTTGGGCAGAAGGAAACGATTCCACCATTTCTGCTTTGGATTTATTTACAGATATCAATAGGGTGGAGGCCATAAATAAAGCATTGAGCTCTGGTCGGGCTGTGAAAAACTATGTTGAATTTTCAACCCGAAAACGAAATGAAGAAATCAAGCGGATCAACCGCTATATCTATGAATACCAGTTTCGAATATCGAGTCCTTTGAATGTGGTTTTCTTTATGCTTATAGGCATCGCCCTGGGAGCCATCATCCGCAAAGGCGGCCTTGGGGTTCCTGCTTTGATATCTACACTTTTGCTGGTTTTGGCTTATGTGATCAATGCCCAGGGGAAAAAGTTTGCCAAAGAAGCCCTGCTTGATCCTACACTAAGTGCCTGGCTGCCAGCCCTTGTATTTGGGCCTATTGCCTTTTTCCTTATTTACAAAGCAGCCAATGAATCCCGATTACTGGATGAAAATGTCTGGGCAAAACTAGGGCCTGTCAAATTTATTGTTCGCTTATTAGCTTCAAATTCTCAATAAGCCATTCTTCCATATTCCGTACAGCCAAGGGGATTTCCCATGCATCTTTGTTTCTCAATTCGACATAATTGGAGATGGACCTGAAAGCGTAGAAAGGAATCTTTGCGCGAATCATCGCGTGAAAAAAGGCAGCGCCTTCCATGCTTTCTACTTGTTTGGGCCAATACTTTTGGACTTTATCTATAGAGTCAGGATAGCCGTGGGTACGGTTTAGGGTCAGGGCTGTCACTTTTCTGACAGAAAAGGCAGAGGGTGAGGGGTTGGTGAAGGTATTGAAGAAAGATTTTTCTTCCTGCTCAAATTGGGCGAAGCCCAATTCTGGCAAATGGAGCCAATCAGCTCCATCCTCGGCTCCCATCTCTGCAAAATTGTCTTCGACAATTTCAACCACTTCTCCCAATTTGATCGTCCGATCAAAGCTACCTGCAATCCCAAGGTTGATCGCCAGATCAACTTCTCTCAGGGCGAGAAATCGCCCGAGCATATAAGCAGTCGAAACCATTCCGATACCACTATGAAGAAGGTATACTTTCCCCCTGGGCAGCGGGGCGACAAGCCAGTCTTTATCTTGTACAAAATCAAAGCTTGCATTGATGCGGTGGGATTCAAGCTCTGTTGCTACGAGGAGGAGGATATTCATATAAATGAAAAAAGCTTTACTAAACCTTAAAGTTTAGTAAAGCTTTTTATTTAAAAAAACCTAAAAGGTCTTTTCTTATTTCACAATCAATTTACGGGTAGTAGCACCTTTAGACGTGCTCAACTTCACCAGGTAGATACCTTTAGCAACATCGCTCAGGTCGAAGCTGCTGCGGATATTGAGGCTTGAGTTGAAGCTACGGCTGACCAGTGTACGACCGTGAAGATCGATGATGTCAAAACGTACCTGATCTATATTCACCAGCTCAATTTCTACATTGAGGTTAGACTCAGCTGGGTTCGGGAAGAGAGACCAGCTGTTGATACCTGCGGTAATGTCATCCTCAATGCTAACTAAACCTACCAGGATAGAATCTTGTACAAATTGACAACCGTTATCATCTGTAACGGTCACCTTGTAATATCCACAATCCAGTCCAAAAATAAATGATCCGGAACCTGCTGCTGCTCCTGAGGAGGTTGTCCAGGTATAGGTAAATGGAGCTGTACCACCCATCGCTGTAGCTGAAGCTGTACCGTCAAAAGTGATCCCACATACTGTCGGAGGAGTATTGCTGGTAGTAGCAGTAAGCGCTGCAGGCTCTACGATAGTTACAGAAGAAGTTTCTTCACAGCCGTTCATGTCTGTGATGGTTACGGTATAAGTACCGCCACCGACACCGGTTAGGGAAGTACCTGTTGTGCCACTGGCATCATCCCAGAGGAAGGTAAATCCACCTGCACCACCTGTAACCAGGGTTACTTCAGCGCTGCCATTTCCGTCGCCATTACACAGTACATCACTGCTAACGGTCGTTGCAACGATAGCTGGAGGCTGGGTAAGGTTTACTACAGCGAAGCTTGCACAGCCGTTCATATCTGTAACGGTTACCCTGTTGCTACCAGCAGGAAGCATAGTGGCTGCTGCTGTGGTTTCCCCATTACTCCAGAGGTATGTAGTACCGCCGCTACCGCCTGTAGATGCTACAGTTGCAGTACCATTGGTAGAACCAAAGCAGCTAGGGTTGGTTACAGTTGCAGTGGAAATAGTTGCAGTAGGTGCGCCAACGTTATTTACGATTGCGGTTACCGTATCTACACAGCCTTTGTCATCAGAAACAAAAGCAGTATATACGCCAGCAGCAAGACCCGTCAAAGAGGCAGTAGTGTCAGCGGCATTGCCAGTGTTCCAGACATAAGAATAAGGACTTACACCTCCGCCAGGAGTGATAGTGGCTGTACCATCATTGTTCATTGCACAGCTGGCGTCACCAACAGTAGGCATGTTCGTAAATGGGTTTTGCTTACAGTTGTAAAAGAAGATAGGATTATTAGTGAAGTCTGTGTCTGTATCGTACTGCACATCCTGGAAATACCAGAAAGAAACAGGCTGGATAGCGTCACCATTATCAAGGCTAAGAACAACCGTAGGGACCTTGAATACTGTTCCTGCCTGGATAGCACTATTGGCTGTTTTAGGCAAAATCGCACGGGTAGCCCAGTCCAGGTCATTGCTGGTAAAGTTGACTTTGTTTGTTAATTTGTTGGTCGTACGATCGAATGCACGGCCTAATAGATTAGGCAGGTTGTTGTCTGTTCCTCCGATACCTGTGGTATCTGAATCTGTCCAGGAAAAGAAAATTTTGGTTCCATCTGCACTGCGAGAAACCTGCAGGTATGGGTCAGCGGTAAAGAAACCACTGGTCACACTTTCATCACCAAATGTGCCACGGAAGGTTGTTTGGCGAGAAATATAAAGCATATTCCAGTCACCATAAGCGTCCTTGGTCACATCAAAAACATATAGACCCAGCCCTGAGAAGATAGAGTAACCGGCTTCTGTAGTCGTAACAGAAGTAGCGCTACCTACAACCACCATCATGTGTGGGTTACCATCAGCATCTACTTCCAAGTCACAATCAAAGCCTGTTGTAGCTTTTCCTAGTGAGAATGGGAGTGTGTCAACCGGATTTCCTAAAGAGTCAACAAAGACTGCAGGAGGAGAGTTTAACACAAGGGTATCAATCAATTCAGGAAAATCATTGATATTCACCTCAACAGCACTTCCCCATGTATCGCCATAGTTATCAGAATGGATAAAGATCGGCTGGTAAACCGTATCTTCTCCCCCTATCAGGTCGCCGACCATACCGATCCAGCCATGCTGGCCGTTGGGGCTAAATGCAATAGAAAAGTTAGCTGCACGTGGATTGCCATCAAATCCGGTGAAATAAGGAAGATTGATGGTTTTTGCTAATGTCCAGTTAACCCTTTTGGTGTTGGGGTTATAGGTTCCTTTGTTTAAGAAGAAAGTATTTCCAACATTGGTGCCATCCCAGCTACGAGCGCCATACCAGAAGTTGATCGCACCCGTCCGGCTATCAACCTGAGAAACCATGCTGTATGTGAAATACTGGTTTCCCGCCTGCTGTACATATTGCTCCTGAGTAACTGCGAAGTTGTTCATCGAGTCAGCAACATTTAGTACAGTTCCTACTACAGCACCATCCCAGCCCGTTCCAGAAGGCTGGAGTACAGGGCCTGAATAAACAAGGGCCAGGCTATCTGCGCTGTTTGATCCCCCTCTTGCGAAGAGGTTCATGTTAGGATAACGACATGGGCGGGTATAGGTAGGAGTTACAGGGCCAATGCCATAGCAGCCATTGAAAGAAGGGGGTACATAGGTACCGCCATTGCCACCGATGTTCCAGGTAGCTCCACCATCAATGGAGATGGAATAGCGGAAACGTCCATTGTCGCCAGTTTGTCCACCGCAATCCTGGATATTTTGACGGTTGAAAAAGGCAACCGCACCACCATTTCCTGCAGAAGGAAGAGAATATACCTGGTTAGTCTCATTTACCAAAGAGGTAAAGGCATTGGATGATTCGGCAACTTTAATAGCAGTAACAGCGCTACCGCTGACATTACCGAGTGCACCATGAGTTGTGCCTGAAGAAGGTCTGGCATTTTGCTCAACTTCCAGAAAACGGCTCTCTGGCAGTGCTTGCAGTGCCTCCTCCATGTCTGGGGTTGTTACAAATTTTTGCCCGAAAGCAAAAGAAGCGACGAGCAGCGCCGCACATAGCGTAATTAGTTTTCTCATAATCGAATAAGATTGATTAAAATAGAGTGAAAAATAGCGTGTGAAAATAATTGCTTTTGGTTTTATTATCAGTTTGTTAATCGTATTTCAGGTCGTTTTAGTGGCTTCGCAATATTACTAATTTACTTGGCGATTTCCACATGCCTTATTTTATAGAAGGCGCCAAATAAATAAAATTATTCCAAGTTTGTACCCTATGATATTACAAATATTCTCCTTTGTTACACACTTTCTAATCGGTAAACTGGTGTTTTGTTATGAAAATGTTAATTAATTTTAATAATTTCTTATTTATTTGTGGTTTATTATTAAAAATTAATACATTTGACCCATTGCGAATCACAACTATTCAAAATTGAACTTGTGGGCGCATATCAAGAATGAGGCGAGAGATTTGGCTCGATGACCCTCTGGCAACCTTCACCCTTGTGAAAAAGGTGCCCCTTCCAACCCCATCTGGGGAAAAATATGTTTTATGTTAACCCACAAGAAAATGAATTCGCATCCTTCCATCTCCACATTTTTCAACAATTTTTTGCTAGGCAAGGTGACGCAAGTTGAATTTTCGACTTGTTGTTGTTGTTGTTGTTGACAAGAAGCTCCACATAGGATTCTTCTTGGTAAATGGTATTTCACAGACCCTGTGAAGCTATACCGTGTTTTTCCCCCTTTTTTTGCTTTCCCTGAATCATTTTATAAAATCCTTTAATCATTTAGTTATGAGCCAAAATTATCGCTTTGAGACCCTGCAACTTCATGCAGGCCAGCAGCCAGACGCCGCTACCGGATCAAGAGCTGTACCCATTTACCAGACAAGCAGCTATGTTTTTAACAATAGCGAACAGGCAGCAAAGCTTTTTGCCCTGCAGGAATTTGGGAATATCTACACACGGATCATGAATCCGACTACAGATGTCTTCGAAAAGCGGCTTGCTGCCCTGGAAGGAGGAGTTGCAGCAGTTGCTACTGCCTCTGGGCAGGCTGCCCAATTTCTTGCCCTGAATAACCTGCTTCAGGCAGGGGACAACTTTGTGTCCACCTCTTTTCTGTATGGAGGTAGTTACAACCAGTTTAAAGTCGCTTTTAAGCGATTGGGAGTAGAAGTGCGTTTTGCCAATGGAGATGATCCGGATAGCATCAATAGCCTGATCGATGAAAAAACCAAAGCCATTTACCTGGAAACCATCGGTAATCCTGAGTTCAATGTTCCTGACTTTGAGGCGATTGCTCGCGTGGCTGAAAGGCATGGCATCCCTCTGGTCGTAGACAATACCTTTGGCGCAGCTGGCTACCTGGCTCGCCCCATCGATCATGGGGCCAATATCGTGACAGCTTCCGCTACCAAATGGATTGGTGGGCATGGTACCTCCATCGGAGGAATCATCATCGATGCAGGCAATTTCAACTGGGCTAATGGTAAGTTTCCACAATTCACAGAGCCTTCTGAAGGCTACCATGGGCTGAAATTTTGGGAGGTCTTTGGAGAAGGCAACCCCCTGGGTTTACCGAATATTGCCTTTGCCATTCGGGCACGGGTAGAGGGATTGCGCGATTTTGGCCCGGCACTTTCTCCTTTTAACTCCTTCCTCCTGTTGCAAGGCCTGGAGACTTTGTCTCTGCGTGTTCAGCGGACGGCGGATAATGCCCTGGCAATCGCCAAATGGCTGGAAGCCCATCCCCTGGTTGCAAAAGTGAATTATGCAGGCCTTGAAAGTAGCCCCTATCACGAACTCGCCCAAAAATACCTTCATAATGGCTTTGGCGGCGTTTTGAGCTTTGAGCTGCGGGGAGATCGTGAGGATGCCATTTCCTTTGTAGATAGCCTGGAACTGGTAAGCCACCTTGCCAATGTGGGCGATGCCAAGACCCTGATTATTCATCCAGCTTCCACCACCCACCAGCAGCTTTCCGCTGAGGAACAACGCAAGGCAGGCGTAAAACCGACTCAGTTGCGGCTTTCTGTAGGCATCGAGCATATCGAAGATATCAAAGGAGATCTTCAGCAAGCCTTTGAAAAAGTGAATTCACCCTTAGCGGTTTGAGAAAAAATGAAATGATTTCTGTAGGGTCAGGTTATAATCTGACCCTACCTATCCTACCCCAAAATAGGTCGAAAATTAACGTATTATGTCAACCCAAATTTTCACAAGTCAGTATCCATTGCCACTTGAATCCGGCAAAGAATTGCCCACTTTTAAGCTTGCCTGGAAAAGCTGGGGGAGTCTCAACGCAGACAAAAGCAATGTTGTGTGGATATGTCATGCACTAACGGGAAATGCCGATACAGCAGATTGGTGGCCGGGTTTGATAGGTGAAAATGCACTTTTTGACCCGAAAAAGTACTTTATTATCTGTGCCAATGTCATCGGCAGTTGTTATGGATCCACTTACGCTTTGTCAGAAAATACTGAGACTGGCCATCCTTATTACCATGATTTCCCATTTCTGAGCATCCGGGATATGGTGCAGGCCTTGATAGCATTGCGTAAGCACCTGGAGATTGAGCAAATCCACATGATCCTGGGGGGATCTTTGGGAGGACAGCAGGTATTGGAATGGGCGGTTATGGAACCGGAAATATTTGAATTTTGTGTGCCCATTGCTACCAATGCCTTTCATTCACCCTGGGGTATTGCCTTTAATGAAGCACAGAGAATGGCCATTGAAGCAGATGGAAGTTGGTTAAAAAAGGAAAAAACAGCCGGATTGGCGGGAATGAAAGCTGCAAGAGCTGCAGCTATGATTTCCTACAGAAATTACGAAGTCTACAACCAAAGCCAGCATGAATTGAATCAGGAAGTACGGGATAATTTCAAGGCTTCTTCTTATCAAAGATACCAGGGCGAGAAACTTGCGAGTCGCTTTGATGCTTTTGCATATTGGACATTGTCCAAAGCAATGGATAGCCATCACTTGGGGCGGGGGAGAGGCAGTGCTGAACTTGCCCTGGGGAAAATACAAGCCAAAACGCTAGTTTTGGGGATAGATTCAGATGTGCTTTTCCCGCCTTCAGAGCAGCGTTTTATTGCTGAGCATATTCCCGGAGCCGAGTTGGAGGTCATTTCCTCTCCCTATGGACATGATGGATTTTTGATTGAAGGGAAAAAAATCAGTGAGCAGATCAGTGTTTTCCAAAAAGCAAAAGCGGAAAACCTATTTATTCAATAGACTTTCCGCTTCGTTGAATGTGTACCGTGGTATACATCCCGCGCCAAGTTACAGTTATTATGACTACTCCTTCAAGCGCTACTGCCGAGGCAGCTTTGTTTTGGGGAGTCAACCCAGATTCCAGCAAGCTGAAAACTGATGCCGAACCCTTTGGCATTGTTAGAAGGTACCTTGTATCATTCCTGGCAATTAAGCACAGGGGATCGCAAGCTATTCGCACAAGGCTCGAGGCTTGATGTGCGGGTCTGAGTTTCAAAAGCTGTATCCAGTATTCCTTTCGGAATGCAAGACCGGGGCAAATTGTCAGCTGCAGACATACTTCCTATCAAGACACCAAAGAACAAATGATTTACTGAACCAATCGCGCAATTGCTTGCTTGATCAGGTTGAGCATGACGCAAAGAGTATTTGCGACTTCTCAGCATTACCACCGCAGCTTCTTTCCTGAAAGGGCAGAACGCTTTCTGATTTTCCGGTATGGCCTAAGCTCACCTTTCCATCAGACTTCGGATACTTCCGAAGGGGATAACTCAGTATGTCAATTTGAGAGTCTGTCTTTTATCTCTCACTTGGTAATATCAAATATCAGGATAAAAATGATTTTGGACAAGTTTTATGAGCCCTTGTTATCCACCTGTTTTGCCATGTTTTTCCACAAAGTTTTCAACAGATAGGAGGGGCGAGAGTAGAGAGTAGAGAGTAGAGAGCATGGGAGTGAAGCTTGCTTATAGCAATTCGTTGGCTAAGTTGGCGAGCTCGGATCTTTCTCCTTTTCGGAGGGTGATATGCGCAAAGAGCTTGCGGCCTTTTAGCCTGTCGATCATATAGGAGAGTCCATTACTTTGGGCGTCGAGGTAAGGGGTGTCTATTTGGTTGATATCTCCTGTGAAGATGATTTTGGTTCCTTCTCCGGCCCGGGTGATGATGGTTTTGATTTCATGAGGGGTGAGGTTCTGGGCCTCATCAATGATGAAGATAACCCTGGCGAGGCTTCTGCCTCGGATATAGGCCAAAGGCGTGATGATGATTTTCTCCTGCTCCACCATATTGTCAATGCGTTTATAGTTGGAGTCAGTGGTTGAAAATTGATTTTTCACCAGCCGGAGGTTGTCCCAAAGTGGCTGCATATAGGGATCCATCTTGGATTTGATGTCCCCGGGTAGATAGCCTATATCCTTGTTTCCCAATGGAATAACGGGCCTCGAAACCAGAATCTGCCGGTACTGGCTGCGTTGCTCAATGGCGCCGGCAAGTGCCAATAGCGTTTTCCCTGTACCTGCTCCCCCCAAAATGCTCACAAGTTTGATTTCCGGATTCAAGATTGCATGCATCGCAAAAGACTGCAAGGCGTTACGGGGGCGGATGCCATAACTTTCTGGTACATCTACCCGCTCGATGATTTGGTTAAAAGGATTGTAGTAGGAAAGGGCAGAAGAGGAGCCATTGCGCAAAATCAAAAAATGATTATTGATCGGGGCCTCCTTCAGTAGGCTTTCGACTTCCAGTCTGCCGCCTTTGTACAGTTGGTCCAAAAGGTCCTGAGATACATCCTCCACCATGCTGGTGCCGCTATACAAATTGTCAATATCCTGGATTTTGCCTGTTTTGTAATCTTCTGCGGGAAGATTGAGCGCTTTGGCTTTCAGCCTGAGGTTGATGTCTTTGGTCACAAGGATGACCTTTGCCTCAGGCTCCTGCTCCTTCATTGCGATGGCTGCATTGAGGATTTTGTGATCTGCCTTTTGGCTGTCAAAGATTTGGGTTGCGTCCAATTTGTTAGCATGCTGATCCATGATGACTTTGAAGCGGCCTTTTTCACTTCCATTGAAGGGAATCCAATTTTGGAGGGTATGCTTTTGGGAAAGCGTGTCTATGAAGCGTAAAAACTCACGTGCTTCAAAACTCTTGGTGCTATTTCCCTGTTTGAAATTATCGAGTTCCTCCAGAACAGTGATCGGAATGGCGATGTCGTTCTCCTCAAAATTGCGGATTGCCTGGTTGTCATATAGAATAACCGAGGTATCGATTACATAAATTTTTCTTGAAGCAGCAGTTTTGTTCATTTGCGACAATTTCTCAACTTTATTCCATACATGTCAAGTATGAAAGTAATTTTCCCCCTTCTTTTTCTTTTCCTGCTAACAGCCTGTACGGATTCGCCAGATGAAAAGAAAAACCGTGCACAGCACAAACCTAACCCCAATCCGCCAGCCTACGGCTTTTTAATCAATCAATCTGACTCAATGGCAATTGCCCTGGCCGATGAAGTCATGGTGGCCATGGGTGGGCGAAATGCCTGGGATGAAACCCGTTATATCCATTGGAATTTTTTCAATTCCCGGAAGCATACATGGGATAAACAGAAAAATATAGCCAAAATCCAGTCCCTGAAGGAAGACTTTCGGGCAATTGTAGACCTGGATAGCCTAAGCGGGAGGGTGTGGAAAGATGGGAAAGAACTGACTCAGCCAGATTCCCTTCAAAAATACCTGCAAAGAGCCAAAAGCATGTGGATCAATGACAGCTATTGGCTGGTTATGCCATTCAAACTTAAAGATGCAGGGGTGAGACTCACTTATGTCGGCGTGGATACGACCCTGGCGGGAGAGGCCTCAGATGTGATTAAGTTGGGATTTCAGGGAGTGGGGGATACCCCTCAGAATGAATACCATATTTACATCAGTAAGGAGGAAAAACTGGTAAAGCAATGGGACTTTTTCCCCCGGGCAAATATGAAAAAACCGCAATTCAGCACGCCTTGGGATAAGTATGAGCAACAAGGAAAAATCCTGTTGAGTGGAGGTCGAGGGAAAGGCGAGCTTACCGAAATCAAAGTGTTTCCCAAATTGCCCAGATCGGTATTTGAGACCTTATGATTTTTTCGCCATTAATAACATAATACAAAAATCTAACAGTGTTATTCTCTGGTTTTAAAGGCCTGATCAGAGATCAGTCTCAGAAATTCCTGCGACTTACAGAGTGTGGTAAGTAGGGGAGGTATAGCCATTTTCAAAAAAGGCTGCTATCTTGTAAGCAACAATTAAAGTATAGACAATGAGATATTCGGGAATATTCGGTTTGCTCATCTTCCTGTGCACGCAGATTCATGCGCAGGATCTGCAATTGGGGGAAATAAATTTCCCCGTAACAGTGAAATCAGAAGCAGCCAAAGCAGCTTTTATAGAAGGAGCTTTGCTCCTCCATAGTTTTGAATATGAAGACGCCCGGGAGGCATTTCAGAAGGCTCAGGAAATCGAGCCTGATTTTTTCATGGCATACTGGGGGGAGGCGATGACCCACAATCATCCTATATGGATGCGACAATACAAAGAGGAGGCAATCAAGGCGCTCGAAAAGCTGGGGAAAACGCCAGAGGAACGCTCCCAAAAGGCTCCGACAGAGAAAGAAGGCGCTTTATTGAATGCTGTGGAGAGGCTTTATGGGGCAAAAGTGAAAGAAGAAGGTGATTATGCCTATTGTGAAGCCATGGAAAATTTGCATCTACAATATCCCGAAGACCTTGAGATAGCTTCATTTTACGCGCTCTCCATACTGGGAACAAGCCACGGAGCGCGTGACCTGCGAAAATACATGAAATCAGCTTCGATTGTAGAGCGTGTATATGAAAAGAACCCTAACCATCCGGGGGCTTTGCATTACCTCATTCATTCTTATGATGATCCTGTTCACGCAGTCCTGGGCCTGCGGGCCGCTGAACGCTACGCAAAAGTTGCGCCTGCAGCAGCGCATGCCCTGCACATGCCTTCGCATATCTTTGTCGCCATAGGCGACTGGGATAGGGTAGTGGCCTCCAATGAGGACTCCTGGCGAGCTTCGCTCGCCCGTCAGGAGCGCAAAGCGCTCGATCTTTCCGCCAGAGGATACCACTCTTTTTGGTGGCTGGCCTACGGCTATCTCCAATTGGGAGATTTTGACAGAGCAGCCTTGCTGCTCGACAGCATGCAGCTCGATGCTAAGCGAAGTGATGACTTCACCGTCGAATACCACCTGACAGTCATGCGCGCTGCACATTTAATTGATACTGAAGATTGGGACAGCAAAGCCGTTGATATTCAGCCTGATATGAAAGTGATCAATAAAAAAACTCAAGCTATTTATCATTATACCAACGGTATCGTTTCCTGGAAGAAAGGAAATATAAGTGGAGTAGGGGAGGCCATAGAAAAGTTACAACTGCTGTTGCCTAAAGCCACGGCTTTGCCCGCTCAAAGCGAGGAGGCTACCGCCTCCTGTTGTGCTGCGCCTGGCGCAGAGGAGATGGGCGAACAGACCCGCCTTGCCATTGAGGTAATGACAGAATGCCTTTCTGGCATTCGTTTATACATGCAGGGAAATAAAATTCCTGCCCAGGCAGTGCTGAGGAGTGCTACTCAAAAGGAGGAAAAACTCAGTTTTTCCTTTGGACCACCGGCCATTGTCAAACCCAGCCATGAAGTGCTGGGAGAAATATTCCTTGCCGAAGGCAAGGAGGAGGAAGCCCAAAAGGTCTTCGAAGCAGGTTTGCTCCGCGCTCCTGAAAGGCGAAACCTTAAAAAAGGACTCATCGAAGCTTTACTTAAAATGGCTCAGGATACAGGTAGAAAATAAGCTGATAAACAATTAAATGAATTCAAAGTTGTAACTTTGAAGAAGATTCAAGAGTTACTTATCTTCGATTCAGCCATCTAAAGGAAAGAAGACGATACATCATGAGCGAATTAAGGTCCATCAAACAAATCATACCTGCCTTTAAGGTGAATATGGGTGGCATCATACTCGATCAGGCATTGCCTGCCAGGGGAACGGATCAAATTGATCCTTTTTTGCTGGTACACCACCTGGACCATACCTATCCGGCTGGCCAGCGGCAGCAGGATGTAGGTGTTCCTCCCCATCCGCACAGGGGCTTTGCACCTGTTTCTTTTGTTTTTAAGGGAGGAGTTCATCACCGCGATTCTTTAGGAAAAAGCAGTGTAATCTATGGTGGAGGTACCCAATGGATGCATGCCGGCAAAGGCATTGTACACTCTGAGCGCCCTGCCAAAGAAGTTGCCGAAAAAGGCAAAAGCTGGGAATTGATCCAGTTTTGGGTCAATGTTCCTGCAAAGTATAAATTCAGCGAACCCCAATATTTGCCCCTGAGCTATGAAGAAACACCTGTGATGAAATCGGCAGATGGAAAAGTGGAAATAGGCATCGTCGCAGGAAAAGTTAATACAGTAACAGGACCGATTGAGACCTTTTCACCCATTTTGGCACTAAGAATGTTATATGAAAAGGGTGGTAAGCTTCGTTTACCTGTTCCGAAAGGATATAATGCGTTCATTTACCTATTGGATGGTGGATTGACCATCAATGGAAAACAACAAACTAAGGGTAAAGACCTCATTTGGTTGTCCAATGATGGTGAATTTGTAGACACAGCTGCGCTGGAAAATACCCGCGCCATTTTATTGGCGGGTGAACCGATCAATGAGCCTGTGGCTACCTATGGCCCCTTTGTGATGAATAGCCAGGCAGAAGTTCTGCAGGCTGTTCGGGATTATCAAATGGGTGAAATGGGGGTATTGAATGAAATTTTTGATTGATATGAAAAGAAGATCTTTTGTGAAAAAAGTAGCCACAGGCATAAGTGGTGTGTTCCTGGCGCCAAATCTGGTTACTGCTTCAGGCTTGTTTCCCTCTCTTGTAAATAGTCAGTATGTGCCCATCCGGGAAGGCGAAGGCCAAATTAGACACGGAGTTTTGACCCTGCCGCAGGCAGGATACAAGAATAGCCTAATTTCCTTTCCCTGGTTGCATGATGTGAGTAAGAATGTTTTTTACAAAAATGGTTTTGAAGCGGAATCTTCTTCCGACGACCTGGAAGTCTTTTCCATTCTCATTAAGGATTCCGAAAGTGATACAATGGATGCCATTCAGGTACAAAAGAAAGGGGAAGAAATAGTGATTTTGAGAGAGGACAAATCCTGGGAATTAAGTCCTTCCAAAAAAGAATTCAGGCAAATCCCCGGGAAAATGCTAAAAAGCATTAAGATGGAAGTAGGGAATCTGAGCGGTTTTAAACAAGTAAGCCGTAAAGTGACAAAAGGAACACAGGTTTATGCCCAGCTGATTTCAGGCGAAGTTATCATTAATGATATCAAGCTCGAAGCGGGTAGGGGCCTATGCCTTTCCTCTATGAAATCTCTGGATATCCTTCCTCGCAAAAAGAGCCAAATAATATTGCTATACCATCAAGGCTAACTCTGGCTTTTTTGCTCAACAACTTACAGGCTTGCAGGAGAAAATAATTCAACTGCAAGCCTGTTTTCATATATATGCGATGAAAGGAGTTATCTGAAATTTATTTTTTCACAAAAAACCTTACATCTCAATAAAACATTTATACCATTAAAATTAAATATTCGATTGGAAAAATCGAATATTATTTCTAATCTTATCTAAGCAAGCACAACAACCTTCCTATCAGTTTGAAATTTTCATTTCTTACGTGTATTTCGCTTTTATCCTTCTAATCATTTTCTCAAAAAGGAGAATTTTGTCTTTGGGTTTCCTCAATTCAAAGACCTGAAAAAGCATAGCTATTCATTCGAATAAGTCATGGCAGGAAATCTATGCCTTGAATTTCTCCTCTCAATTTTTGTAACCCAAACAACTTATTGTATCATGAAAAAGCTTCAATTACTCACTAGCGTATTTGTTTTTTTTGCTTTTGTCCAGTTCTCACTTGCCCAGCTACAGGTGGCTGTTGAACCTGCTGCCAAGTGTGTTTGCAATATTCCTGCTAACCACGCCAAAGATTCGGTCTACAACCATGGCGGAGTAAAGTATGCAATCACCTATGTAAGTGTTACCCACCACTGTAATCGGTCCATTTGCCTGGTGGATGAGTGTAAATATAAATTGAGCCTAAGAAATGCCTCAGGGAGCACTTCTGTTACCTTGACAGCCGATTGTAAGTTTGCTACAGCTACGGCTATCGCTGATTATCAGGGGATTGGCAACAGAAACGCTCATCCGGCCAATGATGAACTGCTGATTTCAGCTCTGGCTCCCAATCCCGTCTCTCAGGGTCAAAACCTGAAATTCGATGTGGAATTGTCTGAAGATGGTGGATTCGGCATTGAAGTCTATGATCTTACAGGTCGGGTGGTATTGAGCCAGGCTTTCAATGACCACAAAGCAGGCGTTTACGAAACGGTATTATTCACCAACAAACTCACCAAAGGACACTATTTTGTCAAATTAATCTGCAACGGAAAAGTAGCTGTGAAGCGCTTTAGCGTACTGTAAAAAGCGTTTGGCTGTGCTTGCCGTACTCTTTTTAATTTGATAGGAAAAATTTGCTTGCCTAAAAACTTTGGGTAGAGAAGGATTTGTTTCCCTTTCTACCCAGAGTTCTTTTGAATAGGATTGATTCTTGAAATCAAATCAATAGGCCCATTCCTTCTAACTCCCGAAATTTGTCAGCAGTTAATTTGAGTATCACCATCTTCAGTTCCCCGTTGATGGTGCTGGAAAAACGATAGTTGTCTGTGCCACGATCTTCCAGGATTCTGTTCAACCCATGAATAATTTCATTGTCGAAAAGCTCTTTGGAAAGGGTGATAAAGTACTGTTTTTCAGCCGTATGCAAATAGATCTCTTTTTTGTATTCACTAACATGCCTTCCACTTTTCGCCTGAAAATGTAACTCTCCTCCTGACATTTTTTCACAAATTTCTATTACTTCCATATAGGCTTCTACCTCTTCGAAATATTCGGGATCATTGATTTCCGTTGTGAAATAATCTCCAGCAGATAGCAGTTCCTCCAACTTTTTCCTTTTGTCAAAATATATGGAACTTCCCTCAAAGGATTCTCCTTGTATTTCCTCATCCAAAAACTCATCCCAGCTTTCAGCAATGGAAAAATCTGGTTTTGTTGACAGGGAAAAAAGCCCTGAAGTAGGGGAGAGGAGAAGAAAGACAGGAGGTCCATAAGTCACTTTTTCAGCCACCTGAAGCCATTCTCCAGCCTTCACAGGAGATGCCAGCAGTTGAAACTTCCCCCAATAATGCACTTCAAAATATACCAAGGGGATAGCCAAATTAAGGTTTGACAAGAATTTTCCGGCTCGATTCGAAGTCTTTACCTGTGATTCTCACCACATAAATTCCCGGCGCAAAATGCTCTGTCGGAATTTGCAGGAAACCGTTGATCATGTCTTCTGATATGTTTTGCTGGTGGAGCAGCCTTCCATCCTGACCGATAAATTGCACAATCCCATCGGGGATGGATTGCTTGATGGAAATGGTCAACAATTCATTTCTGCTCACCGGATTTGGGAAAATCTCCGGGAAATCCGCAGAACTGGCAGGCGAAACCTCGCCTTTGAAGTATTTTTCGGCAAAGGCAAAAGCGTCTGCTGCTATCACATCGCCGATCAGGCGGCCCGGAATATCATCTGCGGGCGGATGTATGCCGCCCCAGATTCTGCTCAGACTTGTCTGGTCCGAGGCATCCCTATAGGTTGCCCATTGCAAAGTGAAACTCTCAGAAGGCCCTTCTTCAAAGACCAAAAATTCATTTTTGGTGACATGAAATTCGCCCATCCCTCCCGGAAAGAAGGGATCGCCTGTGATCATGCTTAGGATTTCCGCAGCAGCGCGCGAAAAGGTAGAATGACCCGAGATATAGCCTGCAAAAGGCGGAGTAACAAAGCTGGGCCGTTGGTAAGGCCACCAATAGGCTGCCCGTATCCAGCCCACACCAGCGGCTACTGAATCCGGGTTAAAAATATAATCCGGCCCTCTCCAGCTTTTCAATTTGATCTCTCCTGCAAATTCATCATTTGCGCCAGCCAGCGGATCGCCAGGTTCGATGAGTTCGACGAAACCGGGAATCAATTTGATTCCCGTAGGAGAGTAGGAGGGAAGCTGTGGATCGCTGGACTGCCCTTGTCCCAAAAATCGAATAGCCGAAATGGGACGGATATAATCATAATAGCCCTTGATGCTCCATGCAGAAATAGCTGCGTCATGCATGGCACCGCCCAGCGTAAAATAGGTCTTCACATCCCACTCCAGCTCGTCTACTTCTTCACCTTCACCTTTCCATTTTTTGGTAAGGGCGGGGTGGTCATTCACATAGTTTAAAAGGGTAAACCAGTGGCCGGGAGGTGTCTCCGAACTCGGGCCATCTGCCCAAAATTCTGCCAAAACGCGGGTGTAATCTCCTCTTTTCACCAAATTGGGTTCATAAGGCTGTCCCGTATAAGGGTTGAGATCATGGCCCTTACCAATATCTCCTCCCTCCAGGAATTTGTAAAAATTGCGCAGCTCGGAGACAGATTGAGGATAATCGTCGATGTCAGTATTGCCGATGGAGGCGGGTGAAATATCCCAGACAACACTGTCTGCGGGATCCAGATGGCTTGCCCATACGGCAACCATCTCAAAGCCCCAGCGATATTCATCATCTGCATTGTTGGCTTCCAACAGCGGAGCTGGGCCCGGATCATGGTATATCTTGAATGCAAAGCCTTCCCGCGCTTTTACCTGAGCATCCTTTTCTTGCATGGCAAAGGGTGTCACCCAGCCCCATTCCGGGCTGAGGAATTTGGGTGCGCCATCCTCAACGGGATTTCCGCTTTGGTCGATAAAAATGCCCAGGCCGAGGGGTTGCCAGCGGTTGGGATTGGATAGGGTAGTATTGCCCGGCCAGCGTGGGTTCATGAAATTGTTGACTGGCTCATAATATTGGTTTCTGTAGCTGTTAGCTTCATTGGAGCCGTCCTGCAGGCCAAATTGGATGATCTGAGCGGCAATATAATTGCCGAGGGCCGCGGCATCTCCCCGCAAATAATCCAGTGAAGTATTCAATGAATCATATCCCATTTCCTCAAAAAGCTCATCGCAGAGCTGATAAATATATGCCTTCCCCGGAGCTTCCCGGAAGCGGTATTTGATCAGGCGATAGGCAGCGTAGCTGATGGCTTCCTCACGGGCAATTTGTATGGAGTAGGGGAGGGCAGGCAAAGGCATGGGAGAAAAGGGACAGGTGAAGCCACCCACGGTTTTGCCCAGGAGAAAAGGGGTAGCCTGCTGGTCATATACTGCCCAGGCATCATACATGCCTATGGAAATATGAAATAAATTCCGTGCATGCACGGTTGGTCGGGCGAAATCATTTCGGATGGCTTCCAGCAGCACTTCATTCCACTGTCGGGCGACAGTTTGATGAGCTGCAATGGTATTCAGAGAAAAAGTGAATAATAACAAGCTGAAAATCAATGTTTTGAGGGGGGCGAGGATGAGTTTAGGCTGATTTTTCATGCTGGAAAATGATTTTAAAGCAAACAAAAAAATATAACCCGGTTGGTTAGTAGATGCAATTTACTACTTAGGAGAATGAAATGGCAATTTGTTCTTCTTGGAAGGAAGTGGAGATTAAATTTTTTTTTGATGAAAAACTCTAAATTCCATCTTCATAGATAACCTTTGAAACGATAATGGTGAACATTGTAGACCTTCAAAATAAGATTGTTCAGGTTGACAATTACCAAGCGACATTTTTGACGCTTAAAATTGACGGTCAGCAAATTCGTTTTGACCTCATTGACAAAATGGAATTTAACTTAAAAAAAGGGACACGTGGACAATTAAAAATTTATGAGGCACACCCTTTACTCATTGACTACAACGAAAACACCTTAACGACATACATAAACTCCAAGCCTAACCATTTCGAAAGCTTTATATCAGACTTCGAAAATGCAATAAATGAAATTACCGGAGGCTGGCGTGACTGGACAAGCTATGTGCAGGACAGGAATATAAACTTTACTGTAGACACATTTTTAGACAACGTAAAAAGCGGGACAGGAAAGCTATTAAAAGCTCCATTTTCAATTACGCAAAAGGTCGTTGAAATTTGTAAAAAACACCATGTTGCGACAAAGGTTTTTGGTGGTGAATTACAGCGATGCAGCTACAAGCTGATTTTCATTGCCGACAATTATGTAATTGCGAAAGAATTTAGATGGCATCCGATCTGATATTTTTTGACCAAAATCAAAAAAATCGCTCCATCCGTTAGGGATGAAGCGATTTGTACCCCCGACAAGAATCGGCGGTGATCAAAAAAAACGCCCACAGCACGTTCTGAGGGCATTTTTTTGACTTGGCGCAGCTTGGCGCAAGTTGTGTCTTGGCGCTGTGCGCCATATCCAAATACTTATTTCTTGCATATACAATAGTCACATCTGTGCCATCATTTTATCTGATTCCTAATTCATCTCTCATACTTTTCACAATGTCATTCATTATGGGAATACTAGTTAGCCTATACTTAAGAAGAGAGATTATTGTCTCTTTAGCAGAGTTTCCGTTTTTATCAAATTGTTCCTTGGATTGTGTATGTACAAGCAATGTTATGCATTCATTCATCTGATTAATGAAGTAAAGTAAACTTGTTTTTAAATGATCCAAGCTGTCGGAATTTGACCGATTTACAACTAGCCGGATTTCATTCATACTTTGAATAAACTTTGAGGACATGTTGACATTTTTGTTTAAAGTACCCATGAGATGGTCTTTTAAGAATTCCCAGTCACCATCGACCATTTTTCTTAGATCGAAGGAGAATTGTCCATGACTGATTGTAATAAAGTGATTAAATTCAGCTTCATTTTTGATAAAATTCTGGTAGTATTCATACTTTTTTTGATGTAGTATGTCCTTTTTGTGAAATGCTCTTAATCTGAGAAATTGAAATAGGGCAAGCAATCCTGTGAAAACATTTGTACCTATTAACAGCCAATTATTAATATCCATTTTAATATCCTGCTTTAAGTTATCCAGTATGATATCCTCACCAGCAATCACCTCCCACGAAGCGACTCAATCACCACATCCTTATCCCTCAAACCCTTCTCCAACAGCTCAATCTCCCGTCTCAGCAAAGCAGCCTCCTGGGAGCCACCCGACTGGCTTAATTTTGCTTCGCGCTTCCGGTGATTCACATTAAGGATAAAGAAGGCAATCAGTGGTCCCTCACCGATCAGCAATAGGATAAAATGCTCTGGGCCACCAGGCATGGTACTGCTTGCAGATGTTCCTGCAATGATGTACATTATTATTATCAGGATTGTCGTAACGATGCCAACAGGCAACAACCAAAATGCTCTTATCATGACATTAGTTTTTGAAAGTGTTCAATCAACAAATTCTTAGCCTTTATAGTCTCATGCTGAGATTCAACATTATCCTTGAGTAGTTCAATCTCGCGCTCTAATGAACGGATTCGCGCTAAAAGTTTTTCTACATCTTTCATCTCATCCTTACTAATAGAAGGGTGATCTTCTACATTTGATCTTGACAATAATTGTATATCCATCCCTTTAGACTTTCCATATTTATCTATTTCAGTAGATAATCCAACATCGCCTTTTCCTAGTATTAACCAATCAGCATTCAACTCAGGGAATGCCTGTAAAATACTTTCAATAAGGCCGAAGCTAGGCTTACTTTTCCTTGATATTAAATTACTGATTGTCTGTGCCTTAGCTCCTATTTTTTTTGAAAATGCAGCTTGGTTTCCATCAAAAAGAATATCAACTAAAAACTTAATTCGCTGTGATGGCTCCATGTGTAGAATTAGTAAATCTTGACAATTTTCAACCAACTATAATATATTTATTACATGTGTGCCGCTTTATATTTTGAAAAAAGAAACAAAAGTTGTTATGTTTGTATTGTCACTTTCGACAATTGATAGTACAAATCTAACAATTATGCA
>JAUIGE010000065.1 GCA_030430205.1 Bacteroidia bacterium | reverse complement strand
TGGTTGGATGAGTCCGAAGACCAAGCACGCAAGGCCGATGCAAATTTCTCTTTCGCTTCGTTTATTTCTGATTCTGTCATCTTTTTTTTCCTTAAAGATAACATTTTAGGAAAATTGTCCTACACCCTATTTAGAAGGACATCATTCTCAAAAACCTCGACGTTTTTTAAAGCCTTTGCTTGACTATCACTTAGGTAAGCTAATCCTTCATATTTTATTCCTCCAAAGTGAACATTCATAGATCTAATAAGGGGAATTCCTTGAGATTTGTATGATTTGGATCCTCCTTTTGGGGTTGAACCACTTCCAACTTTGGTGGTAAAATCCTTTATTGGTTTTTTTTCCCAGTTTTCATTCCCCGTCACCGCCTGCGTCAGCACACTCTGCCGAAAGGCAGCCATCAAGTCCGGCACACGCGCCAGCCGCGCCTGCAAGGCCGACAAATGCCCAAAGAGCCCATCCAGCTTCGCTACGATGCGATGCTGCTCGGAGAGGGGGGGGAGAAGAAATGGAAGTTCTCCCATTTTTTTTCCTGAAAGCTCTTTGAAGGTTGTTCCACTGGCCTGAGACTCTGCATAATCTTTAATATGCTTTAAATAATAATAGGCAAAACTACTGTCATAGGCTTTATTTGGAAGAAGGTTTTTAAACCCTTGATTTGTGCTAATTGGATTTTTCGCAATTACTATATAGCCAATTGGCGCTCTTGAAGAAAATAGCACGGATTCCTTCGGAAGTAATTTTGCTGAACTTTTTTCTAATCCTAATTCCGTTAAATTTCTACGCCCTTTTTCAATATATTTTTCCTTATAACCAGACAAATCTGCAGGAGTTATCCAAGGAATATCTCCTCCAAAATATTCAGAATTAGATGATTTTGGAGTTCCTCCAGCAACGATTGTTGTCAATTCAGAAATTTTGATTTCCACCCAATTCTTCGGTAATCCATTCTCCATTATCCCAATTCCTTAATTATTGCATTTAACTCCTTCGTAATCTCCTCCAGCTCCGCCAGCGCTTCGCGCGCGATCTCTATCGGCTCAGCCAGGTCCTCACTCTTCGTGAGGCTGTCATCGGCGATCAGGCCGATATCGAGGGAGTCGTTCTTTTTGGCGATCTCCTCGCGGCTGATGCAGCGCCAGCGCTCGTCATCTATCTTTCCGCGGCGGGCATCGTCTATGCTGCCGTCGTAGGCTTGTTGCACATCCTCCAGGCTGATGCCGCCGGTATAGGCCTTCGCGAAGTCGGCGAAGGCTGTGCGCGTAAAGGGCGTTCGCTTGCCGAAGGAGGGCATATTGGTGCGCATATCGTAGTACCAGACATTTTGGGTATTGCCGGTCTCGGTCTTGCCTCGGGTGAAGAAGAGCACGTTGGTCTTGACGCCCGCTGCGTAGAAGATGCCCGTCGGCAGGCGCAGGATGGTGTGCACATTGCATTTGTCCATCAGGTCGCGGCGGATTTTCTGGCCGTCACCGTCCTCGAACAGCACATTGTCCGGCAGGACCACGGCGGCCTGTGCTTTGCCGTTTTTGCGCAGGCTGCGGTAGATATGCTGCAGGAAGTTGAGCTGTTTATTGCTGCTCGGAAAGGTGAAGTCGTCGCGCGTGGGGCGCTCCCCGCCTTTTTTGGTGCCGAAAGGCGGATTGGCGAGCACGCCGTCGTAGCCCCTGAGCGACTTGCCAAAGTCTGTCAGCGTATCATTGAGGTAAATGGTGCTGTCCAGCCCATGCAGCTTGGCGTTCATCAGCGCCAGGCGGTGGGCGTCCTGCACCAGCTCTACGCCGCTGAGGGCCTCATTTTGCTGGAAGTTGCGGACTTCGTCTGCGCGGTAGAGGTAGTCGTATTTTTCGAGCAGGTATTGGTTCACGGCGATCATAAAGCCGAAGGTGCCGCAGGCGGGGTCATGCCATTTCTGGCCGAGCTGTGGCGCGAGCAGGTCTACCATCACATTGATGAGGGGTCGGGGCGTAAAGTACTGACCTGCACCGCTTTTCTTCTCGCCGGCATTGCGTTCGAGCAGGTCTTCGTAGATGTCGCCCATCATGTCGCGGTCATGCTCCTCATACCAGTCGAGCTCGTCTATGCTCGTCACCAGGGTGCGCAGGTTCACGGGCTTGCGCAGGGTGGTGGAGGCATTGGTGTAGATCTCCTGTATGGTAGGATTTTCGGCCTGTGTCGCCAGGTTCGCCAGCAGGTCGCGGTAGGTATCAAAGAGGGTTTTGTTGTCTTTGATGCTTTTGAGATGCGTCCAGCGATAGCCTTCGGGTATCTCGTCCTCAAATCCCTTGATCTCCGACAGCTTCAAAAAGAGGATGAAGGTGAGTTCATTGAGGTATTGGTGGTAGGTGACGCCGTCGTCGCGGAGGATGTTGCAGAGGTTCCAGAGTTTGGCGGATATTTCTTGTGCGCTCATGTTGTTGGTTGGGGGGTGAGTTTATCAAGCCATATCTCCATACAGATTCACATGAATCGTCGAGAGCAGGCTATCCAGTTGATTATCAAAGATCTTATTCAGTCGTTCAAAGCCGCCATCTCTTTTGAAGGGCTCTTTGTCGAGGTCTTCTTTTTGCAGCACGGATTCTGCCAGCAGCTGCATTTCAAAGCGGTTGATCCATCCGCGCTGCATTTTGTTCCATTCCTTCATCTGCCGGATGTGGTTGATGGCTTTGCGGATGCGGTCTTCATGGCTGACCAGGGAGCTGCCGATGGCCAGGGTGCGAATATAGGAAATAATATCAGCGGCGATGTCTTCATTTTTGGCGCTCTTCCAGGCGGTGTTGAGGGCGCGGGTGTTGAAGCCTTCGGCGTCGAGTTGCAGCTTGAGTGCTTTGAGCGATGCGCGGTCCAGGGCCGCCGGGCGGGTGCAGATGATGTGGAGGGCTTCGATTTTGTTGCGATTTTGGCGGATAAATTGCTCGAAGCTTTGCAGGTAGTCTTCGGGCTTTTGGCCCTTGCCGTAGCCGCGCTCGCTGCCGACAAATTCGTCTGTGTGCTCTGAGACCAATTGGTGGGTAGGGTTGGGCCTGAGTTCATCTAGGAAGCGCCATAAGTTGCTGTATTGCAGGATTTTGTCGGCTGCTTCTGCGGGGGAAAGCGATTTCAGCATGTCGATAAAGTCTTCCGGTTTCTGTCCCTGGCTGTGGTATTGAAACTGGGTGCCGCGCGAGTCGTCGAGGTATTGCTTTTTGCGCTGCAGTTTGGCGATGATTTGCTCGACCTGTTTTTCGGTCCGCTCGGCGGAGCTGATGTCGGGCATCTCGGCTGCAAGCTGCTGGAAGCTGGCTTTGGGATTGACCGAGATGGGTTTCATCTGGGTGTAGTCCTTCAGGGCTTCATATATCCTGACGGCATCGAAGATGTGGAAAACTTCTTTGTTGATTTCGGGGCAAAGGCGCGTAGCGCGTCCCAGCATTTGCTCATACAAAATGCGGGAGCGTATCCTGCGCAAAAATACCAGGTTGGTGATGGCTGGCACATCTATGCCTGTGGTCAGCAGGTCCACGGTGACGACGATATTGGGGTATTTTTCGTTTTTGAAACGACGTAACTGTTCTACAGGGCCATAAGATTTGCCCGTGATTTTTTCAATCGCTTTTTCAGGCACTTCTTCGCCTATCCTGGCAAATTCTTCCTTCAATATTTTTACAACCAAATCAGCATGTGAGTCCCTCGCCGCAAAAATCAGCGTCTTTTCTTCTCCCTCGGGATCGAGATGCTGGACCAGTTCCCGGATCACGGTTCGGTTGAAGCTTTCTGTGATCACCAGTCGGTTAAATCCCTCTATCTCAATATGCAATTCATCTTCCAGCTCATCCAGTTCGATGATCGTGTTCAGCTCCATATCATAGGCCTTGGGCTTTTCGCCTTTTTCCCAGATCATGCCTTCTTCGCTGAGTTTGGTTTTTAGGATAAAAGGCGGTTCATGATCAATAAGAAAACCATCAATCACCGCTTCGCGGTAGGAGTAATTGAAGACAGCCTTGCCAAATATCTCGGCTGTATGCAAAGCCGGTGTAGCCGTGAGGCCAATGGCAAAGGCATCGAAATAGTCCAGCACCATGCGGTATTTGCTCACATAATCCAGCTGGTTTTTGAAGTCCAGCTCTTCTTCATCCATCTCCTTGTCCAGCAGATAGCCGCGATGCGCCTCATCTACGATGATGCAGTCATAGGCATCTACAGGCAGCGAAAGTTTCTCTTTGTTTTCGTCTTTGTCTGTATAAAACAGGCGTTTGACCATGCCCTGCACCGTAGCGAAATGCAGACGGGTATCTATGTCGGGAATGAGGTCTTTAAGCCCTTTCACCTGGTAGATTTCTCCGAACGTGTGGAGGTCCTCTACTTTGTTGTCCTGAAAGGCATTGAAAGCCTGTTGGGCCAGCAAACGCCGATCCACCAGGAAGAGAATTCTCCGAAAGCGGTTGGACTTGATCAGGCGGTAGCAAAGCCCCATGATGGTGCGGGTTTTGCCCGTTCCGGTGGCCATGGCCAGCAGGGCTCTTCCGCTTTCCGGCGCCTGCCGGATGCAGGCTTCTACCCGCCGGATCGCTTCGATCTGGTAATCGCGCAGGCTGAGGCCTGCCACGCTTTGCAGGTAGCTGAGGTCGCTGTCCTGCAGCGATTGGTCGGCCTGCTCGATGTCCTGCTCAAAGAGCTTTTGCAGCCCTTCGGGCGACATCCAGGCCTTGAGGGCGCGTGAGTGGTTGCGCTCCCTGCGCACATCCAAAAACCAAATGCCGCTTTTGGTGGTGAGCTGGGAGAGGAAGTCGCGACCATTTGTCGCGAAGAGGAAGGGGGCGTGATAGCCCCGCCATTCGCCGAGCAACTCGGCTTCATGCCTGGCCTCGGCCAGCTCTGCGTAGATTTTTGCCTGCGTAAGGTCGCCGGAAATATCGCTTTTGTATCGCTTGGCTTCAACGATGCCATAGAGCTGTGTGCCGATAAAGAGGGCGTAATCCGCCCGTTTTTTACCGACGGGCCATTCTGCGATGGCCATGTTTCTGCCGCGTTGCGGCAGGGTCTTGTTTTTGTGGAAGTTGAGTTCTTCCGTATTTACTTCCCAGCCTGCATCCGCCAATTGGGCGTCTATCAGTTCGCGGGTTTGCGCTTCCGTGAGGTCTATGTTGCGGGCATTGGCTTTGCCCAATTGTTTGATGGCCTGCTCTTTTTCGGCCGGAAGGCCCTGCGTGCTTCTTGTCGCCAGCAGTTCGTCAAATTTTTGTTTGAGCTGCTCGTGCTGCTTTTCCAGTTCATGCAGGGCATGGCGGGTATCCAGCTTTTCCGGGACGCTGAAGCGCAGATCGGAAATGTCCTGTGGGGTAAAGGCATAGGTGCTGTACAGCCATTTGGAAACCACGAAGGCGGAATATAAAGCGCCTTTTGCATCATCAACAGAGCCTTTGTTATCGTGAACCGCGATATTGCCTTTGTTCTTGATGATAAATAACAAATCCTTGATCTTCCCCTCTATATATCCCTCATATTCAAGGGTTTTGAGGCGGTTATGGATGGTGTTTTCCCTGGGAAATTCGATGCAATGTTCTTCAAAAAGCGTCTCTGTAAAGCGCTCTACAAACTGCCTGAGTTTGAAGAGTGCCGTCACAGGATCGTTATGCAGGTTGTATTCTGCGGCCAGGCCCAGGTTATAAAGGAGGGGAAATTCTTGCTCAAGGTGGGTGAAGTTGGAGGGGCTCATCGTTGGAGATACTTGCTGGTTGTAGTTCAATATTACGGAAAAAATTGAGAAATCCCCCCCCCATTCACTTCTCCTCCAACAAAAACAAAAACGGCACAGCCTTCCCTTCATCCACCCGCATACCCACGGCATAGCTGTCCAGCATAAAATAGCCGCAGCTATTTTCAAATATTGTCGTTGGCGATTCGCCAAAAAGCTGTTTGTAATGGACTGCGTCGAAGGGGAAGTTGGCCTCATGGGCGGGTCTTATGACCGAGGTGGAGATATACAGGATGCTCCAGCGACTGTCCGGACCCTGGATGGGTAGATATAGACCTTTTTTAAGTTCCACGGGAACCCCGACAGCCTGGGTGCCGGGCGGGAGGGTATGGAGGTAATTGTATTTTTTCCATTGCACCAGGACCATATAGCGGTCTTTGTACCTGAAGGCTTGGAGGGTGCCGAGGGATTGGTAGGCGCTGATATAGGCGGGGTCTATGTTTTTTTCCTGTAGAAAATCAGCGATTCTACCGCTTAGACCGGGTATTTTCTCATTGTATGCGAGGTAATTGGTCAGTATTTCTACCCGCTTGGGGTCCATCTTCTCAAATGGCGTGGTGTAAAATTTTTGGCTATCATAGTTGAAACCAATCCCGTAATAGCTGCCGCCTTTGAGGCCGGCAAACATGATGCTGCCCGCTGTGCCATCTACACAAACCAATTGCTCATATTCAGGCTTGACATATGACTTTTTCTGTCCCGTAATATAGTAGGCTCCCCACAGCCCTTGTTCCGTTTGTACCTGGATCAGGCGATTTTTGATGGGAATGACCTGGGCATATATGGGCTTGACGGTAAATTCAATGGGCTTTCCATTGTCTTTATAGCCATTTGACAGGATGGCGCCTTGTTTTCCGTTTTCGCTGGTCAGCTTGATGTTAAAGGTGGATTCACCGATTGTGGAGGCAAGGTCTGGTTTGGGCCTTTCCTCTGGCAGGCTGGCAATCCACTGCTGATTTCCATTTTTTTCAAAATAGGCAGAAGGCAGGGTCAGGACGCCGCTTTTGTGAAAGCGGTAGCTCTTGCCGGAATAGGGTGCCTGAACCGTCGTCCAGCCCTTTTCATCAAAACAGCTAAAATCTCCAAAGGTAGCGCCCTGAAGCGCAGGGTGGGAGGCTGACTCCAGGCGATAGCGCTCTTTGATTTCCATCGGGGGATGGGGATTTTTTGCTGTAGGCAGTTGGGTGAGCATGGGCATATTGCTCCGCAAAACACGGATGTCATCCTCACAGGTCGCTACCTCCGTTTCCTCCGTCGTAAGCAATAGCTGACCTTTCAGGTCGAATTGGTGGATGTAGCCGGATTCATCGTACATCTGGATAAATCCATCATTGGGATTGCAAGACAAGACACCGCTATAGATGGGCGGAATGAGCATTTCTCCCCTGCTGTTGGTGATCCCTTTCGCTACCGAATTGCTATCCAGCAGATGGGGGATGGTGACATCAATGAGCTGATGTTGGCTCCAAAGGTTCTGACACTGGCAATCTAACACATCGTAGGTAAGGCTAGGACTGAGCTGCCGGCCATTTTTGTAATTGATCAATTTAAAAGCACTGGATGCTGTTCCCTTTGCTTCGGGGCCATCTTTCACCTTTACCCACATATCCCCATTTCGATTTACACCAAAGGCATTGCCATAGACCTGGAAAAACATGCGACCGTTTTCATCATACAAATAGACATCATTCCCTTTAAAAGCTTTGAAGGCAAAGAAATCGCCATGTTCATCAGCTAATTCCTTGATCAGTTTATACTCGCCCGCTACGATGACGCGGTGACTGTTTGTCCCTGTTTTTTTAATAATGGCAACAAGGTTTTTCTTGTACTTCGATTTGTCATAATGAATAGCGTAATAGTCTGGCCCGGCGAGGTCCATGGGGACAGGATCTTTCATCTCTTTGCCGAATTTGCTTTGCAAATTTTGCATAAAGGTAGGTGGCGGCGGCGTACGCCTCACTACCTGACGTGGAGCAGGCTTGGGCACATGGGGTTTGGCCCCCGTCCCGTTGCAGGCTGCACAGGTAGATCTTTGGTAGCGGGAGGCATACACTACATGGGTATTGACCGTGTAATAGTTGCTGCTGTATTTGTATGAGCGAATTTCTTCTACCGGAACCCGTGCTTTATAGGAACATGTGCCACTTCCTTTGCAACTGAGGCAGGTAGTTTGGGCCTGGAGAGAAAAAAAACCAAAGAGGGAAATAAGAAGGAGGAGAAGACGAAACATGGTACTTGCTTTGACTGGATCGTTTATTTTTGATGATTCAATGTTAAGATTTATCTGAGAAAAACAACAAAAATCGACCCGAAAATCCTGCAAAAAGGGGGATAATGCTGCCCAGAAGGCGTTTTAACGCCTTTCAATCAACGTCAGCCCCCTTGAGGGTTACGAGTCTCCCATATCTATTTTAGTTCCTGAAATATTACCTTTTTCGATAAGAAAATATAACAGCGAAAGCTCTGATAACCAACGCAGTACTGCGTCATGCCGGAAGCGCCAGAGGCTTTGAGAAGGCGCTATCCGGCATCTCCATCTGTAAAAAGCCATTTGCTTTTTTGAGCTGGAGATACCGGATATTTTTCTCCCAAAACCTTAGACCCCGGACTTGATCCGGGGCCGGTATGACGCCTTTGGCGTTGGTCCTTTTTCTTCGAAAGAACGATGTTCCAATCAATGGAACACTTGTGAGGGGCCCAGCCTGCCCTGAGAGAAGCCGAAGGGTCCAGGATGAGGGGTGTTTCTTGCACAGGAGCACTGCTCCACTAAAGATCACGATGAACCAATCTTTTTCAAAAAAAAAGCTGGCGATTCAATATCGCCAGCTTAAAGAGTCCCAGGAAATGATGGATTTTATTGCTTCACAACCTTCATCAAATATCTCTTCCCTTCAGGAGAGATCATCACAAGATGATACATCCCTGTAGCCAAAGACGCTATCTGAATCGTGGTTTGCTGCTCTTTCATTTCGCCCTGCATGAGCGTTTTGCCCATCACATCCGATAGCTGCCAGCTGTAGCTTGTTTCTATGGGGAGCATGGCTTTCACCTGGAACTGTCCAGAAGTCGGATTCGGGAAGAGGTCAAATCGTTTGTTGTCAACAAAGTCCATCTTGACTTCGACGACATCACTCCAGGCGATGCGACCATCGGTGTAGATGAGCTTTAATCTGTACTGATTGGCATTGCTCATGCCGCTTTCATCCGTGTATTGGTAAGAACCGTTTCCGTTCCAATTCTGGTATCCAATGCTTTTAAATTCGCCATCAGCGCCCTTTTTTTCGATCTCAAAGCGGATGAGTTCAAACTCAGTACGGATGTCCCACTCTAGCATGACATCATGCGCATTGATCCTGGCCGCTGCCAACAGCAAACTATTCCCTGCCCCCTGCCGACTAGCTGCCGCCGGCTGCACCGTGATGGTGAAATCCCGGAATTGTCCTGTACAATTGCCATTGTAGGCGATTGCGCGGATGGTAGCCGTCAAAGGTGTAGTTCCCGTATTTTGGGCAGTAAAGGCCAGATTTCCCAGACCGACACTTCCCATAATTCCAATCGGTGGATTGCTAAAAGCGACATGATCTAACCAGAAAATATGGGTGGCATTTGTACCGCTAAATGCGATATTGACAGGATCGCCGCTGTTTACGGTGATATTGGGGATGAAATTCAAGGTGGCATTGACACTGTTTGCCACCAGGGTAGAAGAGGCTGTACCTCCGCAATCGTTAGGAACAGTATTTTGCACCCAATAGGTCTGAGTTCCCAGCGCTACATTGACACTCACATACTGACCGAAGTCCACTACGCCATTGGTTGCCGTTGCTGATCCAATCGGAGTAGCGCCTGGATGGGCCACGGGATCTACATCGTAGAAAGTATAGAGGGTTGTTTTGTTTTTGGAGTCAGAGACCCAGGCAGCGAGGTCAACCTGACCTGCTCCGGCACCGCAGCCGATGGCTGGCAAATTGAATTCGGGTGCGTATTGCTTTTTCACCTTAACCCTTACACGAATCGCAGGACCCGGACAGTCACCCAGGTGCTGTTCCACCCAGTACCAATCGGTATCCACTTGGTTGGTGTTAACGGTTGGTGCGCCAGGAAGGGGACTTCCTTTTGAGTTGTTGTTATCTGCATACCAGTAGAGGTTCGCACCCGCCTCATAGTTGTCATTGTCCATGACAAAGGCATCCAGGTCTGGCGCCTGCTCATATTGGCAGAGGGTGAGGCGGATTTCGCCACAGTTTCCACAGCCCTGAGAAGCAAAGGCTTCTGGAGTAGGATGGACGATCACTGTTCGGACGACTTCAACTGCGGCATTGCCGCTGGGGTCGGTATAATTGTAGGTGACGGTATAGGTTCCGGCCTGGCTTGCAAAGACGTTGGAGATTGTAACTTGGAACCCATCACCCGACGAGCCCGCGCAATTATCATCATAAGTAGCCCCAGGATCATTATAAGTGCCATATTGGCAAATTTCCATGGGATTATCTCCAACCAAAGTGATGGTAGGAGGGGTATTGTCCTGAACCGTCACACTTGCTGTGCAGTTATCCGAAGCGCCGTTGATATCTGAGATAGATAGGGTAACCGTATGAGTTCCCAAATCATTACAATTAAAAGTGGAATGGCTGGCACTCAGGCTTTGCAAGCCGCAATTAGCTGTGCTGCCGTTATCGATGTCACTGACTGCGAGAGTTGCATTTCCGCTAGCATCCAGGCTGACTGTTGCTGCTTTGCATGCTGCAACAGGCGTAGCGCATGGAGGGACACATGTCCCAAATTCCAGGTTGGCAAAAAGCGTTGGGGCATCAGGAGATTGAATCTCAATTTTGGTAATTACTTCATCTGCAATAATGCCATAAAAGAACTGGCTACCCATAAGGCCCGAATTTAGCGTTGTTATGAGGGTTCCTCCAGCTCCATATACACGAAAATCGACATTTCCGGGGCCACCAAACCTGGTTACATCGATCCCTACTGAATAAACATCATTATTTGGGAAATCAAGGATGGCAAATGAAGAAAATAGATCAGCACCTACCACAGGGGTCGTGTTTCCAATTACACCATTTCCCAGTGCAACTACCTTACCGGCACTGGCTGTAAGAACAAAACCGGGTAATAAAGTCCCTCCACAGGGAAAGGTACTACTAAGCTCGAAACCGCAGTCACGGACCTGACCAGGGCCTACAGGAATACTGTTAAAAGTTTCCAGTGGCAATCCAGCACAGTTGGTTTGAAAAGTACTCCTGTCAGTATAGGTGCCTGTTACACTTTCAGGTTGCGGAGTGGAGGTTGTAGTTGGAGGCTCGGCAGTGGACGAAAAGGTGGGCATATTTCCTCCCAACACAAGATCCGAAAAGGAGGTAATCTCTGTTTGAAGGGCTTGTTGGGTTTGTTGGGCAAAAGAGCTGGATAAAAATAGCAAGAGAAATGATACAAGTAAATGTGGTAAGCGTTTTTTCATGATGATTTTTAAATAGATAATATGTATGTATACAAATTACCTGAATAAATAAATGATATTCTTGAAAAAATACAAAAAACTGTAATTTAAAATACAAAAAGCTGAAAGAAGTTTTTCTCTTTCAGCTTTTTGTTATAATTACTATTGCTTCACAACCTTCATCAAATATCTCTTCCCTTCAGGAGAGATCATCACAAGATGATACATCCCTGTAGCCAAAGACGCTATCTGAATCTTCATTTGCTGCTCTTTCATTTCGCCCTGCATGAGCGTTTTGCCCATCACATCCGATAGCTGCCAGCTGTAGCTTGTTTCTATGGGGAGCATGGCTTTCACCTGGAACTGTCCAGAAGTCGGATTCGGGAAGAGGTCAAATCGGTTACCCAGCTGAGTGGTGAAGGCCTGGCAAAGGGCAGTAGGAGGGGGGATGTCCTGGGCTGGCAAAGCGGTGAAACTAAAGCATAGGCAAGTGAGGAGGAGTAAGGCTGATTTGTACGTCATCTGGTTTTTGGGTGGAAATATGGCGGGAAACATAAGGTGTAAATCTTTTGTGTGGATAATATTGGAAATAATAATTTATGAAAAAGGGAACAACATGATTATTTGTGACTGTATGGGTTAATAAAAACAATGTTTTTTAACAGAAAATAGCTACAGATCACGATCTGTCCCTACATTTGCAGCATGATCAACATCGGCCAATACAATACCCTCACCATCGCCAAAGACCTCGACTTTGGGCTTATCCTCAACGACAGCGAAAACAACGAAGTTTTGTTGCCCCGCAAATACATCCGGGCGGGCTACGAAATAGGGGAGGAGCTAAGCGTTTTTGTGTACAAAGACAATGAAAACCGGCCGATAGCTACGACCCAAACGCCTGCTATTCAGCTCAATGACTTTGCTTTGTTGCGCGTCTCGGATGTGACGGAGCATGGTGCTTTTTTGGATTGGGGTATCGCCAAAGAGCTCTTTGTCCCTTTTCAGGAGCAATCCAAAAAGATGGAGATCGGCAGGTCTTACCTGGTCTTTATGTACCTGGATGAAAAGACGGATCGTCTCGTAGGCTCCTCGACCATCGGTCGATTTCTGGAAAACGAAGTCCTCCGCGTAGCGGAGGGGGATGAAGTAGAGCTCATGCTCTGGGAGAAGACCGACCTCGGAGTCAATGTGATCGTCAATCGCATCCACAAAGGCCTGATATATGAGAATGATTTTTACGAAAAATTCTACCCCGGCAAAGTACTCAAAGGCTATGTCCGCAAAATACGCGAAGGCAATAAGCTCGACATCAGCCTGCAAAAATTTGGCTACGACAAAGTAGAGCCCAATGCCCAGAAAATCCTTCAGAAGCTAAAAGAGAACAAAGGCTTTTTGCCTTTAACCGATAAAAGCCCGCCCGAAGCCGTCGCGGCGGAGCTTCAGATGAGCAAAAAGCTTTTCAAAAAAGCCATCGGGTCGCTCTATAAAGACAGGAAAATCCTCCTGGAAGCGAAGGGCATACGCCTGCTTTCGGAAGAATAGCGTCTAAATTCCCATCAAGTCAAAAATAAAGCGTATCTTCGCGGATTATTTGTCCATAGTGAAATGGACAATGTGAACAATTTGATATAATATATGGATACATTTTTGGACTTAGGGTTATCCCGTCCATTGGTAGAGACAATTACCGAAATGGGGTTTGAGACCCCCACTCCCATTCAAAGCCAGGCTATCCCACGACTTTTGGAAGACGAAACCGACATGATCGGTTTGGCCCAGACTGGTACGGGAAAGACAGCAGCTTTTGGACTTCCTTTAATTGATTTGGTTGATACAGAGCTGAAGCGAGTTCAGGCTCTGGTGCTTGCGCCCACGCGTGAGCTTTGCCTGCAAATCACGAACGAATTTCACCTTTTTAGCAAGCATAAGCGCAGCCTGAAAACGGTCGCAGTGTATGGAGGAGCAGATATAGTGGGGCAGATGAAAGAGATCCGGAAAGGAGCTCACATCATCGTTGCTACCCCCGGACGTTTGCGAGACATGATCCGCCGAAAAGTTGTGGATTTGAGTAATATAGCCTACCTCGTCCTGGATGAGGCAGACGAAATGCTCAACATGGGCTTCAAGGAGGAAATTGACGATATTCTTCAAAATACGCCTCCCGAAAAACTGACATGGCTGTTTTCGGCAACCATGCCTCCTGACCTGCGCCGGATTTCGATGCAGTATATGAAGGATCCTGTGGAGATGAGTGTGCGTGGCAAGGAGATTGCCAACTCAGACATTGACCACCAATATGTCCTGTGCTACCCCAGAGATAGGGGAGAGGTGCTCAAGCGCTTCCTGGATGCGGATGCCGATCTTTTCGGTTTGGTTTTTTGCCGTACACGCAATGACAGCCGCGATCTGGCTGCCTTCCTTTCTGAGTCAGGCTACAATGCCGATGCCCTGCATGGCGACCTCAACCAGTCGCAACGCGACCGCGTGATGGCGCGCTTCCGCTCGGGCCAGTTGCGTCTGCTCGTAGCGACAGATGTCGCTGCCAGAGGTATCGATGTCAACGACATCACCCACGTATTCCACTTCAATATTCCAGATGATCTGGCTTTCTATACCCACCGCTCAGGCCGTACGGCCCGCGCAGGAAAAAAGGGTATTTCCATGATCTTTGCGCATCCGCGCGAAACAAGGATATTGCAGCAGTTGGAGCGCAGGCTGCGCATCAAATTTGAGGAATCTCAAATCCCAACGGCTGATGACATCATGCAGAAGCAGCTGATTAGCTATTTTGACCAAATCAAAAATGCCAAAGCCAATTCTGCTCTGGATGGCTACCTGCCTTCCATCCTCCTGGAGTTGGATGATTTGAGCAAAGATCAAATTATCGAGCGGGTGGCAGCTTTGTCTTTCAACCATATTTTTGAAAAATACCAGCATGCCCAGGATCTGAACCTGAATAGAAAGAGAAGCAATGAGCGGATTATGTCAGGTCAAAAGCATAAGCTATTCATCAATGTCGGCTTCATGGATGTGGCTGGCAAAGGAGAATTTATCTCTCTGATATGCAACCAGGCTGATATTCGCGGAGAGTCGATCGGTAAGATTGAACTCAAACGCTCTTTTGCCTACTTTGATGTGGACGAGCGTTCTGTAGAAAAAGTGAAGAAAGCCTTTGGCGACTTTTACCTGGAGGGAAGATCCATACGGGTAAATGACGGACAGCCCGGCGGCGACAGTGGCAGAGATTCTGACAAGAAGAAAAAAGGCAAAAAGCACAAGAAAAAAGACAAACGCTACTAGCAGGCGTTGACCTAACTGCCAACTGCCAACTGCCAACTGCCAACTGCCAACTGCCAACTGCCAACTACTAACTGCCAACTAAATACTATTTAGCCTTGACTGGGGATTGTTTCAATTGAATCAATCCCCATTTGTTTAAGCGCTTGATTACAAGATAGGTAAGGTCCAATTCATGCCAGCGGATGCCGCCAAAATTGGCTCTGCTACCATAGGTATGGTGGTTATTGTGATAGCCTTCGCCCATGGTCAGAAAGTCAAAGGGCAGATAATTGGTGGAAGTATCTTCTGATTCAAAATTGCGGTATCCGATTTTGTGGGAAAACCAGTTGATCAATATACCGTGAATCGGACTCATCATGAAATGGATGGGGAGCAAAAGAAAAAACCAGGCGCTGGGCGAAAATATCAGGTAAACGGCGATATAGCCCAATCCCCACAAAATCCGGGATACCCATGAGGCAGCAAATTTGTCGAATTTGGGCCAGTTGGGCAGGCCTTTGGTGTATTTTTCGGCAAAAGCCAGGCGACCTTTGGCGATATCAATGTATTTGTTTTTGGTTTTCCACATGAGGGAAACCATATTTTTGGCGTATTTGGGCGAGTGTGGATCGCCTTCCGTATCTGCATGTGCATGGTGCAGGCGGTGCAAAATGCCATAAACCGTAGGATTCAGGTAACTTGATCCCTGGGTCACATAGGAAATGACGTAAAAAATCTTTTCCATTGCCGGAGACATGCTGAACATGCCATGAGCGGCATATCTGTGCTGGAAAAAAGATTGGGTAAAGATAGAGCTGTACCAGTGGAGGATGAAGAATACGATGATTATATACATGCTCAAAGTTACTTAAAATTCAGTTACTCACATCAACTACTTTGCTGTTAATAGATTTTTAGCGCTTCAAAGCCTCATCATGAGCTTTGTTGTAATGTTTGGTCAGGCTATTCCAGTCAAACTGTATGGCTGCTTCTTCTACTTTATAGCGTTGCTCAATACGCTCTCTCCGGGTGGAGTTGACGAAATTGAAGAGGGTATTGGCGAGTTGCTCGGCGGCATCATCATAGAGCAGGTCTCTGCGGTTGATGACATAGAGGCCGTATTGCTCAGGATGGGCGATGTTTTTCAGGCAAAAGTCTCCAAAACCTGCAAGGTTACTCGTCACGGCCGGCACACCGCTGGCCATGCACTCCAGGGGCGTATAGCCCCAGGGCTCATAATAACTCGGGAAAATCCCGAGGTGACAGCCCTGCACAAACTCAGGGTATTCAATTCCCCAAAGCGGATTCGCTGAATTGATAAAGGCAGGGTGGTACACGATTTTGACCCGATCTTCGGGTTTATTAACCAATTCAGCCTTCCTGACAAAGTTCAGGATAGGGTCCTTGACATCATCTACCAGATTATGGGTAACTACCGTTGGAAGCCCCTGGCGCTTCCAGATTTGCAGGTTACGACGGAGGCGAAGCTTCCAGTATTCATCTACAAAGCCGTTGAGATCTGGGATATTCGAATCTTTGGATTTGGACAAAGCATCAAATAGCTTTTCGCCTATCTGGCCTTCAATGGCGCCCACCGTTTCTTTGATTTCCTCCAGCAAGGCACGGGATTGCAGCACATCGGGATTGATGCTCTTTACCGGTGCCTGGGTGATGAAAAACATCACTACGGTCATTTTGGTGCCGGATTCCTTCATTTTGTAATTGAGGCGCGCGAGTGCCTCCAGCGTCATATCGAAGCCTTTGTTGCTGTACTCGTAGCGACCGGATGTGAAGAAATAAAGCACCTTGTCCAGGTCAAATGGGGTACTGTGGAAAAAGTGCCCTTTTATAAACTGATGAATGGAATCTTTATATGCCTGGTGGTAATTCTGGATTTCGTGGGATGCCACAAATCTATTGATATTCAGTCCATTAGGTACAATAATGTCAGGTTTTCGTCCCAATAGGGCTTCGCATTCCCGGCCGGTCACATCACTTACGGTGGTGAATACATGGGAGCCATGAGCGGCCGCCCGCTCCACATTGGCTTCAAAAAGCACATTGAATTTTTGGGCTTCTTTTTCCCAATCGTAAAAAGGCAAATGCTGGTAATACTGCTTGTCATTCATGGCGAGATAACGCCCCAGCAGCGTGGCATGGGTAGTAAAGACTACCTTGATACGATCTGTCCCACGGCGTATGCCGGGGATGCAGGTGGCTGCCATCCACTCATGAAAATGACCCACGATCTTGCGTGAGCCAGAGACATTTTCTTTCGCCAATTCCAGAAAAAACTCTTTTATCTGATAGCCAAATGAGACTACCTGATTAACCAGGTCATGCTCTGATGGTGTCTGGATGTGGTGGTCATTCCATAGCTCGTACTTGATGTCTCCAAGTTTGGAAAAAATGGAAAAAGGATTGAACAAGACCACCTTGGGCTTACCGGAAATCAACCATTTCCCATAATATACCTCAAAGCCTCTCTCCCGCATGGCCAAAACGGCTTTGCCAAAAGGATCAGTATAGTCTTCAGCCGGTTCAAAAAATGCTTCCACACTGGGATGCACCGTAGGACCCACCAGGCAGTAGTTTTCTCCCCATCTGTCCACCATAGCCATGGCTTTGGAGCGAATAACGGTATAAATTCCGCCTACCTGGTTACAGACTTCCCATGCACATTCCACCAGCATGGCGTCGTCTTCTCTTCTTTCAGGGCGATTGGTAGAGAAGGTGGCGGATGTACGGAGCCGAGGATTATACTTTGGCATAGCAATACGTTAGATAAAAGTGTTTTGTCAAAAATAGCTACAATCCTTTCTGGGACAAATTTTATTTGCTAAACTTTCACCCACTTTGTTTTATACATGCTTCCCTTACTTGCTTGTTTTTCATTTGGCAAAGCTTTTGCTTTGTGGCCCGTTACACAACAACACAATACTAAACATGAAAAAAACAATCGCCTTTAGCCTTTTTATCCTCTCAGTTTTATTTTCCCAGGCATTTGATAAACCAGCCCAGATATTCGGGAATGCTACTTTTACGACCAGTTCGGACAAGATTTGTCCGGGAGACAGCATCACCTTTACTGCAACCGATGCCAACCAGATCGCCTATCTCTGGAAGATCAACAATATGGTATTTTCCCAAAATAGGATTGCGGGAATCAGATTGATGAAGGATACTACCTATACCATCACCCTGATTGCAGCGGATTTTGGTGGATTGGACTCTGTGGTCAAGACCATAGAGGTTGTGACACCTCCTGATTTTGGCTTTACCTCTTTTATAGAAGAAAGCTGTCCTGGGAGTCAGGATGGTGAGTTGGCCATTAACATTACCTCTGGAACAGGCCCTTTTTCTATCCTGTGGTCCACAGGCGACACCACTGCCGCTATCGCTCAACTATCGGGGGGCATCTACCATGTATGGGTGTATGATACCGTGGGCTGTGAAGCCCGCGACACCCTGAGCCTGTCCACCCTGAACGGAATACAGGCCGTCATCAATGGCAATACCGCTATCAGAGGCAGAGCCTGTAAGGGAGACTCGGTTTTCTTTACCAATTCCAGCGCGCTGACTCATGCCAATACCTCCTTTAGCTGGTTTAAAGATGGCATTCAGGTAGCGCAAACCCTGGATTACGGTACTACCTTTCCCGATACAGGAACTTTCCAGATTATGCTCGCAGGGGAAGTCAGTATCTGCTATGATACGGCTTATCTCAGCATGCATGTGACTGATCCGGTTGCTGGATATCGCTCCTCTGCGGGAGATCAGGTGTGTCCGGGAGAGTTGGTTCAATTTACCAACACCAGCCTTCGGGCCAATGATTATAAATGGTATACAGGAAGTACTCTTTTCTCCCAACAGCTGAACCCCAGCTATGGCTTCTCCAGCAATGGGATACAGCTGATGAGCATGGTGGCTTCTGATGGTGCCTGCGCCGATACAGTCAACTGGTTTGTGAATGTCTTTGCGCCTACGGCTTCTTTTATGGCCAGCACGCCCGGCCCCATTTGCCAGGGGGAAGTAGTCAATTTCACCAATAGCAGTGCAGGAGCTGTAAGCTATAGCTGGAGAAGCAATAATGTTCAGTTTTCCCAGAATGCCAACCCTTCCTATAATTTCCCTATGGATGGCAGTTTTCAAATTGACATGATCGCCACAGATAGTGTTTGCGCTGATACTGCATCCTTCAATATCCTTGTGAATAAAAAGCCTGTCATCAACGCTCAGGTAACTGGCGAAAGCTGTGATGGAGATGCCAATGGCCAGATCAACCTGCAATTGACAGGAAATGGCCCTTTTGCGCCTACATGGAGCCACGGGCCTACTGTGCCTTTTATCAACCAGCTGAGCGTCGGTAGCTATTATGTGGAAGTAGAAGATGCTAAAGGCTGCAAGAGCCGCGATACCTTTGAAATCCAAACTTTAGGTGGAGTTACGGCTTCTTATTCTTCTCAATTGCAGACGCCCGGCGTTTATGACTTTACGGATCAATCTATGCCTACACCAAGCAGTTGGTTGTGGAAATTTGGGGATGGAGATATCAGCCCCATGCAAAATCCAACTCACACCTATTCCAGCAGCGGAAGCTATGAAATCTGCCTGATCGTGACGGATGCTTTTGGATGTAAAGACACCTCTTGTGCTACCTTGAGTGTCACAGTGGGGCTTGATAAGCAGCTGATGAGTCAATTGCAGCTTTTCCCTAATCCAGCGCAGGATTTTGTGGTCTTGCAGATGGAAGGCATGGCGGCAGCGGAATGGGATCTCCAAATCTTTGACCAATTGGGTCGCGAAGTAATGCGGGAACAAATCTTTTCTCAGGGAAAAGTGAAAATGAATATTGCGCATTTACCTGCAGGAGCTTATACCTTTTTGATGAAGGGAGAAAAGCGCTATGCGGTCGGAAAACTGATCAAGCAGTAGGTTTTTAGCAAAAAACTGAAAAAAGATTGCGCCTCGCGCAAGTTATTGCTTTCAAAGACATCTAAGTCTTTGGAAGCAATAACTTTTTATACCCCACCTATGGAGCAAGCTATACCTAAATCGACATCTAAAAATGCTAAGCACCATGAAAAGATTCTCTTTAGGTATTTGCCTGGCCTTGCTCTTTTTTGCGGCCTGCCAAACAGACGACAGCTACACTCCTGATCCAGACGATCAGCCAACAGGATTTACCATCCTGGAACAACAACCGGACTTGCCAGCCACTCCTTACAATTACGCCAACCAGGCTTTGCCTCCTTATCTGAATGGAGGCCAAATACGCGACCAGGATAATACCCCCAATGAAAATCCTGTGACGGATGAGGGAGCGACCCTGGGCAGGGTCTTGTTTTATGACAAAAATATGTCCATCAACAACGCCATCTCCTGTGCTTCCTGTCACCAGCAATCCGCAGGATTCGCAGATCCAAGGGCTTTTAGCCTGGGATTTGATGGCGGGTTCACGGGCCGAAATTCGATGGGACTGGCCAATGCACGTTTTTATGAGCCAGGCTCATTTTTCTGGGACCAACGCGCAGCAACGCTGGAAGACCAGGTGCTGATGCCCATCCAGGATCATGTGGAAATGGGGATGGATTTGGAAGATTTGGTGAAAAAACTCCAGGAGATAGACTATTACAGCGAATTGTTTCAGGAGGCCTATGGTGATCCCAATATCTCCAGTGAACGGATTTCCCGTTCTTTGGCACAATTCATCCGCTCGATGGTATCGTTTAATACCTCCTTTGATGAGGGATTGAACCTGGCAGGAAGAAATGCTGATTTAGAGAATACACAATTTGTCAATTTTTCTGCAGAGGAAAATCTGGGGAAAAGTCTTTTCTTCTCCAATCGAACCGGCTGTGCGGCCTGCCATGGCGGCCCTACTTTTGCTGCCCCTGGCCCCCGAAACAATGGCCTCGACCTTGTCTTTGAAGACAATGGGATAGGAGATGTCACAGGCAATGCCAATGACAATGGCCTTTTTAAAGTGAATTCACTCAAAAATATTGCCCTGACAGCCCCCTATATGCACGATGGCAGATTTGAAACCCTCGCAGAGGTCATAGAGCATTACAATTCCGGGGTGCAAAACCACCCCAACCTCTCCCCGCCTTTGCTGGGAGCAGGCAGGCAGGGACAGCCCAGGAGACTCAACCTCTCTCAGTCCGAAAAAGACGCCTTGCTTGCTTTTCTGCACACCCTGACCGATGAAGAAATGATACAGGATGTGAAGTTTTCTGATCCTTTTTCAGATTAGTAAAATCTTCTATATAGCTTTAGATAAAACGTCAGTATATTTACTGGCGTTTTTGTATTTTAAGGAGGAATTCTGCTTCCTTTGGAATTATTTTTTTAGTAAAACAACACACCTACAATAATTATGAAAATGAAATTTTTTTACCTAAGCTTTCTAATAAGTTTTTTCACCTTGCTGGGTATGCAATCTGCATATGCTCAGGGCATTAATACGGTTTCTGTATCCCCTGCGCCTGCACTGGCCTGTAGTACAATTACTGTGACCACGGCTGGCAGTTTGAATTGCGCCAATATGACGATTTCAGGATCCGCCCATACGACTTCGGGTTCTTTGATTATCGTGAACATTGACATTACCATTGGAATTATTTGTCTGCCGGCGATTGTGCCTTTTTCCCGTGCGCATTTTATGTCAAATATTAACCCCGGTAACTACCGGGTTTTGGTGAATACCTACCTCAATGGTGTATTTGCGGATTCGATGAGTACCTTACTTAGCGTGGGTGCCTGCTGCTCGGTAAACACCAGTTTTACCGCAAGCAAAACAGCCATTTGCCCTGGTGACAGCATCACTTTCCTGGCAGCAAATAGCGGCTTAAGCAATTACGGCTGGAAAATAGACGGTACCTCTGTGGCTGGCGGACAACAAATGGGTCGCCGCTTCCAGACAGCAGGAACCTACGATATCAGGCTTGTGGGTAGTGATACTACCTGTACCGATTCAACCAATAGCAGCATACAGGTGGTCAATTTTCCCACGATAACATTCCCGAATGTTACCATTGAAAACTGCCCTGGCAGCATGGATG
>JAUIGE010000001.1 GCA_030430205.1 Bacteroidia bacterium | reverse complement strand
AACCCCTTGAAAACGATGAAAAAGGGAAAGGCACCGGCAGATAAATCACTCGACTGAATTCCTTAGCGTTGGATTTTGGCTGGATTCTATAAAAACCCCAACGCCGCGCCATGTATGCCAACCCGTTGGGTGTAATTAAAAACCAAAAAGTATACACCTTACGAAAATGTGTATAAGACGGCAGCCCTCCTCTGTACTGATCTTTGTATCAACAAAATAAAACAGAGATGAATAAGAATAATCCATTTGGCAAAAAAGGCTGTGGGATCTGTCAGAAAAAGAAACGGGTGTTCAATGGAATTTTTAAATTAGAAACGGATAAATGGTTTTAGATATGGATATTTTAAAAGAAGCAACAGACTGGGCAAAAGCCGAACTCATTTCCACGCCATTCTTTGTTCTTTTGGGTGTGGTTTTTATTGCGGCAAGTATGGGTTTATGGCAAGTGGGTAAAACCGATCTCGCCAAAGCTTACATCATCCCCACCTTGGTGGCAGGTGTTTTATTGACGGTTATTGGGCTCGGGCTATTCTTTACCAATAAATCGAGAATTACACAGTTTGAAAAAGCTTACCAGGAAGATTCCGTGGCATTTGTCGCTTCAGAGTTGAAACGTGCCGATGCTACATTAAAGGAATATAAAAACGTAGTGTTTACGGCCATTCCGCTCATTATTATAGCTTGTGCTTTGGTTCTATTTTTTGTGAGTACACCCATTTGGCGGGCCAGCATGATTACTACCATCGCTATGTTGGCCGTTATTTTAGTGATTGATGGCTTGGCACACGCCCGCATTGCCGAATACAACAAGCAACTTTTAGTGGCCGAACAAGAATTGAAAAAATAAAATGGAGCACTTCAAAACGCTATCAGCATATTTAGAATATTTGGAGCTTCCGCGCCCGGAGCCCCCTTGTGAGGAGAAATCTCCTGAACTCATTCATTAAAGGTCTGATTATCAATAACTCAGGAGATTTCTCCTCGAAGACTCCCTTCGACAAGCTCAGGGCAGGCTCCTTCGACAAGCTCAGGGCAAGCTGTCGAAATGACACCTCCTGGCGAAAAATGAAACTGATAGTTTATTTCGTCAGCGTTCCTTACTGTCAGATTCTATTCCAAAATTCGCTCATAATATTTTTCTTAAAACGATCTCTAAGATTATCACTTTGAAACACCTTTGAGAATCTTCCCATTATCACTAATTTGGTAAACCGTACTTCCTGATTTCTTATTAATTATTTGGCCTATTCTGTCTCCTCTTTCATCAACATTCCAAAAGTAAGTGGTGTCGTTAACTTGTATTTTAAATTCCTTAGAAATATTTAAAAATTCAGTACACTCTACTTTCTCATTTGCTCCACTTTTTGAATATAATGAAAGAGAGTCAACTTTATTACCCTGAGCATTATACGTAATAACAAAAAGGGCATGCCCATTATCAGCAATTGAATATTCAATTATTGCAACATTTTTCTTGTAATATAATAACCCAAGTGGCTTATAAGAAGCTTGAAGCTTAAACTTTTGAAACCCTAAATCAAAATAACCATTAGAAATATTTGGAACAGTACTTACTGAAGAATGCATAAATGGGAGTGGTATTTTGTCAAGCGAGGATAAATATTTTTCAAAAATGTTCACGCTGCTATTTTTTGTAGTAACGCCATTGTCGGTTTGATGAGAAATCGTCTGTTCACCTCCAGAATCTTTTTCGTTTAAAGAATTCTTTTTTGCATCATCTTGAGCAAATTTTTCACAAGAAAATAGGGGAATTATCAGAAATAATATGATTGTTAATAATAGGTCTCTGAGATTGTATTTCATAACTTTTTTTTAATTCGGTATCGTTGAAAAATTAAGAAATAATGAAAACTGCTCTTAATTAGGAATGCCGACAAAATAAATCATTAAAATTATGCAGCAATTCTGTATGACATTCCAAATAGAAATTCGGTTAAAATAAAAGCTTCACAACTTTTAAGAAAAATAGGGTGGACAGCTCCCCAGCTGCAAATTTCGACAAAAATAGACGCTGTTTTTTTCTATGAGGGGTGTAACTTGCAGCTGTAATTACTTCCCACATGAAACTCATATATCTCTCCGAAGCCAATCTCAAAGACCGCCTCAGCATCCAAAACTTCGTTTTCAACTTCAGGTTGAAAGAAAAGGCCATCCTGATCCACGCCTGCTTTGGCGGCACTGTCCAAGATACCCGCTTTGTCACCAAACGCCTTTCTTCCCTTTTGAGTGAAGCCATGGTCTACAACAATGCATTTTCTGCTGATCAGCGCAATTATTTTTACCTGGAAGGAGGGGAGATGAAAGTAAAAAAGGCCGCTTTGGAAAAACTGCTGCAAAGCATACAGCTGCTGGTCATCGGTCCCGTGATCCAAAATGAAGCGGGCGAGGCTGTCCTGGCCGATCCCATGCGGATGCTTGAAACGATTCGCGCTGCTTTTCAACCCGAGGAGTTGCTACTTTTTGTGGACAATCCCATGTCCCCCCTGGGAGCCAAAAAGGCTCATGTCGAAAGCGAAGCAGATATTGCCCCTTTCCTCAAAGTCTATGAGGAAGAAAAACCGGCTTTAGCGCGCGCCCTCAGGCTTGCGCCTGCGCGTCTGGCTTCCCCCTCCAACTACTCGGAATAAGCTGCTCCGCTGCGCAAAGGAAGAGAAAAGGCATCAGCGGAAAATGGAATCTTCCATCGCCGAAGATCATGATGGTGATGAGGGAGAAGTAGAAAATTAGCAGATGAGTAGATTTGCGGATGAGAGGATGATGGATGTGCTGATGTGCTGATTTGCTGATGTGCTGATAGAACGAAAAACGAAGAACGAAAAACGAAATAATGAGATACAGTATCTGTCCGAAGCCTTTGAATCCCTGCATCAGGCGATGCCGCCAGCCTGCCAGGCCACCGCAGCTTTCGCGGAGCCAGTCTAGGCCTTCGTAGTCGTGGGCGTAGGTGTACCAAAGCTTTTTGGGGATGCGGCTGAGCGTTTCTCCGGGATGTTCCCGGATGTATTGGAAAGCGAGTTTTCTCGCTTTGTCGGCCTGGGCGATTTCGCCGCTTGCCTGCGGCGCCTGTGCTTCGTACCAGGCGATCTCCTGATCGCCCCATTTGTATTTGCCCTTGGCAAAGGGGTTGTTGCCGACGAGCAGATTGGCACTGCCATTGGTCACCAGGACCGGGAAAGCGTCGAAGACGACATGGTTTCGGATAAGCCACGGAAGGAGCGTTATTCCCACAAAAAGGTAAACGACAGCAAGTTTCTTCATCCATCCTCTCCACCTCCCCGCCTCTCCGTTCAAATAAAAAGCACCAGCAAAAATAAGCGGCAGAAATAGCCCCTGGCTTTTGACCAGGGTGGCCAGCCCGAAGAGGATGCCTGCCAATAGCAGATTTCGCCCCTTTTCTCTCCCCGCCCACAAGCACAAAGCTCCCCCCAAAACCAACCCTAAAAAAGGTATTTCCGCACTCAACAATTGCCCATAGGCAATCCCATTAGGATGAATCGCAAGCAACAACAGAACAAGCCTTCCCACCTCTTCTCTCCCTGACAAACGCTTCCCCAACAAATACCCCAACCACAAAATCCCCATGCCCATCAGCAGAGTCAAAAGTTGCCCCGCCAAAGGCGAGGGCCCACTGATCGCATAAAACCCCGCCAGCAAAGCTGGCCATCCCACCGGCCGAAAGGCCGTCGGTACCCCATGCACGGCGTAGCCGTCTCCCGCGGCGATGCTCGCCGCCAGCTCCTGGTAATCAGCGAAGTCGCTGATCGGCTCCGGCTGGAAGACCAGCAGGAAAAGCAGCCGCAGGCTGAGGCCCAGGGCCATTGTCCAGAGGACAAAGTGCCGATGTTGGAGGAGTTGATTGAAGAGTGGACGCAGATTTGTTATGATTTTTATGATTTCCGCAGATTGAAAAGTAAATATAGGCATAACAGAAAAGCCATACCGGACGAACTTCCAAAACATCTTAAATCATAATCATCAGCGTAAATCAGCGTCCCCTCTTCTCTTCCTAGCCCTTCATTCGCCGCTTCGCCTCCTGCGTCTTCTTATAATATTTCCCCAGCGCCCGATCATTCTTCCGCTTCTCCGCCTTGCTGGCAGAAAACTTTTCTGCTTCCCGATTGAGCTTCCTGAAGCTCTTCAACAGCGAGCGATCCAGCTCACCATCTTTGATCGCCTGCCGCACAGCGCAGCCCGGTTCATTGTCATGCTGACAATCGCCAAAGCGGCAATTTTCTGCCAGCTCATAGATTTGGCTGAATGCCTGCTCCAGGCCTGTGGCCTCATCTATTACCCCCAATTCACGCATACCGGGCGTGTCGATGAAGACGCTACCATTAGTTAACACTGTTAACTCCCGGTGGGTGGTGGTGTGTTTTCCCTTATTATGTGACTCGCTGACTTCTCCTGTCGGCATGTGTGCTTCTTCCAGCAGCTGATTAAGCAAACTGGATTTTCCTACGCCAGATGAACCAATGAGGCAATATGTCTTGTCTTTTTCCAATATTGCCCGCAATTCTTCCAGCCCTAGACTTTGGTTAACACTGATAGAAAAAACCGAAATCGTAGGAAATCGCTGCTGAACGGCCAGCATCTTCTGCTGAAGATTTTCAGCATCGACCAAATCCATTTTATTCAGGAGGATGACCGGCTCAATATCTCCGGCAAAGGAGATGGACACATAGCGATCCAGCCGATTCAGGTTGAAGTCGCGGTCGACCGCCTGCATGATGAAACTGACGTCTATGTTCGCAGCGATAGGCTGGCTTTCGCCAGCGGATTGAACGGCTTGCCGTTGGAGGAGGGAGGTCCGCGGCCTGATGTGGTGGATGATGTAGAAATCATCAAATTCGCTCATCTCTACCCAGTCGCCTACGACAGGAAAGTCGGCTTTGCTGCTAGCCGAGAAACGGAGGTTTCCGGTGATTTCGGCATCGAAGATGCCATCATCCACCAGGACCGCGTAGCGGTCTTTGTGTTGTCTGGCCACGCGGCCTATGATATGATTCGGATTCGAATTCATTGTTGTATGTGATTTAAGGTAAATAAAACGACAAATGCCTCTCCGGTGAGGGGATCACGGAAGAGGGAGATGAAGCTTTGAATGAGTGTTTGCGTTTGACGAAACGCCCATTCTCTTAAACCGAGGCTGCAATGAATTTCATAAAAAGAGGATGCATTAGTTGTGCATCACCATAAAGATAGGGTTTTTGTTATTCTATTTTTCGAAAAAAATGATCGCATCCATCCAGATAGCTATCATTGAATTCTATTCTTTTTTTCTTTCGCAGATCAAAAGCCTGCCTACCAATTGCGTGATCAGAGGGTGTCTTGATGACACTTCCATATTTTAAGAGCTGAGATGGGCTGTTTTTCACAGGATAAAAAGCAAAGGCTAAGCATGATTCCCAGGCTAAAAATGATGTTATTTCTCATAAGGGTTAAATTGATTGGGGGACTCCTTTGCTTCAAATTACGCTATTTAGATGGGGATTGCTGCCTGTGTCGTTTTTTTTACCCTTTTATGCGGCGGGGTGGTTTGGGGAAGCTAATGGAGGAAATATTTAAAATACGTGGCCATAACTCATTTTTTTTATACATTGTGGCCGATCATTTCAAAATAATCGGCCACAACTTGTTGTTTATGGGTGATTTTGGCTCAGAATAAATAATCAATATGCTATCCATCATAGGAAGAGAAAAAGAAATCCAGAAGTTGGAAAAAGTGAAATCCAGCCAAAAATCTGAATTCGTTGCTTTATATGGACGAAGAAGGGTTGGAAAAACATATTTGATAAGGGAGTTTTTCCAATACCAATTTGATTTTCAATTGACTGGCTTAGCAAATGCTACGACAAAACAACAGCTCACCAATTTCCACGTGACCCTTCAAAGGCAATCTTCAATTCATTGGGCGGGCGTTCCTGAAAGTTGGTTTGAAGCATTTCAAAGGCTGATAGATGCCCTGGAAAGTATTCAGGAAGAACGAAAAAAAGTCGTTTTTTTGGATGAATTGCCTTGGCTTGACACATTTCGGTCCGACTTCATGATTTCTCTCGAACATTTTTGGAACAGTTGGGCAACGAATAGAAAGGATATTCTTCTCATAACATGTGGATCTGCTGCTTCTTGGATGATCAACAAATTGATCAATAATCATGGGGGATTGCACAACCGTGTGACTGAACGTATCAAAATTTATCCATTTAACTTACGAGAAACTGAGTTGATGCTTAAATCAAAGCACAGTGTGCTGGATAGATATCAGATTCTTCAGATTTACATGGCATTGGGCGGGATACCTTTTTATTTAGATGCAGTTTCTCCAGAGAAATGTGCAGCCCAAAACATAGAAGAGCTTTGCTTTCAAAAAGGAGGCCTCCTCCTCACAGAGTTTCAAAATTTGTTTGCATCCTTATTCAAGGATTCTACTCGTCACGAAGAAATTGTCACCGTTTTATCAACAAAAATCAAAGGGATGACAAGAAAAGAGATTGCCAAATTAACAGCGATAAAAACTGGGGGAAGTTTAACAAGGTTTCTTGAAGAATTGGAAGAAAGCGGATTTATTACTCGGTATACTCCATTTAACCGCAAAACCCGAGATGCCCTTTACAGATTATCGGACTTTTATAGTCTCTTTTATCTCAAGTTTATCAAGAACAATACTAATTTCGATGAAGGCATTTGGGTAAATGCTATTGACAACACTTCACAACGGGCCTGGGCGGGTTATGCTTTTGAGCAAATTTGTTTGGCACATATTTCTCAAATCAAGAAAGCTTTAGGGATAAGTGGGGTAATCAGCCAGAGTTCTTCCTGGAAGAGTTCTGAATCAGAACAAGGTGCTCAAATAGACCTGGTGATAGACCGGAGAGATCAGGTCGTTAACCTATGCGAAGTCAAGTATTCCATAAACCCCTTTCTGATTTCAAAATCGTATGCCGAAAATCTGAGAAATAAAATCGGCACTTTTCGAAGAGAAACTCAAACCAAAAAAGCGATTTTTTTGACCATGATCACTACTTATGGTCTTGAAAAAAATGCGCATTCCGCCTCGTTGGTGCAGAATGAAATAACGATGGATGTTTTGTTTGAGTAGGGTCAGGTCATGACCTGACCCTACCTATGGTTATTCCACATAATACATCTCCTCCGCCGGCCGAAGCGGCCGCTTAAACCAGAGCGGACGCCGCAGTCCATCCGGCCCGGGGGCCGGACGTGTCATCGCAAGCCATTTGCGATACTCCTCAAATGCCTTATTCGTGTCGACTTGTATGTCGCCGTAGCTGTCTTCGGGATGCGCCTTTTCGAGGCGCACTTTCTGATGCCAGCAGTGCATGCCACTGATGGGGTCGGGATGCACCGGAAAGGTGATATTTTGGTGTACGCCACCATCCGTCCAGAAAATGCGGGAGCTATCGGGATCGCCGCTTTTGTAAGGCGTAATGCCGCGGATCGTCTTCATTTTCCATTTTCCATTCCCATCATTCTCAATGGAGACGGTATTGGTGGCCCAACGATTGCCGCCCTGATCCTGCGGCCGCCGCCAGCGGCCGAGGTGGTGCGAACAGGCAATGATGCCTGGCTTCATGCCTTCCGTCACCCATATTTTGTCCACAAAATAACCGATGTCCGTGTTGATGCGGACCATATCGCCGGTTTTCAGGTCCAGACGCGCAGCGTCTGAGGTGTGCATCCAGATGGGATTTCGGTTCGAAATCTCGTTGAGCCATTTGGCATTGCCGGAGCGGGAGTGGATGAGCGTCGGCAGACGGAAAGTCGGTACCAGGGGGAAATCTCCCTTTTCGCGATCCATCGTTTCTTCATGGATATGGCTTTTGATATACTTCGGAATGCGGTATTCCGGCCACTTCCAGTCGATCATGGTTTGGGAGTAAAACTCCTGCTTGCGGCTAGGCGTCGGAAAGCCTGTACACGGCTTGCCACCGATCATGACGCCGATATTCTTGCCGTTTTTGCTGATGGTTCCCGTTTGAGGATCAACCGTCGCGCCTTGCATTTGCCCCTCCGAAAGGGTGTGCATGTGCTTTTCGTAGCCGGTTTTCTCTACTTCATAGGCTCCGTATTTTTTCATATAATCAAGCGCACTCAAGTTTTCCAAAGCTGCTTTTTCTGGCAAGCCAGGCGTATGCTCAAAGATATATTGATAGTATTCGTCAATGCTAATCTTCTCCCCTTTGCGATAAGGCGACTCAAAATGCTTGCGCACACCCAGCTTGCCATCGGGATCGATGCGCCAACTCAGCTCCAACCAAAATTCATCCTCCTCCCACACTTCGCCAGAATTGGCTTCATAGGTATATTGGACTTCTTTGCCCGCCCTGCGGGCGGCTTCCCGCAGCACAGGCTGCCGAAAGGCAATCCACATGCCCGAATGCGTCGCATAGGAATTGATGTCGTGGCGCTCGCCCGCATGCCCCATCGGCAATACATAATCCGCAAAAAATGCGGTTTCATTCCAGGTGGGCGTCAGCGCGATATGACAATCGACCATCTCTTTGTTGGACAAAGCCTCCATCCAGCTAAAGCCATCCGGATAGGTCCAGACCGGGTTGAATACGCGGGTGAAATAGACTGACATTTTGCCGCGCTTTTCTTTGAGAAAATGTGGAAGCAGGAAGCTCATTTCGAAGAAGGAAAGCGGATATTCTTTGGGGAAATGCAGTTCGTTCCAAAATTTCTGCGCAGGCGGAACATCAAAAAATGTGGGTTTGAATTTGTTCCAGGAGTTGGGCGAAGTACCGCCAACTGTGCCTACGCTACCCGTCAGCACATTCAAAAAGTGAAGCGTGCGCGCCACCGCCCAGCCGCCCAGATTGCCACTACCGGCGCTGCGCCAGTTGTGGGTCGAAAGGCGTGTGCCTGCATTTCCCACCAAGCGGGCTACTTCCATCACCTGATCGACAGGAATGCCTGTCTCCTGCGAAGCAAATTCTGGCGTATATTCCTTATAGTCATCGATCATGGCGGCGATATATTGCTCAAAGGTCTGCTCGCGTTCCGGATGGTCGTTTTTCAAATAATCCTGCCAGTTGACCCAGTTTTTGAGGAAAGTTTCATTGTATAATTTTTCCTGCAAAATGATGCGCGCCATCGCCAGCATCAAGGCCGCTTCCGTTCCCGGATAGGTCGGCAGCCAATGGTCTGCCATAGAAGCCGTATTGGAAAGGCGCGGATCGAGCACGATCAGCTTTGCGCCTTTCATTTTACCTTCAATGATCCGCTGGGCATGTGGGTTAAAATAATGGCCTGACTCCAGGTGCGCACTGATCAAAAAGATCACTTTTGCATGGGCATGGTCGGGAGAAGGGCGGTCGTAGCCGTACCAGATGTTGTAGCCGAAGCGCGCTCCCGAGGAGCAGATATTGGTGTGGCTGTTGTGGCCATCGACACCCCATCCCTGCAATACGCGGTCTGCGTAGCCTTCATGGCCGGGACGGCCAACGTGGTAGGCGACTTCGTTATTGCGGCCTTCCTGCAAGGCCTTGCGGATGCGGCCCGCGATATCGTCGAGAGCTTCATCCCAGGAAACGCGTTTCCATTTGCCCTCACCCCGCTCTCCCTCCCGCCTGAGCGGGTAGAGGATGCGGTCTTTGTCTTTGATCTGGTTGATGGTCGCCGGGCCTTTGGCGCAGGTGCGACCCCGGCTGCCGGGGTGGTAGGGATTGCCCTCGAACTTGCGGATCTCCTCTGTTTCTTTGTCTACATAAGCCAGCAAGCCGCAGGCTGACTCGCAGTTAAAGCAGGTCGTTGGTACGATGCTATAGTTCTTCTTCTCGCGATGGGGCCAGCTTTTCGCTTCATATTCTGTCCAGTCATCCCACTGATCCGGTGGCGGATAATTCGTCAGTTTGCCCGGCTCCGTCAGTCGGTGGATGTCGGATTGCTTGCCCTGATGCAGGTTGGGAATCAGTTTGAGGGATTCGGCTATGCGTTCTAATAAGGTGGGTTTATGCTTGTACATGATTTTTTGTTGTTAGAGTAGAGAGCAGAGAGTAGAGAGTAGAGAGCAGAGAGTAGAGAGCAGAGAGTAGAGAGTAGAGAGCAGAGAGTAGAGAGCAGAGAGTAGAGAGTAGAGAGTAGAGAGCAGAGAGTAGAGAGCAGAGAGTAGAGAGCAGAGAGTAGAGAGCAGAGAGTAGAGAGCAGAGAGGCGGGAGGCGAGACAGGACTCGAAACCCAGAACCCGAAACTCGAAACCCGAAACTCGAAACTAAACTAACGCGATTTGCTGTGGTGCTTTTACCCAGATGTCTTCTGTTATGTAAATGCCGATGAGGACGCATGCGCCTGCGGCGGCGAGAAGAAGAGGAGAAAGAATGAGTGAGTGAGCGAGAGCGAGGAAAAAAGGAATGGCATTCCCCAGCAATATTGCTCCTGCCCAGAAGGCATTTTTGTATTTCCCTTTGGTAATCATCTTTGCTGTTTTCTTTGCGTCAGCGGTAGGATGTGTGGTGGCAAATTCTAATAACAAGACGATCAGGTTGATGCTGATGGCGATCATCATGACGGTTCCTACAAAGGATTCCCAATTTTCCCCACCTGCCACAGCCAGGTTGACGAGGGCAAACAAAGCGGCACCCGCCATGATGCTATGCACCAGCATGTGAACGGAGAGCATGGGGCTCTGCCAGAAGTCGCGCCCGCGCGCCTGCGCGAATAGAAAGGCGGTATACACCGCCGTGATAATCGCCAGCGCAGCGGCGATCCAGTAAATGATTGTCCCAACAATCCCCAACTCTACAAACAGCCCGACGATCGCAAGCGCCAGAAAAGCGCCATAGCCCGTGATGGCAAAGCTGCCTTTCGACAACCACGACTTCCACTGAGGGCGAAAAAGCACATACAAAAAGCGCTTCGGCTGATCGAGGTCTACGACCAACAAAATGCCTGTAATCACCAAAAACAGCATGGCTGCACCCAAACTGATCATTTGAATGCTTTCCGTTACTTCCGCAAAAGCTCCCAGAAAAAGGGCAATAAACGGCAGCAAAAATGCCCCCGCAGCAATCGCCTTTGTCCAGATATAGGCCGAGACTTCCCATCCCCACAAAACGCCTTTATTCGGCGAGTCATATACCCGTTTGGCATTTTCCATAATCACCTCAATCTGTCTCTTCCCTGTAGACTGCCCACTGTCTCCTGCCAACTGCTTCGCCATGGCGATCACATCCGCTTCTCCCGTAATTTTCTCCGCATATTTTGCAAAATGCCCAACGCCTTTCGATTGAGAATTCCACATATAGTTGTCGGAAGTTTCTGTAGCGCCGGGATTGAGGGATGTGGCATCTCCTTCAATGTAAAAAACATTGGGTTGGGTGCCTTTTTCGGGTTTGCGAACGGTGAGCTGTTCGCGGGAGAGCAGTTGCGAGATCTCAGAATGGGGGTCTTCCATATCGCCCGAGATGATGGCATGCTCGGGGCAGACATTCACACAGGCGGGCTCCAGCCCGACATCCACGCGATGCGCGCAGTAGTTGCATTTGGCGGCCGTATGGGTTTCCGGGTCGATGTAGAGGGCATCGTAGGGACAAGCCTGCATACAGGCTTTGCAGCCGATGCAGCGCTCATTGTCGAAGTCGACGATGCCATCTTCACGGTAGTGAAGCGCCTCTACCGGACAGATCTCGACGCAGGGAGCGTCGGTGCAGTGATTGCAGCGCATGACCGAAAAGAGGCGGCGGGTATGGGGAAATTCTCCTTTTTCGACCTGCTTGACCCAGGTGCGGTTGACGCCGAGGGGCACATCATGCTCGGACTTGCAGGCCACCGTGCAGGCGTGGCATCCGATACATTTTCGGTTATCAATGATAAACCCGTATTTCATGAGGATGTAGGTTTGTGATCGCGTGAAAAACAGACCTTAATTTAGCTGTTTTATGATGGGATTCAAATGGAGGAAGTTTCGATCATTCATGAGTTTGTCGGTTCGTGGGTTTCATTGTAAGTTTATCAAAGTATTTTGATCCCACGAACCTTCAAACATTTCCCCTTATGCCGCGCAACCTACTCCTCATCAGCAGTTCCCGCCAAAATAGCCAGGCGACAGCTTTGGCTCACGCCAAAGACAGCATCATCGAATTATTGGGCGATCGAAAGCAAGTGCTTTTCATCTCTTACGCCCGCCCGGATGGGCTTACACATGCGCAATACACTGCGCTGACAAGACAAGCCTTTCAACTCAATCAGCTGCCTTATGAAGTCGTAGGCATCGAGTCCTTTGATGATCCCAAAGAAGGCGTTAAGCAGGCTGAGGCCATCTTTACGGGCGGGGGAAACACCTTTTTACTTCGCCGGGATATAGACCCCTTGATGGCTTTGATACGGGAAAAAGTCGCAGCGGGCATGCCCTATATGGGCAGCAGCGCCGGCTCCAATATGGCCGGACTCACCCTCAATACCACCAACGATATGCCGATTGTCTATCCGCCAGGATTTGACGCATTGGGCCTTATTCGTTTCAATATCAATCCGCATTATCCCAAGCCTCAGCCCGGCGTGAACATGCACGCGGGAGAATCCCGCGACCAACGCATCAATGAATTCCACGCAGTGGAAGAAAACAAGCAGCCTGTGGCTGCGCTGCGGGAAGACAGCATGCTTTTCATCCGTGATGAAAGGATTGAGCTGCGCTCAGCAGCGGGCTCATCGGTAAAAGTATTTTACCAGGGACGTGATGCAGTGGAGTATCCGGCGGGGACGGATTTGGGATTTTTGGAAAAAAGTGAAGGTTGAGAAAAGGCTTTCTACTCCAAGCGATTCGTTTTTCTTATTTTCCCAGGCCCTCCAAAGAGTTTTTTTTTCGTTTTGCAGGAAACCGAACCTCTTATCAAAAAGCCTTTTCAACATATCTACTGGTTTGCTGCCTATAACCTGGACAGCCCAAGCACCCGGTATCGCGGCAAATATCCGCTGGATTACTTCTCCCGGGAACTGGGGATTTCCTTTGATTTTTTCATGCCCGAAAGGTCGGTTTTCGGCCTTTTAAAGTTCCTGCGAATCTATCTGCTTGCCTTGTTTTTTCGGAAAAATCGCTCTCTGATTGTCATTCAAAAAGTATGCAGCAATGGTTTTTATGCGAATAGCCTAAAGCTGCTTCTTTTTTTTCGGCCCCAAAACACCCTCTATGATCTTGATGATGCCGAGTATTTGAGGCAAGGGACAAGGTCTCTACATCATTTTTTGAGAAAATGTAAACGGGTATCCGTTGGAAGTGAATCGCTGAAGCAATATTGCAGAGTTTTTAATGCAAATGTTTTTATCCTTAGCTCCCCTGTCATCGAGCATGGTGTAGTAAAGCAAAAGCGCAATGATGGCTGTCTGCATATTGGCTGGGTAGGAGATCTGGGAAATGGGAATCCGGTTTCGCAGGGTTTTTCATATAAGAAAAGCATGTTTGACCTGTTTTTTCCAGAGATTCTTCAATATCCTTACCCTCTAAAATTGAGTTTGTTTGGTGTAAAAAATGAGGCAGATATTCCTGAAATCAAGGCCTTTTTCCAGGATTCACCCCACATTGAATTATGCATCCCAGCCCATCTCAACTGGAAGGATGATCTCTGGCTTTATGATAAAATCGCCCAATTTGACATCGGTATTTCGCCCATGGTCGATCACCCCTTCAACCAGGCAAAATCTGCTTTTAAATCCAAACAGTATCTCTCTGTAGGTGTCCCTACGCTCGCAAGCGATGTGGGAGAAAATAGTCGCTTTGTCCTTGATCAGGTGAATGGCCTTTTATGCAGGGGGAAAGGAGGTTTTATTAACGCCATTCATACCATCGAAAAGATGGATGACGCTGCTTATGCAGAAATGAGCCGACAGGCCCGTGCACATCGTAAAGATTATTCGATACCTGATTTTTGCACCCGTTTGCTGAAGGTTATGATCTAGGATAAGCGGGCGGATGTGCTCGTGGAGGCGCTTTCTTGCAGTTTTTGGAAGTCAGCAGTTTCTTGTTTGTCAATCTACTCCCGCTTCAAGAGCCCCTTCGGGACCAGCCCGAGAACAAAAACCAAGCCCAAATAAATCCCACCCGCAATCGCGGCATCCACATACCACGCAAGGCCAACACCTTGTAAAAAATAAAACACCCCATACAGCGCCGCTGTCACCAGCGCCAGTTTCAACAACTTGCCATAAGGCACGCCAATCGGCGTGCGAAAATGGGTATAAAGCACATAAGCAATGCTCATGAGGGAGTAGCTGGCTACCGTAGACCAGGCCGCTGCGAGCGCGCCAAATTCAGGGATGAAAATAAAATTCAATGTCACATTGACGGTGATGCCGCCAAGGATGGCGAGGTTGACAAATCGCTCGTGATTGGCGGCGCTGAGCAGCGTGCCATAGATCACAAACATGCTATGCACCCAGGTCGCCAGGAATAAGACCTTCAGGCTTGCCGTCATGGCTTCTACTTCCTGAGACGTACTTTCGTCCATCAGCCAAAACAGCCTTTCTCCCTCAAACTGCGTCCACACACAGACAAAAATCATGGGGATCGCCACGATCAACTGCCCGAAGTGCAGCAGTTTTTCCTGCTCTTTAAATTTGAAGAGGTTGAAAGCAAAGCGGGCAAAAAAGATGGCCAGCACCGTCCAGAGGTACATGCTAAAAACGTCCATCCAGCGATAGGCTGCGGCATAAAGGCCCGTTTCGTGATCGCCATAGAGCTGGCCGAGCATCACCTGGTCGACTTTGTCGTGTACCGAGTTGAGGATGGTGATCAGGGCAAAAGGCAAACTCATTTTGAGGATTTTGCCGATGGAAAGGCGGTCTAATCGCGGTGCGATCCAGCCGTAGTAGCGAGAAAGCACGAGGAAGAAGATCAGCATCGCTCCTGCCGTTGCGACAAGCCGCGCATAGACAAATCGCTCGATATCGAGCGTGGTAAGAAACAAAACCGCCACCAGACCCAACAAAATCACCCGATCCAGCACAGAAGCTATGCTATCAATCTTAAAGCGCTGCATCGCCTGGAAGTTGCTGCGGAAAAACTGGGTCAGCTGATGCCCGCCCCATACCAGGCTGAGCAACATCAGAAAAAGCAATTCTCGGGGCGGATAGCCCATCAATACGCCCACCCCCAGCATCAGCAGGGGATAGCCCAGCAGGAGCATCAGCTTGAGTCCAAATACATGGGGGTAGACCGTTTTGAGCTGGTCCGGCGCATGTGAAAGCGTTTTGGTCAAATATTGATTGACGCCCAGATCGGCGAGGGTGATGAAGAGAAAGGCAAAAGAAAGCAGTTCTGCATACATGCCCCAATCGTCGTGACCGACCTTGTTTTGCACAAGGATTTCTGTCAAGACCCAGGCGGGCTTGATGAGCAGGTTGAGGAGTACTGCGATGGAGATATTTCCGAGGAGGGTTCGGATGGTGGGGTTGCTTTTGTAATTATTTAAAATCGCTTAAAAAATAAGGTTCCCGTTTTCTACAACCTTCATCGGTAAGCGTACCGCTTCTTTGAGCAAATTCCAAAGCCCCAAAGGGGCGACAGACATCAACACAGGGCAAAGCCCTGTGACAAACAGCTTCCACATAGTAGCCCTGCAAGGGCGGCATACCTGATACTTCGCCCTTCCAGGGCTATTGCAGCTTATAGCGAGCTTGGCTATCATAGGGCTTTGCCCTATGTTGATGTATATCGCCCCTGCTGGGCTTATTTTGCGTTGGCTGTTATATTCGAAGTGTTTTTCGAGCATGTTTGTGTTTTGCTTTGAATAGGGAAAACTAGTGAAATTCCTACTAAAAGTACAAAGACCAATAGCCCTCGTTTGATGTCCTTGTATATCTCTGTCAAGTCATCATGTAAATCTCCTAAAACAGGTTCTTCCTCATAATTGATAACTGAGGGATCAAACATCACACGGTAGAAGGGCTTTCCATTCAGGTTTTTTTCTGTCTGGTCGAAAATCTTCTTGAAATTCTTTTCTGATAATAACTCTTCGAATTCATATTCATTAATATGTAATTGTCACAAAGGATTTCATGGCATCAAAAAAGAAACTTCTTTTTACCCCTCCCCATTTTCCGCCCATCGCCCCAACACCGCATTCACCTCTTCATCCCCTTTTTCCAGTTCCTGAAAAAGCCTGGCCGCATGTACGCGATGTTCCTTTTCAAATGTCCCTTCAACTCCTTCTTCCATCGCCATGCTTTTCAAAAAAGGAAGATACTGCCTCACAGAATCAGGGTAATGTATTGACCAATCTTTCAAAAAGTAATAGGTATCAATGGGATCGTCCTCTTTCCATTCCTCAACAATTTCCTTGAAAATGGCATCAACGGTCGTATTGCCTTTGATTTTGGATAAATAATAGAGGGAAGGAAACAGGGCTTCATCGCGGAAGCTGCCTATGTTACTTTGGATGCGGGAGAGGATTTCGTTGGTGGCGATGCCCTCATCCGCCAGGCGGCAGAGGATGCCGATGGCCCCATACTGCGTCCAGTCATATACGCCAAAGGCGATGGGATACAGGATTGGCAAGGCCTTTTCTTTGTAGTGATACAGAATCTCAAAAATCGCCCTTTGGCACACACTCATCCAGACGCCCAATATGCCATGCCTGGCAAGGGCTTCTTTTAACTCTTCGGGCTCGGGAGGGTTTTCGTGGAAATAGGCAGGCAATCCCTGGGCTTGTTCGAGCGAAAGCGCTTGAGAGGCTTGAAATGCCCGTGAAGTAAAGATATGACCATCTTCGAAATGCCTACCAACGGCGATGATCGCTTGTTCAAGTGGAGTTAATGCTTGCATGATTTATTCTTATTTGGCTCATTCGGCTAAATCCTTTTAAATCAGGATGTTTTAACTGGATATAATCCGCTAACTCCTGAACCGTACTTTGACCCCATGAGTCCTCTTTTACTTTTTTACTCAAATATGCTCCCACCTCCCAATACAACTGAATCAATTCCTGATTTACAGATTGATAGGCCCGGTATCTGGCGGATTCAATCAGCTGGGTGATATATTCAAATTGTTTTTCGAGCATTTGTTTTTCACCTTTTAGGCTTAGGAAAGCCGATAAAATAAATCATCAGTTTGCAAACCTTTCTCTCCGCCTCCGCGCCTCTCCGTTCAATCAGAGAGTCCCAAAATTGAACGGAGATATGTCCTGAGGCTTTGCGAAAGAGCCGGAGTGGCGGAGAGAAAAAATGATGAAGTTTATTGATTTATTTCGTCAGCGTTCCTTAATTAGAATAAAGATAAGAACTTATGGAGAATGATGAAGTTTTGACATTCATGGCGGGGTATTCCATATTGTCTCTTTTTTCTGAAGAAACTATGCTTAATCTTTGTCTTTACAAGAAAGACAAAAGCGGCCACCCCATCACAGGAGCAGCCGCTTTCTTCTTTCGGTTTATTCAACCGATTTATTCCGTCTTGATCAGCTTCACATTCGTCTGTGTATCGCCGATCTGTACGCGCACAAAGTATACGCCAGCAGCGATCTGAGGACGAAGTACTACTTCACCTCCTGTCACAACATGTGCCTGACTGAATACCCGCTTGCCTACAGCATTGTAGATTTCAATGTTGGCGGTTTCATTCGCTACATAAGGCAATACCACAGTAACCTCATCTCTAAATGGATTTGGATAAACGCCTACCTGCAGTTCGCTTTCATCTCCCAGTTTGATTTCACCTACCGGAGCGATGATATTATCCGCGCTACCGCAGCTGCCTTCGTAGACTTTCACATTGCGGAAATAGGAATTTCCGTTGTTAGGGGAAGCATCATGGTCGGCGATGAATGCCAGACGATCAAAGGTTCCCGTATAGAACGATCCAACCGGAATCGTATAGGTTATCCAGCCAGAACCGCTGTAGTTGTCATAGTTGGTAAGGCCCCAGGCCTGGGTGCCGTGCACTTTGAATGACAGGTTTGAGCTGATGCTATTATCATTGTCAAATCCTACACCGTGAATCTCGCCTTGTAAGGTTGAGCGAAAATCAAACTCAATGACAGTATTTGCTGTCACAGTATAAGGATAGGAAATAGATTTCCAGCTGTTATTCGCAAGGAATAAAGTCGCACCTCCATCCTGGATGGAGAAGGTAGAAGAGCCCCCATCCTGACCGCCATAGGCGCTGATGGTATAGCTATTGAAGTCAATCTGTGGGCAGCTACCGCCACAACCCGCGCCAATGTCAAAGGCCGTAGTCTCTGTAGAACCAAAGGCACCACCCGAAGCCAGGGTTGATCCGCCTGCAGTAAAGGCATAGGAGCCATTTCCGTATGAGCAACAAATGCCATCACCATAGGAGTCATTGATGGTAAATTCGTAGCAATCATCTGCGAGACAGAAAGTTTCTACTACAGTAGCACCTGCGGTGCTGTATGGACCACCCGAAGCGATGGTCGCTCCTCCACCGTCAGTGATCGACCAGGTGGTCTCACCCGGGTAGTTGTCCAATATGATTGTCAGCGTTGCCTCTGTATCGGTACAGCCGCCACCACCGCCGCTGCCGTCGATGCCGATGGCATCGACACAGATATCGCCCTGCCAGGTCGTTCCACTCACTCCATTGAAACGAAGGCGCAAGGCCGTTGCGCTGGTGTAAGCATTCAGGCTGACGGTCGCACTGCTCCAGGCACTTCCCTGATCACCGCTTGCATTCCAGATGCTTGTCCAGTTGGCCCCATCTGTACTTGCCTCCAGATTCAATGTGCCGGCAGCGCCCAGCATGTGATAGTCAAATGTCATTTCAGGATTGCTTACCCCTGAAAGGTCGAAGCAGGGCGAGTTGAGGATGGCTCTTTTGGAAGGATAATTCGGGCTGGAAACTTCCATATAGGCATACCAGGTTCCCTGAGAAGCAGCTGACGGACCTGTACCCGAAGAAGGGGTGCCCCCACTTCTTCTTGTCCAGTCAAAATCATCGCCGGAAGCCTGGCTCCAGCCGAGGCTACTTTCGAAGTCATTGCTATAAGGAAAGCTGCTCACAGTGGATGTACATGGATCGGGGCCGCCGCCACCGCAAGGTGACAGACAACTTCCATTCGCAACCGAATTGCGAACCACATTGCCCGGCTGATCACCGAATCCATTTCCCATGGAAAAATTTCCCCAACCACGGCTATCGTAATAACTCATGATGGTGGGCGTAACTGTTACTTTTCCAGGAGAGACAAAACATGCACCGCCTTCCGCGCCAGAAATGGCAGAACCTCCGGATGGAGGATTGGTGTTTCCATAGTCGTCATAAGAAGTATTGTTGCCATTCCATACACAGGCATGTGTGTGGCGTGAACCCAGCAGGTGGCCCATTTCATGGGTAACTACTTTCACTGCTCGGGAATAGGCAGGAACTGTACTGTAGGAGCCATTCGTTTGGGTGACACACAAAGAGTTATCTACATTGCTCGCGCAGATTCCTGAGAATCCCGCAGCAATACCGCCGCCGCCCGAAGTGCTGTAAGAGACCAGGTGGCCCAAATCCCCATTGATGGAGCTCGTCTGGCTTTGAAACTGTGTGCGCATCGTCGAAGTAGAGCCCGAGTAGGGGCTGGTAGATGTCCAGATAAAAATATCCGACACCTCCATATTGATATTTTCATTGGCGTAGATGGTGATTGCCTGGTTGAACAGACCTGTGATATTATTGGTCGTAGTCGCCGTGGAAGAACCATAATTTTGGTAGTAGTTGTAGTCTACTTCTACATAGACATTCACACAATCGCCGACATCATCAGCCGCTGGCCGAGGCAACAACATCGAAGGCTCATAGCCTTCTCCATCATCCTCTGTAAAACAGCCAAAAGCGACAGGCGCTTTGAGATCTTTCTCATTGTACACAATATGCTCGGTGCTGTTTTCTGCCTGAATTCTTCCGATGATATAATTGCCGTTTATTTCATCTGAACTGAAAAAACCCATGACTTCATTTTCAAAAATAGAAATCGCCACCAGGGAGTTTGTATGGCCCTCTATCAGCCCGCGATAATGCAGGCCAAAATCCATATTGAGGTTTCCCATGCTGGAAGTGCGAACCACCACACCGGGCTTCACTACATTCACTTTCACCAATTTCAAAACCTGCATACCTTCCTCTGTAGGAATCTGAAGCGAAATGCTCTGATAAGGCTTTTGAATCAGGCTTTCGAGATTGCTTTGCTTCAGCGAAAGCAGGCTACCTTTCTCCAGGGCGCGACTGAGCACTGGATGATTCGATACATCGCTTTCCTGTCTATTCATTTCAAATAATGAAGTAGTTGGGAAGGCTTCTCCGGCATTGATGGCGCCATTCACCAGGGTAGAAGGCCGATACTGGCCAAATTCCGGTACCTGGGCCCACATACTGAGGGCTGAAAACAGGAGTAAGAAACTTAGGATGTAAGTAGTTCTCATAGGTATAAATAGTTAAGTGTAGAAATACAAGTTCATGGTCGCTTGCGGGGAGCAAGCAGATGATGGGTTAAAAATGAATGGAAAGGGATTCGCTTTGGGTTAATCCATGTGAGAGTCCGTCATCGCGTGAAAAAATGGTGCTTTAACTTTTCTGGAATTACAAATCAGCTTATCTGCGAGAAATAGTAATAACTGTTTTTCTAATATAGAAGATCAATCATTGGGATGCAAATTTTATGTAGTTAGGTATTTTGTGGTATTGTAATAAATCAGTGAAAATGGTTTTTTTTCAAGGCCTTTTGTTTCCAGCATGACTGCCTCCTTTCCGCCTTTTTGCGGGACGAATCCTCCTAAAACATTATCTTCCCTCCTCAAAACTAAAATCCATGATTTTATCTACTCCCAGACTGATTCTCCGGGCATTTTCTGCGGCGGATCTAAGCGGTTTTTTAGCATACAGAAGTGATCCGGAAGTACTTCGCTACCAGGGCATGGCCCCCATGAGCCAGGAAAAAGCCATCACATTTCTGGATGAAATGAAGGATATGGACCTGACTTGGCAAGGCAAATGGATGCAAATCGCCATAGAGAAAAGAGATGAGCAAAAGCTCATCGGAGACCTCGCCCTCAAGACCGATGCCTACGATCCCCGCCTGGCCGAAATCGGCTATACCCTCCACCCTGCCTACCAGGGGCAGGGATTTGCGACAGAGGCTGTTGAGCATTTGCTCAGGCATCTTTTTTCGGAGAAAAACTTCCACCGCATCACCGCACTCGTAGATGTGCGCAATCCTCCTTCTTTCCAGCTTCTGGAAAAGCTGGGATTCCGGCGCGAAGCGCACTACCGCAAGAGCTATTTTGATAAAATAGATGGAGACTGGTTTGATGAGTATCGCTATGCTTTGTTGGGGGAGGATTGGGGATAATCGTTGCGTTTTCAGTAGTACATTTTTTGAAAGATTAAATATATTTGGGAATAATTTTTACCCTCTTAGCAGTTGAAAAAAATATTCATGAAACTTTTAGACCTCAAAAAAATTTGCCTGAGTATCCTCTTTTTCTTTACCGTTGCGCTCATTTTTGCGCAGGAACTACCAAAAAGGAATGACCCGATCGGGTATTTTGAAAAAATGAAAGCCGAAGGCTACGAACTCGTTGATCATGGATATTTCAATAAAGGAGAATTGCCACAATCTATTTATCTGGATCTCAATGATTACTATAAATATAAAGTCTATGCGATTCCATCTGGAAAGCTAAAAACCGTGGCGGTTTCTATGGGGTATCGTACCATAACTTCTACCAAGGCCAATCCCGTATTTGACTGGACCTATGTCCCCAATAAATCAGGTAAAACGGAATTCAAATTTATGAATACCAAGAAGCGGGGGAGGTTTAAGCTCTCTCCTGGTAATTCTGTTTATTATATTATTGGAAGAAAGCCGATATGAGTGGGTAAAAGTATATATACATTCTCTTCATAACTCAATTTGTTATTAGTAAGGGTATATTAAAATCCGTAACACGACCATTTTCATCTAATCCGATCTTTACCTGGTATATCCCTTTTGGTAAATGGCTGATTTCGATCCGTTTTTCTGATATAAGGTGTTTTTTTTCCAGAACCAACCTTCCCCCAATATCAATCACACGCAAGTGAGCCACTTGCATGTATGTCTGTAGGCAAATATAATCCTGAGCAGGATTTGGGAAGATCAGAATATTATCTTTCTCAATACACTGCACACCCACGACATTCGAATACACCACATTCCCATCCTCCAACCACATCCCTACCCGATAATACATGAAACCAGGAGCAGGAGCATTGTCTGTTAGTTCGCTCCATTTCGCTCCGGTTTCTGCTGTTATACTATTGATGTTTTTCCAGTGGATCGTATCGGGGCTTCTTTCAATCCGGAAAATAGCTGGCTGGTTTAATATAGGATATTCCCAGCTGAGGTGTGTGCTGTTAGAGGAAGGGGTTCCTTTGAGTTGGATGTTTCCAACTGCTAAGAGTGTTTGAACAACCACACAATTCGAAAACTCAGAGGTGTTAAGATTTCCATCAGTCTGGAGGGCGAGCACGCGTTGACCGCCGTTGAAACTGCCTGGCAGGCTCCAGTTACCGGCACCATCAATGCTGGCGGAGCCCAGAAAAAATCGTCCCTGACATGTGTTGGGAGAACATCCCGAAGAATCCGGGGCATAGATTTCAACGGAACCTCCTGCTACGCCTGTCCCATAAATAGCACTGGCATCAGCCAGGGTTATGGTCGGTGGGGCAATCGCCTGATTGGCGATATTGATCTCAATGGCTTCCTGGCCGTTGCAGAAGTATTCGTTTCGCCAGAAATGGTTTTGCTGGTATGCAGAAGCGCTTGTTAGCTCGATCCCCTGACCGGTGTTGAATGCAATAACATTGGCCGCGTTGGGACTATTGCCTCCGATTCTATTCAGGTCCCCGGAGATTCTTATGCCATCACTTCCATTGCCCAGAGCAAAAAACAGGTTGTACCCGATATAATTCCCCTCTACCTGGTTTTCATTTGACTGAAGGTATATGCCATAGCGGGCATTGCCTCCAATATAGTTTCTGGTGGCGGTTGTCGTTCCGCCGATTTGTGTATGATCTGCGGTTCCATTGGTAGCGATGCCATCCCGACCGTTGGGGTCGGTTGCGTTGGGGGTGGGGCTTAGCCCAATGATGCAGCCTTCAACAGTGCCGTAGGCACTGTTGAAGAAGCGGATACCGTCCTGGCCGTTACCGCCCACCTGGCAATCGCGGACCGCCACATGGTCAGCATTGAATGCATAGATGCCATGAGCTGAAAACCTCCGAACACTCAAGCCCAGAGCTTCTCCATGATCACCTCCATCAAACCGAAGACCGTAGGTGGTTCCCAGTAGGCCATTTCCATCTATCACAATATTTCCAATCGTCCAGCCGGGCTGGGTAGTCGCATCAATGATGGTATAGTCGTCTGTAATATAGGGTAAGGGAGTAGAGTTGATGGAAGCCCGGTCAAAGATATGAGGGCCACTACCCGGAATACAAAAAATAACACTATCCCGACCTTTGTGAATGTTGGCACAGGTAATAGCTGTTTCAAAATCTCTGAGGTCGTCGGTAGAAATGGTGATTTGTGGCAGAAAATGCTTGCTGATAAAAGCGTCAGTATTCCCCGCAGGGGCAAGGGTGTATGTGGAAGCGCTGATATCAAAATCCTGCGCCCGATTAAAACCTCCTGTAGCAACCAGGTTATTGCATAGACCCAGGCAAAGTCCCCGGACGCTGCTGTTTCCGCCCGAAGAAGTTCCACCCGATGCCCATCGGTAATTGCCTGCTTCATCATAACAGGCCAGAAAATAGCTATATGCTGGCGTAGGAAAGCCGCAGGCTGGCCCTGTGAGGTTGGCGACGCCTGCCCCCGGGTCAAAATCCGCTGTTCCACAAAAATTTCCGCCTACATATATCCGCCCGCAATCTGTCATTTCAATGGTATAGCCCACATCGTTGGGGCCAACGCCTCCCAGAGGATAGGCCCATTGGAAGGTGCCATTATCTGATAGCTGCGCAATGAGGGCATCCTGGCTGCCGCCATTTGTCGTAAAGCTGCCGCCCGTATAGCTCACATTGCCAAAGACTGATCCGGTAATGCCGATCAGGCCGTTTTTGTCGATGTCAATGTCATTGACTTCGTCATGTAGCGGGCCGCCGATCCGGTGCGCCCAGCGGTAGGTGCCGCCAGCTGTATAGCTGGCGATAAAGCCATCCTGCCCTCCCGCACTTGTCAGCACCCCACCAGGGGTACCTGGGTTGAAATCACAGCTTCCCGCAAAGGAACCTCCTACATAAATGTTATTTCCATCATAAGTGATACATGTTCCTCCTCCATCATCAAGTATTCCACTTCCTACGCTTTGGGCCCAGGATAATAGCCCGTTTGTGTTATATTTTGCAATAAAAATATTCTGATCGCCCGTGGCCTGTAGATAACTTGTACTTCCATTGGGATTAAAGTCTACAAAAGAACCTTCAAATACCCCCGTCACATAGGGGCCAGTAGGAGAGGCATAGACACCTATGCCCGCTTCGGTATTGACGCTAGAGCTTCCCCCCATCGTGACCACCCACTGAAAATTGCCGCCCCAGTCAAACTTCACCAAAAAGATATCGGCATCTCCTGAAGCGGTTCGGATAGTTGAGCCTACGCCAGGATCAAAATCTACTGTCCCCCGAAAAAGACCCGTAATGAAAATAGAATTGTAATAGACCGATATGGAATTGGGAACATCATTGAGGCTTCCGCCAAAGTCCGTTACCCAATTTAAATTACCGGCACTGTCATAGGACGCGAGATAGATATCCTGCATGCCCGCACTGCTGCGGGTGCTCACCCCCGGAGAGGGGTCAAAATCTACTGTGCCCGAAAGGGTGCCCGTGGCATAGTAGCCGCCTGTGGTGAAGTAGCGGTACTCATTGGAAGCGATAGCTCTTCCTTCCTCCGATCCGGAATTGCCTATATTGAAAGCGAAATCGAGTTCCTGGGCTTGCGCGAAAATCAGGCTAAAGGCTACCCAGGACAATAATAGCATTGTCCGTTTCATGTTCTTTTTTTTAGTGATTGATTACAAGAAAATCAGCAAAAGCTGTCTGTTTAAAAAAATCAGTTCATCTGCTTCTCTTGAATTAGGTTTAACATTTTTCTGAGCAATTCTGCCGTATCAAATGGCTTTCCAATAAACTCATCCATCCCCGCCTCATAGCATTTCTCTACCTCTTCCTTCATGACATTGGCAGTCATGGCGATGATGGGAACGCCAGCTGTTTGGGAGTCCATTGCCCTGATTTTGGCAGTGGCTTCAAAGCCATTCATCACAGGCATCTGCACATCCATCAAAATGATGTCATAGCTGCCTGATCTCATTTTTTCCACAGCGATGGCTCCATTTTCAGCTACATCCACCTCCACTTCAGGAATCGCATCTTCCAACTCTTCCTCCGCCACGATGGCGTTGAAGGTATTGTCTTCCACCAGCAGGATGCGGATGCCTTTGAGCGATCGGGCCATCTTTTCAAAAGGAATAGCCGCTTCGTCAGGATGCACTTCTTCCGCTGTGGCCAGTGGGTATTCAATGCTAAAGTGAAACTGACTCCCTTTCCCTTTTTCACTTTCGACCCACATCCTGCCACCGTGAAGCTCGACCAGCTTTTTCGAGATGCTGAGTCCCAGCCCCGTGCCGCCATATTTGCGGCTGGTATCGGTATAGGCCTGCTCAAAAGATTTGAAAATCTTTTCGAGGCGATCCGGGTCGATGCCGACACCTGTGTCGGAGACCGTGAAGTGAAGCTCACTTTTCTCATCATCCTGCAAGGTGGACTGCACGCTCATGGTGACCACGCCTTTGGTCGTGAACTTGATGGCATTGCCGACCAGGTTGATGAGTACCTGCCGCAGGCGGCTTGGGTCTCCGGATAGCAGCGGAATATCTTTGGGGATATGGTTTTTGAGTTGCAGGCCTTTTTCTTCTGCTTTGAATTGCATGATGGTATGGACATTTGCAAACAGTTCTTTCATCGAAAAAGGAATACTTTCCAGCTCAATCTTACCGGCTTCAATCTTGGAGATATCCAGGATGTCATCAATGATGACCAGCAGCGAATCTGTCGATTGCCTGATGCCGTCGAGGTACTCGAGTTGTGCGGTTTGGGGTGCTCGCCTGAGGAGGATATCGGTCATGCCTTTGATGGCATTCATGGGCGTGCGGATTTCGTGGCTCATGTTGGCGAGGAAGCGATGCTTGGCCTGCTCGGAGGCTTTGGCTTTTTCTTTTTCCGCTTCGATTTCCTTGTTTTTGATTTCCAGGGCTGCTTTGGTCTTTTGTGCCCACCGGAAGCGGAAGTAGAAGCCAATCGCGATCAATCCCGCGAAAATCCCCAAAGCCATGAGGATGTTTCGGTTGTTGCGTTCGCGGTTGAGTTGTTGTTGATAAATCAACTCATCAGCCAGTTTCTGCTGCTCGTATTGGAAGGCAAGTTCCTTCTTCGTCACTTCCTGGCTGTTTCTTAGTTCTGTCATCGCGTCACGCGCGCTGACGTATTTTTGATAGGAGGCCAGCGCCTCCTGGTGATTGCCCAGCGCCTCTTGCGCTTTATAGATCACCCAATAGTTTTGCTGAGAACTGTATAGGTTCCCATTCGTTTTTTCGATACCGATCTCTGCTATCGAGATCGCTTTTGTGTATTGCTCCAAACCTAAATAGGCAGTACTTTTTGCCGAATAGTATTCCCCGAGATTCAGTGCTTCGCCCCTTTCCTCCTGTTCATAGAAATAGGACGTTTTTTTCAGTATTTCCAATGCTTCCTGATGCTTTCCTTCCTGGTTGAAGATATCTGCCCTGATTCGATGGGCGCGCATGATGCAAGGCCTGCAAGTTGCCTCCCCTGCCATGATTTGCAATCCACGATCGAGATTGGCATGGGCTTTTGATATTTGCTCCATGCTTGAATAGAGTATTGCCAAATCAGTATTTACTCTTCCTCTGTAAACCTTATCATCGTTTGCTCGAGCCAATCCTTTGAGTAAGTACTTTTCCGATTCCTGAAAGTTACCAATCAGATGCATGATGCTTCCGGCATATGCAAGGGCTTCGAAATACTCTATTTGATGCTGGGAGGAGTCTTCCTCATAAGCCTTAATCATGTTTTGGGCGATATCTAAAGCCCGTGGGAGTTGGGAGGTTTTATACGCGTCCATCAGCAGTGGTAGGTACAGCGGCAGTTTTTCTTTGTGAAAAGTATCCTGCATCAGCATCGCTTCAATATGTTGATACAACTCATAGGTTTCCTGATCAAGCTGAAGTAATTGCTGGTCCTGACAGGATTTCAAAGACGCCATGGCAAAGGAGAGACTAGGGAAGTCATGAGCTTTCCAGGCAGCCTTGAGCGCCCGGGGGACTAACTCGCAGCCTTTCTCCATATTATTCATCATCATAGTTTGGGCTCCTACTTCCAGTATCAAAAACCTTCCCATGTATTTTTCCTGGCCATACTCCATAGCCAGTTCCTGAACCTCTCTCAAGTAGGGAATCCATCGCGCCACTTCCGGGTTATCGCGCTCATCAATCAGCAGCGGCTCGAATCGCTGGTAAAATGCCTCCACCCGCTCCGCGGCTTGGCGAGTCGTATCCGAAAGAATCGTAAAGAGCGAATCTGCACGAGCAGCTTGCGCCTGCAAAGGAGATGCGCCCAGCATCATCAGCACAATCAGAAACATCGATACGTAATGCGAAAGATTCATTGATGATTTTTTAATATCCTGATTTACAATTCCCCTAAAAATCCCTTGAGCGGAAACGCTGCCTCTGCGTGAATATCTCTGGCTCTGTCAAATAAGAAGGGCAGCAATTCATACTCCCTGTTTTTGACAGCCTCTTCCATTTCAACCAATGTCGTCTTGAGCGATTCTATCCCCACATAATCCGCCTGCGGCTTGAGGGAATGCGCCTGAATCTGCAATTGATCCCAGTCGCCTGTCTGCATGTGACGCTCAATCTGGCGGAAGGCTTCCGGGGCGCTATTCAGGTAGAGGCTGATGTAGCGCTTCATTTTGCGCTTATTCCCTTTGGTAAATTGTTCGAGAAAGCTGAGATCAACCATGTTATACATTTGTTTGGATAAGTTCGTGAATTTCTGAAAAAGCGTCCTTGCCTTTGATTACATAGTGGATGGCACCATACATGATCGTCTGCGCCGCCGTGCCATAGCTTTTCTGGCTTGACAGCATGATGACAGGCAATGCTTTATTTTTACTTTTGATCTCTTTGAGGATATCAATACCATTGGCGGCATCTTTTTCCCTGGAATTCAGATAGTAATCTAATATCACCAGATCGGGATTCTTTGTAAGGTGGGGTAGACAGGCTTCCCCTGTAGGGAATGTTTCGATGGTCAGCGCAGGATTTTGTTCCATGAGATAATCGCTGAGCATTTCTGTGAGCAAAGGCTCATCGTCTACGATAAAAATTTTTGCGGTGGTATTCATGATGATTCTTTTTGTGTATTTCTCTACTTCATCCTTTGGTTGCTTGTATGTAAAGAAGGGAAGCTATTTCTTCATAGGCCAAATCTGCTTATCAAGCGGTCGATCGGTTGATTAAACGGTAATAAAATATGAACTTATCGTCCCTTTTTCACCTGTGAACGATATACGCTGCATGCAGATACAAAGCATTATTGTGGATGATACAGCCTTCCATCGGGAAGTATTAGCTGATCTTTTGGAAGACGCCCATCCGGAAATCGGCGTCGCCGCCATCGCAACCTCTGGAACAGAAGCAGTAGAAAAAATTCAAAGCATCAGGCCTGATCTGGTTTTTCTGGATGTCGAAATGCCGGATATGAATGGCTTTGAGGTCCTGGCGAGTCTGGATCGCATTGATTTCCAAACCATCTTTGTGACAGCCCACAGCCAATATGCCATCCAGGCAATCCGGTTCAATGCATTGGATTATCTGATGAAACCCATCAACGCCAAAGAGCTTGCTCAGGCACTCCGCCGGTTTCGTATCCAGGGATATGTTCCCGATAATCAGCCTCAAATCAGGCAGGCACTGGAAAACCTCAAAAAAGAAAATGTACAGGAGCAGGTGCTTTTTCTTCCTACCCAGGAAGGGGGAATGAAACTGGTCCTTCAGGAGATTGTCAAAATCGAAGGAGATGGAAATTATAGCACCCTTTATTTATCAAATGGCAAAACCAAACTTTCAGCCAAAACACTCGGTTTCTTTGAAGAAATACTAGACGGAAAAGGTTTCTTTAGGTGTCATCGGTCTTTTATTGTAAATCGGTTTCATGTCGAAAAAATGAAAGGTGATGCTTTTTGCGTACAAGATGGTTCTACCATTCCTATTTCACGACGGAAAAAGTCGGAGTCAAAAACATGGTTTTACCACAATTGATTTTTAACTTTCACCATGGATCAAAACCAGCCATCCTATCTGGAACAAACGCTCAGTCTGCCCTGTAAAAATTGCGGCAGCCAATTGTATTATTCCGCCAAGCTGCACAAGCTTTCCTGCGATTTTTGTGGAAATACAGAAGAAATCAACAGCTCCAACGACCAGGTGGTCGAGCATTCTTTGGCGCATGCTGTTGCCAAAGCGCGGGACTTTCTGCCGGAGGAAATAGGGAAAAAAGTCTTTGGGTGCGAGAACTGCGGCGCCAGTTTTATGGTGGAAAGCAAGACTGTGAAAGTAGAATGCGGCTTCTGTGGGTCAAAAAATGTCAACCTGGAGGCGCACAAGCGCCAGCTCATCCAGCCCATGGGGATCATCCCCTTTTTCATCAGCCGGGAGCAGGGGCTCGCCCAGTTTAAAGAATGGATCAGGAAGGGATGGTTTCATCCCGGCAAACTGAAAAAGCTCGCCCATGTAGAAAAACTCCATGGCATTTATTTGCCATTTTGGACCTATGACGCACAGACGGAGTCTGACTGGAGGGGAGAGGCAGGCTATTATTATTATGAGTCCAAACGCGTAAGAAGAAACGGCCAGTGGGAAACCATTCAGGTACAAAAAGTGCGCTGGGTGAGAAGGAGTGGCCACCTGAGCCATTTTTTCGACGATGTACTCGTCCTGGGTTCCGGGGTCATCAACCAGGAAGACATTGAGCGCATTTTCCCCTACCACCTCAAAGAGTTGGTCAATTACGATCCGCGCCTGCTCGTCGGCTGGGAAGCCGAGATTTACGATATAGAAGTGGACAACGGCTATCATATAGCCGACCGCCAGATGGATCAAAAGATCCAGCGGATGTGCTCCAGCCAGCTGGGCGGAGACACCCAGCGCGGTCTGCGCGTAGATACCCACAAGTCCCAACAGACTTTCAAACACATCATCCTCCCTCTCTGGATTTCATCCTACAACTTCAAAAACAAAGTGTACCGCTTTCTCATCAATGGACAGACAGGAAAAGTTCATGGGAAAAAGCCATATTCTCCCGGAAAGATCGCCCTCGCAGTTCTCCTGGGATTACTTATTGCCGCTGGCATTTATATAGCTGTAGACTGGGAAAATGTCCAGTATTACATCCAGGAATACCAAAATGGCAGGCTGTAACCCGGAACCCGAAACTCAAAACCCGAAACTCAAAACCCGAAACCCAAAACTTCCTCAATTCCGATTATCACTTCCCCACATCAGGCTCTTCCTCAAATTATTGAGGTAGCTGGTGGAAGAGACGCGCACGAGGCGCGCTTTGAAATCCGCACGGCGGATGGCAATGGCCGTCATCGTCTTGACCTTTTCGGTGCGCGTATCCAGCGCGACCATGGCCTCGCCTGAGCGCGATTCGATCTCAAAAGCCACTGTCCAGTGATCGGGGATCACCACCGGCCTTACCGTGAGAGAATGCGGCGCAATCGGCGTGATGGCCAATGAACCCGAATTCGGAAAAATAATCGGACCGCCCGCCGAAAGGTTATAAGCCGTAGAGCCGGTAGGCGTAGATAAGATCAGCCCATCTCCCCAATACGAATTCAAAAATTCACCATTCAGGTAGGTATGAACCGTGATCATCTCATTGGTATTGCTCTTGTGAATGGTGATGTCGTTGATGCCAAAATTGTTTTTGCCAAACAAACCCGGCGGATTCGACTCAACCGCAATCAGCGTTCGTTCATCAATTTTATATTTATCATTGAGCAATTCATCCATGGCTTTGACAACCATGGTCTTGCTGGCACTCGCCAGATAGCCCAGGCGACCAAAGTTGATGCCCATGATGGGCTTTGACAGAGGGCCCGTAAAGCGAACCGCTTCCAGCACCGTGCCATCTCCCCCCAGACAAACCACATAGCGACAGCTCACCAGCTCCTCCCGATAGCTAAAGCACTCCAGATCAAGTCCTTCCAACAAAGTCGGGTAGGCCTTTGTCAGCTGTCGGGCATATTTTTCATATAAGGAAAAGCGGATTTCTTTCCCCAGTAAGTAGGAAAAAAAATTGAATAGAGACTGATAGTCTGTATTGTCGGTGATCCGGCCGAAAATGGCTATTTTCATTTTATAGATACAAGTCCGTAAAGGTAAATGCCCGTTTGGTTGAGATGGTTTCGAGCTAACTCGATTCTTAGCAAATTATCATAAAAGCCAATGATATTCAAACCCACACCATAACCATACAAAAGCTGATTTTTGAGAAATTGATCTTCATTGTTGAAAGTATTGTCTTTCACATAGCCCATATCTGTAAAGGCTGTCAGGTAAACGCCCAGCGGGAAGTTTTTGAATTTTTCAAATGGAACTTGCCTGATGCTGACTTGCTGTATGGGAAAAAGCGCATACTTAAGCTCTGTCTTGGTCATATTCAAAAAACTGCCATCTATCGTAAAAGGCGCGTATCCGCGCAAATCATAGCTGATCCCGGCAAATTCTCCGGTCCGGTACCCAATAAAGTTTTTCTCAAAAAAAGGAATGTTTTTGCCCTGGCTAAACATCAGATGTGTCCCATAAGCGAAATTCCATCGCTTTTTAAGGGGCAAATGATGCGCCCAGCTCAGGCCCATTTTGGTAAAAGAAGTACTTCCCCATTCGCCCAAACCTACCTGGCGAAAAAGCAGCTGGTATTTATAGCCTTTCAGGGGAAATCCTTTATAGTCCCTTTGGTCATTGGAAAAAGTAAGCACCAGAGAGGGATAGCTCAGCTGCGCGTCGGCAGTAGGAATGAAAGTAGGATTGAAAGAATAAATGCTATCTGAAAATTGAAAATGGTGATAGCCCAGTTCCAAAAGCAGGCTTTTGCGCACATCGCCAAATCTCTTTCGCAGGCCTACCCGCAGTGAATTGGTTCTCCGCAAAGGCTCCGTCGATGTTTCGCCCCACTGAGCCCGTGCATCGGTGGTGCCATAAATGATTTCCGGCTCGCGGATGTAGCGCGCTTTCACCAGCAAGTCAATAAATTGACTGGGGATGATCGCAGGCCGCACGATGTCTACATACAAGCGCTGAGAAAATCCCAGCTGCCCATAGAAATTGATTTCTTCATTTCTGCCTGTCACATTTTTCCATTGCAAATTGAGCCCATAGACCAATCTGTGCAGGTTTTTGTTGCGGAGCAGATCGTAGGTATTGCGTTCTTCAAGATCAATATTGGGGATAGGAAAAAAGTACCAACGCTCTTTCATCTCTACAATCAGGTAGAGCTGATCAGCCACAATCTCGGATTGTATGCGGACTTCATTGAAGAGAGAAAGGTTAAAAATATTTTGCCTGCTTTTTTCGATTTCTGCTGCCAATCGGCGAGGAGAAAGGCTGTCGCCTTCCTGCAGGGTCATCTCTCGCAAGATGACTTGCGGCTTGGTGTGATCATTGCCCAACAGGGCAATCTGACGGACAAAGACCAGGCTATCAGCCTGGGATTGGCCATGAGCCAGGACATAGGTCAGGAGGAGAATGCTGGAAAGGATCCAATTTCTGATCACAGATCTAGGTAATGCAGCAAATTGTCGAGATTTTGCCGGTAATCGTTTCGGGCATCTATATGCTGAAAAGTCTCAACGATGATATAGTCAAAGCGCTCAAAAGCGGCGACCACCTTACTCAGGTCTTCGACATTTAATTTCAAAATAACCCGCACATTGCCGGTCTTGGGATTGGGGTCCACAAAGAGTCCCAACACTTTGGCATCTACAGACTCTACGATTCTGCCAATCTCAGAAAGCACGTAGCTTTTTTTGCCGACTTCAATCACGACGATCCCGCCAGCCTCATGAAAGGCAAATTGATTGCCCAGGTTCATCATCAGGTCTTTTAGGGTAACTATACCCATGTATTTCATTTCCTCATCCAATACAGGAATGAAATCCAGTTGAAAAGTGCTCATCAGTTTGACCATGTCAAAAAGATGCTGATTGCCCGTGGCATAGGCGCTGTCCCAAACCGAAAAACGCGTTTCACCTACTGTCGCTTCCAGCTCTACCGCATCCAGCAACTCCTCCTCGGTGATAATTCCCAGGAAAGTACCGCCATCCACGATAGGCAGTTGGCCGAGTTTAAATTCCTGCATCCAGTCGAGGGCTGTCCCCAACTTGTCTGTGGATTTTATGGGTGGAATGCTATCTGAAATAAGTTCTCTGGCAATCATAATAGGCTTTTATTAACATAACCACTGCCGCTATTCAATAGTTGTCACAGGCTGATGTTTTGCAAGAAATTCTGTAAAAATCGTATTAAAGGATTCTGCCTGCTCCATCATCGGAGCATGTCCGCATTTGTCCAGAAAATGCAGCTCTGTATTCGAGATCAATCGGTCAAACTCATGCGCGACACGGGGCGGAGTGATGTTGTCATTCAAGCCCCAAATCAGGCAGGTAGGTGTCTGAATATCACCCAGTTCGTCCCGCATATTGTGGTATTGAGCAGAGCGCGCAAAGCGCAGGATACGCAAAGCCGCGAAATTGTCATTGACAATTTTAAACACCTCATCCACCAATTCTTTGGTGGCCGTCTGAGGCGAGTAAAAGGTATAAGCTACCCGCTCTTTGATGAAATCATAGGAGCCCCTTTTGGGGAAAGTACTTCCCATGCCAGACTCATAGAGTCCAGAGCTCGCCGTGAGCGTCAGGCTGTTTACTTTTTCGGGATTTCGCAGGGTATAAATCAGGGAAATATGGCCTCCCAGAGAGTTACCCAAAAGCGCAAAATTGGTCAGACCTTTGTGAGTAACAAAAGCGCTCACATATTCTGTCAAACCTTCTACTGAGGGTTTGAATTTACTCTTTTCATAGATAGGAAGAGAAGGGATAAGGACGCGGTATTTTTTGCTGAACTCTTCGATCACTGACCGAAAATTGCTCAAAGCACCAAACAACCCATGGAGTATGAGGATAACAGGGCCTTTTCCCTCATCCACATAACTAAAACCATTCTCTTTTTTTAATTCTATTTTCATGTGAAAGGCAAGCTTTATTCAATCCTACAAAAAAGGGAGGGGAATATCAATATTGGGCAAGAATAAGTAAAATTAAGGATTGCTCAAACCCTTCACAAACTTGCCATCCAATTTTTTACCATCTGTTCTCCTGCCTCGGACAAGATAGACTCTGGATGAAATTGCACTGCGGTAAGGGGAAAACTTTCATGAGAGATGGCCATAATTTCGCCCTCCGCCGTCTCGGCGGTGATATTCAGCCCCTGGGGCAGGCTTTCTTTTGCCAGCAAAAGCGAGTGATAGCGCATGATTTCCAGGGGGCTTTGCAGCCCCTGGAAGACAGATTTACCTTCATGGTAAATCAAAGAAGTTTTGCCATGCATGGGTCTTTCGGCCCGGACGACCTCTCCGCCCAGTACCTGGCCGATAATCTGCTGGCCCAGACAAACGCCGAATATCGGCGTATCCTGGTGGTGTTTTTGGACAAAGTCCAATGAGATACCGCTATCCTCGGGCCGTCCCGGCCCGGGAGAGATCACCACGCCCTGCGGCCTGAGTTCCATGATTTCAGCTATCGAAATGCGGTCATTTCGATATACTTTTACCCGCTCGTGGCGGGCAAAGAGGTCAACCAAATTGTAAGTAAAGGAATCGTAGTTGTCTATGAAGACAATCATAGGTTGAAAATCAAAAAGTCCGGATCAGCGAATAGGGGTAGGCTTGGGTGCCTGCTGGGTAGGCTCGGGTGTTTGCTGCACATTTCCGCCTTCTTCTTTGACGAAGTTATCGAGACGCATCAATGCGTCTTTGGCGATAGGCATGATGCCCAGCGCAAGGCGCAGGTTCTCTACAGCAAATGAGCGCAAAGGCTCATACGTCATAGAATCACTGATACTCGTCTGAGAAGGAATATTCAGCGGACGCAATATGCTGATAATGATGCTGATGCCGATGGCAGTCAGGTAGCCGCCGGCTACTGAACCCAGGGCATTGTTGATGCCCAGGTTCATTTTAGCAAAAAGGTCTTCCAAAAATTTGAAAACAAAAGTAACCACCACCATCACCACCACAGCGATCAGCACAAAAGAAAGGATCGTGATGATCGTGGGATCCAGTGCCAATCTCTGTGACAACCAATCCTGCGCTGCATTCGAAAAATTCAAGCCTGCAACGATGGATAAAATAATACCAATGATAGCAGCCACACGGCTTACCATCCCTTTCTTAAATCCTCTGTACATCCCGATGCCTATCAGGATAACAACAATGATGTCAAAAAAATTGAGCGCTATTCCTGGTGATGCTGCTTCCATTGTTTTACAAAATAATCAACTGCTTAAAGTTTTGGTTACGGAAGGAGGTCCTTTTGGTTTGATTACTAGCAAATTAACGGCATTTTATTTAGAAATGCAATGCCAAAAATCAACCCGCCAGTATAGCCCTCACCAAAGCCGAGATAAGCTTTCCATCAGCCTTTCCGGCCATTTTTTGCGAAGCGATTCCCATCACCTTGCCCATGTCTTTCATGCCGCTGGCGCCGGTATCTGCTATGATTTTTTCTACGGTTGCTTTGATTTCAGCTTCTGAAAGCTGCTTAGGCAAAAATTGCTCGATGACTTCGAGCTCCTCACGCTCTGTCTGAGCGAGGTCTTCTCTACCATTTTTTGAAAATTGATCCAGAGAATCACGGCGTTGCTTGGCTTGCTTGGTCAGGAGTTTCAGCTCCTCAGCCTCGCTGAGGCCTGTGCCCGCTTCGCGGCCTTCTGCCGTTTCGGCCAGCAAAATAGCTGCTTTCAATGCGCGCATCGTGCGCAGGCTTGCCTGGTCTTTGGCTTTCATGGCAGTTTTGATGCCTTCGTTGAGTGTGTCTTTTAAACTCATGAGATTAAAAATGATTTGAATAAGGAAAAATGTATGGCTTGGTGCCTGTAATATGGAAAACGCAATTTTTGCGATTTCTTTTCGAAAGAAGAAATCGCAAGAATCACCGCAATTTACAAGCGTAAATGGGAATAAGTATGTGCAGGAGATTTATTGCAAAAACTTGAGCAAGTCTGCTGCTGAAGTTTCTTTGGAAAAGGTTTTTACCTTTTTTCCATTTTTGTCAAACAACAGGATGCTGGGCGCTTCATAATAGCCTTCAAAATAACCATCAAACATGAAGTCACTGTCAATCAAAAAATGCAGGTGCTTCAATTGGGTTTCTTTGAAAATCCTTTCTTTAAAAGCGGCTGTGGCATCTGCTTCCGGTTCTGTGGTGACAAAAACCAATTGAACATTTTTGAATTTGCTTTCAGCTTCCTTAATCCAGCTTGCCTGATGCTCGCAGTGATCGCAATAAGGATCAAAATACATCACCATGGTCGGCAAATTGGGCTGCAGGTTTTGCTGCGTAAATACATTACCTTCCAGGTCTGTGAATGCAAAAGCGGGTAATTGTGCCAAAGCCTTGGTGGCAAATAGTGTCCCTAACAGAAATGCCAGTATAATCAATAGTTGTTTCATCAGTTCAAAAAATAAAATTTTGTCGTTGACACAAAGTTAAACGAAAAAAACAGGATTTAGATTTCATTTCCTTTTCCTAATTGCATTAGCATTACATGGGTCATTTTTCTATCTTTACTTAGCAATTACTATCTTTTTTTATACAATCTTAATATGCTGGATCCATTAACTTTTGCAATAGGTTCTATTCTTGGACTTTTAGCAGGCAGCCTGATCATTTATTTTATTCAAAATAACAGGCTTCAGAATATGATTCGGCGCGAAGGTCACGCCTCTTCTCAGGCTGAGATGGCCAAAAACCAACTCAGTATTTTTATGAAAGACCTCGACAAAGAACGGATCGTTCACCAACAGCGGGAAGAGCGCATCATCCAGCTTACAGCTGACCTCAGTCGGCTAAGCGCCGATTACAACAACCTCTCCACAAAGTTTGTGGACCACAAAAAAGAGGTTTCCGAGCTGCAAATGCATTTTCAGGGAAACTTTGAATCCCTCGCCAACCGCATCCTCAAGATCAATACAGAGGAACTTTCCAGCAACAACCGCGAGCAGCTTAAGGCCATGCTCGAACCGCTCAAAGAGCGGCTTCATACTTTTGAACAAAAGGTGCAGGACACCTATGACAAAGAAGCGCGCGAACGCTTCCACCTGCAAAAAGAGATCGAGAACCTCGTTCACCTCAACCTTCGCATGAGTGAAGATGCCCAAAATCTCACCCGCGCCCTCAAGGGTGACAACAAAGCCCAGGGAAACTGGGGGGAGATGATTTTGAGCCGCGTGCTCGAAAGCAGCGGCCTGCGCAAGGGAGAAGAATTTGAGGTACAGAAAAAACTGGAAAATGGCGATAACGCTCATTTTCATCCCGATGTGGTCATCAAACTGCCGGAAAGTAAGCACCTGATCGTAGATTCCAAGGTTTCCTTGGTTGCTTATGAGCAATTTTTACTCACAGAAGAAGTCGTGGAAAGAGAGCGCTTTTTGGTGCAACATCTCACTTCCGTGCAAACGCATGTGCAGCAACTCAGCGATAAACATTATCACAACCTCAAGGGAATCAACTCCCCCGACTTCGTCCTGATGTTTATGCCGATAGAGGCGGCATTTAGCCTGGCCCTGCAGGCAAAGCCTGATTTATTTTCCATTGCATGGGAAAAACGCATCGTGATTGTCAGCCCGACAACTTTGCTGGCATGCCTGCGCACGGTCTCTTCCATCTGGAAATTGGAGCGCCAAAACAAGAACGCAGAAGAAATCGCCCGACAGGGTGGGATGCTCTATGACAAATTTGTAGGCTTTATGGAAGAAATGTCCAAAATCGGCAAACACCTCGATCAGGCCAGCCGCACCCATACCGATGCCATGCGCAAGCTTGCCGATGGCAAGGGCAATTTGATGAACCGCGCAGAGCGCTTGCGGGATTTGGGGGTAAAAAATAACAAACGTTTGGAGGGAACTTCTGAATGATCCCGGGAAGGTGTTATCTTTGCAACCCCATTTAATAAAAAGAACATCTTGGATTTAGAACTTATCATAGAATCTCTCACAAGTGATGTGGCGCAAGTCGCGCCAACCCTGAAACAAATCGCCGAAACGGTGATAGAAGAAAGCATCTCTGAATATCCCGTTTTCATCGCATCGCAGGAGCTTGTCAATATAGGCAAACCGATTTTCACCCAGGAGGAGTTTCCGCTCAACTGGTTTTTCAGGGTGAGTATACTGGAGGACTTCATGAAACGGGAGATCGTGCTGGGCGACAAGCTCCAGCAATTCAAAAAAACCTATGGAGACCCCATGGAGCGGGCCTGCATATTTGTGGTTACCCCTGATGTGGCGCAATTTGTTTTTGTGCCTTATGAAGGGCTGGAGGAATAGTTTGGGGTCCTGTCCTGAGTCCCCGAAGTATCCCGTTTCGGGTTGCTATTTTCTTTTCTTTTCGTTGAAAATAGCTATTTTTTCCAGTAGCCCTTTCTCCTTGTAAATTTCATTTCCAATCACGACGGCATCTACGCCGATGCCTTCCAATGCCTCGATGTCATCAAAGGTATTGATGTGGCCCGCCGCACCGATGCGGCAATCTGGAAACTTTTGAATAATAGAGGCATAAAATGCCATATCCGGGCCATCTTCGGGATCGCTGCTTCGGACATCGCTGATGATAAAGCGTTTGAATCCCATCTCCCGACAACTGCTGATAATTTCTTCCGGGGAAATAGTCAAGTTTCCCATCCAGGCATGGTGGGTTACTTTTCCATCCAGCACATTGATGGCAATGCTGATTTTATCGCTTTTCACATCTTCTGCCTCGCTCACAGCTTTCAAAAAATCGCTTGCACCAAAAACTGCAGCACCGATGATAAAATAATCGACTCCTGCATACTGAAGAGATTTCAGGTAACTCAGGTTTTTGATTCCGCCTCCGACATGCAAGGTTGTGATGGTAATATTGGAAAGAGAGCCTATCAATCCGGCATTGGTCTTTGTCCCCAATGTGGCGTCTATGTCTATCAGACCGATATTTCCAATTTGGAGCTTGTCCATTTTTTCCACAAGCACATAGGGATCATCTGGCAAAAACTCAATATTTTCAAAATCGCCGGGCTTGTATATGGCTACTTTGCCATCTTTAATATAAAGTGCTGGAATGATTTGCATAAAATTCTTGTTTAGGAAAATTCCCTTCCGATTTATAGATTTTTGCAGAAAGAGTCAACTTAAAGACGGTATTCGGAAAATAGGGGAAAGTAGGTAACTTTAACCTGTCAAGCAGGAATGATTTGCATCATCTGTTGATCTCGGCGGACGATCTGCGTCTGATATGGGAAAAAGAAGCATGAAAACTAGCACAACGTCCCAACTCAAGTGGCAACTGCGGCCTCCTGCCCATGAAGCAAAGGCCCAGGCTTTAGCTGAAAATCTCAGCAACAAACTTCCATTTCCCCTGACTCTCGCCAACATCCTCGTCCAGAGAGGCATAGACGATTATGAAAAAGCCCGATATTATTTTGCTCCGCAAATGACGGATGTGCCCGATCCCTTTCTCATGAAAGATATGGATGTGGCAGTATCCCGCCTGATACAGGTTTTTGAACAAAAAGAAAAAATCCTGATTTATGGCGATTATGATGTAGACGGCACAACCTCCGTAGCCCTCTGGAGCATTTTTGCTGCGGCATGGGGATTTGATTTTGCCCATTATATTCCCGATCGCTACAAAGAAGGCTATGGCCTTTCTTTTTCGGGTGTTGACTATGCCGAGGCAGAAAATGCACAATTGATGATCGTGCTGGATTGCGGCATCAAGGCCGTGGAAAAAGTCGCCTACGCCAACGTAAAAAACATAGATGTGATCATCTGTGATCACCACAACCCTGGAAGTATCCTTCCAGAGGCACTGGCTATCCTCGATCCGAAACGAACGGATTGCCCTTATCCTTTTAAAGAATTGACAGGTTGCGGTGTCGGCTATAAACTGGCCGTCGCCCTTCATCACAAATTGAAAGAAGCTGGCTACCAGCCTCTAAAGGCTGATTTTGATCCAGAAAAAGAATTGCTGGATTTACTTGCCCTGAGCATTGCTTGCGACATCGTGCCCTTGGTGGGGGAAAATCGCACCCTGGCATTTTTTGGCTTACAAAAAATGCAATCCCAGCCGCAAAAAGGCATCAAAGCCATCATGGATTTGTCCGACCGCAAAAGGGAATGGGACATTTCTGATCTGGTGTTTTTTGTCGGGCCGCATGTCAATGCGGCGGGCAGGCTGACCCACGCCATGGAAGCAGTGAATGTTTTATTAGGAAAAAAAGAAGACCTGAAAGAGCTCGCCGACGCCCTCGGCGTTTCCAATACCGCACGCAAAGAACTCGATAAGCAAATTACCGAAGAGGCCTGTGACCTGATCCTGGAAGATCATCGTTATTTTGAAAAAAACAGCACGGTCTTGTACAAGGAAAGTTGGCACAAAGGCGTTATCGGGATCGTCGCATCCCGTCTCATCGAGCGATACTATCGCCCGACCGTCCTGCTGACAAAGTCAGAAGGCAAATGGGTCGGATCGGCCCGATCCGTCGCAGGCTTCAATCTGTATGAAGCACTCGAAGCTTGCCAGGAGCACATCCTCCAATTTGGAGGACATAGATATGCCGCAGGCCTGACTATCAAGGAAGAAATGCTTCCTGCTTTTTCCCTCGCCTTTGAAACGATCGTTTCTGAAAGAATCACCCCCGCCCAAAAAGAACCTCTTTTGGAGATCGATCAGCAGATCAGCTTTGATCAGTTAGATGATCGTTTTATCCGCCTGATGCAGCGAATGGGGCCTTTTGGCCCGATGAATATGCGCCCCGTTTTTATCAGCCGCGAGGTTGAAGTTCTGGAAGCCATGATTCTGAAAGAAGCACATGTACGGCTGTTGCTGAAGCAAAACGGTAAAGTATTTACCGCAATGGGGTTTCAGCTTGCTGAAAAATGGGAAGCACTCAACTGCCTTTCCCTTGATATCGCCTTTCAACCGACCTTCAATACCTGGAAAGACCGCACCAGCATCAATCTCATTTTAAAAGATATTCGAAATGCCCATGACCAACAGATTTCCTAATCCCAGATGGATACTGGCAATTTGCCTGCTTTTTCTAACATCTTCTGCCTCAGCTCAATTTTTGAATTGGCAGTATGATGACATCCTAACAGATGACCTCTTCGCGGGTGCCAACGCGGATGTTGTTGTTGCACCCAATGGGGACATCTATATGTCGTATTGGGAAAAGGATTTAGATCAATTGTTTTTTGCAAAAAGGGAAAAAAGTACAGGACTCTGGCAAAAAGAAGCTGTTGCGCCACAGATGGCAGCAGGCTTCCAGTCAGCCATAGCCCTGGACAATACAGGGCAGCCACACATCGCATTTTTACAAAATAAAAATGAACAAGCCGATCTGGTGTATGCTTCCCTGAATGGAACATGGAGTCTTGAGTACGTCCATGAAGATAGCCTCATTGGCCCTTATCGTACAGATTTTGAGTGGACCAGTTACAGAAAGCCTTCTCTTGATCTCACTTTTGATTCAAATGGAAATCCCGCCATCGCATATTTTGATGCGCGCGTTCATAACTTTGGGAGTTGTACCCCGGCTTTTACGACCACCGCACCGATCTATTATGAGATGGACCTCAATGTGGCTGTCAGAAAATCAGGATCCTGGCAAGTTGATGACCTGGATCTCCCCATAACGACCTGGCCCAATTGTTATATTTTTATCCCCGAACCCCAGGATCGCTTTGGTGAATTTTGCAAAATTCTCTCTTCTGGCGACAGCTTGCTCGTCCTGACCAATGCTCTGTACAACCACGATTTGATGCTTTTTTCTTCTTCTCCTTCAGGTATACAGAGTTGGAAAGCTTTGCGGCTTGATTCTGTAGAAAGGCATTTGGCTGTGCCCATACGGTATGAAGAAGGATTTCATTATCCTGATTTCCATCTGCAAGACGATAGCATCCTGCATATTACCTATGGTCTATCCGAGGCCTATGGCCTGGTGTCTACCCATAATACAAGCAGCCGGCCGGGTGCTTACCGCAATTTTTTCTACACATCCATCAACTTGCATCGCCCTGCTGATTCTGTTGGGTTTCATCAGTTTGTCCCACCTCCGCGTGACAACCGCATGCGGTCCTATTTTGCACTCTCTGCGATCGGGCAAGATTCTGTTTATATCGCTTATTACGACCTGAGCAGCAACACTGCCATCCTCACTTTCTCCCGCGACAAAGGACAAAATTGGGACCTGGACACTGTTTTTAGGCAAATAAAAACGGATGCACCTTTGATTTGTAAAATCATCGGAGATAGCCTCTTTATAGGCTTACATAATATTGACAACAACAATTTTAACATGGCGGCGCGTCATATTTCTGGTGGAAACTGGCGTTATGGGCTGGGTACACAAAAACAGCAACGAGCTGCTGTTTTTGCTTCGACCATGGATACAAGCAGCGGCGCAAATCCTCTCCACATCCTTTTTGATGAAAAAGTAAAAGGCGAACTGATATATGGTGAAAATAGCAGTGGAAGCTGGCTATATGAAAGTTTGAATGCTTCGGCGATTCCATTTCAGGGAGCGGATTTGATGCTGGATGAAAACGGCATTCCCTGGGCTGCTTTTTCCCGAAAAAATGAAAACAGCCTTTTTATCGCAAATAGAAAAACCGGCAGTTGGGCTATAGATACATTGTATGGATCCTCTCCGCTGGAATATCCCGCGCTTGCCTTATCCAATGACAGCATACATGCCGTCTATCTCGATAGAAATCAAAAAATGCTGATGCACGCAAAATCGGCAGGCAATGGCATTTGGCAAATGCACCGGGTAGATAGCAGCATTATAGTGGGGAGGCCACATGCCATTTCGACAGATTTTTCCAATCGCATTCACCTCACTTACATAAAAGGCATAGGCCAAAAAGTGATGCATGCTGTGTATGATAATGGCAGTTGGCAAATAGCAGCACTGACGGATTCTTTTGCCTATAATGCCGCCTCTTTGGATATCCGAAATCGTACAGATGGTCGGCCTGTCATTTGTTTTCGCGAAATTACCAATAGCTGCATTCACCTGATCGAGCAATATCCAGACTCCAGCTGGCGGAACCACCTTGTTTTGGCATCTCCGCAAAATGTTTTGGGAAAATCCCTACAGCTCATTTTGGATCCTCTCATGAATCCCTGGATACTGTATAGTTTTATTGGAAATACAGAGGAAATCCGTTTGCTCAGAAGGGAAAATAATGGGCAAAATTGGCAGGCGGTGACGGTTAACAACAATCCGGGGAAAATTGGAGGCAATCTTGGTTTTCATTTGGCGAAAACGGATTTCTACATTTTGGGGCGTAAAACGCAACCTGCCGACCCCGGCATTGCCATGCTGTATGCGCCGGAAGGCGTGAGGACGGATGTGGAAGAAATCCTTTCTTCCGATACTTTTGCTGCGCGTCTTTTTCCGAATCCTACTTTGGAATCCAGCAGGCTTGAATTTGACAGTTTTTTCGCAGAAAAACTGACGATCCGCATCTTTGATGCGCAGGGGCGTTTGCTGCAAGAGCATTTGCTCTTGCCACATGAAAAAAGCCTGCTGCTTCGAACTGAGTCGATGCAGACAGGCATGTATTTTATTCACATCTCAAAAGGCAATGCACAGCAGCTTTTGAAATGGATGATCCTGCGATAGCTTAAAATCCGTAGATCAATCCAACACCGAATATCCGGGTTCGAAAATTTCCGTCTATCGCAAACAAATCGCCTGTTCCTTTGGCTGGTGCCAAGGAAAACATTATGCGACCTGTGATATTGCTCCCTCGGGAATTGACAGTTCCTTCTATAACCGCTGCCGGATTGGAATACAATTCTTTCACATTTACAGGGCCGCCTTTAAAACTCATATAGGATGTTATCATTCCAAGGCCAGCACCTAATCCAATATTTTGGGTATTGTAGGAGGTTGAATTTGCTCCTAAACGCCCCATCACAAAAATAGGTGCCTGGAGATACCAATTCACATTTCCGGTATTAGAAAAATTAAGGCCAAAGTTAAGATTAGGATCAAGACCTACACTTACGATATCTTTGGTCTGTGCCAAAGTATAATAAGTCCCAATTGATATTGCATTAAACCCCAGTGGAAAAGGAGCTGATTCGAAGTCTGCGTTTTCCATTGTAAGGAGTGTATACATATATCCAAAATGCGGCACAAGCCGATCTGTCATTTGAGCGGAAAGCTGACTGGCAGATGCCAGCATAAATAAGGCGACAACAAAGATGTTCTTTTTCATATATAATTTGCGTTTCATGTTGTAAAGCGATTTTGAAATAATTTCACTCTCATATCGCAGGAACCTATGCGAAGGTTGGGAGTGCGATTTTTTTCTTATTAAACGTGTTAATATAAAGCTTTGCGTGTAATTTTTGTTAAAAAGACAGCTTAGAAAACATTTTCCCTACATTTGAAGCATGCGAATCATCGGAGGAAAATACGGCTCCCGGCAGTTGAATTGTCCCAAAAACCTGCCGGCAAGGCCGACAACAGACCGCACCAAAGAGTCTCTCTTCAACATTCTCCATAACTATATGGATTTTGAAGGCATCGCCGTTTTGGATCTTTTTTCCGGAACGGGAAATATCAGCCTCGAATGTATCAGCCGGGGAGCTGATCCAGTCTATTCTGTAGATAACCACAAAGGAAGCATTCGCTTCCTGCAAAAAGTCGTGAAAGAATGGCAAATCGGCCCCATCTCTCACAGTTTTTGCATGGATGTAAAAAAATTTTTACAAACCACTGACCAGCGTTTTCAGTTGATCTTTATGGATCCCCCTTATGATATGCCAGATCAGCAACTCTTAGTTAGCCTTATCCAGGAGCGACAACTGCTCACGGAAGAAGGGATGCTGATCCTGGAACATCGCAAAGGGAGCGATTACTCTCATTTGCAAGATTTTCAATTCTGCAGAACTTATGGCGATAGCAGTTTGAGTTTCTTTTTTTCAGATTAACTTTGGTTAAAAACCTATCAACATGGCAAAAGCATTGTTTCCTGGTTCTTTCGACCCCGTGACCATCGGTCATGAGGAAATCGTGAAGCGCGGTCTCTCTTTTTTTGATGAGGTGATTGTTGCTATTGGCATCAATAGCCAGAAGAAATACCTCTTCACGGAAGAGGAACGGATGGAAATGTTGAGGCGCACTTTTGCGGCTTTTGATCGCGTGAAGGTCGTTTCCTTCACAGGGCTGACAGTCGATTGCGCCATGGAACATGGCGCGCCCAACCTGCTGCGCGGCATCAGGTCATATACCGACCTGACCTACGAGCAGCCTACCAGCCTGATCAACCGTCACCTCAATGATCAGATAGAAACGGTCTATCTACACAGCCATCCCGAGACGATACATATTTCGTCTACCATTATCCGCGAAGTGATTCGCTATGGTGGCAAACTGGAGGGCCTGGTTCCAGAAGAAATTGTTGACTATATCAAAGAGCGAAAATATGTATAGAGACTATTTAAAAGAGTTTTTTCCGCATAATGAAGATGAAGGCTTTTACCGTGTGCCCAAACTTCCCGCAGTAAAATTGGGCAAAGCCCTGATGAAAGATACCCGCATCAGCAGCCCCAATGATGTGGTGGCCATGTATTTTGAGGGAGGAATGTTTGGGTCAGAAATGGTCATTTTTACGGATGAAAAATGTTTTTTTGAGGATGGCGCTTTCCTGTATGAGGACCTCAAAGAGGTCCAGCAGGATGGGCGAAGCATCACGATTTTTGTTAACCAAAAAGGGCAGTATCTTCAGCACCGAATCAAAGTAAAAAGCGAAGAAGTCGCCCACAGCCTCAAAAGGGTTTTCGAAGGTTTGTCAACTTATGATCCCACCTCCGATGCTTTGGTAGAAAAAACCTACGAAGGGTATAGCAATACCGAGCTCGATTGGCTGAATCTGCGTGATGAAATCATGCGCACGATTGACATGCTGTATGCCCGATACAATGACGGCAAGGTTTCGATGCTGGATTATGAAGAAAAAAAGGCCGACTTATTGAGCCGTCTGTAACTACACATCTACTGGGAAAGAAAGCCCGATATGTCAAAAAATTATTTAAAACAGAATCTCAGCCTACTCAGGTACCTGCTCGGTCTGTGGATATTGGGAAGTGTCGCCTGGATGCCTTTGCATCATGGAGCGAAAAAATACTATATGCTCACCCAAATTGCAGGTGTTTGGTTAGTAGGCTTTCTCTTTCTCTTTGTTACCGTTTTTTCCGGCGCAACTTTGCTGTCATTTCTGGCGGCTGTTTTTCCATATAAAAACTGGGCTTTCGACAAAAAATTCTACCGCTTCTTTCTCATCATCGCCCTGATCCTCCTGCCGCTTTCAGCGATTTATCTGATTTACTATTCCCCGCTGGAAATCTCTGAATTTCTCAGGGGGTTGCCTGCTGAAGAGAAAAGCCACTAATTTGCAGCAAAATGCTGCACATGAAAGTAATAGACACCCATTCTCATTTATATTCTTCAAAATTTAATCCAGATATAGACGAGGTAATCAGCCGCGCCAAAGAGGTGCTCGAAGCCGTTTACCTCCCCAATATTGACCTGGACTCTGTTCAGGCCATGCATGATTTGGTGGAAAAGGACAGAGACTTTTTCTTCCCGGCCATGGGCCTGCATCCTTCCAGCGTGAAAGCTGATTTTGAAGAAGTACTGGAAAAATTGAAACGCAATTTTGAAAATTCAGGCTTCGCCTATCACGCCATAGGCGAAACGGGCTTGGATTTATATTGGGACAAATCAACTTTGGATATTCAGAAGCAATCTCTTGCTATTCAAATCAACTGGGCCAAAGAGCGGGCGCTCCCCATCATCCTGCACGCACGCGACGCCATCGATGAAACCATCGTGATGATCGAAAAGCATCATGATGCTTCCCTGAAAGGCGTCCTTCATTGTTTCGATGGAAACATCGCGCAGGTAGAGCGCATTCAGCAATTGGGCAATTTCAGTATCGGCATCGGTGGTATCGTCACTTACCGAAAAGATGTGCAGGCTATGGTAAAAGAAGCGGATTTGGATATGATCATTTTGGAGACGGACAGTCCTTACCTTCCTCCCGAACCCCACCGCAAAGACAAACCCCGCCGAAATGAGAGCAGTTATACCCAATATGTCTGCGCAAAAATTGCAGAGCTGAAAGGCATGACTTACGACGAAGTTGCGGCAGCTACCAATCGAAATGCGAAAGAGTTATTTATCTAGAAAATGGAAAACATTTGCTCATCTGCTAATTTACCCATCTGCTAATCAATTCTATGAACTGGAAAGAATTTTGGGATCGCCAGGCCCTTCTTCATTCCAATCCGCAAATACAAGTCGGCCGGATAAAATCCGGCATCACGCTCTCCGAGCAAATCCTGGACGATATCGTCCAACACATCGTGGCAAAACTGGAACTCGGTCCGACGGACCGTTTGTTGGACCTTTGCTGCGGCAACGGTTTACTTAGCCATCGGCTCAGCCAGCATTGCCAGGAAGTGGTCGCCATCGACATTTCGCCTCAGCAAATAAAACAGGCAAAAGCACAATTTGCCGCGCCCAATATCCAATACAGCGCAGCTGATGTTTCAGAGGGGAACTATTGCACAGCTGAACAAAAGTTCACCAAAATCAACCTTTACTTCTCTTTTCAATATTTTGAAAATTTCTCAAAAGGGAAAAAAACCATTGCAGCCATGCTGCCATATCTTCAGGATGATGGGATGATCTTCATCGGAGATGTGCCGGATTTCAAATATTTGAATCGCTATTATAGCAGGGCGAAAGACCGCTTTCGCTACCGGGTGAAGCTATTGCTTGGCAATAGTGATATGGGAAAATTCTGGTCAGAAGGCGAAATGCGGCGCATCGCGGCGGATTTGGACCTGACATTTCAGCTATTTGAACAACCCGCACATTTACCTTATGCTGAGTATCGACGGGATTATTTGTTGAAAAAGAACTAAGCCCTTCATATCAAAACTCTACTCCCGATCAAGCCCCGATGCGATTTCCCACAGCATTTATGATAACTTTCTTAACTGCCTGATTTTCAGCCAAAGCTTTTCAACAGTCATTGGGGATAAGTGGGGAAAAAGTAAGGCAACTATGGATAAACTCTTTCCACACCTATGTGGATTAGTGTGGATTTCGTGGATAGCTCAGGCTTGTGGATAATAGCTGGGGAAAAAGCCCCCACTTGTCATCCTGATATTCACAATTTCTTTTTTTTCTTTTATCCCAAAAGCTATAAACAACGGACTCTGTGGATATGTGGAAAGGATATCTTAGATGCCTGAAAATGAACAAGCTCTAAATCCATAGCGAGCAAATATTATGTGTACAACCTTTTGGCAACTTCCAAGTCAAGCCTAAATTCAAAAACTTATCCCTATTATCCACAGCTCCATTAGTATTACTATTCTTTATTTATATAAAAAAAGAAGATTAATGATATTAAGAAGGAAGATTTAAAAGGGATTTTGCTGGCTTCTCATTTCAGCGCCTGTGCTAAGGTACAGAGAGAGATTATGCAGGAGATTCTCAAAGCCCTTTTTCGCAGAAAATGCCGCCTGAGAATTGGCTGCTTTTCCGTAACTTTGCCCTTGGGTCAGTTAGCAGTTTCTGGTGGGCAGTAGGCAGTCTTGCCTCATGCTATCGCAGACCAGCTGCAAACAGAAACTGCCTACTGCAAACTAAATAACAGAATGAACTGGATTATCCTTGTGCTTTTGCTTTGTATAAGCTGGATCGGCGGTAGGTGGAGCGTGAAAAAATATGAATCAGACAGCCGCAGGCTCAAGAGATTGGAAAGGGGGAACCTGTTTGCGATTTGTCTTGTGATGCTGGGCTGTTATGTGTTGATGAAATTTACAGACCAGACTTTCAAGCTGGATTATTATTATCTCCTGATTTTTTTGGTAAATGCCCGTTTGAGCCTGGCGATACATCGCCTTTTCTCCAGCAAAATCGCTGAACAGATTCCTGAGAAGGAAAAAGAATCCCGTCAGCAAGGCAGCATTATCCTTATTCTGGCATTAGGACTGATGCTTATTTGGCTTTTGATCGGATTTTTCTCCCCAGGCAGCCTGGGTACCATGCCCCTTCCCGGCCAATAAAGGCCCTGAGATTTTGATGTAAGCCCAAAGGCTTGCAGTTTTGCAGCCACAAGATTCTCAGGGGGATTTTTTCCTTTTTTTAGGCCTTGAGAATGCCGTGAATTAAAACATACGATATGACCCCCATTTCAACCTTAGGAGAATTCGGTCTGATCGAACGAATCAAAAATAAATTTAAGACCACCCACAACCAGGTGATCAAAGGCATAGGCGACGATGCCGCCGTGGTTCCCATTGGGAATGGCCTGGTGCAGGTATACACCACGGATCTGCTCGCCGAAGGCGTGCACTTCGATCTCTCTTATGCCCCGCTGCGCCATCTCGGCTACAAGGCTGTCGCGGTCAACCTCAGCGACATCTTTGCGATGAATGCAGTCCCTTTTGGGATCACGGTCTCGATTGCTTTCAGCAATCGCTTTACCGTCGAGGCGATCGACGAGTTGTACGAAGGCATCAAGCTCGCTTGCGAGCGCTATCATGTTGATTTGCTGGGAGGAGATACGACCAGTTCCAGGCAGGGACTGGTGATTTCGGTAACAGCCTTTGGCCAGGCCAAAGAAGAAGAGATCGTCTATCGATCTGGCGCGCAGCCCAATGACCTGATCTGCGTCAGCGGAGATGCGGGAGCAGCCTATGCAGGCTTGCTGGTGCTGGAGAGGGAAAAAAATTCTTTTGTAAACAATCCTGAATTGCAGCCGGATCTTTCTGATTACGATTATGTGGTGGCAAGACAGTTGAAGCCTGAACCTCGGGGGGATATCATCCAGGAGCTGCGGGAGATGGGCGTCAGGCCTTCGGCTATGATCGATGTGAGCGATGGTATCGCCAGTGAGTTACACCATATTTGCCACCAAAGCAAAGTAGGTGCTTTGATCTATGCAAACAAGTTAAACCTTGACTATCAGACACTTAAAGTGGCTGAGGAGTTCCAAATTGGAGCTACCACTTTCGCTTTGAATGGAGGAGAAGATTATGAGTTGATGTTTACCCTTCCCTTGAAGGATTATGATAAAGTGAAATCATCGGGCAATTTTCATATTATCGGGAAAATCACCCCGGATGAAAAGCAAATCCAGATTTTACTGGATACAGGTGGCATAGCTGATGTTGAGGCTCAGGGTTGGGATCATTTTAGGGGGGAGAATGGATAGAGAGGCGAGAAGCTTACTTGCTGTTATTTGACCCTGTGCCAGTATTGTGTACGACCAAAAAGAGAAAAGCCGATATAGCCTCTTACTTTGAGCTTATCTGCGTTTTCCAGGCTGATGTAGCAATCATAGGTCTTTCCATTATCAGGATCCATGATATCGCCTCCCTGCCAATCCTGGTCGTCTTTGTCCCATTTAAGGTCCCAAAGGATTTCCATCCCAATGATTTTTTGGTCTTTTTTGTCACCGGAACATTCGTCACAAATAGGATCCTGGTCCTCGTCTGGTTCGCGAAATAGTTGGATTACCTTGCCATGGAGTTTTCCGTTTGAATCTTTGGTAATTTCGACAACAGACTTGGCTTTATGGGTCTCATCGTCAATCGTTTTCCACTTTCCTACAGGAGTTTGGGCAGCAGTTTGAGAAAAAAGAAATTGAGCGAAGAGGAGCAGAATGCTACAGACAAGGGATTCTTTGATTTTCATACAATTTGTGTTAAAAATTCATTGCAAAAGCTATCGGCCAAATTTAAAAACGCTTGATGTATGCCGAAAGTGCAGTCTGGCTTTTTTGACTGATAAAGTGAAAATAGTAACTGAAGTTTTATACCTTTAAATTTGGTCAAGTATTTTTCAATTTTCTATGAAAAAAATCATCTCTTACAATGTTAATGGCATCCGGGCTGCCGCCAAAAAAGATTTTTTTGAATGGCTACAGCAGGAAAGTCCGGATATTCTTTGTTTGCAGGAAACCAAAGCTCAGCCAGACCAGTTAGATGAAAGCTTTCTCCAACCTGAAGGCTACCATACATATTGGCATTCAGCAGAAAAGAAAGGCTATAGTGGGGTGGCAATTTTTACAAAGGAAAAGCCTAAGCATGTCGAAGTAGGCAGTGGAATGGAAAAATATGACCTGGAAGGACGCATCCTGAGAGCTGATTATGATAATTTTTCGATTATCAGCGTATATATCCCTTCGGGCTCCAGTGGAGACCATAGACAGGCGATTAAAGAGGATTTTCTGGAAGATTTTTATGTTTATATCGAGAATTTGAAAAAAACTTTTCCCAATCTTATCATATCGGGTGATTATAACATTTGCCATCGTCCGATAGATATTCATGATCCGGTGAGAAACAAAACGAGTTCAGGCTTTTTGCCGCATGAGCGGGAGTGGGTGAGTAAGTTTTTGGATATGGGATTTGTGGATTCTTTCCGCTTACACCATCCCGAAACACCGGATCGATACAGCTGGTGGAGTTACCGGGCCAATGCCCGGGCAAATAACAAAGGCTGGAGGATTGACTACCAAATGCTCACAAAAAGCCTGGAGGAAAAGTGTAAGGGAGCGGAAATTCTGGATCAGGTGAAACATTCTGACCATTGTCCGATTAAGCTGAGCATGGATTTATAGGCAAAATTGTTTTAAAATTGATTTTTGCAACAAAACCTTCCTATTAGGGGTCTACGTAAAAAGCAAGAATGGGCTGAGGCTTACAGATTTACATTTTTTTATTATTAATACAGCTGGGTAATTCGCACTTACCATGAATCAATCAACATCACAACTTGATCAACAACTTCAGAACTTCAGAAAGAAGTACTACACAGACAAGATTCTGCGGGGGAGTTTGATCCTTCTTTTGCTCTTTAGTTCGATGATTTTTGTCGCACTTTTGAGTGAAGGCCTTTTTGGCTTTTCCTCAGGCGTGCGTACGGGCATCGTATTTGGCCTTGGAGGTATATTCCTATTGACCCTTGGCTTTATGGTCCTTTGGCCCTTAAGCAAGCTCTTAAGCTTGTCTAAGACCATATCTGACTTCCAGATCGCTGGGATGGTCAAAAACTATTTTCCCAACATCAATGACAAACTCATTAACCTGCTTCAACTGAGAAGCAGCCAGCGAGACAATCAGCTGGCTTTGGCAGCTGTAGATCAAAAAGCGGCAGAAATTGCCCCTGTTCCTTTGAGCCGTGCGATCAACCTCAATGTGAACCGCAAATATTTGTTGTTGTTATTGATTCCTTTCCTGTTCTTCGGAATGACTTACCTGGCAGATAAAGACCTGCTAAGCTCCAGTGCGGCCCACCTGATCAATTATAAGGATGACTTTGTGCCACCGGCATCTTTCACTGTTATCCTTACTGAGGTTCCCTCAGAGATGGTTGCCGGACAGGACTATAAAGTAGAGGTAAAAGTGGAAGGCCGTGAACTTCCTGAAGAGCTTTTCATCTACATGAAAAAATCTTCAGAAACCCAGTTTCTGGATTATACCCTGGAGAAGGAATCCAATGCTTCCTTTTCCTATGTGCTTTCTGATCTGAAGGAAGACTTCTCTTTCTATGTCACCAATCCCGCTTTTGAGCGAGTTGATTTTGATCAGTATAATATCAAAGTACTGAAAAGACCATTTATTAAAAAATTCAAAATTAAGATAAATTACCCCGCATATACAGGCTTGGGATCAGAAGTGCTGGAAGATAATGTGGGAGATTTCAAAGCCATCAAAGGCAGCAGCATCAGCTGGGAGATGGAACCACAAGGTGCCCTTTCTGAAGCTTTTCTGGTCAATGATATTGACAAATCTGTTCAGCCATTTAAACTTCAGGAAAATGCAGAAATGTTCCGCTATAACCATCGCCTGATGGATAACCTGGAATATTTTATTTCCCTGAATTCATCAGAAGGCATATCCAATATTGACACGGTCAAGTACCGTGCAGATGTGCTGCTGGATCGCTATCCATCTGTATATGTATTTTCTCCCAACAACGATTTTCTCGTTGATCTTGACCCCAGCATGCCGCTGGAGTTGGAGATTGCCGATGACTTTGGTTTCACCAAAATGAGCCTGTTCTACCGATTCACCAAGTCAGGTGGGGAGAATGATGTCTCTACTTCTTACAAGGAATATGCCTTGAAAATACAAAAGAAGACTTTACTCCAGCCACTCAATTACCTGGTTGACCTGACTGAATTGGGATTGCGGGAAGGAGATGAGTTGGAATACTATATCAAGGTTTGGGACAATGATGGGGTATCAGGTGCAAAGGCAAGTACCAGCGCCACTTTCAAAGTTATATATCCTACCCTGGATGATAAGTATGATGAACTGGCTGCCAAGCAGGATGATGTCAAAGACGACCTTGAAAACCTCAAGCGCAAGTCCGAAGACCTTAAGGAGCAGTACAAGAAATTTCAGCGCGAGCTACTTGATAAAAAACAGCTTTCTTTTGATGATAAGAAGCAGCTTCAAAAGATGATCAAGGAGCATGAGGACATGATGAAGCAGATAGAAGATGCGCAAAAGAAGTTTGAAGAAACCAAAGAAGAGCTTGAAAAGAACCAAATGATCTCAGAGCAAACGCTTGAGAAATACGAGCAGCTCAATGAGTTTATGGAAAAACTCAAGGACACCAAGGTCGAAGAAATGCTCAAGAAGATGCAGGAGGAGATGGAAGAACTTGATCCCGAAGCGATCAAAGAGCAGTTGGAAAACCTGGAGATGAGTGATGAAGAAATCCAGAAAAGCCTGGAGCGGACACTTGAATTGCTGAAGCAATTGGAGGTACAAGCCAAGATAGATGAAATCAGAAATAAGCTTGAAAATCTCGAAGCCAAGCAGGAAAACCTGAATGAAAAGACAGAGAATACAGATCCAAAGGATAATGAAGGCTTAGAGAAAAATGCAGAGCGTCAGAAAGAATTGGAGAAGCAGATGGAGGAAATCCAGAAGGATTTGGAGGAGTTGAATAAGATGAAAGAAGAGACGAAGACGCCTGATAAGGAGAAAATGGATGACATCAATAAGAAGGGAGATGAGGCAAAAGAGGATATGAAAGATGCTTCTGAGCAGTTGAAAGATGCGTCTGAAAAGAGCCAGGAAGGCAAAAAGAGTCAATCAAAATCCTCTAAAAGCAGTGCTTCTCAAAAGCAAAAAGATGCGAAGCAAAAGATGCAGGAGATGTCTGAGCAGTTGTCTGGAATGCAAATGGATATGCAGCAGCAGCAGGATCAGCAAAACCTGGAGAACCTTCGTGAGCTTCTCGAAAACTTATTGAAGCTGTCATTTGACCAGGAAGATTTACGTGATGAAGTCAAGAGCCTGAAGTATGGCGACCCCGTTCTAAAGGAAAAGGGACAAGGCCAGAAGAAGCTTCAGGATGATATGGGGCTGGTAAAAGATAGCCTGGAAGCCCTGGCTAAGAAGGTGTTTCAGATAGAGAAAAAGGTTCTGGATGAGACGAAAAACATCACTGAGAACATGAAAAAATCTCAGGAGTTTTTCCGCAATAAGCAGATTCCGATGATCAACTATCACCAGCAGACGGCGATGACCAGCATCAATGAGCTGGCGAATATGCTCTCTGAAGTGATGAAGCAGATACAGCAGCAGATGATGAGTGCCATGCAAGGGCAGGGGATGTGCCCGAAACCGGGTTCCTCTGGGGAAGGTATGGAGAAGATGATTCAGCAGCAACAGCAGCTCAATGAGCAAATGATGCAGATGATGAAAGGGGGGCAAGGAAAGGGAGGCATGGACCCAGGTAAACTGGCTCAGATGGCTGCGCAGCAGGAAGCTATTCGCAAAGCCTTAAAAGAAGCCCACCAAAAGATACAGGAAGAAGGGGGAAAAGGCCTGGGAGACATGGGAAAAGTGATGGAAGATATGGAGGAGACAGAGCAGGAGTTGCTCAAGAAAATGCTGACAAAAGAGACCATAGAACGCCAGAAAAAGATTCTGACTCGTTTGTTACATTCTGATAAAGCCATCAGAGAGCGTGACCTTGATGAAAAAAGAGAGTCCAAATCAGGCTTTGTCGATGAGCGAAAAAGCCCGGAAAAACTTTCTGAGGAAGAGTACAAAAACAAATTGAGACAGGAACTACTCAAGTCAAACCAGCTGGAATACTCCAGTGATTTTATTAAATTGATAGAGCAGTACTACAAAAAATTAGAAGAATCTAATGAGTAGCAGCGCAAATCTTCGCCCCATGATTTACAAACAATTAGCCCTGCCTAGCACAGTCGAATCCATCACAGAGGTCGAGGCTGTCATTGAAGAAATTCGGCAGGAGTTGAAAGTGAAGGCCGATGTTTATGCAAACATCATGGTAGCTTTGACAGAAGCTGTCAACAATTCTATCATACATGGCAATGACTCCGATGCGAGTAAAAAAGTGTATGTAGAGTTTGAAATCCCTAACAATTACAGACTACTTATCCGCGTGCATGATGAAGGAGTGGGCTTTGAGCCAGGTATGCTTCCCGATCCTACCGCACCGGATAATGTTGGAAAAATTGGAGGCCGGGGCGTATTTCTGATGGAACAATTGTCTGATCAGATTTTCTATACAGACAATGGCAGACAAGTAGAGATGATATTTAATATCTGATTCTAGATATTCACTCTTTTTTTACTGGCTCAAAGCAGGCTTTTTGGGGATTCTCCATAGCTGCTTTGAGCTTCTTCTTTGCATATAATGGAAGTACCTATTCACTTTTTTGCCGAAGAAATAGCTTTTGAACTGGAGGATGAATCCTTTGAAAAAGCATGGCTTGCTTATTTAATTGAGCAAAATAAGCGCGGGATCGAGGAGCTAAACTTTATTTTTGTCTCTGATACGTACCTCTTGGAGATGAACAAGAAGCACCTGGAACATGACTACTACACGGATATTTTGACCTTTGCTTATGAAGAAAACCCTATCATGGCAGACATCTATATCAGTATTGAAAGGGTGCAGGATAATGCTCAACAGCTTCAACTTCCATTCATTGATGAGTTGCATAGGGTCATGGCACATGGCGTATTGCATATTTTAGGCTATGATGACCATGAAGAAAATGATATAGAACTGATGCGAAAGCAGGAGGAAATGGCTTTGTCTTTAAGAGATTTCATTTCTCGTTAAGCGATGTTCCACGTGGAACAGAAGGGGCAGTGGGCTGTTTCGTTTCTTAAGTTCCGAATACCTTACACATTTGTTCCACGTGGAACACTTAACCGAAACCCGAAACCCGAAACTCAAAACCCGAAACTCAAAACCCGAAACCCAAAACTCCAATCCTCCTTTCTTAAAAGGATTTTCTGCTTACTTTTGTAGGCGTCAAAACAAAAAACAATGTTTCCAACATACGATATAGTAGTAGTAGGTGCCGGCCATGCCGGCTGTGAGGCTGCCGCAGCAGCGGCAAATATGGGCATGAGCGTCATGCTTGCCACCATGAACATGGGCACCATCGCCCAAATGTCTTGCAATCCCGCCATGGGTGGCGTGGCCAAAGGACAGATTGTCCGCGAGATCGACGCACTCGGAGGGTACTCCGGGATCGTCACAGACAGAAGCATGATCCAATTTCGTATGCTCAATCGCTCCAAAGGACCCGCCATGTGGAGCCCGCGCGCACAAAGTGACCGCATGAGATTTGCCGAAGAGTGGCGTCTGATGTTGGAAAAAACACCTCAGGTAGACTTCTGGCAAGAGATGATCACAGGCCTTGTAGTGAAAGATGGCCGGGTGACTGGGGTAAAAACACAGCTGGGATTGGAGATTTCAGCAAGGGCTGTAGTGCTGACTAATGGTACTTTTCTCAATGGATTGATTCATATAGGAGAGAAACAATTTGGAGGCGGACGCTCTGGTGAGCGTGCTTCTGTCGGCTTGACTGCCGAGCTCGAAGCGCTTGGATTTGAAAGTAACCGGATGAAAACCGGTACGCCCCCTCGCCTCGATGGCAGAAGTATCCATTGGGATCGAATGGAGGAGCAGCCAGGAGATGAAAACCCATCCAAATTTTCCTTTACTGATACGGAGATACTGAGCAAGCAAAGACCTTGTCATATTAGCTATACCAACCTGAAAACCCACGCAGAGTTGGAAAAAGGCTTTGATAGATCGCCCATGTTTAATGGACGAATCAAAGGATTGGGGCCCAGGTATTGTCCGTCAATTGAAGACAAAATCACCCGCTTTGCTGATAAAGACAGGCACCAATTGTTCCTGGAACCAGAAGGCTGGAACACAGAAGAGGTATACATAAATGGTTTTTCTTCCTCCCTTCCTGAAGATGTGCAGATGCGGGCCTTGAGAACTATTCCAGGATTGGAGGATGTGAAAATGTTTCGTCCGGGTTATGCTGTGGAGTACGACTTCTTCCCACCAACTCAATTGAAACTTTCCCTTGAAACTCAGTTTGTAGAGAACCTTTTCTTTGCGGGCCAGATCAATGGAACTACAGGATATGAAGAAGCTGCTTGCCAGGGCCTGATGGCAGGCATCAACGCTGCCCGTAAATTGCAGGAAAATGAGCCTTTGATTCTCAAACGAGATGAAGCATATATCGGTGTTTTGATAGATGACCTGGTCAACAAAGGGACAGATGAGCCCTATCGGATGTTCACTTCCCGGGCGGAATATCGCATGCTCCTGCGTCAGGATAATGCAGATTTGCGCCTGACCCAAATTGGGCATGACATCGGATTGGCATCTGATGATCGTTACCAAAAGATGCTTTCCAAAAAAGAAGCAGTAGAAGAAGTGATGGAAATCATTCAGAATACCTCCGTTGCTCCGGAGGAGATGGATTCCTATTTGGAAGGTTTAGGCAGCACAGCCTTGAAGCAAAAAGTGAAAGCAGTTTCTGTATTAACCAGACCTCAGGTAAATTTGGAAAGTTTGATTTCGCAGAGCTCCGAGCTTTCAGAAAAACTGGAAGCTTATGATATAGAGGTAAAAGAGCAGGCAGAAATTCAACTCAAGTATGCGGGCTATATTGAGAAAGAGCAAAAACTTGCTCTCCGTATGATGAAATTAGATAACGTCAAATTATCAGATAATTTCGATTTTCATACCATTACAGCTTTGTCAAATGAGAGCCGGGAAAAACTCAGCAAGCAACGACCCGCCAATCTCGGACAAGCTTCGAGAATCAGCGGCGTATCTGCTTCGGACATTTCTGTCCTGCTTGTTCACCTGGGAAGGTGAAAAAATGGCCCTGAGAATCGCGTATAATTATGCTTTTTGACCTTGGGTACAGTTTGTTGAAAAATAATGAATTATAATGAAGCGCCGATGTCTTCTTTTTTGATAGTAAATAATTGATTTACAGTATTTTATATATTGATGTCGGAAGCCTTACTTTAGATAAGTGCTGGATGCAAAGAGCGGTAAAATAAGTACGAAAAACGGTAGTAAATAGGCGTTTTTTTTACTTTCCCTGATTTTTGCCCCAGAAATAGAAAAATTGGAAAAAGTGAATACTAATACGAAAAATAGAAATATAGAATATACTGCATGTCCATCCTGTGGATCATCAGAAATATCTAAGAAATTTTCTGCTAAAGATTATACCGTTTCTTCGGAGCATTTTGAGGTGTGGCATTGTGCCCAATGTGAAATTCGTTTCACTCAGCATATTCCAGTTGAAGAAGAGGTTGGAGCCTACTACCAATCGGAAGAATATATCTCCCACTCCAACACCAGCAAAGGTCTGGTCAATCGACTCTACCAAACTGTCCGAAACCTCACGCTCAAGCAAAAGCGAAATTGGGTGCAAAAAGTCAGTGGCCGGGATTCCGGAAAAATCCTGGACATCGGTTGTGGCACCGGCGAGTTTCTTTCAACCATGAAAGCTGCGCGTTGGGAGACACTCGGCCTCGAGCCCGACCCTAGCGCCCGCGCCCAGGCGCAAAACAACCATGGACTTCAAGTCCATGAACAGGACCACCTTTTTGATTTGTCCAAAGCAAATTTTGACATCATCAGTATGTGGCATGTGCTGGAGCACGTACACAGACTTCATCCTTACCTGGATCAAATCCAGGAAGTCCTGAAACCGGAAGGCCGCCTGATCATCGCAGTCCCCAACTACCAGTCCAAAGATGCAGACATCTACCAGGAACATTGGGCAGCTTATGATGTGCCGCGGCATCTTTATCACTTCAGCCCCAAAGGCATGGAGATGCTTTTGGAAGCACACGGATTTGAATTGGTACAGAAAAAGTTGATGCCATTTGATAGCTTTTATGTAAGCATGCTCAGCGAAAAATATAAACATGGCAACAGCCGTTTATTCGCTGCTTTTATAAGTGGACTGAAATCCTGGATGCAGGGAAGGAGAGATGTGAATCGGTCTAGCTCGGTGATTTATCTGGCGAAGAAGAAGGCTTAAGCGCTTCCTGAAATATTTCCATATCTTGAGGGGGAGATTTCCCGTAAAGCCATTTTATGACATCCTTCAAAATTTCCCTGCCCGAGCGTAGCTTCTCCAAAGGCGCATTTTCTCCCGAAAACTATGTTTTGGATAAAGGGCTTCATGCGGCGGTGCAAGTTGCACTTACCCTTGGGCAGCCCTTGCTGCTAACCGGAGAACCTGGTACAGGCAAAACGCTACTCGCGTATCGAATCGCTCACGACTTGGCAAAGGAAGATGCCCATTTTCTGCCAGAGCCACTGGTGTTTCACACCAAGACGACTTCCAAAGCGACAGACATGCTCTACACCTATGACGCCTTGCGACATTTTCATGATGCAAACCTCAGCAAGACCCAGGGAAAAGAAGCGCCTGACACTTCTCATTATATCCAGTTACAAGCTTTGGGAAAAGCCATTGCCATGACTGATGAGCAAGCCCTGGCCACAGGCCAATTTATCTCACAGCAAGAAGCTCGTAGCTCCGTCGTTCTGATTGACGAAATTGACAAAGCGCCCCGCGATTTCCCCAATGATATTTTGCACGAAATCGAGCATTATAATTTTCAGATCAAGGAAGCGAATAATTTGCTTATCCAAAAAGGAGAAGCGCAGCGAATAGTCGTTGTCCTGACGTCAAACTCTGAGAAGCACCTGCCAGAAGCATTCCTTCGGCGTTGCGTTTTTTACCATATTCCTTTTCCTTCAAAAAAGAGTTTGATTCAAATTGTTAAAAGCCAATTGGGAGAGCAAAGCGCCTATAGCGATGGAGAATTGCTCGATCACTTTTTGTTGCTGCGCTCATTGATGAAAAAGAAAAAACCGGCTACAGCCGAACTGCTGGCCTGGTTGCGAATACTGGAAGTGAATGACTTCCTCAAAACAAACCCCAACTGGAGCAGGCTCAATATTGAGCAAAAACAGCTATTGCGCCAAAGCTACGCCGTGATCGCCAAAACCCAGGAGGATTTGAAAGAAATCGAAAAGTGGCTGGCCTAAGCAGTATCCGGTAAGCAGGATACAGTTTTATCTATTGTGGATAAATATGTGAATAAGTGGTGTATTATCTGTGAGTAACTGAATTTTTTCCCATGTCAAATACTTTTGTTCTTCCACTGGAAAGTCTGGTTCAACGCCTGAAAGCGGCGGACTTTGAGATCGATGCAGCGACATATTACCGCCTGCAAAAGATAGTCAATGCCTTTGGCAAGGAATACCTCAATCATCCAGATAAATTACCCGAAATTCTGTCGCCCATTGTGGCGAAGTCGGAAGAAGAACAAATCCGCTTCAGGGATGTGTTTGAAAAATTTTATGAAGAAATTTTAGCGGGAAATGCTGCATGGACAGCACAATTGGCGGAAAGGGATGAACAGGAGAACAATGAAAGGATTGCAGAAAATGTAGATTCAGACTTTCAGCGAGCTGCCCGCAAAAGGCGGCTTTGGGTATATCCCTTTGGAGGGCTGCTGATTTTACTCTTTTTGATTTTATTTTTCAAAGGCCAACCTCAACCACAAGTTCCCCAACCATCGAAACAGGAAATCACCATTGATAAAGAAGAAAAAGCGAAAGCTAAAACGCCTGAAGCAGCAGACAGTGAAAAACAAAAACAAGAAGATAAGGGGCAGGAGAAAAAGATCGGAAAGGTAGAAATCGTTTCTGATGTCTTTTATCCTGAAGTAGGGAAGCAGGTGAAGTTTAGAAACCGCTATCAGGCAGAAAACTATATCTACCACTGGTTTTTGGATGACAAAGAATTGCCTCATCAGGGACAAGAAGTTTGGGTTACTTTTTCAGAAAAAGGAATTCACAGTATAAAACTGGAAATAGAGGATGGAGTTGCACAAGGTTATGGGGATAGTTATGCAAGGGTAGAATTTCGAAATCCAAATGCAACCGCTACCATGCACGTACTGGTAAGTCCGGAAGGAAACAGTACTTTGACTGTCAATAGGGCCCAAAAACAAGCTCAACTGGAGAGAAAACAATTTTTTGTCAAACTCCTGTTTTTTGGCTTATACATCCTGCTCGTTCTGGGGACAGAACTTTATATGCGCTGGTATCGCTTTGCTTATTATCAAAGAGCTTTCAGCCATAAATTTCTTCCCGAAAAAGACGCGCCCTATCAACTTCCTCAAAATGAGAATACCCATGAGTTGGAGCCAGAAGCAGCATTTTATGCGCTGGCCCGGGCCATGAAACATCCTCAAACAAGCGAGCATGATCGCCTGGATTTTGATGCGACTTTATATGAAACCATCCGTGCGGGTGGCTATCCCATGCTTCAATATTCACCGATTGAAAAAGAAGCAGAATACCTGATTCTGGTAGACCAAAGCGCGCCTTCCGAAGTACAGGCAGGCCTGTTTATGGAATTGATGCGCATGCTGCGCAAAGAGGGCGTGCACTTGCACATTTACACCTTCAATAGCGACCCCCGAACATGTTATGTCCCCGGCACTCAGCAGGAAATCGGGCTTTCTACCCTCGCCCAAAGGTATGGGATGCATCGCCTGATCATATTCAGCAAAGGCAGCTATATGATGGCTCCCAATCAGCGGGAGATGGCTGATTGGCTTGCAGGTGAATTTGCAGAATTTGAGCAGCGGATTTTGCTCAGCCCGCAGCCGCAGGGGCTATGGGGAAAGCGTGAAGAAACGCTGGCTTCCTTTTTTCTGTTGTTGCCATTCAACACTTCCAGCCAGCAAATGCTGACCGAAGCCATGCTCGATCCGGAGCATGCCGCTTTTGATGACTTGCGCGAAAAAGTTTTTGCCCAGCTACAGGAATTTCATTCTCTTGAAACCCTTGATTTTGAAAAAGAAGAAAATGTACGCGCCTTTCTGGGCGAAGATGTGTTTGAATGGCTGACATCAGCTATGCTCTACCCGAAACCCGATTGGAAAATCATCATGGAAGTAGGGGAGGCACTGGAAAGAAATGCGTATGCCGGGGATTTGTTGGTGAAAGACAAAAAGGGTCAGACACTCCTGACAATAGAGAATCTGAGCAAATTGGCCTCTGTTCCCTGGATTCAGCAGGCTGAATGGCCAAAAGCCCTTCGCAAAGAATTGCTCGCCAATATGGCGCCTGCCACAGCTCAGCAAGCTACGCTTGCCATCTCCGCCGCACTTGAAGATGCGGATCTCCTGCAAAACAGCGCCGCCTGGAAGCTGCGGGAAACATACCGCACCATGGCTGTTGCACAGGCACAGCCAGAAAATAGCGCTTTGCAAAAGCAAATGCAGTTTTTGCTTCAGCATGATTTGCTCCATGAAAAACAGCAGACAGTCCCAGTTAAGGAAATGCATGTCGGTTGGAGCGAGCGCTGGATGCAAAAGCTGTGGACACTTTGGGACAAAGCAGATGTCCGGCTTCAAAAAGCGCTTGTTGTCGTGGCTATTAGCTTTTTGCCCACTTGCATCGGCATATTTTCTGTACACCAGGCCCAGCAATATAGCCGGGACGCCCTTTTTGAAAAATACTATAAATCATACGAACTCAAGGGAAATGAGACATCAGATATTGCCCTATGGATAAGTGAGGGCTGTTTTTACCTGGAAAAAGAGCAATACAATGAAGCCCTTCTCCGGATTTCCAAACTGGGCAATCACAAGACAAATGTGAAGGAAATGGGCATTTGGTATACTTCTCTGACTTTTATGAAAAGAGGATATAGCGACCTGGCTGAAAAATACCTAATGGCTTTGGCCCAGAACCCCCAATCATTTTACTACCTACAGGCAAATGACCTCCTGGGAGATTTGAAAAGTGTGTGGCACAAAGTGGGATTGTAAGAATTACAACTTAATCCCCTTCTCCCAAAGTGCCTGATCCAAAATGGAGCGGTCCATTTTTTGGCGGCTCAGGAAGTAGCTATGCGCCTGGGCGTAATTGTTGAAAATGTCTTTCCAGCAAAGCGCGTAAATCTCAAAGTTGCGAAGGCCCTGGATAAGGTAGGGTTTGCCTTTACTGGCGTAGGAGTGGTACTGCTCCTTAATGTAAGCATCTGCTTTTTCGGCGATGAGAAAAAACTTCCAGAGTTGATCGCCGCCATTATGCTGTGGATCCTTGATGACATAGCGCAGATAGGCTGCTGCCTGCCGGAGATCGCCCTGGCCCAGGGTATAGGCAGGGCGTTTGACGTCGATCAATATATTTTCCTCCAAACCATAAGGCCCTTTGCCGGGAGAAGGAAGCAATCTTTTTCGGGTGACAAAGACATCCGGGCGACTTTGGTAATGCGGAACTTCCGCTTCCTTTTTGCTTCTGGCTTTCTTTTTCCCATCCAGGATGGTCAGAGATTCCCGTAAAAATGCTTCGCTGGTGATATTGGGAGAAGTCATGTGATAATTTTCGCCCAGCATCCAGCAGTGCTCGCCCATGATGCGGCGGGTTTCTTCTTTTTCTGCTTCAAATAAAATATCTGAATCCGAAAAGTGCTGGAGCATGGTGATCGCGCTATTGCGATCTTCAATCATCCTCACATTCTGGCTGGCTTCAAAAAGCTCGTCTTTTTCCAGTAAAGCCCTCAATTCATGGCGGCTGCTTTCGTCCAGTTCAGTGATTTCGGAGAGCACATCTACCAGGCGTGTTCTGTCAGCAGACTCCATCAATATCTCCAGCATGCCCACAAAGATCTTCTGTTGCTCCTTGCGCAGGCTTTTGAAAATTTTGGGCTGAAGCGCATAAAGCTCCTTGATGAGTTTTTCCAGCTTTTGGGTCTTTTCCTGCTCCAGGCGATTGCCGGAGAAGGTAGGCAGGATGCCAAGTACCTGATACTCACGCAACAAGCGGTCCGCCGCTTCCCGGTGAATGAACAATTGTTCCTTCTTATTGAGGTATTCGTGCAGTTCGCGCAACAACTCGCGATAGACAGGGTGGCTTTGGTTTTTGCCGATCAGGCGCGAGCCCGGATCTTCCCGATCATAGCTGAAATCATTGAAAAAATCGGACTCCACATAGACGCTGTGGTGAAAATCTATGGCGTTGTTGTTAAAAGAAGTCAGCAACTTGGCTACTTCTCTTTTTTTCTGATTGAGAAAATAATAATAGTAGCGATCCCCTATGCGCGTTTTCCAGCGGATAAATGTCAGGTCAAAAGAATAAGACTTGTCTTCATCATCCAGTATGACGGCTTTCACATCATACTCAGCGATGATGCTGGAATAATTTAATTCCTCTCCATTGATCAGCAGGCTAAATTGATTTTTGCGGTTCAAAAAGAGAAACCAGCCAAACTCCTGGCAAAGAAACTCATGAAAATCCGCTGATTGAAAGGAGGATGCGGTCACGCCAAACAGATTGGTCAGAATGACCTCCGTTCCTGTGGGAGTTTCTTTTGAAACCTCCTTCAGTTCTGTGCTGTTGTATTCGTTTTTGTTATTGCTGGCAATGGCGATATTGTAGGCGTAGGCCTTGCCTTCGGGGTTGACGACGGTATACCAGTTGGCATGGCGTGCAAAAGTAGTGAACGAAAAGCGACCTTTTCCTTTTTGCCCACGGACATAAGAAGAGCGCTGGTAAGAGAGTTTTTTGACCGAATCCAGCAGTGTACCAAAGGTCATCGGAAGATTCCTGTAATCAATTCCCCAGCCATTGTCCTTGACGGTCAGTTGGTTAACATGCTCAATCTCATTGGTATCAAAAAGAATTTCGACCCGGGAAGCCCCCGCATCATAGCCATTCCAGATAAGTTCAGCCAATGCTTCTTTGTAGTCCTTGGGAATCCCCGCCGACTCGATGCTTCGGTCGGTAATATTTACTTTGTTCTTCATGTCCTTTTGCAGAAAAATGGGAGAACAAATATAGGAATATTATTGGGGGAGTTAGCTGAAGAGTTGACGCTGATTTACGCAGATTATTATGATTAAGAATATGTTTGGGTAGTAAGTGATGCTGAAAATTTATGAAAGGAAACGCCTTAAAACATAAAAATTCATAAGGATCAGCGTCAATCTGCGTCCACTCTTAAAAACTACCTCATCGTCAAACTCTTTTCCTGCTCCAAAATATAATTCTCAATCAAATTCAACACATCCACAGCAGGCTCATCGTGCGCAAAGCGCTGAAGTTGAATGGACTCCACCATAGATTTGAGAGAAGCGTCGAGCTTGAGTTTGCGGAAATAATTTTTGTAACGCATCAGGAGCCAGAACTCCATCGTTTGCTCAAAACGGTCCAGCCAACTGAGCGGGAGAATACGCGCCATGAGCCCAAAGCAATGGCCGATCATATAAAAGTACCAGGCATACCAAGCAGGGTTGATTCCACGTTTTCTAAGTAAATCTCTCAAAAATGCTTCGTGACGGGATTTTCGCTCCCGGAGCAATTCCGTTTTTTCTACTCCCCCGTGACTTCCGACTTGCCGATAAATCCCCAGGCGCATGTATTCACGTGCGTGTAGGTCTTTTATATAATATTCTGTTTTCTTTTTGAAATCGACTGCCATCTGCTTATTACATTGGGTAATATAAACGTGCTAAAGCTAGCAAAGATTCAAGAAATATTGAAACTTGTGTAAGTTAAGATGAAGGACTTTTGCGAACTTTTGCGAATAATACGTTAATTTGAGTTATGCCGCTATCCGGAAGCCGACCAACTGATCATTTTATGAAAAAAACGCTAATCGCTCTATTGTCTTTTTTTGTTTTTGCGGGAAATGCCATCCATGCCCAGACAGATTACAGTTCCTATTTTCAGGAAGCCTATAACCGTTTTCCCTCTATCCCAGAAGGGATGCTGGAGTCCATTGCCTGGACCAATACCCACATGACCCATGTGCAACCTCAAAAGAAGAGCTGCTCTGCCAAGTTGCCAGATTATTATGGGGTGATGGGTCTGGTAAAACTGAACGACTCGATTTTTAGCAGTGGCTTCAAAAGCACATTGGATACAGTGGTGAAATATGCCGCACCGGATTTTTCCCGCGATCAGATCATCAATGATCCCCGCTCCAATATTTTGGCCTATGCCAAAACCTTTGCCAGAGAGCAGCAAAACAAACGGCTTGCCAGCCGCAGCAACCTGAGTGCGTACAAAGATGTGGTTTCTACTTTGAGTGAAATTCCCAATAGCGGAGACCTGATAGATGAATTTGCCCATGACCAGCAGTACTATGCGGTTTTGAAGCAGATTGAAAACCCGTCCTACCCTACGGGTCAGACAGCCCGGCGCATAGCGCCTCAAATTGACTACGAAGAGATTTTCGGAGAAAATCTGCGTGTCGTGAGTGCCTCACAAGTGACCATGAGCCGCAACCGCGTCAGCGGTGACGGGCACGCTTACCGCGTGCAGAGCTCGGGAGCCACCGAACGCAGCGCAGCTGCCTGCGATCAAAATGCCGGATACTTCGGCTCCATCTGGGTCGCTGCCGACCCCAACAACTACCGCGAAGGTCGCGACGGAAACGAGGTTGAGTTTATAGCTATTCACACCATACAAGGCTCTTATGCCAGCGCCATTTCCTGGTTCAAAAATAGGGCTGCGCGCGTTTCTGCACATTATATTGTGCGTTCATTTGATGGACAGATCACGCAGATGGTCTGCGAGAATGACAAAGCCATTCACGTTAAAGGAAGAAATTCCAAATCCCAAATCACCTACAACAGCTCGGCCGTTGGCATTGAGCATGAAGGCTATATTGATGATGGTGCCACCTGGTACAGCACCCCCATGTATGAAAGTTCTGCGGCTTTGGTCCGCGATCTTTGCAAGCGGCATGGCATCGACCCCAAGCGGACTTTTTCGGGAAAAAGTACCCAGGGAGTGAATTTTTTGGGAGACCAATGTACAAAAATCAAAGGCCACCAGCATTTCAGTGGAAATAACCACACCGACCCGGGGCAGTACTGGGATTGGGATCGCTACTACCGTCTCATAAATGGAGAGCCTAAGCCTCAGGAGCTTACAGATAAGAGCGGAACGATTTACGACAGCGGCGGAGCGGGAAAAAACTATGGCGATATGGAGCGCACAGCCTGGTGGATCAAACCCAAAAACGCTACCCAGCTCGAATTGACATTCGATGCACTGGATACAGAGGCAGGATATGACATCATCGAAATATATGATGGCGATAACAGAAACGGCGTTTTGCTGGGCAAATTCAGTGGTAACGCTTTACCCAAACCCAATAAACTGGTCGCCAAAACGGGCCGTGCCTATATCGAATTTCAATCCGATTGCCAGTTCAATCACGAGGGATGGAAGATTTCCTATTCTTCCGACAAAAAGAAAGAAGACTGTGGATCGCCTGCCAATTTGATGGTAGAGGATAAAAGCCTGACGGCACTCACGGCAACCTTGAGTTGGGACAAGGTTGATAAAGCTGATTATTATCAACTATACCTGATTCGGCGGAATATTCCCGGAGGGAAGGCCTTGCTTTTTAAACCGCAAAACAACAAAATTACGATCACAGGCCTGGCCGCTGACGCGCCCTATCAATGGCAACTCGAAGCAGTTTGCGGAACCGCAAAAGACACCTCTGCCCGTGTCGGGCATAATTTTCAGACCCCGGTCATCAGCCGAAAAGGCCAGGCGAAACAATATATTGTCTCCCTCAATGCCGGACGATTTTATGATACAGGCGGGCGGGAAGCCGATTACAGCGATCAGGAGGAATATTCCTACACGATCAAGCCGCCCAATGGCGGCAGGGTGCAGATGAAATTTTCTTCCTTCGAAACCGAAGACGGCCTGGACGTCCTCAGCATCTACGATGGCGAAAACGACCGCAGCAAGCTGTTAGGCAAATATTCTGGGAACAAAAACCCCGGGACCGTCACTTCTTCCGGCAATGCCATGACCCTGGTATTCACTTCCGACAAACGGACGATGGCCCCAGGTTGGGCTGCGCAATGGAATACGATCGGAGGTAACAATACCAGCGATGATGGACAAGTTACCGTAGTGATTGACAACAGCGGAAATACTTCTGGCGGAACGACAGGCGGAGATCCAACAAATAACGGAAACAATACCCCGCCACCTGTCAATGTCAGCTTGCCTTCGAAAGCATTCAAACCCAATTTGGTTTTTACCAATAAATCTCCTCTTTCTACTCCCAGCCTTAAAAACAGCTATGACAAATCTTTCAATGTCGGTTTTAACGACAGGGATAGAAATGGCCGGGGCCTGGCAAACCGCTTTTACTCCGTGGCGACCTATACGCCACAGGGATTCCGTGGCGTAACCGAAAAAGGCTTCCTTTTTGATGATTTTTCCGGGAGCAGCCTGCACCCGGACTGGAAAGCTGTCGCGGGCAGCTGGGAAGTAAGAGATGGGCGACTCGCCCAATTGAATGCAAATGAAGGAAACAGCAACCTCTATGCGGAAGTCGCGCAAGATGCCGATCATACCTACATCTACCATTGGATAGGGCGGGTGAGTGGCACGTCTACCAATAAGCGTTTTGGGTTGCACTTTTTCTGCAGCGACCCGCAAAAGGAAGACAGAGGGGACTCCTATTTTGTGTGGATACGGGATACGGACGAAGGGGACAAAATAGAGATTTACGAAGTGCGAAATGACGAATTTACCATGCGCGCAGACCAGCGTGTCACCTTGAATGAAAACGAGGCTTATGACTTCAAAGTCGTCTATAATCCGCGCAAAGGGCGCATGGAAGTCTATATGGACAATGCATTTCGGGTGGCATGGACAGATCCGAAGCCAATCAAAACGGGAAAAGCCATTTCTCTCCGCACTGGCGGCTGCGTGGCGGAATATGATGATATTCAAATTTTTCAAAATCGCCAGCAGTCGGTGACCATTACCGTCGGACCCAATGAACCCAATACCGTTCGGGTCGAAAGTCCCGATAAGCGCACCGACGCAGTGCGCATCAGCACCCTCGTGGTCGGCTGGGGCGACCGCTTGCTTTGGTCGCCTGTCAGCGCTGAAGGCGCAAAAATTTTCTTTTCTGCTGATAGCGGAACGATTGCAAACTCAGGAGGCGGAACAAGTTCCGGAGGAAATACAAGTGGAAACACAGGCGGAAGTTCCGGTGGAAATACGGGCACAAGTACAGGCGGGAATACTGGCGGAAGTACGACTTCCGGCGGTTCATCCGGAAGTACTTCCGGATCGTCGGGTAGCGCCAATAGCGGCGCAAGCCGGGGCGGCGAGACCAACAAAGCCAAAGCGGCTTTGAATGGAGCTGCTAGTTCGAAAGTATGGCTGGGCAGCAGCTACAGCCATGATTTTATCATTGACTTTCCGCCGAGAGACGGCGTAGACCAGCGCTTTGTGCTGGCGTCGGACTATGACGGGGCCAACTGGACCGCCAACGATCAGCAAGGCTTTTTGCACGATAACTTTGGCAAAATAGAAAAAGGCTGGAAGCAGGAAGTCGGTAAATGGGAAATCAACCTCTTTGGCAACCTTCGCCAATCCGACCCCGAGGCCACCAACGGCAACCTGCATCACCGCCTGCTCCAGACAGGCAATACGAGCTACCTCTACAACTTCGATGCGCGCATCCTGAGCACCGGCGACAACAAACGCTTTGGCTTTCACTTCTTTTGCAGTGATGCCAGCAAACCCAACCGCGGCGATTCCTACTTTGTATGGTTCAGAAAAAATGACAGCGAAGCCGACAAAGTCGAAATCTATCGCTCTTCTGACGATGTGATAGATAAAAAACGGTCAGCCACGATCGATCTAAAAACTGACATCTGGTACGATGTGAAAATCCTCTACGATGCAGTGCTGGGCAAAATAGAAATCTACCTCAATAACGAGATCGCTCTTGCCTGGCAAGATCCGCTCATCCCGCTCAAATCGGGGCATTATGTTTCCTTCCGCACCGGCAGCGCCGAAGTCCTCTTTGACGACCTCAAAGTGTATCGCTCTTACTCAGATCGTTTCACGATCAAAGTCGGAAATCAGGCCACAGATATGTGGCGGTATAAGGGCAAGGCCAGGGTCTATACCCTGGAGCAGGCGCGTAGCGATAGCTGGTATCTCCCGAGTTATCGGGAGACGGTGGTGAAATAATTTTAATAAATGAACAACTTAAATAGCGAGGTGACAAAATTTCTAGATGAATTAAATCACCCTTTCAGGGCTGTAATTGAACAATTACGGCTGATAATTTTAAATTCGGTAAATGGCTTAACAGAAAACATCAAGTGGAATGGACCGAATTATTGCTTTGGCGATGAAGACCGGATAACAATGAGAATTCAACCACCGAAACAAGTTCAATTGATTTTTCACAGGGGAGCAAAAAAACGGGAACAACCCAAAGAAAAACTTATTCAAGTAAATTCTACCCTTTTGACCTGGAAGGAAAACGATAGAGCAGTAGCAACATTCAGGAATTTAACAGAGGTTGAAAACGGGAGAACAGAGGTGATTGAAATTGTAAGAGAATGGATAAAAGCCTCAACGTAAAAGGACCGGATCATAAATTTCCGCCAAAAAACAAGCGCCCCCTTGGGATATTTTTCCCCCCTCGCTATCTTGCCGCCTTTACAAGGCTTCATGAGCTGAAGAGAAGATCCCATTCTAGCTCAGATAGAGCATAATCAAGAAAACATGAATATCATTCAAAAAGCAATTAAAAATTACTACAAAAGGAAGGGATACGAGATCGTATTGCGGAAATATAAATTGATGGAAGGGGATTTTCCCCAATCTGTTGTTTTGCCCAGAGCTACCTACTCTCCTTGGATTTCAGATCAGGACTTTCAGGAAGTATACCAACAAGTTAAAACCCATACATTGGTTGGTATCTACAGATGTTATGAACTCTGGCAGCTCAGTAAAGATTTGAGAAGCTTAGATGGAGATTTTATCGAGGTCGGGGCTTGGAGAGGAGGCACAGGGGCCATCATTGCCATGGCCGCTCAGAAATACTCAAAAGGCTCAAAAACATATATATGTGACACATTTGAGGGAGTCGTAAAAGCTGGCGAGAAAGACAACAGATATGTAAATGGAGAGCATGCTGATACGTCGGAAGAAGTCGTTTCGAACCTGCTCAAAGGCTTAAACATAGAGAATGCAGAAATCCTGACTGGCATGTTTCCTGATGATACCGGGTCTTTCGTAAAAGACAGGAAGTTTAAGTTTTGCCACATAGATGTAGATGTATATCAGGGAGCAAAAGAGATCACAGAGTGGATATGGGATAAATTGGTTATCGGGGGGACGGTTGTTTATGATGACTATGGTTTTTCAGGAACACAAGGCGTCACCAAATTTGTTGAAAGCCAAAGAGAAATGGAGGATAGAATCGTGATCCACAATTTGAATGGGCATGGGGTAATAGTTAAGATAAAGTAGGTTATAACCCGACATGCCGATCGATTTCAAAATGACAAATCGAAAACTGAAAATATTACTGACAGTACTATCAGTTACCCTTTTGCTGACTTTGATAATTAAGCTATCAAATGTGCCGGGAGGCATGATTCTGTCTGGGACATTTTTAGGAGGCATCGTGCTCCTTGGAATTATGATTGGCTGCTTACTTGTTGCATCAATTGCTAAATTGATTTTCAAGAAAATGGCTTGGATGACAACCTTCTTAATTCTGACAACCCTTTCTTTTATAGCATTTCATTACCAATTGTATTCTCCAACCTTGAAAATTAAAGTTCCAAATGGATACAATGGCGAAATAACCCTGGTGCTATCAAAGGAAAAAGGTAATGTGTTAACTGTTGACAGCAATGGAATGGGGTATTTAAATGAATGGACTTTTAACAAAACCTATTCAAGGCCCATCGTTGAACAAATGGACGGAAAAAACCTGGATGACTTTTTAATTGCTTATAGCCCCTCGGCCTTTTTTGGAAAAGGAAAAACGTGCTGCATAGAAAATCGTGAATTTCAAAGCTTGTCCTTTAAGATAGGGACGAAACCAGGGAAAAAACTCAAATCCAAAGATTAACAGAGCATGGCACTTACTCTGGATTTAGGATGCCATACCCAGATAAATAGGCTCAGCAGCAAGCATGACTTGCTTAATAGTTTTGGGTGGAAAGCTGCAAATAACAGCTAAACTACGTTAGGGTAGACAAAGTCCATTTGTCATGAACCCAATCACTGTATATCAATGCTTTCCAGCCAAAAACCCTTTACAAACAGCAAGAAAGATCTTCCAGATCACTTCCATTTGTGCACCTGAAATACTGCTGGACCTGGAAGACAGCATTCAGAGCATAGATTTTCCTGAAAAAAATGCTGAACTAAAAGCGATCGCCCGACAGGATTTGGCCAAATTGTTCTCTCTTCTCCCGCAAGATCGGAAGTACCATGTGCGAATAAATACGCTTAAAAGCGCAGATCAAAAGTGTCGTACTTCCCAAAATTGAAGAGAGAGTATACAATTGGGTAAGTTGATTCATGATGAAATCATGCGGACCAATAAGAGAGTTTGCTTTTAAATAATGACATTAGTCATAAAAAGCACAAAAGGGCCCTGCTTTTAGGTATTCTCAAAAACAAACAGTCAGCCTTACATTTGCGGGAAATTCATTTGTAGAAAAATAACTTATGCTAACCACAACGCCTGAAGAAGCCGTCAAAATTGTTAAATCCCACGATAGGGTCTTTTTGCATTCCGCTGCCGCCACCCCCATCCGGCTTGTAAAAGCCCTGACTGATCGGCATGCCGAACTACGGGATGTCGAAATCGTCAGCCTGCATACCGAGGGGCCAGCTCCTTATGCAGATGATGCGTATCAGGACAGCTTTATCGTCAATAGTTTTTTTGTCGGGGCAAATATCAGAAAGCAGGTACAAAAGGGCATAGCGAACTATGTTCCTATATTTCTGAGTGAAATCCCTAACCTTTTTCGCTCTGGCCTCATGCCTATAGATGTGGCCATGGTGACTGTTTCTCAGCCCAATGAAAAAGGTTTTTGTTCATTGGGTTGCTCCGTTGATGTTTCCAATGCAGCGATAGATACCGCAAAACATATCATCGCTCAGGTCAATCCCAATATGCCTTTTGTGCATGGCAACGGTATCCTGCACATGAGCCAGATTGATAGTTTTGTCGAGGTAAACGATCCCTTACCCGAGATGACCATCAATGAACCAACTGAAGTAGAGACAAAAATCGGCAGTCATATCGCATCTTTGGTAGAAGATGGCGCCACCCTGCAAATGGGCATCGGCGGCATTCCCAATGCCGCACTCAAACAATTGATTCACCATAAAAACCTGGGCATCCATACCGAGATGTGCTCCGATGGCATCGTCGATCTGGTTGAAAGAGGCGTAATCAACGGCTCCCAAAAAGTCACAGAGCCGGGTAAGATCGTCTCCGGTTTTGCCTTTGGAACGAGGAAAATCTATGACTTCATTGACAATAACCCCATCGTAAACATGATGGATGTCGGCTATGTCAATGACACGCGGACGATCCGCAAAAATCCGAAAGTGACGGCGATCAACAGCGCCATTGAGATAGATGTTTTTGGGCAGGTATGCGCCGATTCTATCGGCACGCACCAATACTCCGGCGTAGGCGGACAGATGGACTTCATCCGGGGCGCTTCCTTATCAGCAGGAGGAAAAGCTATTTTGGCATTGCCATCGAGGACTTCCCGCGGGCTGGCACGGATCGTGCCGATCCTGAAGCCCGGGGCTTCCGTGGTGACTACCAGGGCTCACGTTCACTATATCGTCACAGAGCATGGCATCGCGCACCTCTATGCCAAAAACCTGAAAGAGCGAGCTCGCCAAATGATAAAAATCGCTCATCCCGATGACAGGGAGGCTATTTCGAAGATGGTGTACGAAAATGCGAAGATGATGATTTCGTGATAAGCTATTTGCTTATCACGGGATAAGTTGCGGAAAGTACCCTGATTGATATAGATTCCGCAACTTATATATACCATAAGTTGCGGAATCTATATATATTTGCATAGATTCCGCAACTTATCCAGTAGACATGATTGGAAGAATACAAGAAAAAGAAACCTTAAATAAAGCATTCTCCTCTCCCAAAGCAGAGCTTATAGCTGTAATAGGAAGACGTCGGGTAGGTAAAACGTACCTTGTTCGGTCTTTTTTTGAAGGGAAAATGGACTTTGAAATGGTAGGGTTGAAGGATGGGAATAAAGAACAACAACTGAGAAACTTTACCTATAGCCTAAAAGAAGCCTCACAAGTGGACGAGCTGGAAGCAGTACCCCAAGATTGGTTAGCCGCTTTTCACAGGTTAAAAGAATACATGGATTCACTGGGTGATTTAGGGAGAAAAAAAGTTGTTTTCATAGATGAACTACCTTGGGTAGCAACTGCTAAATCTGATTTCCTGACCGGATTCAGCTATTTTTGGAACAGTTACGCTTCCCGGCAAAATATCGTTGTCATCATATGCGGCTCTGCAACGGCCTGGATGATCAAAAAGATCATCAATAACAAAGGCGGCTTACATAATCGGGTTACCCGAAAAATGGTGCTATCGGCTTTTACCTTATCAGAAACCGAAGCCTACTTTGAGGAAAGAAATATTTCTTTCGGAAGATATCAACTCCTGCTGCTTTATATGACGATGGGAGGCATTCCACATTATTTAGATCAGGTGGAAGGTGGAAAAAGCGCGATTCAAAATATTGATGATATTTGTTTCCATCCCAATGGCCTTCTAAGGACTGAGTTTGGCAATCTTTATAGTTCTCTTTTTTCCCGACCAGAGCGATACGAAAAAATCGCCAGGATACTTGCGGGCAGTTGGAAAGGCCTTAGCCGAACTGAAATATTAGCAGCAACCCGCATGAAAGATGGTGGTGGGTTAAGTACGATTTTGAAAGAATTGGAACAATCTGGTTTCATCACTTCCTATATTCCCTTCAACAAAAAAAAGAAAGAAAGCATATATCGCTTGACGGATAATTATTCCCTTTTTTATCTCAAATACATCGATGCCATCCCTGAAAAAGAGCATGGAAACTGGCAAAGTTTAAGTCAAACTCAGTCCTGGAAATCCTGGAGCGGGTATGCTTTTGAAAATATTTGTTTGCAGCATATTGATCAGATAAAAATGGCCTTGGGAATCTCGGGTGTCCATACGCGACAATTTAGCTTTTTGACAAAAGGATCAGAAGAAATGGAAGGTGCCCAAATAGATTTGCTGATTGAAAGACAAGATCATGTGATCTCACTTTGTGAGATCAAATTTTACAATGATGATTTTGCCCTGACGAAAGAAGAGGCTACAAAACTTCGTAGAAAGAGAAGTACATTTCAGCAGATAAGTCAGACGAAGAAACAGCTTCAACTGATTCTGATTACAACTTTTGGCCTGATCCCAAACAAGCATAGCCTGGGTTTTATAGAGAAGGTCGTTGATATGGATGATTTATTTGCGGATATCAAATGAAAATCCTGATATTTCCGCAAATGGATGCGGAATATGATCAAATCAAAGCAAGTTGGTTTTTGGCTGGGAATATTATTCCTGCTGCTGTCTCTCCTGCTCCCTTCACCGGAGGGGATGAGTCCGGAAGCGCTCAAAGCGCTGGGGGTAGCCTGCCTGATGGCGACCTGGTGGATCAGTGAATGTATTCCCATCTATGCCACGGCCTTTGTGCCGATTGTGATTTTTCTTTTATGCTGTCCTCTGGCACCGGCACCAATGCCGTGATCTTTGGCAGCAAGCGCGTCACCATACCCCAAATGGCCAAATGCGGCTTTGGACTCAACCTGCTTTGTGTCATACTTTTGACTTTGCTGATGTACACCTACGTTTTACCCATTTTATCGCTATAAATATCCTGAAGGATGCAGATACTTATCATTGATCGTTTTCGCCCGCCTTTTATCGAAAAACTGGGAACGCTTCCCATAGACATGAAGTACCTGCCTGAAGCAGACCGGGCCATCACGATGAGGGAGATCGAAACGGCTGAAGTTTTGATCCTCAATAGCAAAGTGCAGGTAGATCGGGAGATGATCGATGCGGCACACAAGCTAAAGCTGGTGATCCGGGCGGGCGTAGGCACCGATCATATTGATGGAGCATATCTGGCCCAAAAAGGGATTCAACTCCGCAATTGCGCGGGCTCCAATGCCGATGCGGTGGCGGAGCAGACGGTAGGCATGCTCCTGGTCATCCGCAACCATCTGCGGAGAGCAGATCAGGAAGTGCGCCAGTTTCTCTGGCGGCGGGAAGAGAATCGCGGAAATGAACTGACTGGCAAGACCGTCGGGATCATCGGTTATGGAAATACCGGGAGCCAGGTGGCGAAGCGGCTGAGCAGCTTTGGCTGCAGGATTTTGGCCTATGACAAATACAAAACGGGCTTTGACCATGCCTATACCGAGGAGGTGGAGCTGGCGCAAATATATGCAGAGGCAGAAGTCCTCAGCCTGCATGTTCCGCTGACGGCGGAGACAAAGGGCTGGGTGGATGCCGCTTTTCTCCAACAATTTTCCAGGCCTATCTACCTTTTAAATCTCGCCAGAGGGCCCATTGTTAAGGTGGAAGATTTGTTGCAGGCGCTGGATAGCGGGCGTGTAATCGCTGCGGCACTCGATGTTTTGCCCAATGAAAAAATGGATTCACTTGCTGATGAAGAGAAAAAGCTATACGAAAATCTTTTTCGCAGACCCAATGTGATGCTTTCTCCGCACATCGGCGGCTGGACCTGGGAGTCTTTACAAAACATTGATGATATGATCATCGAAGCGGTGAAGGGGCTTTTGGACTGATTCACTCCGTGATTTTATTCGCTCGAACCCATCCTTTGGCATTTACATGCCTTAGCGTGTTTCCTTTGCCCCGGTACATCACAAGCTATATTTTAACCTAAAAATCATTATAAGCATGAAAAAGCTTTATGGGCTGCTGTTGGCTATTTTGCTAACAGCAGCAGGGCAAACGACTGCCCAAAAATTGACCTTTGACAAACAGCTCAAAGTTTCTCTCTTCAACGAATCAACGGCGCTGCCTTTCATCCGCTCCCAATGGGGGGATCTGCATCCGGGGATTCAAATCGCGACCTCCTGGACGCATAAGCAAAAAGGCCCCATGACAAGCTTTGTCGAGTTACAGGCTGCAGGCTACCATCACAACTTTTTTCAAAATGCCCTTACGATCAGCGGAACCTATGGCTTGCGCTATACGATACTCGGCGGCTTATCGGCGGAGTTTGCCGCAGGCCTGGGCTATATGCACCAGTGGAGTGACAACCCCACATTCGAAGCCGTTGATGGGGGTGGTTTTGTGCAAAAACGCGATTGGGGGAGGCCAGAGGCCATGATAAACAGCCATATTGGCCTGAACTATGAAGTCAGTGGTATCACGGTCTTTGGTCGGTACCAATGGTTTGCAGAAGCGCCTTTTGCCTACAAAAACGGCGTCCCCGTCTTTTCACATACCGCGATCCACCTGGGGGTAGGATTTAACATATAAAGTCAATCACCTTTTTCAAAAAAAACATGAAATACAACCACATTATCTCTCTAACGCTTCTTCTCCTGCTTTTTGCAGCATGTAAACAGGAGATCGCCCCCGTAGAAGCAAGCTTCTACGATTGTGAAGTCAGCTTTGCTGACAGCAGTGATGTCCACCCCAAGGCAGCGGCCTTGCAAAATCTGCTGGAATCAGAAGTAGCCAAAGGGCTACCTGGCGCCATCATGCTGCTAAAAGATGCCGATGGCTTGTGGGTAGGTGCCAGCGGCTATGCCGATGTCGGCCATCAGATACAGATGGAGAAATGCCATAAGCATTTGATCGCGAGTATCAGCAAGCCGTTTACGGCTACGATTATTTTTAAACTGATTGAAGAAGGTCTGCTGAGCCTGGATCAAAAAACGACCGATTGGCTGGACACGGATTTTACAAAGCGCATCGCCAATGCTGATAAGGCAAGCATCCAGCAGATGCTGGCCCATACCAGCGGTATCCCAGACTACCTGGATGGCATTAATTATGACCTGGCCCTGTTCAATCAACCTTATTGGAAATGGGAGCAGGAAGCGATCATGAAGTTCGCGAAGCCGCGAAAGGCGGTAAATGCGCCGGGAGAAGCATATTATTATTCCAACTCCAATTATACCCTGCTGGGCATGATCATCGAAAAGGCAACGGGCCTGAGCTTTGCAGAAGCTTATCAGAAGTATGTATTTGATCCGCTCAATTTGCAAAATAGCTACTATGGACTTGATCCGGCGATTCCGGCAGGAACAGTCAAAGGGTATCTCGACATCTATGGAAATGGCCAGTTGATGCAGTCAGAGCATCTCTATGAAAATGAACTGCGCACAGGCGATGGGGGGATCTCCACCTCGGCTCATGACCTGCTGGTATTCATCGAAAGCCTGATGAAAGGCAAGCTGGTCAGTGACAGCTCTCTGGCTGTCATGACAGACTGGTTTCCAGTCTTTGGCCCGGACTATGCCGCCTACGATCAACCGAAAAACGGACATGGGCTGGAGTATTTTTATACCCCCGCAGGAGATGCCATAGGGCATACAGGGGGCATATTTGGCTTTTCCTCTGTCGTACATTATTTCCCTGAGACAGACATGACCTTTGTTTTGCTGATCAATGGTGTGGGAGGTAAAATAAGTGAAATAGATGAAGAACTGACGTTTCAAGCCTTTGAACTCATCTCCCAATAATAAGAATCGCAGGTTCACTCCCTGAAAATCAGCACTCATGACTTCTCATTGAATCAAAAATAAAGCAACCTCCGTTCTTTGTATCGAAATCAAAAACAAACAACACACAACAGCCCCATTAGATTAAACCATCAAAAAACAAAATAACTATTATCATGAAAACAATGAATATTAGAAACCTGATCCTCCTCCTTGTCCTCGCATCCAGCTTTGTATTTACAGGCTGTGATTTAGATGAAATCTGCGAAAGGGGCAAAGGAACGCGTGTTACTGAAACGCTCTTTTTGCCAGAAATGACGGGCCTCAATCTGTCCATCGCTGCAGATGTCTACATCACCCAGGACAGCGTGCAGAAAGTAGAAATCATCGCTCAGGAAAACATCATTGACCTGCTCAAACTGGATGTAGACGATAACGGTGTTTGGGACATAGACTATGACGGATGTGTACGCAAAGTGAGCGATGTAGAAATTCACATTTCCGTAAAAGACCTGAATTACCTGAAAATCAGCGGTTCTGGAAGCATCGTAGGCGAAACACGCTTTAATACGGATGAGCTGGAATTAAAGATCAGCGGCTCAGGAAATATCCACCTGGATTATGACGCAACCGATGTTATCGCAACGATCTCAGGATCGGGAACGATTACCTCTGACATGACTGCGGCCACCCTGGAGTCCAAAACGACAGGTTCTGGTGACATCACTTTGTCAGGCTCTGTTGAGAATCTGGATCATCGGATCACCGGCTCAGGAGACCTGCATGCCTTTGACCTGATCGCGCAAAATGTTTACATCAAAGTCGGTGGTTCTGGCGATGCAGAAGTGCATGCAGTACAGACACTGGAAGTGGACATCACCGGCAGCGGAAAAGTCATCTATGATGGCACCCCACTCGTAACCACTCATATCACTGGCTCCGGCAATGTGATTCCGAGATAAAGACTTTCCCCTTACTACCAACCGTTCCAATGTGTGCTTTTGAATAGCCCGGCTCAGGCCGGGCTATTTTTTTATTTCAAAACGCTCAGCTGAAACCCCACTGCATATTGATGCCTGCTGTTCAGGCCGAAAGGAATTTCTAGCTGATGGCGGTAGATGTCCAGTTGAGGTCCAAAATCCAGCAGGGTATTTGCAATTTTTACGGTTTTGGAAATGCCTAGGTTGAAGCTGAAAAAACGGAGGCTCGACGAAAAATCGCGATTCAAAAGGAAATCTTCTTCTCCAAAAGAATGGGTCAGCTCGCGTTCATGCTTCCCTATAACAGGCACATCAAAATTGAGACCTCCCCCAATGAAAAATCCCTTCCCAACCCTAAACTTTGCCCTTAATGGAATTGAGGCCATGCTTTGCCTGAATTTATCTTCCACAGAAGTGTAGGTGATATCGCCCTTGGCATCGATTCCTGCGGGAAGGAGTATTTCTTCCACCGAATATTCGTACGCAAGTTTTTTGACAAACAAACCTGTCTCGAGATACAATCTATTACTCACCTGAATCCGACCTGCAATGCCTAGGCTAATTCCCATCGTAGGCATGTGGCGATGTACGCCCATAGTTGAGCTGCCATCTACTTTCATGTAGTGAAAGCCAGGAGAAATACTGAGTCCCCACTGGGACCTGTTTTCCTGCCCCCAGGCAAATTGCAGGCATGAAAAGAGGAGACAGATGATGAATGTGTTTTTCATTTGAGTTTATTGTTAAAATATGGAATGATGAAATTTTGTCACAACAGTGCGACCTTTTTACGCCAGAGGGTATTTCCTATTCTGACTTCGAGTATGTAAATACCTGGTGATAAATGCTTTGTGCTGATTGCAGTTTGCCCAGTTTCTTTTAGCTTCTGCTGAATGAGTTGATTACCCCGGATGTCAATCAGCTGCATTACACCCGTTTTTTCGGTTGGATGATAGAGGAGGATATTTCTATCACTCTGGCCTACGGCCAGTCCCATCTGTGCCATCATTTCCTCCGAAATATCGGTGGCTATATCCGTTTCGCCATTGATCCATCCAATGTTTACTTCCTCTTCGGCTTTGTCTATCCCATAAGGCGATAGGAAGCCCATTCGTAGCGGAATATTCCGCTTGCCGATATGGTCGTCCACGACCACGATGATATCGCATATTCGTCCAAAGCCTGAGACATTCATCTGGTCTTTGCGCACAAAACCGACCGCTACCTGCCCCCTTGTGCTGTCCTCCCGATACATGGTCAGCAGGTTGCTGCCTTTGGTTCCCAGCCAGGAATTGCCGAAGTCCAGGCGGATACTTCCGCCCTGGATCAAAGCGGTATCGTAGCTGATGCCAAAGGTCAGGCCATAGAGGCTGACGACAGGAGTGTCCATGGTGGCGAGGTGGATCGGAATGCGGAGGGTATCTCCGGGAGTATGAGGCCCCATGGGCATTTGGTAAAAGAGCTTGGGGCCCGTATTGCCGGTGCGTAAGTTGTTATGGGTAAAGCTATAATTGAGCTGTATGGCAAGGGTGTCTGCATCATTGATGATGCCGTTGCCGTCGGTATCGACGTGGCGGATGTCGCGGCCGTTGGCCAGACTGTCGCCCCAGGGCAGGGCGGGCTGGGGGGTCCAGTTGAGGCTGGCATTGGGACGGGTAAATCCAGTCATATTATATTTCAGCCCGATGGGCAGCAGGTCTTTCATATCTGCAACCTGATCGTGGTTGCAGTCTCCGGGAAATACAGCTGTGGCGTAGGGGTTGATGCGGTAAGCGATCGTATCGCTTCGCCCCTGCCCGTCCCGGGCGTAGAGGTGATAGGTGCCAGCGGCCAGGCCGCTGATTTCGAAGGTATTTGAAAAAGTACCTGTGCTGTCCCATTCCAGCTCTATCTGGCCATTTCCCTGGAGAATGTAGGCATGAGCAGTACCGTCGTCATTTCCAAAATCATCTGTTGTCAGAACAGCGATTTTCAACTCGCAAACAGGAGCTACATATAGTTGACGACTCAGGCAAAAGGTGTCTCCCAAAGTAGGATTATACAGGCAATAGGCGACGGTATATAATCCCGCAGCGGCATAGGTATGTACTCCGCTAGCGGAATTTTTGACAGTGCCATCTCCAAAATCTATCGAAAAACCGGTATAGGAAGAGGAAGGAGAAAAATTGTAATAATTAAATGAAGTTCCCTGGCACAGTCTTTCAGGATTGATGACCAAATTCTGAGTTGAAACGTAGGGCTCACAGTCACCTTTGGTAAGCGTGAGTTGAACGGTATCATGTACCTGCTGAAGTGTGAGCTGATCTGTGATTGTGATATCTACAGCCACCAAGCCAGTTTGCTGAAATGCGGGTAAAAAGGTAGAACCTGATCCATTGAAGTTCCCTGGGCTTGACTGCCAGTCATAGGTATACTGGCCACTTCCCCCGCGCACATTCGCTATGAAATAGGGGTTGTAGCCACTGGAAAGACAAAAGGTCGTACCCGGCCCCCCAATATTAACAGATAAGGGGCAGGAAGCCCCTGTCTGAGTAACGAGGGTATCTCGGATCGCAAGCACGATGCCTGTCACCAGATCCGTCACCTTCAGACTGATACTTACATTTCCTGCCTGGGTAAATGCTACGCCAAAAACCCGTTTCGTAGTGTCGGGGTTGCTGAATAACACCCCACTGCCCAGGGCAGACCAGCCATAGTGGAAATGGCCACTTCCTCCTGTGATGCGTGGGGAAAAAAGATATTTTTCCGTACCCAGGCATACCGTATCCGGTCCGTCAATCGCCAGGGATTGAAAAAGCTGACAGCTTTTGACAGGTATCAACTGCTGTATACACAGGGTGTCCTGAAGGTTGTGATCGACGATACACAGGCTGGCAGCATAGAGGCCCGGCTGGCTGTAGACATGTTTTACCCCCCAACCCTTCGGGCTGAAAGTACCATCTCCAAAGTCCCAGCGGAAGCTGAGGTGAGAGAAGTCTCCGGCGAGGCTATCGCCAAACTGGGCGGGCCAGCCCGCGCAGGCGGTGTCCTGCTTCATATTCAGGTCAGCTGCCTGGCCTGTTTGGCAGTTTCTCTGCACCACAATCAACTGCGAGTCGCTGGCTGTTTCCCAATCACCACTGAGAGAAGCCTGCAAAGAGACTTTCACTTTATAGGTTCCCGCTTTAGCAAAATAATGGTAATGATGTGAGGGGATGAGCCCCCTCACCTGGCTTGTGCCATCACCATAATCCCAGAAAGTAAAGACATTGACAGGACCCGAGGGGCCTCCAAAGCCTAAAGTTGTCGAGAGCCTAACCAGCGGGTTGATGTCCGCACAAATGGTGTCGGGCAAGTTTAACTGGAGCTGATGGACTTTTGTTTGGGCTTTTGAAAAAGACAGGAAGCCACATAGGAAGCAGCTAAAGAGGAAAAAATATTTGGCTTTCATAGGGATGTTTCGGTTTTATTAATTCATGATAAAAAATCCTGGCTGGAGCAGTTTATTTACCTTACAAGCTTAAGGATTCTCTTTCCCCGCAACAATGACAATAAATTATGTTAATTTCATTTTGTATTTATCATTTGTTCTTATAAAATATTGATTTTTAATAGATTAAATATTTTTAACTAATTTGTTTATTGCAGAATACTAAATTCATAGAACTCCTAAAAAGCTTTTCTCCGGCAGAAACCGGGCTATTCACGATATGGGTAGAGAAGGAAATCGCCCGTGGCCGAAAAGGAAATGTCAGGCTGCTACATGCCATCCTGAAATTTGCGCCAACTTATCAGCACGTAGACCTGGACAAAGAAATCATTTGGAGCCAATTGTATTCCCCGGAGCCTTATGCAGATACACGCTTGAAACTAGAGACGAAAGCCCTTTTCGACCTGGCAAAAGCCTTTTTGGCTTTTAAGGAATTGGAGCAGCGCCCCCAGGAGCTTTCGCTCCTCAGCCTCGCTGCCATCCGGCAGCGGGGAAGTGAACGCCTCCTGCGGACGGAGTCCGATGCTTTGCGGCGCCAATGCGCCCCGCAGGCGGCCGAAGACGATCAACTGCGCTTCACGCGCTTTCGCCTTGCCGAAATCGCCAACCAGCATTTTGGCTATAGCCAAAAACGCATGGTAGACAACAACCTGCAGGAAATGCTCGACCAACTCGATCGCTGGTACCTCGTGCAGAAGCTGCGCGGCGCTTGCGAATTGCTCAACAGGCAAAATATTTTTGGCACCTCTGCCAATTTCAGTTTAATTACTTCTCTGCTGGAAGGCATCCGGCAGGAAAATTTTGTCGATACTCCCGCCATTGCGGCTTACCAGTTGGTATGGGAGATGCTGAATGATTCCTCTAAGCGGGATGCTTTTGAGGCTTTGGTCAGTTTGCTGGCACAGCAAGTACATGCCTTTCCGCAGGAAGAGGCCCGCGCTCTATACAAATATGCCCAAAATCACTGCATCGCTGGCATAAATCGCGGCGAGCAGCCATACATGAAAGATTTGCTGGCATTGTACCAGCATCAGCTTGAGACAGCTATCCTGCTCCGCGAAAACGTGATTTCGTATACAGATTACACCAATATCACCGCGGCAGCGGTGAGGTTAGGGGAGCGCTCCTGGGCACGGGAATTCATTGAAAGCTACAAATCCCATCTTGCCTTAGCCTTTCAGGACTCCTCCTACCGCTATGCGTTGGCCCTTTATCATTACCATGGAAAGTCCTATCGCGAAGCTATTCGGGAGTTGAGTCAGATCGACTTTGCAGAATCTTTCTATGACCTCAGTGCCCGTATATTGTTGGCAAAAGTTTATTTTGAAAGTGAAGAGTATGAGGCCTTGACCTATCACATTGAAGCCTTCAAACGCTATTTGCAACGCCAGAAGCACCTATCTGCCCAAAACCGCAATCCCTATTTGAATTTTCTCCGTCTGCTCAAAAAACTCAATCGCCTGATAGAACGATGGGCTATTCTTTCCGCAGATGAAAGGCGAAAGCGCCTTCAGACGATGCAAAAGCAGCTTGATCTGAGCAGTGACCTCGCGCATCGCGAGTGGCTTCAGGCGCAGCTTGAGGGTTTAGCAGAGGGTGAATAGCAGGTTGTGAATCTACCCATCTGCCAATTTGCTGATCAAGGCTTCCACATCCGCCACGCTCACCGCCGGAAAATTCGCCACGCGAATCTGCTTGCCCTTCATCGCACCATAGCCATCGCCCAGGACCATTCCCTGCTCCACCAGGCGCTTTATCAAAGGGCCTGAACCCGATGGGATATCTGCCACAATTACCGTTTGGGAACGATAAGCTTTCTCTCTGACAAAATTTTGGTAGACTGGATACTGATCGAAAAAATCATACAGCAGAGCTGCTTTTTGCTCTGTCTCCCGGCGAATCGTCTCGATTCCCTTCCTGAGCATGTCCTCACATACCTGCCCCAGCAGGTAGATGTTGGGCACATTGGGTGTCTCTGGCGTCTGAGATTTTTGGGCTTTGCTGAGCTGGGAAGCGAAGCTGTGGTAAGAGCCGGTGGAATGGCCTGCGGCCGTTTTTTGTGCAGCTTTTGCGAGCATCGTCGGGCTGAGAATCAGCACCCCCAGTCCGGCCGGCAGGCCGAAGCATTTTTGAACGGAAAAATAAGCCGCATCTGTTTGTGTCCAATCGGGCTGCCCATAGGGAGCCGAAGACACCAGATCCAGCGTCAACAGCGCATTCGCATGCTTTTTCTTCAAGGCATATATTTCTCCCAAATCCAGCATCACACCCGTACTGGTTTCGTTGTGGGTAAAATTGATCAATTCTGTATCTGAAGGGATATTCACCTGTGATAAATCAAATGCCTTTCCCCAGGCAGCCTCTTCTTTCCGGGCATCCACCTGCAATTCGCAGGCGATCTCATAATAGCGACTGGAGAAGGAGCCGTTCACAAAATGAAAGCTTTTTTCCATCACAGCATTTTGTATCAGGCGCTCCCATATCTCTGTGGCAGAACTGTGGAAAAAGATGTGGAAATCTTGTGGAATAGCCATCAATGCCCTGACACCATCCACCGCTTTTTGGTGAATAGCCTCGTAGCGCTTGCTGCGGTGCGAAAGCGAAAATAGCTGTAAATCAAGCGCTTGCTTCAAGTGGTTTCCCACTGTGGGGTACAAATGCGCGGGCCCGGGTGTGAAGAAGATTTTTTGCATAGCCACTTTATATTCTTTGTTAACGGAACGTTAAAGTAATAGACTTTGCGGAAGCAAAAGAAGACTTTTGTAAAAAAGAAAATATCAAACGTTCCCATCTCCATATCATCATCGGCCTCATGAGTACAGCACTCATAGGGATCATTGCCTTGCAGGTCTATTGGATCAGCAAGGCGATCCGCATCAATGATGCCCAATTTGACAAGCAGGTATACCACGCCATGCTACAAGTCGCGGCGCGTCTGGAGCAGGAAGAGATGAATCGCTATGTTGTTTTTGCAACGAATGGTATGCAACTGGACATGATTCAGGGGAAAACCTCATTCAACCGGAGACTAGATACGATTAACGCCAGAGGCCCCCATGGAAGAGAACAGATGAGACCGAGACGTGAAATGCATGAGGAGCAATTGCGAATTCGCATAGATGGCCATATGAATGAAGAGGATACCATGCTATGGATAAAGCACTTTTTGGATCAGCATGAGGATTCTTCATTGCTTCTCGAACAAGAGTTTAGGACAGTACGCAATTGGGCTTCCCGCAGCATGTTTCCCGGATCAGTTCCAGACATAGAGCAAATGCTTACGCGCAGTCTTCAGTTTATCATTTCGCCCCAAAGGGGGCTTAGAGATCGCTTGAGCCAGGAAAGATTGGACTCATTGCTTGGAGAAATGCTGAAAGAGGCAGGCATTAATCTCAAGTATCAATACCTGGTGTACAACCAGCCCGAAGGCGGATATATTTACAAAACAGCGAATGCAAAAGAGGAAGATTTGCTCATGACGCCTTATCGGTCGCGTTTGTACCCCAACGCCCGAATGAGTCAGACTTATCTTTTTGTAGACTTTCCCAATCGCGGTATGTATGCATGGGGCGAAGTCTGGGGCGTGGTTTTGGCCTCTTTGCTGTTTACAGGGATTATCCTGTTTTCTTTTTTGTATGTGGTAAAAACCATTTTAAGGCAAAAGAAACTCTCGGAGATGAAAAGCGATTTCATCAACAATATGACGCATGAGTTCAAGACGCCATTGGCGACGATTTCACTTGCTACGGACGCCTTGCGTTCGCCCATGATCCGGGGCGACGAAGAGCGCATGAATTATTACACCCGCATCATCAAGGAAGAAAACCAGCGGATGAATATGCAGGTGGAACGCGTCCTGCAGATTGCCAGGTCAGAGATCAAGCTTCGCCCTGTTTCTCTGAATGTCAATGATATCATTGAAAAAGCAGTAGAAAATATTCGCCTGCATGTGGAGCAGCGCGATGGGCAGGTGGACTTTGTCCTGGATGCCGAAAATCCTATTATTGAAGCAGACGAAGTACACCTGACCAATCTCATCTCCAATCTCCTTGATAATGCCAATAAATACAGCCCGCAGGCACCGATGATTACTGTTAGCAGTTGGGAAGAAGAAGGCTGGATGGCAATCAGTATTTCTGACAAAGGGCAAGGCATCAGTAAATCAGATCAGGAAAAGATATTTGAACGCTTTTTCCGCGTTTCCACAGGAAACCTGCACGATGTGAAAGGCTTTGGCCTGGGCCTGAGCTATGTGAAAGAGATTGTGGAGGCGCATGGCGGCTTGCTTTCTTTGGAGAGCAAATTAGGAGAAGGGAGTACGTTTATCGTGCGGCTGCCGCGTTGAGGAAGAATTGACGCAGATTTACACTGATTTTTATGATAAGAATTATGTAAAAATGGCGTCAATCATACGTATCATAACAAATCTGCGTCCACTCTTAAATGTTAGCAAAAAAGATGAATCCGTCAGCAGAAAATAAAATCCTACTCGTCGAAGACGAGCGCAATTTCGGAACAGTCCTCCGGGACTACCTCATGATGAACGGCTACACCGTCAACTGGGCGCAGGACGGCGAAGCAGGCTGGAAAGCCTATCGCCAGGACGAATACGACATCTGCCTGCTCGACATCATGATGCCGAAGAAAGACGGCTTCTCCCTCGCCAAAGACATACGGGAGCACAATCCCGGCCAGCCCATCATCTTCCTCACCGCGCGCTCGCTGCGGGAAGACGTCCTCAACGGCTTCAAAATCGGCGCAGACGATTATATCACAAAGCCCTTCGACTCCGAAGAATTGCTTTATCGCATCAAGGCGATCCTCAAGCGGAGCCAGCCCTCCGAGGAGCCAGAGCCGACGCCAGAGCAATTCCAGATCAACGATTTTTCATTCGATCACAACCTGCGCATCCTCAGCTACCAAAAAGAGGAAGGCGTACGTCTTTCCCCCAAAGAAGCAGACCTGCTATACATGCTCTGCATTCGCCAAAACGAAGTCCTCCCCCGCGAAGAAGCCCTCTTCCGCCTTTGGGGCGACGACAACTACTTCAATGCGCGCAGCATGGACGTCTTTGTCAGTAAATTGCGCAAGCATTTTAAGCCCGATCCGAGTATTCGGATTGAGAATATTCATGGGAAGGGATTTCGGCTGGTGGTGGAGTGATGATTCAGGTTTGAGTTTTCAGGTATCGCTACTTTCTCAAGGGAAAATAGCTAAGAAATTGTGGTTGAGATTGAATGGTAAATAGAATAAAAAACCTAATTTTGGGATTGTAAACTATTATCCATTTATGAAAATGTTATCGTGGCGTTTTCAACCTAATAAACCCTGATTATGAGTCATAAGGCTAGTCGATTCCAAATCATTTCATTCCTTTCCCTTCTCCTGATCCTGAACTTTTTCTCTGCATGTAAAGATCCCTGCGAAGACGTCGAATGCTTCAGAGGAACTTGTGTGGATGGAGAGTGTGAGTGTTTAACTGGCTATACTGGAGATGAATGTAGGGAAAGGTTGACTACTAAAAGGCTTAAAATCGATAATATCAGATTAACGGAGATGCCTAATTATATAGGTAGTGATACAACAATCGATTGGAATCTTTATATTGTAGTTACCAGAGCTTTTTTGGACACTATTTATATACATCCTACTACCTATATGGATGTTGATCCTTCCAAGGATTATGATTTCATACCTAATGAAGATATCTACTTCGATTCGTTAAATATCACATCCCAATTCGAAAAATATCGGATTTATCTTTTAAACGAAACTGAGCGGGGACGCCCTGGTGATTTCGTTTCTGGAACTTGGTTCTCTCCGGGTGAATTAGCCAAGAATTATCCTCAATCCATTGTCCTATCAACTAATAGTTCAACTTTTGCAATAGATATAACATACATTTTCGAGTAGGGATTTGAAATACGAGAATTCATATACGTACTCGGGATAAGACCTGTGAGCTTTATCACCAGTACTTCTTATAAAGCTCACAGGTCTTCCGAAAAAACCGTATTTTGCTTTAAGCAAAATCACCCATCCCATGAAGAAGTACCTGATGACCCTAATGCTGGCGCTTTTGGCGCTTCCGCTTTTTTCGCAGCAGACACATGCTGGATTACCTGAACTTATTCCCTATCGCATAGGCGATAAGTGGGGGTATAGTGATTCGCTGGGGGAGGTGAAATGGCCTTGCATATATGATACAGTAACTTTTTTTGTCCGTGATTATGCGCACGTAAAAGAGCAAGGTATTTGGAAACTCTTCGATAAAGAAGGGAACACGATTTTGGACTCTGTTGAAGCAATTAGGGGAAGCAGGGAGATACAGTTCATTTGGCCGGAGGACTTTGCTCGCCACTATCGCTACAGGTATAAGTTGAATCGTTATAATTCGCCCATTCCACCTCAGGTAACAGGGTACAGCCATGCGTTTCATTTGAGCAGCCATTTTTTCGCTTTGTATAATGGCGAAAAATATGCTTTAGCCACGCAGGAGGGCAAATTACTTACTGAACCCATATATGTCAGTCTCCACTACCGATCTCCTTTTTTTATTGCTTCAAAAACTGATGGGGAGTTAATAGAAGTAGTTATCGATACTTTCGGTAATGAAATATGCCATCTTCCTGAAGGCATAAGAGAATTGGAAGCATTGGGGAAATATTTTTTTCTCACCTGGAATAAAAAGCGAAAAGGAACTCCTAAAGGAAAAAGCAGGGTGGTACATCTTGATGGTCGCATAATCGAAATACCCAAAAAGCATAATGAAGCAATAAAATTTTCACCCAGGTGGCCACCTGATATTAATGAAGAACCCATTCCGGGATTCCTAAAGGTAAAGATCTGGAAACGACCCGAAGAAGAATACGATGCCGTTTGGGAATACCTGTTATTTGATAGCCTGGGCAACCAGGTTTTTGATAGAAGATTTAATGGAATAAAACAAATAGCGCCAAACGTACTTGCCGTTTGTGATATAGACCAGGCATTTGTCTGGCAACTTCATGATCTAAAAGGCAATCCATTGGGAATCAGTATTTTCTCTGCCGAAGGAATCCTGGCTGAAAATAGAGAGAGTCCTCTAAGGCCATGGGTAAAAGTGGGCAAGTTTCAAAGTAAATGGGTGCATGTGTACAATGGTGAGACTCTTTTGCTGCGAAGAAGGGTGAGAAAACGGGAATCATTGACAATTCAGGAAGGGAAATGCTTCCATTTGAATTTGAGCGATTTGGATATATTTCTGCAAATAGGGTTTCATTTAACAAGCCACAGTTTTTTGTAGGCCAAAATGCTACTACTGGAAAAAAGGAATTTTTTATTTATGCTGATAAACGGTTTCATAAAAGTGAATATGAGGAGGTAATAGAATGGCCGAATAATAATTATCTCCGAGGAAATCACATTTTGTTTATGCAAGATAGCTTATGGGGAATAATGAACTGGGATCTGGATATACTTGTTCTTCCTCAATTTGAAGAAATAGCAGCCTTTAAAGCCTACGGTAAAGCGCAAAAACTTCCATTACCTCCGTCAGTACAGCCTTATAAAAAGCAACCAGATGATATTGACGGAAGTTTTTTAAGGTTCTTTAAATGGCCTGTTTTAAATTCATTTCACCCTACCCAAAAAGAGGGAAAATGGGGAGTCATTGATTTCAAGGGCAGTATTTTGATTGAATTCAAATATGATTTTGATCAAATTCAGTCCTTCCATAAATGGATTTATGTCTTTTCTCCTGATGGAAAATCTCTGGAAATAATGGTCGACTCTGAAAGCCGAAAGCTCATACCTGTCCCTCAAAAACTCATGCCTTATGTGTTTCGAGAATTTAGCGGGAATGAGGTTCCCCAACGAACCTATGCCTTCCCTTTTTCATATAAAAATGATATCTGGCTTGCTGGTGATGCCACAACAGGAAATAACTATGTATACAATGATTCAGGGGCAATACTTTTTGAAAACGATTTTTACAAGCCTCCCGGGACAGGACCATTGCAAGTTACTCAAGGGCAGCATCATACCGTTATTCTCAGGGATGGGACGATTTTGTCGAATCCAACAACTGACACCTTTAGGAGTCCAGGTCATCAATATTATGCCTATAAGCGAGAAAAAGGATTTCAAATTTATCGCGGAGATGCAAGTTTATTGCTGGATGATTATTTTGAGGAGGTATTCTTTCATGATGAAAATGGCAATTCGTTAGCACCCCTCATCCATGTCCTCCAAAATGGCCGATCCGGCTTCATCTCCTTCTCCGGAAGAAAATTCTTCCAGGACGAGTAGGCCTACTTCGGGATAAGACCTGTGAGCTTTATCAACAGTAAATGACGAAGGGAAGACGATTGTGTCTTTACTTCTTTCTTTCACTTCTTCATTCGTATTTCCTTGTTCGTCATTCGTCATTCAAAAAAAAGGGCATGTGTGCCAAAGACACACATGCATAAGCAACAGGGTAATAAGTACTTTGGCGTCGGGCGTTTTCTAACAAAGAATGGCTTTTGGGTTGATATAATGGTTGAATTTTTAGAGAGCCTTCAAGGCATAGTTTTCCTGCGCCAAAACAGGATTGGCGGTCTTTATTTCTTTGTCTTTTTTGGGTAAATTTTTAGAGAAAAAAATCAATGCTTGAAAAAGGAATGTTGTTGTAAAATGCTGATTTACAGCAGTAAACAAAGCTCTTTTCTCCTTCTTGCTTAATCAAAATTGCGCAATTCCCGATAGGATAGAAAGTCCTCCTGTGTGAACTGTTTCTATTTTACCCTGATTCGGTACTATTCAACGATCAGTAGGTATTTTGGGGGGTGGGGCTAAACGATCTGTATGCTATGCGCTTCCCAGGGATGCGGGAGGTGTAGTTGTTTGTGTGCGGCCAGCAATTTGCTTTCTTCCATAGGATTGGTAGAAATGCGGTTTTGCACTTTCATCTGCGATAGGCTGCGCTCAAAAAAGAGGTAATGCAGCCGGGCTCCCTGCTGGCGAATATGCTCTGCCAGGTTCTGACGAAGGTTTTCGTCGAGGTGAGTGCCATCCAGCACCAGGCACGCCTGGCCTTTCAATTGCAGGCTTAGGTCGCGCTTCAAGCGCAGCAATACGTCACTTGGAGGGCTTTTGAAATCAAAAGCTGAAGTATCTATTCGATTATAATGCGGATATTTTTCCGCGATATAGTGGCTTTTGCCTGCTCTTGGCGTGCCGATCGTCATCACGCAGTGCGGAATTTTCTCATCCACCTTTTCTACTTTCACCTTGATCAGGTAGGCCAGCAATTCTGGCTCGCGATTGGAAACGGCTGCCCAAAGGGCATCTTTCTGGCGTATGCCTACGCTCTGGTAGCGATTTTGAAGCTGCTTGTAGGAGCCGAGAACGGCTTTCACCTCTGGAACAATCTTTTCGATAAACTGTCTGCTGAGCTCCAGCACATGGGCTTTGTCTTCACACTCACGACCTTTCAGGTCGAAGGAACCAAAAAGGCCGATCATCCGCAGGTCTACCTGCGTACCCAGCAGCAGGTAGTCTTCCAGGCTTCGCTGCTGCAATCCCCACCGAAGGGGGATATGATGCCAGCGCACCAATTCCAGGATCGCTTTGCGCTCCGTAGCACTGACCTCCGGTCTGCCCATCAGGATATCCCGGGCGATAGAGACGCCGGCTTCTTCATGTCCACTGGCGCGCCAGCGGCCCCACTCCCAGCGAGTCACCTCGATCTTGCCGAGGTCATGCAGGACGGCAGCCCAGTAGAAAATAAGTTTCTCCGACTGTGTAAGGGAATGGTTCTCAGCGTATTGAAAATACTGGTCCAGCACCAGCTGGGTATGGTTATAGACGCTGCCTTCCGCGTGATAACGCGGATTTTGGGGCGTATCTTTTAGACGTTGGACTAGAAGTTCGGGCAGAGGCAAGGTCCGTTTTGGAACAGACACCAGTTTCGACATCACTGTTTTGGCCATTAGGCTTTATAATAGTTCTACTTTTTTGTGATTAGCTTAGCTAAATTCAAAAACCATTCCTAAAAAAAGAACTGCCCCAATTTAGGCGATTTTTGGGATAACGGAAAAAAATGTTCATTCGTTTACTTTGAGTCCCCATCTCCATCTTTTTGAAGCTCCCGCATTTCCTTTTCCAATTCTTTGTCCAGATCCAAAAGCTCGTCCTCATCTTCATCCAGGAGGTCAAATTCCCTCAAAAACTCTTCAGGATCGTACATGTCATCTTCCAGAAAATCTTCATTAAACTTCAACTCTTCCTTCATCGGCAAAAACATATCTCCCTTAAAGTCAGGGTCTAAGGTCATCCGGAATTCTACCCGCCGGTTTTTACGCTTGTTTTCGTAGGAGTCATTGGGTACCAGAGGTTCTGTCTCTCCTTTGCCTATGGGCTCCACCCTATCAGGGGCAAAGTTACCCTCTTTGTCAATATAAACCTTGATCTGAATGGCACGCTGGAGAGAAAGCTCCCGGTTGTAATCCGGGTTGCCATCGGAGTCGGTATGGCCTTCGATCGACAGTTTGTACATGGGATAGCGCTCCAGGAAGCGCACGATATAGTCAAGCTTGGGCTTGACGCCTCCTGACAGCCGATAGCTGTTTGCCTCAAATTCCAGCGACTCAAAGACCAAAGGCTTCGCCTTATCTATGCTCTCTGTGATGATATTGAAAGAGGTATCACTTCCCAGGACAATGTCTTCACGGATGGTGAGGAAGTTTTCCCCTATCACATAGATGCGGTATTTGTTGTTTTTCTTCAGGTCAAATTCAAAATATCCCTCTTTGTTAATCTTTTTAGGGGCGATCTCTACCCCATTGTCCAGGTCTACGACCATGACTGCACCAACCAGCGGGTAACCCGAAATAGAGTCTATCAGCAAACCGCTAAGCTTGGTGACTGCATCAGGGCGAGACTCCATCGGCATAGGAAAGGAGTAAAGGTCAAAGTCTTGATCTTCAAAGGTTTCTGTGCCTCTTTTGGAACTGGCATAAAAAATATTTTCCCCTTTTCCATCTATAGAAAAGTAATATTCATTTACAACGGTATTGATCAGGGGCCCTACGTTTTTGGGCTCCTCCCATTGCTGCCCCATCCAGCGGGTTTTGAAAATGTCAAAACCACCGTAGTTTTTCAATTGACCGGTGGAGCCAAAGTAGAGTGTCTTATTGATGGAATGAAAGAAGGGCGAAAGTTCATTTTGAGAAGTGTTGACCACGGGGCCGATATTTTTTGCTTTTGTCCAAAGACCATCTTCTCTCAAAACGGAAAAGTAAATGTCTATCCCCCCAAAACCGCCTTTGCGGTTGGATGCAAAAAACAGGATTTTTCCATCCTCAGATAGGTTGGGCTGCGAATCCCAGGAACTGGTATTGATCACGGGGCCCATATTTCTGACATCTTTCCAGTTGCCGCGGTCGTATGTCGCGACATAAATATCACAATCGCCGCTGGCGTTGGGGTCATCAGAATTGCAGCGCGTAAAAAACAAGGTTTTGCCATCAGGGCTCAGGGTGGCCGAGCCCTCGTTAAACTTGGAGTTGATGTCTGGAGAAAATTTTTCAGCCAGCTCCCATTTTCCTGTGATGAAATTTTTGACAGAAAAATACAGCTCTTCATTTTCGTTTCCGAAAGGGTCAATCACATCTGTATTGTCTCTGCGCGAAGTGAAAATCAGGACACTGTCTGAAGGGTGCATATAGGGTGCATAATCCGGGAATTTGGAATTGATGACCTTGCCCATATTTTGCAGCACATTTTTGGGCGGAATGAGCGGATCTATTTTTTTTCGGAGGTCAAGGAGCTTGTAGTATTCGTCTATGGGAAGCCATTCACTTCTGGTAGAAGCCGTGAGGGAGTCATAGGAAAGGCGGGGAGCGCCCCAGGAGCGGGTGTGCTTGGTGGCGATTTCATAAAAAAATACGGCTTCGGAAGTGTCGCCCATAATCTGGCGCAAGCGCCCCAGTTTCCAGATCATGGCTACGCCTGAGCTATCGCGAAAATTCTCGATGCCAAAGAGGCTGACATAGCGCCAAAGCGCCTGGCTATAGGCAAGGGTGTCTTTGCTTTTTTCGAGCCTCTGGAGCTCTATGAGGTTCTTTTTGTTAAAATAGACCCTGCCTTTATTGATATTTGGGAAATTGGGCGCGCCCTGTTCACTATTGAAATAATAGCCTCTGTTAGAGTCTGCTTCTACGAGAAAAACGGCTTTGCTAAGCAGGACATTATCTTCTTTAGGGCTAATGGGAATAGTACCCTGAGCTAATGCTGACGAACCAAGCCATGTGAGAAAAAAGAATACGAAAGAAAAGATACGTACTAACATGGCGAAATTAAATTTGGAAAAGCCGGTGAATCGTTGATCAAAAATAAGAAAAAATCATCTCTTTAATCATACGACTCACCGTCTTCCTTATTTTTTCGCGGCTCGTTTTCTGTCGTTTTCATCCAACATGATTTTTCTCATGCGGATATTTTTGGGGGTAACCTCTACGTACTCGTCCTCTCTGACATACTCCATGGCTTCTTCCAGGCTGAAAAGCTGTGGAGGAGCCAGCCTCATTTTGTCATCAGAACCTGCGGCACGCATGTTTGTCAGTTTCTTGAGACGAATCACATTGACCGGGAGGTCATTTGCGCGGGTGTGTTCTCCCACAACCTGTCCCATATATACATCATCTCCAGGTTTGACAAAAAACTTGCCTCTATCCTGTAGTTTATCCAAAGCGTAAGGAATGATGGTTCCTGTTTCATGGGCGATCAAAGCACCCTGGTTGCGGCCAGGAAGCTCGCCTTTCCATGGGCCGTACTCCTTGAAACGGTGAGCCATCACAGCTTCACCAGCGCTCAGGTTGAGCACAAGGGTACGCAGGCCCATGATGCCACGGGAAGGAATATGAAACTCCAGGTGTTGCAAGTCGCCTTTGGGCTCCATGATCACCAGCTCACCTTTGCGGTGGGTAACGGCTTCGATGATTTTTCCTGCAGGTCCTTCAGGTGTATCTATGGTCAGTGTTTCAATGGGTTCGTGCCTTCTGCCGTCAATCTCTTTGAGCAATACCTGTGGCTGTCCCAATTGCAACTCATAGCCCTCGCGGCGCATGGTCTCTACAAGAACAGAAAGGTGCAATACTCCCCGGCCATAAACCATAAAAGAATCCGCAGAGTTGGTTTCCTCAATTTTGAGAGCGAGGTTTTTCTCGGTCTCCTTCATCAGGCGGTCGCGCAGGTGACGAGAGGTGACATAATCGCCTTCTTTTCCGAAGAAAGGGGAATTGTTCACAGTGAAGAGCATGCTCATGGTAGGCTCATCTATCGAGATCGGCGGAAGTCCTTCCGGCGCCTCAAAGTCAGCGACTGTGTCGCCGATGTCAAAGCCTTCCAGGCCTGTCATGGCACAGAGGTCACCACACTCGACCGTGTCGATTTTGATTTTCCCGAGGCCTTCAAAAGCAAAAAGCTCTTTTATCTGAGATTTGACAATCTTGCCATTGCGCTTGACAAGGCTCACCCTCTGGCCAGCCTTGAGGCTGCCTCGGGTCACCCTGCCGATGGCAATACGACCCACAAATGGAGAATAATCCAGGTTGGTAATCTGGAGCTGTGGGGTGCCCTCTACTACTTCAGGTGCAGGAATATGCTCCAAAATAGCATCCAGCAGAGGCGTTACATTTTCTGTCTCCTCTGTCCAGTCATTGCTCATCCAGCCATTTTTGGCTGATCCATATATGGTAGGGAAGTCGAGTTGCTCTTCTGAAGCTTCGAGAACGAACATCAAGTCGAATACGGCTTCATGTACTTCGTCGGGACGACAGTTGGGTTTGTCTACTTTGTTGACAACTACGATGGGCTTAAGGCCCAGTTGTATGGCTTTGCTCAATACATAACGTGTCTGAGGCATAGGTCCTTCAAAGGCATCTACGAGCAGCAACACGCCATCGGCCATGTTGAGAACACGCTCCACCTCACCGCCGAAGTCGGCGTGACCAGGGGTATCAATGATGTTGATTTTGGTACCTTTGTAAGTAACAGAAACGTTTTTTGCCAAAATGGTGATCCCTCTTTCTTTTTCAAGATCGTTGTTGTCGAGGATCAGTTCCTTCTTCTCTTCGTGATCCTTGAAGAGGTTACACTGGTAGAGGATTTTATCTACCAGGGTGGTCTTTCCGTGGTCTACGTGAGCGATGATGGCGATATTGCGAAGGTTTTGCAAAGCAGTTTTCGTATTTGGCAATGTAGAAACAGGTATATTCTGAGACATATCTTTCAATTAAATTCCTTCCAAAAAAGAAGGCGCGATTTTTTCGCGGTGCAAAGGTACAAATAAGAATGTAGCTTTTGCTATTTTTGAAGATTAAAAACAATAAGTGAATAAATTGTAACCCTCAGACACTCAATTCTTTCCGTTTAATTTGAAAAAAATCCCCTTTAATCTCCCCCACCTTACAGCTAAGGAAGTCCACTCCGGCCAGCTCGCCGGCAACGGCGACTTCACCAGGCGATGAGCAGATTATCATTGAGTTTCACATTCCCTTAAAAGAGCCTCTATTTCCTTTTCCATACGACTTTTATGCACCCGTGCATCGTCCGGCAAATAGCCTATATGTGAAAACACCACATTCCCTTCAGCGCTCACCAAAAATGTACGGGGTAAGTAACGAACGCCCAGGCTATCGGTGAAAGCCCCTGTTTCATCATAGTACTTGGGAAAAGAATAGGGCTTGTGCCAGCGCGAATCGCTTAATTTTTCAAACGTATCATACTTTTTGCTCCCCAATACCAACATCTCAAAACAGGGGTGATCCCTGTATTTATCATACGTAGCCTGAACATCGGGAAACATATCGATGCACTGCCCACAAGTGGTACTCCAAAAGTCGATGTACAAAACCTTTCCCTGATGCTTTGCTGCCTGCCAGTCTGCCACATTGACCCCTTTTAATTCTGACCATGGAAATGGTTTTGACAGTTGATAGCTATTGCTGTTAAAATCAGCATGAGGGATAATAATATAGAGAAAAAGCAGAGCTGTGATAGCGAAAGCAAGACTTCCCATGAGCTGTTTTTTTAGGGGAAAATTGACAAAGTAGAAGCCCCAAAAAAAGGACAAGCCCCAAACGATTACGCCAATAGGAATATCAAATGGAATCAACGAAGGATTGCCAAATATTGCGATAAAGCCATTAATTAAAAATGGAGCAAGTGACCACAAGGAAGTTTTGACCGGGTATTTTAATATTAAGCGAAAAACCAACCCCAATAAAAAATAAATAGGAATTGACCAGGCAAAAGAAAGCCCAACACTTAAGGTGGCATTTGTTGCGGAAGCTCCAATCCAAAAAAGGAATCCTACCAAAAAAGAAACCAATCCTTGAATAATTGTTTTTTTCATGGGGAAATGTGATTGTTCAAATTTCTGTAGATATTCGTTGATCTTCATAGGGATGGGACTTATTTGACCATATTAGACGTAGGGCTCAATTTTAGATCAACACTTTTGGAAAACAAGTTAAAAAAAATCCCCTTCAATCTGCCCCACCTTACAGGTAAGGAAGTCCACTACCTCTACGAGGCAGTCCACTCCGGCCAGCTCGCCGGCAACGGCGACTTCACCAAGCGATGTCATCGCTTCATGCAGGAGCGCTACGGCTTTGGCCGCTGCCTGCTGACCACCAGCTGCACCGATGCGCTGGAGATGGCAGCGCTGCTGCTCGACATACAGCCCGGCGATGAAGTCATCATGCCTTCTTTTACTTTTCCTTCCACGGCCAATGCCTTTGTGTTGCGCGGCGCAAAAATCGTTTTTGCAGATAGCAGGGCGGACCAGCCCAATGTCGATGAGAAGCAGCTCGAAGCGCTGATCACAGATCGCAGCAGGGCGATCGTGCTGGTGCATTATGCAGGCGTAGCCTGCGAGATGGACGCCATCATCTCTCTGGCGGAGCGCCATGGCCTCTTCGTCGTCGAAGACGCCGCCCAGGCGATAGACGCTACTTACAAAGGCAAGCCTTTGGGCAGCATCGGCCATCTGGCCGCTTTTTCCTTTCATGAGACGAAAAATATCATCTCCGGCGAAGGCGGCATGCTGGCCATCAATGATGCGCGCTTTTTTGAGCGGGCGGAGATACTATGGGAAAAAGGGACCAACAGGGCCGCTTTTTACCGGGGGGAGGTGGACAAATACAGTTGGGTGGATGTCGGCTCTTCTTTTTTGCCGACGGAGACGATCGCGGCTTTTCTCTTTGCGCAGCTGGAGCAAATGGAAGATATACAAACTCGCCGAAAGGCGATATGGAAGCGATATGAGCAGGGCTTGCAGCCCCTGGCGGGAGAACGGCATTTTTCCCTCCCCTTTTATCCGCCACACACTTCCAACAATGGCAATATGTTTTACCTCCTTTTGCCTTCCTTGGAAAAAAGGTCGGCCCTGATTCGCTACCTGGTAGATCAGCACAATATTCACGCAGTTTTTCACTATTTGCCCCTGCATTCAAGCCCTTTTTATACAGACAAACACGATGGGAGAAGCTTGCCCAACTGTGATCGATATGCTGACTGCCTGCTGCGATTGCCCTTTTATTATGAACTGACAGAAGCAGATCAGCAGCGGGTTATTGAAGCGATAAATGATTTTTTTAAGTAGCTTTGGTCGCAAATCCTCGAATAGCTACACAATCATGGCAAAATCAAGTAAAAGACCTTCTCGTCCTCAAGCTAAAGCTAGCCGCAAATCAAGCCCTCAGGCAACTTCTGCACCCCAAAAGGTTGCGGGTTCGAGTTCCCCTTTGGGCAAGTATTCTTCCCCTCTGATTCATGTCGGAATAGTGGTGGGATTTTTGGCCTTGCTGTTTATGTATTTCAGTCCCCTGATAAGTGGAAAAGTGATCAAACAGGGCGATATACAGCAATTTAGCGGGATGGCGCATGAGGTGCTGGACTTTTATGAAGAATCAGGAGAGCACTCTACCTGGACCAATGTCCAGTTCTCCGGTATGCCTTCCTACCACATGGGACTTCCTTATCCCAAAAACCTGATGGTCAAGGCGAAAAAGATTGCCTTTTTGGGATTGCCCAATCCAGTGAAATTTATTTTCCTGTTTTTTGTAGGCTTTTATATACTGATGCTTTCCCTGAAATCAGGACCCTGGCTGGGCGCTCTGGGCGCTTTTTGCTTTGCCTTCTCGTCCTATTTCTTCATCATACAAGCGGCAGGCCACACCTCCAAAGCTGCCGCTTTGGCATTTATGGCCCCCACCATTGCGGGGGTGCTTTGGGCCTATCGGGGCAAGCTGCTGCTGGGCAGCGTGGTGACGGCACTCAGCCTCGCCCTCAACCTGGCTTCCAACCACTTTCAAATCACCTATTACCTGGCGATCATCATCGTATTGTTGGGATTGGCATTTTTGATTGATGCAATCACCAAAAAGACACTGCCTGACTTTGCAAAGGCAACGGGCATGTTGGTGCTCGCGGCCATACTGGCCGTAGGGCCCAGTGTGAGTTTGCTCTGGACTTCGCAGGAATATGCCAAGGAGACCATCCGCGGACCGCGCGAACTCAAAGCTGAGCCGGGCGAGCCACAGGGCGATGGCCTGGATTATGAATACGCCATGCGCTGGAGCTATGGGGCTTCGGAGACTTTTACCTTCATGATCCCTAATTTCATGGGAGGAAAAAGCGGGATGGAAATAGACAAAGATCATCCCGTAGCACGTCAGCTGCAGACTAATGTCCTGCCTACTTACTGGGGCGACCAGCCGTTTACTTCCGGGCCTGTTTATCTTGGAGCGATCATTTGCTTCCTCTTTGTGCTGGGCTTGTTTGTGGTAGAAGGGCCGATGATGTGGTGGTTGCTCATGGCGACGATCGTTTCTATGGTGCTTTCCTGGGGAAGGCATATGGGCGAATTCAATGAATTTCTCTACAACACTTTGCCTGCCTACAACAAATTTCGGGCACCGGCGATGACGCTGGTGATTGCGCAGTTTACCATGCCTTTGCTGGGCATATTGGCGCTTTTTCGTATCTACAAAAGGAAAGAATACAATCTTTCTCCTGAGCGGATCACCCGCTCTGTGCTCATAGCGGGTGGGGTCACGGGCGGCCTTGCCCTTTTCTGGTTTGCCATGGGGGCTGAGGTTCTGCCCTTAACGGGCAGAAGTGATAATGGCTACCCCCCCAATGTGGTAGACCTTCTCAAAGAAGTGAGAATAGATCTGTTGCGGGCAGATGCGCTGCGCGCCTTCGGCCTGGTCGCAGTTTCCACAGCCATGATATGGCTCTATATGAAAAACAGGATCAAATGGCCCATCGCCATCGCTGTTTTACTTGGATTGTCGCTGCTCGATATGTGGAGCGTCAACAAACGCTATTTGGATAACAGTGTTTTTGTGGAAAAACGCCAGATTACCACGCCACAAGCGTCTCCGGCTGATCGCCAAATTTTGCAGGACAGTGATCCTTACTACCGCGTATTCAATGTTACGGGCGTTGATCCGCGCAACCGAAACAGCTGGGAAGGACCTTTCAATGAGTCTGTTACGGCAAACTTCCACTTTTCTGTGGGAGGCTATCATGCCGCGAAATTGCGTCGTTATCAGGATGTGATCAGCAGGCATATCCAGCCTGAGATGGTGCAGGTGGTGGCCCCTTTTGTGAGCAGTACTTCCGACTCTGTCAAAAGGGCATCCATGGCCAATGCAAGGGTGCTGAATATGCTCAATACCAAGTACTTTATCTTCGATCCTAACCAGCCACCTATCCAGAACCCTTATGCCCTGGGCAACGCCTGGTTTGTTTCCGGTTTGCGGAAAGTAAATGGACCAGATGACGAAATAAATGTCCTGGGAGAGATAGACCCGGCTCGGGAAGCGGTGATTGATATGGATAAATATGGCGATTTTGTTGAAGGCTTTTCGCCATCGGCAGACCCATCGGCCAGCATTTCTCTGACATCTTATGCCCCCAATAAGCTTGTGTATCAGGCAACTACGAGCCAGGAGCAGCTTGCTGTCTTCTCTGACATTTACTACAATGGCGGCACCAAAGGCTGGTTGATGTATATAGATGGAGAAAAAGTGCCTCACTTCCGCGTCAACTATATCCTGCGCGCAGCGCGGATACCGGCAGGAACTTCGACCATAGAGTTCCGTATGGAGCCACGAAGCTACCAGCTTGGAGAAGCGATCTCTTTGATAGCTTCGCTTATCCTGCTCCTGGCAGCTTTAGGCATCATATTTTTGGAAGTAAAAAATTACTATGGCAAAGCTCAGCGTAAACCTGAATAAGGTTGCCCTGATACGAAACTCACGGGGAACCAATCTGCCCGACCTGCAAAAAGTCGCACAGGATGTGGTCGCTTTGGGTGCTGATGGCATCACCTTGCATCCACGTCCTGACGAGCGCCACGCGAAGAGGTCGGATATCTACGAGCTGAAAAAAATCCTCAGCGTAGAGCTGAATGTGGAGGGCTATCCTTCCGAAGATTTTCTTCGGATGATAGAGGAAGTAAAACCCGCGCAGTGCACACTGGTCCCGGACCCACCGGGCGTACTTACCTCCGATGCAGGTTGGGATACGCTCAGGCACAAGCATTTTCTGGCAGAAATCGTAGACCGCATCAAAGCTGCGGGCGTGCGTTGCTCGATCTTTATCGAGACCGATCTCGATCGTATCGGCATGGCCAGTGAGATCGGTACCGATCGCATCGAACTCTATACAGAGGCGTATGCGCGTCTCTTTGCCGCAGGCAAAAAAGAGATTGTAGAGCCCTATGCCCGCTCAGCGGCATTCGCACATGAGATCGGCCTCGGCGTCAATGCCGGGCATGACCTGAATCTGGATAACCTGGCATACTTTGCCCAGCAGGTGCCGCATCTGGCGGAGGTGTCCATCGGCCATGCGCTGGTGTGCGATGCGCTTTATCTGGGCTTTGAGGAGACGATAAAGCGGTACCAGGCTTGCCTGGGGAAGGCTTAGGGCTTCTTTTTTAAGACAATCTGCTCCGCATTTTTCTTCACTCTTTCATCATATAAACCCTTGACTTCCTGGTAGTAATCGGGGGAAATGAGGCTTTCCAATATATGAAACTCCTCTAATATCTGTAGCCTTTTATCTCCATTTTCGACCTTGTTAACACTGTACTTCACTTTGCTGTTGGCGACAGTAAGGGACATTTTTTGGGGAGATATTTCAACTTCATAGCCTTCGGGAATTTCCAGGGTAAAGAAAACACTCCGCAGATTTTGATAATTGAAATCCATAGGAAAACTTCTTTCTGTTGACATGAAGGGATTTTGGGATAATTGGGTAAGAAAAAAGGGCGAAATATAGATATGATCCTCCGAGATATTGGCGGGCCATTCTGCCTGATAGGCTATCTCAAATGGCCTGCTTATTTCTTTTTCATTTTTTACTTCAATGTTGCTTGCTTCCCCATCCATCAAGTCTGTTCGGAAAGTTTCGGTATCTTCAAAATAAAGGTCTCGCAAGAGCACCGCATCAAAGCCATTATATACTTGTCTGACCTGAGCAACAAACTTCTCCTCTTCCGCTTGAAATTGCACTTTCACATAGATTCTGCTTATGCCCGATAGGCCGCGGTCCAGGTTTGCCCAAAGAGATTTATCTTTAATCATAATAAGCCCCTTGCCGTTCATGCAGGAAGGCCTGATCATACCAAAAGGCAGGAAAGTACTGGTTGCATCCAGTAAATAACTTTTCCCTTCCATTTCGAGGTAAACAATGGTAAAATTAAAATCGGTGAGGAAGGGATAAGATTCGTTGATACGTCCATGGCTTCGGGTACTGAGCAGGACGGGGTGAGCATCGAATTTTGCTGCGCGAAGCATATTGCAAAGCCAAAGGTTGATGTCTGTGCAGTTGCCTGTACCTTCTTTCAGTAGCTCCTTTGTGTCTTTAGAAGGGATGGGAAAAGCGTTTCCATTAAAAGACATTTGGCTACAAACCAACTCATAAATCTTTCTGGCTTTGGCTTCTCCATCGAGATTTTTTACAAAAGGCAAAATGCGCTCCTGGCCTGTTTTTTTGTCAAAATTATCCCATTCTCCTGCTTCTCCTAAAATGCGATTGGCAAAATTGTGCCATTGAGCACCTTCATCTTCACGGGAACTTTTTTCACTACCTCTTTGAAATGCCATTTTGATGAGGTAATCCTCAGCTGTTGTGATGAAGGGTTCTTCATAGAAAGCCGGAATATTTTTGATAGCCCAGCGATGTCGGGTATCATAAAAGGAATAATTCCCCAAGTACCTGGTTTTAGAAAGACGCTTGACTTGTTCAATGGCAAAGTCAGGAAGGTGTTGCTTTTTGGTTCTGTAATGAAGAAAGGAAGGTAAATCCAATTGAAATTCTGACCAGCGAACAGGCAAGTCCTGTTGAATATCCCACTCAAAAGTTTGGTAATAAGGAGAAGTTCGTTTGTAGCGATACTCAATGACGGCACCTTTGACTACTTTGGGGAGGGCAAATTTCTTGATGTGCCAATGCTCGGATTTTTCTTCTGTGAAGATGTCTTCCGGATTAAGGATGTACTGAGACTTTTTTCCATCTTCGATCACCCAAACACATGCTTCTATCTCACTGATGTCTTCTTTCTCCCTTTTTTCAACATAAAAAGGAATTTCTACATTGGCCCAATCCTCCGTAGGAGTGCCGTAAAACTTGATCCGGCGGCGGTGAAAAGTCTCCAAAAGGAGGTCTTTTTTTGTTTCGAATCGGCTCGAATAATGATCAATCAAAATGGCTGCGGGGGCCATAGAATCCTGATCAAATTGTATTTCTAGCAAAGCACTATCCACGCCTTCCCCAAAGGGAGGCAAGTTTTGAGAAAAACTCAGCGGGGCAATTACCCACAGGCATATAGCCAGTATAAAAGCTCGAATTTTCATAGGGGAATGGAGTTTAAAGCTTGCTACATCATAATACGAACCTCCTCTACCAATTCTTTATTCACTTTCTGATTGATCATCTGTTTCAGGCGAAAACGCGCCATATTGAGCTCATTTCGCCAGGTGGGCGAACTGACTTTGATAAAAAGGGTGCCTTTTTCAAACCATACTTTTTCGGTATTGGAAGCGATGGGCTTCCCCACAAACTGCTCCCAGTTTGTCAGGATTTCCTGTATCAGGACTTTGTCCTGGAGTTCATATTTCGCCAGAAATCGCTGAATGGCGTCGCCAAGACTCATGTAGTTACCCATGAACATGCTCTTTGTTTCCATAACGGGAAATCACCTCGCCTTCATATTCCAAAAATTCTTCCCAACGGGCTTCCACATCGAGGCCTTCGCAAAGCTTGCGCGCAAGGCCTAAAAACATGGTGTAGTGCCGCGCTTCTGAGATCATGAGTTTATGGTAAAACTCTGCAAGCCCCTCATCGTCAATGTTTTCCGATAAGACCTTGAAGCGCTCACAACTGCGCGCCTCGATCATGGCTGCAAACAGCAGCTTGTCCATCAGCATCTCCGTGCGGCCACGGCCCTTGCCTTTGATGAACTTCATCAATTCGTTGACATAAGAGTCCTTGCGCTCGCGCCCGAGGGTGTAGCCGCGTTTCTGTATCTCGCGATGTACCATGCGGAAGTGGCCCATCTCTTCCTGTGCCAGATCGGCCATATTGCTCACGAGCTCTTCGTGCTCAGGAAACTGGACAATTAGGGAAATGGCCGAAGAAGCGGCCTTCTGCTCGCAGTAGGCGTGGTCTGTCAGGATCTCTTCTATATTGCCTGAAACGACATTATTTACCCATTTCGGGTCGGTTTTCATTTTGAGTCGAAGCATGAGGACTTTTTTGTTTTGGGTTTCGAGTTTCGAGTTTCGAGTTTCGGGTTGGCTTCAAAGTTACGAGAAATGTTTTGAAAATTTTGGGACATAAAGCAGGCTTGACAATATTAGGAGAATGAAAACGGATGAACCCAAAATGATGAACGAAAACACAGAGATACCCAAGTGGCTAAAAAAACTCCAGCATAACAGCTGGAATGCAGAAATCCTGCTTTCAGGATTGATCCTGTTTTCACTTACCCGCGCGCCGAAGGCGCTGGAGCAGGTGTTTTCGCGTATGGTGCAGGAGTATGGCCTGGCCAAAGGCGGCTATGACAATGCGCTTGTTTTGATCGAAACAGGGGTCATTTGGTTGATCATTGGATTTATTCTCCACCTGACGATACGGGGGGCTTGGATCGGACTGGTGGGCTTATCTTATATTTTTCCAAAGGGGATTCAACATGAAAAGCTTCCTTACCAGCCCCGATATCTGCGCTTGATAACGAAAAAAACCGATCTGATTTCTCTGGCCATTCGGATAGACAAGGTTGCGAGTGGCGTTTTTTCTATCGCCTTTTACTTTTTCATGAGTATTGTTGGGCTTACTGTTTTGGGATTTGTGCTGGGAGCAGGCAGCCATTATATTATTCAAAGCATATTTGAAGGGGAAAGCTATTATAAGGCTCAAAATTTCGCGAGTCTCATCATCGTCTTATTATTCCTCATCTATTCTATTGATTTTCTCACTCTGGGAGGCTTGAAACGGATAAAATGGCTTCAGCCGATTTACTATCCCATTTATCGCATGATGAGCCTTTTGATGTTGGCCCCTTTCTATCGCCATATTTATTATGCTTTTGTCTCCAATTTCAAAAAATGGAAAATAGTTCTGGGTGTCTTGACCTATGCGATCCTCAGCATTTTCATCATTTTTTACATGGAAAATACCCGGGAATCTGATGATACTACCTTCAGTGGGATTGATTTTTATGCGCGGGCGCGTGGGATGAACAAATTTCACGGGCACTATGAAAACCTGAATGAAGGGAATTATTCGGTAAGGGCTCATATACAGTCAGACATCATTACTGGCAATACCATTCGCCTGTTTGTGGTGCATGATGCCGCATTCGAAGACGATATCAAGAAAGTGTGCAACTATGATGAAACCCTTACAAACTCCCGAAGAGACTCAATGGGACTGGCCTGCATGGATCAATTTTATCGCATATACCTCGGCGATTCCGTCTACCAGCACAGCCCCTGGCTTTACCATGAAAAACAGGCAACCCACCAAAAAGGCCTCACCTGCTGGATAGATGTCACTGACTTGAAAAAAGGGCAGCACAAGTTGCAGGTCCGAATCGCCAGAAACCAATTCAATTGGGTGCATGCTGAAATCCCCTTTTACAAGGAGTAAAAACAGAAATAATAAACATTTTATCCGCTTTTGCAGTATGAAAGGCTATTTTTACGTTTTGCGGATCATTTAATTTTGACTCATGCGTTCATCACCGCTGGTGTTTTTTATAGTTATCACGGTCATTTACCTCGGTATTGACATCTACGCCTATCAGGCATTTATCAAAGTTTTTGGCAATACAAGGTGGCTGAAACTCATTTACTGGGGCATTACAGGCTTATTATTTGCCGGGATGATCGGCCTGGCTATCGGCAATGCCATGAGTGCGCAAGTACCTCCCCGCGCAGGCATGCTCATGGGAACCATCATGCTGATTTTGCTTGTGCCCAAATTGCTGCTTGCCTCTTTTATGTTTGTGGAGGATATCACCCGGGGCATTCGCTGGGTAGCGCTACAGTTTTCCGGACCGACCGAGGAAAGCCTCATGAGCAAGGGCCCCAATAAAATTTCCCGTTCCAAATTTCTAAGCCAATCCGCCATTATTGTGGCAGGAATCCCCTTTTTACATTTGCTCTATGGAGCGGTAAAAGGCAAATACGATTTTATCGTTAGGCGTATACAAGTACCCATTCCCAATCTGCCCGCAGCCTTTGAAGGCTTTACGATCACCCAACTTTCTGATATCCATACCGGAAGTTTTGACAGCAAAAGCGCAGTGGAGTGCGGTATAGACATGGCCAATGAGCAAGGCTCAGACATCATCTTCTTCACCGGCGACCTTGTCAATGACAAGGCGACAGAACTCACAGGCTACGAGCCTATTTATTCAAAGCTAAGCGCTCCGCTAGGCGTTTATTCCATCCTTGGCAACCATGATTATGGCGATTATGCACAATGGCCCAGCCAGGAAGAGAAAGACAAAAACTTCGAAAAGCTATGTCAGGCTCATGGCCAGCTGGGCTGGAAGTTGCTCAAAAATCAACACCAGATCATCGAAAAGGATGGTGCCAAACTGGCGCTGGTAGGCGTAGAAAACTGGGGCAAAGGCTTTAAGCAAAAAGGCGACCTTCAGGGAGCTATTCAAACTCCTTTCGCTCCTTCATCCGAAGGAGAAACAGCCACCCCGGTCAGCGAAGCTGACTTTCGCATCCTGCTTTCTCACGACCCTTCCCACTGGGAAGCCGAAGTACAGGAGCACCCCCTCCATTTTGACCTGACACTCTCCGGCCATACCCATGGCATGCAGTTTGGCGTCGAAATTCCCGCCCTCAACATCAAGTGGAGCCCCATCAAATGGCGTTACCCACAGTGGGCCGGCCTTTATACCGACGACAAAAAACAACACTTGTATGTCAATCGTGGCTTCGGCCACCTGGGGTATCTGGGCCGCGCAGGCATTTTGCCTGAGGTGACGGTGCTGGAACTTGTGAAAGCATAGGATTTTTTTGGAGCGATATTTGCCAAAAGTACTTCGTCGCAATACTTTTCGCTCCATGAAACACTTTCACTATTTGATGGCCCTTGCAGGGCTTTTTGCTATGACATCCCTCTCGGCACAGCACGAGACGCGGGAAAGTCTGATGTATGAGGTGCAAAACCTCCGCGAGCAGATCGCGATCATTATCCAAAACAACAATGCCAGCCTCATGGAAATGGATGAGGAATTGGCTGCAAACAAATCCCAGCTCAAAAAGCTGGAATCTGAAAATGCCTATCTCCGCCAAAAAGTGAATTTGAGAGGGGACAGCTTCAGCGCGATGGGTGAAGACCCTGCTATACAGCAGACCCGCAGCAAGATCGCCCGCCTGGAGCGCGACAACCAGTTTTTGCGCGAAGCGCTGGCTCTGGAGCGTGAAGATGCGCGCAAAGATGCACGCAATATGGTCAATCGCCTCAATTTGCTGGAAACGCAAAAGCATCATATCCTCAACCAAAATGACAGCCTGAGGCGCTCTATCCTTTTGCTGAAAGATGCAGAAAGCTGGAAAGGCAAATACCAGCAGGCAGAAAACCGGGCGCTGAAGTTGGAGGTAGAAAACAAATCCCTCTGGCAGCAGTCGAAAATCAGTACAACTACCCAGCGAAAAGAGCTGGATAAGCAGGAAGCTTATATCGCACAGCTTGAGCAAAAATTGGCAGCTGCTGAAATCCGCAATGAAGAGCTCGAATCTCAAATGGTGGCCAATCTGGCATTTGTCAAAAAAACGGTAAATGAAAAAGAAGCCCTTATTCGCAGAAACACCCAGCACCAGCGCAGCATGGATAGCCTGAGCCTCGCCAATTCGAAGGCCGTTCACGACCTCAGGTTTGAGCCATTTACGGAAAGACAGCATCAGCAGATGGATTCGTTGAAATATGAAAACAACTCCCTGAAGCGCCAGCTTTCAGTCCTCAATTCGGCAGAATCGATCAAGCAGAGCCGTATCCAAGATCTCGAAGATCGTGAAGCCGATGTCCGCGAAGCTTTGCTTCGCATGGAGATCCGCGATCAGCTGATGCGCGACCGCGCCAAAGAGCTGGACCTGCGCCAGCAGGAGCTTGAATTGCAGGAAATCAAGTACCAGGGACTTGCGGAGAAGGAGGTCAGGCTCAAGATGATTGAGCAAAAACTCCGCGCAGCGGTGAAGGAAGATGGGAAGTGAGGTTTAACTTTCTCTGCTGCAGATGGCTGCAATGGCTTGTTGCGGATCGGGAAATATGTGGTCTTCCCCTATTTTTTTCATAAAATCTCCTTTTCTCAGAATAGCAGACACCCCCTCTTTCAATTTGCAAAAATACACATCTCCTCCGGCCTGGCGGCGGCGTGTCACTTCCTGCACAAACAAATGGGCTCCCGCCAAATCAATGAAATGTATTCCCTCCCCAACAAGCAGGAGGGTATCGCTCTCTTCGGGGCTCAGTTGCTCCAATTGACTTGCCACATGCTGCACAGCACCAAAGAAGAGGGAACCCTCTATATGGATGATTTTCAGTTGGGGAAATTTTGCTGTATCCGCAGGATCAGAGGGAATAACTACAACCTTGGGCTTGGCCGTTTTTTGCAAATACAAAACCAGGGACAAAATCACACCTATATAAATAGCGAATTCCAATTCGATCAGTAAGGTCGCCAAAAAAGTCACCAGCAGGATTGCGCTTTCGGTTTTGCTGGTAATGATAATTTCCTTGATATGGTCTATATCAATGAGGTTGTAGGCAACCAGCAGGATGATTCCGCCCATCACCGCCATCGGCAGATAAGACATCAAGGGGGAGATAAGCAAAAGAACCAGGGCGAGGAAAATGGCTGCAAATATTGCGGAGAGGGGGCTTTTTGCCCCGGCCTGATAGTTTATTCCCGAGCGTGTGAAAGAACCGGAACTCACATAGCAGGAAAAAAAACTCCCTACAATATTGGAAAGACCCTGCCCTATGAACTCCTGATTCCCATTGATGGTTTGGTGGGTTTTGACAGCAATAGACCGGGCGATAGCTACCGCTTCAATCAGTCCCAAAAGCGCGATGGCGAAAGCGTCTGAAGCGAGTTTGCTAAACATTTCCCACGAAATGAAGGGATAAGAAATAGGAGGAGGGAGATTTACATCAATATTTTCTATCAAAAGGATCCCTTTGCTTTCGCCATCCATCCAGAAGCAAAGCAGACTGCCTACGATCATCCCCAGCAGCATATAAGACCATTGCGGCAAAAAACGTTTAAAAATGAGGGCTGAGCCCAGCGTGACCAGGGCGATCAGCAATACATAAAGATTGGTATCTCCGATCCCTTGACTGATGGCTTGTAAAGTCTCTGGAAAGGAAAGGTCTTTTACGATTTGGATGCCCAAAACGTGTTTAAATTGCTTGACAGCAATCCAGATAGCCGCTCCTGCGGTAAATCCCACGATCACGGTATGTGAAACAAAATTCACCAGACTCCCCATCCGTACCAACCCCAGGATAAACTGGAAAATACCAGCCATCAGAGTCAGACTGAGGGTCAATTGGATAAACTCTGGGGAGAAAGGCTCCGCATGGCCCGAAATCGTGGACATTATCACGATAGAAATGGCTGTAGTCGGCCCAGAAACCATGTGCCAGGAAGAGCCAAATAAAGCTGTCACGACTGCTGTGATCATGGCAGTGTACAGGCCATATTCCGGAGGAAGTCCAGCTATTTGGGCAAAAACCACCCCTTGAGGCAACACGATCATCGCGCCGGTAAGGCCCGCCATGATGTCGTATTTAAGGTTTTTACCATTGACAAGATGGCCCCATTGGAGAAAAGGAAAAAGCTTATGTAATAAAGAAAGAGGCTGCATATTGCCGTTTTTCAGGGAGTTTTGGCAAAAGTACCAAGGGATTTGGATAGTATGAAATGCAGCCCGGAGGGAGATCAACTCAAGGGGTTCTGGCAAGCCTGAAGCCGCTATCGTCCAAACGATTGTATGGATTTATCTCCTGGCGAAATGAAGCCCTGCAAAAAGCAGCAGGTCGAAAGGCGCTGCCTCCGCGTTGTATCCGTTGGGTGTTGTACACCGAGGGATGGCCCTGTGGGTCAATGGAAAGACCTTTGGCTTTGCATTGGGCATAGTAGGAGGAATTGTAGCGGTCAGCGCACCATTCCCAAACGTTGCCGGACATATCATATAAGCCTAGATTGTTGGGTTTGAGGGTAGTACCGACTTCATGCATCTGGCTTTTGCTATTGCGTTCATACCAGGCATAGGAGGAAAGGTATCTTTCAAAGTTTGTTCCACTATAAGCATTTCGCTGCTCCTCTCCGCCGCCTGCGGCGTATTCCCATTCTGCTTCCGTAGGCAGTCGCCAACCCTTTTGGCCGGAAACCTCATTTAACCACTCTGTGTAAGCGAGCGCACCAAACCAATTGACTTCTACTACAGGAAATAAGTCAAAACCAGCTTTAGGGACGAATTTTCCCTCCTTTTGCTCAATGAGACAATAAGTGCCCTCGATCTCTAACCAACTGATTTCCCGCCGTTTTTGATTTCCTTTTGCATTGAGAAAAGCGCAAAATTGGGCATTGGTCACTTCATATTTTCCCAGTTCAAAACCCGAAACCCGGACCTCGTGTAAAGGCCATTCGTCGCTATCACTGTTGGTACTCCCCATGGTGAATGTACCTCCTGCTATGTGAATCATTTTGGGAAATGGCATTTCTTTTTCCCGTTTTTTCTCCAAAATCAATGTACTATCCACAAGCGGAACCACAAGCGAATCTTGAGAAAAAGCAGTTTGCCATTTCTCTTTTACATCCGAAAATCGCCAGAGGAAAAGGCCTGCCATAGGCAATAGCCATAGGAGGAAACGCAAAGGGTGTCGCTTTTGGGAGGAAGGCTTTTCGGGGGTAGGCATGTGAATTCAGGTTGGATTTTTGCGGCAAAATACAATTTTCACGATAACTTGCGCATTCTTATCCGCATTCAACTTTTTTTGAAGAAAAACTTTTCCATGGAAAACATCCGCCTTACCCAATACAGCCATGGAGCCGGCTGTGGCTGCAAAATATCTCCTCAGGTGCTCGACACCATCCTGCATACCGATCAAAAGCAACAGCTTTTCAGCTCCCTGCTCGTTGGCAACGATACCCGCGACGACGCGGCAGTCTTTGACCTGGGCGACGGCACCGCCGTCATCAGCACCACCGACTTCTTCATGCCCATCGTAGACGATGGCTTTGACTTCGGACGCATCGCGTCCGTCAACGCGATCAGCGATGTCTACGCCATGGGCGGCTCGCCCATGATGGCTATCGCCATCTTTGGATGGCCGATCGACAAGCTGCCGCCAGAGGCGGCAAGGCCTGTCCTGGAAGGTGCCCGCGCAGCATGCGCGGAGGCAGGCATCCCGCTTGCGGGAGGGCATAGTATCGATTGCCCTGAGCCCATTTTTGGGCTGGCTGTGACCGGACGAGTGGAGCTCGCCCACCTGAAAAAAAACAGCGGCGCTGAGCTGGGCAACAAGCTTTTTCTCACAAAAGCCCTGGGGGTAGGAGTACTTTCTACTGCACAGAAGCAGGGAAAATTGCGCGAAGCAGACCAGTTCATCGCACGCGATTCTATGATTGTCCTGAACAAAGCGGGAGCCGCTTTTGGAAAATTGCCTTATGTAAAGGCGATGACAGATGTGACAGGCTTTGGTCTGTTGGGGCATTTGCGTGAAATGTGCGAAGGCAGCGGGCTGAGCGCTGTTATCCAATTTGACAAACTTCCACAGCTACCAACGGTGGATTACTATACCGGGCAAGGCTGTATTCCTGGTGGTACCAGGAGAAACTGGGCCAGCTATGGCCATAAAATCGCGCCCATGGGCGCGGAGAAGCAAAGCTTGCTTTGCGATCCGCAAACCAGCGGCGGACTGCTTGTAGCAGTGGATCGCGCTTTTGAAGCAGATTTTCTGCTTGCGGCAGAAGCTGAGGGCCTGCATTTGCAGGCGATAGGCGAGATGGTAGAAAAAGGAGAATTTGCCGTAAGCGTGCAATAAAAAAACGAGCTCCCCGGGATGTAGCCATCCTGGGGAGACACGTCACAACCAAGCATACCCTAACTTGCGATGGCCAACTCTGCCTGCTCGCTCTTCATATTTGCCACATAAAGTCGGCACATCCGCAAGGTGGTATAGTCGAGTCCCAAAACGTTGAACGCTTCTTCGAGTTGAGGCTTATTTGCCTGCTTGAAATACTCGGCGCCTTTGTGCAAGGCCTGCGGTTCTATATTCTCTTCTATCCACTGACAGAGGTCAATTTGCCCTGCCTTATGTAGATTTTCCAGGTAGATAATCGTGGTGGTCACGGTGATTTCCCGCGTTTTTGCGATTTCACTCAGGCTTTTTCCTGCGAGAAAAAGGTCCTTCACACTCTGGTGACTGGGACGGCTGACCTGCTGTTTGAGCAGCATATCCGGCGCATCTTCATTCACCCGCTTAATGGCTTTCAGCACGGCATGGCCATATTTGTTGATGCGTACATCGCCAAAGCCGGGAATCATGCGCAGATCGGTCACATTCTCGGGCTTTTTCTTCACAATCAACTCCATCGTATAGTTGTTGAACACCTCATAAGGCATGATATCCGCAGTTTCACTGTATTCGCGGCGTATCTGCTTCAGCTCTGCTGTCAGTAGGCGATCCAATAAAGGCGTTTCCAGCTTTTCATTGGGGATCATGATATCGGTGGGCTCCTCCAAAAATTGTTCGCCCAATTCTGTGATTTCCAGGTTGCCATAGGTTGGATCGGCAATTTTCAGGTATCCGAGTTCTTCCATAAAACGGATGATATGGATGATCTTGAAGCTGTACATATCTTCCAGCAAGCCAAAAGTCTCCAACTCTTTGTGTTCTTCTTTTCGAAGGCCATAGCGATCAAAACCCGTCAATATGCGGGCAAGATAATCCGCGCCATAACTTCTTTCGAGCAAAATCACCGTTTTGCAGATGCTTTCAATTACCTCTTTGTAATTGGTTTCGTTTTTCTTTTGTGATGTTTTCATTTGTTAAATATTTAAAAGGTCTTGGAAATGATTACCTCACAAATATGCAGGTTGTACATAGCGGTGCCATGGAAAGTTTTTCGGCCGATACCTGCTAAAAAAACGACTTCCACCCCCCGTTTTTTTACGTGTATGATTTTTAATAACCGACTGATTATTAGTTCTTTGGATTTTGGATAAGATGGACAAAAAGTAAAACAAAACGCATGAGAAATTGCTTCACAATTTTCGCTACCCTCTTGATATTTTTATCTTTTGCTACAAAAAACGCCCAGGCTCAGCAGCTGAGTTTACAATCCGGGCCGGTAGCCCCGGCAGAAATGTTTGAACCTTCCCAAAGCCGCAAAGCGGCTTTTTCCTCTTACCTCCTGGAAGGAAAATATTTCCTCGTACTCCAGTTCCGGGAAATTCCGTCAACGACGGAACAGGCGAGCCTTCGAAGCGAAGGCATTCATCTGCTGTCGTACCTGCCCGAGAAATGTTTTCTCGCCGCGATTTCATCAGAAGTAAATTGGGATAATTTATCTCAAAAGGGCGTCTCTCACGCGCTCGCCTTACAGCCACACCACAAACTCAGCCGTGAATTGGCTGATCATACTTATCCTGCACATGCCCTGGTCGGGCAGCAGATTCGGCTTCGCCTTTTATCCTATCCGGGCATTTCACAAAAGACTTTTGCCCGGCAGCTACAACAAGCAGGCTATCAGGCAGAGCAGGACTCAGACCTGCCTTCTGCGATGAGCCTGACTATTCCGCTCTTTGCGATTGATAAACTCGCAAGTCTGTCTGCGATCATGTATGTAGAAGCAGGAGCTGCTCCTGCTATTCCGGATGGCCTGCGGGGCCGCACCTCCCACAGAGCCAACTGGCTCAGCGAAAAGCCCGGAACGGGCTATGATGGGACAGGGATCATCATGGCGATAGCCGATGATGGGGGGGTAGATCATCCCGACCTGAAAGGGCGATTTACTGACTACAATAGCAGCCTGGGGGGCTCGCATGGAGACATGACGAGCGGAATCGCCGTTGGTGCAGGCAATATAGACCCCACCGGGGTGGGCATGGCTACAGGCGCATATTTGCATATGTACAGCATCAATGGCTATCCACAAATCAATGATGCCCTTCCCAATTTCTATAACCTGGGGACAGTCATTACTTCCACCTCTTATAGCCAGGGCTGCGGAGGCAGGTATGAAAGTTCAGCGCAGGCTCTCGACCAGGGGGTAGATTCCATCCCATCGCTTTTGCATGTGTTTTCTGCCGGAAATAGTGCTTCCAGTAGCTGCAGCTCTGTCTATGGGAGCTTTGCCGATGCAAATGGCTATAGCTATGGCAACATCACAGGAGGCCGCAAAGCGGCCAAGCACTCTATCGCCACGGCGAATATGAAATACAATGATGAGCGGGATCTGAGCAGCAGCCGCGGGCCCTGCGAAGATGGCCGCCTCAAGCCCGATATATCCGCCCATGGCAATAGCCAAATTTCGACTTATCCCAATACTACCTATGCTCCCGGAGGGGGAACCTCTGCGGCTGCTCCGGGCATCGCAGGTGTTTCCTGCATGTTGTACCAGGCATACAATGACTTGTATGGAGGACAGCACCCAGCTTCTTCTTTGATCAAGAGCATTTTGTTGAATAGTGCCGACGACCTGGGCCGACCCGGCCCCGATTATGACTTTGGCTGGGGGCGGGTAAATGCCCGCAGGGCGCTGGAGGTATTGGAACAAAACCAGTTTTCAACCCATAGCATTTCTAACCAGGACACTAATACCCATAGCCTGATGATTCCTTCAGGCGTGAAGGAGGTCAAAGTCATGCTGTACTGGCATGACCCCGCCGGCTCGCCCATGGCGAGCAAAGCGCTGGTCAACGACCTGGATCTGCGCTTGTCGCAGGGCACAAATAGCTGGCGCCCCTGGCGCCTGAGCACCTATCCGCACATTGACAGCATCCAGCACAACGCCTGGAGAGGCATTGACCATGTCAACAATATGGAGCAGGTGGCTTTAAATAACCCCGCAGCGGGAAGTTATACTATAGAAGTATTGGGCGAAAATGTGCCTTTCGGGCCGCAAAGCTATCATATCACCTATGTTTTCATATATGATGAAATCGTGTTGACCTATCCGCGAGGAGGGGAAAGCTTTGTGCCGGGGGTATCGGAGACGATTCGCTGGGATGCATTTGGTACAAATGGCAGTTTTCTCCTGCAATACTCTCTTAATAATGGACAAAACTGGCTTACAATCTCCGCCAATGTGGCTGGCAGCCGTCGCTATTACGATTGGGAAGTGGACTCTACAGTCACTGGGCAGGCGCTTGTGCGCGTTTCGCGGGGAGGATTGAGCGATCAATCGGATGCTACATTTGATATTATCCAGGCTCCCGCCAATCTGCGGATGCTAGGCACTTCTCCTACAGAGGGACAACTTCAATGGGATGCTGTTCCGGGGGCAAACATATATGATGTATTTATTTTGGGGGCAAAATACATGGATTCTGTGGGGAGCACCTCCCATACCTTTTATCCTTTTTCAAACCTGGTGAAAGGCCCCAATTTTTGGTGCAGTGTACGGGCAAGAGATACGCTGGGGAATATCATTGGGCGGCGCGCCGTAGCAAAAGAGTATGACCACAATCCCTCTTCTGTTTGCTCCAGTTGTGCCATTCCAATAGATACTTTCCCCTATTTCCAAAGCTTTGAAAATGGCCTGGAAGACTGGTGTCAATTTTATGGAGAGGAACTGGACTGGACGATTCAAAGAGATAGCACTTCATCCGTAAATACAGGCCCGCAATCCGCAACAGATGGCACCTACTACCTATATGTAGAGGCCAGTTTTCCCAATTATCCTTCAAAAACAGCCATTTTAGGTAGCCCTTGCTTCGACCTGAGCAATTTTGCCAAAGGCTATTTGACTTTCTCCTATCACATGTATGGAGCGGCTATGGGCAGTTTGTTTTTGGAAGTCAGTGTGGATAGTGGGCAAAGCTGGTCCACAGGCGTCTGGACCAGAAGTGGCAACCAGGGGCCTTCCTGGCATCGGGATTCTATAGATTTGACATCTTACCTGGGGGAAGTGGTGGCTTTCCGTTTCAGGGCCGTTACGGGTTCGGATTTCCGCAGCGATATTGCTATAGATCATATTGAAATAAAAGAAGACCCACGATGCACCCATTTCAATGTAATGGCAAGTAGCTCTGACATCAGTTGTAAGGGGTATGAAAATGGCATGATAGACCTGCAAAGCAGTGGAGGAGCGGGCAGTTATCTGTATACCTGGTTTCCGGGAGGCATGGGCCCCAGCCAGAGAGGGCTAGGCGCAGGCTTTTACCAATGCCAGGTTGAAGATGCCAATGGATGCATATTGATCCGCAAATTCTGGATACGTGAACCTGATTCACTTCAGGTGAACTTTCAAACTACTCCCATCTCCTGCCATGGAGGGAATAATGGTTCGGCACAAGCTATCGTTCAGGGCGGAAATGGCGGAAATAGTTTTGTTTGGTCAAATAATACTTTTTCTGATAGCACTTTCGGTCTGGGGGCCCGAGCTTATACCGTACTGGTGACAGATCGGAAAGGATGTTCGGTTCAGGCAGGCATCAGCCTCAGCGAGCCACCTCCCTTCACGCTTTCTTTAACAGCGACAAACCCGCTCTGCCATGGCACGGCCAGCGGAAGCCTGAATCCCACTATACAGGGCGCTCAGGGCGCCTTGAGCTATGCCTGGTCCAATGGCGCTAACAGCATGATGCTGAGCAATATAGCTGCAGGAAATTACAGCCTGACCATAACAGACGGCATGGGCTGCATCGCCAATGCAAGCAAAAGCCTGCAGGACCCTCCGGCGCTTTCGCTTCAGTTTCAGGTTATTTCTCCCTCCTGCTTTGGGTATGCAGATGGCTCTGCCACAGGCACCGCCTTTGGCGGTGCTGGCAACTACCAATACCACTGGGCCAACGGCCCCGCAACTCCTACCCGCAATATGTTGCCTGCTGGCAACTTTGCGCTGCGCATCACCGATGCCAATGGCTGTGTCTTTACTGACAGTGTGCGCGTGCTGCAACCGGGTCTCCTGACGGTTTCGGCCGCAGGCCTGGACCTCGCCTGTTTTGGCGATAGCAGCGGACGGGCTGTAGCCTCCGCCGGGGGCGGTACCGCGCCTTATAGCTACCTCTGGTCGCATGGTGCGACAAGCAGCGTCCTAGATAATTTGCCGGTGGGAAATTATGCTGTCATTGTCACTGACGCCCATGGCTGTCAGGCAAACAAAATTGTGAATATCAGGCAGCCTGCTGCCCTGCGATTGACGCTTACAGCGACAGATGAAAGTGCGCCAGGCGCCAAAGATGGAACAGCGAGTGTACTTGTTTCAGGGGGGACCCCTCCTTATGTGAGCTACACCTGGTCAAATGGATCAAATGGCAGCATGTTAAATGGGCTGGCTCCGGGAGTTTATGGAATCTCTGTAGTAGATTCCAGGGGATGTAGCATCACGGATTCAGTGGTGGTTGGAGGGCTGAATGGGTTGGGCGAAAAGATTTCCGTTTCTTTATTCAAACTTTACCCTAACCCCGCCTCAGACAGGATTTGGATTGAATATAAACTGGATCATGTAGAGGAAAGCAGGCTTAGCTTATGGGATACCCAGGGGAAATTGTTGTATCAGGAGCTTCGTACCGCTTCAGGAAAAAAGCAAAAAGTGTCTCTGGATATTAGCGGGCTGGCAAGCGGAATGTATTTCATTCAGGTAGAAAGCGAGCATCAAAAAGCAGCTACGCGCTTTATCAGCAAGTAGCACATTCATTTACGCAATGCAGCAACTTGCCAACACTCATATTCAGAATACCATAAAAAACACTGGTTCCCTGGCGTTCAGCATATAAAATTTCAATATTTTCCAAAGCCTTCAGGTGTTGGGAAGTATTGGATTGGCTGATGCCTATCGCTTCAGAGATGTCTCTGACAGGCAACTGGCCGCGATCAAGAAGCAAGCTGACAATGAGGAGGCGGGAAGGGTGTCCAATGGTTTTCATGATCTTGGAAACGCGCTCCAATTTTTTCTCGTCTTCTTTGGTTGTCGGTATTTGTAACTCCATGGGACAGCTTGTATTAAAATATCCTAATATAATGATAATATTCGGGTGTAAAACGGGCTGAGAGCTGAAAAGTTGCAACTTTACCCTTGGCAATCAAGGCTTTTCCGCAGAAATACCCTTCGGGTCCGGGCTGTATTTTACAAAAAAACTGAGATAAATAGTCCTGGACAGGCGGAACACCATAGGGCTTAAAAGCACAAAACCTCCTATCACAAAAGGCAGGGCCGTCATGATAGGCGCGCCGATAAGGAGCCAGTTAAATATAAATGCACTCAGCATATATACCACTGTCATGCCATAACTGACATAGGTGGCACCGAAGTAAAAACCCGGTTCGAGGCTGAAAGGCTGCTCACAGTTGGGGCAATGTGTATGCATTTTACCCAACTGCTTTATGTTGAAAGGGTTGGATGAAAGATACATATCTCCTTCGCGGCAGCGAGGGCACTTTTGCTTTAGAAGACTGCTAAATAGGGAGCGTTTTGCTGACATAAAACCTTAATTGGCCGCAAAGATGCGAAAAGATTTTGAGGATGAGTGGGCAGAACCCATTTATTTCAGGCGGCAGAATCCACCTCTTTATCTGCAAAATCCTGGAGTTGACGCTGGAGTGCTTTGCGCGCTTCATGTATATGGCTTTTCACAGTACCAAGCGGAATAGAGAGAATATCGGCTATCTCACTGTATTTGTAGCCTGTGTGGGACAGCATGAAGGTGGTGCAGTATTCAGGCTTGATAGCCTGGAAAGCTTTTTCAATTTCTGCAGCAATCAGACGGGCAGCTGCCTGGTTGACTCCCAACCTCCGGGAAGGCAAAAAGCCTTCAAGATCAGAAAGCATCGCCAGGCGGTCCTGCCGCTTTTTTTGCTTGCGATAAGCAGACAGGAAAGTGTTTTTTAGAATCACATACAGCCAGGATTCAAAACTTTTTTCATGCCAGCTCTCAAATTTATTGCGATTTCTGACGGCTTTTAGCATGGTATCCTGCACCAGGTCCTCAGCCTGATCGCCGTCATGGGTGAATTTTAGGGCTTGTTCTTGTAGAAAGCTTCGGGCAGTAACGAGTCTGTGAGAGAATTCAATAGTGTCCATAGTTTCAATTATTTCTAAAACTTCAGACAAATATACTCGAATCAGACTTATTAGTTGGGTCCGAGGCAAACTTTTTTTGAATAGGTCAGGAGCTACCGTTATTGCTAGGAAGGATCCAGGGTAAGGATCTCAAAATTGTGGTTGGTATAGATGCAGATGTCTGCAGCTACGGTCAGCGCTTCGCGCACCATCTCCTCAGCGGTGAGGTGGGGAGCATGTCGCTTGAGAGCGACGGCAGCAGCTTTGGCATAATTGGAACCAGATCCAATCGAAATGATCTGATCTTCAGGCGACAGGACATCGCCTGTGCCACTGACAATCAGGCCTTCGTCCTTATCCATGACGATGAGCATGGCTTCCAGCTTGCGCAGGTAGCGGTCGGTGCGCCAGTCTTTGGCGAGTTCGATAGCCGCACGGCGGAGGTTGGTGCGGTACATATTGAGCTTTTCCTCAAATTTTTCGATGAGTGAAAATGCATCAGAGGTAGAGCCGGCGAATCCGGCGATGATCTTGCCATCGCTGAGTTTCCGTACTTTTTTGACATTGCCTTTGGCGATGGTATCGCCCATGGTCGCTTGTCCGTCGGCTCCCAGCGCAACTTGCCCATTATGAATGATTCCCAGGACGGTGGTAGCGTGAATTTTTGGCATCATGAATCTTTGCGATTTCTCAGGGTATGGTAATTATTGGCGGGATCGTATGTGTACTGCTCTTCGCCATAGTTGGCGTTGCGTTTTTTGGCGAGGAAATCGAGCCGTGGTTTCAGGACTTCCTTGTCCATGATCAGGCGATCCTTGCCCATGATCGCGTCTTTGCGATCGGTGAAGTTGAAGTCATACTCAGGGCTCATCACGATGGCCTCTTCCGGGCAAACCTCTTCACAAAAGCCGCAATAAATGCAGCGAAGCATATCTATCTCAAAGCGCTCAGGGAAGCGCTCTTTCTGGTCATCTGTTTCAGATGCCTGCATGCTGATCGCCAGAGGCGGGCAGGCGCGGGCGCACAGGCCACAAGCCACGCAGCGCTCGGTACCGTTTTCAGCCACCAAAACCGGCCTTCCACGAAACTCTGCACCCAGCTCGATTTTTTCCTCCGGATACATCTTGGTCACTTTTTTACGGAAAACATGTTTGATAGAAAACATCATTCCCTGTAAAATGGCAGGTATGTATAACTTCCCGCCGCCATGTAGGCTTCGCTCTTTTTTATCTCCACGGCTGACGCCATGCTTGACCTCTGTAGACATATCTGTAGGTATAAATGAATCCAAAATGATTGACTGTCAAAATTATAGCACTTCGTCTTGCTAAGCAAAAGATTTGGGTATTTGTTTCAGATTAAAAGAGCAGACTGATAAACATGCTGACCAACAGGCTGCCCAGCGGCATAAGGAGGAGGTATATCATGGCAAGAAAAAACCATTTTACCAGCAAGCGGCCGGTTTTTTCCTGATATACTCGTTTTAGGCTGATAAATATGTAAATTATTATGGCAAGAAAGGCAATCCAATTGAGCAGGGCATGCCTGAATCCAAGGATTCCCACAAAAGAGAATATCGCCCCTACCAAAAAGATAAAAGCATGTATATGAAGCAAATGCACAAAGTGCTCGACCAGATAAGGGGATTTTTTCCGGAAAAATAATTTTACAAAAAAGGCATAAACGGGCAATAGAACCAGCAGGGACAGGGGCAATTGTTTGAGAACTTTTTGAATAAGGGCAAGTGGGTTTTTCTTTGCCTGCGCTACATTTTCCTGTATGTGCCTTTCGAAATAACTTTTCCCATTAATGGATTCTATTCCCTCATTAAAAGAAACATGGAGGTTGTTGGAGCTGGAATTGTTTATTTCAATCATCCAACTGAAAAGGAGGAAGGTAATCAGGCCCATGAACAGGAAAATCTGCGTCGGTCTGAGATAAGCTTTTCGCCTTCCGGCCCAATATTCTCTGGTTAGAAAACCAGGTTTTGTGATCAGGGAGATCATGCTCCTGAGGAGCTTGGCGTCCAGGCGGGTATATTCTCCCAAAAATTCTTTGAAGAAAACCCAGAGTGAAATCTTTCGATCTATGTTTTTTTGCCCGCAATAGGGGCAAAACGGCTCTTGCAGAGGCAGAGGAGCGCTGCAATTGGTACAATGGTCGAGCCGACTAAGATGGGACATAGGGGAAAGCATTCATGATTTGTGGGGTGCTATGGTGGTTAGTTGCCGCTGAAGGGCAAAACTTACGAAGCGTTAAGCCTTTAAATTCTCTTCAACAAAAAAGAAAATGATTCGTTGAATTTGTGGATTTTTACCTGGGAAAGCATCTTATAGGTAAAAGAGGAGATTGATTCTTTTTTATTATTTTTGAAAGGATTTCAAGCTCACCTACCAACTCAAAGACAAGATTCAAAATAAGAGAATATGTTTGACAAACCGGAAATCATCGCATTAGAGAGAAAAAACCAGCGGATCAGTGCTGGTATAACCAGCGGGATCATCATTCTCTTTTTGCTGATCAGCTTTATCTGGTCAGGCATACGCATGATCGTTCCCCCTCCGGGAGAAGATCCTTATGAGCTGGTAGGTGCATTTGACTATGGCGATAGCCGCACAGGCAGCAAGGATATCAATAATTTTGAGCCAGCGATAGAGGACCCGGCTCCTGTTCCGGTAGAAGAGAGAGCGGCGCCTGAGCCCCAGGAGCAAGCCTCCGAGACGCCTGAGACACCGACACCTGTCGTAACCCAAAATACCCCTTCACCTGTCTCACAGCCTGAAGTCAAGCCTGTCAAAGAAGACAAGCCTGTGGAAAAAGAGAAGGTCAAGGAAGAAAAACCCAAGGTAAAACCTACTGAAACCAACACCCAAACCAAACCACAGGATACTAAACCTGTAGAAACGAAACCCGTGGAGACCACCAAGCCTAGCGGCTCCAATCAGGGCGATGCCAGTACTACCGGCAATGCCGGGCAACCCACCAATAAAGAGTTTGACGATCGCTACTCTTTCACCTGGGGTGAAGGCGGAGGTGGTGGCGCCCGCAAACCGCTATACTATCCCGATCCGGTGTATGACACCCAGGAAGAGGGAATCATTACCCTGACTCTCACGATCAGACCTGATGGCACGGTGAGCAAGGTCGTACCTGACCCCACCACCAAGATGACCCTGCGTAGAAATGCGATGAACGCCATTCGCACATGGAAGTTCAGCCCATTGCCTGCGAATGTTCCGCAGGAAGATCAGGTAGTGAAAATGGATGTTACTTTTATTTTGAAGGGGTAAAAGGTAGATTTTCACCCATCAACCACCACTTCTCTCCCACAAGCCATCTCCAGGAGGTGGCGATTTTCCATGGCATGGCCAATCTCCAGGCTGACATTGTCTTTCGCTTTGAGGGTAATACCCAATTTTTGCTCGTCCCAATCGGCCTCCAGGCCGGTGATGAGGTTGCGGTGACCGCGGTCGAGGTTGTCGGCGAGGCGCAGGATGCCCCCCAGCCAGAGGACCATCCTTTTACGTGACTCCGGAATTATTTTGAAATGATAATGGTCGCCTTTTGGCAGACTTTTGCGATGGTATCGCACCAGGTTGGCGAGAAATACCAACTCATTGGTGGAGAAGCCCGGCAACTCACTGTTCATGATGATGTATTGGCCATGTTTGTGATGGCCGGAGGGGTTGATAAATCGCCCGATGTCATGTACTGCTGCTGCATATTGCAGGAGTTCGAGTTCTTGCGGCCCATAATTGTGCAGAGGCTTGAGAGCATGAAAAAGCTGGGTAGCGAGGGCACTTGCCTGTACTGCATGTTTGGGTTCAAAACCATATTTTTGAGCGAGATTTTGAATGGCTTTGGCCCTCAGGCTACGGTCCGCTGCCCCCATAAATTTATCGATGCGCTGCTGCTCATCCTGTAGGTAGCGAAAAAAAATGCCTTCTTTTAGCGCACTGGTAGACACCATAAACTGCTGTATAGGCAGCCTTTTGGTGAGGTAGGCACAAATACTGGAAGCCATCACGATCAGGTCGGCCCGCAGGCTTTCCATGCCTTGCATCTGCAGGCGCTCTTCGAGGCTGGATTTGACGATCGTTCGGTGGATTTTCTCAAATGATTTTCGGCTAAAAAGGTAGCCATTCAATTTGCTTGCAGAGAGCACATCTCCATTGGTGTAAGCAACCATCGAACCCAGCATCTCACAGGAGCCGGAAGAACCCACGACCATTTTGATGTCAAATTCTTTGATCTCAGAGATGAGGCTTCCAAGCTCCTCATCCAGTAGTTTTTCGAGCGTTTTGAGCTCGGCGGGCTTGATGGGGTCAGAAGGCGCGATGCGCTCCAGGAGGCGCGCAGCGCCTATATTGAGGCTGCGAAGCAGCAGGGGGGAGCCTCCTTGCGATACCGCAAACTCCACACTCCCGCCGCCTATGTCGAGCAGGAGAACCGGCTCTTGCCGGGGGAGATAGACGCCATTTTTCACCCCTTCATGGATCAGCGATGCTTCTTCATTGCCATTGATGATCCGGACATTTATGCCGCATTCCTCTTTGGCAGCCTTGACGAAATCCGGGCCATTTTTGGCCGAGCGGATAGCGCTGGTGGCAAAGGCGAAAATAGTATTTACGCCCGAGGAGTCTATCAGATTGCGGTAAATCCGCAAAGCCTGGATGCCGCGACTAAAGGCAGCTGGTGCGATCAGGCCTGAGGTGATTCCTCCCTCACCCAGCTTTACAGCTTCTTTAAACTTGCCTTTAACGGTAAACTCGTCCCGCTCATTTCGCACAACCAGCAGCATGTTGAAGGTATTGGTTCCCAGATCAAGGATGGCGATGGTTTCTGGCATATTTCTAAATTTTTCCCTAACTTATTCCTAATATTATTTGTCACGCAATTTAATTCTTTTAATCATGAAAATACTTCTGGTGGTAATTGTTGTTGGCGGAATCATTCTGGCGTATTTTGGCACTAAAAATATCCTGAGCCAACCTTCTTCCCGTAGCCGCTCCAGGGGGCAGGCACGCCGCCGTTGAGATCAATCCTTTGCTTTTGAAGGGATACATCCAGCGCACAATTTTTTCGTATATTGCATGGCTTTCAAACGTATTGGTTTGGAAGCATGGATTTTTATTTAATGTGAGTTCAACATGCCTGAAGTACCCCCAATAAAGCAGCAAGAACGGATAGAGGAGGTGAAAAAAATCTTTGCTGCACACCTTGACAGCAAAGGGCAGCGCAAGACTCCTGAGCGCTATGCCATCCTCGAAGAAATCTACAACCGTACAGATCATTTTGATGTGGAGTCTCTTTACATCCACATGAAAAACAAAAATTACCGGGTGAGCAGAGCCACGGTCTATAATACCCTGGACCTGCTTGTCGCCTGCGAACTGGTTAAGCGGCATCAGTTTGGTGCTACCCAGGCTTTGTATGAAAAGTCCTATGGCTACAGGCAGCACGACCACATGATATGCAAGCAATGCGGAAAAGTGCTGGAATTTTGTGACCCCCGAATCGGGGCAATCGAGAAAATGGTAGGCGAACTACTGGACTTTAAAATCGATTCACATGCATTGACGCTTTATGGAAAATGCCTGTCCGGAAAAGATTGTCCAGATTATAAAGCGGATTCCAATTGATGCTTGGATATAAATTGTTAATTTTGCGCCCTGACTATAACCCTTCCTCAATAATATATGGACTTTAGTTATTCCCAAAACGGCGATATCGGCATTTACAGGCTAAAAGGAAACCTGATAGGCGAGAATGATGGTATTGCAATCACCGACTCTTTCAACTCTCAGATAGATAGCGGTACAGAAAACTTCATCATCTCCATGGAGGAGTTGAAGCATATTAACAGCAGCGGCTTAGGAGTGCTTATCACTTTGCTCACCAAAGCGAGAAAAAAAGGAGGAGAGCTTATCCTGGCTCAACCTTCTGATTTCATCAGAAACCTGCTCCTAATCACCAAACTGAACACCATCTTCCGCATTTACGACAGTGAGCAGGAAGCTTTGGAAGCATATCAGGAATCATAGCTTAAACACCTGCTAATCATGCCATTAGACGTACTTCTTGGACTTCAATGGGGAGACGAGGGAAAAGGAAAAGTTGTTGATGTATTTTCCCCCCATTACGATATTGTTGCTCGTTTTCAGGGTGGCCCCAATGCGGGACACACCATTATTTTTGACAACCAAAAATTTGTCTTACATCTCATCCCTTCCGGGATCTTTCATCCCGGTGTGGATTGTGTGATCGGAAATGGCGTGGTGATAGATCCCGTCACCTTGCGGCGGGAAATAGAGCAGCTCGAAGCTGTAGGCAAATCCGTCAAAGATCATTTATTGATCTCTAAACGCGCGCACCTCATCCTTCCAACCCATAAACTGCTCGACGCAGCTTCTGAACAAGCCAAAGGCGATCAGAAGATTGGCTCTACTCTTCGCGGCATAGGCCCGACCTATATGGACAAGACAGGCCGCAACGGCCTGCGGGTTGGTGACCTGCTGGAGCCGGATTTTGCAGAGAGATATGCTTTTCTGGTCAATAAACACAAGCAGTTATTGGAAAATAACTATGAGTTTGAATATGACCTCTCCGAAGTAGAACCTGCTTTTCTGGAAGCAGTCGAATACCTCCGTGGCCTGAAACTGATCAATTCAGAGTATTTTTTGAATCAGGCACTGAAAGAAGGAAAGAAAGTATTGGCCGAAGGAGCACAGGGAACCTTGCTGGATATAGACTTTGGGAGTTATCCCTTTGTGACCAGCTCCAGCACCACGGCTGCAGGTGCCTGTATAGGCCTGGGCGTATCGCCCCGGCAGATTGACCGGGTATATGGCATTTTTAAAGCCTACTGTACCCGTGTGGGAAGTGGGCCTTTCCCCACAGAATTACATGATGAAGTGGGCGAAAAAATCCGCCAGGCTGGCGGTGAGTTTGGCGCGACCACAGGTCGCCCGCGCCGTACCGGCTGGATAGACCTGCCGCTGCTGCGCTATGCCATTCAGCTAAATGGCGTCACAGACCTTATCATGACCAAAGCAGATGTGCTTTCTATCATGCCTGAGATTCAGGCTTGTGATCGATATAAGATTGGAGATACAGAAACCAATGAGGTGCCTTACGACCTGAGTTCTGCATTTCAACCGCTTCACACTTCTCTTCCCGGATGGCAAGAAGATGTGACAGCCATTGACAATCCAGAAGAACTGCCACAAAACCTGAAAGACTATATTTCCTATTTGGAAAAAGAGTTGGAAGTGCCGATGACTTACCTTTCGGTAGGGCCGGGGCGGAAGCAGTTTTTGAAAATGGGGAAATAGTTGGCAGTATGTAGTTGGCAGTATGCAGTTGGCAGTTGGCAGTATGCAGTATGCAGTTGGCAGTATGCAGTTGGAATAAGAGATGTACTGCCAACTGAATACTAAGCACTGCATACTATATCAAAGTCAGCTTCCGATCCACCTCAAGCGCCATCGCTTCCTGACCCAATTCCAGTTTGAGTTTTTTCACCAGGGCCACGACTTCGTCGAGGTAAGTATTCATGTCCTCGCGGTTCATATAGGATTCTACGATATTCACGGTTTCTCCTACGAGGCCGACTTCTCCGCTATTCCATACACCGCTTGCCTCCCGGCAGGTAGCGCCGCCAAATCTTTCGGCCATAAAATTGAGCACATCTTTCACGTAGACATCTGTGTTGATAGGTTTGTCTACATCCATGGTAGTCGGAATGAAAACCGCAATATTATGCGTCCTTTCCAGGCGGTCAATACAGGTTCCGATCACATCGGCGATGGCGTCCGGCAGGTCGAGCTTTTTGCGTTTGGGTAAAGAAAAGCTGGGAAATTCTTCCAAATAGGGGATTTCAAAATCCATAGGAGGAGGAGTAAACTCCACATCTTTATATTCGGGCTTTGCCCGATTGAGCAGGGTAAATATGCTGGTTTCACCAGGACGGGTACGTTTGCGGATCTCGCTATGCAACTCATCTACCAGATGATGTGCGTCTTCGAGGGGCGAAGCGAGAAGCAAAATCTGGTCTGCCTGCTCAAGGAGCATGGAAGTGGATGCGTCGAGTTGGCCGGGAAGGCTGAAAACGATGTTTTCGTATTTGTTTTTCAACTTGTCAAGGACAAGGGTGGTACGGGTGGTGCTGGGAAGATAGGTATCTTCCTGAGGTATCAGGATATCAAATCCACTGGGATGGTGATAGGTACCACTGCCAGGGGTGGTTTTGAGGGATTTGACAACCTCCTTGGAATTTCGATATTCCACATAAACAGTCGGCCTGTCGTTTTTTCCACACAACTCGGCGGAGATAAGACTGGCGATTCCGGTCCCACCCGTATCTTCATGCAGATTGAAAAGGAGGATGATTTGAATGGTTTTTTCGTCCTGGCTCAGGCGTTTGTTGGAATCTACGAGGTAGCGCCCGAGTATGCGGGCCAGTTCAATTGCGACGGGCGCATAGCGATTGAGGATATACAAAAAATCATCTCGCTGGATGACAAGCACATCCACATCACTCAGCGCAACCACGGTGGCGGATCGTGGCTGATTTTCCAAAATCCCTACTTCTCCAAAAGTATTACCAGGCATGAGGTATGCGAGGAGGTTCTCGGTCTCATTGGTGATACTTTTTACAGCAACGATGCCGTTGCTGATTACAAAAAGGCTATTGCTGGGCTGACCCTGCCATACGATGATGTCATCTGGAAAAAACTGCCTTACTTTCACTTTTTGAGAAATGCGCTCAAGTTGCTTGTGAGAAAGGCTTTGAAAAAGGGGAGATTTAGCAAGAAATTCAATGATCTTTTTTCGTTCCATGAAAAGAATAAATTGGATAGGGGGAGAAGCGAGAGAAGAGAGAAGAGAGCAGAGAACAGAGAACAGAGAACAGAGAACAGAGAGGGGAGATTTTGTAAATATAGATAAGAAACGATTTGAAAATAAATTAAATCCCCGATCCAGTATTAAGTCCACAGTCTTCAATCTCTACTCTCTGCTCTCTAGTCTCTACTCTTCCACCAAATATAAGAAGAAAAAAATCTTCATTCTTAGGTATAACTTTTGCAATTTGGTCCGCTATGAACTCGAAGAAAGTCGCTGTCCTCTCCATCTCCCTGCTCTTATGTGTTATGTCCGTTTCTTTGGGACAAAACGCCCGAGATCGTTTTCAGGAGATATTATCGGAGGTAGCTAAAGGTCCCAATGCGGAGAAAAAAATTGAGATTCTAACAAATGGATCTTATGAACTTAGGAGAATGATGCCCCGTCAGGCTCTTAGCCTTTCCAAGCGGGCAGTTGTTTTAGCAGATAAAAATAAGGTTTTACAAGGCCTGGCCTACGCCAGCTATGGCGCCAGAGAGATCAATCTCGAAAACTACGAAGGGGCCATTCAAACCTATGAAAAAGCGCTTGCTTTTAACCAGGGGCCAGACAAGGAATCGAGCCTGGCAAGTAATTATAAATCACTGGGTCATTGCCACGAGCAATTGCTGGACTATGACAATGCCTTAATTAATTTTAAGAAAAGCCTGGAAATTTTTGTCAAATTAAAGAATGACGGAGAAACAGCTAGTGTCCACAACAGAATAGGACAGGTTTATTTTGAACAAAAGAACTACCAGCAAGCGCTCAATTCATTTCAGGCGGCGCTCAAAATCGCTCAAAAAATGGGCGATCAAAGCGACATCAAAACCCTTCAAAGCAATATTGCCATTTGTAAATCAAGATTGGGAAGCACGACGGCTTCGCCTTCTGCCAGCCAGGAGATACAGGCTTTGGGCTTTGAGGAGCAATTTGAGATCATCAAAGATAGCCTTTCAGAGGCTCGCAGGCTGATCCAGGAGCAGGAAGGAATCCTGGAAGCGCGCTATGCCGAGTTGATCGGCAAGGATACCACCATTGCCAAAAGCATGAAGCGGATAGATTTTTTGCAAGAGTACAATGAAATCCTTGCGAGAGAGAAAAAACAACAGGAAAGAGAGTTTATACTTTACCTGATTATTGCAGTAGGAGCTGCCGGGACCATTCTCATCATCGCTTTGCTTATTCTCCGCAACAACCGCATCAAGCAAAAATCCAATAAGGATTTGGCTGAGAAGAATGTCGAAATCCTGGAAGAAAAGCAGAAATCCGATGATTTGCTGCTCAATATTCTTCCGGAAGTCGTAGCTACCGAATTGAAAGCCACCGGCAAGGTACAACCCAAGAAATACCAGCATGCAACCATGCTGTTTACTGATTTTAAAGGCTTTACCCGACTGGCGACCAGCATGTCTCCTGAAGACCTTATCAGCGAACTCAACCGCTGTTTTGAAGCTTTTGACGATATCTGTGCACGCTACAACCTGGAGAAAATCAAGACCATAGGCGATGCCTATATGGCTGTAGCCGGCGTGCCTAAAACCAATCCCAAACATGCCGTCGATACGGTACGTGCCGGGCTGGAAATGCAAGCCTTTATGCAGCAGTGGAAAAAAGAAAAAGTAGTCCAGGGAAAACCCTACTGGGAATTAAGGATCGGTATCCACTCCGGCTCCGTCATCGCCGGAGTCATCGGCAAGCACAAGTTCGTCTACGACATCTGGGGCGATGCCGTCAACATCGCCAGCCGCATGGAGTCCTCAGGCGAAGCCTGGGAGGTCAACATCTCCGAACAGACCTATGACCTGATCAAAGATCAGTTTGAGTGCGTAGCTCGCGGCAAAGTGCCGATCAAGCACAAAGGACCCGTAGATATGTACTTTGTGAAAGGGAAAAAGAAAAATCGTGTTGATTAATGATGTCTCTTTTGCCCTGAAAACTCCATCGCCTCCCCTTTGCCAAAGCCATAGCTAAAGCCAAGGACAATAAATCGTCCTCTTTGGCGAAAACTATAAGAATAAAAAGTAGGCTGATAAGTATTCGTTTCCCGGATGCGTGAAGCGAAAACATCTCTTACGCTCAGGTTAAAAATGGCTCTGCCTTTCCCTACCTTTTTCCGCACACCCATATCTGCAAAATAGTTTGCAGAACGCACTCCCTGAATGGTCTGCTCACGGGATTGGTAGCGGCCAGTGACCTCCAGGTCAAATTGAGCAGGCAGCTTTAGCTTGGTATTCAGCTTGGTAGACCATTGGCTAGCCGTAAAGTCAAAAGAGGTTTGATCAAGGCTTCCCTTTCGGTTGAAGTATAGGAAATTGAAATCCCCATTGAAGGTAAGCCATTTATTGGGTGTGTATTTTCCATTAAACTCAATGCCAGTAGCCTGATTGGTACCGATATTCAAAGGCTTTGTGATGTTTATGCCATCCTCAAAAATGGTGATTCGCTCTACCACATCTGTCGTGTAGCGGTAAAATACGCCCAAGTTAAGCGAAGCTTTTCCCAGGAGGTAAATACTGTTGATCTCATAAGAATCTGTGAATTCAGGCAGAAGCTCCGGATTACCCGTACGGATATTAAAATTGTTTCTCGGGTTAAAGAAAGGATTCAAATCCCATAATCTGGGCCTGAAAATCCGGCGGCTATAACCCGCCTGGAAGGAGATAAATTCGGAGAATTTATAAGAGGTATGCGCACTCGGGAAGAGGTTGGTGTAATTCAACTGGTTCGCCTCATTGGTAGTTACCAGCAAGGTTTTTAGGTCTGTATTTTCCAGTCGCAACCCCAGTTTAACGCCCCAGCGTTTTCCCTCATAAGCACCCGTGCCATAAGCCCCCAAAACCTTCTGGTCATATTCAAAATTGTTGGTTTGATCGGGGTCATTTACCCACTCGCCATCAATCAGGTCATTAACAGCAAAATCATTGCCTACATCCTGAATCACATACTGGGCACCAGTTTCCAGGCTTATTTTGTCAGAAAAAGGCTTAGTATAATCCAGTTTAAAGGTATAATTCGCTTCCTGGAAAGTGGTGTTGGTTTGCTGGTCATTGACTGGAGTTTTGCCTAAAATAGAATTATTCCCGAATTCTGACTCCTGAGCTTTTCCAAAAAATCTTCCCAAGGCACTGAAAACAAGATCATGCTCATTATGATCTTTAAAATCTCGCTTATAATTGAATTCATACTGATATTTAGGATTAAGGGCAGTGGTTACTTCTTCCCGCCTCCAACTCGCAATGGGCACATTCGCATCATCCAATTGCTCAAAAATAGTTTCTGAAGGCTGATCTTCCACCTCGTAAGCGAAACTTCCCGAAAGGGTCAAGACATTGTATTTATTGATGTGATAATCCGTTCCCAGGATTACATTGTAGAATTGTTCATTTCTGAACTCCAGGCCATTGGAGGTAATGGTCGTATTGTTAACCAGATCCTGGTTGATATTTTTAGTGATGTTGGGCATTTCTCTATAGCCGACACCAACCTGGCTGAAGAGATTGAACTTTTCAGTTCTGCGATTCAGACTCAGTCCGAAGCTGTGATTGTGTGGCGTTCCCGTATTGATCGAAAAAGAGCCATTCAGGCCTTTTTGCTCTTCTTTTTTGAGCACGATATTGAGAATACCTGAAGTCCCTTCTGCTTCATACTTAGCGGAAGGATTGGTGATCACTTCGATCTTTTCGATCATGTCTGCGGTGATTGTCCCCAGGGCGTTGCCCTCTTCACTGGCCAAAACGGAAGGTTTTCCGTTGATCAGAATTTGTACCCCGGAGCTGCCGCGCAGCGTGATGCCTCCTTCAATATCGACATTGACGGAAGGCACATTATTCAACACATCCAGCGCGCTTGCGCCCGTGCTGCTGAGGTCAGTACCCACATTGAAAACCCGCTTGTCGAGCTTAAACTCTACTGTCGATTTTTCGCCAGCGATCACGACTTCTTCCAGGCTCACATCATTTTCTGAGAGCTGGATGGTTCCCAGATTAGCTTTGCCGTCTTTAATCTGGATATCTTTGATTTGTTGGGTCTGAAAACCAATGAAACTGATTTCAACAATAACATTTGTCTCCTTTGTTTTAAGTGAAAACTGTCCCTCTTGATTCGTAGTTGTGCCCGCGATTTTTTCCTGCGAATCCTTGTTCACCAGCACGACCGTTGCAAATTCAATGGGTTGATTTCCACTGCCTTCTACAATGGTACCACGAATTTCGATTCCTTGTACCTGCGCGAAAATCGGCTGATAGAGGCTTACTACAAGGAGTAAAAAGGAGAAAAGGAGATGTTTGCGTTTCATAATTATCATGACGTGATCATTTACTATATAAGTGCAAAATTGCCAATTGAAGGGAAGGGAAAAAATTTGTTCTTTGAACGACAGGAATAAACCTGTGAACGACATGGGAGTTGCCGTTCACAGGCCCCAGTTTGTCGTTGGCCGATTTTATTTTCCCTATTTTGTATAAAAAATTACCTTGGCTCCATGCTTTCAAATAAAGCCATATCCAATTCATACAAGGAACTGATCTTTCAGTTGATCCTGCACTTGCTGGTATTTACTTTTTATTCTTTTGATAAAAACCAGCCACATATAGAGCTGTACCATCTGGTATTTTTCCTCAACTATGCTGTGGCCGTTTTTTTCATAAATTACTTTCTGCTTCCCCGTTATTATTACCGCAAAAAATACCTGCACTTTTTGGCATTTACCCTGCTGACGATCGCTCTGGTGATCTTCATGGAGGAGCTTGTTCTGGAAAAAATATACTTCCCTACGACAAGGGGAAAGGGCTTTCCTGGCGTATTTTTTACCCTGGTACAGATTTTACCTGTGATCACGATTCTGTCCGGGTTTAAATTTGCGTGGGACGCGCTGGGAAAGCAGCGGGAAGTGGATGAGCTGAAAGCGGTCATTGAGGAGAGCGAATTGCAATTTTTGACCTCTCAAATCAATCCTCACTTTCTGTTCAACAACCTGAATAACCTCTACGCTTACGCCATCGAGAACTCGCCTAAGACGCCCGCCATCATTCTGGAATTGAGTGCTGTGATGCGCTATATGATCTATGAATGCAGGGAGAAATATGTGCCTTTGGCGAAGGAAATAGCGCATTTGGAAAATTTCACCCAACTCAACGAGCTACAGATAGAGGAAAGGGGAGAGGTGAATCTGCGGGTAGGCGATATGCCTTTGGGTTACCAGATTGCACCGCTGATATTGATTGTATTTGTTGAAAATGCCTTTAAACACAGCCAGGCAAGCCAGTCTGAGGGCATTTGGATCGATATGGATATTCAGCTTTCGGAAGAAGGGCGACTGGACTTTGTATGCAAAAACAATTTTGAGCCCCTCTCCAATACTAAAAATCTTTCACACGGCATCGGCCTGGAGAATGTCAAAAAGCGCCTGGAGCTTTTGTATCCCCATGCGCATCAGCTTGATATTCGGGAGGCCGAAAATCAATTTGAAGTGCATCTCTCCATGCAACTAACCGCAAGAAGTTTGGCATGAATTGCATCATCATAGAAGACCAGCCGCCAGCCCAGCGTATTTTGAAAAAATACATAGAGGACCTGGGCACATTGACCCTGAAGGCTGTGTTTTCGGATGCGATTCAGGGGATAGATTTTTTGAAAAAAGAAGAGATAGACCTCATTTTTCTGGATATTCATCTACCCCGGATTTCAGGCATTGATTTTTTAAAAATGCTGTCTCATCGTCCTCACATCATATTGACGACGGCTTTTCCCGATTATGCGCTCGAAAGCTACGAGCTGGATGTAGTTGACTATTTGCTCAAGCCTTTTTCTTTTCAGCGCTTCGTCAAAGCGGTTGGAAAAGTGCCTCAGAGCAGACAGACAGAAGAAGTGCCTCTTTCCCAGGAAAAAAAGGAAATTTTCATAAAATCAGGCTATGAGCATATTCGGGTCATTATCGCCGATATTTTGTATATCAAATCAGATGCTGATTATACAGAGTTGTACCTTGAGGGAAAAAAACATTTATCGGCAGAGCCGCTTCGCTATTGGCTCGAAAACCTGGACGCGGATCAGTTTGTGCAAGTCCACAAATCCTATATCATCAATACCTCACAGATTGAAAAAATCGCAGGCAATCGGGTGTTTTTTGCGGGCGGAAAAAAAATCCCTATGGGGAGAGCTTATAAAGACAGCTTTATTAAACGCTTTGTGAATTGAATCACCTTTTCAGAAATTCATTTATCCTTTAACCCCATCAGGCAATGAAAGAAATCAAAAAAGAAGACATCCAGCAGGAAGTATTTGACCTCTATGATGACTACGCCCACAATCGGATTGACCGGCGGAAGTTTATAGAAAAACTGTCCCTGTATGCCGTGGGGGGGCTTACTGTGCCCAGCCTGCTCGGTTTTATCATGCCCAATTATGAGGATCTTGTTCAGGTTCGGGCTGATGATGCCAGGATCAAATCTTCCTATATTCATTACAACTCCGGCCCCAAAGGCGGCGGCGACATACGCGGCCTGCTATCAAAGCCCAAAAAGGCTGAAGGGAAATTGCCGGGAATCGTGGTAGTTCACGAAAATCGGGGCCTCAATCCCCACATCGAAGATGTGGGACGGAGAGCGGCGGTGGCCGGGTTTATATCCCTGGCGCCAGATGCACTTACGCCCCTGGGAGGCTATCCCGGCAATGATGACGATGGCCGGACCTTGCAGCGCGAGCGCAATCGGGATGAGATGCTGCAAGACTTCATCGCGGCTTTTCACCATTTGAGAACCCATCCCGAATGCAACGGGCATGTAGGCGTAGTCGGTTTTTGCTTTGGGGGATGGATCTCCAATATGATGGCGGTACTGGTGCCTGAGTTGGGGGCGGCGGTTCCTTTTTATGGCGGGCAGCCCGATGCGGAAATGGTTCCGCAGATACAAGCACCTCTCCAACTCCACTTTGGCGAATTGGATACGCGGGTAAATGAAGGCTGGCCAGCATACGAAGAAGCACTTAAAGCTAATGGAAAAGCATACGAAGCTCATATCTATCCGAATGCCAACCATGGCTTTCACAATGACACCACGCCGAGATATGATAAGGAGGCGGGAACGCTGGCGTGGGAGCGGACGATTTCTTTTTTTAGGGAAAAATTGAAATAGACGTAAGCTTATTTTTTTGAAAGCAAGGAGATAATCAGCATGATATCCGTAGCCTACTTTCCGGGCTCTGCTTTTACGCTGGCGGCGATTTTGACCAACTCGAGTTTTGCTATGGGATTTTTAGGATTTGCCGGAGCTTCTAGGCCAGGGAGGCAAAAACGCAGACCTACCTCCAGAAACCGGAGGGATTCACCTGCACCAGCCCCAGCTGAATGGCGAGGGCTACGAGCCCGGCGGTATTTCTGCAATTGAGTTTTTTGAGGAGGTTTTTTCGGTGCCACTCGACGGCTCGGGGGCTGATAAATAGCTTGCCTGCTATCTCGGGATGGGTGTATTGTCCGCATATCAACTCCAGGATGTCCTTTTCCCTGTCGGAAACCTGTACTTCCAGAGCCGGAAAAGCAGCTTGCTTTTTGTTCATCAGCTTTTCGCGGATGATCTCTCTCACGCTATCGTTGTAGCAAAAACCTTTTTCCACTGCTTCCCGGATGTGCCTTTCCAGCTCATCAGCGGTGGCATTGCGGGGGAGAAAGGCTGCTACGCCGATTTCCAGCAAATGGAGGACAAGGGTTTTGGAAAAATGGGGCAAGAGCAGGATGATGCGCATTTTCGGATATCGCGTTGCGAGCAATCGCGTATTTTTCAACCCATCCTGAGTAGGAGATTTCAGGTCGAGCAGAACGGCATCAGGGACGGGAACACCTTCCGCTAACTGATCCAGGAGCTCCTGCCCCTGATCTGCTTCGCAGATCAACCTGATCCCATCAAAGCCCTGTATAAGCAGGGCCATTCCTTTCCGGAACAAAACTTCATCATCGATGATGGCGAGGGAAATCATGATAACAGTTATTTTAAAAAAGCCAGAAAACACCTGGTTTTCCGGCCTCTAACTTAAATGAAGGGCAAGGCCATTTTATTTTTTTGTCAGGCGAATCACGGCTTTCTTTTCTCCTGACAGGATCGTCACCACATACATGCCCGCAGGTTGGTTGAGCTCCAGCTTTACTTTCCGGATATTGTGGTATTCCTGCTGGCTGACAACTCTTCCCAATACATCGGTAAGGGTAAAGCTGGCAGCGGGAGAGAATTCTCCCAGGTCAACATAGAAATCGCCCTCCGTAGGATTCGGATATACCCTGAGGCTGCTGCCAAAGTCATTTTTGGCGATCCCGACCGTGGTGATGGGCACACAGGCGGAGGTATCCGCACAGCCATTTTCGGTGACGACTACGGCATAGTTGCCGTTGACCGTAGCAGTGAAGGTCTGGTTGGTTTCACCAGCGATTGCCTTGAAGCTGCTGTCACAGCTAAGCCATTGGTAAGTCGCATTGGCATTCATGGCAGTGATGGTCAGGCCGAAAAGGGAAGTCGTGTTGTCTACCGTATTGACCGTCAGGTCGGTACGGATGATGCTGTCACAGCCCAGGGCTGTGGTAAAATGATCCATATAGACGCCTGTCGTCTTTTGAAATGCCCCGCCGGCAAAGACGCTGTCGCCCTGGCAGATGGTCATGGGGGTCGTGATATCATAGGAATTCGGTACAATGACATCCACCGCCGAGAAGGAGGTATCTGGGGTGACATCATAGAACATTTCTATGCGGGCGATGGAGGTACCACCACCTGAAAAAACATTCGCCATTTGGTTATTACTAAGATTGGCTTGCATACCCGAACGAATAAATGTTGTAGGAATACCGTCTATAGAACCTAAAACAGGACTTGGCGAGTAAGAATTCATATCATCCCGATTGCCATAAATACCAATGACATCCCCCGAGTCAACCGCAATATTTACCAATATGGTATCATTCGCACTATAATTATTCCAATAACCCAGGCTTTGAAATGCATTTGTAGTTGATGGGTAACCAGGAGGAATAGTCTGATTATCAAAGCGAAGAATTTCAATATTTTGTTTGCCAGATATCACATCATTAGGTATCCAAACGCCAGTTATCAAAAAATCTACGGGGGCAACAAAATAGTACCCTCGAACATCTCCAGAGTATGTGCGATCGTGCGAAACAAGCGGTGCAATACTATCATACTTCCCCGTAATAATCCCCTGATAAAAAGCCGTATCTCCCATCAGACTACCTGTAATCAGGGTATCACCCAGCGCAAGCAGCTTGCTGGTAGAGGGATCACCATACCAGCCAAAAGTGCCGTTATTGCTGGCGATCAGGGTATCACCTGCGCCATCACATGGGAAGATCGCTTCCACTTTCAGGTTGGTCGTAATGATACTATCACAGCCATAGGCTGTCTTGAAGTTGTCTACATAGACACCCGTACCCGTCTGTATGGTCCCGCCGGCCAGGACGCCTCCGCCGTAGGCGATGGTGGTGTCGATGGTGGTGTTGTAGGATTGAGGGACGATGAGGTCGATGGCGTCGTAAGTGGTGTCGGGGGTGATGTCGTAGAACATTTCTACGCGGGCGATGAAATTAACTGAAGGCTCTGACCAAAGATTAGCTGGGCTATTTGTGGTAAGAAATGCTTGCATCCCAGAACGGGTTAAGGTGACAGGGAGTCCACCGATGGAAGACATATATGGATTCATTCCATCGGAGTTCCGATTGTTTCGTGTGCCATATATCCCAATCACATCGCCAGAGTTTACGGGGATATTTACCCGAATGGTATCATTAGCATTAAAAGAAGGCCAGTATCCCAAGGTTTGAAACGCATTGGTTGAGTTTGAATAAATGGGTGGTGGCGTTTGATTGTCAAAACGAACGATGGCAACATTTTGGTTACCAGTGATATTGTCATCGGGCACCCAAAGTCCTGTGATCACGAAGTCGGTAGGAGCCGTGAAATAATAGCCACGCACTCCAGCGGTACTAGATGAAGAATTGGAAGGAGGCAAAGGCATTACACTATCCTGCTCCCCCGAAATATATCCCTCATAAAAGCTCGTATCACTCGTCAGCACAGGCGTAATAAAAGTATCATTGGCCGTAATCAGATTCGCTCCTAAAGGATCTGCAAACCAGCCAAAGGTGCTGGCATGATTGGCGAGTAGGGTATCGCTGCCGCCGTCACATGGAAATGTGATAGCGGAGAGAGGCGCTCCCCAGATGGGGGGCAGCGGTGCGGGGGTAGCTGCGCCTCTGAAGGCGCTGGCGTTGGGAGCAGCCGTAGGCTGGTCTTCGGAGGAGAGGATGCCGTCCTGGTTCTGGCCGAAGGCCATCAGGCCTCCGAGGAGGAGGGAGAGGATGAGTAATGCTTTTTTCATTATGAAGTTAATTTGAGTGTTTTTGGGGAAAATGCACAGGTGCCTTTTGGAGGCTTAGAAAAACAGCGCTGCTATGTAAATCCTGTTTTGGGCTTTACACAACAGCACAAAAATGAAATACCTATCAGGAGTTTCTTCTTGTTGAGGTGAGGAATTCAGCCTGAAAAAGCATGGGGATCAAGGCTCCTCGATCGCACTCTTGAAGTCCTTAACAGACTGGAATATATCTGAAATGACATCCTTGGCAGATTGTACCTTATTCTTGGCTTGCCCCAGATCAACTCTGTCTGAGACATGGATAAAGTAGTTTTTGGCTTTCTCTTTATAAGAAACCCAGTACAGATACATCCCAGGGATTCGTACAACCCTATAAGCATCCTGCTCCAGCTCATTTTCTGCCATGTGCTTATTTTTTACTTCAGAAATGGATTGGGATATTTCTGAATTACCCATTTCGGTCACCTTCCAGCTTCCGTTGGTATTCTGTACAGTGATGGATGACTTTACTCCGCCACTTCCCAGCACTTCAAACATCCATTCGTCTCCATCATTGATCAGCTCTTCCGGATCCTTGGTCAGATTATGCAGAGAGAGGTTGGGAATGTTCATATAATGGATAGAGATACCCGCTCCCAGCGAAGCTGCCTGCAACTCACTTTCACTGGTGAAACCATGAGCCTGGAAATCTTCGTTTGCAAGGATTTTATAGGTTTTCAGCGCTTCCTGGGCAGCATTTTTCGCTTCAAGAGGAGCGGACTCAAATGGCTCCGTACTACAGCTACTTAAAGCAAGAATGGAAAGGAGGATAGCGATATAAATAATTGGATTTTTCATGTTGATAATAGTTAAATCAGGTTAAAATGAGATTAGCGGGTAAAGTCGTACAGATCAGGTCCATGTCTGTAGTTTGAGCCTTTTATATAGGCGTCGTAGGCGAGCCACTTAGTCGTACCTTTATTGACGGGCCATGGATCGTAAACGAGGACGAATTTTTGTCCAGAGATAATAGCCCATCCGCAGACTGTCATCATGTGGCCACCACCGCTGGTCCAATACCAGGCAAAGGCAATGGGAGAGTTTCCGATCAATGTCTTCTGGATTTGTTCAAAGCTAAGTGGCGTCCCATTGGCTGTTTGTTTGTTACTATATCCGTACTTATCGAATTGTGGCCATCCTGGCTGGTTACAGGTTGAGCTTGAGCCATTGGAACAACAATCTCCGCCATTACGGTCTGTAGCTTCTGTACATTGACTTGGAGCCTGAGGGGAGCTTACATAAGTCATGACCATAGAGCCGGAAGCGGCCCAACACCATTGATTTTGTTGCTGTCCCTGTAAGGTATAGCCGCTCAGTATCCCAAATTCGCTTACTCCATTGTTAAAGTAGCTATACTGAGCCATCAGGCTGGTCATGCATTGCGCAGCGATTAAGAGCGCAAAAAAGAAACTGATTTTTACGATTTTCATGATTAATTAATTTTTGTCCTGTGCCTACTCTGTGTGAGGATTTTCGGCAATCTCCTTTGAATTAATTATAATCCAAAGGTCTCCCATAGGCCGTCTACAGACAACCATGAAAAGGCGGGCTTTGGCAAAACCCGTAAATTTACGGGCTGCTTACCTCCAGAAGCTGGAGGGGTCAATCTGGACCAACTCCTGCTGAATGGCCAGGGCGACCAAACCTGCCGTATTGCGGCAGTTGAGTTTTTCGAGGAGGTTTTTACGGTGCCACTCGACGGTGCGGGCACTGATAAAGAGTTTCTCTGCGATTTCAGGATTGGTGTATTGCTCGCAGATGAGTTGCAATACTTCCTGTTCCCTTCCGGACACTTCGACATCAAAACCCGGCAAAGCCGGTTTCTGCTTGCTCATCAGGTTTTCGCGGATGATCTCCATCACGGCTTCGCTGTAGAAAAAACCTTTTTCCACCACCATCCGGATGCTTGCCTCCACCTCATCTGGCGTGGAGTTTTTGGGCAGGTAGGCAGCTGCGCCGATCTCCAGCATATTGAGGACAAATGCTTTGGAGAAGTAGGAGGAGATGATGATGATGCGGATTTCGGGATATAATTTTCCCAGCTGCTTGGCGGTTTCCACCCCGTCCATGACCTCCATCTTGAGGTCGAGCAGGAGTACATCGGGCTGCAGCTCGCTTGCTGCCAACTGATCGAGCAGCTCCTGCCCATTGCCCGCTTCGAGCATCAGCTCGATGCCCTCGAAGTCCCCTACGAGCATGCCTATGCCTTTGCGGAAGAGGACTTCGTCGTCTGTGATGGCGAGTTGGATGGTGTTTTTCATGAAAAAGTTATTTCAGCTTTCAGTCCCTGACCGGGTGCAGACTCATACTCCCAGCCAGCGCCCATTATCTTCAGGCGGCTTTCGACATTTTCCATGCCGAGGCCTTTGCCTTGCTGGATGAGCCGGGCTTTGTCAAAGCCCTTTCCATCATCCTTGTAGCGGAAGTAATGGGTCTTGCCATCAGTGACAAAGTGTATCATGATACGCTTTGCTTCTCCGTGCATGACGGAGTTTTTGATGAGTTCCTGCAGGATCCGGAAGAGGTTGAGCTCATTCATTTTGTCCTGAACGGCCTGTTTCAGGCCCTTGAGGCCCAGGTTAAACTGGACAGTGCCCGTTTGGGTATAGCCCTCGCAGAGCTCGTTTACGGCCTCTGTGAGGCCAAACTTCTGCAGCGTAGGCGGCAGGAGCTCGTGCGAGATGCGGCGTGTGGAGGCGATGCTGGTATTGAGGATATCATTGATTTCCGCTATCGTGGCCTCTTGCGATTCCGTCTTGTTGGCATCCTTTTTCAAGCGTTGTACATGTAGAAATACCACATTGAGCTTGGAGCCAATGTCGTCGTGCAGGTCGCGGGCGATCCTGTTGCGCTCGTCTTCCTGTGCCATGATGGTCTTTTGCAGCACAAGCTCCTGTGCTTCGAGCCGCTGCGCAAGCAGCTTGCGCTGGGCACGCCCATAAAAGGCGATCAGCGCGAGCGCCATGCTGAGCATGATAGCTATGCCTGCGGCAATCAGAATTGTAATTTCCTGACTCTGGATGCCTTCCATATACTAATGAGGATGAGGAATTGAAAAATGAAGTTGAGAAGGACATTGAGCTCCCAAAAGAGAGGACCCAGGTCCTGCGACAGGATGATATTCCCAGCCATAAAGACAAATAAACTCCCCGAATAGGAGATCAGCACTGCCGCATTTACCAGGTTGAGCGGACCGGATTTTTCATTTAACTGAAACATAAAAGTCACTGCATAAGCCATCAGTAAAACCTGGACCAATGTTGCTGCATAGGTATTATAGCCGTAAATACTTTGCCAGAAAATGGAATTGAGTATGATTAAAATGGAAATACTGATCAGAAATATCCAGAAGCGCTTGTCGGGCCATTTCTCAAATATTTCCATCTTTTTATACACTAAACTAAATAGAATAAACTCGATCAGGGTATAAAGATGCAGCAAGGGGAGGTTGTTCTCGACATAAGGTACCAACACCTCTGTAAGTATCTCTACTAACAAATTCCAAATTAGAAAATAGATAATATGATGAAAGGGGGGGGATAACCGCCTCCAATAAAAGATACCTATTCCGATGGAAATGCTAAGTGGAAAATAAATAATGTGAACCAAAAATGAGGCAATTTCATGCAGCATAATACCGTGCTATCCCATATTAAATACAACAAGATCAATTGTGCTGATCAATCATGAACCTGATGACAGAGCGGAGGGTTGCAAGGGGGCGTGTCACAGCTGACGGAATCACAACGTGCAAAATGCCCCGGACTCTCGCAATTTGCATCACAAAGAAGCACTTGAATTCCTTGAGCAATATTTATACTGTCTGGATTCAGAAAAAGATAAAGAGATTTTCCTTCTTCAGAAGCAGATTGAAGAATAGTCGTCATGTCATCACGGCCAAACCAATAGCCTTTTGTCCGGGCCAAAGCATTAATCTTGGGAAGGGTATCTGGCTTAGGATAAGTAGGGCAATAAGCCGGACAGGGTTTTGTGAAGTCAAAGTATTTGTATACTCCTGAATTAGAGGGAGTTTCGACACAAAAAATCAAGTCAAAGGAATCTATCGCAGCCTTATAGCCGATCATGGCATATATGGTATCTGAATTGACCGTATCCTTATCCTCAAAGAGCGCATTTATATCGCCCACGCTCAATTTGAACCCATGGACAAACTCGCGACTTCCGGAAACCGTATCGAAATCGGCCAACCACTGCCTGGCATCATCGATGCTGATCGATGAAGGATTTGACTCCACTATTTCGCCCACTTCATCCTTTGCGGATTCCGCCTTTTTAGTAAGTGAATCAGAGCAGGCAGAAAGCCCGAGCGCTAAAAGGACGATTGTCAGGAGGTAAAAATTTGCAGCTTTCATATTTTGTAAGAATTGAGGTTAAATGAAAAACCCTCTTTGCTTATTTTGGGCAAAGAGGGTTTTCATTGGCAAGGTCAATCTACGAAGAAGTAGAATAATAGCAAAAGAAGGAAATCAGTTAATAACAAAGCAAGGATCGGCAGCCTTTCATAGGAGTTCGTAGCTGTCATTTGAGCATGATGGCCATGCCTGCGGCAATCAAAATTGTAATTTCCGGACTCTGGATGCCTTCCATATACTGATGAGGATGAGGAGTTGGAAAATGAAGTTGAGGAGGACATTGATCTCCCAAAAAAGCGGGCCCAGGTCCTGTGACAGGATGATATTCCCAGCCATAAAGACAAATAAACTCCCCGAATATGAGATCAGCACTGCCGCATTTATCAGGTTGAGCGGACCGGATTTTTCATTTAACTGAAACATAAAACTCACAGCATAAGCCATCAGTAAAACCTGAACTAATATTGCTGCATAGGTATTATAGCCATAAATGCTTTGCCAGAAAATGGAATTGAGTATAATAGGGATTATCACGACTGGCTATAGAGCTTTAAGAAATTTGGCCCCCAAGGTTTAGCTTTATGGTGTGAAACAAAAAACCACGACCAAGGGGACCGATACTAAAATCAGGGTCACTACCGTACACTTTTTTTAAGTACTGTTTGGGTTCAAAAATTGGGGTTCAACACCTAGTTTTATGTCAAAGACTCTCCATTGCCTCTTATCGGCCAGTAATTCAATTTCAATATTGAAATTGAATTAAGAAGTTTTAAGGAAAGAAGCATTTTATCCTCCTCATGCGTGAACATGCTCTTTCAGGTATAAAAAAGTGAATTGGGACGGAAAACAAAGGATTTGGGACGGAAACCAAAGTGCCGAAAGCCCGGCAGTTCTACATTTGAGTTAATCAAAAATGGTTCTTTCCACCTATCAGAACTTCCTAAAACAATTTTTTTATGCGTATCAACAATCACATCATGTACTTGCTCCGCAAAAGCTTGCGAATTCCATGCTTACAACAAGCTCGGGGGGGATTGGGACTTCTGCTCTTCGCCTTCCTGCTCCCTTTCCAGCTACAGGCCCAGAATAACTGCTGCGGCTGGGTAGCAGGGGAGGGAAAAACCGAAATCCGGCAGAACAACAGCTTCAATGACTGGGTAGCCAAGTTTGAATACAACATTTTTAATGACCAGGGGGATTTCAATTCATGGGAATGGGAAACCAGCGATAACTGGAACACCCGGAAGTTGCCCCTTTTCAATAGCACAGGCAACTACAATGGTAACATTGCAAGCCAGGTTGAGAGTTTTATGCCGCTGGGGCCGGGAGTATTTATCGTCAAAGGGATTCGGGCAGAATTTGGCGGCGGTAGTACGGATGATAACTATGCATCCATCTATTTTGGTACGCGATCCATCATCCAACCGAGTTCTGTCACGGCCTCGAAAGTGGGTATCTTTGAAATAGAAGTTACCTGGGTGAAAGGCTCATCCATGCCTGATGCTGAAACAAAATACAAAATTCGGTTGAATGGAAATGAAGTAGCAACGGTAGATGGAAACATCCGGTCCTATACTTTTAAGAATTTGCTACCCAATACCACCTACTCCATTGATGTGGCCACCTATACGACCGGAGGTAGTAGAAATCATGATGGCATTACTTATTCCAGCTGGAGTGCTCAAACCAGTGCCCGGACGGGTATTTCTCAAAAGACGCTCAATTTCTCTATTGATGCATCTGATGGCGAATTCAGCAATAAAATCAGGATCATCTGGCCGCTGGTCGCGCTTTCTGCGGAAGATATCCGCATTGAGCGAAGCATCCCTGCCAGCAATCCCATCACATTTGAAGAGCTTGCGGTTATCAACAAACATGCAACAGCCTATACAGATAATGACGCGATTCCGGGTTATATCTACTCTTATCGCGTGAGTCCGCTGAACTCGGATGGTAATCCGCTAACCCAGACAGTGGATCAGGGTTATCAAAAACCCATTGGCATCATCAAAGGCCAGGTGCGTGCCCTGGGCGGAGCCGGCGTGAACAATGTTTCTGTCTGTGTGCTTCCCCTGAATCCCGTCAGTCCTGCCGGGGCTGTTCCTGTGCCTACAGGAGGCTATTGCACCACTACCGATGCCAATGGCAACTATGAGGTACGAAACATCTACTTTTTTGACAGCGCTTCCTTTGTCGTGGTACCTTCCTTTCTGAACCATACTTTTGGTCCAACTTCCCGTATCGTGGTACTCGACCTGATCAGCAATATAAGTGCAGGCATTGACTTCAATGATTCTACTGCCATCAGCATATTTGGTCAGGTACATTTCCCCCCGGCTTCCAATTTTGGAGCTACGGCCAGCACGCTGATGGGGATAAGGGGTGCTACCATTCTGGTAGATTCCGCGGATCGGGGTATCCGAACCAATAGCAATGGCTTCTGGTCCTATGCTGTGGCCAATCCGGGCAACTATTCCTTCCATGCACAATACCGGCATCATGACTTTCAGGCAGCAGCTCCCTATGCCGATGTGAGTGGCTCCACTGCAAAAGTCAATGTAGTGGACAGTGATATAATGGGAGTTGATTTTATAGACAAAAACGTAGATTCTGTCCTGATCAAAATTCAGGATGGCTGCGGAAATTCCATCCCGGTGATAGCCAATGCCAATGGAAATACCCCCCGCGTAAGGGTCCGCGCCGAGCAGGGCCCGGGTTATTTTGAGAAGTATGTCGCCATGGATGCCCAGGGCAGAGGAAAGGTGATCCTGCCTGCTGCCAATTTTGAAATAAAAGTGGTAGACGATCCTCCTTTCCAAAATCCCAACATAGCTGCGCAGCTTACTGATAGTACCATGAGTTTCAACCTGGTGAAAAGAGATTCACTGGAGACGATCAGCAGGGATACCACCCTCAAAATCAAACCGGCACAAACCGTGGTAATCGATGGGGTGACAGTTACCCTTCCTGCCGATACAAGCTATATCGTTAGCTCTGATACCAGCATACGTGATATTCAACCGCTTGCCAACTTTACCTATTACGGTCCCTTCCAGGTGCAAATCAGCTTTCAGGATGCCGGAGCAGAGGTTTTTCCGGGTTGCAAAGCCGATGGCCTGGGAACAGCAAATGACTCCATCATCCTCATGGAGGCAGGCAGGGGATACTTTCTGGAGTTCATTGTGACGGATAATTATTCCGGTTGCCGGGTAGATTCCGGGCAGGTGCTGGTATATGATTATGTTAGCGACAGAGAAAGAGACCCACTGGAAGTTCCCATTACAAAGGGGATCAGCCGCTATACGGTTCTGGGGGGAGAACCCAATGTGGCCAGCGGAGGTGCCAAACCCTTCCAAAAATTGTTATTTATCAGCGTGACTGCCGGCGTCCGGGCACCCCAGCAGCTGGGCTGGTGGATATTGTTACAAGGCGCCAAAGAATTGACCCCTACCTTCACCTCCCGATCTCCGGAATTGCCGGATCTGATCGTGCACGACCCTCCCGGTGACAACAGCTTTGCATGGGTGGAAAAAGGTTCTGAGTATTCAACTTTCTCTACCAGTGAATATGAAGTATCTGGCTCAGGTGGGGCTTTTGCGGACATCATCCTGGGTTCCAAGGTGAAAACCAGCACAGGAACCCCTTTCTTCGCAACAGGCACAGAATTGGGAAAAGGAGTCAAAATAGATGTTGAGGTGATTGCAGGACGCGAAAACTATAACAGAAATGGATTCCGCAGCTCCTATTCTTTCTCAGAGACCTTTTCGACTTCCAGTGATCCGGTATTTACCGGCTATGAAGGGGATATTTATATTGGCAAAACCCTAAACCAGCTATGGTCTGTGGCAAAGGTATTGGAATTTGATGGAGGGAGCTGTACCGCCACGGTCTCAGACAAACCCAATCTGGAGCCCATTGGCATTTCTTCTACCTTTATTTATTCTGAAAAACATATCAAAAGGGTACTTATCCCCCAACTGGAATACCTCGCAAGTATCATCAAGCTGGACGCCAACACCATCGCGAACATAACCGAAAAAAATGCAAAACTCAACGAAGCCGATTCCTTCCTGGTGGATGCCCTTAACTGGAAAAGAATTTTGACTAAAAATGCTGAGAACCGCGACAAAAACGCGAAGTATGTTTCCAATAAATCTTTCAGTGCAGGAGCTTCTTTTCAGAATGTGGAAAACCGGACCGAAGAGGCCAGTGTTTCCTATGAATATCTCACCTTCGTAGATGTAAGCATGAAACTGTCAGCAGTCTGGACCTCTTCAGGTCTGGGCTTTTGGAGCGATGGCAATGCAGGCATTGCTGCCAACGTACGCAGATCTACCAAAAGGGAGACAGGCAATGACTCCACCAAGACCTTCACCGTCGGATATGAGCTTTCCGATAAAGACATCGGAGATTATTTCAGCGTGGATATCCTTCGTGATACCGCCTACGATGTCCCTGCTTTTCGCATATTTGGGGGCACCAGTTCCTGCCCACAGGAAGAAGGCACGCAGGCGCGTGACAGAGCCAACCTGAACATTTTCCCGCCACGCATGGACAATGTCCCCAAAGATGGCAAAGCCATTTTCACTGCACAAATGATCAATGAAAGTGAGAGCCAGGAGGCAAGAGAATACCAGGTACGGGTGATTCCAACAACCAATCCGGGCGGTGCCACCGTCAAGCTGGGCGGGCAGTTGATCAACAATGGCGCAATCGCTTATTTCATGGATGCCTTCCAGGCTACGGAAGTAGACCTGACCGTAGAAAAAGGCCCCAGGGCTGCCAATTATGAAGACATCGGCATCATGATGTACCCTGAATGTGAATATGACCTCTGGGGAAATAATGGCGATCTCGTGAATGGAGATACCTTCTGGATCACAGTCAACTTTGAGTCAGAGTGCTCCTATGTCAATCTCCAAAATCCCGTCGACAAGTGGCTTGTCAATGGTAATAGCGACAACAAGCTCCTGGTGGATTTTAGTGGCTATGATTTGAGCAATCCCTATCTGGAGAGTATTCACCTGGACTATAAACTGGATGGCCAGGGATGGCAGGATGGACTCGAGATCCAAAAAGACAGCATCCCTGATCTGATTTACCGGAAAATATGGGATGTCAGCGGTCTCCTGGATGGCGCCTATAGCCTTCGGGCAAGAGCCGAATGTCGCTCAGGCAGAGGCTATACCGTTTCCACTCCTTTATCAGGATTCATTGACAGGGCTTCCCTGGGGCCATTTGGGATCCCCACGCCTTCGGATGGCTTCCTGCGCCTGGGACAGGAAATCTCGGCTACCTTCGATAGTGATATTGAATGTGATTTCAGCTCCTACGCCACGCCTCCAGAGATCAGCCTGATCCGTCTGGATGACAGCACGGCTATCCCTTTTACTATACAGTGCTCTGAAAATCAGGATCGTATCATCCTTGTACCCGGCATCAATCTGTTCAATATGCCGGAGCTGAAAGGCGTCCTCCTCCAGGCACGCATCACGGGAATGGAAAACCTGTCCGGAAATGTGCAGAATTATCCGGTGGTATGGGCCTTCGAAGTGAATGCAGCACCCGTATTTTGGGATCCGGATAGCATCTCTCAGCAAGGCCTTTTTGGAAAGGTCAATGTGATCAAAAGCAGCCTGAAAAATCAGGCAGTATATACCAAAGCCTTTGAAATCACGGACTACCCTATCTGGCTGACGCCCTCCTCCCTTTCCGGATCTGTCCTATCCAACGGAGAGTATCCACTGACCTTTACGGTTGATCCCAACCTACCCCCCGGCAGCTACCGCGACACCGTGGTAGCCATGATTGAAGGCTGGCCGGAGTACCTGGATATCACCTACGAAGCGCAGGCGATTCCTCCCAACTGGGTCGTTGAGTCAGGCAAGTATACCTATTCGATGAATATGGTGCTGACATTCAGCCTGGATCAGACTGATACAAATCTGTCACGGAGTGATCGTGACATGGTAGCAGCGATCTTTAACGGAGAAATCCGGGGAGTTACCCGGCTGCAGTATGTCCCCCAGTACAACAAATACATGGCCTTTCTGACGGTTTATTCCAACATTCCGGCCAATGAAGAAATCAAATTCAGCATGTGGCGGGCCGCAAGCGGGGTTGAATACCGTGCGGCAGAGACATTCTATTTCTCCAGTGAGCAGGTATATGGCAGAATCAGCGATCCGGAGATCCTGCATCCCAATGGTGTCTTTCAGGTTATCCCCTTGCAAAAAGGCTGGAACTGGGTTTCTTTCAATATCACCAACAGTGACATGACCATCCATAATATCCTCAATTCGCTGGCTTCGCCCAAAATCGGCAATAACATTACCGTCAAGCGAAAAGATGGATACACGGCCACTTTTACCCAGATTGCCACGCCGATCATTTATGCCAATCAGTGGGCCGGCCCATTGGTACAACTAGACAACAAGCAGGCCTACCTGATCAATCTGTCCAACTCGCCCGATACGCTGCGCATCGCCGGTAATCCTATCAGCTCCTTTGATCAGATCGATCTGCTGAGCGGATGGAACTGGATTGGATATCAGCCTCAGCTTGCCAAGCCCCTGGGACAGGCCCTGGCTTCTGTCAACCTGCGCAACAGGGACCTCATCAAAGGCCAGGAAGTATTCAGTGAATACCATAAAGGCTCGGATACCTGGTACGGTCCGCTTCAGTATATGGAGCCGGGCAAAGGGTACAAACTGCTGCTCAAAGCAGGTGTCCTATACAATGACCTGGTATACAGTCGCCTGGGTATCAAAGATTTTGATGTCGATTACAGTCGCTATGAAAGCAGCATGACCCTGGTCGGGAGTATTCGGATAGAGGCGGGAAGCGAGAAGCGAGACGGGAGACTGGAGGCTGAAGACCGCCTGCTGGTAGGTGCTTTTATTGATGACACCTGCAGGGGCTCGGGCTACCTGGAATATGTGGAGTTTCTGGATAGCTACCGGGTAATATTTAGTTTTCATGGAAATGCGAGCGACAATGGCCGCAAAGTGAGCTTCAAAATCTATGACACCTACAGCGGCCAGGAATTCATTCCTGATAACAAGGAAGAGGTCTTTATCACCGACCGTATCCTGGGCAATATGGATGAGCCTTATGTGCTCTTTGATCGCCTCTCCCTGCCGGAGACAGGCTATATCCTGGGACAAAACTATCCGAATCCTTATGATTCGCGCACGACCATCCACTTCATCCTGCCGCAGGATGAGGAAGTCAGGCTGAGCATCTACGATCAATTTGGCAAAGAAGTGGCACGTCCGGTAGATGAATACCGCAGCGCGGGCGAGCATAGCGTCATCTTTGACGCCAGCAAACTGCCCGGTGGTGTGTACCACTACAGCATAGAAGCCGGAGAATTCCGGGCTTCGAGGAAGATGGTGAAGTTCTGATAGATGCTGACAGGCCCTGATGCCTGATCAGAATTTGATTATCCCCTGTCTGACGAATTGTCGGCAGGGGATTTTTATTTTCCTCCTGAGATTTACAGGATGTATTAGGGATTAAAAAGGCTTATTTAAGCTTCGGGGATTACCCACAAAAACCAACTCACAGCCCGAAATCCCCGAAAGCGCTTTGTTTTGCAGCGCTATGAGCGCAACCCCACATTTGTTATACACTCAATTCACCTAATATGAAAGAAAACCGCTTTTCTCCAAAGATGGCTGAGAAGTCAGATGAGTTGCTGATGTACTACATCAAAAACAAGGACCAGTTTTCAGATGATCAGGTCCTGGCCGCTCAATGGGAAATGGAAAAAAGAGGCATGACCGAAGTGCTGACGGAGGTCGCCGCTACCGAGCAGCAGGAGCTCGTAGAACCCTCCGAATTTCCGCCAAAGCCAGAAGAGGAAAACAAACAGCAATCGATCAATCGATCTCTGATCAGCATCGGGCTGTTTGTTGCAGCCTTCAACCTGATTTTGCAGAAAAAACCCATTCTGGATTTGGGCTTTGGTGGTAAAATCTTATTTACCGCGATCTGGTTACTGACTTTCGCCCTGTCGGCAGTAGTGTTGGCGCTATAACACACCCGCCCACTGCCCACTGCCCACTGCCCACTGCCTACTGCCCACTGCCCACTGAACTCGGCTTCAGCCCAAACTCCTCCTGGAAGGCTTTCGAAAAGTGTGCGAGATTTTTGAATCCCACATCCCAGCACACATCCGAGACGCTCCTGTCTGTGCTCTCTAGCAGTTCCCGGGCTTTGTTCAGCCGATATTTGCGGATCAATTCCGCAGGCGAACTATCTGAAATCGCCTTCATCTTCCGGAAAAGCTGCGATCGGCTCATCCCCAGCTTCCGGCATAGTTCTGCCAGGCCAAAGCTTTCATCCTGATAATTTCCTGAGACGATCTGCATGATTTTTTGTAAAAAAGCATGTTCTATCTGCACATCTGCTTCCAGGGAATCAGGAGCCGGAAGCGGTGCCTGTACCTGCACGGGATTTTGGCTAAAAAACTTTCTGATTCGCTCTCGCTGCGCGAGCATGATCTCAAGCCGCACGAGCAGCTCTTCTCTGTCAAAAGGTTTTGCCAGATAGGCATCTGCTCCTCTTTTGAGGCCCGCGAGTTTGGAAGCGGCATCCGCTTTGGCGGTCAGCAGGATGAAGGGAATATGGCTGGTCCTTTCATCCTGCTTGAGGGTATCGCAGACCTCAAAGCCGTCTTTTTCGGGCATCATCACATCACTGATGATGAGATCGGGGATGTTTTCGATTGCCTTCTCAATCCCGATTTTGCCATTGTAGGCTATGTCCAGCTGATAAGCATGTTTCAGGCAGCTTTGGAGGTAAATAACGACGTCTGGATTGTCCTCTATGATGAGGAGCTGGGGGAGATCCGCAGGAGAAAGCTCCTGATCTGCCAGAGGAAGAGGAAGCTGAGAGAGGCTTGAATCAGGCGCTTCCTTTACAAGCCAGTCCTGCCGGGCTTGTGCTTCGGCGGTTTTTTGGATGGGCAGCATGATCCTAAAGCAGGAGCCCTGCTTGATTTCACTGCGCACGGATATCTCTCCGCCCATCAACCTCACAAGCTCCTGGCTATGTGCCAGGCCAATGCCAGTTCCCTCTCCAAGCCGGGTCATATCACTTTCCACCTGGTAAAAGCGATCGAAAACATGTGCCAGGTTTTCAGCAGCAATACCGATTCCGGTATCCCGGACTTCCAGCTGCAATTGCTTTTCAGAAGCCTCCACATGCAGGCTCACCCTGCCGCCCGAAGGCGTAAACTTGATGGCATTGGAGATCAGATTGGAGATGATTTGTTTGATCTGCTCCGGGTCATAGTCCATGACTACTTCATCTGTGCTGCTAAAAAATTGCAGGCTGAGGTTTTGGCCATCGGCATAGGTCTGATAGGATTCTGTCAGGTAGCGAAGGTAAGGGATGATATCCCCCTGCTGCAGGTGGAGCTGGAAAGCGTGGTTTTCCAGTTTGGAGAGGTCGAGCAGCTGATTGATCAGCTGGAGGAGGCCTTTGCCATTTCGGCTGATGAGTTCAGCCCCTTGCCGGGCGTATTGCCCGGGGGCATCCTTGATCTGCTGGGCCATGCCCAGGATGACGGTCAGCGGGGTGCGGAATTCGTGTGTGAGGTTGGTAAACAAGCGACTTTTGAAATGATCCAACTCCTTGAGGCGGCTGGCCTCCTGCTGCTCCAGCCGCAGCTGGCTCTGTAGCAGGAGACGCTTTCGCATAAAGCGAAAAACAATCCCAATGAGCCCCAAAGTCAATAAAACATAGGCCACATAGGCCCACATACTTTCCCACCATGCCGGGTGCATCCTCACCTTGATGGCCAGCTCGCTGGGGTGCCAGTTGCCCCTGTGGTCCCGGGCTTTCACCCGGAAGGTATAGCTGCCAGGCGGCAGACTGGTAAAGCGGCTAAAGTTATTGGAAGAGGGGATAGACCAGGCTTTCTCATAGCCTTCCATGAGGTAGCTATAGTATATATCCTGAGGTTCTGAAAAGTCAGTCAGCGTATATTCAAAGGAAAAGGACTTGTCCCAGTGATGTAAGTGGATTTCAGCTCCTTTAGCCAAAAAATATTCCTTGATGGTGCTATCTCGTTTTTCATCTATATGCTCAAAGGAGCTAAGCACCATCTGCGTTTTGCTATTTTGGCGACGATAGGCTTCCATCACCTTTTTGGGAAAAAAAGCATTCAGGCCTTGCATACCCCCAAAAAACATCTGCCCGTTTTTCGCCTGAAAATAGGACATGCGGTTAAATTCATTGAGGGTGAGGCCGTCTTCTTCAAAAAAATTGATGAATTTTTCCTGACGGATCTGGAAGCGGGAAAGGCCATAGTTGGTGCTGAGCCAAAGGCAGGAGTCCCCTTCTGGAAGCATACCGCAGATGAAGTTGTTGGGAAGACCATCATCAATGGTGTAGACGCGGCTTGATTCATCCTCTGGATTCCATCGGAGCAGGCCATTGTCTGTCCCCATCCAGAGAATTCCCTGGCTGTCAGCTTCCATGCAGAGGATCTGCTTGAAGTTGTGCCCCACTTTCCGGCGACCATAGTTTTGCAGCCGCTGATCGCCTATCCCGTATGCGTAGAGGCTACTCCCCATAGAAAACCAGAGTTGATCCCGGGAGGTGTCGAAGTAAAGAAAATTCGAAAAGGCGGTCAGATTATCTGAAAGAGAAAGGACCTGGATCCAGTCATAGCCAGTAGGCCTTGTTTTCATCTGAAACAATTGGCCCGAAGTCATCAGCCATACATTTCCGTGTACATCTTTTTCCAATACCCCAAAGTCATATATATAGACAACTCCTGATTCCGGATTTTCCAGTTTTTTCTGTTCCAGATGATAGCGCTGCCCCGTATTCAACCATAGATAGGTTTCATCCATATACAGATCAAAAGGGCTAGAATTTTTAAACAGAATTTCTGTTTTGCCCTGATCCTGGAGATCAATACGGTCTACGCCACCATAGTAACTCACGTAGATATTTCCCTGCTGATCTTCCTCTATCCCTCTTAAACTACAACGCCCGTCACAAGCCGGATTGGCCTGGTCAAGGTAGCTGTCAAAAAAAACGTTTTGGGGACGGACCTTGGCCAGGCCCAGGAAAGATCCAAGCCAAAGTAGGCCTGTCTGATCTCTTACCATACCCACGAAGTCATTATTGTACTGGAGATGAGATGAAAAAATCTCAGTATAATCATATAAGGTGTCACGCCGCGCATCATAATAAGCAATGTATTTGTTTGTCCCACAGAGCCACATGCTGCCATTTTCTTCCGGGAGGACATCTTCGAGTCTGAATTCCTTTGGGAATCGGTTAACCTGATGGCTGTTAAAAAGATGTTTTTCTTCATCAAAGGTGTAAACCTTACTATCGCTGAGAAAAAGCCTATGCTGCCCCGATGTTCGGATTTTCAGCGTGTTGTCATAATCCGGAACATTCACCCGGAGCTGAAGATTTCCTGATACATCCCATTTGAACATTTCTCCCTTGAAAAATAAAATATATTCTCCCTGAGGCGTACAGGTAAAATCATACTCCGCATTTTTCGGGATCGTAGGAACTGCCTCCAGAAAGATCTGGCTAAGATGATCACCCTTACACAGAAAAAATTCAATTTTCTTTTCTTTTTTGTGAATCAAATTTACAAGGGCGGAATTGCCATTGATAACCGACACAAGGTAGATGGAATAGGTACCCAGATCAGCTTCGGGAAGGGGAATCCAGCTTTGCTGAAAAGTACGGGGATTTAAAATAAAAAGGTGGTGATGGGAGTATGAAAGCAGAAGGGAATCTTCATAACGAAGGATGTTCCTGGGAAATTCATCGAATGGGACAAAAGGATTAGGGAAAATGTGAAAATTTCTACCATCGTGACGAAGGATCTCATCAGAATTGACAAACCATACCAAGCCCTGCTTATCCTGAACAGGAATAGTGGTTAAGTTGCCAGCCAGGCCATCGGCTGTAGAGAAATATTCAAAACTTACGGATTGAGAAAAACAAGAGAAGAGCAAAAGGAATTTCGTCAGAAATAGCCAACAATGCCGAAACATGATTTTTGCTTTAAAAAAGATTGCCGTCCCGGCAAATTAAGAAATCCCTTTCACTTTCTATCTTTTTGGATTGGCAAGACAGGGTTTTCCTCTAAAAACCATATAAGGCATTTAAGGAAATATAAGCTGTGGGTTAATTACTTTTATGAAAAACTTCTATGAACTTATATCCCTTTTTTGGTTCAAAAATCCTATTCATCAAAATCCAACACCACATTATCCGTCAATGGATGTGACTGACATGCGAGCACAAAGCCCTCCTCGAGTTCCTCTTCACTCAGCCCCTCGCTGATGTCCATGGTCACGACACCGGACTTCAGCTTGCAGCGACAAGTCGTGCATATACCGGATTGGCAGGCATAGGGCGGATCATAATCCGCGTCTATCGCTGCTGTCAGGATCGTCTTGGAAGGTACTACCTCAAATTCTGCTTCCTCCCCATCCAGCAGGATCTTCACCATGCGGGTTTTGATCTCCTGATCCACCTCGCCCATGGCGACTTCATCCAGGCCATAGGCCTTGGCGACATCTTCATCCGAAGGCGCAGGCGCCGCATAGTACTCATGATGCACATCATGGAAGTTGACGGCATGCTTTTCCAAAGCGGCTTCCGCTTCCTGGATCAGGCCCGTAGGGCCGCAGATAAAGTACTCCTTGCGGTGGGTATCCTCCATGAAAAGATCGGAGGTAAGCTTGTATATTTTCTCCCGGTCGAGCCGTCCTTTGGCACCCGTCCAGGATTCGGAAGCCCTGCTCAGGGAGTGGTGTACATAGAATCGGTGGCCGTATTGGGCCTGGAGAGCTTCGAATTCTTTGGCAAAGATAACCGTGTCCTCGCTGCGGTTGCCATACCACAGTGTGACTACGCTCTTGGGTTCCGTCTCAAGGACTGATTTGGTGATGGACATCAGCGGTGTGATGCCGCTGCCCGCACCGATGAGGATATAATTCTTGCTGTTGGCAGGATCCAGCTTCACCTTAAAATTGCCCATCGGGGGCAATATGTCCAGTTTGTCGCCCACAGAGAGCTTGTCTCTCAGGTAATTGGAAACGCGGCCTCCCTCTTCTCTTTTGATGGTCACCCGCAGGAAATCATCGCTTACAGGAGAACTCGAAAGTGAAAATGCTCTCCTCAATTCTTCACCATTGATCTTCACTTTGAAGGTCAGGTACTGACCCGGTAGGTAGTCAAATTTTGGATCATCAGGCTTTTGGAAAAAGAGGCTGTAGGCGTCTGCCGTTTCGTCCTGAATCTTAATAATAGGGAGGGAAACAAAATGTATGCTCATGAAATTTTCTTTTATGCTATTCAAATTTGGCGCAAAGGTCCGCTTATTTTTTAAAGGCCGCAAAAGCATGGGATTTTTTTATTTCAAAAAAAACAATGTTTTCGCAAAACAATTATCTAAAAACAATGTTTAAGTAATAATTAGATCAAAAATATTCTGTTTAAACAATGAAAAATATGTACATGCACAAGCGCGGGCTTTCACTTTTGTTCCTTTTGCTGGTTTTCGTTTTCACTTCTCCTGTAGCCATTTCTCAGACAGGAGTCATTAAAGGGCGTGTTTTCAATGAAATCAGCAATGCGCCCCTGGAGTTTGCTACAGTTTTGGTGCAAAATACCGGCAAAGGAGCCTATGCCGATAGCTCTGGCAATTTTGAGATAAAGGGCCTTGAACCGGGTTTATACAATGTCGAAGCCCGTTATGGCGGCTTTCAGACCGAAGTACTCTACGAGATCCAGGTGACGAACTCCAAGCCTTATGTGGTCGAAATTCCGATGAAAGAGGAGGAAATAACCACAGACTCCGTCCTGATCGTGGCTTCTCCCTTCAGGATCATTGAAGAAGCGCCTCTCTCTCTGCGTACCATCGGTACGAGTGAGATCAAGCGCAATCCCGGCGGCAACCGCGATATATCGCGGGTGATACAATCTCTGCCTGGCGTCGCCAGCACCGTCAGCTTCCGCAATGACATCCTCATACGAGGTGGCGCACCCAACGAAAATCGTTTTTACATAGATGGTATCGAGACGCCCAACATCAACCACTTTGCTACGCAAGGTGCTTCGGGAGGCCCTGTGGGCCTGATCAATGTGGACTTCATCGGAGAAGTAGACTTCTTCTCCGGCGCTTTCCCCGCCAACCGCGGCAACGCGCTGAGCTCTGTCTTTGAATTTCGCCAAAGAGAGGCAAGAGACGACAGGCTGGGGTTCACAGCCACGGTGGGTGCCTCAGATCTGGCGCTGACGGTCGAAGGGCCTGTTTCCCCTAAATCCACTTTCCTTTTTTCCGCAAGACAATCCTACCTGCAGGGCTTATTCAAAATCCTGGGGTTGCCCTTTTTGCCTACCTATCAGGATTTTCAGTTTAAGCAAAAAATCCAGTTGAGCGAGCGTCACCAGATCACCCTGGTGGGTTTGGGGGCGGTAGACCGCTTTAAACTGAATCTGGAAGCAGATTCGACAGATTACCAAAAGTATATTTTGGGCAATATCCCTGTGCAGACACAGGAAAATTATACCGCAGGGATCAACTACAAATACTTTGGTGACAATGGCTTCTGGCAGGTAGTATTGAGCAGAAATGCCATCAATTTTAACTCAGAAAAATACACCAACAATGATGAAAGCCTGCCTTTGCTGCTGGACTACAATTCGCAGGAAGTCGAAAACAAACTGCGGATCGAGCGTACAGCGAGGAAGAAAAACCTGAAATGGACTTATGGAGCCAATTTCGAGCAGGCTACTTACAGAAATGCGACTTTCAATGTCTTGCCTTTCAGCACCATTGATTTTGAATCTGAGTTGAATATGCTGAAATACGGGCTATTTGCGCAGTTCAGTACCAAATTGCTGGAAGACAGGCTGGTGCTCTCAGCCGGTCTGCGCACAGATGGCAATGATTTTTCAGAGGAAATGATGAATCCTTTGAATCAGATTTCGCCCCGCTTTTCGGCTTCATACTACCTGACACCGCGCCTGACCGCCAACTTCAATACAGGCATTTTCTACCAATTGCCGCCATATACGGTTTTAGGTTTTCGGGATAATGAAAATGGCTTGCTGAACAAAGACATCAGCTATATCGAAAACCGCCAGATCGTGGGAGGCATTGCCTATACCACCGAGACCAATTCGAAGATTTCGGTAGAAAGCTATTACAAACGCTACTACAACTATCCCTTCATGCTCAATGACTCTGTCTCTCTGGCAAATCTGGGGGGCGACTTTGGCGCAATCGGCAATGGCCGGGCAAGTTCTACTTCTGAAGGCCGTGCCTACGGCATGGAGATTTTGCTTCAGCAGCGCTTTTACAAAGGCTTTTATGGCATCCTGGCCTATACCCTGGGCTGGAGCGAGTTCACGGATAAAAATGGCGAATTTCGCCCTTCGGCATGGGACAGCCGTCATATCGTAGCCTTGACCATGGGCAAAAAATTCAAAAAAGACTGGGAGATAGGGGTGAAATGGCGCCTGCAAAGCGGCACGCCTTATACACCCGCCGATGTCGCCACATCGAGCCTGATTCCAGCCTGGAATTCGCGTGGCCGCGAAATCCCCAATTACAATTTGGTCAACAGCGAAAGAACCCAGGCTTACCACCAACTCGATTTTCGCATCGACAAGAAGTGGTTTTTCGAAAAGTGGAGCCTCAATGCCTATTTCGATATGCAAAATGCCTACGCTTACAGCATTGCCGGCCAGCCGATCCTGAATGTGGTGAAAGATGAAGCAGGCGTTCCTCAGGTCAATCCCAACGATCCTTCCCGTTACCAGACTTATTTTATTGAAAATTCTTTGGGGATTATCCAGCCGGGCGTGGGGCTTGTGTTTACCTATTAATCAAAAAAGAAGCTCATAGCGCTGCTTAACCAAATTTCCCGCGCCATCGCGGGCTTCAACCTCCAACACATGACGCCCCTTTTCGGGGCGTTTTTGCATTCTGGAGCTGATCTGATCCGTTTTGAAATTGTATTCAAAGGGAACCCAAACGCCATCCAGCGTAGCGCGGATACTTTTGGAGTCTATGCCTGAAAAGCTGTCTTCGAGCCGAAGATGCAGGCTGTATGTGGTAGCGGGAATCGTCCCGCCATCCTGAAAATTGACAGCTTTTAGCTGGGGCGCTGTGCTGTCAGGCATGACACAAAAAATGCCAAAATCACCGCTTTTGCTATACAGGCGGCCATCTTCGCCGAGCTTGTTGCCGCTATATCGCCAGCCCTTGGGGCTGAGTTTGGCGATGACAAGATGCTCCGCCAGCTCCTCCGGCCAGCTTTGCTGGAAACTCACCCAAAAGCTTTCCCTCAAAGGGATATGCTCATCGCCTATCTGATAGGCTTTTGAAAAGGCTCCTGCTGGTGCAGGAACTTCCGCAATGGCCAGGTGTAGAGCCTGAAAAAGCGCATCATGCGGAAAGAAGGCCTGAACCTCCTGAAACTCGACCAAGCCGTTGCGGCCAGCGGCTACATGGCCTTTGAGGTGGGTTTGAAGGCTATGCCTGCCAGAGGCATCGCGGATATATTCCGGATAATTGCCCTCATCGAGGGGAAAGAGGAAAGTAGCCAGGCCTTTATCCTCGTAGGCAGCCGTCAGGGAAACGGGCTTCCCAAATTTCCTCTCGCAATAGAGCATGCCATTTTCCAGTAAAGGGGCATTTTGAGCTTCTATCACCAGGACATTCCGCTTGACAGATGCTTCAAGCGCCACTGCCTTGCTTTTTGTAGAAGTTGAAAGGGCGCTTTTCAATGAGTTGCCTCGCTGCACCTGGGCATGAAGAACGGATGTATTCCCATGCGAATCCTTCAACTCCAGCCGCAAGTTGTGCAGCTTGTCATCGCTTAATTCAAGTATTCCTTTATTGCGAACCTGCCCATAGGCACTGAAGTGATTTCCTTCATCTATATAAGCTTTTTGCAGGCGCTCTCCCTTTTCTTTATAGTGCGCATAATCAATGTGCATATTGATATTGTGGCTTTCGTCAAAATCAAAAACATCTAAAACCAGCGAAAAAAGCAATTTTTCATCCAGATACAAGCGGGCATAATTGATTCCGCAGGGATTGCTGGCGGCGCTGAGTTTGTCGATGGCTGCATATTCCAGCCCTACTTTTCCCTGGAGAAGGATAGGGTTTGTGAGCGTATATTCCCCATCCTTGCCGCTGGGTGAAAGCAACAGCTTTTCATACTTGCCATTGACGCGGCTATGGGGGGCCAGGGGCTCAAAAGCGATTTTTCGGAGGATAGGCTTGACCTCGTCTTTGACGAGGGGCTTGAAATAGGGAAGCGCATTGATGATGCGCTCGCTCGGGTCGCGCAGCTCGAAGTGAAGATGCGGCCCAAAGCTGCTTCCGCTATTTCCACTGTAGCCGATCACTTCTCCTTTTTTGAAGGAAAAACGATTTTTTTCCAGGTAAATCTCCTGCTCAAACTGCTCGTTTTTTATTTGCCTTTCCTGTACAAAGGCCTCTATCTCAGGGATAAAACCCGACAAGTGTCCATATACTGAGAAGCGACCATCAGGATGGCGCAGATAGAGGGCTTTGCCATAGCTATACGGGCTAAGCTTCACCCGATAAAGATAGCCTTCATCGGTTGCATAAATCTTATAGCCCGTTTTGTTGTAGGTTTTGATGTCAATACCTGAGTGGAAATGATTGGGGCGCAGCTCCCCAAAGGTGCCCGAGAGGGCGTAGTTTCCTTCAATAGGATAGTGATAGCTTTCGCCCGGATCGTAAGCAGGAAAGAGGAAATAACAAAAAATGAGAAAAAGCGGAGAAATCCTTTTGGCCATAACTATTTAACGTAAAAATCAAGCATCTTTTTTCCTTCCAAAAAACCTTCAATTTTGTCCCCTACTTTCACTTCGCCGACACCTGCCGGCGTACCTGTGAAAAGCATATCGCCTTTCTTGAAAGTGACAAAGCGGGATACATAGGCGATCAGGTTGGCCACAGGCCACAGCATGTGAGAGCTGTTGCCATTTTGGCGCTCCTCGCCATTGATATGGCAGCAGAACTGAATGTTCTGAAAATCAGGGAAATCTTCCAGGGGCAAAAAATCAGACACAGGGGCTGAGTCATTGAAGCCCTTGGCAAGGGCCCAGGGGAGGCCATTTTTTTTGGCTTTGTCCTGTAAATCCCTGGCGGTGAAGTCTATGCCGAGACCTATCCCATCGATATAGGAGCGTGCGAATTTTTCCTCAATATATTTGCCTTCTTTGGCAAATCGCAGCACCAATTCACATTCATAATGAATCTCCTTGCTGTATTCAGGATAATAAAAATCGCGGTTGTTGCGTACCAATGCAGTATCCGGTTTGAAAAAAATGATGGGCTCATCAGGAACCTCATTTTTGAGCTCTTCAATATGCTTGGCATAATTGCGGCCGACACAGAGTATTTTCATAATGATAAGTTTCGGGTTTTGTGTTTCGAGTTTTGGGTAAACGGGTACAATTGCTTTTGCGAAGCAATTTCATAAAAATACCCGTATCTCGAAACCTGGAACCCGAAACACAAAACTGATTTTGTTATCCCACACAAATTTTCGATTTTTGCAAAAGGTTTTCCGTACACCCACGAAGATATGCAAGCCTGCTTTTTTTGTAAAAAGGAAAACCTAATGCCTATCACTTTGATTCCAACATTAATATTTACGTTTTTTTCTCATGCCATCAGAGGCATGTGCTAAGCGAATCACATTATATGAAGTACAGTATTTCTGACTCCCCTTTAAGGTTGCGCGAATATGGCCGCAACGTTCAATCCATGGTGGAGTATGCCAAATCCATTGAAGATAAAGACCGCCGCTCCCGCGTGATCAAAGAGATCGTGCGTATCATGGTCAATTTGCATCCTGAGATCAAGGAGCAGCCGGATTATGAGAACAAATTATGGGATCATCTATTTATGATCGCTGAGTTTGATCTGGATATAGATGCCCCCTATCCTATGCCAGAGGAGATCGTGACTGCCCGTAAGCCTCCCAAAAGGATGGAATATCACCGCCCCAAAACCCGCTATAAGCTCTATGGTTCTAATGTAGAGTATATGGTGAAAAAAGCCGTAGACATGGGCCCCGGCGAGGAGCAGGAAAGACTGATCAACCAGATCGCGACCATCATGAGGCAATTTGCGCAGCAAATTTCCAAAGATGCTGCACAGGAGGAGGTGATCGCTGCGCAACTCAATGAACTATCCAAAGGGAAGTTCAATCTGAAGGCAGAAGACCTCAATATCACCCGTGTTACAGGTCAGTTGAAGCTTCCCAATGAAATGCGCATCGCGCAGGAAAAGAAGCGAAATGCCAAAAGCCGCAAAAATCAGCGGAAGAAACCTGGCCACCAAAACACGAATCCCCGAAAGAAAAAAAGATAGGGGAGAGAAGTTTGTAAGTTTCGAGTTCTGCGTTTCGAGTTTTGTGATTAAACCCGAAACCCAAAACCCAAAACCCAAAACCCGAAACCCAAAACCCGTCCCCCTCCAACCAATCTTTTATGGAATACTTTGAAGTAAAAGGCGGCCACCGCCTAAGTGGCGAAATCCGGCCACAGGGAGCTAAAAATGAAGCCCTACAAGTGATCAGCGCTGTTCTTCTCACAGCAGAAGCCGTCACGATCAGCAATATTCCCGACATACGGGATGTCAATAAACTGATAGATATACTTGCAGCTATGGGCGTGAAAGTCTCACGCCATGGGGGCGGAAAAATCACCTTTCAGGCTGATGAGCTCCAACTGGATTTTCTGCAAACAAAAGAATTTCGGCGCCTTGCCGGTAGCCTGCGCGGTTCTATCATGCTGGTAGGGCCCCTGCTTACGCGTTTTGGCTCAGCTCTGATCTCGAGACCAGGAGGTGACAAAATCGGCCGACGCAGACTGGATACCCACTTTTGGGGCATGCAGCAACTCGGAGCCAGCTTCCGATATGATGAGGAAAATAGCCTGTATCATGTCAGCCGCACAGAAAAACTCAAGGGCACATATATGTTGCTCGATGAAGCCTCCGTCACAGGAACGGCCAATATCGTCATGGCAGCCGTGCTGGCTGAGGGCCATACCACCATTTTCAATGCTGCCTGCGAGCCATACCTGCAGCAACTTTGCAAAATGCTCAGCAGGATGGGCGCGAAAATCGAAGGCATCGGCAGCAATTTGCTGAAAATTGAGGGCGTAGAATCGCTCGGAGGCACAGACCATCGGCTGTTGGCCGATATGATTGAAGTGGGAAGCTTCATCGCCATGGCGGCGATGACTCAGAGCAGCATCCGCATCAAGGACACCGATTTCAAAGAACTCGGCCTCATCCCGGAAACCTTCCGCAGGATGGGCGTCAACTTCAGTGTCGAAGACAACGATATCATCGTGCATCAGCAGGATGTCTGCGAAATAGAATCCTTTATAGACGGCAGTATACTCACCGTGCAGGACCATACCTGGCCGGGCCTCACGCCCGATTTATTGAGTGTGGTCCTCGTATTGGCCACCCAATGCAAAGGCTCTGTTTTGATCCATCAAAAAATGTTTGAAAGCCGCCTGTTTTTTGTGGACAAACTGATAGATATGGGTGCCAAAATCATCCTTTGTGATCCGCACCGTGCTACGGTGATAGGACTGGAGCGGCAGCAGCCGCTGCGCGGCATTTCGATGACAAGCCCGGATATCCGGGCGGGCGTGGCTCTGCTCATCGCAGCTTTATCCGCCAAAGGCACCTCCCGCATCCACAATATCGAGCAGATAGACAGAGGCTATCAGAATATCGAAGAGCGCCTCATTGCGCTGGGCGCAAAGATAAAACGCCTGAAAGAGGAATAATTTTTGGGTCAGACATGAGACATTCTCTTTTCGAAAAGGTCTTTATAATTGTAAAAGTTTAGAAAATATTTTTTATGAAAACGAAACTCATCTTTGGTACCATCGCCCTGGGCCTTCTTTTGCTTACTTCTTTTGGTTTTATGAATAAACCCGAAGGGGAAACGCATATCAATTGGATCAGCATGGAAGAGGCTGCCGAGCTTTCTATGACCAAGCCCAAAAAAGTAATCGTGGATGTATACACCGATTGGTGCGGCTGGTGTAAAAAAATGGATGTGGATGCGTATGAAAAAGCAAGCGTCGTAGCCTATATCAACGAAAACTTCTACGCAGTGAAGTTTAATGCCGAGCAAAAGGAAGACATCACCCTGGGTGATCAAACTTTCAAATACGTTGCCAATGGGCGCCGTGGATACCATGAGCTTGCCGCACTGATGTTGAATAACCGTTTGTCTTATCCTCACACCGTTTTCTTTGATGAGACTTTGCAAAAAATAGCTGCTATCCCAGGCTATCGCCCTGAGAAAGAGCTTTTTGCCATGTTGAATTACTTCAAAAACGATGTGTATAAGACCGATCCCAACCTGGATGCTTATATCGCCAATTTTGGCAAATCAGGGAAGTAATACTTGCTTCCCCTCCCAAACCGAACGTCCTCCCAAACCGAACAGGTTTTCAAAACCTGTTCGGTTTTAGGCTAGGTTCGGTTTCAGGATATCAAAACAGCTCCAGCTGTTTTCCTCCACCAGGCCTGAAGGCCTGCAGATTATAGGGCGGCATCTGCCGCCCTGCAAAATACTGGCGCTTCGCCAGTTTAAACAGCGCGCTGATTGCATCAGCAAAAGGCCCCTCGCCGCGCATACGCGCCCCAAATCGGCTATCGCCGAGACTTCCCCCATGTACTTCTGAGATTTGTCTCAGCACCTTTTCGGCCCGATCCGGGAAATTAGCCCGGATCCAATCCGCAAAAATATCCCCAATAGCGCCATTGAGGCGCACCATGGTATAGCCGCAGGCCAGAGCCCCGGCCTCTGCTGCCGCTTTGAGAATCGCAGGCGCTTCATGGTCATTGAGACCCGGAATCATGGGCGCAGCCATCACACCTGTGGGGATAGCATGATCTGACAAAGTTTGGATTACTTTGATCCGCTGCTTGCCCGAAACAGTGCGCGGCTCCATGACCCGACGCAGGCCCTCGTCCAATGTCGTGATCGTAACCATCACATGCACCAGATTGTCTTTTGCCAAATCCTGCAAGACATCCAGGTCTCGTAGGATCAGGCTGTTTTTGGTAATCAAACTGACCGGATGGCGGTATTTTGCAAAAACTTCCAGACAGGCACGGGTGAGCCTGAGCTTTCGTTCCACAGGCTGATAACAGTCCGTATTCCCCGAAAACATCACGGGTGAAGCCTTGTGGCTTTTCTTCCGAAGCTCTTTTTCCAATAGCTCTGCTACATTTTCTTTTACAATAATTTTACTTTCAAAATCCAATCCAGCGCTGAAGCCATAGTATTGGTGCGTATTGCGGGCGTAGCAGTAGATGCAGCCATGTTCACAGCCCTGGTAGGGATTGATAGAATATTCCCCGGGAATATCCGGGCTGGTGACTTTGTTAAGGACCTTTTTGGGGCGGTCGTAAAAGTATTGGGTCTGTAGGATATCTTCTTCTGGGATATCGATCCCGTCCCAATCAGCTGCATCCAGGCTGAGTTTGAGGTAGGGATTGTCGGGATTGTATTGGGCTCCACGGCCTTTTTTATAGGAATCGCTCATAATTTTTTTGGGAAAGGAAGGGACACAGATTTACACAGGTTTAACTGATTTGTACGGATTACGATGCTTGTTGACATGCGTAAATCAGTCCCATCTGTTTTTATCTGTGTCAAATTAAAACTTTTTGACAACTGCCTACATCATGAGGTGAAATGAATATTCCGTCACATATCGTTTTGCAGGCAAAAGCAGGGGAACGCTCCGCGCTGGAGGAGCTGATCAAGCTATCTTATGGCAGTATATGGGGCTACGCCCATAAATATTTTGCCAGTCGGCAACTGAATGGGGCCAGCCAAAACCTGGCGGAGGAAGCTACGCAGCGCAGTTTCGTGGCTGTGCAGGCAAAGCTGCACACCCTCAAAGAGCCGCAGGCTTTTCGCTCCTGGCTATATCAGATCGCGACCAACTGCTGTCGCGAGGAAGAGCGGCGGCACCGCCGCCGCAAAGTAATGCCAGCCAGCTGGCTAAGTTCTGATGCCCTGCATCAGCAGGCCGAGATGGCAAGCCCGGAGCCAGGCCCCCACGACAGCCTCGCTGGCAGCGAGCTGAAAACCATTGTCCAGCAGGCGCTGCAGCGCCTGCCCGAAAACCAACGCCTGGTTATCCTTTTGAAAGAATATGAAGGCCTCAAATTTCGCGAGATCGCCGAGATCCTGGAGCTTTCTGAAAATACCGTTAAATCGCGCCTCTATTACGGCCTCAAAGCTTTGAGCAAGCAAATAGAGCTGAAAAAGGCGCATAAGCTCTTTCTACGATGAACAAACAAGATATCGATATCCTGATGTCCTACCTCTACGATGAGTTGGACGAAGCTCAAAAGCAGGAGCTGGAATCTCGCCTGGCGCAGGACGCTGCGCTAAGTGCAGAGCTGATGCAGCTCCGGCAGGCTCGTGGCTGCCTGCAAACAGCCGCAGGCGAGGCGGAAAGGCTTCCGCCTTTGATCATTTCTCCTCCGGCCCAGCCATCGCTGGCGCAGCAGTGGCTGGGTTCGCGCGGGTTGCGTGTGGCAGCAGCTCTTGCGCTGCTGCTATTTGCCGGACGTATGTCCGGCTTGCAGATGGCGATTCACGACAAGCAGCTTGTCGTGGGCTTTGCTGCGCCTGTGGCGCAGCCGGAGCCAGACACAAGCTGGCAGGAGGAACTCCTGGCGAGTCAGGATGAGCTGGAAGGCACGCTTTGCGTGCTGGAAGAGCGCATGCAGCGCATGCGTGAGCATCAGCCTGAAGCCGCCAGGCTGGATCCGAAGCAGCTTGCTGCTATACGCTATGCCCTCCTGGCCGAGACAAAGCAAAGCTTCCTATCGTTCTTTCAACAGGCTGAACAAAAGCAGGCAGACCAACTGATGGCTTTGCTCGATCAGTACAGTTTCCATATTCAGCAGCAACGCGAAGAAGATCTCGAACTCATTGAATATACCTTGAATGAATTGATTCAGCAGGCTTCCTTTCAGCAGGTTGAAACAGATTTTCTCCGCACTGAAATTTCTCACATTTTTAACCTATCCCCATGAAGTACATACTTATTATTCCCCTCCTACTATCCCTCAGCCTTGCTCAGTCCACCGCGCCTTCTGCACGGATGGAGCAGGACATGCATGTGATGAATGAGATACTGCATGAATTGTTTCAATCTGGCATTGATGTTTCCGGCCTTCGCTTTCGCAGCAATAACCAGGAAGCGCGCTACCAGCCGGGTTTTGGGATCATTTTATATGCCCCTCCGGCCCTTCAGCTTAGCCGGGCCCGGGCTGGAAGTGAGCCTCTTTTGGTAAGCAGCCCTTCTGCTCTTGCTACGCCTGGGACGATCTATGGCCATGTTTCTTCCCCTGATAGTGCAGAAAAAACCATTGAAAAGAACCTCCGGTTTTTCCTGCAGCAGTATGGTGATTTGGCAGGAGAGCTACAGGCTGACGAAAAAGTCATGGTGGTCTATGATGGGCAAAGCCAGCAAAATGCAGTGACCTTTTACAGGGGGCAGGTGAGAGGGGCTCTCGCAAGCAGCGGCACTTCTTATCAGGGGCTTATTTCTGCTTCTGCCAAAATGGAAGACATTCGCTCGCTTCGAAGCGGAAAATTGTCTCCCACTGCTTTTCAGGAAAAAGTATCATTTCACAGCGAGCAAAAGGAGGAAAAAAACCAGTTGGAGTTTCGGGTATTTGGCAAAATCCTGAGCGAGCGATTGTATGAAATCGAAAAAGCGCACCGGAATGATTTTCAGGCATCGGAAGGTGAGTTTTTTTCCTTTCCCGCTGCAAAAGTCGATATGAAAGTGCTGGAAGGCCTGGGGGTAAATTATGATGTGTATTGGGCGGGGAAATATGGCAGTACATTTACGATCATCGCTCAAACCCCCAGGAGGAGCAATGAAGCCAGTAAAGGGAAATTGTTATTGGATGATTCAGGGAGGAAAAAAGCTGTCGAAGATGCTGAATCTTTGGTGAAAAAATTCAGAGAGGAAGTTCCACGGATCATGGTATCCTATGGCAGGACCCTGCGCAACCTTGAGCCAAATGAATTGCTTACGGTAGGCTTGATCGTTCCATCATGTTCTGATTGTGAGGAAAAGCGGGAGGTAAATTTTTCGATCAAAGCAGAAGTGCTACAGGCCTATGATCGCAATGAAATTTCTTTGGACGCAGCCATACGCAAGGTGAGGCTTGAAGAAGAAAAGTAAGTTTCGGGTTTTGAGTTTCGGGTTCCGAGTGAAAAACCCAAAACCCAAAACCCGAAACTCGAAACCCAAAACCCGAAACCCAAAACTCGAAACCCAAAACCCAAAACCCTGCTATCCTTCAGGATTAAAATGCTCAAACATATCGGCAGAGATGCCCATGCTGGAGAATCCTCCATCATTGAATAGGTTCTGCATGGTGATGCGTTTGGTATAGTCTGAAAACATCATGACGCAATACTTCGCGCAATCATCTGCTGTGGCATTGCCAAGAGGTGACATCAGTTCGCCATAGGAAAGCATTTTGTCAAAGCCTGCTACACCAGTACCTGCGGTAGTAGGGGTCGGTGATTGAGAAATGGTATTTACACGCACATGGCTCTTTTTACCAAAATGATAGCCAAAACTGCGCGCAAATGACTCCAGCAATGCTTTGGCATCGGCCATATCATTGTACTCGCTGAAAGTCCGCTGCGCAGCCACATAGGTAAGCGCCAGGATGGATCCCCATTCATTCATCAAATCGCGCTGGTACAGCAGCTGCATGATTTTGTGGAAAGAAATAGCTGAGACATCAAATGTCTTGCCCAGCCAATCGTAGTGGAGATCGGTATATGCGCGCTTCTTGCGCACATTGGGCGACATGCCGATGGAATGCAGCACAAAGTCAATTTTGCCAAATTCTGCTTCAGCAGCGTCGAGCAGCGCGCCCAACTCTTCCATGGAAGTCGCATCGGCAGGAATTACCTGCGCGCCGATTTTTTCAGCCAAAACATTGATTTCGCCCATGCGAAGCGCTACGGCTGCATTGGTGAGCATGATTTGGGCTCCCTCAGCATGTGCTGCTTCCGCCACTTTCCATGCGATAGAGTTAGAATCCAATGCACCGAAGATGATGCCTTTTTTACCTTTGAGTAGATTGTTTGCCATAAAAAAGATCCTTTGATCGGTTGAGAGTTTGATTTAATTGAACCTGGTTGGGCGCAAAAATAGAAATTTTTACCAAACTACTACCTTCCGGCTTTCCAATAGATTTCCTCCTTCATACAGGCTAATGATATACAGCCCGCTGGGTAGGGAAGAAAAAGAAAGCAAATTTCCCCCCTGAATAGTCTTTTTGCCGATAAGCTGTCCCAGCGCATTTGTCAGTTGGAAGCTTTTGTTTTGGGAGGGAAAAAGCGAATCCTCATTCCATTTGATATAAAGGCATTCGCCCGTGACATACTGTGCCGTCCAGGCTTTCTGTAAAAGGCCCGGCTCAAGCGCCAATCCCTTACAGGCGTCGCCTGTTACGACTTCAATTTCGCAAAAGCGAAAAGTGATTTGAGGGCTATGAATACCCGCAAAAAGCGCTGTATCTGCATGTAGAAGCAGTTGATATGCATCAAAGAAGGTCATGTTTTGCGCACTGCCATAGAGAATCTCCAGTTGCAGGCGATCACATTCGGTGGCACCGATGTCCTGGCGCAGCCGCATCATAGCAGAAGACCATACTTCTGCATAATCGTATTTTCCCAGGCCAGTAGATGAAAATTTTTGCTCCGAATCTGCATACCGGCCTTCCCAAAATTCATTGTGGCCGTCCCAGTTGAAAACCTGCGCCCAGCCATAGTCCGGGCGAATATCGTAACTATAAGCCGCTGCGAAATAATCGCAATAGCCCTCATCCAGCCCGATCCGCTGGTTGCCGCCACGCGTACCCGGCGCGGCTGCATGCGAGAGCGCATGGCCATATTCATGGATGATCACATCTGCATCTTCTGCATCATCGACATGCTCATTGCTTGCGCCGTAATTGGTGCCGTACTGGATGCGGCCATTGGTGCTGAAGCTGGATTGGTCGTTGCCTGCTGCGCCATGGGCATCTACCTGAATGGGCGTAGTTGAGTACAAGTCGGTATAGCCCAGCGATTGCACATAGCGCTGAAATGTATCTATATGGTAATAGGCCATCACATCCTCAAAACCCGTTTGGTCGCGTTTGAAAAAGAAGTTTCCATCACTGCTGCTCACGGGCGGCACATTGGGAATAGAAAACTCCATCAGCCTCACATAGGGGCCTTCCAGCAAAAATTGACCATTTTGATAATTCAGGTCTTTCAAAAGGATGGTGTCCATATAAGCCTCAAAGATCGGTAGATGCATATCGTCATTGTTGGAGAAAAGGGTGCCATAAGGCACGCCTGCGGCTGTGCAGGGATTGGGGCGAAAAACGCGCCCCTGGCCTGTCGTATCTGCCATCGTTTGATGGCGGTGATAGGCTGTGATGTCAAGGCGTTGCAGTTCTGTTCCGGTGGCAGCATCGATCAGCAGTTCATAGCTTTCTGTGCTATGGTGGGCATAACTTTGGACGAGATAAGCCGCTCTAAGCTGCTTTCCTTCAGGAAGCCATACGGCTTCTAGATGATGGCTAAAAGCGGGCATCCGCTTGAGGAGTAAAACACGGATTCCCATGTCCGTTAGGACAAAACGATCCTTTTCAGGAGCTGCGCTAAGGTTTTTTTCATACAGAGAATTCATGAAAAAAGGGACCCGCCCGTCTGTATTTACTTTTGCCTTGACGCTTGCCTGGTAAATGGGTTTGCCGCGAAAAGTCTGCCGAAAGGTCCAATATTGCCCCCCGGGCGTTTGATGAAAATCAAATAGCCTCAGGCCACTTTCAGCAAACTGGCTTTGGGGAAAATGAAGGATAATGGCAGCTTTCACTTGCTCCTGGCTATAGCCATTTGGCAGTTGCAGGGAGGCAGGTTGCAGAATTTGCCCCTGTAAACAGGGGGATAATAGGCTGATAAGTAGTAAATTAAGAAAATATTTCATGTACAGTAAGTCTATGTAGGCATACAAAAATGGAAAACGCCTCCTTGCAAGTACTATTCAACATAACGTAAGTTAGGTATTTCCGCGTTTGGTGAAAGGATGTATATTAGCATAAACAAGCATTTTTTTTAGCAATGGAATACAGTTCAGCCAAAAAAATTAGCAAAACGGTCGTTCTTGGTTTGGAAAATCTAATTTTATTAGTATTATTGCTGATGAAGTTAGTCGAAATTACTTTTTTTCATTTTCAGCAAATCAAGCAAAGAGTTATGCAAATTTTTGGACCCAAAGAAAGCTATCAGCAGGCGCGGGGTTTCACCATGGTTAAGTCTGCGCCCCAGTATGTACCTGTCAATTTCAGGACCATCAGCCTGATCGGCCTGGTCGTGATTCTGACCAACATCTTTACCTTTTCATTGGTAAAGACAGGAAGTAACACCATAAGTATGCCTATTACAGGCGAAATCATCGAAGACGTTCCTTCCCTGTATTTGATCGACAAAGCAAGTCAGCATGTGGCAGATGCCCTGAGTTTTGAAACCAAGGTGCGCGATGTCGCAGAAGAATTGGGGGTTCCTCCTGAATGGCTGATGGCTGTGATGTATTCTGAGTCAAAATTTGACGCATCTGTAATGAATCATCGTGGCAGCGGGGCTGTAGGGCTTATCCAGTGGATGCCTGAAACAGCGGAGGAACTGGGCGTTACCATCGCTGAGTTGAAAGGCTTGGCACATGTAGACCAGTTGGAATATGTCTACAAATACCTGGATAGTGTAAGAAAACGCTATAGAGGCTTTGAGTCGTTGACAGATCTTTATCTGGCTATATTGTATCCCAAAGCTTTGGAAGGAGATTATTGCTATACACTCTATGCCAACCCTTCCCGCAAATACAAACTCAATATTGGTCTTGATGAGAACAGTGATGGTCGCGTGACTGTAAGTGATATTGACAAGCGTATGCAACGTATTTTCCCTACCGCTTATATGACGGATAACAAGAATAGCTAAAAGAAAAAGGGAAGAGCCATCTTCCCTTTTGAACCTGTAAGAAATTATAGGCAATCCGTCTAAAAAGTTTTTTTTCTTATGCTAGATTTGTACTTGTCAAGCATACGGAAAGTCTCATTCACACTTTGTTTCATACTCCTACTTCTCACTTGCTCTTGAGAAGTAGGAGGAGAAGCAAAAGGAGACTGCCCCGGCCAACAGTCAATTATACCCTAGCATGAAAACTCTTGTAATTTTCAAACAGAATGCGCCCCATGAAAATCCTTATTGCATTAGCCAGCCTGGCGATGTGCCTGTCTTTTGTCATTCAGCCAGCAGACCAGCAATCGCCTTCCCAGGAAGAGAATCCTCTTCTTCCCGATCCTCTGATCAAACAGTCTCAAACTAACCAAAAAGATGTTTTGTGTGTCTCAACGCTGGACGCGAAGCATATGTATTGCATTGACCATCTATGGATTGTCAAAGAATACCAAAGCGGTAAAATTGAGATTGAGGAAAAACAGGATACCCTCTGGGTAAAACGCTTTCCGGTAGAACATCCCTGTCCGGGAGCCTCCTATGAACTCAGCATGAAATAAGAGATTCCAAACGAAAGAGAGATAGATTTTCGGGTAAACAAGTGGAACTTCATCCCTGTATAGCTATTTTAGCTGCAGGGATTTTTTGTTTAATTCGGTTTATTCGAGGCTCGAAGGGCTTTTTGAAGAGTTAAGGCTGTAAGGAGATGCTCGCATTAATTTTTAATGAGTATCTATGGGGCAATAGCTATGTTGAACATTTGCCTTAAAGAGCGGTTCTTTGCCAAAAAAGTATACATGAAAAAAATATTTCACCTGGGTAACTGCACTACCTGTCAGGCAATCCTGAAAGAACTACAAGTCGGCCCCGAATTCGAAATGCGGGAAATCAAATCTCTGGGAATTCAACCCGATGAAATTGAAGAAATGAAAAAGAGAGCCGGTAGCTACGAGGCACTGTTTAGTCGCCGCGCGATGAAGTATCGGGCTATGGGATTGAACAAAATGAAGTTGACAGAAGAAGATTATAGACGATACATACTGGAAGAGTACACTTTTTTGAAGCGACCGGTGATCATTTTAGATGATCAGATTTTTGTAGGAAACGCCAAAAAAGTGGTTGAAGCAGCTAAAAATGCCCTTTTGGAAGAGGCTATTTAATTTGCATTAGCCGCAGATTAACCCTAATTTTATCCTAAATCACACCTTGGATCGGTTGGTAAGTATGGGAAAGAGTATTCATTTCCTTTTTTATTTGTTGCATCACATTCAAACTTGCCGCCCAACATGAAAAGCTATTTTACTCTCCTTATTTCCCTTGTATTAATCACCCAAGCGGGACTGCAAAAGTCCGTTGCGCAATCCTATTTTAGCATAGGCCCCACCTATGCTCAGCCATTTGATGCGTTTTCATTTGAAAACTATCGGCCTGGCGGAGGATTTGCCATGGATTTTACTTCCAAAGAAGCCATTCCCCGCTTTCTCCTGAACTTTCAGTACGGTTTCCATTGGGACTATATCCAAAGCGGAACCGAGCGGTTTAATTCACCCTTTCCCTTCGAAGAGTACAAATTTCATGTGACCAACCAATCTTCCGGAGGGCATATGTTTTTGCGCGCAACGACCATCAAGGCAGGCATCAGGTTTTATGGAGATGTATTTGCTGGCAGTCGCCTCTTTTTTTCTACCCTGACAACCTATGCCACCAATGATTGGGACAGTGACAGGGATGATGTCGATTGGTTGACAAGTAAGCTGGCAGGTTATTATGGCGCGGCAGGAGGAGTTCAGATTCGGGTCAGGCCGCATGTTTATTTGGATACACGGGTATCTCAGTCCTTTAGCACTTCTGCCCGGTATGTAGACCTCGGAAGTGTGAGTTTCGATAATGGATTTTTGGAATATGACAATGCGTACGCGCGCAACTCTGACCTGCTACAGGTTTTTGTGGGGTTGACTTTTCAGATAGGAGAAGATGAGCGGATGAAGAAAAAACGCAAACCCAAACCCCAGCCACAACCCCAGCAACCCATAGACAGACCCGGACCTGAGCCTTTGCCCAGATCCTAAAGGAGTAAAACAACCCACTGCAAACTGCCCACTGCAAACTGCTCACTGCCCTACCGATGCTTTTGGTAAAAGTGAGCGGGTACCGCTGCGCGCAGCGCAGCCAAAGCCCCCGGATCAAAATCCGGTAACTCCCCGGCCGTGGCAGCTTCGACAAGCTGCTCTACCTTGCTGGCGCCTACGGCGACAGATGTGATCGCAGCATGCGCACTTGCAAATTTAAGGGCAGCCTGCCCCAGGCTATGCTGGTCAGGCGCGAGCGCCTGCATTTTCTCCAGCGCCTGCTGCACTGCAGCTGGATCATGATCCAGGTAAGACCTGACCGCTTTTCCCGCTAACAAACCCTTCGCCAGGCCCCCTCTTGCAACCACACCCACCTTCTTTTTTTTCAACAAAGGCAAACAGCTTTCCTCTGGCCGCCTGTCGAGCAGGTTGTATTGCATCATCACAGAAGTGAGATTGCTCCTCTCTACATACTCCCGGATGACATTGGGGCGAATGGATGAAATGCCATAATAGCGGATATGCCCGGCAGTTTTTAGCTCTTCGAAGGCTTCGATTACCTCATCTATGGGATCCTCCAGCGTACCGCCATGCAATTGATACAAATCAATATAGTGTGTGCGCAAACGCCGCAAGCTGCCAAAAACGGCCTTTTTGATGTATGCTTTTCTGGGAACCCAATCCCAGCCACTGCCATCTGACTTCCAGCGATTGCCCACTTTGCTTGCCAGGATGATCGCACTGCGGCGGTCCTGTAGGGCTCTGCCAACGGTTTTTTCATTAAAGCCCTGATCGTAGAGGTCTGCTGTATCAAAATAATTGATCCCTTCATCGCAGGCTCTATGAATGATCCGGGCATTTTCCCGGTGGTCTTCTCCCAAAGACATACATCCCATAGAAATATCACTGATTATAAGATCAGATTGGCCAAGTTGATAATAGCGCATGTCATTTTCTCATTTTCTCGATTCCAAAGTTCCTCAATTTCTTCAATTTTACCCTATATTGCATGAACTATGCAAAAAGCAGCTATTATCGTTGCAGGGGGAACCGGCACCCGTATGAAGACAAAATTGCCCAAGCAATTCTTGCCATTGAGTGGTGTACCTGTGATTGTCCATACCTTAGGTAAGTTTCTGGACTTCGATGAGAATATGAAGATTGTCCTGGTATTGCATGCAGAGTCCGCAAAACTGTGGGAAGACCTGGCCATGCATTATTTCTCAGAAGAAGAATTGATAGAGCGTATAAAATGCTGTGCCGGCGGAGTGGAAAGAACAAGTTCTGTATACAATGGGCTGGCCAAGCTGGAAGAATGGCTCGACGATCCCGACAATTGTGTAGTAGCCATCCATGATGCTGTAAGGCCCTTTGTCACCCGCGAAATGCTGGCCGAGGTATATTCCAAGGCAGAGGAGCATGGCGGAGCTGTTTGCTGCGTGCCGGTCAAATCCTCGGTAAGAGAAATCACTGCCGAAGGCAGCCGGGCTGTGGAGCGTTCCCGCTTTTTGCATGTGCAAACGCCCCAGACTTTCCAGTTAGGAAAATTATTGTGGGCATATAACCAGCGCCCCCATGATGATTTTACAGATGATGCAAGCCTCTTCGAAGCATTGGGAGGAAATGTCGTCATCGCTCAGGGAAGCTATGACAACCTGAAACTCACCACCCCGGAAGATATCTACATTGCAGAAAATATCCTGCGAAAAAGCAATAAGTAGCAACTTCTACTTCGCCCTCTCGTACCTTTTGCGTACTTCAAACGTTTCCCCTACACATCATTTTTCCACTCACCTAACCGATCAAATGGTTAGCTCATGTAGTTGGCAGTAAATTGTCGGCAGTATGCAGCTTTAACATGATGGTGAGTATCAGCGTTCAGGAACTCTTTTTCATGAATAACCAAAACTTAAAACAACAGATTCTCAGCAGAAAAGCTGTATTGGAGCATACAGCCGAAAGTTTGAAATTGGAATTTGTCGGACTGGATAGCATCATCAGTGAAATCATCACCCTGATTTCGCCCTGGTATCTTTTTCCCGAAGCTCAAATGCGCCCCACCGTGATCAACCTTTGGGGCATGACAGGTACTGGCAAAACGGCTTTGGTACACCGACTCGTGGAGCTCTTGTCATTTGAAAAGTCGTATCTGCATTTTGATATGGGGGAGTTTGGGAGCAAGGCAGAATATGGCTTAAAAAGCATTATTTATGAAGATTTGACACATTTTCATGAAAAAGAAGTGATCCTTTGCCTGGATGAATTTCAATTTGCCAAAAGCCTCAATGAGACGGGAGGAGAGATCGAGCAGGACAAATTGCGGATCATCTGGGATCTGCTCGATTCAGGGAAGTTTTTCTACAATGGTCTGCCCAGCCAGCATTATATCAAAATGGGCTACCGAGCCTACGAACTGCTCAACCAATGCATCATGGCAGGAGTAGCCATCGAAAATGGCAAAGTGGTGAATGGCCTGGATGCTTTTCAGGATATCTTCAAAGGCTTTACTTTTTCTTATTGGGATAAAGGGAAAGGCAAAGCCAAGGCCAATTTTCTGGTATCTGATAACTTTACAGGGGGGCTTTTTGCCCTGACTTCGGATCGCTTTGCTACGCGTGCGGATTTGATAAATGCCATCAAAGCCATGACACTGGAAGAGCTCTCCGGATTTGTATTGGAATCCATCTTTCAGGAAGGCTCCCTCAAATTGATGGACCTCTCCCGAAGCCTCGTCTTTGTTGTGGGTAACCTGGACGAAGCTTTTTACATGAGTAAAAACATCAATCCTGACATCAGTGCTGATGAATTTTATAAAGACACCCTCAAAATCAAAATCGGGCATATCAAAAAAGCGCTGCAAAAGCGCTTTCGCAATGAACAAATCGCCCGTTTGGGCAACAATCACCTGATTTATTCAGCTTTTACATCTGAAGGCTACCGCCAGTTGATTGGGATGCAACTCAAGCGGATCAATACTTTTGTCCAAAAGAAATTTGGCCTCGTTTTCGAATTTTCAGAAGCGGTAAAACAGCTTATCTATGAGGAAGGAGTTTTTCCAACTCAGGGTGCGCGGCCCCTTTTGACCACGATCAGCAACCAGATAGAGTCAAATGTCAGCCGGGTTGTATGTGAAATTTTGGAAAAAGAGTTGAAGGTGAAAAAGCTGATTTGGGACTATGAGGATGAAAAGTACGTCTTCACCTATATAGATGAGTGGAACCGCAGCCAGGAGCTGGTGAGTTATCCGGTAAAGCTCCGGGTCAATTTGCTACGCAAATCCAAAAACGACGACCGCCAGGCCTATACAGCCGTTCATGAATCCGGCCATGCCATACTGGCAGCACTTACAACGCGCATACTGCCCGAAAAAATCGTTACCCGCACGGCAGACAGCACTTCCCATGGCTTTTGCCAGGTGCGCATGCCTCGCGGCATGATGACCAAGGAATTGCTTCGCAAGGAGATCGCTATCAGCCTGGGCGGCTACGCCGCCGAGCGCCTCATCTTCGGAGATGAGGAGACTTCTACCGGCGTCAGCCAGGACATCGAAGATGCCTCTGAGTTGGCCATCGAAGCCGTAAAATACTACGCCATGGGCGATGACCCCATCTATATCCGCGCCGCGGATAACGACTACAACGAAGCCTTTTTTCATAAACCGAAATACGAAAAAGCTGCACTCAGGCTTATCCGTGAGGGATTGTCTACAGCTGAGGATATCCTCAAACGCAACAAACAACTGATGCTGCGCATGGCGGCCTACCTGACAGAACATTCCAGTATGGATAAGGCGACCATCGGTAAATTTGTCAAGAAATACAGCGTGGAAGCGTGGGTAAAAACGGAAGATTTTATCGAACCCAAAGCATATTTTCGCTTCAAAGATCGCGTCCTGGCTCAATTGAATGAATTTGAAGAGGGCGAAATTTGAACATTAAACCAATTGCCACTTCTTATGAAAAAAATCATACTTCTTCACGGTGCTTTGGGTAGCAAAGCTCAATTTGAAAAACTCAGCGATTTGCTGGGTACAACGCACAGAGTCCATAGCTTCAACTTTTCAGGTCATGGAGGAAGACCTCTGGATTCGCCTTTTTCCATTGAATGGTTTGCGCAGGAGTTGAAGGGCTGGATCGAGACGGAAAAACTGCAGGGAACAGCTGTTTTTGGTTACAGCATGGGCGGCTATGTCGCGCTCAAACTTGCCAGCCAACAGCCAGGCCTGATCAGCAAAATCGTCACTTTGGGCACCAAATTCGCCTGGAATCCCGAGTCCGCGGCTCAGGAGAGCCGCATGCTCAATCCCGCAAAAATTGCGGAGAAGGTGCCTCAATTTGCCGCCGCGCTGCAAGCGCGCCACGCGCCTGCCGATTGGCAGGAAGTCCTGCATGCCACAGCTGCAATGATGATCGCCCTGGGCGATTCGCCCAGTCTGGACGATACCGCCCTTGCGGATATCCGGATTCCTTGCCTCATCCAGCGCGGCGAAGCCGATAATATGGTCAGCGAAGCGGAGTCCCGCGCGGCCGCAGCCGCTTTACCTTTGGGGCAATTTGCCCATATTCCCGCATTCAAACACCCGATCGAGCAAGTCGATCAGGAGGAATTGGCGCGAAGAATTCGCGCATTCATATAGGAAGGGATTACTTCCGTTCATCCAAATCCAACAGAAACGCATATTCCATCGCGATCTCATGCAGGGCTTCAAAGCGCCCGGATTTGCCGCCATGGCCTGCCTCCATATTGGTATGGAGGAGCAGGATATGCTTATCCGTCTTCAACTTGCGCAGCCGGGCGACCCACTTGGCTGGTTCCCAATACTGAACCTGTGAGTCATGCAGGCCGGTCGTGACCAGCATAGGCGGATAAGCTTTGGCTTCTACCTGATCATAAGGCGAATAGGAGAGGATATAATCGTAATAGACTTTCTCATGGGGGTTGCCCCACTCGTCGTACTCACCCGTGGTGAGGGGGATGCTGTCGTCGAGCATGGTCGTGACCACATCTACGAAAGGCACGGCGGCGACGATACCCGCCCACATTTCAGGCTTCATATTGATGATGGCGCCCATCAGCAGGCCTCCGGCACTTCCGCCCATGGCGTAGAGTTTTTCGGCGGCGCAATAGCCGCTTTGCACCAGGTGCTCGCCGCAGGCGATGAAATCAATGAAAGTATTTTTTTTATTGAGCATGCGCCCATCATCATACCAGGCACGGCCCATTTCCTCCCCTCCACGGATATGCGCGATGGCAAAAACAAATCCCCTGTCCAGCAGACTCAGCCGGTTGGTGCTGAAATAGGCATCCATGCTATAGCCATAAGAACCATAACCATAGAGCAAAAGCGGCGCTTTTCCGTCTATGGGCGTGTTTTTGTGATATACGATGGAGATCGGGACCTGAACGCCATCTTTTGACGTGGCAAAAATGCGTGCTGTCCGGTAGTCCGATTTATCAAAATCGCCCAGGACTTCCTGCTCTTTTTGCAGGATTTTTTCGCCTGTGCGCATATTGTAGTCATAGACCGAGGCAGGCGTCGTCATGGACTGGTAGCTGAAGCGAAGCCATTCGCTTTCATAGGCGGGATTGTATCCCGTTCCGGCCATATAGGCGGCTTCCTCAAAAGGAAGGTAGTGCTCTTTCCCTGACTGGGGCATGATGCGAATATGGTTGAGACCTCCTTTTCTTTCGTCCAAAACCATATAATGCCGGAACAATTCCAGGCCTTCCAGGAGTACATCTTCCCGATGGGGAATCACTTCTTCCCATAGTTTTTTATCTGTCTGCTCCTCTCCGCAACGCATCAGCCGGAAGTTTTTCGCATCCCAGTTGGTATGGATGTAGAAGTGCCCACCGGCGTGATCCACGCTATACTCATGGCCGCGCTCTCGGGGCAAAAACATGCGAAAATCGCCTTCAGGCTTACTGGATTCCAGAATTTGCACTTCATTCGTTAGGGTACTGCTGCAAAAAATGGCGATGTACTTTTTCGATTTTGTCTGATAGACATAAGTCCGAAAAGTGTCGTCATCTTCCTGGAAGATCAGCTCATCGCCTGCCGGATCTGTGCCGATGACATGGCGGTAAATCTGATAGGATCGAAGTGTTTCAGGGTCCTGTTTGGAGTAAAAAATCGTGCGCTTATCTGCCGCCCAAACTGCATTACCCGTAACGTCGGGAATGACATCGTCCAGCAATTCGCCCGTCTCTAAATCCTTGATATAGAGGGTATATATGCGTCGACTGACGTAGTCTGTTCCATAGAGCAGATAGCGATGATCGGGGCTCACATTCGTGCCACCTGTAGCTGCACAGTAATCCTTGCCTTCGGCCAGGACATTCACATCCAGGAGGATTTGTTCCGCCTGATCCAGGCTGTCTTTTTTCCTGCAATGAATAGGATATTCCTTTCCTGTTTCGAAGCGTGAATAATAGAAATAATCATCCAGCTGAAAGGGAACGGAGCTGTCATCTTTTTTGATGCGGCCTTTCATTTCTTCAAAAAGGCTATCCTGAAGCGCTTTTGTATGGGAAAGCTTTGCCTCCTTATAGGCGTTTTCCGCCTCCAGGTATGCGATGACTTCTGGATTTTCTTTTTCTCTTAGCCAATAATATTCGTCCATGCGGACGTGGCCATGCTTTTCGAGCTTGTGAGGGATGGCTTTTGCAATGGGGGGATTCATGTTGAATTTTTCTTTCCCCAAAAGTAGAACATCTCTGATTTAATTGCCTCCCATCTTTTGGGTTTTATCGTTGTTAACGATAGAAATAACTATCCTCCCAAAAACACATGCCCTGCCTGAGCCTCGCGCCAGGAATTTGGAAATGCATATTTGCCCAATACAATTTCATCATAAGCCATCCGCATCTGCCTTGCGCAGATAGAAGGAGGAAGCTCACCTACGCCAGTTCCCAGGCCAGGAATGGCGATGGTTTGGACAATGTCTGAAATGGCCTTCCCATCGGGCATTTTTCCATATTTCACCAATAAAAGAATTGCCCGTGTAGCGAGAAAAGCATTGACAGTTTTTATGATTTTCTTAGGAACCCGCATAGTGGGTGCTGATATCAGATAAGGGATTTTTTCATGGCTTGTCTCAACAATTTCTGCCTGCCCGACTAATAGTTCGCCATGATATTTTGTTTTGATTATTTCCTGAAGCCTTTCCTGTACATGCCATCCCAAATACCTGGAAATCAATAGATCAAGCCCTCCATCCATAAATCCAAACGAATTGGCCGGACTTACAATGGCATCGCAATCTAATTCAAAAATGGACCCATGATGCACGCTAACGTTCCCGCATTCGGAGAAAAATTTTGTCCATGCCAGGGTAAGGGGTTCGTGTATATCAGCAAGTATGAGTTTCATACCTAAATAACCGCAATTTTTCCTACTTTTGCGCGATGAAAAAAGTCATTATCGTCGATTTTGGATCGCAATATACCCAGCTTATTGCCCGGCGCGTGCGCGAGCAGCATGTGTTCTGTGAGATTGTGCCCTTTCACCGTGGGGTGGAGGTAAAAGAAGATATTGGTGGTGTTATCCTCTCGGGCAGTCCCTGCTCGGTCAATCAGGAGGATGCTCCTGACTTTGCGCTGGATAGCATCATTGGGAAGGTGCCCGTCCTGGCGGTGTGCTATGGCGCACAGTTGCTCGCCAAAAAGCAATCGGGCCAGGTGGCCCGTTCGGAAATGCGCGAGTATGGCCGCGCTCACTTCAACGCGACAGAGAAAAGCCCGCTTTTCAAGTCTGTCACCCCTGCTTCGCAGGTCTGGATGAGCCATGGTGATACCATCACCCAGCTGCCGCAGGGATATCACCTGATCGGTAGTACCGAGACCGTGGAAGTCGCTGCCTTTCAGCATGATAGCCTGCCGGTCTATGCGCTACAGTTTCACCCGGAGGTGACCCACAGCCTGGAAGGCGGACAGATCGTCCGCAACTTTTTGTTTGAGGTATGCAAACTGAAGCCCGACTGGACGCCTGCCGCTTTTATCGAAAGCACCGTAGCTGAAGTCCGTGAGCGGGTAGGTGATGCCAAAGTGATCTGCGGCCTTTCGGGCGGGGTAGACTCCACCGTAGCCGCGAGCCTGATTCACAAGGCGATCGGAGATCAGCTGACCTGCATTTTTGTGGATAATGGCTTGCTGCGGAAAAATGAATACGAGCAGGTTTTGACACAATATGAGCAACTCGGTCTGAATGTGATCGGGGTAAATGCAAAAGAGAGATTTTGGGGAGAGCTGGCAGAGGTGACAGATCCGGAGACAAAACGCAAGATTATAGGCCGCATTTTCATTGAAGTATTTCAGGAAGAGGCGGATAAAATAAAAGGCGCCACCTTTTTGGCGCAAGGCACCATCTATCCCGACGTCATCGAGTCGGTATCTGTGGCCGGACCCTCGGTCACGATCAAGTCGCACCACAATGTGGGCGGCCTTCCCGAGAAGATGCACCTCAAGGTGGTGGAGCCTCTTCGCAATCTCTTCAAGGACGAAGTCCGTGAGGTGGGCTATGACCTCGGCCTCAGCCACGATTTTGTGGGCCGGCACCCCTTCCCGGGGCCAGGCCTGGCCATTCGCATCCTAAGTGATGTGACGCCTGAAAAAGTAGCCCTGCTTCAGGAGGTCGATGCTATTTTTATTGATTCGTTGAAGGAAAAAGAACTCTATGACGAAGTATGGCAAGCCTTTGCCGTGCTGCTTCCCGTTTCATCGGTAGGGGTGATGGGAGATGAGCGGACCTACGAAAATGTCGTAGCCTTGCGTGCCGTAGGCAGCCGTGACGGCATGACTGCCGACTGGTCCCGACTGCCCTATGACTTCCTGGGGGAAGTCTCCAACCGCATCATCAACCAGGTGAAAGGCGTGAACAGGGTCGTATACGACATCAGTTCCAAGCCACCAGCTACCATTGAGTGGGAATAATCTGATGAGCAGATGAGCTGATTCGGAGATGAGTAAATGGTCCGAAACATCTGCAAATCTGCTGATCTGCTTATTTGCCAATTAATTTTCGTTATCTTAGAGCAAACAGCGCCTGGAATATCTATGATTATGAGAAAAAACGTCTTTCTACTCTTCCTGGGATGTATTTGTTGGCAGTTGGTAAGTGCCCAAAGTTTTGTTGATGGCCCTTATACGCCACCCGTTTCGAGCCCTGGCCAGGTTCAATCTGATTTTAACAACAGCGAAGGCTATGTGCCCATGGATGCCAAAGCCAATGAGCTGGTTTCTTTAGGGAAAATATTTTTGGAACGAAAAGATTTCCCCCAGGCAGCCCGCGCCTTTGAGTCGGCTATCCTATTGCCCTTCAATCAAATGACCACAGCGGCAGTGTTTTTGTCAGGGCAGGCCTATTATTTCCTGGGAGATAATTATATGGCGAGCCAGCGTTTCGATCAGATCATCCTGAACTATGCTGGCTCGCGCTATCTCGATGATGCGATATACCACAAGGCGCTTTGCCTTTTGCGTGATTATGAGGTGACCAAGCAGCGCCTGGGGCTGGATGACCTGTTTTTTCTGATCAACCGATCTCCTCGTTTTGATATTGTCAGAGACGCACAAGAGGCCTTGAAAGAATATTTATTTTTCAAATTGCCCAATTATGTGGTCGAAGATTATTATGCAAAAGCCCCATATTCATACCAGCCTTTATTTATAGAAGCCATTTGTTACCGTCGGGTGCAGGAGGGAAAAGAGGAAGATGCCCGCAGGATTTATAATAATTATGTGCTGAAGGGCGGAAAGGAATCCTACTTTCTTCTGGCTTTGTTTAATGAAAGGGAAGTCCTCCATTATTACGAACCGAATGTAACGAAGCTCGCGCTTTTTCTGCCGCTTTTTCTGAATGAAGTGAATAGCGGGCTGACGGATATTCCTCCCAAAAGCAAAATTGCTTTGGAGTTTTATGAAGGCTTTCAGAAAGCAGTTTCTGACTTCGAGCCTTATTCCCGCAAAAAACTGTTTCTGAAAGTATTTGATACTCAGCGAGATAGCCTCCGCATCGCTACTCAGTTGAGAGAACTGGAGTCGTTTTATCCTGATATGCTGATTGGAGAGGTGTTCAATACGCAATCTCTGCAACTCTCAGATTGGAGTGAGCGACGTGGAATCCCACAGATGGTGCCTTTCAGCCCGACAGTTCCGATAGCAGATAAACATCAGCTTTTCCTGCATCATTCCTCTGTCAACACCCATGCACAACGCATGGCTGAATATGCCCGCTACAAGCTTCGCTTGAACAGAGTTGCCGTCTGGACAGACGGCCGCCGTGTCACCGACCAGCTTATCCGCACTTTTAGTGCGGCTTTTGATACGCTGGGCGGAGAAGTGATTCTCGTGCCCATTGATTCACAGTTTACCAACGCCAAAAAACAGGTGCTGGACTATGTCCGCAACCTCAAGGGGCAGCAGATAGATGGATTTTATATTCCGATCTCCAATGAGGAGACTTGTGGCCTGATAATCAGCGAGATGCAGTATGTCGGCATCACTGCCCGTGTCATGGGAGGCCCCGCATGGGGGAGCTATGGAGCGATTGATAAAGAACTTCTTTCGCGCTACCAGGTGGTTTATACCACCTCGTATACGCCCTATAGCGATAGCCTTCAGTACCAGTCCTTTTACAATGAATATTTGCGCTTATACCAGGCCCCTCCTTCTGAATATGCAATTCAGGGCTATGACCTGGGCATGTATTTGCTCCAATTGCTTGACCGCTATGATTACAGGAATGGCATTTCAATTGCGGATTTTATCCGCAATTATGGCATCCATCGGGGCATCCACCAGGATGTCTATTTCTCTCACAAGAATGACAACCAACTGCTGCATATCATGCAGTATGTCCCGACTGGCAAGCTAAAGGTGAACAGATTCTAAGCAAATCAGACAGCCATGGCTTTCAAGGCGTCCACAACTTCGCGGACAGCGTCGGCAGACTCTTTGAGGAGTGCTTTCTCTGCATCATTCAATTTGAGTTCGATGATTTCTTCTACGCCATTGCGGCCAAGTTTAACGGGCGCGCCCAGGTAGAGGTCTTTGATGCCGTATTCGCCATTGAGGTAAACACAGCATGGGAAGATACGTTTGCTATCGCGAAGGATCGCAACGACCATCTGAGCAGCAGCAGCACCCGGTGCATACCATCCTGAGGTACCCAGCAGATTGACAATCTCTCCTCCACCTTTTTTGGTGCGGTCAATGATGGCCTCAAGGGTCTCGTCATCGAGAAACTCTGTCACAGGGATACCTGAAACGGTGGTATAGCGAGGTAGGGGAACCATGGTATCGCCATGTCCACCCATCAGTACTGCCTGGATATCTTTGGGAGAAACATTAAGCTTCTCAGCCAGGAAAGCGCGGTAGCGAGCGGTATCGAGGATACCCGCCATGCCGATCACACGGGTAGAAGGAAACCTGGAAGTGACATAAGCTTGGTAAGTCATCACATCCAATGGGTTGGATACAATCACCAAAATTGCATTTGGGGAGTGCTTGATAACGTTTTCTGTTACCGTTTTCACGATTTTGGCATTGGTAGCGATCAGGTCATCGCGGCTCATGCCTGGGCGGCGGGGTACGCCAGAAGTAATGACCACTACATCAGAACCTGCTGTTTTGCTGTAGTCGTTGGTTGTGCCCGTGATGCGTGTGTTGAAATAGTTTACCGGAGAGGTCTGCCATTGGTCCAGGGCTTTGCCTTCAGCAAAGTTTTCTTTGATATCGAGCAGAATCACTTCATTGGTAACTTCGGCGCGGGCGATATTTTCGGCGGCAGTTGCCCCAACGTTTCCGGCACCGATTACAGTAACTTTTCCCATGAACAGTATTTTTAAGGTTGTTTATTGCGAAAAATGAAAGACATGCATGCCGCATGCTTTTGCGGGCAAAAGTAACCGTATTGCCAGCTAATTACAACCCTTTAACGATTTCTTTCAACCTTAACAAAAAATAATTAACTTTCCGCTATATTTCAGCTAGTAACACAAAGAACACAAAACCAAAAAGTGGGTTAGGGACATCATTTTACTTGCTCTATAATTAACCAGATAATCGTAAAAGGACAATGAAAACCGCTAAATTATTGTTTTGCTTCACCCTAGGTATGCTTTTCCTAAGTCCGATGCTCAACGCTCAAACAGACAAGGAAACTCAAAAGTTTTGGAAAAGTAAGGCCAAAGGCTATGTGAAAAAGCCCCTCGCTTTAAAAGCGGAATTTGAAAATTACCAAAATCAAATTAAAGATCTGAAGGAAAGGAACAAAAAACTGGTAGAACAACTCAATACCGGTGGGGGAGGTGCGACAGGCGGAAAAAATCTGGTTGATAGCCTGAGATGGGCTGTGATTCAGTTGGAAGGAGAATTGCAAAAAACCAGAAATGACTATGCCAAGCTTGAAGCAGCATACAAAACTGAACGGAAAGTAGCCGAGATGGGCATCCGGACAGGTTTGATTTATGGCATTCAAATTGGCGCTTTCGTTTTTTATGAAATGGATAACCCCCCGGCAGAAGCACAAGACGTGATCGTCGAGCGCGCCGATGGATTTAATAAATATGTGATTGGCAGCTTCCGTACCTATGATGAAGCTGGTGGGTTCCGCGACGAATTGCGCAAAATGGGCGTAAAAGACGCCTGGATTGTGCCTTACATCGATGGGGTACGGGCCAGCATGGATGAGGCCAAAGCTTATTTAGATAAGCAAGGCGGAAACTACTAACCGTGGCAAAAATATATACCAAGACGGGTGATAAAGGAAAAACCTCCCTTTTGGGTGGCACACGTGTTCCTAAATATCATCTTCGAATAGAAGCCTATGGCACAGTAGATGAACTGAATGCCAATATAGGAATGCTCGGAGAGCAAAAAGTCCTTCAATCCCTTTTCCCGCTTATGCGGGAAGTGCAAAACAACCTGTTTTCGATTGGGTCCATTCTGGCCAATGATCCAGAGAAATCCCACTTTCAACTGCCTCCTCTTCAAGAGGAGGAGATATTGAAGCTGGAAGCTTCCATTGATGCGCTCAATGCGCAGCTGGATCCCCTCCAAAATTTTGTGCTCCCTGGTGGCCATCCCGCCAATGCCTGGGCACATGTGGCGCGCACGATCTGCCGCCGGGCCGAAAGACGCGTGGTTGAACTGAGTGAGCAAACGGAGCTCGATCCACACATTGTCACCTACCTCAATCGCCTTTCCGATTGGCTATTCATGGTAGCAAGATTTGCCAGCAAGGAAAGCGGAGCAGGGGAGATTATTTGGAAATAAACTTGATTTGCTAATCAAGCTTCTCCGTCTTGTTTTTGTCAAGATAGACTTGTTCAATTTGAGCATAGACCTCTAAAAACCGTGCGCCCTGCTTCAGTTTTTCAGTGAATTCCAATAAGCCCTCTTTGCCCACGATTTCAAGCCAGCGGGAAACTTCTTTCCCTGCTGTGAGGTATGCAAAAACTTTGCGGCGGAGGTCGCCCTGGGAGAATCCCTCCAGCTTTTGGAGCTCATCGAGCTCCACATAGGAGGAGCCGCTGCGAAGGCTGCGATCCCAGTCTATCAAAAAACCGAAATAGCGCGTTTTCTCTTCCCGTTTCGCATAACGATAATCCAGCATGAGGGCAAGGCCCTCGTCAAACCAGGCGGGTTTTTCAAACTCGCTGGCCAGCCAACCGATGCGCTGAAATAACTCGACATGGCACATCTCATGGCTCATGATATCGGTACGCAAGCCGTCAGGCCCGATGACAATGAAGCATTGGGTGGGATTGAGGTAGGCGACGCCTGGCGTGCCGGAACCATAGCGGGCAAAATCTGCCTGATTATGACAATAGATGATGATCGGCTGGTTTTTCCATTCTCCCCAAAAACGGACATTTCGGTCCCTGGCTCTGTCAATAATATGCCATAGCAGATTGCGGACTTCCATCGGCGTCTCTCGGCTTACATAGACGTTGGGGCCTTCTTTATCAAAGTCAGAAACCGAAATCAGGAAGCATCGAACGATGTTGGGATGTTTTTGGTAGTACAAACCAAGTACGACTCCACCCAGCAAAAGCAGGGCAAGTAGGCTTCTTAAAATTATTTTTCGGAGACGCTTCAAGGGTAGGTTTTGAGTTCGTTAGTACAGGTTTAGGCTTGTGATGATACGGTAGTTATAACTAAGAGTTTAGGTAATTTTAATCCCCCATGGGGATTTGGTATGAATAGCTTTTCTTTTGAGAAGTAAGCGGGCTTTTGGCCTCGGTATATGTGTACTGGATTTGGGTGCTTTGCGCCTGTTCCGGCTGTTTGGGTTTTTGGGGAGGTAAATGGAAGTGAATATTTAACTCCTTGTGAAAGGTCACTTTGACTCTGTGGTTTTTAGCCACTTTGAAATGCAGCAATTTCACCACCCGAACAGCCTCTTCATCCAGGCCAAAGCCGAGGCTGTTAACAGCCTCGGCATCCAGGATTTTTCCTTTGTGGTCCATGGTCAATTTCACCTTGATACTTCCCTCCTTTCGGGCCTTCAGCGCTGCCTCCGGATATTGCAACTGCTCTTTAATGAAAGCATCCATGGCTTCATTTCCACCCGGATAAAAGGGCTTATGGAGAAAAGTTTTTTTCTTTTGATTCATAGGATATCGTTTTTCGTTCTTCTCTTCTCTCTTCTCTCTTCTCTCTTCTCTCCTCTCTCCTCTCTCCTCTCTCTTCTCGCCTCTCTAATCCCGCCCCTCGCCTCTCGCCTCCCCATTCTTAACATGCCTTTCCAGCCAGCTATCCATCTCCCAAAGCATGTGCATGACTGACTCCCGGGCACGGTATCCGTGGCTTTCATGGGGAAGCATGACAAGCCTGACGGTAGCCCCATGCCCTTTCAGCGCACTATAAAAACGTGTGCTTTGCATGGGATAAGTGCCGGAATTGTTGTCGGCTTCGCCGTGGATCATGAGCAGAGGCTCTTTGATCTGGTCGGCATAGGTAAAAGGCGACATGTCGAGGTAGATGTCTTTTGCTTCCCAAAAGGTGCGCTCTTCGGCCTGGAAGCCAAATGGCGTGAGCGTACGGTTATAGGCCCCCGAGCGGGCAATGCCCGCAGCAAATAAGTCAGAGTGTGCCAGCAGGTTGGCTGTCATAAAAGCGCCATAGGAGTGACCGCCTACGGCGATGCGGTCGCGGTCTCCCACGCCCATCTCTACAAGTTTGTCAATGGCAGCTTCTGCATTGGCCACCAGCTGCTCGCGGAAACTGTCGTTGGGTTCTTTATCGCCCTCGCCGATAATCGGCATACCGGGATCATCCAGCACGGCATAGCCGCGCATTACCCAAAGGATCGGAGATCCCCAGTAAACGCGTGTAAAACGGTGAGGCGAACCGCTCACCTGTCCCGCAGCATCTGCGCTTTTGTACTCCTCAGGATATGCCCACAGCAAAACCGGCAAAGGTCCATCTTTCTCTTTGTCATAATTGGGGGGAAGGTAAAGCGTACCTGTCAGCGGTAAGCCATCTTTTCGCTCATATCGAATCAGCTCTTTGCTGACCATCTTCATCTGGGGATATGGGTTTTCAAAGGAGGTGATGGCTTTCATTTCCCCTTTTTTCACATCCCTCAGGAAGATATTGCGGGTTTCTTCCTGTGACTCCCTGCCTGTGAGCAAGATCTGCTTGTCAGCGTCCATGATAGCGATAGGGCTTTCATAATAAGGCGCTTCAGAGCGCCATAGCCGCTCGGTCTTTCCACTTTTCAGATCATAACGATCGACAAAAGGACGATTGCCTTCGGGAGAGGCTCCCGCACCTGTCAGAAAAAGGCTTTTGCCTTTTTTATCCATCAGCAATACCTCTCTGCCGTAGGCATTGCTATGTGTTTCAAAGGAACCCGGATCGTTGTAGCGATCTTCATAGGAGTAGTCAAAAAGCGTGCTTTTGCCCGCCTCCATATTTGAAGGATCAAATTTGCTGACAATCACTTGTCGCGTTTTCCACCAAAATTCAGAAACCACAGCCAGCTGATCATTGCCCCAATCAACTCCTCCCATGCGCAGGCTGCACTTGATGCCCTCACGGGCTTTTCCTTCGAAAGGCGCATCCCATGTATATAGTTGATCGCGATGCGGTACTTCTGCGGAGGGATCTCCTCCATCCAAAGCCTCTACCCATGCGAGGGTCGCAGGCTTGTCACTTCGCCATTGAAAATTGCGCGGGCCGGTACGTACCGCACCAAATCCTTTGGGGATATTGTCGGCCAGGGGAATATTGGCGACCTGTGTCTTCAGCTGGCCATCGCGGCTATACATCTCTACCTGATAGGGAAAACGGCTGTAGGGGACGATATAGGAAAAAGGCTTTTCGAGCCGTTCTACGATCACATACTGCCCGTCGGGCGAGGAACTGAAGCTTCGGATCAAGCCTGATGGGCCTAGATTCCGGCTGTTGCCGGCGAGGTCTATGCGCATCAATTGCGCAGCAACATAATATGAAAAGACAGCCTCGTCATGAGGATTTTGAAGCAGGTCCTGATAGGTGCGTACCGCGGCAGTTTTGCCATTATTTTCCTGGATGACGGGCCCCTGGGGAACCAGATTTTCCTGAGGGTAGCTTTCTCTTTCTTTGCATAAAGGCTGATTGGGGTTGCTGCTGATGGCTTTATAGACAAGGGTTTCATTGTCCAACCAGCGAAAAGGGGCACCGCCCATGGCGTCGTTTACATAATATGTGCCTAATCTCCTGGCTTTTGCCTGCTCCATATCAGCGATCCAAAGTTCTATACCTTTCTCCACGCTGATCGTGAATCCGATATGTTTGCCTTGGGGTGACCAGCTTACATTTTCTATTCGTGGATTTTCAGGAAGGCCGGTGATGGGGCGAATATTTTGGGGTTGAGAAATGGATTGGATCTCCATTTTATTGAAAGAGCCGGAGCGGCTGGGGCCGTTGTTGCGGGGGTTGATGCGCAGGCCTGCGAGGCGGAGCTCTGGCTGGGCGACTTCTTCTATGGAAGGGAGACTGGGACGGTGGAGGAGCAGAAGTGAGTTTCCGTCAGGAGAGAGGCTGGTGCCCGGAGAGCTGGGCGCATCCACCAAATCTGCGATAGCAGATACCGGCATTTGGTAGCTGGTGGCTTCCTGAGCAAGGATGTCATGCTGAAACGTCATAAATAAGCTTATCAAGAAGGAGGTGATAAAAATTTTTGAGTTCATTTCTGGTAGAATTAAAGGTAGAAAAGAAGCCATGAGGCAAGGTGGTTTATTTTTTGGAACGGACAGCGTCATGACCAAAAACGTGGTTGTAGTCTGCTAATACCGTTTGCAGAAAGTCGTGAGGCGAAAGGGAGCTTTCTATGCCGGCGACGGCTTTTACCTTATCACTCAACTTGAGCAGGAGGTCGGGATTGTTGGAGCGAAGGCCTGCGTCGAGGACTTCTTTCAGAATAGACACATCGCGGTCGGAAAGGCGGCTGATTTCTGGAAATTTTACTTCATGGCTTTCGGCCGTATCTACAAAAATGGTGTCAGCAAAATGGGTGACAAGTTTGAGTTTGATGACCGTGGTATGCGCCACGATGTCGCCCAGGCGTTGGCCATTTTTGCTCACAGCAATAGAAATAATGGCAACTATGCCCGGAATAAAAGGCAGCAATATGATGTCAATGATGCGAAACATCCAGCGGCTGAAGTAGTCAGCCGTGCTCGGTGGCTGCCCGTCGAGGCGCACGACACGAATCTTCAGGGCATATTTTCCCAGGCTTTGGCCATTGAAAAAAAGCTCCATGAGCAAGGGATAAAGCATGATCGGAAGATAGGCCAGGCGATCGGTCGCTGTAATATAATCGCGCATAGGAGAACCCATAAAGGGAGGCCATGGCAAAAGATCAAAAATCGTATTTAACAAAAGCCAATAAGCCAACAAGACGAGCCAGTCCAGCAAAGTCGCGAGGATGCGATCACCCAGATTGGCTATGGGGTATTCCAGTTCGATATTTTGGGTCGTGGGGATGACAATGGTATTCATCTATGCGAATTAGGATTTTTTGTTTACTTTGAAATGCAATTGGGGTTAATACTTTATGCAAAATACATACAAATCCATAGCTCACACAATAATCAGCTTTTCCCTTCATGAGAGAGCCCGCATTTTTACGAAAAAATAAAGACCGCTGGCGCGAGTACGAGCAATCGCTCTTAGACGAGACCAACAAAAATATCGACCCGGATCGACTGGCGGAGCTGTATATACAGCTCACCGATGACCTGGCCTATGCCCGCACTTTTTATCCCAAAAGCCAAACCGTCAAATACCTCAACGGTCTTGCGGCGCGAACGCATCTGGCCATTTACAAAAATAAAAAGCAAAAACGCAGCCGGATCGTCACCTTTTGGACACATGAACTTCCGCTCATCGTACATGAGCTTCATCGGCCCATATTGTATTCCTTTCTGATTTTCACTTTCGGTTTTATCATCGGTATTTTTTCCTCTGTGATGGACTTTGGTTTTATCCGGGATGCGATGGGCGACGGCTATGTGAATATGACGATAGAAAATGTTTCTAATGGCGATCCAACGGCAGTTTATAAGGATGCACCATCCTTCTCGATGTTTGTCCGGATTGGTCTGAATAACCTCTTTGTGGCTTTCTTCACCTTTGTGGCGGGCATATTTTTCACCATCGGTGCGATCTGGAAAGTGCCGGGACTGGTCATGGGGATCTTTCCTCATGGAGTGATGATCGGCAGTTTTTTCACGCTATTTTATACGCAGGATGTCGCCTTTGATGCGATCCGCATCGTGTACATACATGGGACGCTGGAGATCTCAGCGCTGATCCTTGCCGGCGGTGCCGGCATCGCCCTGGGCAACAGCATCTGGTTTCCCAAAACCCATACGCGCAGATACGCCATCACACAGGCCGCCAAAAACGGCATCAAACTGATGTTTGGCTTGATACCCATCATCATGGCTGCCGCCTTTTTTGAGTCTTATATCACCCGCCTGACAGGCATGCCTCTGATCCTCAATGCACTGATCGTATTGTGCTCTGCTGCTTTGATCGTGTGGTATTTTGTCCTTTATCCCCTTTACATAGTTAAAAAAGGATATGAGTTCCAAGGTTAATGTTAAGGTAGATTATTACCGAAAATTTGGTGATGTATTTGGCGATACCCTGAGCCTCGTTTTTCGGAATATTATTCCCCTGACGAAAGCGGTGGTGATTTTTGTAGGGCCACTCATGTTGGTTTACATCATTTGTATTGCCCTTGTTGCTTTCAGTGGCGTGAGCCTGGGCGGAACAAATTTTCTGCAACCCAAGGGAGGTGGTATTTTGTCCGGCTACTTCAGCAGCCTGTTGTTTGGAGGCGGTATTTTGATGCTGTTGTCAGGATTTGCCATGGGGCTTGTGTTGTATCTGGTGCTCAACAGCTTTCTGCTCCGCTATGGAGAGTCGGCAGATGGACAGGTAAATCGCCTGGATATCTGGGCAGACATCAAGCAGCATTTTTGGCACTTCTTAGGGATAGCCGCCATAAGAGGAGGCGTATATTTCCTTTTTACATTGGGGATGGTCTGGCTGGACCCTCCGGGCCCGATCCTATTGGTTTTAGGTTTGGGCATTTTGTACCTGGGGGTATCTACGTCCTTTTCGGATATCATCCGCATGAATGAAGGCGGAGGCGTCTGGAATGCCATCTCTCGCTCATTTGAGCTTGTGAACGTCAGTTGGTGGCAGACCTTTGGGCTTTACCTGGTACTGGCGATTTTTAACGTTGTGAGCCTGGTTCTCCTGAGTTTCCTGGCAAAAGTAATAGGCACTGCTTTGGGTTCTATTATGGGCAATTATGTCCTTGTCATTATCTTTTCCTCTGCGCTTTCTTTCATGGTAATGGTGCTTTTGTACACAGCCTTTCTGGCCATGTTCTGGGCTGCAGCTGCCCTCCAATATTTCAATTTGTCGGACGCGCCGCTGCGGTTTTCTTCTGCCGAAGATCTCATTGATCAAATCGGGAAAAATCCCGAGGATTCTGTAATTTGAATTCCAATTGTCCAAACCTTTCATTTAACATCATAAATTATGAGTACTGAAAAATTAATTGACATTTACCGGAAGCGCGACTTTGGCGACCTGCTACAGGATTCTATCCGTTTTGTGGCCTGGAATGCCGTTCCCTTGCTGAAAGCCATTGTGATCTTTGTGGGACCGCTGATTCTGATTTCGGCGATTCTCTCTGTTTGGTTTATGAAAAGCGCCTTTGGCGATTTCAATCCTATGGAGTTTATACAAAATCCCGAAGACGCTCAGCGCATGTTACTTGATATGATGATGAATAATGCAGGAGCTTCTACCGGATTGGTCCTGATATCTGTGCTGGTAGCCATCGCTATCAGTGTGGTGAGGTCAGCGGTGGTGAATAGCTTCATCATTCGCTATGGCCAAACCCAAACCGGAGTGCTTGACACGCAGGAGATGAAAGAGGATGTCATGAAGCATGCGCTGCCTTATCTCGGTTTGAGCCTCCTGCAAGGCTTGCTTATCCTGGGGATTTATATCGCTGGTGCCCTTCTCGTGGCTCTTGCGGTAGGCGTGCTTAATAGTGGCGCTCTTGCGGCCATTTTGGGAATCGGCCTGGTCTGTTTTATTATATATATGGCCTTGCCTCTGGTATTTAACTTTTTTACCCGCATGTATGAAGGCCCCAATAACGTCAACGCTATCCGCAAAGGATACCGCCTCATCAAAGGGCATTGGTGGCAGACTTTTGGTCTGTTTGTCGTATTGGGCCTGATTGCCTTGGGGGTATCTCTGGTTCTGGGGTTGGTAGGGTCCATTTTTGCCTTTGGAGGCGGTGGACTTGCGATTATTACCTTGATCTGGACATTTGCCTCAGCGGTTTTAGGCGCATTGATCTATGCGGTATTCAGCACGGCAGCTGCCTTGCAGTATTTCAATATTACCGGCGCTGGCCCTGATTCAGCCTCCCGCATAGATGATATCGGTGGAGATGTTTCTGACAATCCTTTTGCTAAATAATGACTGATCGGAAAAAATATTATTTCTCCCTTACCCTCCCCCTTCTCTTCTTCGGAGAAGGGGGAAAAAAGGGCGTGATTTTACCCTTTTTCCTCTTGCTGTTTTTATCCCTTGCCTTCCTCCCTGGCCGGGCCCAACAAAGTGACCCCACTATCAACGTTCGCTCCTTTGATGAAGAAAAGCGCAAAGCGCTGGTGGATGACCCTACCTATCTCTATGACAGAGATAAGCTGAGTCAGCACAAACGCAACAATGCCGGCGCTGAGAACCGCGCCAACAACAGCTTTTGGGATTTTATCCTCAAAGACCGCGTATTGGGATTCAGCTTTGCAGAAATGTTGCTTTACCTATTGGGAATCTTTGGCTTGCTGTTTTTTATCATCACCTTCCTGAAGATAGATGTCCGTGGTCTTTTTGTGAAAAAAGCGATGGAAATCCCGGTCAACTTTGAAGACCTGGGACCCAATCTGGAATCCCTGGATTTTGAAGGCCTGATAAATCAGGCCCGGCAGCAGGGCGATTACCGCAGCGCGGTGCGCCTGGTTTTTCTGGAGACACTCAAGATCCTGACCACAGCGGGACATATCCGCTGGAAGATCAACAAAACCAACCAGGATTACCTGGGAGAGCTGCGGCTGTCGCGCTTTCGCGAAGAGTTTGCCGATCTCACCCTCAGCTATGAGTATGTCTGGTATGGGGATTATGAAATTGACGAAAAAGGTTTTGACGCCATGGAAAAAACCTTTCAAAGCTTTCAACAAAAAGTAGCCCTCTAAGCATGAAACGAGAGAATATCATATACCTGGCTCTTGTGGCATTGCTGCTTGTCTTGTACTTTATGGTGCAATCCAGCAAGACTGTCAAAGGCCGAAATATGAGTTGGTCTCCTTCCTTTTCCAATCAGCACGATCGTCCTTTTGGCACCCAGTTGATTTTCGATAGGCTGAGAGATATTTTTCCTGAGAGCGAAATACAAACCATCCAAAAATCTACTTACCTAAGTCTCTCTGACACCTTTTTCTGGGAGGAAACGGCTTACATTGTTATCAATAACAGCTTTCAGATCGACCGTGTGGATACTGATAAATTGCTGGAATTTGTTGACGAAGGCAACCATGCGCTGATCGCGGCGGAAAGCTTCTCGCCTTTTCTGGCGGATAGCCTGGGCTTTAGTGGCCGCACCTCTTTTTTATCCTTCAGCAGGATAAGAGCGGAAGAAGAAGCGGACAGCAACAGGTCCAATTTTTTCGATCCGAGCCTGGCAGATAGTGCAGGCTACAACTTTTTTGCGAGCAATATGAAGTCCTTTTTCTCGCAGCTTGACAGCAACCGCACGGAGGTGCTGGCATACAACAATGAGGGCTTTGCCAACCTTATCCGCATTCCCTGGGGGGATGGCAGCTTTGTGCTGTGCAGTGCGCCTTATTTGTTGACAAATTATCATTTGTTGTATAACAACCACCATGACTTCATTGCGAAAACTTTTTCGCTGATTCCGCCGGAGAGCAACATCCTGTGGGATGAATATTATAAAGTGGAGTTCCAGCGTTCGCTGGCGACTCAGGGTGGCGGCTCAGGAGACCTGAGCTATATTTTGGGCGAGCCAGAGCTCGCCTGGGCCTGGTATCTGGGGCTTTTTTCGCTGATTCTGTTTGTATTCATTGAGCGCAAACGCAAGCAGCGTATCATCCCTATCGTGAAGCCGCATCCCAACCTGACGGTTGATTTTGTGCAAACCATTGGTCGCCTGTATTTCCAAAGCCAAAACCACAAAAACATAGCTGAGAAAAAGATAAAAGTTTTCCTGGAGTATATTCGGTCCCGGTATTTCCTGAAAACGCACCAGATAGACCTGGACTTTGTGCACAGTCTTTCTGGAAAATCCAATATAGATGAAGGTGATTTGCGCGCACTTTTCAACCTGATTCTGAAAGTGAAAAAACAACCCAGTATTACAGAAGAGCGCCTGGTTGAACTCAACCAAATGATAGATGACTTCTATGAGAGAAGCCCCAGGTAAAAGAAAGTACGAAATTTGAGTACAAGTAAGCAGAACCTACGAATCCACTAACACATGAACGAATTTCCGTCAAACCCCAATCCCGAAGAAGTAGAAGAAAAATCTTCTGTCAACCTGGAGAAAAACCCTTATTCTCCTCAGGCGAAAGAATCTCCCTATAAAAAACTGGCTGATGCTGTGGAGCGTGTACGCGATGAGATGGCGCTCATCATGGTAGGGCAGGACCGCATGGTCAACCTCATGATAGCAGCGATGCTGGCCGAAGGCCATATCCTGATAGAAGGTGTGCCGGGCCTCGCCAAAACCCTGGCAGCCAAGCTGCTGGCACGTACGCTTGATGTCGGCTTCAGCCGCATACAATTTACCCCCGACCTGATGCCTTCCGATGTGCTGGGCACATCGGTTTTTAATACCCAAACGACGGAATTTGAATTCCGTCCGGGACCTATCTTTTCCAATCTCGTCCTGATAGACGAGATCAACCGGGCCCCCGCCAAAACGCAGTCAGCGCTTTTTGAGGTGATGGAAGAAAAGCAGATCACCATTGATGGTGAGACGAGGCAAATGGCTCCGCCATTTATGGTGGTGGCTACCCAAAACCCCATAGAGCAGGAAGGCACCTACCGCCTTCCGGAGGCACAGCTTGACCGCTTTTTATTCAAAATAGAAGTGGACTATCCTGATCTGGAAGAGGAGGTGAAAATCCTCAGCAGCTTTCACGAAAGAGGAAATCTGAACGACCTGAGTGTGATTCAACCAGTCATGACAGCTGCGGATATCGTGGCTTTTCAACAGATGGTACGCAAGGTTCACATAGACCAGAAACTGGTCTTCTATATCGTGAAACTCATTCACGCCACCCGCAACAATCCCGACCTCTTTCTGGGCGCTTCTCCGCGCGCCTCTATCAATATCATGTCTACCGCCAAGGCTATCGCAGCCATGCGAGGACGTGAATTTGTGACACCTGAAGACATTCAGTATGTCGCGCCTGCCGTGATCCAGCACAGGATCATCCTGACGCCTGAGAAGGAGATGGAAGGGGCAACCTCGCTTGACATCGTCACGAAGCTTGTAGAAGGGCTTGAAGTGCCGAGGTGAAAAATTAAAAAGCCCGCGTCCAAGACGCGGGCTTTTTAATTTTGGCGACTATTTCTTCATCACGCGATTCAGATACCTCCTTCCCGCCTGATCTGTCAGGATCAGGTGATATATGCCCGAGGGCAAATGTGTGATATCTAAGCCCATTTCATTTTGGTACAAGCTCCCCTGATCCAGGCTGCGTCCCGTCAAATCTACGATTTGCCAGTTCCAGCTCGATTCGAGCGGGAAGAGCGCCTTCAGGACGAATCGTCCTGTGTTGGGATTGGGGAAGACCGCAAAGCGGTCATTTTCATAGAAGTCAAAGAGGACTTCTACCTCATCACTCCAGATGGCGCGGCCATCTTCATGGACCAGCTTGATGCGGTAGGTCGTGAGGTTGCTCATGCCGTCCTGATCGAGGTAGGTATAGCTGCCTTCCAGACCGAGTGCTGAGATCGTAGCGATGCTTTCAAATTCTCCATTTTCCAGCTTTTTCTCTACCACAAAATGTGTCAGGAGATGTTCATACCTGATATTCCATTGCAGCTTCACATCATGTTCATTGACCTTAAAGGCATTGAGCGCCAACTCATTACTGCGGCCGATGCGGGGAGCAGGAGCAGGATTTACGGTGATGTTAAAGGTCTCCATATTGCCCCAGCAGTTTTCATAGAAAGAAGTGACACGCATCTGTGCCGTTACCGGAGAAGGACCTGGGTTGTCTGCTGTAAAGGAAAGGTTACCTATCCCTGCATTTCCAATCAGACCGATAGAAGCAGCATTCAGATTTTGCCAAAAGGCCATGCTCATATTGCTCCCCGTAAAATTGACGTTGACAGGGTCTCCGTCATTGACCACTACATTTCCAACAGGATTGACATGAGAGATAAGTGACGGGATGTAAATATCAGAGGAGGTCGTCCCGGGGCATCCGTTAGGTACACTGGACTGCACCCAATAGGTCTGGATCGAATGATGCAGGGTGACAATCACATGATTGCCGGGGTTGTAGATGATGCTATTAACGACACCGTTGGTGGCGGAGACGGTGCCAAGCGGAGCGGCAAAAGGATTGGCGAGCGGATCTTCATCATAGAAGGTATAAGCGGTTGCCTTTCCATTCGGATCAGATACCCAATCTGCCAGGTTGACTTTTCCGTCATTACAGCCCTGATTGGGCAGTTCGAAGTTCGGGTAATAGCGCGGCTTGACACGTACTTTCACCAGAAACTCATCACCTTCACACCCATGATCCAAACTGGTTGCGACGACCCGGTAAATGACAGTTTTATTGGATAGGGTGGTGTTTACCAGATAATCATCAATTGTGGATGTATTCTGCCAACTGGTAGTTTCTCCTGTAACGGCTGCTTTGCTGTCTGCTTTCCACATAAAGCTGCTGCTCAGGCCATTGCCATTGGCGTTGAGTACGGCTTGCAGGCTGATGTTCAGCTGGGTTTCGGAGCAGACGATCTGCAGATCGTCGGAGGAATGAGGCTCCGGATAGACGGGTTGGGTGAGGGTGAAAGCGGGGCCATCGCAGCCGGTTGCATTGCTGGTGGGGGTAACAGTGATAGCTACGTTAACCGTGGAAGAGGTCCAGTTGGTCAGGGCATAGTTGATGCTGCTGGAGGAACCAGCGAAATTTATTGCATTGTAGGTAAAAGACCACTGGAAGCTTGCAGTGACATCATTTTTAATGTAGTCCTGAAAATTCAGGTTGAAGAATTCATCAGAGCAGACGGCAGAAGTAGTAGCGCTTTCGCCAATCGGCTGACCGGCAGCGCCCACGCCTACCGCATGCCATGCATTGCGGACCTGGATGGCCTCCTCGGAGCAGGCTCCATAGATATTCTCTACTGCGATGATAGAGCCTGCACGTGCAGCGCTGTAGCCATCATTGGGGGTAAGGGTGATCAGATTTTGATAGGCGATGGTTCTGGCTTTGGCTATGCCAATGCCGTTGACGCAATATTCGTCTCCATTGTCATTGGTCCCTGTGCCTCCTTCTGAAAGGAGGTAAAACCAGAAGTTCTGTACCCCGCTGTTGGTGTGTACACCACATTCGTCATTGGCTACATTGCAGGTAGCAGGGGTCGTAGATACCCAGTTGGTGCCCAAATAGGTGTCCGGTTGACTTTTGTTTTTGGGATTGGTCATGTCACGGATCTCACCGTTGGTCCGCTCGCTTCCGAGCAGCCAGTCATTGGAGCCTAGTGCCCAGTTTTCAATCACTTCAGCGAAGATATCACTGAATGACTCATTGAGTGCGCCGGATTCCCGCTCATAGACCAGCGCAGAAGTAGCGCCGGTGACAGCATGGGTATACTCATGGCCTATGATATCCAGCGTGCCATAGGAATTGGCAAGTGTGCCGGAAGAACCCAAGCCAACTTTCATGGTACCCCCACTAAATGACATAGAGGCATTGTTCGTAGTTGAGCAATTTGTCCCGCAACCAAAGACAGCATTGATAAAACCATTTACATTACCATTTGCATCATCATAGGAATCTCGTGTATGTATCACTTTAAAATACCTGTAAGACCTTTTGGTAGCCCAAAGGACAGAGCCACCAAAGCGCTCATTGGTATTAGTCCAGAGGTTATCGGTATTTTCGATTTCAACAGCATTGTTGGTCGTGGTAGTACTGTTCCAGTCTCTTACGCGCATTTTGGAACCCTGGCAGTCATCACGAAGGCGGAAATCATTTGCTGTATATTTTTCAGTTCTAATGCTTCTGTTACCATTAAAGATGGTATTAACACTGGCAACTTCGCAGTTGGATTCCATGGGAAGGTCATTGCGGATTTCGCCACTATGGGCATCTACATAGATGCGCTTAATAGACCAGGGACTGGCCGCGTGTATGTCAAATCGGTAGCATAGCAGATACTGCATATCTTTTCCTTCCTGAGGCGGGGTAGGCATAAAACAAAGCTGGCCAGTGGGATAGTAAGTCGCCTGCGGATCATTTTTATCTTCCTGAAGTGCTTTTTCCCAATGTGGCTGCTCCCACATATAGATTTTTGCACCGATGTAAGAGAGGCCGCGCTGCAAGGCCTGCTCCTCCGTCAGAGACTGACGGATATCGAGGCTGGCGGCGTCCAGGGCTACACCGTTGAAGGCGGTTACCTGACCGCTTCTCACTTGCAGGTTATATACCGTGCCATCAATGGGCACACCCTGATAGGTCTGCACATATCGGAATTGGGTGAAACCCAGTTCACTTTCTTTTTCGCTCAACAACATGAAATCAATGTTGTAGCTATAAGCGACCTGTCTTTTCAACCAGTTGAAAAAATGGGCGTGAGAGACGGTTTGATTTGCATTAAAAATGACAGCAGCAGGGAAAGGGGTGTTTTTCCCTTCGAGATAGTAGCGCGCACCGGGGATGCGCTCGGCAGCTTGTTCGCCGGAATATTCCGGCTGTAGATTTTGGGCGTGCAGAGGTTGGCTTAGGCCAAAATGTAATAACAAAAGAGAAAGGAGAGCAAGGCTCCGGATGAGGATAGGATGTTTCATGAGATTTTTGTTGAGTGAAAAAATAGCGATTGGACTAGCTTTCTTCGAAATGAATAGTAGTAATTTTTATCGAAAAATGCAATGTTTTTTCTTTTTAAAATATTGACTATCAATATTTTATGAAAATAGTTTTAATGGTAATGTCCTGAAAATAGAAAAAGTAACCGGCTTCTTTTCAAAAAATCAATTATCCCGCCAATAGTCCTCTGAGCCATAGGCTGTGGGTTCAGAAGGGATGATCAGGTCTACTGATTTGACATATTCCTCCCAATCCGCCACAAGCTCTTCGAGCTTTTCCTCCTGCTCCGCAGCCAGGTCATATTGCTCCGCAATGTCTTCCCGCAGATTATAAAGCTGCCACTCGCTCTGTCCATAGGGGGATTCCATCCACCCCAATTTCCACTCGCCTTTGCGCAGGCCTCTGCGCCCGAATAGCTCCCAGCCATGCGCCGCATCCGGCAGATGCACAAAAGGGGCCTTGCCATTCAGCCAGCTTAACATAGAGCTTCCATTCATGGGAAAAATGCTGCGTCCCTCATAGATGCTGTCCGGGTGCCGGACACCGGCAAGTTCCAGCGCAGTTGGGGCGATGTCCATCACGGACAGAAACTGATGATTCCAGCTTCCTGCCGGAAGCGGCAGCTGGTGGTGCACGATGATCGAAGGCGCTCTTACGCCGCCTTCCGTGGCAAAGGCTTTGTACCAGGAAAAAGGCAAAGCACTCACATGCGCCCATCCGGGCCCTTGCTGCACATAGGAATTCGGCCTGCCGATATTCTCCAGCGAATTGTCAAAAGTCGTGTCCACCCATTCGCCGGTTCCGGCATAGCCCATGATGGAGTTGCCTTCTGCTCCATTGTCTGAATGGAAAATGATCAGCGTATTGTCATATTCGTCCATCTCTTTCAGCTGAGCGATCAGCCTGCCGATATGAAAATCCATGCGCTCGACCATGGCGGCATAGATTTCCATGCTTCTGGCTTCAACTTGCTTTTCTTCTTCGCTCAGGCTGTCCCAGGGCATCACATTGGGCGCGAGCGGAGGGAGTTGGGCATTGGCAGGGATGGCTCCCTTTTCCTGGGCGCGTTTGAACCTTGCGACGGCAAGTGCCTCATAGCCTTCGTCATATCGACCTTTATACAAATCCAGGTAAGCATCAGGAACCTGCAAAGGCCAGTGGGGCGAAGTCAAGGCCAAAAAGCCAAAGAAGGGCTTGCCCGACTGCTTGCTTTCATGCAGGTATTGGATGAGTTTCTCCGTATAATTTTTACTGCTGTAAAAGCCCGGAGGCAGCGTATCCAATGTCAAATCATCTTCCGCATAATATCCCTTTTTCCCCTGAGCCGCAACCAGCGGCTGCATATCCGAAAAGTGCCCACCACCGCCGGGAATCAAGCCGTAAGAACGGCTAAAGCCCCTTTGCTGCGGACGTTGTCCGTCCGCCGATCCCAAATGCCACTTGCCAGCCATGGCTGTAAAATAGCCTGCATCCTGCAGCAGTTGAGGCAGGCTCACCACCTGCTGATTCAGGTAGCCCTCATAGCCGGGCTGGCCTTCCTGATTGGGGGCCCCGTCGCCATGCATGGTGCCCAAACCTGCGCGGTGGTTGTCCACACCGGTGAGCAGCATCGCCCGCGTAGGCGAGCAGGTCGGTGCCGTACAGAAAGAAGTATTTCTGATGCCCTGCTGCGCCAGCGCATCCAGGTTGGGGGTGCGTATCTCGCTGCCGTAGCAGCCGAGGTCTGTATAGCCGAGATCGTCGGCGACGATCAGGAGGATGTTGGGGCGGATGTCCCGGGGCTGCTGCGCGCAGGCTGCCAGGAGAAACAGGAGGGGGATGAGGTGGATTTTTTTCATGATTTAAACAAATACGTATCTGATCATCGCTGTAAATCTGGCAGGCTCGTTCTACGTCTTACCACCTCCCATCCATGATCTCCCGCCAACTTCTTAGGTTGCCCTTAGAGCGATTTTGGCTCGTTTCTCCCCCATAGATGATTGTCGACAATTCTGGATCATTTTCTGCAATTCGGTTAAAAAATGACAGGTTTTTGAAAAATGCTGATTGAATCGTTTGCCCGCTTTTTATTTCGAAAGGATACATCTTACCACCAATATCTACCACTAAGTCAACCTCATGCCCGGTTTTATCACGCCAATAGTATAAAGGTTGATTCTCTCCTCTATTTTGGAAAAATTTCATCACTTCATTTATCACAAAGTTCTCAAACAAAGCGCCTCTCGCATAGTGCGTTTCTAATTCTTGTACGGTCCTGATTCCTAATAAATAGCAGGCCAGGCCTGTATCATAAAAATACATTTTGGGGGTCTTGGTCAGACGTTTGTTAAAATTTCGAAAATAGGGAGGCAGGGTGTAGGCTATAAAACTGGTTTGGAGAAGGGAGAGCCATCTTTTTGCTGTGGGTTGACTGAGGCCCGTTTCGTTTGAAATTGCACTTTGATTGAATAATTGTCCAACCCTGCCTGCACATATTCGGGTAAAAAGTTGAAACTGATCTAAATCTCCAACATTAATCAGCTGCCTGACATCTCTTTCGACATAGGTTTGCACATAAGATGGGAAAAAAATATTCAGGTCTACTTCCTGGTCATAAATGCGGGGGTATCCGCCTGTCAAAATGTAATCATAAGGGCTTTCGGGTTTATGAGAAGTTGGTTTAAGCTCTTCCAGTGAAAAAGGCAACAGGTGAAAAACAGCAACTCTGCCCGCCAAACTTTGGCTGATTTTTTCCATAAACAGGAAGTTTTGGGAACCACTGAGGATATATTCACCATTATTTCCAGTTTCATCTACCTTCGCCTGGATATAGGAAAAAAGTTCGGGGGCATATTGGGCTTCATCTATGACCATCCCTTTTTCACCTTGCTGTAAAAATTTCTGAGGATCCTCAATGGCAAAATTCCTTGTTTCAGGATTTTCAAGATTTGCATAAAAATAGTCAGGGAATAATCCTTTACACAAAGTGGTTTTCCCCGATTGCCTCGGGCCAGTCACACTGATCACTGGCATTTGTTGTGCGGCATTTCGGATTTGTTGAGATAGATGACGACTAATCATATTGAAAAATATGCAAATTTGTCCAAATTAAAAACTGTATTTTTAATTTGGACAAAAATATGTCGCCTGCGGGTGTTGAATAATTCCCAAAAAGATGTGTGCGAGGATTAGGCTCCTTGAGGGGAATAAGAGATCATGCCACCGCATAGTCCGAATGTACCCGCAGATGCTCCGGCCGAAACCCCAGCACAAAATGGGTTTTGGGAATTCCCATTTCTCCCATTTCCTGAGCTACCAGGATTTCCGTATTATTTTGCTGAATCCAGATGTTGCCTGTTTCAGGGTGAATATCCAGGTGGATTAAAACGGAATACAAAAACGCATGCTCTTGCCACCCCATTTGGATCAGTAAAAAGTGCTTTTGCTCAGCATCCACCACTGCCTGATAGGTCATTTCATTACCTAAAGCATTATTCTTTTCCTCTGCCAAATCACGCAAGTATTGGGAAACGATCTGTGTATGTTGCTCGATTTTTGAAATTACTGTATCCATTTTTCGATTTCTTTGGTTTCTGTATTGTACACGATCAATCTGATGTTCAGGTTGTTTACTGAAAATTGGATGCCTTTACGCTGAAACTCTGTTTCCCAAACTTCTAATGGTACTGCCAGAAATAGTTTTCTATTGATGTCTATCTGCCCCAGGCCCAGTTTGTAATTGATATATTGGCCTAAGGCTGCATGAAATTCATAAGCAAAAGACTCATTCAAAAAAGACTTTACTTCAACTGCTATTTTTTCACTTTCTTTTTCTGCTGCAATTATCTTCTCTGCTCCGAGATCTATTTCCCATTTTGGGTCCCATTCCTTTAATGAAAGGGGATCATGGGTAATAAGCCAACCTTCTTTGATCAATGCTTCTTTAACAAGTTCATGAAAATAGTCTTTAGCCATCTTAAATATAGTTATTTTATGCCACTGTATTTACTATTCATCTGAGATATGAAGATAGAATAAAGTAAAAATATACACAAAAATTTACAAAATAAACTTTTGTGTAAAAGTGTGTGAATTTTTCAATTCTGCTTATTGATGACAATTGACCAAAGAATCAAATACCTTATCGCCTTGACTTGTGAAGGGAACCAAAGGGCCTTCGCGCAAAAATTAGGAGCCAAACCACAGACTATTAGCAACCTAATAAATAGAGGTGGTTCTCCGGGCTTTAAGCTCATCCAGCAAATCGTGAGGCAATACCCGCAGCTTAATCCTTATTGGCTTATTTTGGGGGAAGGAGATTTAGGAGAAGATTTTCAGACGGAATACAGAAACAAAAGTGGATATACGCTCAGTATTCAGGAACCTCAAGCTGCATACGGTAACAGTGTCGAACAAACAAACCTTCTCACACAGCGGATCACTTCGCTAGAGCGAGAAGTAGAGCTATTGGAGCAAATCATCAAGGAAAAAGAGTTGCTTATTGAGCATTTGAGTGGGAAGAAGTGATATTTCCCTTGAAAATTGAAAGGCTGGGTTTCCATTTTCAAGGATACAAGTTGTATCTCATGGGTTGATTCGCACGGCAACAATTATTCGTTGCCAAATCCCGCTACGGGTGGTTGTACGCGGTGCGTTGACAAGAAAAGGCGCAAAGCGCCTCATGTAACACGTCAGCCCCCTTCCTGAGGGGGGCGTCTAGGACGGGGGGTGTAAAAAGGAAAAAGGTAAAAAGGCGAGAAATAAAAGTTAAAGGGTCCTGGCCAGGCGAAAGCCATAATCGCTGTTGCGGTGGTCGGGGCTGATGCCGTAGCGATCGGCAACACGGTAGAAGAAGGCGCCGCTGTCCCAGCTACCCCCCCGTAGTACCCGGCCCGTACTAGAATTCGGCCCTTGGGGGTTAGAAACCGTCCCCAGAGAATTGCAAGTCGAATAGTAGTCCGAACCGTACCAGTCCTGGCACCACTCCCATACATTACCGGACATATCATAGAGCCCCAGCCCATTGGGGCGCTTCTGACCTATGGGATGGGTTTTGCTGCCGCTGTTGCTCTTATTCCAGCCGTAACTGTCCAGGTTATCGCCGCCTGCGAAGGTGTATTTGCGGCTGCCATCACTGTTGCGGTCTATCATGCCACCGCCTGCGGCGTATTCCCACTCGGCTTCGGTGGGGAGGCGGAAGTTCGAGCTTGTTAACTGATTGAGTTTGCGGATGTATTTTTGCACATTATCCCATGACACCAATTCGACCGGACAGTTGTCGCATTTGAAATAGCTGGGGTTGCTGCCCATAACGGCTTTCCATTCTTTTTGTGTTACCTCATATACGCCTATTTCAAAAGAGTTGACTGTCACTTTATGCACAGGCTTTTCATCTTCTGGGCTGCTGTTGGTATCTCCCATCAAAAAAGTCCCTCCTGCAATCCGCTTCATCTTTGGAATGGGGATCTGATCTATAGGGGTAGGTGTTGTAGCAGCCACAGCCTCCTCACAACCCTTCACACATACACCTGAAGTATTGATATAAAAGGTCTTGCTTCCCTCCTTCACCTTGGCCTGTCCGGAGCGGTCGAAGGGCCAGGCAGCATCGAAGCGCGCTGCGACCACCTCCTTGCCTTGCAGGTCCAGGTAGCCGCGCTTGCCGCCTTTGTGAAAGATGGCGTAACCATTGGCGAGCTCTTCTACTTTGTAGTAGGGGGTGCCGAGGAGTTGGGCGTCTTTATTCACGAGGCCCATCACTTTGTTGCTGCTACCTTTTTCATAGATGGCGACCTCCTGGTGCCAGTTGGACACGATGCGGTAACCTTGTTCGATCAGCAATTGAACAGGGTCTTGGGATGGTATGTCTTCTGTGCCCGTCCTTTCGAGACCATTGGTTTGGGGAGCCGTGGCAACTGGTTTTTTCAGGGAATCATTATATGTTCTGACCCATTTGTTGACTGCCTGTATGCGTTCTTTCGGTTTGGGACTATCGGTTAGCCTTTTTGCTTCTGTGTAGAGGTTTCTGGCATGTTCGACCGTTTTGAGATCATGTGTATTTCTGCCTACCTGGAATGTGCTATCGGCTTTCTGAATCAGCCGGCTATATGTTTGCCAATCAGCCGGGTTTGTTTTACTACCCCTAAGTTTTGGGATTCCCCAAATGAGCAGGATCAGGATCGGCAAGCCGATCAGCCCATAGCGTACAGGCGGGCGCTGCAATAAGGGGACCGCGGCTGCGCGCTTCTCTTCTTTCCGTCTGAGCGCTTCTTCTTTGGCTTGTTGGCGCTCCTGCGCCTGTTGCTCGGGCGCTTTGCGCGCACGGGCTTCCTTCGTCCCGCCATCCTGCCTGTCGCGCAAGGCTTCGGGCTCGCGCTCCCGTGCGCGGATGCGCGCGATCTCCGCCTGGGCCTGAGCCCGGAAGTCACTCTGTGGGAAGTCCACCATGAACTTCAGCAAAGCAGATTCTCCTTTGCGTTTTGCCCGCTCGAATTTTTCTTTTTCTTCTATGCTGCCGAGTCGCTGGATGGCTTCCTGTACTTGATTGCCGCCGTGGTCAATGTATTGACGATAAGCCGATTTGGTGTGTTGGAGGCTGGCTAGCTGCCAGGCGGCCTCATCTGCATGCGCACTTTGCGGATAGCTTTGCAGGAACTGGCTGTAGGCTGCGACGGTATTTGTTTGTTGAGCAGTGGCCCAGTCCCGGGCCTCGTTTTTGCGGGGATAAAAGACAAACTGTCCTCCCTGGTGTCCTACCGCCTGCAGGGCCTGCCCAATGGGTGTCTGCTTAGAATTGTAGCTGACGTTTTCCGTCAGACGGGCGATCAGCATTTGGGTCGTCAGCCCTTCCTCGCTGTAGTTCCTGAGCAGATCGAGCAGCTCTTTGGCAAAAGGGCTGTGGTTCCTGTCGATCAGGCTGCCGTCAGGCACAACTTCATTGCGGCCGGAGGCGATCAGCCAGCGAGATGGGTCGCGCTCAAAGCGCTCTTTGACGGCATCTCTTTCCCGCACCAGCACCGCTCCTGAGTAGCAGGAGTCCACGATCATCAGCAGATGGCGCGCCGGAATGGCGCGGGCGATCTGCTGCAGGAAGTTGTAAGGGATGTAGTCATCTATGACGTCATAGGTCGCATCCACCGGCACCCAATGACCTTCTTGCAGGACCGGGTCAAAGTGCCCATGGCCCGAAAAATAGATGATCAGGCTGTCTTCTGGCTTGAGTTCTCCTACCAGGCCCCTTAGCTCACGCATGATATTGCGGCGATTGGCCTGCGCATCATATAGCTCAGTCACATGCGATGCCTCAAAGCGATAGCGCTCCAGCAGCACATCCCGGAAAGCCTGCGCATCGCGCACGGCATTTTCCAGCTTTCCCAGCTGCCGGTAGGCGTTGATTCCGATCACAAAAAGGTGGTTATCCCCCCGCTGAAGCGAGCTGATTTCTTTCGGTATGCGGTGGATCAGAGATTTGTCTGTGGAGCCAGGCATAGTGATGCGTTGCAGATTGGATAGGCAATATCAGGAAAATTGTGCTGGGAGGCAATAGCCGGGGGGCAAGCCTTCGCGCACAAAAAAAATTCCATTTTACCCCCATAGCTCGTATCTTTGCGCCTTCTTTCCAGCCAAGGCACAAGCTTTTTGGACAAAAATAGCAATTATGAGCAATCAAGTAAGCACCCCCGTCACCGCAGAGATCGCTGCCAAACTGGGCATTTCAGCGGATGAATTTGATAAAATCAAAGAAGTGCTGGGCCGCACACCCAACTTCACCGAGATCAGCATTTACTCCGTGATGTGGAGTGAGCACTGCTCCTATAAAAACTCCATCCTGCAACTCAAGACCCTGCCCAAAAAAGGTGAGCGTGTGCTCGCCGAAGCAGGCGAAGAGAATGCGGGCCTGATGGACATCGGAGACGGCCTGGCCGTCGCTTTCAAAATAGAATCTCATAACCACCCCTCCGCCATCGAGCCCTACCAGGGCGCGGCCACGGGGGTCGGCGGTATCCACCGCGATATATTTTCCATGGGCGCGCGCCCTATCGCCGCGCTCAATTCTCTCCGCTTCGGAGACCTCAGCCTGCCCAAAACACAACACCTGCTCAAAGGTGTCGTGCGCGGCATCGGCAATTATGGCAACGCCTTTGGCGTGCCTACCGTCGGCGGGGAAGTCTTCTTCGATCCCTGCTACAATATCAATCCGCTCGTCAATGCGATGAGTGTAGGCATAGTCGAAGTGGGTAAAACAGCCTCTGCGATCGCTGAAGGTGCCGGAAACCCTGTTTTTATCATCGGCTCTTCCACCGGAACAGACGGCATCCATGGAGCGACATTCGCTTCGGAGGATATAGGCGAGGATTCGGAAAGCAAATTGCCTTCTGTGCAGGTAGGCGACCCTTTTGAGGAAAAACTCCTGCTGGAAGCCACGCTCGAATGTATAGAGACCGGCGCACTCGTAGGCGTGCAGGATATGGGAGCCGCAGGGATCACCTGCTCTACTTCCGAGATGGCCGCCAAAGGCAATGCCGGTATGGACGTAGACCTTGACAAGATTCCTACCCGCCAGGAGAATATGGAAGCATGGGAAATCCTGCTCTCTGAATCTCAGGAACGTATGCTTTTTGTAGTGAAAAAAGGCCGCGAGCAGGAGATCATAGATATATGCAAAAAGTGGGATGTGCATTGCGAGCAGATCGCTACGGTGACTGATGGGGGCATGCTCCGCTATTTTCACAAAGGCGAGTTGATCGCTGAGATTCCCGCAGAGTCTCTCGTCCTGGGAGGCGGCGCGCCTGTCTATGTGCGTGAGCAAAAAGAGCCTGCTTACCTGAAAGAAATTCAGAAATTTAAGCTTTCCAAAGTGCCGGAGGCTACCGGTGAAGAGCACCTGGAAGTCATCGACTTCCTGCTTGCGCTGCCTTCCATCGCTTCCAAGCGATGGGTGACAGAGCAGTACGACTCCATGGTGGGCACCTCCAATATGTCCACCAATGATCCTTCCGACGCCGCCGTCGTGCGGATCATCGGCCGTGAGCAGGCCGTGGTGGTGACAGCGGATTGCAATCCGCGCTATGTGCATGCAGATCCCGAGCAGGGCTGTGCCCTGGCTGTAGCTGAAGCTGCCCGCAACATCGTTTGCAGTGGCGGTACGCCCATAGGCGTCACCAACTGCCTCAATTTCGGCAATCCTTACAAGCCCGAAGTTTACTGGCAGTTTGCCGGAGCGATACGTGGCATGAAAAAAGCCTGCGAAAAATTCGGCACGCCAGTTACCGGTGGTAATGTGAGTTTTTACAACCAATCTGAAAGCGGAGGCTCTGTCTTCCCCACCCCTACCATCGGTATGGTGGGATTGATTGAAGATGCTTTCAACAAAAAAATGTCCATGAACTTTCGCAAGAAAGGCCATGTGATCTATCAGATGGGCAGAATGGTCGAAGACCTCGGCTGCTCTGACTATCTCTACCACTACCGTGGCATCAAGCACAGCCCGGCTCCCTACCTCAACCTGGAGGATGAGCATAAATTGCAGAAAGCCCTGCTCAAACTGATCGATCAGGAACTGATCTACTCTGCACATGATGTATCCGATGGCGGTGCTGCCATCACTTTGCTGGAAAGTGCCTTTCCCAATAATATGGGCTTTGTGATCGAGACGCCCGTCGAGATTCGCGAGGATGCTTTCCTCTATGGCGAAGCCGGAGGACGCGCCATCGTGACTGTCGATCCCCGCTATGAGGAGGAGTTTCTGGAAGTTGCTTCCGAGTTTGGCGTGGAAGTCCTCGTCCTGGGCACCGTGACTTCCGGCAGGGTAGAGATTGACGGAGAGTATCTCGGTGACATCGAGGACTTCAAAGATATTTATATGGGAAGTCTGGGGAAGAGATTGGGGGAATAGGTTTCATTTTTTGAAACTCATGACCCGGTAGAGAACTTGTTGGTGGCCCGGATTTACTGGAAGGTGCAGTAGATTAACATGAAGGTGGGAATGGGAAACATCCCCCTTTTTTGAAGGCCTTTTTTACTAAAGGCTAAATTTTGTTAAACTACGGTCTGAATCTATCACATCTGACTCATGAAACTCTACACAAAAATTCTGATCGGTATGCTCGCGGGAATCATCGTGGGCTATTTGTTTAACATCATTTTTGATAAGGAAAAATTTGCTGCCTGGGATACGGATAGCAGCGAGTTTATCACCTATCAGGAGTTTGAAAAAAATGCCCAGGCTTTGAGTCCTGAAATCCAGGACTTCATCGTTCTGGACCGCAACAATGACCAGATCATCACCCGTGATGAGTATGTTGGCAGCAAGAGTGTCTTGCTGAAATTACCGCCTGATTTTGGCGCTATGGACCTGGATTCCAGCCAGACGCTGGCCTGGGAAGAGGCCTTGATGAGTAAGGCGGGGCTTGGTCATGCGGATTTTTTGAGAATGGATGGAGATGAGGATTTAATCGTGACAGCAGCAGAATACAATACCAGCCGCGCCATTTTGGTGGCGGTTCAGGAGGAGTTTGCCAAAATCGATCAGGAGCAGGATTCGAAATTAACGAAACAGGAGTTTTTGGCTTATGCGCCGCCTACTCTTCGGGCAAAGGCCGTTTTTAAAGAATTGGATAAAAACGGCAATGGGAAAATCAGTCAGGCAGAATTCAAAAATAAGTATGGCTGGGCGCGCTTCACGACCTACCTTAAGCCGATTGGGGATATTTTCATCCGCCTGATCAAAATGCTGGTCGTTCCGCTGGTATTGGTATCCCTGATTTTGGGAGCTGCCGGGCTGGGCGACATCCGCAAAGTGGGAAGCCTGGGCCTGAAATCCTTCGGATTTTTCATGATTACCACGGCGATCGCCGTGCTGATCGGGCTGGGGGTCGCCAATCTTGGCAATCCCGGCAAGGGCTTGCCGGAGGACAAAAAACAGCAGCTCATCGAGCAGTACGAAAGTGAGGCAAATGCCAAAACTGCGAAAGCCGATGAGATGAAGGAGCAAAGCCAGTTTAAAAAGGTAACGGACCTTTTTGTGCGCATGGTGCCGCTCAATCCCTTTAAAGATATCGCCGACGGCGAGATGCTGGGCGTCATCTTTTTCGCCCTTTTTCTGGGAATCTGTATGACCCTCATACCCGCCTCCAAGGCGGAACCGCTCATTCGGGCCTTCGACGGCCTCAACGATGCCGTCATCAAGATGGTGACGCTCGCCATGGAAACGGCGCCTTATGGCGTCTTTGCCCTGATGGTCGATGTGGTCGCCACGCTGGGGCTGGATGTCTTGGTATTGCTGGTAAAATATGCCCTGATCGTGGTGGCAGGCTTGCTGCTGCATGTTATCCTGACGCACCTGACAGTCATCTATTTTTACCTGAAGCAGAGCCCTATCCTCTTTATCCGGGCGGTGAAAGAAGCCCTAATCTTCGGTTTCAGTACCTCTTCAAGTAGCGCGACGCTGCCCCTGAGTATGAATGTAGCAGAAAAAAATCTGGGCGTTTCACGCGAAGTCAGCAGCTTTGTGCTGCCGCTCGGCGCGACCGTCAACATGGACGGAACGGCCTTGTACCAGGCAGTAGCGGCGATTTTCATCGCCCAGGTCTACAGCATCGAGCTGGATTTTGCATCGCAAATGACCATCGTCCTGACAGCTACGCTGGCATCGGTCGGCGCCGCAGGCGTGCCGGGAGCGGGTATGATCACGCTGGCCCTCGTACTCAGCAGCATAGGCGTACCGGAAGCGGGCATCGCCCTCATCTTCGGCCTCGACCGTATCCTCGACATGTGCCGCACCACCATCAATATCAATGGCAACCTGATGATCGCAGCAGCGATCGGGAAGTCGCAAGGGGAAGACATTAAGATTCAGGTGGGGAAGGATATGATTGAAGGGTAGAGGCTAAAATAAATCCAGTGGATTGATTTTGAGAAAATCCTGCCACCGAAGGCTGGAATCGGATATCAAAAGGACTTTTGCGTCAGGGTATTTGTGGTTAAATGCCTTCATCCCTGACGTGAGACGTCCTTTTCCGCTTTTGATTTCTAAGGCTACCACACGATTTCCTTTGGAAATAACAAAATCTACTTCGTCATTTCGCTCCCGCCAATATTGCAATTGGTAGCCTCCTTCATGGCTATGATTGATCAGATGCGCACCAATCGCCGACTCAATCCAGCGGCCCCATTGGGGTAAGTTCTTGCGAACTTGTTCGAAAGTATCAGGGCTTTGCGCGCTGAGCAAGGCGGTGTTGTACACCTGAAATTTAGGGCTGGAGGCCCTTTGGCGGATGATTCCCTGCGAATATTTTTGCAAGCCTGCCAAAAGCGCAGCTGAATCCAGTAAGTTCAAATAATGCGAAAGCGTAGTGGTATTTCCTGCATCATGCAGTTGTCCCAAAATTTTATTCAGCGCCAGAATCTGCCCGGAATACAGGCTTCCCAATTCGAATAGCTGCTTCATCAGCATGGGCTTATCAATCCGGCTCAGCATCAAAACGTCTTTGGAAATACTGCTTTCGATGAGCGAATGCAAAACGTATTGTTTCCAGCGTTCTTCGTTTTCAATCAAATGCACAGAACCTGGATAACCACCAAACCAGATATATTGCTCAGGAGTCCACTGAAAAGATTCTTGCATTTCACTAAAGGTCCAATAGTTCATGTAAAGAGTTTGAAACTCAGAGATGCTCGAGTATTTTAACTCTCTTTGCAAGAGAAGGCGGGAAGAACCCAAAAGCACCACCTTAATATTCCTTTCCTCAAAAGTGTCTTCATCCCAGAGTGCTTTCACCATCTCACTCCAGTTTGACAGCTTTTGCACTTCATCTATTACCAGTAAAAAGTCGTCCTTGCTTCTGGAATAATGTAAGCGGGCAAGCTCCCATTGCTGCTTCAGCCATACAACCTCTGCATTGGGAACTGCATCGGCTGAAACATAGTGATATGCTCCAGAATAATTTTTCAGAAATTGCCTGACCAAAGTAGTTTTTCCAACCTGACGAGGGCCAAGAATGACATGGATAGACCTGCGAGGCTCTTTTATCCTGTCTTCAAGTATTTGATAATGAGAACGTTGATACATGTTTTACTATTTACTCAATACATTGAGTAAATTGAAATTTTACCTCAACATCGTCACATTCCCCTTAAATTCCTTTTCTCCCACCTTCAACACATAATAATAAACCCCAGCGCTCAGCTCCTCGCCTCGACTGCCGCGCCCGGCCCACTGCTCCAATGGACTTTGCGATTCAAAAATATTCTGCCCCCAGCGATTGAAAATCTGCAAATGGAAATCGGCATTGCCGCTATATTCTACCCCAAAGACATCATTGATACCGTCATGATTGGGGGAAAAGACATTTGGGATAAAGAGGTCGGGGCTTTCAATAAGGAAAGGCGCCATCGTGGCGGTATCCGAGCAGCCGTATTCGTCTGTGGCGATGAGCATGACCGTGTATTTTCCTGCCTGGTCAAAAAGATGCACAGGATGCTGCGCATAGCTGCCCGCCCCATCGCCAAAGTCCCAAAGCCAGCTTTGGGCACCGACGGAAAGATTCAGAAAGCGGACTTCCGCTTCGGGCAGGTAGAGCGGCACATCCGTGCCGGGCTCCGCTTGAAAAGCAGCCGTCACGGCTGCACCAACCGTCACCACCCTCGACGAGTCCGTCGACTCGCAACCCGAAGCGCCTATGGCGCTGAAGGTGAGCTGATAGCTCCCTTCCTGCTGAAAGAGATGCACCGGGCTTTGCCCGTTTTGGATCGGCGAGCCATCGCCAAAATCCCACACATAAGCGATCGCATGCGGATCGGTCGCCTGGAAGCCGACTTCCAGCGGCACACAACCCGATAAGTGGGTATGCAAAAAGACAGCCTCAGGAGTAGGCGTCACCTGGATGGAAATGCTGTCAAAAGCACTGCATTTTCCTTCTTCAATGAAGACGGTATAGCTAGTCGTCTGATCTGGATGTATCCAGGGATTCTGGACGCTGGCGTCACTTACAGCCTGTGCGGGCGTCCAGCGATAAGTCGCTGCCCCTGATCCGCCGTAGGCGAAAAGCTGGATCGAATCCCCGCTACAAATATGATTTGTATCTGCCGTGATCACACGGTTGTCAATCGCATTGAAAACTTCGATGACGACAGAGTCTGTCGTTGTACAGCCCTCATAAGAAGTGCTAACCACATAGCTGGTGCTGTTCAGCGGGTTAACAAATGGATTGGTAATATATAAATCCCGAAGGCCATCCATTTTTTTCCAGGAGTAAAAAACAGTTGTGCCACTGGCAGGCTCACCGCCCATGGTATGGCTGGCCGATAGCTGTGCCGTATCTCCTCTACAGATGAAATCATCCGGCCCCGCATCTGCGATGGGCGTGGGTTTTACCCGCACATTGACTTTGTAAGGCACTGTGCCACAGCCATATATGGAGGTTGCATCCAGCACATAGTCGGTGGTAGTATCGGGCGAAGCCTTGGGTTGCGCGATATGGGCATGGCTGAGGCCATGAGCTGGCGACCATCGGTAGCGATAGTCGGATGCCAGATCTCCCCCGGCTATGCCGGGAAGTTTCACGCTGTCTCTCAGACAGATGGCTTTTTTTGATCCTGGCTCTGCCGTAGGCAGGGTGTGCACGATCACGCGGACGGAGTCCGCGGGGCTGGGGCAGCCCTGAGAAAAGGCTACAAGAAAGTAGGTGAATGTCTGGTTCGGACTGGTTTTGGGCGCATGGAAGTTGGGGTGATTCATGCCGATGGCAGGCGTCCATTCATAAGTGAATGGCGGATGTGATCCCTGGGCAGAGCCCAGCAACTGAGCTGAATCTCCATAGCAGATGTGCACATCTGGCCCGGCATCTGCCCGGGGAGTACTCACGCGGTTGATCACCATGGTACTCAAAGAGTCCAGGGTCGTATTGAAACTGGAGCAGCCATTGGCTGAAGTGACCACCAGCGTATAGATGGTGGTGGTGTCTGGGTTGGCGTAGGTGTTGTAAATGGTTGGATTGATCAGGCCTTTGCCGGGGCTCCATTGGTATCGGTAGGGGCCTCTTGCCTCATTGGGATTGAGGATACGCGGTTTCATAAAGATGCCGGGGGCACCTTCGCAGAGATACACATCCGGACCCGCATCGACGATGGGGCGGGCGATAACGCGGACGGTGATCGAATCTATTTCGCTGGTGCAGCCGTCGGCATCAGTGATCTGAACGTGATAGCTTGTCGTCTTGCTGGGGTTGGCCAGGGTCGTCTGGGCATAAGGATTGCCGAGGCCGCAGTTGGGAGGATTGTTACATCCCCAATGATAGGTATAAGGCCCACGCCCGCCCAGGGGCGTGACGCTGAGCTGGCCGCCGCCGCTGCCTTCACAGTAGCCAATATCAGCACCGGCATCGGCCAGAAAGTCTGTATTTACCTTGATATAAATGATCTTTTCAGTCTGCGAAAAGGGTGGGCAGGAGGCATTGTCAATGCCTGTGATGACGTTTTTGTACATTTTTCCGCCCGTAACACAGGGCGGCTTGAAGCAGACGCGACCAAAGATGGTATCATTCCGATAATGCAGGCTGTAGGTACCAAAACCTAACTGCCTTCCACTCAAATCCTGAAAGGAAAAAGTCGCCTGTATGCCGTTATCAAAGGTTTTATCAATGACAATAAAATCATAACAGGCACTATCCTTCACGTCTATATAGACGGTATCTCCAACCACTGTATTTCCCTGCAAAAAGGTTTTGATGATCGGAGGTAAAGTGCCGGGCGAGCTGATTTTGATCCAAACGGTATCAAAAACCGTGAAGCTGGTATTGCATTTCCCATTATCTGTAGCGGAAATAACCATCGGAATCAATTGTCCCTGATAGGAACATCCCGGCTCCCAGCATACCTGTACGACTGTGGGGTTGACGCCTACGGTCTGGATCGTAGGCAGGGGAGCGCCGGTGGTAAAAATGGGGCTTATCGCCCGTATCCTCAGGCTGTCGCCTGTATCTATATCGGAAAAGTCTATTCGATAACAAAAACGATCTCCTGCATCGGCTATGATGGTATCACCCACCACCCTCGGCAGTCCGCCGAAAGTGTGTTGCGCCTGAGGCGGTCGGTTGGGGGGGATTTTCACCACTACATAGACGGTGTCCTGTACGTTTTTCCAGCTGTTACACAGCGCATCATCGCGTCCACCATAGATCAGGGGAATCACTTGCCCGACATATTGGCAACCGGGTTGCCAGCAGATCTGCCCCTGAATCGGATTGGTGCCAATCCAGCTAAAATCCGGCGGATCCGCCGCCCCAAAAATAGGACTGATCGGATAGGCCTGAAGCGTATCGATGATGTTGGGATCAGAGATATTGAAAGTAAAGCAAAGCGAATCTGTCGCAAAGACAAAAATGCTGTCGCCATTTACCGTCAGGCCTGATAGATTGCTCGTAATGGCCGGGCCCGCATTGGGTGGGACCACGATTTTTACATAGACGGTTTTGTAGGCAAAAGCAGTGCGGTTACAACTGCTCTCATCCTGCCCACCGATGGTGAGCGGAATCACCTGCCCGGCATACTGGCAGCTGGGTGTCCAGCAAATCTGCCCCTGGACAGGATTGATGCCTGTCCAGCTAAAGCTGGGGGGATTGGCCCCGTTGAAAACGGGGCTGGCGGGAAAGGCCCGTAGCGTATCACGGGCATTGACATCTGTCACGGCAAAAGTAAAGCACAAATTGTCTTCAGCCTTGACGATGATGGTATCGCCAATCGTATTCAATCCGCTTAAATTGGTCGTTACGACAGGCGGAATATTGGGCGGCAAATCAATGTGCACATAGACCGTGTCAAAGACATCGGCAATATTGGGGCAATCCCCCACATCAAAAGCACCAATAACCAGCGGAATCGTCTGATTCACATATACACAGGACGGTTGCCAGCAGACTTGCCCCGTAATGGGGTTGAGGCCTGTCCAGTTGAAAGTAGCGTGAGGCGGCGTAAAAGTGCCATTTCCAAAGGCTGTACTGACAGTATAGGCTGTCAATGTATCCAGCGCATTGCTGTCCGTGACAGCGACGGGGAAGCAGAAGGCTTCTTCTGCCGAAACAAAAACGGTATCGCCGCTATGTCTCAGCGCGCTGAGGTCATGCACGATCTGGGGCGGAGCACCCTGCGGAAGGCAGTTGAGGATATGTATCTGGAAATCGCGGCGATTTTCGCTGATCAGGACGCCATTTCGGTATTCAAATACCGAAATGGCAAAGACGAAAATTCCCGTCTGATAGGGCGTAACGGTGATAAATCCTGTCTGCGAATTGATCACAAAGTTGCCGGACCCAAAAGGATCAGACCAGCTGTAGCCCGGTGCATACGTAACCGTCTGGTAGGGCGGAGGTCCGAGTAGGTTGGTCAGGTCAACGACCGGAGGCGGAGCAGAAGGATTCTGTGTGGGGTTGCCTGCGCCATTTCCCAACAAATCAAGACCTGTATAAGGATTTACAATCGCATAGACGAGAGAGTCCCCATCGGGATCAGTAGCCGAATGATCGAAATTGAAAGGTTGGTTGGCACAAAGGAAAATAGGTGGAAATTGATTGAAAACCGGCATGGAATTGCAGACGGCCAGGCCGGGATCCGGCACATGGGCCAGAAAGGTAGCACCTTCGCCCAGGGGCACAGCCAGATTGGTGATGGCTTGGTTGCGACAGCAACGGGCCCAGCCCAGGTTATAGCCGCCGGGCCGCGGCAGGAGGGTGATGGTCGTTCGATAAACGCCTTCTTCCACACAAATATCATAAGGCCTGCCGACGCAGCTATCCCAATTCGTAGGACGAATCTCGGGTGTCAAAAATGGTTTCGGGATATTGATGGTTTGCACCAGGGAGTCATTGGCGCCATCAAAGACAAACAAGACGATGGGATTGTCAAAAGCTGCCTGTCCATTGTCGCAGTCGCGATACATCTTGAGCGTCAGCTCATAGGTATGGGTGGTGGAATTGGTACAGGCATAAAAAAGTTCAGCTCCTACAATGTGAGTGGCCAAAAGTGATAAGGGCGAAAGAAAAAACAGGAATGTTACAACAATTCTCGTCATGGCGGGAGTTCTAATTATGTCAATTTCCGAAAAAAGGACTGCCTATTAATGAAGCGGGCGCATGAGCAGTTAATTATGCCTGTTGATTAGTGACTTCTGTCTGAAAGAACGGAGAAAACGGATATGGCTTAAAATTTTCTGGAAGATGATAAAAAATAAACCCGGTTAACTTTTTGTATATAAATCGTATATTGGTAAACCAAAAAATGCGATATGGAAGTTTTATCTCTTTTTTCCTTTAGAATAAAGTCTGCCCGGTTACAAAAAGGATTCACTCAGCAAGTCCTGGCTGACGCGATTGGCGTCTCAAAGCAAGCTATCAGTCAATATGAAAACGGAAAGAAAAAACCTGAAAGTACCACGCTGATATCATTGGCTAAGGTTCTTGAAAAGCCAGTGGATTTTTTCTTTAGACCCATTGTTACTCCTTTGGGCCAGGTCGATTTTAGGAAACGAGCATCTTTAAAAGGGCAGAAGCTGGAAGCAATAAAAACCAGTATACAGGATAAATTGGAACCTTATTTAGAATTGGAAAATTATTTAGGAATACAAGCATCCTTTTCAAACCCACTATACAATAAGATTATTTCGAATCTGGAGGATGTTGAGGCTGCAGCAGTCTGCTTACTTGATGCATGGCAATTGGGTCTTAATCCCATTCCTAATATTTTGGAGATGCTGGAAAGTCAGGGAATTAAAGTGATTGAAAGCAAGACCAACCTCCAATTTGATGGATTGAGTACCTGGGTAAATGACAATATTCCTGTGATTGTGATCAATGGAAATTTTGACAATTTACGCAAGCGCTTTACTGCACTTCACGAACTCGGTCATTTGCTTTTGGTTTTTCCAAAGGATAGCACCCATAAGTTTATAGAAAAAGCCTGCAATCGTTTTGCAGGTGCCATGCTGTTACCTCAGAAAGTGATTTTGAAAGAATTAGGTATAAAAAGAAGCAAAATCAGCCTTTTGGAACTCATCCCTATTAAAGAGTATTATGGAATCTCTTTGGCAGCCATAGTCTATCGTGCCAGGGACCTTGATATATTTCCTGATGGAGTAGTAAAGCGTTTTTGGCAATGGAGAAATCAAAGCGAACAACATCGTAAAGAAGAAGATTTTGGTAAATATCTTGGAGAAGAAAAAGCATACCGATTCGATCAGTTATTATACAAGGCCCTGGCAGAAGAGTTAATTACCCTAAGTAAAGCAGCTTCTCTAGCCAACCAGAGTCTAAGCTCTATGAAAACTATTTTTACCCTAATCTAAATGAAAATTGTCGCTATCCAGGATGCGAATATTCTCATCGATTGTGTTGAATTATCCATATTAGATCAACTTTTTCAGCTTCCTTTGAAATTCAAAACATCAGATTTTGTTTTCTATTCAGGATTGCTCTGTTTGGTTCCTCGCAGAGCAAAACCAGGCCATTCTGTTAACAGGGGATAGGAAATTGCGAAGAACAACGCAAAAAGCAGGAATTGAAGTACATGGAATATTATGGATTTTAGATAAACTTTTATCGGAGAAAATCATTCTTCCATCAGACGCTTGTGAAAAAATCAGGAAGCTGAAATCGCTGAATCAAAGACTTCCACAAGCTGAAATTGAAAAGCGAATAGAAATATGGTGCGGATAAATAAAACGGGAATATTAGTAACTTCGCCGGGAAGATGAGCAATGCACTCAAAGAAATCCAGGCGCCTATCGCCGATGAGCTAGTGTACTTCGAAAAGTACTTTCGATCCTCCATGCGCAGCGATGTTGCGCTATTGGACCGGGTCACGCGCTACCTCATCAAGCGAAAAGGCAAGCAACTCCGCCCGATGCTGGTGCTGTTCAGCGCAAATATCTGTGGCGGTATCAACCCCAGCACCTATAGAGGTGCGGCTTTGGTGGAGCTGCTCCACACGGCCAGCCTTGTCCACGACGATGTCGTGGATGACTCCGACGAACGCCGCGGCTTTTTCTCCATCAATGCACTTTGGAAAAACAAAATCTCCGTGCTGGTGGGAGATTTTTTGCTTTCAAGAGGTATGCTGATGGCGTTGGAACACAATGACGACAAACTGCTGCGCATCGTCTCAGAAGCAGTCAGGCTGATGTCTGAAGGCGAATTGTTGCAAATGGAAAAATCCCGTTTGCTCAATATAGACGAAGCCGTCTACATCGACATCATCCGCCAAAAAACAGCTTCGCTGATGGCTTCCTGCTGCGCCACTGGCGCTGCCAGCGCCAGTACGGATGCAGAGTTGATCGAGCGCATGCGCATGTTTGGCGAGAAGATGGGCCTCGCCTTTCAGATCAAAGATGACCTGCTCGACTACGGCACCGATGACATCGGCAAGCCCCTCGCCATCGACATCAAAGAGCGCAAAATGACGCTCCCCCTCATCCATGTCCTCAATAAATCCAGCTGGCGCGAGCGCCGACGCCTCGTCAACATTGTGAAAAACCACAATGAGAACAAGGAAAAGGTTGCCTACCTGATCGCCTATGTCAAAGACAATGGAGGCATTACCTACTCCCAAAAAGTCATGCATGAATACATCGCCGAAGCGCGCGAGTTGCTGGATTATTTTCCAGATTCTCCTGCCAAAACGTCTATGCTGGAGTTGATGGCTTATTCGATTGAGCGAAAAAAATAAGCGCCTGGGAAATGAAAAATTTGGAGAATCTGTTTGTTTCCGGCAGCCTGCCCCAGGTTTTTGAAAGGGGTAAAATAGCTTTTGAACAAAAAAAAACGATCCTCAGCATCTACAGGCGGGGCGATATCTTTGAGGCAGAGGTAAAAGGCAGTTCCATGGTTCCCTACAAAGTAGGAATCGATGTCGGGGAAGAAAAATTGCAGGCCATCTGCAATTGCCCTTATGAGCAGGGAGGTTTTTGCAAGCATATCATTGCCGTTGGGCTTGCCATTTCCGCAGGGGAATATCAGCTCACAGATAAAAACTCCTCGCAGCCAGGCTTACTTAGCTTTGAAAATATTCAGGATATCCGGGCACAAATTCTGAAAAGGAAAGAGGCGGATTTCCTTGTCGAAAAAATGCAGTTGCGACTGGCACAAAAGCACCCTTTGGATAGCCTGAAAATCCTGCTAGCCACCTATGAATCCGGTTTTTGGAAAAAATGGCAGCAGGGGGAAAATCTTCTTTTGGCATTCCTTGTCTCGCATTCTTTGCCCACCTCCCTCGCCAAAGAAATGATTACCCTCATTTTCGATCGCTGGAGAAAGTATGAAGGATCATTTCAAAAAAAAGAAGATGCCCTTACCTTTGTGCTCGCTGATTGGGGACAGATATTGACGCAAATAGCGAAAGAAGATGTTCCCAGGCGGTTTTTGCACATACGGCTGCAAGGCTATGGGCTTACAGAAGAGAATCTGAAAAAATAAATATATGCCACCGATTCCATTTACCAATACCTTACAATTCGCAAGACAGCTCGACGCACAGGATCAATTACGCTCCTATCGGGAGCGATTTCACTTGCCTGCGCAAAAAAATGGCGAGCCATTTCTCTACTTCACCGGTAACTCGCTGGGCCTCCAGCCCCAAAGCACACGTGACTACGTGATGACAGAACTGGATGATTGGGCGAAATTTGGCGTCGAAGGGCATTTTCATGCCCGCAATCCCTGGATGCCCTATCACGAATTCCTGACGGAATCTGTCTCTCGCCTCGTCGGCGCACAGGCCGGAGAAGCCGTGGTGATGGGTTCCCTCACCAACAATCTCCATCTGTTGATGGTCTCGTTTTACCGGCCTACGGCTACGAGGTACAAGATTTTGATGGAAGCGGATGCTTTCCCTTCCGATCACTATGCGATGGATTCGCAGGCAAAATTTCACGGCTTTGACCCGAAAGATGCTGTTATCAAAATGAAGCCGCGTGAAGGGGAATATACGGTGCGGACCGAGGACATCCTCGATATGATCGCTCGGGAAGGCGATAGCATCGCCACCATCATGTTTGGGGGCATGAATTACTATACCGGCCAGCTCTTTGAGATGGAAAAAATCGTTCAGGCTGGCCATGCCAAAGGCTGTATCGTCGGCTTTGACCTGGCGCACGCAGTCGGCAATGTGCCGCTTAAGCTGCACGACTGGGGCGTAGACTTCGCCGCCTGGTGCCATTATAAATATTGTAATGCCGGTCCCGGCTCTGTGGCGGGGCTTTTTGTGCATGAGCGCTTCGCGCAGGATACGGATCGCCCGCGCTTCGCGGGTTGGTGGGGCCATGACAAGGAGCGTCGCTTCCTGATGGAATCAGAATTTCGTCCGATAGCAGGAGCGGAGAGCTGGCAGCTCAGCAATGCGCCCATCCTGTCGATGGCTTCTCTGCGAGCTTCGCTCGCGATCTTCGACGAAGTCGGGATGGAGGCGCTGCGCGCCAAGAGCCTCAAACTCACAGCTTACCTGGAGTACCTCCTGGCTGATGTCTACGAGCAGGTACCTATTCAGGTCATTACGCCCAGCGAGCCCGCGCAGAGAGGTGCTCAGCTTTCATTGCTCACCCTGAAGGATGGCAAGGCTTTGTTCAACAAACTGATGGAGCAGGGTGTCATAACCGATTGGCGCGAACCCAATGTGATCCGAATGGCCCCCGTGCCTTTGTACAATTCCTATGAGGACGTTTGGCGATTTGTTCAAATCCTGATCAGCTGAGTATGCAGCGTTTTTGACCGCCTTGCCGTATTCTTTAAAACCATCGTTTTAACCTAAAACAACATCAATGAAAACGCATCTAATCAGCCTTTTGGGCCTACTTAGCCTTCTTTTCTTTTTTGCCTGTACTCCGGATGACGAGCCTGTTCCGGCAGCAGATCCTTGTGATACTCTCCTTATAGGCAGAAATAGCTTTCTGACAGCACCGAGAGACGCCTTTCAGTTTAAAAGCGCTGTGATTGATTCCAATTGTCTCGAAATAGTGGTCAACTATGCAGGAGGGTGTGGGACGGCAAATTTTGACCTGATATACATTGGGGCTTTAAATGAATCGGCACCACCTGTAGCCCCGCTTGTCCTTTCTTTTGATGATCAGGATGCTTGCGAAGCAGCCATAGATACCACGCTTAGATTCAGCCTGTTAGGCCTGAGAGATACCAATTATTCAGAAATTGTGCTGGATATAGAAGGATTTAACAGCGGTTCAACGCTTCGGTATCAGTATGAGTAAAATGGCATAAGCGCCATCCATCATCCCATAGACTTTCCTCCATGAATCTCGAACAGGAATTGCTCAAAAGGCATGCTAAAATGCATACCATGGCCCTTAGCTCACAGATAGTGGGCGATAAGCAACTATTTGATGATTTGTGGAAACTTATCCGGGAGGGAACCCCTCCCATTCCTCAGCGGGCAGCCTGGGTTTTGTCCTATACCCTGGAAAGCAATCCCGCTTTGATGGAGCCGTACTTTGGTGATGTCCTGCCTTTGCTGCGCAAAGAGAAACATGATGCTGTGCATCGGGCTTTGATTAGAAGTCTGGGTTTCATAAAAATTCCAGAAGAGATAGAGGGAGAGTTATATGACCTGGCACTTGCCTGGATCGCTTCCCCTGCCAAAGCCGTAGCTCTTCGCATTTTTAGCATGGATGTCGCAGCAAATATTGCTATGCCTTATCCAGAGTTGCGGGATGAAGTTGTTGCTGTGATAGAAGCTCAGATGGATTGGGGTTCGGCGGGGTATAAATCACGCGGAAAACGGGTGATCAAGAGGCTGAAGAAAGGCTAGGCTTCCAAAAATCACATCTGCTTGTGGGTATGCAACGCAATTTCCTGTGAAAAAGAGGTCCCTTTTTCAGTACTTAGCTGTAAGCGATAGTTGCCTTCCTCTAAATGAGTCAGGTCCAAAGCGCGTTCCATGCCTTCATAAACATTCATGAGCTTTTCAATATGCTGTAGAGAGCCGCTTTGATCGTACAACCTCAAAGTGATGGCATGGGTGCCAGGGAGGTTGTACCTGAGTTGAAGAGAAGGCTGATCTTCACGAATAAAGATCGTCACTTTCGCGTTTTCATTTATATATTGGGATGACGCTCCGGCAGGTTGGCCTTTGCCTACATGCAGGATATCATGGTTATCCACTATCTGCAAGGCTGTCGGCGGCAGATCTGACCGGGATTTGGGGCTAAAACAGACTGCAACAGCTGCTGTCAACAACAGAACAGCAATGGCAGCAAGTTTTAAATCAGGTAAGAAATGGAATCTTTTCATTGGAATACTAATGGGAGGAAAATTACACGTTGCTTACCTAAGGACAAATTACGGGCCAAATATTATTCTTGAATGATAGTTTTACATTTTTTCGAAAAAATCAAGAGGTGGATTAAAAAGGTAAGAAATTTTAGGCTGATATCGAATGGCTCATTTAAAGTACAACCCAAAGCAACCCTTACGAAACAAGGGGCGTTTTTAAAAACGATCCAATGGGAGCACCAAAGTACAATGAAGAAGAAGTCGTACATGGCTGTATAAGGCAGGACCGCACACAGCAGAAACTCTTGTACGAGCGCTATTATGGTAGCATGATGGCGGTATGTATGCGTTATGCTTCTGATAGGGAAGAAGCAAGGGATGTGCTCCATGAGGGTTTCATGAAGGTCTTTAAAAATATGACCCGCTTCAAGGAAGGGACAAATTTGGGGGCATGGATACGGCGAATCATGATCAATACATCTATAGATCATTATCGAAAAAATGCCAAAAAACCCAACTTCGTTGAGATCAATCATGCAGTGCATGAGGCGGCCAATCACGATGTGGTCTCAGAGCTAAGTGAAGAAGAAATTTTGAAACTGGTTCAAAAGCTCTCTCCGGCCTATCGTACGGTATTCAATTTGTATGTAATCGAAGGCTACTCCCATAAAGAAGTGGGAGAAGCATTAGGAATAAGTGAAGGGACATCTAAGTCTAACCTGGCAAAAGCAAGAGCCAAACTCCAACGCATGATCCTGTCATCCCGGATGGTTGCAAAAGTCGAAAGTGAGAAATATGCAGGATAATTACTTTGATCGGTTAATTCGTACGAAGCTTCAGTCTTATGAAGTGGCAGAGGGCCCTTCTGACTGGGAGGCATTGGCTGAAAGGCTGGATGCCGACTTTGATGCTGCAATGGCCTCCAGGCTGGCTGCAGCTTCTGTTGCGTACGATCCTGCGGATTGGGATGCCATGAATGAGATGTTGGGACATCCCTTTGATATGGCCGTGCGAGCCAAGCTGGGAGGCTTGAGTTTTGCCGCATTTGATGCGGACTGGGCTACTCTGGGTGATCGGCTGGATGCCGATTTTGATACCGGCATACGCCAGCCGCTGGCGGCGATGGAGATTCCGCCGCAGGCGGAGGATTGGGCTGAGATGAATCGTCTGCTCAATGCAGAAATGCCTTTGCCATGGTTCCAAAAGGTAGCTCCTTTAATGGATGTAGTGCTGCTTCTGCTGCTCGCATTCTTGTGGTGGGGCGACACGCAGCTGCCTGGGCCAACCAGCATGGCGAATGATATTCGCCAGGAAAGTGTGCCAACAGAAACAAAAAAGCAGGCCGATAAGCCACAGGAAGAAGTTGATAATTCAAAAGCAGAAGGCATAGCCCATGAAGCAAAGGCGTCCTTATCTGAAGGCGCAACAACTCCGCGAATTCAGCACTTGCCAACTCACCTTGTTTCGCCGGAAAATAATCAGGAGAAACCGCAACTTGCGCAAACGGAGCCTTTGGTTGACAATGTCCAGGCTAAGCGCACGGTCTTCCAGATAAGTAAGGGCAGGCCTCTTCAACATAAAATAATGCCTCCTCTGGCTTCAGGCCCTCAGGGCCTGGATAAGGAAGCTAGCTCCAACGGCTTGCGAGCCATTCGTCTGGGACTTACTGCCAGCAGGATTTTCTCTGCTGCTGAGTTCAATGATACAGGCCTTTCCGGTTATTTGGCAGGACTGCGGGTAGAATTGCCGATCAGTGATAAACTAAGCCTGATAAGCGGGATTCAGTATGGAGAAAAGCATTTTGACCGCATGCAACTCAATGTAGCCATAGACAATTCGTCTCTCAACCGGCAGCCTACTTATTGGATCAGCAGATTGCATGGCGACATTCAGTTACTGGAAATTCCGATTTTGCTTCGCTATAGATTTAGCACAGAAAATAAGGTCAATTTTTATTTCCAGGGAGGGTTTACGCCTGTGATTACCCTGGATGAGAAATATCTGCATTATGATCCCCGCTCAGCAGGGAATTTAGGCCAAACTCAGGCTCAGACAGGCATTGACTTCACCACAGCAGAGAATAATCCTGATCTGGTAACCTATCTGAATAGCCTTCAACCCAATGTGGATGTGCATAGACTCAATACCTATGTTGGTTTTCTCCAAATAACTCCTGGTATAGAAGTGAAGCTCAGTTCCCATTTATCCCTGCAGACAGAACCTTACATCCAACTGGGACTGCAACGGATCGGCAGTGAGCGTCAAAGCCTGCATTCTATTGGAGGGACCTTTTCCCTCATGTATCTTCTGCCCAACAAGAAATAGCTTTCAAAAACAATTGAAACATTGTTTCCCTGTTTTTCGTAAAAATACTGTCTGTTAGTTAAGTGTAAATCTCAAAATTAGCTGTCTTGAGAATTAATAGCCTCCACCAGGAGGCTATTTTTTTGTATATATTTTGATACAAAACCTCGTCCTGCAAAAAGGACAATCCCTGTCCAGCTTATTTTCCTTAAAATATTCAGAGAGACCCAATAAGTGAGGCCAAATAAGCGTTATTTGAACCGAATAAGGCTATACATGTTATTTCTTCAGGCAGAGAAATAATCATCCCCGGCACCAAAAGGTTAGCTCCTGCGGAATATTTCAGAAAGGCATCATATTTGAATAGACAGCACACACGCACGAAAAAACACGAGACATGACACGCCCCCTCAATTTACTAATCACCACACTCATCCTTTCACTTTCATTCGTTTTCACTCAGGCACAGGAAGTAGAAACCCTGGTAGGGAATTGGTACTTACAGGAAAGATTTCTTATTGCGGATGAAAATGATGACGCGCTTTTGAATAAAGCCGAGCTTCAGCATTTCAACAAAGAATTTGCCTACTACCTGTACGGAAGAAATTACCAGCTCACAGACCTCAATATGGATGGGAAGCTGAGTTTCAATGAAATGTCTCAGCGGATAGAATCCGAGTTTTCTTTCCGGCAGCAGATGGAGAGAAAAGAGATTCGTGAATTAAAAAGCCAATATCCTCAGCTTGCTGATCCCAGCATAGACTTCCTTAAAAGCAATCCCCAACTGGTCGCCAGCCTGTTTTCCAATCTGGAGTGGATGTACACCCATGGAAATCTCATGCTCGCGCTATCCGAAGATTTTGGGTGGACCAAAAATAATCCCGAAGCCCTCCTCAATTTGCAACGCAACCTTTGCTGGTTGGCTACCAACCCACAGATTGCGCGCAAACTGTACCAGGACAGAGAGACTGCCCGCCAATTGCCGGAGTTACTTAGCTGGCGCGCAGATCACAAATCCTTCCTCCGAAGCAATCCTTTCCTCAATGGAAACTATATGCCTGCCTTTTGGCCTGGCAATATTCGGATCAACCGATAAAAAAAGATTTTATCTTTTGAAAGCCGCTCAGGGACCCCCTGAGCGGCTTTTGTTTGTTTGCAGCCACCCTGCCTTTTATTTTGCCGTTTTAGAGATATGCCTTTTCCATTAATCACCCCTTAACACCATGTCCTTATGAGAGTGTATTCCCGTATTTCTTTACTTTTTTTGTTTTGCTGCCTGCTAAATCCGGAGTCCTTTTCGCAATCCTATTTTTTTGGAACAGGCGTGAGCCAGGCAGGGCCCTGCAAATATGACAGCAGTGTCACCATCCAATCTAGCTCCAATTGGGAGGTGTATCAAACCCAAAATGATCGCTGGGATGGAGAGATAGATAGCAGCCGCTGCATCAGTTTCAAAAATTCGAAAATAAATGTAGCTGACATAGATCCCCAAAAGCCGGTATTTGTGCGGTATATCATGCCTACTCCCAACTTCCATATCTTATGGAAAAACCAACTCTGGGCCAACCGATATTCTCCGCTTTCCATAAGTGGGAATACGACTTTTTTACTGGCAGACTCCACCTGCCCGGATCAATTGTGTACAAGTGTTCGTATGGGAATTGAAATTCCTGACTCTGCAGGTACCGGTACCGATATTCGCTGGTATAGTGGCAATTTTGCCCGGGATCCCATCACTTTTGAAACAGGTTTTTGCTTTCCCAGTGAAAAATTTGAGACGCAGCTAATTAAGGAGATCTATATTCGTTTTCAACTGGACCAGGTTGATTCCAGCAGTACAATCATTGTCCCGACACTACAAGTCGAGGAACAATTTGGGTATAGTTTAGCCACAAGTTTTACGGCAATTAGTACATTTCCTATGCCTCCATCCGTTTCGGTATCTTTCCCCATTCTGATGTTGCATAATGATTCAACTTATCCAACGATTCATAATCCTTATTTCATTGATGTAAACTTGTCGCCCCCTTCCAATCGTCAAGAGACGATCTTTCTCAACATTGAACCCTTCGGTTTCCTTACCGGTCAACCCTTTACGGAGCTGAGGGGAGATACGGTAGAGGGGGGCAATGGTCTCCGGCATCAGGTAGTTGTGGTTAATCGCGGAGGAACCATGTGCTTTTTTTTCCTGGAAGTAATTTTCCGGCAAGGGAATGGCTACCGCCATGAAAGCGGCAAAATCAGTTTCCAACATCCGAGTGGATGCATGGCCTTTCATTCAGGCAGCTTTTTGGAAGTAGCAGATGGGCAAAAAATGGATTACGGCAATGATCCCCTGGGGGTATTGCTGTTAAGAGAAGGAGCAGAAGTGCGTTTGGGCAAACAGGCAGAATTGCGGATCGCCAATCGTCTCGTATTGGATGCTGTCACGGAGGAAGGAAATGTGCATATCTATCTTCCACCTGGCCGAAAGCTCTCTTTCGCCGCATCCTCCCGCATCCTCATCGGCGGAAAATCCGCCAATCCCCGCGCAAAACTGATCGTCCACCTGCGTGGAGGAGAGTTGGACGACAGCGAGCTGTCGGCTTCTTCCCGCAAGCACATTCTTCGAATCGAAGAAGGTCAACTAGCCCACTCCCTGCAAAGCGCAGGCATTCGCTATTCAGCAAATGGCGAAAGCCCTTTCGTACACCTCATTTGCGATGAGAAGATGAGCCTGGAGCTCAGCCTGCTGGATCTGAATGGCCGCATTCTATGGAATGAAAGCCTTCAATTGGATCAGGGCGCTCGCCAGATCTCCCTGCCTGTGGCAGGGTTGGCTCCGGCTATGTACCTGCTCAGGTTGAGCGATGGAGAGGCGGTTGTGGGGCGCAAGCTGTTGTTGCGGTAGTGAAACTCTATTTTGTTTTGCCCTCATGAGAATATATTGTATTTGGGGATTTTTCTTGATGATCTGGACAACTGGCCTAAGCCAACAATCCTATATTCGCCCGGCGGACGAGGATGTCGTGGCGGATTCTACCCTTTATCCGAAAGTGCCTTATGTCAAGGTCGTTTCTTATTCTTTTAATCGCGGTACACCGCTTGAAAGGCAGCTGGATAGTTTGGAGAGGCAGTCCCACGAGATAAAAAAAATGGGCTTGTGGAGTGATGATCTGGAGGAAAAAGTTATGGATACCGCAATTGATTGGATGCATCAATTGGATGGAAGCAGGGCAAAAGCGATATATCAGCCTCAGGGGTTTGCATCTTATTCCAAAGCAATGGGAACACTCGAAAAACCGAACCTGGAATATCTCCGAAATATCATGTCTCGGCCTTTAGGCATAAAAATTCAGACAGAGGCTTGTTCTCCCATTTTTCGGGATGCTTTAGTTTTCTACAATACAAAGGAGGAAATCGTTGGGACGATCAATATTTCCTTCGCCTGCCATGTCATGGAAACGGGAGAAGGGGAACGATTTTATTTTACCTTTCCTCAATGGGAAAAGCTCATTCTTTTTTTCAAAAATACCCTGGCTCACCCTGTCAAATTACAACTTCATTCCTACATCCGCCCTTTGGGAATTGAGGTATCACAGGATTCGGTTCAAGTTCCTGCAAAGCCTTATTCGAAAGTTATTTCTTATTCCTTGAACCGAGTCAGTCCCCTTCATAAAAGAAGAGATAGCCTTAATCAGGAATTTTTAAGGAAAGAAAAAGAAGGCTATTGGAGCGATCGCCCGAAGGAAAAAGAAGAAGCAGAATTTGAAATATTTGCTTTGAGCCAGCAAAGCATATACAATGAGGAAGATTACATTTACAAGGATGGGAAATGGGCTTATACAGCTCAAAAAATAAAGGAATTGACTCTTGCAGAAATAGAGAAAGTCATGGAATTGGTCATTCAGCCCCCTCCTCCCAAAATGATAAAAACAGTCTCGGTAAACGGTTGTGAGCCAGTATTCAGAGATGCACTTGTCTTTTTCAATGAAAAAGATGAAGTTGTTGGAACGCTTGAAATCTGTTTCACATGCTGGGAAATGAAGTCTGGCGATCAATACCTGAGGTTTGAGGAAAATGGTTTTTGGGATGGTTTGGGGATTTTTTTCAGAGAGGAATTGGGTCACCCGGTTGAAAAGTGATATATTTTTTCGTCGAATGTTATCCACTTTCGCCGCGATAAACCAAACAGGTTTCCAAAACCTGTTTGGTTTGCGGCGTGTATATCCACACCCCATGTACATCTTCCAATCCTCCCGCCTCGGCATCCGCCCCCTCCGCCTCGATGACATCGAGCCTTTTCATGAGATGCAAAGCAATCTCCAGGTGATGCAATACACCACAGGCCGCGGCCAAAGCCGCGAGGAGAACCAGCAATCCCTCGAGGATTGTATCCTCAAATACAGCGCGCCAGAAAATGATTTCTGGATATGGGCCATCGAGCGAAAAGCCGATGCGGCTTTTGTGGGAACGGTCGCTTTACTCGTCAATGAAGATGGCGAGGATGAGATAGGCTTTCGCCTTCTGGAAAAATATTGGGGAAATGGCTATGGGCAGGAAGCGGCAGAAGCGCTCTTCAAATATGCTTTTGAGTCAAAAGCGATCTCAAAGCTGGTCGCTTATGTCTTTGCCGACAATGTTGGCTCTGTTAAAATCCTGGAGCGTGCAGGCTTTGTATTGATCAAAGAATTTTGGAATGAGGAGAGCCAGATGATGGACCGTTTGTATCACTTGACGCCTTCCTTTTTAGCATAATAATCCCCATGCCACAGCTTTAGTAGCAATTATCAATTGAAAAAATGGCCACTTTTTTCACCTGCTCCCCATTTTTTGCTGCTGAACTCAAAAATAGGCTATATTCAGCCCCTGAGTTAGAAGCAGCCAAAAATATCAAATCAAGCTCTTGATCCCCATCGAGATCGCCATGCCAATCAGGACTGACCATATTGCATTCCCCAGTAAAGCTAAACTCCTGCATCAGCTCCTGGCATGAGTCATGGGGAATCTTTCCTTTTTTGTCTTCACAAAGAAAGAGCTGATAGTTTTCAAATTCGGGGCAATAGCCGATCGTATGTACTGCCCCTGTGGCATAGAGGGTCTTTGTCAAAGAATGGCCGGATTGGGAGCTTACCCACACATCCCGGCGCTGGCCGGGATATAGAAATCCTAAAGGAGAAGGGAAATTGCCATCTTTGTTAGCAAGGATATTTCCCAAATAGCACTCCTGCAAAGGGGTTTTTGACCCGATCAGGAGATAAGCCTGGTGCCGATTCATGGAAATTTTTACCTCATGTTCTTTATCACTACTCGCATCAGCATAAATCTCTATATCAACTTCAAGCAAAGAATCACCTTTTTCTGTTTGAAAAATTCCGTACCAGTGCCAGTCAGGCCGATAAGCGATATCCCCGCAACCTCCGCTTGCGCTCATGATACGAAAATCCGTATTGATACCTGTAGCAGGATTTTCCTTGATCAGGCTGTGAAAACTCAGGTATCCACTAAAAGCAAACGCCTCTTTTTCCCTATAAATCACCTTCATCCAGTAGCCTTTGACCCCTTCATATTCAACTATTTGTTGGGTCTGAGACGCTTGGTGAATATGCCTGACCTTCTCTCCAAAACGCAACTGGCCTACCACAGGTGCCGTGAGAGAAGGATTGGCCCGAAGGTTAAGCTTCGTAGCAATAACGGTGGCCATCGTCGCGTTTTGCTGAGCTGTTAGGATCAGGGGGAAAAAAATATAGAGAAAAATGAATCCAATTTTACCTGTCATAATCTACTCTTTTGGTTAATAATGTGCACATGATAATAATAATATAACAATAAAGTCATCCCTTTTCTTTTACCCAAAAGGAAGTCTATCCCCCAGAAAAAATCGTATTTTTACCCCCAAACAAAACAGCCGTTACTACCTATATGAAACTCTTCAAACGCATCCTCCGCATTTTCGCCATTTTGTTGCTTGCCATCATCCTCCTGCTGGCCGCAGCTCCCTTTTTGTTCAAAGACAAAATCCAGGAAATCGTTCGTACCGAACTCAACAGCAGCCTCAATGCTGAGGTTTTCTTTGGCGATGTGGGCCTTTCTTTTTTCCAAAACTTCCCCAATGCGCGCATCACCATCAAAGACTTGATGGTGGTGAATAAAGCCCCTTTTGAGGGGGATACCCTCCTGAGTACTGCTGCGCTGGAACTGGTCGCAGACCTCGAAAGCGTTATTTCAGGAGATGAAATTCGCCTGCGCAAACTCAACCTCAGGCAGCCTAAAGTGCTGATTCGTGTGTTGAAAGATGGCCGCGCCAATTACGATATAGCGCTGGCAGACAGCGCTGCAGTTGAAACAGAAGACGATTCTGAGGCAAGTGGCCAAATGAAAATTGCTTTGCAAAGCTACGCCATCGAAGATGGCCAGATCATCTACGACGATGCCAGCCTGCCCATGCGGGCGGAGCTTATCGGCTGTACCCACAAGGGCAGCGGTGATTTTACGGAAAGCAATTTTGACCTGCGTACGACTACGCAAAGCGCAAAAACAAGCTTTGTCTACGACGGTGTCGCCTATCTCTCCGATACTGAGCTGGAAGCCGATATGGACATGAATATCGACATCGCGAATGAGCTGATCGTCAAATTTCTTGACAACAATATTCGCATCAATGCGCTCAGGCTCGCCTTTGATGGCGGAATAGAAATGCCGGGCGATGACATCAAGATGGATTTCACCTTTAAAAGCCCGCAAACAGATTTCGGCAGCATCTTTTCACTGATTCCAGGAGTCTATACCGCCGACTTCAAAAATATCAAAACAGACGGCAAACTTGCCCTCGAAGGCTATGTGCGCGGCACATACAATGATACAGAGATGCCAGGCTTTGGCGTGGACCTAAACATTGCCGACGGCAAGGTTCAATACCCTGATCTGCCTCAGCCCCTGAGCAATATCCAGCTGGATATGCATGTACACGAACCCGACGGTACATTTGAAAAAATCCTGATTGATATTCGCAAACTGCACACAGATTTTGGCAAAAACCCGGTTGATGTAAAGCTTCAGTTGGAAGGCCTCGATAAAATGAAAATCAAGGGAAATGTGCTTGCCAACATCAATCTGGCAGAACTCAGCCAGATGGTTCCCATGGAGGGCAATACCTTAAAAGGCCTTTTCAAGATAGATGCAAAAGCCGATGGCATATATGATGAAGTGCAAGGCACCTTTCCTGTCGTAGACGCAGTGATGAGCCTGGCGGAGGGCTATGTGAAAAACGATGAATATGGGGCTGAACTCGCGGATTTTCGTTTTGATGCAAAATTGATCGGGGTAGAGGCAGACCTCAAAAAAGCGATTTTTGAGATGCCTGGCTTCCACTTTATGATGGACGGATTGCCCATAGATGGCTCCTTGCGTGTCGAAAACTTCGACGATCCCTCCTACGCGCTCAAAGCGCGGGGCAAGCTCGATCTCGAAAAGATCATGAAGCTCTATCCCATCGAAGGCATGGAGCTTTCGGGCCTTGTCACCATCGAAGATTTGGAAACCAGCGGACGTATGTCCGATGTGGAAGCCGAACGCTATACAGAGCTCCCGACCAGCGGTCGGGTGCAGATCGAAAACCTACGCTATTACGATGCGACCGTTGGGCCTGCGGTGACGGTGGCACAAGGCAATATGGCCTTCACGCCGGATCGCATGCAGATCAGCAATGTCAACGGCATGCTGGGCAAGAGCGACTATGCCGTCAGCGGCTTTTTCAATAATTACCTCGCCTATGCCCTGCTCGACGATCAGCCCATCTCCGGCAGCCTCAGCATGCAAAGCAAGCGCTTTGACGTAAATGAGTGGCTGGAGGAAGAAGAGACGCCGCAGGCGGCTTCCGCTGGCACGGCGGAAGAAGTTCCGATGGAGGTATTTCCTGTCCCGGCCAAGATGGACCTGAAGGTCAACGCGGATTTTGGTGAGGTGATCTACGACACCTATGTGTTGAAGGACCTGAAAGGGAAATTGACCCTGGCCGATGAAAGGCTCAGCATGGATGAGTTGGTCTTCAGTTTGCTGGGTTCTCCTATGGCCATGTCGGGTTTTTATGATACCAAAGATGTCAAAAAGCCGCTTTATGCCTTCCTCATGGATATTCAAAACCTGAATGTAGCTACTGCTTACGATAACTTCAGCACCTTGCAGGCTTTTGCACCCGTCGCCAAAGCGATCGACGGTAATGCCAACACCACTTTTACCCTGAGGGGGAGACTGAATGAACACATGATGCCTGTTTTGGAAGAGGTTGCCAGCGAAGGCTATTTTCAATTTCTCAAAGGCAGCATGACAGGGAATAAAATCTTCAGCCAGGTAGCCAGCCTGACCAGAATGGATGACCTCAAAAGTGTTAATTTGAGCGAAATGAAAGGCTGGTATGAGATCGCCAATGGCATAATAGATGTGAAACCCTTTCGCATAGAATCCAAGGGGATTCGTATGGTCATGGGCGGGCAGCAATCCCTGAGTGGAAATATGGATTACCAACTGGCAGTAGCTTTTCCCAAAAATAAAGCAACAACGGCGGCGACGGATGCCATCTCTAAGCTCGCAGGCGCGAGCCTACAGACGGGCGACAGCATACGCCTGAGTTTCAATATCGGCGGCACAGTAGCTGAGCCCAAGGTGACGGCAGGCAAAAGCGAAACCGCTTCGAACCTCAAAGATCAGCTCGCCAGCGAAGCTGAGAAAAGGCTCAAAGAGCAAACGGGGCTGGATATCAAAACCGACAGCCTCGCAAAAACGGTCAAAGACCTGAAAAGTCAGGCTGCAGACTCTGCAAGGGCAGCCATAGACCGCGCCAAACAGGCAGCCGCAGATTCTGCCAAAAGCGCTCTGGCAAAAGAAAAGCAAAAGGCCAAAGAAGAATTGGAAAAACAATTGGGCGATGAAGCCAAAGCCAAGTTGGACGAATTGAAGGATAAGTTGAAGTTTCCGAAGAAGAAGAATTAGGAGCTTGAGCAGATCAATGTCATTAAGCTAAGATACCGCCTCCACTGCATCGCGGCGCGGATTACTCAAACCATACGATGAGGAAAGAATCTGAAAAATAATTCTCGCTCGATTTTTGATTTCCTTCCTCATCAAAATAATACCAGGTGCCAACTAAACAATCCCAATAGTGGTGTCCCATGGACTCTATCTTTCCTGTGGAATCAAAAAATGTCCATAATCCCTCCCGCCTTAATGACGAGGAGTAGACCATTCCGATACAATTATTCTGCAAAACTTCATAAATGGAAGTTGCGAAACTTATTTTCATCCCTCCTCTCGGTTCAATATTAGCAATAGAGCAAAAATTTGTTTTTTTTTGCCGCATCAACTAAGGTTAGCATAATAATACAACTCCATCGTGGAAGCAACGCTACAAACGGTTCTCTTTTGGTTCTTCTCTATCGTCGGCATTGGCGGCGCTATCGGCTTGTTGCTTAACCGCAACCCAGTCTATGCAGCCCTCTGCCTCATTCTCAACTTCTTTAGCATCGCGGGGCTTTACCTCTCGCTCAACGCTGAATTTCTGGCGGTGATCCAGATTTTGGTCTACGCAGGCGCGATCATGGTATTGTTTCTTTTTGTGATCATGCTGCTGAATTTGAGCCATGAAGAAGGCCCCCGAAAGTTTGACATGACAAAAGGACTCGCTTTTATTATTGGGCTGGCCTTCCTGGGCGAAATGTTTTATGTGTTAAAAGGCTTTGCCAGTGATGAGCGCGTCGAAGGCGCTTTTGCCTATGGCGGAGTCAAGGAAATCGGCAAAGAGCTGATGACCAACTACATTTTCCCTTTTGAAATGATTTCTGTCATCCTGATCGCAGCGCTGATAGGTGCTATCGCTGTTGCGAGAAAGTATCAATATGATAAAGAATAAGTTCCGTGTTTGGTGTTCTGAGTTCCGCGTTCGTTCCCGGATCTCGAAACGCGAAACGCGAAACCCGAAACGACAAAAACTATGGATTTCTTAACCCCCAACACATTCAGCTACTTGATGGTCAGCGTGATCCTGTTTACGCTGGGCGCCATCGGCGTCATGACCCGCCGCAACGCGATTGTAGTTTTTATGTGTATAGAGCTGATGCTCAATGCCGTCAATCTCGCTTTGGTGACTTTCTCCAAAATGTATGGAGATCCTGATGGCTCCATGGTTGTCTTTTTTGTGATGTGCGTAGCCGCCGCTGAGGCCGTTGTCGGCCTTTCGATCGTCCTGGCTCTTTTCCGCAACAAGCAGGATGTCGATATCAACCATATGAATATTTTTAAGTGGTAAAAATGAACGAATTCATCATACTTCTTCCCCTTCTCGGATCTATCATCATCGGCCTGGGTGGCCTGATGAGCGAAAGCTTTCGCAAGCAGGAAAAACTGATCGGTACCCTTGCCACTTTGGCGGTTGCTTTGCCTTTTTTCCTGATTTTGTTGGCGCGAATGAGCTTTGATCCGGAAAACACCACTTTCAGCCTCTTTGGGCTGAGTTGGATGGAAGCAGGAAATTTGAATATCAGTTTCAATTATAATCTCGATGAGTTGGGGATTCTGATGGGAATGGTGGTGACTGGCGTGGGGGCCCTGATCCATGTCTACTCCATCGGCTATATGCACGGTGACAAAGGTTTTTACAAATATTTCGCTTACCTCAACCTCTTTATTTTCGCCATGCTCAACCTGATTTTGGGCGACAATATGGTGGTGATGTTCCTCGGTTGGGAAGGTGTAGGTGTTTGTTCCTATTTGCTGATTGGATTCTGGTACACAGATATGATGAAGTCGGTGGCTGCGCAAAAAGCGTTTGTAGCCAACCGTATCGGTGATTTCGCGATGCTCATCGCCATGTTCATGCTGTTTCAGCATGTGGGCAGCCTGGAGTTCGGATCTATATCCGAAGCTGTGAGCTCGATGAGCGAGCAGACCACTTTCTGGATCGCGCTGCTGATCTTCATCGCAGCTACCGGTAAATCTGCACAGATTCCGCTTTTCGTCTGGCTGCCAGACGCCATGGCAGGCCCTACGCCTGTGTCAGCCCTGATCCACGCGGCTACGATGGTAACCTCAGGTATCTACCTGATTGCGCGCATGAGCTTTCTCTTCGCCGGCGCCGAAGGCGTATTGATGCTGATCGGCATCGTCGCGGCGCTAACCGCGATAGTTGCGGCCCTCACCGCCATCGCTCAAAATGACATCAAAAAAGTATTAGCATACTCTACCGTTTCTCAGCTGGGCTTCATGTTTATGGCCCTGAGTGTCGGTGCATATACGACTGCGATCTTCCATGTGATGACACATGCTTTTTTCAAAGCCTGTCTCTTCCTGGGCTCAGGATCGGTTATCCATGGCATGGATCATACTCACTCTGTGGAAGATCCACAGGACATCCGCACCATGGGCGGCTTGCGCAAATACATGAAATCCACCGGAACGACTTTCTGGATCGCGACCCTCGCGATCTCCGGTATTCCGCTTTTCGCAGGCTTTTTCTCCAAAGACGAAATCCTCACCAATGTCTTCATCCATGCTGAACACGGGCATACCATTTACTTCCTCGTTTGGGGTGTCGGTATACTGACGGCTTTCCTGACGGCATTTTATATGACGCGCCTTGCTTACCTGACATTTGAAGGAGAGCAGCGCTTCCCACAGGATGCCCAGCCGCATGAGAGCTCTTCTCTGATGACGATTCCACTTTGGATTTTGGCGGGACTGGCAATTGTGGGAGGTTTCGTAGGCTTGCCTTATCTGATTGGCCATGGAGAATTTCATGTGCTGAATCACTGGCTTGGAGGAGTGGGTGAAAGTATGGTCTTCGAAATTGAAAATGCCAATGCGGCAATTGAAATAGGCCTGATGGCCCTTTCCATCCTCATCGCTATCGGCGGTGTGCTCTTTGCCCGCAGCTTCTACCGCAAAAACGGTGTTCAGGGCGACGCCATCCTCAAGCAACGCTTCGGCGGCCTCTATGCCGCGATGGAGAATAAATTCTACTTCGACGAGCTGTATCAGCTCATCATCATCCAGCCATTTGAATGGCTGAGCAATACCTTTGTTCGCCGATTTGATGACAAAGTCATCGATGGATTGGTCATGGGCACCGGCACCGGTGTGGGCCGCCTGGGTGAGATTTTCCGCAAATTGCAGACGGGCATTATCAGCAACTATGTTGTGTTGCTGACTTTGGGCGTGGTGCTGATGCTGGGATTCCTTATTTTTGGGTAGGATTCTTCTTCCCCGCCAACAACTTCTCCACCGTCTTTTCAAGGCGACTCATCCGCGTCTCCTCCCGCTTCGCGGAGGTGATCCAGCGTGCATATTCTTTTTGATTGGTATAGGAAAGGCTTTCGAAGAAAGCCTGTGCATCCGGATGTTTGGCAAATGCCTGTTGCAATAACTCAGGAACCTCTACGGTTCTTGGAAGGGTATCCTCTACCAATTCCACGGTGACCATGTCTCCATGGTCTTTGCCGATCTCCTGGCGGATCGCCTGGATGATAACCAGTATATGATAGGGCGTAGCCATACGCGCGATCGAGCCCTGATAAGGAATGCCATCTATATGGGCAAGGACTTTTACGCGCTTTTTACCATATACTTCTTCCACATCAAAGGGGATTTCTACATATCCGGCATTGGGATAGTCAGGGTGCGATTTGATGATCGCTTCAAAGATTTGTTTTTCCATTTTGTGCTACCTTTGTGAGAATAAGTTAATGCCATCCTTATGAAAAACAACACACTACTCTTTTCCTTTTTGTTTCTCCTTTTTGCTTTTCCGCTTATTAGCCTGGGTCAGCAAGCTGGAGATACCGTCGTGGTGCAAGCATTTAGTTTCAATGATCCTGCACCGGCGAACCTCTATCAGGGGACTTATCTTTTTCCTGATGCAAATGAATCTTTCCAAAAAATCATCATGTCCTACACCCTCAAGTGCGATCCCAGCACGAGGAGAGATGGGTATCCCTGTGGAGAATGGGATTATTTGACTTATACCTATTTGACGGATTCTTCCGGTATATATGACTCGACTTTTCGATCGAGGCAATCCTATCAGTTTATAGATGGGAGTTCCACGGACTCCGTTTCTTTGAGCTTTACGCCTACTTATACCTATTACCAGGAATGGCAAAGGTATATCACTTATGGCCAGACGCTGAAGCTGGATTCAGCAAAACTAGCCCAGGCTACGCACACGACCACCGAAGCTTTTCAGGCGGATCGCCTCAGTGGCCGCGCCCGTTACCTCTGGCGCGCCAGTGAATTATCCACCAATGGATTGGCCGCCGGGCCCATCACCGGCATGCGCGTCAACCTGAGTGCTCTGGGGAGCAAGCTGAATAACCTGAGCATTCGCTTCAAACATACAGGTCTCGATAGCCTATCGCTCGATACGGTAAGCCAGACCGGCTTTAGCCAGGTATATCGGTTGAATACGACATTCACTTCTACTGGCTGGCATAGCTTTTATTTTCCTCAAAACTTCAGCTGGGACGGAACGAGTAACCTCATCGTAGAATTTCTGTATGAAGGCGACCCCCAAAACGGTCAGGCCCATAGCCTGGCTAATGGCCAGACTGCATTTACCTCCGGTCTGGTCGGAGCAAATGACAATTATTACCTGGATTTTGATGGAACCCAGGATTATGTAAATGCAGGAAGTGCTCTGCAGGCTCAGATCATGGGTTCGCAAGCCCGAACCGTAGAAGCATGGGTCTATGCCCGTAGTTTTGACGGCGGAGGTGTTTTTCAGGCGGGATCTACAGGAGCGGCCTCACGCGATTTTTCATTCCGCACGCTGACCGCTGAGCGTTGGCGCGTGCAGCAGTGGGGCTCCGATTATGATATTACCCTTCCTGGGAGCCAGGACAGTTGGCACCACTTTGCAGTGGTTCATAATGGCAGCACAACCCGTTTGTACTATGATGGGCAGGAAGTTCTCTCAGGGCCAAGCTCGCTCAATACGGGTGCGACCGATTTTAGAATCGGGGTGTGGAACGGAAGAGAGTTTAATGGAAATATAGATGAGGTCCGTGTATGGAATAAAGCCCTGAGTGCACAGAATATTCAGGCCTGGATGAATCGCTCTTTAGATAATTCGCATCCTGATTATGCCAACCTGATCGGGTATTACCCATTTGATGAAGGGGATGGGGGAAAAGCCATGGATGCCTCAGCCAGCGCTTACCACGCGCAACTCAATGGCCTGCCAGACTGGAAAAGCTATAAGCCTGAAGATTTGTATTGGGATTTGAAAGAAAGCGTAAACCGTCCGGATGTTGTATTTGAACAAAGGACCTATAGCGGTGCTACGCTGGATTCTCTCCAGTCGACTGACTCCGTCAGACATGGGGCAGAACAATTGATCTTGTTCAACAATCCCGATGGCAATTTTATCATCCGCCACGATGCGCCCAACCAGCCCGATACCCCCACAGATACCCTGCTGGGTTGGTTTGCGAATAGCTACAGCTTCTATTATGATAAAAATACAGGCCTCAAAACGGATTCCGTTTATGTGCAGGCAGATACCACGCTCTACCGCTACCTGAAAAGTTGGTACAACAACATCGTCCGCTATGAAATCGCACGCTACATCACGCCTTATGGCATCAACCTGGACCTGGGACCACAGGGTACCACCTGGTATTTTGATGTGACAGACTATGCCCCTCTGTTAAGAAATCATGTGTACCTGCAGGCAGGGAATAACCAGGAACTGTTGGACCTGAAGTTCCTGATGATCAAAGGAGAAGCGCCTCGTGAGGTGAAGCGCATACAAAATATCTATGACGGAAGCTGGAACTTTTCAGCCTTTATCAACCAGAGCCAGGCTGCGCCTGAAACCCGAATCCTCGACCCCAATGCCTCCATGTACCGCGTCAAAACGCGCACCACGGGCCACGGCTTTGGCGGTTCCGGCGGAACAAACTGCTCCGAGTTTTGCCGTCGCAAACATTCCGTTTGGGTCAATGGCAACAAAGAGTTTGAGTGGTGGTTGTGGAATGAATGTGCATTCAACCAGGTACAGCCGCAGGGCGGCACCTGGATTTATGACCGCGCGGGCTGGTGCCCGGGCGATGGCGTCAAGACCTATGACCATGAACTGACTCCCTTTGTCAGCCCGGGTGACACCGTCACCCTGGATTATGAAGTAGATGCTGCGGGCCTGCCCGCAGAGGGCAATTGGGTGCTGCGCACCCAGCTGGTAAGCTATGGCCCTCCTAATCACGATTTGGATGTCGCCATCGAAGATGTGATCGCACCCAATACCAACGATGTACATGGGCATTTCAATCCCATTTGTGATAATCCCAAAGTCGTTATCAGGAACCGAGGCAAGCAAAAATTGACCAGTGCGATCATCACCTACGGTGTGGTCGACGGCTTCAAACCCTGCTACTATCGCTGGCAGGGAAACCTGGAGTTTCTGGAAGAAACAGAAGTAGAACTGCCCTTGTTTAACTGGACAGGTGCGCATATCAGCCCCAATCCACGTTTTTTTGCTACGGTAAGTTATCCTAACGCTGTTAAGGATGGCTATGAACGCAACAACCAAATCGTAGTTCCCTTTGAGCTTCCGCCACAATATCCGGATAAGTTTGTCGTCAAACTGTCCACCAACCGCAGGGCAAGTGAAAACCGCTGGTTTGTGATAGATGATGCCGGGACAGTCGTGTACCAAAGGGCTTTTCTCTCCAACCTTACGGCCTACAACGATACGCTGGCCTTGCCCAACGGCTGCTATACCCTGATCCTGGAAGACCTGGGCCAGGATGGTCTGGATTTCTTTGCCAATAGGGCGCAGGCAGGTACAGGAAGCTTCCGCTTTGAGGATTCAAATGGCGGCATTATCCGGCTTTTTGACGCGGACTTTGGCGGCGAGATTCGCCACCAGTTTACAGTCGGATACCGACTGGGAGAGGAGTTTAACAATATTCCCTGTGATAATATCACAGGCGTAGAGGAGGAGAAATTTTCTCCTTTGGGCAGGCTGAGTCTATTCCCCAATCCGGCAAAGGATCAGTTTTTCCTGGAAGTGGATTTGGTGGAAAAAAGCGATGTCAAAATTGCAATTTACAACCTGATGGGCAGCCAGATGGAAAGCAGGGAAATGAAGCAGATACAGAATCAGCAAATTGAGTTTCAGGCAAACTGGCCTGCGGGCTTGTATTTTGTTAGCGTAACGACCAACAGAGGACGCATAACCAAAGCAATCGTGCTCGAATAAAAGTCAGAAATCTGGCGGTAAGACATTTTTGAAGTGACCGTTGAGCTTTGCCTTGGCCTTGAGCCGTTCTGTTTCCAATACTACTGGCAGGATGTGTTCGAGATGGTTCAGGATAAAGTTCAGGCGGTCACTTTCTTTGTCGAGCTGTAGCAGCTCGTATTCCTGCTCCAGATTGAAGCCCACATTGTGGGCGATGCTGTAGGAATAAATTCTTTTTTCCGCCTCATCTCTTTCTTTCTGTATGCCCAGAGCCTGGTGCAATTGCTGCATCAAATCCATGATTTTTTGCTGCGAAGCAGGGTCCTCATCTTCATAATTCTCCAGAATCTGGACTATCCCGCCGGGATAGGGCTTTGCGTGAGCCTCCCGTAAAAATTTTACGATACGCACCCGACGAATCCCTTCAGTCACGATATCCAGTTCACCTCCTTTATACCTTTTCTCCACTGCCAGCAACTTTACCTCTGTCGCTATGTCAGAGACCTTTTTTTCTATAACAGCAGGAATGCCAAAGGTAATTCCTTCTTCCAGACACTCATGAATCAACTGCTTATAGCGTGGCTCAAAAATGTGAAGCTTTAGCCTTTCCTGTGGAAAGACGACCAAACTCAGGGGAAATAAAGGAAAGTGTTTATCCATGATTTTGCCTGAAAATACAAAATTTCCCCTATTATCCCTATCTTCGAAAAAAGGAAAAAATTGGCAGAAGCGAACCTAAATAATTCAAAATTAAAAGCCCAAAAAGTACTCAAACAATATTTTGGCTATGACAGTTTTCGCCCGCAGCAGGCAGAAATAATTGAGACCGTTCTCAAGGGCCGTGATGCATTGGTGTTGATGCCTACGGGCGGCGGCAAATCGGTCTGCTTTCAGGTTCCTGCCCTGGTAAAAGAAGGCATTGCCCTGGTTGTTTCGCCTTTGATCGCCCTGATGAAAGATCAGGTAGAAGGCCTCAAAGCCAATGGCGTGCCCGCAGCCTTCCTCAACAGTTCCCAGAATGACAATGAGCAATTGCGCGTTTTCGAGGCGATGAGGACCCGGGAGCTGAAACTCTTGTATATTTCTCCCGAGAAATTGCTCACCCAGCAGTTTCTTTCCTTTCTGCAAAGTCTTCAAATCAGCCTCATCGCCATCGACGAGGCACATTGCATTTCAGCCTGGGGGCATGATTTCAGGCCAGAATACACCCAATTGATGCAGCTGAAGCGCTTATTTCCGCAAGTACCTGTCATCGCACTCACAGCCACGGCTGACAAGCTGACCCGCAGGGATATAGAGCAGCAATTGCTGCTTCACAAACCCAGGCGATTTATCGCTTCCTTTGACCGACCCAATCTAAGCCTGCATGTCATTCAGGGACGTAAGCGCCTGGATTCCATATTGCGCTTCATTGAATTGCGGCCGCAAACATCTGGAATCATTTATTGCCTGAGTAGAAAAGGGACTGAAAGCCTTGCAAGCAGTTTGCAGGAAAAAGGCATTCCTGCTGCCTTTTATCATGCGGGCCTGAGCGCAAATGCGCGCTCCAGGGTTCAGCAAGACTTTATCAATGACAAAGTGCCGATTATTTGTGCCACCATCGCCTTCGGCATGGGCATAGATAAATCGAATGTGCGTTGGGTGATTCATTACAATATGCCCAAAAATATCGAGGGATATTATCAGGAAATCGGCCGGGCCGGTCGTGACAGCCTGCCCAGCGATACGCTGATGTTTTACAACTTTGGAGATGTCATCAAGCTGCGCAGCTTTGCGCAGGAGAGCGGACAACCGGAGCTGCAACTCGCCAAACTCGATCGTATGCAACAATATGCGGAGGCAAAAATCTGCAGGCGAAGGGTTTTGCTGGCGTATTTTGGGGAAGACCTGGGCAGAGATTGCGGAAACTGTGATGTATGCAAAAACCCGCCAAAATATGTAGACGGGACGATTATAGCCCAAAAAGCCCTTTCGGCTATCTACCGCATGCAGGAGGAAGTTCCTATAGGTACAGTCATTGATGTGCTGCGGGCTTCCGGGAAAAAAGAAATACTGGAAAAGGGCTATGATAAGATCAAAACCTATGGAGCAGGTGTAGAAATTCCCTTTAACGATTGGCAGTCATACCTTATGCAAATGCTCAATGCCGGTCTGATAGACATAGCTTATGATGAGGGCAATGCCCTCAAATTGACCGCAGCCAGCAAAGAAGTCCTTTTCAACAAGCGGGACGTTCAGCTCTACCAGCCTCAGAAAGCAAAAACGCCTGTCGAGGCGGCCAGTAAGCCGCGCTCCAGGCGGATGGAGCTGATAGAAGGGCTTTTTGAGCAGTTGCGGGAGCTCCGCAAAAATTTGGCTGCCAGAGCAGGCATCCCTCCTTATCTGGTTTTCAGCGATGCTACGCTACAGGAGATGTCGGCCGAAAGGCCGACCACTGAGCTGGCGATGCGGGATATCTCCGGGGTAGGAGACGCCAAATTGCGTCAGTATGGCCATATCTTCATAGAAGAGATCATCTCTTATATATTGGAAGAGCGCGCCAAAGGCGCAAATATCAAAGGAAGCACGCAGCTCCTAACCTTTGAAATGCTGCGGCAGGGTGAGTCCTTGCAGGATATAGCCCGGAAGAGAGGCCTGAGTGCTGCGAGTCTCTACACCCATTTGGTTTATTTGTTTGAGCAGGGCTATCCCATTGATTTGTATCGGTATATAAATGAAGAGGAAGCCCACGCTGTTGAGCAGGCGATTTACCAAAGCAGCTCGGATAATCTGACAGACTTATATGAATTGTTGGAAGGACAGATACAATATGACAAAATCAGGCTTGGAGTGGCTATTTGGAATGGAAAACAGAGGGAAATGAAAAAAAGTTGAGAAATATGTGATTTTTCGAAATCGTTTGCACTCCTGCGAATTCTTTCTGTTTGCTTGCGGTTTTCCTGCAAATTACGTCAAATAGGGCTATTTGGGCGCAGGTTTCCATGGAAATTTGTAAGCGAGCTTGACTTTAAAGTAAATAATTACGACATTTGTGTTCTATCTAGGTTAATTCTGCACTTTTAAATCGGTTTTAAACATATGTCTGTACAAGAACTGCACACTAAAATTCAGTCAACGAAACAATTCCTGACAAGAGAAATCGTGCGTATCCGCACAAACACTGAAGGGCCTGGCGTCCTTTCTTTCCGTGAAATCGGAACCCGCATGGATATGATCCATGAGGCCGAGCGCGTAGGGGTAAGAAACCTGGGGGAGAATCAAAGCCGCAAGCTCAAAAGAATGATGAATGAGCTAGAGTCCATTCGCAATGTTTCTTTGAATTAATTTCTACTTGTCACAAGAATTTGCTGGAGGTCCCATTGAGGCCTCCTTTTTTTTTGGGCTATCTCATGAATTGTCAATACATTTGTAGCAAATCATCTTTTTTATGGAAGGTTATATTTCACTGTTTGTATTGATCGCGATCGCTTTAGGGCTGGGCATTTTATTAGGGAATCTTTCCAAACTATTTGGCCCCCTCAAACCCAATGCTAAAAAGGTCCTAACCTACGAAAGCGGAATGGACCCTGTAGGGTCTGCGCATGAGCGGTTTTCTGTCAAATTTTACCTGGTTGCCATGCTATTTATCCTATTTGACATAGAGGTTGTCTTTATGTACCCATGGGCTGTGCAATACAAGCAACTGCTGGATGGGAGCCTGCTGGGGGTGCCATCCCTTTTTCCTTTGATAGAAATGATGGTTTTTGTGGTCATCCTCTTTGTGGGCTATATTTATGTGTACAAAAAAGGTGGCCTGAAGTGGACTTGATATAAAGAGAACATTTTTTCATAAAAAGATAAAAGAGAAATATTATGGGGCTGGAGAAAGCACTCGCTAAACAAGGATTTTTGCTGACAAAGGTAGACGCACTGACCAACTGGGCACGCGCCAACTCTATGTGGCCCATGCCTATGGGCCTCGCCTGCTGCGCCATCGAAATGATGGCTTTTGCCGGCCCTCAGTATGATGTCTCCCGCTTCGGAAGCGAAGTTTTTCGCTTTTCCCCCCGCCAGGCCGATCTCATGATCGTTGCCGGCTGGACCACCTACAAAATGTCTCACGCCGTCAAGCGTATCTGGGACCAGATGCCTGATCCCAAATGGTGTGTAGCCATGGGCGCCTGCGCCTCTTCTGGCGGTATGCACCGCGTATATGGCGTGGTGCAGGGAATCGATCAGTTTTTACCCGTAGATGCATATATTCCTGGTTGTCCGCCTCGCCCCGAAGTGGTTATTCACACCCTTCAGACGATACAGGAGAAAGTGAAGAAAGAGCACTCTGTGTTACAGGACTAGAAAGTTCCGGGTTTTGAGTTTCGAGTTCCGAGCCCCTTCTCATGCGAAACCCAGAACCTTGAACCCGAAACTTTTCCCCTATGGAAGCATACGCCGCCGCGTTGACTTATGCCATTCCTGGCTTTGTACTGCTGATTGTCATCGAAGCCATGGCTGCCCATTTTATGGGTAAAAAAATCAATCGGGCGATGGACGTTATTTCCAGCCTCAGCTCTGGCGTTACCAATACCATTAAAAGTATTTTGGGCCTGACGCTCATCATCCTCAGCTATGACTGGATGGTGTCACATTGGGCGGTTTTTGAGATACAGTCTCCCTTTTGGCTGTATTTGTTGGCATTTATAGGAATTGACTTTGCCAGCTATTGGTCACATCGCTGGAACCACGAGATCAATATCTTTTGGAATCGCCATATCGTGCATCACAGCAGCGAGGATTTCAACCTTGCCTGCGCTTTGCGCCAGACGATTTCTGAAGTCGCGGCCATTTATTTTTTCCTCTACATTCCCTTGGCAATTATTGGGATTCCAGCAGAAGTTGTGGCCCTGATAGCTCCCATCCATCTTTTTGCCCAATTTTGGTACCATACCGTTTTGATAGGGAAAATGGGTTTTCTGGAAAAAATTCTGGTTACGCCTTCGCATCACCGGGTGCATCATGCGATCAATTCCGAGTACCTGGATAAAAATTATGCAGCTATTTTTATCCTTTGGGACAAATGGTTTGGCACTTTTCAGGAAGAATTGGACGATGTGCCGCCCGTATATGGCACCAAGAAACCCGTGAATAGCTGGAATCCCATTCTGATCAATTTTATGCATGCATGGGGAATCTTGAAAGACGCATGGCGTACCCGAAAGTGGTGGGATAAAATCCGGCTTTGGTTTATGCCAACGGGCTGGCGTCCGGAGGATGTAAAAGCGAAATATCCGGTTGAGGTGATTGAAGATGTCTTTTCGCGCAGGCAATACCATCCCCCGGCATCCACAGCGCTGAAAGCCTGGTCCTGGACTCAACTGATTGTTACAAATCTTTTGCTTTACTACAGCCTTGTCAGGATAGCTGATTTTGCTTTTCAGGATTTGCTGCTCTACAGTGCCTTCCTGATGGTGAGCATTTTTGCGTATACCAGTTTGATGGACCGCCACCCTGTAGCTGTAATTGCAGAAGGCCTAAAGCTGCTGAGCTGCCTGGGCCTGGTTTATTATTTTGATGGATGGTTTGGGATGGACAGCTTCTTTTCTGGCGCAACTTATACAGTGATTGGTTATACTGTCCTTTCATTTATCCTAAGCCTTTATTTTACCTACGCAGAAGCAGAAAGTGGCTTCCGCGATAAGAACACTGCCCCAAATGAAATTTGACGATTATCATATAGACCACGAGATCAAGCGTAACCTCACCCAGTTGGGTTTTAAGCGGCCAACGGATATTCAGTTCAAAGCCATCCCTCCCGTCCTCAACGGGGAAGATGTGCTGGCCATCGCCCAGACCGGCACCGGCAAGACTGCCGCTTTTGCCATTCCGATCATCCACTTGCTACACAGCCGCAAGAACAGCAAGCGTACTGATGACATCAAATGTCTCGTTATGGCGCCTACGCGCGAGCTCGCCCTCCAGCTTACCGAAGTATTCGAAAGTATCGCCAATCACACCCATGTAAAGGTGCTGTGCACATTTGGCGGGGTAGAACAGGCCCCCCAAATCGCCCGCCTCAGCAAAGGCGTCGACATCCTCATCACTACGCCGGGGCGTATGTTTGACCTGGTAAGCCAGGGGCATATCAAACTGGAAAAGGTGGAGATTTTGGTACTCGATGAGGCAGACCACATGCTTGACCTGGGCTTTATCAAAGACATACAGGACCTGACGCGTTTTTTGCCCACAAAGCGACAGACGCTCTTCTTTTCCGCTACCATTACCAAAAAAATCAAACAGCTCGCCTACTCGCTCATAGACCAAAAGCGGGCGATCCGCATACAGGTTTCTCCCAAAAATCCGGTTGCCAAAAACATCAATCACTCCATCGCTCACATAGAGATGGATGACAAACGCTTCTTTCTGGAGCGTATCGTAAGAGAACATCCAGAAAGCAAGATTCTCGTTTTTGTCCGTACCAAAGTTCGCGCCGAGCGCGTCATGAAGGCCATGGCCCGGGCGGGCCTTCAAAGCAATTGTATCCATGGAGACAAAGAGCAAAAAGACCGCATATCGGTCCTGGATGCCTTTAAATCAGGCCAAAACAAGGTTTTGATTGCTACAGATGTCAGCGCACGCGGGATAGACATCCCGAATGTCGACTATGTCATCAACTATGACATGCCCGAGCAGCCGGAAAACTATGTGCACCGCTGCGGCCGTACAGGCCGGGGAAGATTGAAAGGCGAAGCCATTGCCTTTTGCAGCAAAGAGGAGCGCCCTTTGCTGGACGCCATCGAAGCCTTTACAGGCGACAAAATCCAGGTCACCGAAATCGAGGCCGCAACCTATGACTCAACCCTGACTTTCACGGAAGATCACAACAGTAACTGGAAAAATCTGATGAAAGAGGCTGAGGAAGATCAGGCCGTAAAGAAAAAGAAAAAGCGCAGAAGGAGATAGGGCAGTTGGTAAAAAATGCTTTCAGTTTATGGAATTCGACTGAGGGCTTGCTCTTATAGGTAAAGCGCAAAGAACACTGCTATCCATGATTTTTCTTTTGACAGCTGCAAAGCTGATGTGAAACCCTTTTACCCAAATTGAACATGGCAGAAATGAATTCCTCCAACTCTCAATCAGGCGCTACGCGCTCCAAAGGCAGATCCCGCAGCAGAGGTCATATAGATATGACTGCGATGGTAGACGTCGCCTTCCTCCTTTTGACATTTTTTGTCCTGACTTCCGTCCTCCACAAGGACTATGTGATGGAGATGACCTCTCCGCCTGCGGATGAAAAAGGAGTACCCGTCTATACAGACAAAGATGAAAAAGAAATCATGACCATCGTGCTCGACAGCGCAGACCGCATTCAATACTATGTCGGCATGACAGAGGCAGAAGCGAAAAGTTGCGATTATATAGAAATCCGACCGATTATCCAGCGGTTTTTGCGTCAAAATAGCCCTCTTTGCCATGATGTAAAGGGGATAAACGGCGAGGAGCCGGAAGGCTGTTGGGATCCCTACTTTTTGATCAAAGCAAAAGCTACGAGCTCTTTTGGCAACCTCATCGATATCCTCGATGAGATGGCAATCGCCGATGCGCCCAAGTATACATTGGACAAGTTGAATGATGCTGATTTTGAAATATTGGCGGGGAAATAAAAAATCATGATTGATATTATTTTCGAAAACAGGGAAAAGCGCTATGGTGCCTATTTCCTCCGCAAAAACCAGCACTGGCATGAGTGGATCGCGCTTGCGCTGGTATGCGGCTGGATATGGGGCGCTTTTTGGGGATGGAACTGGATGAAGACCGAGCCTTTGGCAAAGGAGAAAGAAAGAGAGAGAACATGGTGTTGTCTTTGCATATTTCCACCCGCCCCTCCCTTGTCACCTCCAGAGTCTTATCAGCTTCGCCTTCCACCATGTCCTCCTTCCAAGTGCCGGGTTATGTTTAAAATACCCCAACCTGCCCCCAGCTGGATGTTGTGTGAATGCGGTGGAAATGCAGAATTAGAAGCAAAAAAAATTCCTGCAAAACTCAAAAATCATCGAATAACTTTGGTAAGCGAAGAAATGGTCAATCCGCTGGATACACTTATCCGTGAATTTCCAGGACCAGCCGATGTTACTTTTGATTCAATAGGACTTGTAAAATCTGATGGGTTTCCTGTCGCAATCAATGAACCCGCCCAGCTCCTCAACCCGGAGATCCTCCCGCCTGGCATTTTTCGAAAAATAGAGAATCAAAAACTCAGCCTTTCAATCCGGATTGATCCTTCCGGAAATTACATAGAGCATCGGCTGGAGGGCAGGCTTTCTAAGCGCCTTCAGGCGAAATTGGATGAATTTGCAAAGGATTTGAAATTTACGCCCGAGATCCGGGAGGGAGTCCCAGGCACAGCCTGGGTGGATTTATGAACAATCTGTTCATCTGCAAATCTGCCAATCATTTCCTACTTTTGCCATGTGGAAATAGAATTTTTAAAAGAACTGAATGAAAGCCAATTAGAAGCCGTCGTCAATGCCGAAGGCCCTATGATGGTGATTGCTGGAGCAGGCTCCGGCAAAACGCGGGTGCTGACATATCGCCTGGCTTTTACGATCTCCCAGGGTCTGGCGGACCCCCAGGAGTTGCTTGCGTTGACCTTTACCAATAAGGCCGCACGCGAGATGAAAGATCGTATCTACAAGCTTGTGGGGCCGGAGGCCAAAGGGATAGTGATGGGGACTTTTCACTCGATTTTTGCGCGCGTGCTGCGCACGGAAGCTGAGCGCATGGGTTACACCCGCAATTTTACCATCTACGACAGCGACGACTCCGTCTCCCTCATCAAAATATTGCTCAAAGAGCAAAATCTTGACGACAAGCTGTACAAGCCGCGCGTTATCGCCAACCTGATTTCCTCCAATAAAACCCGCCTGATCCTGCCCGCCAAATTCAAAGAATTTGTCAAAACGGACTTTGACGAAAAGGCTGCGCTCATCTATGAGTTATATGAAAAGCGCCTTAAAAAGGCCAATGCGATGGATTTTGGGGATTTGTTGATGAAGCCCCTTTTTCTCTTTCATGAGCAGCCGGATATTTTGGCGAAATACCAAAACCGCTTTCGCTTCATCATGGTTGATGAGTACCAGGATACCAACCATGTGCAGTATATGCTGTGCAAAATGCTGGCGGCAGCCCATGAAAATATCTGTGTGGTGGGCGATGATGCCCAGTCTATCTATGCTTTTCGCGGCGCGAATATTCAGAATATCCTCAATTTCAAAAAAGACTATCCCGAAGCGCGGGAAGTGAAGCTGGAGCAAAACTATCGCTCCACCAAAAATATAGTAGATGCCGCCAATGGCATCATTGCGAAGAACAAAGACCAGATCAAGAAAACGGTTTTTACGCAAAATGAAAGCGGCGACCTGATCCAGCTGCTCATCGCAAGCAGCGAGCATGAGGAGGCACAGTTGGTGACCAACTCCATCCGCGAGCAGCGGCAGATGAAGACCTATCACAACCGTGATTTCGGGATACTCTACCGCACCAACGCGCAATCGCGCGCGATAGAGGACGCCTTGCGGCGCGCCAATATTCCCTACCGGATCTATGGCGGTCTTTCCTTTTACCAGCGAAAAGAAATCAAAGACATCGTCGCTTACCTGCGCCTGGCCATCAATCCGGTGGATGAGCAGGCACTTCTGCGCGTCATCAACTATCCCAAAAGGGGCGTGGGCAAAACCTCTTTGAATAAAATGGTCGTTTTTGCCGATGAAAAGAACCTTTCCCTTTGGGATGTCTTTTGCAACATAGACCGCATCGGGATGGGCGGGCGCGTGGTCACGGTGGTCAAAGATTTCGCCAGCATGATTGAGCGCTTCGCTGTCGAAGCCAAAAATGGCGACGCCTATGAAGCGGCGAATTTTATCGCCAAAGAGTCGGGCATGCTCAAGAGTTTGCACAACTCAGAAGTGCCGGAGGACCTTTCCCGCTGGGAAAACGTGCAGGAATTGCTCAATGCCGCCAAGGAATTTACAGAAAACCCAGACCATGTCAACCAGGACAAACTGGAGCATTTTCTGGCAGAAATATCGCTTTTCACTGACGCAGATAAAAATCTTGATGACGACAATGTCGTCAACCTGATGACGATCCACTCCGCCAAAGGGCTGGAGTTTCGGTCGGTCTTTGTGGTAGGCATGGAGGAAGGCATCTTCCCGAGTAGCATGGCGGAAACCCGCCTGGAGCTCGAAGAAGAGCGCAGGCTCTTCTATGTGGCGATCACCCGGGCAGAAGAAAGCCTGACGCTTTCCTGTGCGAAATCGCGCTACCGCTACGGCCAGATCCAATACAATGAGCCCAGCCGCTTTGTGGATGAAGTAGACGCAAAATACATGCATGTGCCCAGCCGCAAGCCCGTCGCCAGGCATCCGCTGGAGCCCAATGCGCGCCGCAAACCCGCAAACCTTCGGCCCCTCGCAGAAACTTCCCGTCCCCGCCCACTTGCTCCCTCTTCTGCTCCCACGGCCCTGCCGGACGACTTTGTCGCCAGTGATCCTGAAAAAATCACCACCGGCATGACGGTTCGCCACCCCAAATTCGGCGTGGGAAAAGTCATCTCCATGGAAATGGTAGGAGGCCAGCAGAAAGCGACCGTCTTCTTTCAGGGAAGTGGCAAGAAAAATTTGTTGTTGAAATATGCGAAATTGATGATTTTGGGCTAGGCTCAAACCCGCCGCCGCCCCTCAACAGTAATCTCCGATCCCTCCGCCAACATCACGGATGTCGGCTCCATCTCGTTCAGCAAGCTGAACCGCTCGCCATATACAAGTCCAAAATCGACATCGATTTCATGGGCATGAACCGGATAAACCTCCCATCGCGGATGGGTGACCTGGTATTCAAAAGTCTTTTGAGGGTGGATTTGGGTATATCCCCAATAATGTTCCGTAATAAACTCTGCTTCACTGCCCACAGCAATCTGCTGACTGGTCAGAGCCGCTTTTACCCCAAAATGCTGCCATTGCCCTTTTTCCCGCCAGCCATAGCTAACATAGCGCTCTGCTTCATCTTCCCGCCACAGATGGCGCATTTTTCGGGTGGCATAGTGCTCTCTGTAGAGTGTATTCGCCACGGCGGTGATGGCCCATTTCGGTACGATTTCTTTCACAAAGACCACCCCGCGTTTCCATTCGCCATCTTCTTTATAGCGCACATAAAAGCGAAGATTTACTTCTTCAAAGTTTACGTGAAAAGGCACTTTCACACCGCCCAACAGCCGCGTATCAACAAAGAGAAAGCCTACCAGGCTGACATAATACCGGCCTTGCCAGCTATCCAATTCTGTTTGGTAAGGCACCAGAGGCGCCAGGAGTTCCGGTTCTACTTCGTAATTGGCGAGGGCGAGCTTGCGCCAACCAGCTTTTAAAAATGACATGTGCTTGCTTTATGTTAAGAGTGGACGCAGATTTTTTATGATAATTATGATTGACACTGCTCGAACATAAAAAATCATAATGACCTGCGCTCATCTGCGTCAAATTCTTTCCTTAATATTTCAACCTCAACCCCATCCTAAAACTCCTCGGCGGCATCGGATAAGATTGAATGACCACATATCGCTCATCGGCGAGGTTCTCAATTTCTCCATATATCTGCACATGCAACTTATTCCAACTCAAAAGATAAGCCAGCGAAAAGTTGAGCAATTGATAAGGTGGCAAATAGCTTTGCCTCCCATTTTGCAGCAGGGCAAATCGCCAGGAGGAATAATTGCCTTGCAATTTCATCTGCCAGTTTGCCCGCTTGAGCCCCAGGCCGTAGTTCATGAGTTCGGGGGGCGTATAGGGCAAAAAAGGCCGCTCTGGGCGGGTCAGGTCCTGCGCCTGCTGCAAAGTATAATGAAAATAAGCGTTCAGCCAATCCTTCCATTTCGCCTCTATCGCCACTTCAAGGCCATAAGCCTGTGCCCGTCCTATCGAGAGCGTGCTCCATCGCGCAGGGTTTATAGGAATAGAAATGATTTTGTCGCGGGTTTGGTTGAGAAAAGAGCTGATTTTTAGGGAAAAAGGAATACCTAAGCGAAAGCGCCACAAAAACCCCAGGTCACCGCTGAAGACCCTTTCCGGCTTCAGGTCGGCATTGCCATAGCCGAAATAATAGAGCTCATTGAATGAAGGGATCCGGTGGCCATAGTGTAGGTGAAAGAAAGATTCTTTCCCTTCTCTCCAGCGCATATTGAGCTGGAAGGCGGCGTTGGGCAGCAAGCCATAGGCTTGCAGAAAGTTGAGGCGCAGCGTGCTCCCCGTCGCAAGGCGACGGCCCTGATCGCCCCAGGGGCGATGCCATTGATGCTGCAAGCCCAGGTTGGCCTGGCCCCGGCTCACCTGCTCCACAGGCCGGAAGGCTATTGCCAGGTTATTGCCCGCCAGGCGGGCGTATTCGTATTGCCCTGTCGCCAGGAAGCGATGACGTATGCGGACTTGCTCCGCCTGGACAGACCACATGCCATCATGCAGCTCATAAAGCTGATTCTGGCTGGAAATTTCATAATCCAATTGATTGAAATGATGGCTCAAGGTGCTTTCCCATCGGATGGGAAATTTTCCTTCCCGGAGGGATTGCTGGTATTGCCAGCGCAGGTAGTGAAAGAGATCGCTCTCTGCCAACTCGCCCTCTTTATTGACCGGCCTGCCGGTCAGGACGGGGCCCGGCACTTGCTGGGCCAGCTGATAGGCCATCGCCAGATAGCTGAGCGACATGCCTTTGCGCAGTTTTTGTTGTAAAAAAAACTGGTATTGCTGGTTTTGAAAGTCTGCATGTTCGCGCGTGCCGCTTTCGCCATTCAACTCAAATGGATAGGCATCCTGAGCTCCGATATGCTGTAAGCCCACTTGCAGGCTTGTATGGTTTCGCTTTAAGGTGGATTGGATTCCGGCTGCTTCTTCTCCAAAGGAGCCGATGCCCATGTGGAGCAGAATGCCGGATTTTTGTGGATTTAGCCCGAAATTGATCTGGCCACCAAGTGGATTCGCGCCCAGGCCTCCGCCGGAGCGGTATAGCTGCATATCGCTGAAAGCGCCTGCCTGGAAGTTGCCAAAATTGATGATGTTGCTTTGGCCCTGGCGGTAAGGTACGCCATTGATGCTGAGCTGGGTTTGCTGGCTGGCAAAGCCGCGCACGCTGATAGTCTTGATGCCGCCGTGGCCGCCGTAGTTGCGCACATAGAGGCCCTCGGCCTGGGCCAGTACCGCATCGGCCGTGAGGCCGATGGCCTCAAAAGTACCCAGCGAATCTCGCTGAAATTGGCTGTAGTCAGCTTCAGCGCGGTAGCGCTGCTGGAAGTGCGCGTTGATCTCAACGGCCTTTTGCAGATCAAAGGACAAGGTGTCCCCGACGGTTTGCGCTTTTAGCATAAAAGGCATCAAAATCCCACATAAACTGATAGCATATTTTCTGCCCATTTTGCACATCTTACAAAATAAATAGGAACTTCTGACAGTTGTTGCCCTGAAAAGTATTTTCTGTATGAATAGATTTTTTCTGCTTTTTCTCCCCTTGCTTCTTTTTCAAATGCAAAGCGTTTCTGCGCAAGATAGTTTTGAAAAACAACAACTAATGAATTTGCATCGCCTGGTGAATAACTATCGCACAGAATTGAAGCTGGGCGATATGCGTTTGCTTCAGGGCTTATGTGATATTGCGCAGGTACATGCTGAAGATATGGCCTCTCACCGCAAAGGTTTTTCGCATGATGGCTTCAATGATCGGGTCAGGCAAATGCAAAAAAGATATAATATGCGGTCTTATGAAGCGGCAGAAAACCTGTTTTATACTTCATCTGGTGCCAATTTGGCCGAGCAAAGCTTACAAGCCTGGATAGATAGCCCGGGTCATCACAAAAATCTGAAAGGAAATTTTAAGTATTCGGGCATCGGTATCGCCCGGGATCAGGCCGGAGGCTACTATGTGGTCCAGCTTTACCTGACAGATTAGGCTGCAGCCTATCTCTTTCCCAGCATCACGTCAAAGCTGACGCTTCCACTAACCAATGCATCTACATCGGTAGTGAGTTGGCTGTTTTTGTCCCATTGCTGGCCATCAAGCAGGTCTTCTGTGGTATAGATATAGCGCGCTTCCAGGCCGAGAGAAGATCGTTCGCTGATCTGAAACCGAAAACCGGCAGCGGCGGTATATGCCGTCGTTAGGACATGGTAATTTCCTAAACCCGCACGCGAGAAGTCCGCCTCAGCAATGGTCTCATAGGTTCCATCGCGCATGGCATCCAGTTGAAGACGGATGTCCTCTGTATCGATGGGATCACTAATGGTGATCTGTGAGAAGTCATAGATATTGTTCTGATGATCTGCGGCATCTATCCAACTGGCATATAATAATGAACCGATTCCTCCAGCAACATAAATGTCCCAGCTGTCAGCATAAGGGGCAAAAATGCGGTTTAAGTTGATTTTGAGGAAAAGGGTAGCGTTGTAATAATCGGTTTTGTAATTGTGAAAAAAGCGATCTTCCAGGGTGTCATAGGCAATAACAGGCTGAAAAACAGCGCCTCTTTCACCGTTTAGCGCAGTATTGTTGCGAATACCAGAGGAGGGGAAAGCGTTCATTCCGCTTGCGATACCTTTGTCCAAAGAGAATCGGAAATCAATTACTTTGGTCACCTTTTTTTGTACATAAAGTCCCACCTCATAGCCCCCACCCAGGGTATAATCTACATCTCCCAAAACGATGGGACTTCCTGCTTTCACACCCAGGCTCCACATGCTGGCAGTATTTTTTTCTACTCCATAATAGCCATACTGGGCTTGTAGGTGAAAGCTAATCAGGGAAAATGCGAGGACAAAGAGAATATGTTTCATCATAATAAAACAAAAGTAATTACGAAATTTTAGATAGCCTATAACTCTTTCTTTTCAAAAACAATTTCCTGATTCAGAAAGAGTTTAGCGGCTTCCTGGAAGTGAACGGTGTAATCGGACAAAAAGTACCGATGTGAAGCTGCTGTATTTCCTTCATGGAGCAGAGAAGACTGAGCCAAAGCTTCTCGTACATAGCCTGCTACGGCTTCAGAAGAATCCACCACATGCACATTGTGCTGAGCATTTTGACGAAAATACGCTTCAATTTGCCCCTTGATCAGCGGATAATGAGTGCAGCCCAAAATCAAGGCATCGATCCCCCGAAAACCGGTGTCAGACATATAAGCATCTATCACATCCTGGCTGACGCGGTTGTGCAACCAACCTTCTTCTATCATCGGGACAAGCAAAGGCGTAGCCTTTTCGGTGACCCTTATATCTGCTCTGGCAGCCATCAATTGCCTGCCATATACACCCGAATGGATGGTGGTTTTCGTTGCGATTACCCCGACATTTCCATTGCTCGTATGGCTTAGCAATTCCCGTACCGCAGGGCGGATAACATCAAAAACCGGAATCTGACCGGCAAAATTTTGTACAGTCTGGTAAGCCACGGCTGAAGCCGTGTTGCAGGCAATGATAATGGCCTTGACAGGCTGTGAGAGCAGAAAGCGGGCAATCTCAAGGGAGTATCCCTTGACAAGTTCCGGCGATTTATCGCCGTAGGGGAGGTGGGCGGTATCGCCAAAATAGACAAGCGACTCCTTCGGTAAAGCCCTTTGCAGGGCTTTGACGATCGTCAGGCCGCCCAGGCCTGAGTCAAATACTCCAATAGGTAAATTTTTATTCATAAAAAAAGCCGCAATTACAGCTAGCATTCAACATGCATCCCAGTAATTGCGGCAACAATTTTTTTCATCTCATCTGCAAATATGCCATTCAGCACATCTGCAAATTATTTTCCATCCTGCAACTCCGCTGGAATCGGGATATTCAAAGCTGTCATGATAGCTTTGGTCAGGTTGCGGTCCTCTGGGCCGTAAAGCACGATAGAGACGCCGCCACTATCCGTCTGATTCAGGATATAGTCATAACCTTGAGCTTTGGCTACTTCCTTGATTTTTGCCTCCAGTTTCTCTGTGATGGGCGTCATCAGGTCAACCTGCCTTTTGGCAAGTTTGTCTTCGGCGGCAGCTGCTTCTTTTTGCAGCTCTTCAGCCAGTTTTTTCAGGCCTAACTCCTCTGCTTTGGTAGCCAGGCGAGGATCTTCCTGAGAAGTGATGCCCTGAGTTTGTGCCCATTGGCTCAACTCCTGAAGCTTCTGGCGGTAATAAGTCTCCTTTTTTTCCAGAAAAGAGGTCAGTTGTTTCTCATAGGTTTGCAGATTTGACTGCATAGACTGTGTTTCTGGCATTTTGGCCAGGATGTAGTCGATATTGGCGTAGCCGATTTTGATTTGCGCCTGAAGCGAAAAGGACAAACCAACGAGCAGAGCGGCGAAAACGAATATGTTTTTGATTTTCATTATATGCGTAATTGAGTCTTTATGTGTAAGGGTTATTTATTGGAGGAATCATCCTCATTGACTTCTACTCCCAATTCCTTGAGAATAGCCAGGTTCAGGTTGGCCTCATCCGGTCCATGCACAAGGATAGACCGTGCCTGAGAGTCGGTAGAATTCAACACAAAATTATAGTTGCCTTCATCGGCCACTTTTTTGATTGCCGCCTGAAGACGGTTCAATGCCGGTTCCAGTTCTCTTTGGCGCTTCAAATAAAGCTCTTGCTCAGCCTGTGCTGCATAGTTCTTGATCTCCTGATCAAGTTTTTGAAGCTCCTGGACAAGGGGTTGCAAGTCGGTTTCAGTGGCGCCGCTCTGTGCGCGCTGCTGGTATTCCTGCATCTTTATCTTCGCGTAATCTTCTTTTACCTTGAGGTATTTTGCTTTTTCATTAGAAAAAGCCTGAACATTTTTGCCTATCGTCTCTGCCTCTGGCATATAACTCAGAATCAGCTCAAAATTGGCATAACCAATTTTGTCGCCTGTCTGAGCAAATGATCCGATAAGCAGGCCCATGCCCAGCAAACATCCCAACAACAGTGTTTTCCAATTCATGTCTGCGTATTTGTATTAAAAAAAAATTTGGATTGCAAAGTTAAGAAAAACGAACGAACGGTTTTTCTAATTATTTTTCTTCTCATCTTCCTTCAAACCCAACTCATCCACCACAGCATCACTGAGGTCATAAGCGGGATCTGTGTACAGCCAGGTTGTTTCGCCAGCCTTGTCATAGACCATGGCAAATTTCTTTGCTTTAGCTACGGTCTTCACTGCACTGATGACTTTGTCCTGTATCGGGCGTACCTTGGCCTCCTGCAGGCGGAATAGGGCTCCGTTATACCCAAACTTATCTTCCCGATACTCTTTCGCTGCCCGCTCCTTGGCAAATATTTCTGCCTGCTTGGCTTCTTTATCGTCTTCTTCCAGCAGTACTTCTATCGCTGTATACTCGGTATAAAGTCGTTCCACTTCTGCATACATCTCCTCAAGTTTGGATTGCCATTCGGTAGAGAATCTGTCTATTTCTTTTTGAGCTTCTTTATATTCTTCCATCTTATTCATGATAAGCTCTGTATTGACATAGCCTACCTTCTGGCCCCAGCTTGTAAGGAGCAATGCTCCTACAAATAATCCCAATGCAATTGTTTTTTTCATATTTAGATATGTTGAGTTTGAAATGCGTTGTTCCTTCTTTTGACGCAAAAATCTATATAAGATACCGCGAAAAAGGGCAAATATTGCGCTAAAAGCAGGATCAGTGCAAAGATAATCAACACGCTTGATAAGTTTCGTGCAAAAAAGGAATCCTTAAAATTCTTTGCCCAGGATCAGATGAAACTGCTGGCCCCCATTTCCATCGGCTTTGTCAAAGCCATAGCCATAATCTACCCCTATCAAACCGATCGACGGCAGGAGCGCCCGCACCCCCAAACCCGCTGAACGCCTGAGACGAAAAGGATTATAATCCTTAACTCCATTATAGCCATTACCTGCTTCGGCAAAGCCGACCATCCAGACCGGCACAGGGCCATCCAGCATGATCGGGACACGCAGCTCCAGCACAAAGCGGTTGTAGATGCTGTAGCCCTCGCCATCATTGTCCAATGAATTGTCGTCATAACCCCGGAGCGGGATGAAGTCCCTGCCATCCAGGGTAAAACCACTTCCAATCCCTGAGCCGCCCAGGTAAAATCGCTCAAATGGCGATTCGCCCAGCTCTTTGTTATAGTTACCGAGGTATCCCGCCTGGATTTTTGCATTCAGGACCACATTGCCAAACAAGCGCCAATACCAACTGCTGTTAAAAGTCCATTTGTGGTATTCCAGCAGATTGAATTTCTCCGCGGGCTCCAGTTGGCTGTAATCTTTTTTGCTTAATAAAGAGTAAGGCGGGGTGACTTCCATGGAAAAGGAAATAAGAGAACCACTCTTTGGAAAGGTCACGGCATCCAGTGAATTGCGCTCAAATGTCTGCTTGAGAGAGATTTGATTTACAAATGCATGTGATTCGGGAGTGCCGTCACTGCGGATAAAAGTTTGGGAAAAGACCTCTGATGGGTTCGTCACATCATAGTATTTGTAGGCAAGCGATGTATAGGAGCGGAAATAATCATCCGGCCAACTCATCTTGCGTCCATGATCCAGGGAGGTGGAAAAAATACGATTTTTGTAGTCGCTTTCGGCATCCGAAAAAACAGAGTAGGAAGTACTGATGCCCAGTGAATGCGGCTTTTTGCCGCCGAGCCAGGGTTCCAGAAAGGAAAAAGATACTTTTTGATAATCGGAGCTATTCATTTGCAGCGCCAAATTCAGCCTCTGTCCATCCCCTGCGGGGTACATATGCCCCCACTCGCTGCGCGGCCCCAACAAGCGTTTGGTTGAGAAATTGTTCAGCTGTAGCTGAACTGTTCCCACCACACCGCCGCCGATATCATCGCCGGAGCCAGGATTCCAGCCGAGCTGTAGCTGGACCTGATCGGAAGATTTTTCCTCTACCACATATTTCAGGTCCACGGTGCCCGTCTCCATATCGGGAATCGGAATGACATTGAGGGTTTCCTCATGGAAGTAGCCCAGGCTCAGCAGCTCCCGCTGGCTGCGGATGATGTCTGTCCGGCTAAATTGTTTGCCGGGATAGGTGCGCAGCATGCGCAGGATCACCTCATCACTGGTTTTGGTATTGCCTTCCACCCACACATTGCGGATGGTCGTCTGCGGCCCTTCCGTGATCCGAATCTGTAGGTCGACAGAGTCACCGACGATCCTGCTTTCGATGGGTTCTATTTGGAAAAAGAGATAGCCTTCGTCCATGTATTGGGAGCTGATATCGCGCCCCTGCGGGTCTGCATTCAGCTTTTGCATCAGTTGGGCATATCGGTAGATATCCCCTTTTTCGATCCCCAAAATTGCACCGAGGGCCTCGCTGTGGTAGCGGTTATTACCGCTCCATTCGATTTGGCGAATGTGATAAGGGCTTCCTTCGAAGACCTGCAGGCGGATGTTTACGGCCTGCTCGTTTTCAAGCCAGACCGTGTCCAGCTCCACCATCGCATCGCGATAGCCTTCATTGCGATAGGCCATCAACAGCATTTCCTGTGCTTGCTGCAACTGATGAGGCACATATTTTGACCTTGCCCATACGCGCCAGAATTTTTTCGTTTTGACGCCTTTTAGCTTTTTCAAAGCCATTTTGTCAGGAAAAACATCATTTCCCACAAATTCGATCCGGTTGATTCGGGTATATTTTCCCTTTTGAATGGCGATAGTCAGGTCCACCCGGTTTTTGAGAATGGGAGATGCTTTTTCGGAAAAATGTACTTCTGCCTGGTAAAAGCCTTTTTCCACAAAATAATTTCTCAGTACACGCTCAGCGCTTTTCTGTTTAGCCGCAGTCCAGGTCGTCCCGCCAAATAGCTTGATTCTCTCCCGCAAATCTTCCTCCTGCGTTTTTGATACGCCTGAGAGCGAAATAGAGCCGATTCTGGGCCGTTCTGTGACGATGAGGGACAGGGCAATATCCTTTCCCATGATGCTGTCCTGCCTGACGCGGACATCCGCGAAGAGGTCCTGCTGCCACAGCCGCTTCACCGCCTGACTGACGTCAGCAGGCAAGGAGATTTGCTCTCCCGTTTTTAACCCGCTTAGCTTAGCCACGGCTTCCGCTCTGAGCTGTTGCTGGCCTTCGACGCGAAGGCTGACAAGTGTATACACCTGATTATCTGGTGTTTGGGCAAAGATAGATTGTGTGAGACATAGCAATGCTGCTATGCTCAGTTGGCATATGCGTATCATAGGATTGTGTTTTGAGTTTTGGGTTTCGGGTTTCGGGTTCCGCGTTTCGGGTTTCGGGTTCCGGGAAGTGGTCTATTACATGCTAGACGCATGAAGGCAGCCGATGCGTTGCATGGCAGATGTTAATAAAAAGTTAAAGGCCAGACCCACTGGGCCTGACCTTCATTTCTTCCATCCTTTGACTTAGCTCCGGACAAGTCTGCAGATCTCCTAATCTGCCAATCTGCTCATCTGTAAATCTGCTAATTAAAACTGCTGTCCAATGATAAAGTGGAACTGACGTCCCCCGATAGAATTGGTGTCCTCAAAGCCATAGGCCCAGTCTATACCCAGCAGGCCGACCATCGGCAGCATAACACGCACCCCTGCACCCAGTGAACGCCTCACCCTGAAGGGGTTGTAGTTGCGGAAGCTGGTGTAGCCATTGCCTGCCTCGGCAAAGCCGAGGAGCCAGATAGGAGCCGATTGGTTCAGGGTAAGCGGCACGCGCAGCTCCATGATGTAGCGGTTATAGATGATATGACCTTGCTGGTCGTTGTTGATCGAGTTGTCCTGGTAGCCGCGTAGCGGGATGATGTCTCGCCCGTCCAGGGCGAATGTGCCCACAAGGCCTGCTCCACCCAGGTAGAAGCGCTCAAATGGCGAAACGCCTATGTCTTTGTTATAGCGGCCTACAAAGCCCGCTTCTATTTTTGCATTCAGCACCACATTACCAAAGAGACGCCAGAACCAGCTGCTGTTGAAGCGCCATTTATGGTATTCGAGCAGGTTGAACTTCTCCGAAGGATTGAGTTCCGCATAGTTTTTATTGCTGAAAAGCGAATAAGGAGGCGTCGCTTCTACTGAGAGATTCACGATAGAGCCACTCTTCGGATAAATAGGCGCATCTATACTTGTGCGGTCAAATGACTGACGGAAAGCAATCACATTCACAAAAGCATCCGGCTCCGGTGTGCCATCCTGACGGATAAAGCTGCGGGAGAATACGGTTGTTGGATTGGTTACGTCGAAGTATTTGTAAGTCAAAGAGGTCTGCGAACGAAAGAAGTCGTCCGGAAAACTCAGGCGGCGTCCGTAATCTACTGAGGTAGAGAAAATGCTGTTTCTGTAGTTGGAGGCTACGTTTTGGAAAACAACATAAGAGGTACTTAAGCCCAAAGAGTTAGGCTTTTTGCCCCCAAACCAAGGCTCAATGAAAGAGAAGGAGAAGTTGCGGTATCCAACTCCATTCATCTGAATGGCAAGACTCAGCTTTTGTCCGTCTCCGGAAGGTACGGGCCCTGCCCATTCCTCTCTCGGGCGGAACATCCGCTTGGTGGAGAAGTTGTTGAACTGCACCTGTACGGTGCCTACGAAGCCACCACCGATCACATTGTTATTCACGTCGCGAATCCGTCCACCCCAGCCGCCTTGCAACTGCAACTGGTCCGAAGGACGTTCCTCCACGATATATTTGATGTCGACCGTACCGGTCTGCATATCGGGAATCGGCACTACATTCAGGGTCTCCTGGTTGAAATACCCCAGGTTGAGGATCTCACGCTGGCTACGGATGATATCCGAACGGCTAAATTTCTTGCCGGGATATGTGCGCAACATGCGCAGGATAACATAGTCACTGGTTTTGGTATTGCCCTCAATGATGACATTGCGGATCGTGGCCTGGGGCCCTTCCTGTATGCGGATCTCCAGGTCGATAGAGTCGCCCTCTACGGCAACTTCAACAGGCATAACCTGGAAAAAGAGGTAGCCATCATCCATATAGAGTGAGCTTACATCTCCCCCGTTAGGATCGCCCGAAAGGCGTTCATTCAACTCGGTGGTATTGTAAGTATCTCCTTTTTTGAGGTTTAGGATACGCTCCAGCGTCTCGGAATTGTATTTATAATTTCCGACCCAGTCGATGTCACGGAAATAATATTTCTGCCCTTCATAAATCTTCATCCCAACATTGACGGTTTTATCGTCATGTCTGAAGACCGTGTCTTGCTCTACCATCGCATCGCGATAGCCTGCGTCATTATACGCCTGGACGACGGCATCTTTTGCTTCGCGAAAGGTTTTGGGAATGTATTTTGATTTTGCCCAAAGCCTCCACCACCTTTTCTCCTTAACACCCTTGAGTTTGCGCTTGATTTTTTTGTCGTTAAAAGCGGTATTTCCTTCAATGCTGAGGTAATTGATCTTGATGCGATCGCCGCGGTCCACTTTGATGCTGACGACGACGCCATTTTTCAGGATTTCGTCAGGCAATTCTTCGATTTCCACTTCGGTATTGTAAAAGCCTTTTTCCACATAGTAATTGCGGATCACGCGGGTCGCGGTAGACTTTTTGGCATCTGTAAGGATGGTACCGCTGATAAAATTGATTTTTTCTTTCAATTCATCTGCCTGAGCTTTGTTGATGCCTTCGAAAGAAAAGCGAGAGATGCGCGGCCTTTCGGTGACCAGGATGGTCAGGAAGATGTTTTTGCCTGCGATATTGTCCTGGCGGATGCTGACATCTGAGAAAAGGTCTTTTTTCCAGAGCCGCTTGATCGCGTCTGAAATATCCGAGCCGGGTATGCGCACAGGAGCGCCTACGGTAAGACCGCTCAGGTTTTTGATGGAGTTGGCATCTACATATTGAGCGCCTTCTACCTCCAGACCGGAGAGGATATAAATTTTGGGCTCGCCCGGGCTTTGCTGGGCAAAAGAAGATGCCCACAGCAGCATCAGGCTAAAACTAAGTAAGAGAATGCGTCTCATGAATGATTGTTGATTTGCTCACTGATTTTTCCGAAACGTCTTTCGCGCTTCTGGTAGTCTAAAATGGCCGAATATAAATCCTCCCTGCGGAAGTCCGGCCAAAGTTTGTCTGTGATAAACAGCTCTGTATAAGCGATTTCCCACAATAAAAAATTACTGATCCTAAACTCACCCGAAGTACGAATCAATAATTCCGGGTCGGGCATATCGTGCGTACTCAGATGGGCTTTGATCAGATTTTCGTCTATGGCTTCCGGGGCGATCTGGCCGCTGGCTACTTTGTCTGCTATTAGACGCATAGCAAGGGTCATATCGCTGCGTGAGCCATAGCTCAACGCCAAAGATAAGGTCATTCGCTTATTATCTTTGGTCTTTTCGATGACTTCCTGCAAGCGGGAAGCACAATTGCCCGGCAGATCTTCTATCCTTCCTATCGAACTCAGGCGAATATCGTTGTCCATGAGCGTCGGCAATTCTTTGGCGAGGGTATCGACCAGCAATTGCATCAGCGCATTGACTTCCAGTTTGGGGCGGTTCCAGTTTTCGGTAGAAAACGCATAGAGCGTCAGGTACTTTACCCCCAATTCTGCTGCTCCCTCGGTCACATCCCGCACAGCCTTCACGGCAGATCGGTGACCAAAAACGCGCATATTGCCTCTTTTCTTGGCCCAACGACCATTGCCATCCATGATGATGGCGACGTGTTGGGGGAGTTTTGCTATATCTAGTTGATCTTTCAGATCCATGGAGAATCGTTGATTCGTTTGGTGTTTCGGGTTTTGGCGTCCGTGTTTCGGGTTTGGGTAGGCAAAAAACCAGAAACCAGGAGCAAGAAACCAGGAACTTTCTTGATTCGAATCGGCAAAGTTAAGAAAATTGGATTGAATGGCGTGGAGGGATTTTGTTAAAGTTGGGTTAAAGGGAAATTTCAGCAAAAATTGCTAATTCTCTCGCATCTCTTCCTTTTTTCCTGCTGAATGTAATACATCCCAGCGCCTAACGTCTAATTCGCCGATTACCATTAATTCTTTGGGCCTAAAGATTTTAAGTTATGATGTATCGTCTTTTTCTGCTTGTTAGCATCCTTTTCCTGAGTAGCATGAGCCTCAAGGCGCAGAGCGAAACTTGGGACCTCCAGCGTTGTGTGGCTTACGCTTTGGAAAACAATATCCAGATCAAACAGTCCCACCTCAATGTAGAGAGCAGCCAATACAATTTGGACCAGTCCAAACTTAACCGCTATCCCAACTTATCCGGGAATGTAAACTTCAGTGATAACATTGGTTATGTGAATGATCCCTTCACCAATGAGTTTTCCAACACCAATATTCGCTCGGGTAACCTTTCGCTTACCAGTAATGTGAATATTTTTTCAGGCTTTCAGACAGTCAATACTATCAAGCGCAATGAAGTAAACCTGGCTGCCAGCCAGATGGATCAGGCGCAGATGCAAAACAATATCACCCTACAGGTGGTGAATGCCTACCTCAATATCCTGTTCAACTATGAACTGGTAAACAGCGCCGAAGCGCAGCTTGCCACCATCAAAGAGCGCCGCGGGCGCACCAAAAAACTGGTGGATGCAGGCACCCAGCCGATGGCAAGCCTGCTTGACCTGGATGCTCAACTTGCCACAGAGGAGCTGAATCTCATCAATATCCAAAACCAGCTTTCGCTGGCTTATCTCAACCTTCAGCAATTGCTGACTTTGGATCCGTCTGAATCTTTTGAGATAGACCGCCCGGAGAGCCTGGAGCTCCCCGACTACAACCTGGCCGCTGCCCGCACCAACGATATTTATCGTACGGCGCTGACTACTCAGCCCAATATCAGGGCAGCTGAGCTGCGCATTTCGGCGGCAGAGTTCAATGAAAAAATTGCCAATGCGGGCCGCCTGCCTTCCATTGGCCTACAGGCGAATGTTTTTACCGGTTACTCCAGCGCACGCCAGCAGATCACCGGTTTGAAAACCGTATTTGATACGCTGGGAGTGCAGTTTATGGGAGCGACAGAAGAAATCATCTTTCAGCAGGATGCACCGGTATTTGGTGGCTATCCCCTCTTCAATCAGCTTTTTGATCAGCGAAATCTCAGCATAGGAGCAGGCATGAGCATTCCGATCTTCAGCAGAGGCTTCAACACCAACCAGATGCAGCAGGCTGAAATACAAACGCGCAATGCGGCTTATAATTCGCAACTCGCCAAGCAGCAGTTGAAGCAAACCATCCAGCAGGCTTACCTGGATGTGGCTTCTTCCAAAGCCACCTACGATGCTACACAGAAACAAGTGACAGCGCTGGAAACTACTTTTCAGAATTCGGAAAAACAGTTCAACCTCGGCGTCATCAATTCTGTCGATTACCTCCTGGCAAAAAACAACCTGATCCGTGCACAAAATGACCAGGTGCGGACCAAATATGACTTCATATTCAAAACCAAAATCCTCGATTTTTACGAAGGAAAGCCGATAGTACTAGAGTAGAAGTAAGCATCCTCAAATCTTCTCATTCTCTAATCCTCTAATTTTCCCAAAATCTTTTCCATGGTTAATAAACCCAAAAAACGAAAACCGACCCTGTGGATAGTCCTTGGCCTTGTCGCTGTCCTGATCACACTGATCGTGGTCAAGCGTGCAACTACAGAAGATGGCCTGAAAGTCGAAGCCGAAAAGGCTGAGGTTCGGGACATCTTTGCCAAAGTATCTGAGTCAGGTGTCATACAGCCTACAATAGAGGTGCCCGTAGCGCCGGACGTGTCTGGTGAGATTGTCAGCCTTTATGTAGAAGAGGGTATGCGTGTCAAAAAAGGAGACCTTCTGGTCACCATTCGCCCGGACGATTACCGCTCTACCCTTGAACGTACCGAGGCATCCCTCAATTCTGCAAAAGCCGCAGAGTTACAGGCGCGCGCCTCTGTCAAGGAAGCCGAAGCCAATATGCTCCAGGATTCTATCAACCTGGAAAGAAATAAAGACCTCTATAAGCAAGAGGTTATTTCAAAAATGGAATACGAAAGCAATGAGCTGAGATATAAGATATCCAGATCGCGCTATGAGTCAGCGAAGCTGAATGTACAGGCCGCTTATTACCAGGCGCAGAGCGCCGCCGCTTCGGTCAAGCAGGCGCGTCAGAGCCTTGACCGTACCAATATCTACGCCTCTATGGATGGTACCATCACCAAGCTCAGCGTAGAAGTGGGGCAGCGGGTTGTGGGTACTGCCCAGATGCAGGGAACGGAAATCCTGCGTATAGCAGACCTTTCCAGCATGGAAGTACTGGTCGAAATCAATGAGAATGACATCGTCAATGTAAACCTGAAAGACTCAGCGCGCATTGAAGTAGACGCTTTCCCGGATAAATCATTTTTTGGTACGGTAACCGAAATCGCCTACTCCGCGACCAGCTCTATTACAGGAAATGACCAGGTGACCAGCTTTGAGGTTAAAGTGAAAATTTCTCCCAGCTCTTATGCTTCTGAGAAAAAAGCCACGCTTGTTAGCAACAGTGAACTTCAAATAGCTGAAAGTCCTTTTCGCCCGGGTATGACTGCCCTGGTAGATATTTTTACCGAATGGGAAAAAGGGGCAATCAGTGTCCCCATACAGGCTGTTACCCTCAGCAAAGAAGAAAAGGATGGGGATAAAAAGGATGACGGTAAAAGTGAGGGAGAAGAAGGGGAGAAGAAGCGAAAAACGAAAGACGAGAAACCACAGGAAGTGGTTTATGTCGTGAAAGACGGCCTCGCGCGCGAGCGCGCCATCACCACCAGCATCAGCGACGATAACTATATCGTTGTGAAATCCGGCCTGCAGGCCGGTGAGCAGGTCGTGATCGGTCCCTACACGACCCTGACCAAAACCCTGACAGACAGCACTGCCGTCACCATAGAAATAGAGAAGGAAAAGAAAAAACCCTGGGAAAAGGATTAATCAATCCAGGCAACCACCTTTAGCTCAATCCCTATGGGGGTAGGCAGACAGTTGATCTCAACGGTAGTTCTGCAAGGCTGCACATCTTTGAAGTATTCCGCATATAAGCGATTGTAGGTAGGAAAATCGTCTTTCATATTGGTCAAAAAGACCGTTATGTCTATCAGATTTTCCCAGGAAGAACCTGCGTCTTCGAGTATATAGCGAATATTTTGAAAAACAGCATGGCATTGCGCTTCGATATCGTAGCTAAGGATTTCTCCTTTTTCGCTTAACTCAACACCGGGGATGCTTTTGCTGCCTTTTTTTCGGGGTCCCACTCCGGATAAAAATAGCAGATTGCCCACCTTGCGGGCATGTGGATACAGGCCTACGGCCTGGGGGGCTCTGTCCGAGTTAAATGCTTGAGAATTCATTTTGGAGGTTTTTAACGAAATGTTAACTTTGCAGCGCCTTTTACAAAGGCGCTTTTTTTATTCTTATATGTTCTTTTCGTGCAATAACGGCTCAATTTTTTTTTTGAAAAAGCTTTTGAAAAAAAACACAATCCATATTGCCAATCATATTTTTTTGTATAAATTTGCAATCCGTTTCTAACAACACACACTGACCCATGGTGTAATTGGTAACACAGCAGATTTTGGTTCTGTCGTTCAAGGTTCGAGTCCTTGTGGGTCAGCAAGACAAAAAATGTCTTCACCAATCAAAATATTCTCCGGCACTGCATCTAGGTATCTTGCGGAGAAGATAGCAGACTTTTTCGGCTCTTCCCTGGGCAACCTGGAAGTCCTTACGTTTAGTGACGGGGAGATGCAGGTCTTCTACGAAGAGTCAATCAGAGGAGCCAACCTCTTTTTGGTTCAGTCTACTTTCGCACCTTCTGAAAACTTGATGGAATTGCTGTTGATGATAGATGCAGCAAAACGTGCTTCTGCCAATCAAATTGTTGTTGTTATTCCTTATTATGGGTATGCACGACAGGATCGGAAGCACAAATCCCGGGTTTCAATAGGAGCAAAACTGATCGCTGATCTACTGACAGCAGCAGGTGCCGATCGTATCATGACCATGGACTTGCATGCCGGTCAGATTCAGGGTTTCTTCAACATACCACTGGATCACCTGGATGCTTCTGCGGTCTTCGTTCCTTATTTAAAAAACCTGAAATTGGAGAATCTCTGCATTGCTTCCCCCGATATCGGTGGTTCGGCGCGTGCAAGGATGTATGCCACCTACCTCAATGGTAGCCTGGCTATCATTGATAAGCATCGTGAAAAGCCCAATGAAGTGGCTTCGATGCGTGTCATTGGAGATGTAAAAGGGATGAATGTGGTTTTAGTGGATGACCTGGCAGATACTGCCGGAACCCTCTGCAAAGCAGCAGATGTCTTGCTGGAGCAAGGAGCTCTTTCAGTAAGAGCCATCGTAACCCACCCTGTCCTTTCAGGACCCGCTCATGAGCGAATAGACGCTTCCCAACTGGAAGAATTGGTGGTGACAGACACCATTCCGATTCCGGCAGAAAAGAAGTCAAAGAAAATAAAAGTGCTCACCATAGCACCCCTATTGGCAAAAGCTTTTAGAAAGATTCACAATTTCGAATCCATTAGTTCACTTTTTATCATAGACTAAAGAAGAAATGAAGACAACATCCATTCCGGCTCAGCCGCGCACTGATTTGTCCAAGGCTGCTACCAAGCAATTGAGGAGAGATGGAAAAGTTCCTGCAGTCCTGTATGGTGGCAATACCGCCAACTCAATTATGCTGGATTATGCGACCGCAAAAACCATTTTGTTTACACAGGAAACCTATATCGTCCAGATTGAGGTCGATGGTAAAGTAAGCCCCTCAGTGGTTCGCGAAGCACAATACCATCCTGTAACGGATAAAATCCTCCACATTGACTTCTTGCAGCTCGCAGAAGGACAGGCTGTAGAAGTGGTGCTGCCACTTAAGATGGTAGGCACTCCTAAAGGAGTAATCAAAGGCGGACGCCTTATGCCTAAATTGCGTAAGCTGAAAGTAAAAGGTATTCCTTCAGAACTGCCTGAGTTTATTGAGGTCAATGTAAGTGCCCTGGAGCTGGGACAGTCCATCAAAGTGGGAGACCTGAAAACAGATCTCAACATCACTTCGAGCCTTTCCGCTGCGATAGCAGGGGTTGAAATTCCTCGCGCATTGCGTTCCGCTACCTCTACTGATGATGAGGATGAGGAAACCGAAGAGACAACTGAAGAGTAAAATAGATAACACAACTTTGTTTGTTGTATAAATACATAGCCAGCTCCTATTCAGGGGTTGGCTATTTAATTTTCCGGTCCTTATGAAGTATCTTATAGTAGGCTTGGGCAATATCGGAAGCGAGTATGTTGATACTCGCCATAATGTAGGTTTTATGATTTTGAATCGCCTGATGGAGCGATTTGGGGTAAGTCCGGAGCAAAACCGTCATGCCTTCACTGCCAAAATAAAACATAGAGGAAAAACACTTTTCCTCGTCCTGCCTACCACCTATATGAACCTGAGTGGAAAGGCTGTCAGGTATTATATGCAGCAGGAAAAAATTCCGCTGGAGAATATCCTGGTCGTCACAGACGACCTCGCTTTGCCTTTTGGGAGTTGTAGAATCAAGCCCAAGGGCTCCGATGGAGGCCATAATGGCCTCAAAAATATCCAGGAACTACTCGGAACCACCAAATATTCGCGCATGCGCTTTGGTGTTGGAAATGATTTCCCCAGCGGCTCGCAGGTAGACTATGTCCTTTCAGATTTTACAGATGAAGAATTTGAAGCCATGCCACCTATATTGGATGAGTGTGTGGAAGGCATTTTATCATTTGTGAGCGTGGGGATCGCTCATACCATGAATAGCTTCAATCAAAAGAAGAAGGGCGAATAATTTCCGGTTCCTGGTTTCAATTTGAAACCAGGAACCAGAAATCCGGTTAAAATTTCAATTTTCCGATCAGGTCAGCTACGCGGCTTGAGTAGCCCCATTCATTGTCATACCATCCTACGACCTTAGCAAGTACTCCCTGAGCACTGGTCATCTCGCTGTCAAAGATGCAGGAATGTGGATTGCCGACGATATCAGAAGAAACAAGCGGGTCTTCAGAGTACTCCAGGTAGCCTTTTAGGCTGCCTTCACTTGCCGCAGCCTTCATGGCAGCGTTAATTTCTTCAGCGGTAGCAGCTTTTTTCAAAATAACAGTCAGGTCTGTGAGAGAGCCATCAGGAACAGGCACACGGGTGGCTATGCCATCCAATTTGCCTTTTAGCTGAGGCAGTACCAGACCAACCGCTGCGGCTGCCCCTGTGGTAGTAGGGACGATGTTGGTTGCTGCAGCGCGTGCGCGGCGTAGATCGCTATGAGGAGCGTCTTGCAGGCGCTGGTCAGCGGTATAAGCGTGGATAGTGGTCATGAAACCACTGACAATCCCAAACTTCTCGTCAAGAACTTTGACCATGGGAGCCAGACAGTTGGTGGTACAAGAGGCATTAGAAATGATCGTCATATCTGCTGTAAGTATCTCATCATTTACGCCCAGTACAACCGTGGCATCTACTGCTCCTTTGGCTGGGGCTGAGATAACCACCTTTTTGGCACCTGCCTTCAGGTGAAGAGATGCTTTTTCGCGTGAGCGAAAAATGCCGGTAGACTCAACTACCACATCTACTCCCAACTCTCCCCAGCCCAGGTTTTCTGGGTTGCGCTCAGCACTTGCTTCTATCCGACGACCATTTACTGTGATTGAATCTTCATCAGCCTCTACCGTTCCATTAAACCTACCATGGACTGAGTCATATTTCAGAAGATGGGCCAGTGTTTTATTATCTGTGAGGTCATTGATTTTTACAATTTCAACATGGGGATTAGCCTGCAATGCCCTGAAAACAAGACGGCCAATGCGTCCAAATCCATTAATACCTACTTTGATTGACATTTTCGTTGTTTTATTTGAATGATTTTAAACAATTCTTAAATCGGCGCTAAAATACATTTCAGATTAACAATTTCAAATGGTCCGAATCAAGGAAAAGTTTGGGACCAGTCAATTTGGGCCAAATTGCCGGATTAGCTATTTTAAAGACTTCCATAATTTTTTTTCAAAAGGCTTGACAAGTTGGTCCTCTACCACTACATTTGCATGGCATTTTAAAAAATGCATTTTGAAATAAAGTTTTAGCCCCGTTCGTCTAGCGGTTAGGACTCCAGATTTTCATTCTGGCAACAGGGGTTCGATTCCCCTACGGGGTACAGTAGCCTGACAGTCAATGATTGTCAGGCTTATTTTTTTTATACCTTTATATCATGGATAAGGGAAGCGATCACAAATACTTTGGTTATCTCCTCGAAAGAACCAGCCGTAAAGTGAAACTCGGCTTCAGTCAGGCCTTTGCCCAGCTAGGCCTGGATATTACTCCTGAGCAGTGGGTATTGCTCGAAAAGCTCTATTATGACAACGGCCTCTCTCAAACCGACCTGGCTGCACAAATTTTTAAAAATACCCCTACCATCTCCCGTATTCTCGATTTGCTCGAAAAAAAAGGCTTTACTGAGCGTCAACGTTTTGAAAATGACAGAAGAAGGCATCGCGTTTTCCTGACACTTCAGGGAAAGCAGGTGGTCGAAAAAGCACAGCCCCTCGTGCAAGGGCTACGCGAGCAAGGCTGGCAAAAACTGGGAGAAGAAGATTATCAGCACTTTACCCGGATTCTGAATCAGATTTTTACGAACTTTGAATAAAGAGCCGCCTGGCAGTTGTTTGGCCATCTTTCCAAAAAGTGGTATATTGCCATGGCAATTATTGTAGCATAAATAATTTATTTTAGTCATGCCGATTACAACGAATAACATACCCAAAATTTACGAGAACGCTGCCGACTTCATGCCTATCAATGGCACGGATTATCTGGAGCTCTATGTCAGCAATTCCAAGCAGGCAGCACATTTCTACAAAACCGCCTTTGGATTCCAATCTATGGCCTATGCTGGCCTGGAGACAGGATTGACGGATCGGGAGTCTTATGTAGTTGTTCAGGATAAAATCAGACTGATCCTCACTTCTCCACTCAAAAGCGGAACAGATGTCGGCCGTCACATAGATAAGCATGGTGATGGGGTAAAAATGATCGCCCTTTGGGTGGATGATGCTACCTATGCTTATCAGGAAGCGATCAAAAGAGGCGCTAAATCCTATATGGAGCCTGTTGTTGAAAAAGACAAAGATGGACAAGTGGTTCGCGCAGGGATTTATACTTATGGTGAAACCATTCACCTTTTTGTAGAACGCAAAGACTACAAAGGTCTCTTTCTGCCTGCTTTCAAAAAGTGGGAAACCGACTACAATCCTGAGCCAGTGGGCTTAAAGTATGTCGACCACATGGTAGGTAATGTTGAGTTGGGTCAAATGAATGAGTGGGTCAATTTTTATGAAGATGTGATGGGCTTCACCCAGATCATGTCTTTTGATGACAAAGACATTTCTACGGAATATACCGCACTCATGAGTAAAGTGATGAGCAACGGTAACGGCCGCATCAAATTTCCTATCAATGAGCCTGCTGAAGGCTTGAAAAGGTCTCAGGTAGATGAATACCTGGATTTTTATGAGGGCGCTGGTGTGCAGCACATAGCGGTCGCTACAGACAATGTGATAGCAACAGTAAAGGAGTTGCAAGCTCGCGGCATAGAATTTCTGCGTGTTCCAACAACCTACTATGATGTATTGTTGGACCGCGTAGGTCCCATTGATGAAGATTTAGAACCGCTCAAAGAGCTGGGCGTTTTGGTGGATCGTGATGATGAAGGTTATTTGTTGCAAATATTCACCAAGCCTGTAGGCCCAAGGCCTACGATGTTTTTTGAGATCATCCAGCGCAAAGGCGCTACCTCTTTTGGCAAGGGTAACTTCAAAGCTCTCTTTGAAGCGATTGAGCGTGAGCAGGAGATAAGAGGAACCTTGTAAAAGGAAAAATTATGAGCCGCACGACAACAAAAATTTCGCCTTTTAAGGCGCATATAGATCAGTTTCAGGCTGATCTGAACCAAAAAGCCGGCCGCACCACGGCCGAAGTACAGGAGCTTGTAGAAGGCAAAAAGCTGTACAAGCTTTCTTCCAACGAGAACGTTCTCGGGCCTTCACCCAAGGCCCTCGAAGCCATCCGAAAGAGCCTGGCCAACCTCCATGAATACGCTTATCGTACCGACGATCCCTTCCGGGAGGCGCTTTCAGCGCACTTTGAGGGCGAACTGACGCCTGATCAGTTTGTGACCGCCAATAGCGGCCTGGAGATCATTGATATGCTCGCCAGAGGATTTCTGGAGCCCGGCCTGGAGTGCATCCTTTCTAACCCTACCTTTCATGTATATGAAATTTTTTCCCAGCTCAATGGAGCCAAAGTGGTAAATGTCCCTTTACTGGAAGGTGAGTTTGAGTTGGATGTGGAGGGCATACTCGATGCCATCAATGATAATACCCGATTGATCTTCGTGACCAATCCCAACAATCCGACAGGAACCATGATTCCCAGGGAGACGATGGATCGCCTGGTGAATAACCTACCTCCACATGTCATCCTGCTTCATGATGAAGTGTACTGGCATTTTGCAGATCAAAGCTGCTTTCCTTTTGCAAAGGACTATGTGCTCGAAGGGAAAAACGTGATCGGCTTGCACAGCTTCTCCAAGGCCTACGGCCTTGCGGGTATGCGAGCAGGCTACGCCTTTTGCACACCACGCATAGCAGACTACCTGCAAAAATTGCGCAGGCCTTTCTTCATCAGTGCGATGAGCGTAGAAGGGGCTATCGCAGCCCTGGGAGATGTGGAGCATGTAGAGGCGACACAGAACCTGATGAAAGCAGAAAAACCCTTTCTGTATGCTGCCTTTGACGAATTAGGCATTCGCTACTGGGAAAGTCACACGAATTTCATCCTCTTCAAATCCCCCATAGCGGTGGATGAACTCGTCAACAAAATGTTGGCGGAAGGGGTGATGATCCGCTCAGGCGCCAATAATGGCGCTCCAGGACATATCCGCGTGACCGTCGGCACGCATGAGGGGAATGTCGCTTTTGTTGAAGGGATGAAGAAAGTTTTAGGATAGTTTCGAGTTTCGGGTTTTGAGTTTCGAGTTCCGGTATTCACCCGAAACCCGAAACCCGAAACCCGAAACTTCTTCCCTATTTCCCCGGTAACACCTGCGCCCTAACCTCTCCAAATCCAACCCGCACGCCATCTTTTTCAGCATGGCCACGCATGATGACGGTGTCGTAGTCGTTGATGAAGACGCGTTCTGAGCCATCGCTCATCTTGAGCGGCTTGCTGCCTGCCCAGGCGAGTTCCAGCATGGAACCGTAGGAATCTTCGCTTTTTCCACTGATCGTACCAGAAGCCATCATGTCTCCCACATTCACATTACAGCCGTTGATGGTGTGATGTGCCAATTGCTGGGCCATATTCCAGTACATATATTGGAAATTGGATCGGCTGACGATGGTTTCTGTTGCGCCTCGGGGCTGTATGCCCACTTCTAAGGCGATGTCATAATTTTTGTTGCCCATATAGTTTAAATAGGGCAAAACAGGAGGGTTTTGCTCCGGGCCAGGAACCCGAAAAGGGTCCAACGCTTCCAAAGGCACCACCCAGGGAGAGACGGAAGAGGCAAAGCTTTTTCCTAAAAAAGGCCCGAGCGGAACGTATTCCCATTTCTGAATATCTCTGGCGGACCAGTCATTGAATAGCACCATCCCAAAGATGTAATCTTCGGCCTCGGCTGTAGAAATGGAGTCGCCCAATTCTGTATTTTTTCCAATGATAAAAGCCATCTCCAACTCAAAGTCCAATCTGCCGGAAGGCTGATAAGACGGATCTTTCGCATCTTTTGCGACCACCTGCCCTTTAGGGCGAAGAATCGGCTGGCCGCTGGGGATGATCGAAGAGGCCCGGCCATGGTAGCCGACAGGAATATGCTTCCAGTTAGGAAGAAGCGCATTTTCCGGATCGCGAAACATTTTGCCGACATTGGTCGCGTGCTCAATGCTGGAGTAGAAATCAGTGTAGTCGCCTATTTTCACAGGTAAATGCATTTTTACATCTGCCTGCGGATAGATGAGGTCTTGGTTTTGATGCAATGGAGAGCCTTCTTCACAAAGCCATGTTTGAACCAGGAGACGAACACCGTTCGTGATTTTTTTGCCCAGGGCAATAAAACTGTTGAGGGTCGGCTCCGCGAATACGGTGCGCGTAGGCACCAGTTCATCAAAAAATCCCTGCTTTGCCAGGGGAAATAAGTCGATCAACTTATCGCCTATGGCGATCGCGGCGCGAGGCGGCTCATACTGCCGTGAAAATATGCCGAAAGGCAAATTGTAAATGCTAAAGTCGGAATCCTGTGGAATCGAAATCCATGGAGTTAATGATGCCATATTTTATCTTCTTGTACTTAAACTCAAACTTAATATCAAACTCAATCGTGATCCAGCCACGATCTATAATACTTCCCATCATCCAGTCCTAGCGCTTCTTCAGTGATTTGCAGAGGCTTGAATGTATCAATCATCACCGCCAGCTCTGCTGTTTCAGTCTGACCGATGCTGCGCTCATAAGCGCCGGGATGTGGGCCATGTGGGATGCCTGCCGGGTGCAAAGTTATATAACCCGGGCCAATGTTATTGCGGCTCATAAAATCGCCATCCACATAGTACAGCACTTCATCCGAATCTATATTCGAATGATTATATGGCGCGGGAATCGCCTTGGGATGATAATCATAAAGGCGAGGGCAAAAGGAGCAAATCACAAAAGCTTTCGTTTCAAAAGTCTGATGAACGGGTGGTGGCTGGTGTACGCGGCCGGTTATGGGCTGGAAATTGTGAATGGAAAAACCGTAAGGGAAATTGTAGCCATCCCATCCAACCACATCAAAAGGATGTGAACCATAGACCATTTCGTGCAAATGGCCTTGTTTTTTCACTTTCATCACAAAATCTCCCTCTTCATCATAGGTCTCCAGGTTCTCTGGCATTTTATAATCGCGCTCACAAAATGGAGAATGCTCCAGCATCTGTCCAAACCAGTTGCGGTAGCGCTTGGGTGTGTAGATGGGGTGAAAAGATTCTGAATACAAAATGCGGTTGTCTTCTGTATCAAAGTCAATTTGATAGATCATGCCTCGGGGGATGATGAGGTAATCGCCATATTCAAAGGGAATATTTCCTACAAAAGTGCGCAGGGTTCCTGTGCCTTTGTGAATGAAAAGCATTTCATCGGCATCGGCGTTTTTGTAGAAATATTCGCGCAGCGATTTGCGGGGTGCCTGCACCCCAATGACGATGTCACTGTTGAAAAGCAGCGGTACGCGGCTTTCCAGGTAATCGTCTTTCGGCTCTGCCTGAAAACCCATCAGCTTGCGCGAAGTCATATTTTTGGCAACCGCAGCTTTAGGAGAAAGGTCTATAGATTCGCGTATTTCCTTTACCAGGGTAGGCCTGTGTGTATGATACAAAAGTGAAGACATCCCATCAAATCCGATGGTGCCAAACAGTTGCTCATAGTATAACCCGCCTCCAGGCTTTTCAAAAACGATATGCCGGGTCGGGGGAATCTTTCCGAGTTTATGGTAAATAGGCATAATTAATAGATAAATTTTAGTTGCAATGACATTAATTGCAAAGATAATAATTCCAAACTCTAAAACACCCAGCCGATCATTCTTTCCACCTCTTCCCTCGAAATCGGCTTCGCAAGCTTTTCGCCGACAAGTTGTCGGCGAAAATAGGCGATGACAGGAGGTATTTCCGGATTCTGGCTTGTGTCCTCCTCCAGCAACAAAGCGATTTGCAGCAATTGGGTCAGCCGCTCAAAAAAGTATTTTCCCTGTACTTCCTGCTCATCCCGGGGAAGTTCATGAAGCTTTTCGCCTGTCTCCAGCAACTCTTCCAAAGCAAAGGAAAGCGGTTCATCCTGCTGCTGATGAATCAATTCAACCATCACATCAAGTCCTTCAGACTTTTTGCTTGCCCGCAGCATATCCAGGATCTGGATATTGCTGGTCCCTTCCCAAATGGGCAAAACGAGCACATCACGCATGATTTTGGGTAAAACGCCATCTTCTATATAGCCCATGCCTCCCATAAGCTCCATGCTTTCTCTGACGAGGTAAACTGCCGTTTCGGCAGTATGTTTTTTGAGCATGGGCGTGAGCAGGCGAAGGAATTGTGCTTCCCTTTCATCGCCTAGGGAGGCTTTGTCAAAGGCGCGAATCGCGCGCCAGAGCATATAGAAGCTGCCGCAATGAATAGCGGCTAGTTCTTCAAATTTGACGCGCAGCAGCGCGTGATCGAGGGCATTTTTGCCGAAGGTATTGCGGAAAGAGAGAAACTGATAGGCCTCAATCATCGCTCTGCGGCCACCGGCCACAGCAGCCAGCGCATTGTGAATGCGCGAGAGATTGACCATCTCTGCCATGAGCTTAAAGCCCATGAACTCAGCTCCGATCAGTTTCGCCCGCGTATCGCGAAAGATGCACTCAGCGCTCGCCATGGAGCGCACGCCCAGTTTGTCCTTAAGTCGGACGATGTCTATGGGGTTGCGACTTCCGTCGGGAAGCGTTTTTTCTACCAGAAAAAGGGAGAGGCCGCCTATACCTTCCACGGATTCATCCGTGCGGGCGAGGGTAAAGATGATGTCGCCATTGGCGTTGCTGCAAAACCATTTTTCGCCATTCAGCAAATAGCTGTTTCCTTCCAGTTGAGTTGCCTTCACCAGGTTTCTCCCGATGTCTGAGCCGCCCGATTTTTCGGTCAGAAACATGCAGCCTGTTCGGAAGTCTTCGTGATTTTCGGTGAAAATATGGGGAAGCAAACGCATTTTGTCTTCTTCCTCTGCAAAACGATCCAGCAGCAAAGCCGCTCCATCCGTCATGCAAAGTGGGCAATCCTGCCCCAACTCGCTCATCGCAAAAAGGTAAAAGGTAGCAAAGCCGAGAAGGTGGTTTGCGCCTCCCAGTTTTTTGCGAAGGTCAGGCTCCCATTTTACCCGGAGCATGTCCGACTCCACAGCGATTTTCATCAGTTCCCAATAGGAGGGATGAAAACGAATTTCGTTGATGTCGCGGCCCAGCGCGTCGCGCTTGATGAGTTCGGGCGGCTTGTGGTCCGCCAGGAGGGAGAGCTCGTTCATGGGCCCTGCGGCCAATTCTCCCAAATCCTCCCACTTTTCATACATAAACTCCCAGGCAGGAAGTGTCGTGTAGCGGCTTAAAGCATGATGCAAAATGAGGTCACTCCGGAAAAAATTCTGACTTTTCCGCGCATCGCTGCTCAGCACCTCGTTTTTTAGCTGTTCGTTTGCCGTGCTTTTCATAGGGGAAAGGTACGGAATTCGGAGCAAGGGCAATAAAAAAAGCCGGTCAAAATGACCGGCTTCACTCAGATGCAGGGACCTGCAAATATTTTTTATGGGTTGATCAAATCAGGCACATCTTTGATGTTGATTCGCTCAACACCTTCGCATACAATCTCAGCTTTGAGCTGATAAAGAGCGCGGGAAGGCATACGGGTAGTAGGAGTCGACTGGAACTTCAAATCTTTGAGGATGGGTCCCAATTGCATTTTGAGCTGAGGCGTATTGGCGAAAGTGATATCATATCCGATGACCTGCCCAGCAGGTGATACGGTGATGATAAAACTGGTCTGTACCAACCCGCAAGCACCAGCAGCCTGTAGCTTCTGAGCGATTTCTTTTTTCATCGCCTGTGAATCGCCCGCAAATTTAGGCTCGGTCATTTTGCCTACCTCCATATTGGTATGCTCATTGGCTTTTTTTACGCCTTCATTTGAACCGAATGGTGCATAGATCGCAGCATCTTTTTCACCTGGCTTGCGGTAGTCTACTTTGCTCCAGGAACCGCTTTGCTCAGCGTTACTTCCTGTACTTGTAGTTACACGAGAGGCGGGGCGGGTTGTGGTTGTTCCGCGGCTGCCTGCTGTGAAAGAGCCTCCGCTCTGGTTGTTGACCACATAGTTTTGCAGTGCGCTGATATCGTTGCGCAGCTGTGCGATCTGCTGTACGAGCAGTGACAGTGCGTTGGAGTCATTCGGAGAAATGTTGATAGGAACGGAAGGCGAATTGGAGATAGGTGACCTTCCAGTAGTGCCTCCACTTGCAAATCCTGCCTGCATCTTGATGGCGTCAATCTGGCGCTCGATCTCAGCTTTGCGCATTTCCTGATTTTTGGTGACTTGAGCTTGTGTATTCAGCTTTGCAGCTTCACGTGCAGCCAGGTCTTTTTCCATGCGCTCGAGGTCAGCCATTTTACGCTCCATATCGAGTTGCATGCGCTTGATTTCGTCCATGGCACGGCGTACCTGCTCTTCCTGCTCACGCTTCTTTTGCTCTATCTCACGACGCTGTGCTTCGAGTTTTTCAAGCTCTTCGCGCTCACGCGCCTGCTGGATTTCTTCTCCTTTGAGAAGGGCGCGCTCCTGTATGCGGGCAAGGTCTTGCTGCATCCTGGCTTTATCTGCATTTGCGCGACGCTCAGCCTCTTCTATTTCACGCATTTTATTCTGCAAATCGCGCATCTCCTGGTCGAGTTGACGCTTTTCGTCTTCTTTGCGCTGTGCTTCTGTTTGGCTGCGAGGAGGATCGGTTGGACCCTGGCTATCGTATCTGTTATCGCTTCTGTTATTGTTTGCGTAAGGATCGTCATATCCACTGTTGCGGCTGTTATTGGGGCGGCTGTTGTTATTATCAGCATAGCGGTCATCCTGGCGATTGCGCTCAGCTTCTCTGCGAAGCCGATCTTCTTCGCGCTTAGCCTCTTCGCGCTGCCTTCTTTCATCTTCCATACGCTGGCGCTCTTCCTGGGCAGCTGCAAGACGTGCCTGCTCTTTGCGCTCTTCTTCCTGCTTTTTTACTTTTTCAAGCTCAGCTTTAAGTTTGGCGATTTCATCAGCCTGGGCGCCTCTGTCTTCTTTGATAGCCGCCACTTCACGTGCTTTGTCCAATTCGCTTTTGGCGGGTGTGGTCGTGGTGGTAGTTTTGGCTGGAGGGGTATTGGCAGCTATAGGCTCGCTTTTGGCTGGCTCGCTTTTGGCTGCGCCTGCATTTGCAGCTTTGTCACCAGCAGGAGGGGTAGTAGTAGCTACTTTTGCCGGCGGCGTAGTGGTGCCGGCATCTTCCTCTTCCTCTGAAGTTTCTCCTTCGTCGCCTTCATCACCTCCGGCTGTATTGGTAGCCAGGGCAGGATCTACCTTCGGATTGGGCATGCCGGTTGGCGCTCCTCCGGAAGCCTCCAGCGCTGAGACACCAGTAGTGCCAGCGTAGTTGAGAGGGACGCCATTTACGTCCAGCTCAGCATTGTTAAAGGTGGGGAGTGCTTCATAAGCATTGGCACGGTCTCCGCACTCTATCTCGGGTTTGATCTCGAAATAGACAGATTTGGGTCCCTGGAAGCCAGCAGCATCCCATTTGATGTTTTTGACAATGTCGATTGCTGACTGTTTGTAGCAATCGTTCTTTCCCGTTAAGGTTTTTGCACTCAATACATAGCCAGAAGGGGCAATCTTTACTTCCAGATAAATACGGGCATCACCGCAGCAGGAAGTCTTCATTTCCAACTCCTGGTAGATGTAGTTTTTGACCGTATTCTTGTCATCGTCGAAAATAAAGGTTTTGGTGTCGGCAGTTAACTGGGTAACGTCAATCTGAGCAAAAGCGGGAAGAACGAGACCCAAACTGAGGCCGAGCATCAGCAATCGAAGTTTCATAGTATGTAAGTGATTTATGAAGTACACGGGTAAATAGATTGTGGAATAAGTTACGAATTTATTGATAATTGCTCTGGATAATTTTCTTCTATCAAAGCAAAAGTATCCAGTAGCTCTTCTAAGTCATCGGAAGTTACCAATTTGAGCCTTAGGGGCTTAAAGTTAGGAATTCCTTTGAAATAATTGCTGTAATGGCGTCGCATTTCGCCGATGGCGACTTTTTCGCCCTTCCATTTGACGGACATGAGCAGGTGGCGACGGGCCATATTAGCCTTTTCGGCCAGGGTGGGTTCAGGCAGATTGTTTCCAGTGGCAAGATAATGTTTTATCTGTTTAAAAATCCAGGGATTTCCAATTGCACCCCGCCCGATCATGATCCCCGAAATATTGGGGTAGTTGATGCGCATTTCATGCGCTTTTTCGGGCGTATTTACATCGCCATTGCCAAAGATCGGGATTTCGATATCAGGGTGGCTTGCCACCTCATGTATGGGTCCCCAATTGGCTTCGCCTTTGTACATCTGGGCGCGTGTGCGCCCGTGGATGCTCAGGGCCTTGATGCCTGCATCCTGCAGGCGGAGGGCCACTTCTACGATACGGATGCTGCAGTCATCCCAGCCCAGACGGGTTTTGACCGTCACAGGCAGGGAGGAAGCTTTGACCACTTCGCGGGTCATCATCTCCATTTTGGGGATGTCACAGAGGATGCCTGCACCTGCGCCTCGTCCGGCCACTTTCTTCACCGGACACCCATAGTTGATGTCTATGATTTCCGGTTGAGCCTTTTCTACGATTTCTACGCTCTCAATCATCGGCTCCAGGTTGGCGCCATATATCTGAATGCCCACCGGGCGTTCTTCTGGATAAATATCCAATTTCTCTACTGAGTCACGCGCATTGCGGATCAGGCCATCAGCATTGATAAACTCGGTATAGACAACATCTGCTCCTTCCTCCTTGCACAAAGCCCGGAAAGGCGGATCACTCACGTCCTCCATGGGAGCAAGCAAAAAGGGATATTCTCCTACCTCTATGTTACCGATTTTTACCATATACTTATCAGATAAAGTTTACACAAAGATTCCACAAAATTTCCAAGAAATTTTAACAGTCACCAAAAGCTTACAAATATCTTATGTTAATTTGTCGAATTCAAACATAAAATCCGTGAGGAAAAATTGATTATGTGGGACTCTTTTCGCGAAGCAGGTAGATTGAACCCGATGTTGGCGATTGCCTTCGTATTTACCCTGTATTTTGTTTCTCAATTAACGCTATTGCCCCTTTTTATATCTATAGTGGGTCTTACGAGCGGATTGGGATTCGATGCCATCATGGATTTGGTGGGAGGCAAACAGCTGGACTTACCCGGTGCTGCCAATGCCCTTCGGTGGGTGAATGCGGGCAATAATATCCTCAGTTGGGGCCTTCCTGCCCTTATGATGGCAGCTTTTTTAGGCGCTCCCCGCCGCGAACTCAGCCTGGAAAAAAAAGCCGATGGCTTTTCAGTTTTGATGGGAGCCCTGCTCATCCTGGTTAGCCTGCCCCTTGTGCAAGTGATCACTTTTGACACCGCAAGCTTTGAGTTGCCTTCATTTATGTCCGGGCTGGAAAGCACCCTCGAATCCCTGGAAGCGCGTGCCACCCTGGTGTTAATGAAATTGTTGGGAGATACCTCCTGGGGGGTGTTATTGGGAAATATTGCTGTTTTTGCCATCATTCCTGCTGTCTGTGAAGAATTGTTTTTCCGGGGATTTCTCCAGCAAAAGCTGGGGAAAGTGACAGGGCAGCATGCTGCCATCTGGATTTCCGCAGCGATATTTAGCCTGATGCATTTGCAGTTTTATGGCTTCTTTGGCAGGCTGTTTTTGGGAGCCTTATTAGGCTACCTGCTGTACCGATCTGGCAGCCTCTGGCCCAGCATCATTGCTCATTTCACCTACAACCTATTTAATGTAGTTTTTGCCTGGGGGGCATTCAAATATGGATGGGCTGACCAAGAAGTCCTGAAGGGCACGCCACATATACCCTGGACGCTATGGCTACCCGCGCTTGTCATTTTTGCTGGCCTTTTTTATGTGTTTTATGGGAGAGGTGGGAAGCGAGAGGCGGGAGTCGAGAAGCGAGAAGCGGGAAGCGAGACCAAAGATGAGAGATAGGGGAGAACCCGAAACCCGAAACCCGAAACCCGAAACAAAAAATGAACAACCTTTTACAAAGAATATTAACAGGCGTCATAGCCGGCACAGCAGCCATAGCAGCCATTGTGTATTCACCTTATGGCCTCATGCTCTTTTGTGCGTTGGTGTCTTTGTTGGGGCTGGTTGAGTTTTTCCGCTTAAACGAAGTGGAAAAAATATACAGCAGAAGCCTTTTGCTTATGACAGGCCTGCTTTGGGCTGCATATCTTGGGATTTATTTGACAGAATATTCTGCGGGAAAAGAGTTGTTAATATGGAAATCCCTTTTACTTGTCCTGCCTTTGCTCAGCATCATAGTTTTGTTTCATGTAAAAGAAAAACAACCCCTTCGAAGCATTGGGACGATGGTCACCGGATTGTTGTATTGCTACTTGCCTCTTTTGCTGCTTTTTTCCCTTAGTTTTCCTGAAGAAAGCTATGACTACCGGATTCCTTTGGGAATCCTGCTACTTACCTGGGGCCTGGATGTGGGTGCTTATTTTGTGGGAAAAGCGATAGGCAAACATCCACTTTATCCCCGTATCAGTCCCAAGAAAACCTGGGAAGGGAGCATCGGTGGTGCCTTGCTCTGCATCGGTCTGGCTTTGGCTTTTGAGTTCACAGATTTTGCCAGTGAAGGCATAGCCTTCAATTGGATCATTGTGGGGGGCATTATCGCTGTATTTAGCCAACTGGGGGACCTGGTAGAGTCTATGTTTAAAAGAAGTCTTGCGTTGAAAGACTCAGGCTCTATTTTGCCGGGGCATGGCGGCATACTTGATCGCTTTGATGGGACCTATATTTCTCTCCCTTTTATCTATTTCTATTTGTCATTGATAGGGTAAAACTTCCCGACAAAAAAACGGCAGCTAATAATTGTTAAGGAATGACAGCTGTTTAGTTAGAATTTCTTCCTATTCAAGGAAGTAAATCTAGCAATCAATCAGTTTCAATGCCTTGTGGGTGAATGTTTTTCAATAGATATGAAATCCAATTTAAATGCCCGATCTTTGGCGCGAAAATTAGCATTATCTATATCATAGAATTATGTCAGATACTACAACGCAAGAGAAGAAACTCCAGCAAAATCACAAACAGAGTCCATATGATTCTATGTTGGCCCGATTCAATCAGGCAGCCGACATTATTGGATTGGATCAGCGCTTCCGCGATATCCTGAGTGTGCCTGAGCGCACCATTCTGGTTAATTTACCTGTCAAATTAGATGATGGTACTACGCGGGTTTTTCAGGGATATCGGGTAGTACATTCTACTGTACTCGGACCTTCCAAGGGCGGTATTCGCTTTGCGCCATTTGTCGATCTCGATGAGGTCAAGGCGCTGGCTGGCTGGATGTCTTTTAAAACAGCATTGGTAGGACTTCCCTACGGTGGTGCCAAAGGAGGGATCGCTTTGAATCCCAAGGTACGCAGCCAGGATGAGCTTGAGCGTATCACCCGTGCTTATACACGTGCGCTGAAAGAAGTTTTTGGCGAAGATTCAGATATTCCGGCACCAGATATGGGAACAAGCTCCCGTGAGATGGCATGGATTTTCCATGAGTATTCGCGTATTTATGGCTATACACCTGGCGTGGTTACAGGCAAACCTACCCATCTGGGAGGTTCTAAAGGCCGCGTACAAGCGACCGGCTGGGGCGTTATGCGCTCTACCATGCAAGCCATCGAAAAACTTGGGATGGATCCCAAAAAAATCACCTGCGCCGTGCAGGGTTTTGGTAATGTGGGTACCTGGACAGCTAAATTTCTCAAAGACGAAGGCCTTAAAATTGTGGCAGTAAGTGACCATACAGGCGGTTATTACAATGAGAAAGGGCTAAATATCTCCGACGCAGTCAGTTATGTGAGGGTAAATGGCACCCTGAGTGGCTACGAGGGAGCTACCAAAATATCGAATGATGATCTCCTTACACTCAAAGTAGACGTCCTGATTCCAGCGGCCATTGAAAACGTGATCACGGAAAAAAATGCCGGTGATATCAAAGCCAGGCTGATCGTTGAAGGAGCCAACGGCCCCATCTCAGCGGGTGCGGATGCGATACTGGAAAGCAAAGAAATCCTGATCGTTCCTGATATTTTGGCGAATGCAGGTGGGGTAACGGTTTCCTATTTTGAGTGGGTTCAAAACCGTCGCGGACACTATTACTCTGAAGAAGAGATCGGGGAAAAAACCTACCCCATTCTATATGAAGCGTTTGAAAATGTATGGCAGACCCGCCAAAAATACAATTGCACCATGCGCCTGGCGGCCTATGTAGTTGCTATTGAGCGACTCGCAACCGGGATTGATCTGGAAGGAAATTTCTAAACTTGAAAAGTATTTATCACTATATATAATCCCTGCTTCTGGCAGGGATTTTTTTTTGTGTTTTTTAAAAGGAATGACAGAGATTTGAAATTGAATTGTATTATTGATATATTGACCGGAAACTTCGATCGCCTAAACTAATTTTTTCATCAACAGGCGACTAACTTAGGTGTTGTATCATGTCATGAGGAAGCTGTGGAAATACTGCATGCTTTTTGGTGTTTTGGCACCAAACTACTTGTCAGCTCAGACAGGCAGCCTTCCATATGCCCAGGACTTCGAAAACTTTTCTGCTTGTATTGCCGATTGTAGGTTCCAGTGTAGTCTCTCAGAACAGTGGCAAAATGGCACTGGAGATGACACAGACTGGTCTGTATGGCTGGGGAGGACCAGCACCCCAAATACAGGTCCTGCGCAGGATTTTCAGCCCGGCACTTCCTGGGGAAAATACCTCTACCTTGAAGCTTCCAATGGCTGTGAAAGCCAGGCACAAGCACATTTGATTTCTCCTGCATTTGATTTTTTGGGAACCAGCCTTCCTACCCTCAGCTTTGCTTACCACATGCATGGCCTGGGGCAAGGCAGTTTGCATATAGACATAGATAGCAGCGGGGTTTGGGAGGAAGATGTATTCCCCCCTATTTATTCAAATGAAAACAGATGGCAATTGGCCCAGTATTGCATCCCATGGTTGGTGGATAAAGCGGATGTTCGTTTTCGAATTAGGGGCATAACAGGCAGGTCAGAAACTTCTGATATGGCAATAGATGCTTTTAAAGTATATGATGCCCATGTGCATGATCCAGCCATAACCAAAGTTTTGAAAAATGGCTGCGGTCTGGGTAGCCTGGAGACCATCTCTTTTGTTTATGCAAATTTTGGAGCATCTAGCTTGCCTGCTCTGCAAGCTTCATTTGCCATTGACAATGGCCCTTTTTCAAGTCCAGAGACAATTTCTGCTAATTTAGCAAGCTGCGCTACGGATATTTTTACTTTTGTGCAGACTGCAGACTTGTCGGCTCCCGGTAACCACCGGATTACAGTTGCTTTGCATCGCCTGCAGCAGGACCCCAATCATGCTAATGATACCCTTTCGATATTTGTCGAAACGATCCCGAAAATTGATAAATTTCCCTATGAAGAAAGCTTTGAACACGATAAGGGACGCTGGGAATTGAGTGGAGACTATGCCTCCTGGCAGTGGGGGGTGCCTACAGGCAATTGGATAAAAAATGCTTCTCATGGGAAAAAAGCATGGTTTACGGCAAATTCTCAGGGAACGTATAACAACAAAGAGTTTTCTTTTTTGACTTCTCCCTGTTTTGATTTTACTGCTTTTACAGTTGATCCTATACTTGTCTTTGATCATACTTATCAGTTGGAAAGGCTACTGGATTCCAGTTGGTTAGAGTATAGCGTGGATGGGGGAGCGAATTGGCTAAAAATGAAACAGGCCTTTAGCCCACTTGCCAATTGGTACAATTTCCCCTTGCATCAAGTTTGGAGCGGCAACGCTCCCGCTGGATCTGGCAACTGGCAGACAGCCGCTGTGCGGCTGGATGGGCTCGCTGGTGAAAGCGTGCGCTTTCGCTTTGTGATGTTTTCTGACGGAAGTATCCGTCAGGAGGGAATAGGCGTGGATCGGGTGCGGATCATGCTCCCCTATGATGTGGCTGTGACAGCCATCGAAACCCCTTATGACACCTGTGGTGGATTTTGGGGAAAGCAGGAACCCGTCAGGGTAAGGGTGCGAAACAAAGGCTATTTTGGCCTTCCCAACCTCAAAATAAGTTACTATTTATCAGGAAGTGCAGGCTTTATCACGCCTGAAACCATTCCTGGGACTTTGGCACCCGGTGATTCCACCACCTTTACTTTTCAGAAAACTGCGGATCTTTCTGTTTTGGGCAAACACTTTATTACAGTCACAGCTTTGCTTGTGACCGATGGCTTGCCTCAAGACAACTCCCTGAATAGAAGCACCTCCAATTTCCCATGGGCAGATGTGAGGCTGAGCCCGGATACGGTTATTTGCAAAGGTGACCTGGTGAAAATAAAAGCCTTTGCGCCAGAGGCTGATAGTTTCCTTTGGAGTGATGGTTCACATGGCCATGCGATATTGACTGGTAAAAGGGGGTTCCATTCACTCAAAGTGATAGATCAAAATGGATGCCCGGGCTCTGACAGCATGCTGCTGGATTTGCTCCCCCAGCCGCAGGTTAGGGTAAACTTTATGGAGCCCGTGAGGTGCTATGGTGATTCTACCGGAATCCTGGACCTCCACGTTTTCGGAAGTGTCCCTCCTTATGACTTTTCCTGGGATGATGGTGGCACTTTGTTGCGCAGAACTGGTTTGCCTGCGAATTTTTATCCTTTTTTAGTAACAGACCAATATGGTTGCCGCCTCAGAGACTCTATTGAGATAAAACAAAATGATAGCCTTGAAATTATTCTGGGGAGCATCCACCATTCAGGTTGCCCGATGGATTCCAGTGGATTGATAGATATATCGGTTAAAGGTGGCCAGCCGCCCTATTCTTATTTTTGGTCAAATGGAAACCAAAGTGAAGATTTAACCCGGATTTTGGATGGCAATTATTCTGTATTGATTTCAGATATCTACGGCTGTTCTACTTTTTCCGAAAATTTTAGTGTAGCTACGGAAGACACCCTTCCCAAAGCCCATTTTAGCTACAGAATATCTGGAGGTACCGTTGTTATCATTGATTCTTCAACCAATACCGTTTACCAAACCTACTCCTTTGGTGATGGTTCAGAGCCTGTAGAAGGGACCAATCCCCAATATACCTATGCAGAAAATGGGCTATATAAGGTAAAACTGGTGGCTGAAAATAGTTGTGGGAGAGACACTTTTGTAATAGAAATCCTGGTGAATGCAGTGAAAAATGACAATCCAGAACTGGAATCTGTCATCAGAATAGGGCCTAATCCTGTAACCGAAAGCTATTTTTATATTCATTTTCAAAATACTTACCTGGAAGATGTGAAAATGAATGTATATGACCTGAGCGGCAAGCTTTGCCTGATGCAAGACTTACAGTCTGTTTTCCAAACCACCTCCCGCCGGGTTAACATCCCCGAAAATCTGGCCAATGGCTACTATCTGGTCGAAGTGTCTACCCATAAGGGGCGACTTCGACAAAAACTTCTTCTAAAGCGCTAGCCTTTACCAGGCCTGGATATATTTGATAATACCGAGCAAGTGAATAGCGGCAGTTTCTGTCCGGAGCCTGTTTTCTCCCAGACTCAGGGGTAAAAAACCACTCTCCTTTGCCATATTTACCTCTTCCTCTGAAAAATCCCCTTCCGGACCAATCAACAGATGCACAGCCCTGGCCGATTTGATACGATCATGATAGCCTTGAATAGGCTGGCTGCTTTCACACCAACCGATCAATTTCATCCCTTTAGGAGAAGTATCCAGGTAATCGGCGATGAGCATGGGCTCAAGTATATCGGGCATGCGCGATCTTTTGCACTGTTTCAGTGCTGAAAGCGCGATGGATTCCATCCGTTGAAGTTTAAAGCCTGTCTTGATTGTGCGCTTACACAGCAATGGCTGTATGCGGGTGACCCCAAGCTCAACAGCTTTTTCTATAGCCCATTCAAAACGATCCCGTTGCCGCAAGGGAGATACTGCCAGGCAAATCTCCTGCGGCTTCTCGCCCCATCCAGGAACGGTTTCCTGGATTTCCAATAGAACCTTTTTAGAGTTTATGGCTGTAATTCGGCAGCTGTATTTGTTGCCCAGACCATCTATCCCTTCCAGCTTATCGTGGAGTTGATGCCTGAGGACTTTGATACAATGTCGGGATTCGGTCTCGTCTAAAAAAAACTGACCATGGGAATCTTTTTGAAGAAAAAACAGGTTCATAAAACGCTATGCTAATTAGCTTGTAGAAAATGGGTATCGCAAAAATACACTTCAAAATGGAAGCATTAATTTTTTTCATAAATATACCCCTAAGCATCCTTGAGCTTAGTATTTGAATGGATGAGTATGTAATTTTGCCCGCCAGATGGCAGCCAGAAATTTTTCATGGATACTTCTTGGATATTTGCTCGTGTCAAGCCTTATGAGCATGGCGCAGATTCCTTTGCCTGCCAGTTGGCAGGGCAGGGATGCCGTATTTAATGTTCCATTTACCACAGATGCTCAGGGAGAACTCCATCTTGAAAATACGTTTTACCTGGATAGCTTGCCGGATGATAGCTTGTATCTGTATTTCGAAGGGATTGGTTGGAACACTTCCCTGGTGTTAAATGATGTTTTTCTGGGCGTCCATCAGGATCCTTTTGAGCCCTGGCTCATACCACTAGCAGCTATATGGTGCAAGCCCGGCTCTAATCGTCTTCAACTAAGGCTCTCCATAGGAGAGGGAAAAGCCTATTATCCGAAACAATTTGTAGGAATTTTTCGGCCTGCATACATAAGTGATCGTGCAGGCATTGCAAAACTTTCGGAGAGAATCCTCCCTACCGGTTCGGATGCCGCTATGGCTGCTGCCATTGCTCCCTACTATGGGGAAAAAGGCTATGAATATGGTGCCTTTGAAGCTGCTTTTGTACTGGCTCAGGTGAAAAGAGCAGGGCTGAAACATGTGTTTTTCCCCTATCGGCCGGATCGCAAAATGCTGGAGATGTGTGCCCAAATAGGCTTAGTTGAGGTTAAACAACTCAGCAAAAATACAAAACTAGCCTGGATCAATTCATATCCTTATGAACCCTATACGCTTTTATACCCTTTGCCATTTTGGTTGAATGAAGAATTAAAGAGGACGCCCCGATTTGGGAGTTTCATAGAGATTGAAAAACCCTCACCTTTTCCAGTGAATAGGAATATTTCTCCGCTGCTGATATTGATAATTGTTTTTCCCTGGCTGAGTTTTCTGATGCTAAAACTATTAAACCCAGCCCTATTTGAGCTTGCCAAAAATTGGCGACAAAAACCGAATATATGGGTTACTGCATTTTTAGAATTACTTTCTACTAATTCTGGCATGCTGGTCGTGTTACAACTCCTGCGTGTTCTGACTGCAAGTTGCCTGCTGAGTATGTTGTTCTTTTTTATAAACCAGATGAATCGTTGGGAGTTGCTTAATTGGTTTAAAGACTGGAGTCTCTTAAGCCAAATATATTACGGTCACCCACGATTGGAAAGCATTTTTTTGAGAAGTTTATTGATAGTGCTTTTCCTGATTGGGCTGGACCAATTGATGGGTTGGATTGGGAATACGCTTTTCCGCATCCCTCAATTTACCTCCGGGGTGATCCGTATTGGTCTTATTGGGAGTTATCCTGGTCTTTGGGTTTTGACCCTGCCATGGGCCTTTGCATTGTTGGTGGAGGGTGCTTATGCACCGTTTTTTGTGTACCTGGGGATATGTATGATGCTCATACATTTCTTCAGAAGAATCTATCTTAGCTATATTGCACTAGGGAATTTTTTTGCTTTTTCTCCACCAATAAAAATTTTGTATATTTGCGCCCTCAATATTTTACCATACATTATCTGGTTTTAGCTTTTTAACTTACAACCATTAATCAAGCTGGGTCTGTATGAGCGTAAACAATAATTTATCCGTGAAGCGCACTGCCTTAAAGAAAATACTGATTTCTCAACCAGAACCCAAGGATCCTGCTTCTCCGTATTTTCGACTGGCCAAAAAATGGGATTTAGACCTGCACTTCAAAAAATTCATTCAAATTGAAGGCATTAGCCTAAATGAATTTAGAAAGCTGGGAGTGAAACCACTGGATTTTTCAGCGGTAATTTTTACCAGCAAAGTAGCAGTCGATCACTTTTTTCGGTTGGTCAACGAAATGAGAGTAGAGATGCCTGCTGATACGAAGTATTTTTGTGTTGGAGAATCAACATCCAAGTACCTTCAAAAGTACATCACAATTCGCAAGCGAAAATTATTCGTCGGAGAGCGAAAGGCTTTGGACTTATGGCCGTATTTGGAAAAACACAGCAAAGAGTCTTTCCTTTTCCCCTGTAGCAATGTGCACCGGCGGGAGTTGCCTGGCATGATGCAGGAAAAAAAGATGAATGTTACGGAAGCGCCTATCTACCAAACAGTCTCTAGTGACCTCACAGGAGTAGATCGGGCAAACTTTGACATGATTTGTTTCTTTTCTCCTTCAGGAATTAAGTCGTTATTCGAAAACTTCCCTAAATTTGAGCAGGGAAAAACCAAAATTGCCGTTTTTGGCTCTGCAACAGCCGCAGAAGCAAAAACAAATGGTCTTTCCTTAGATATCGAGGCTCCGAAGCCAAATACGCCATCCATGACTTCTGCTATTGAGCATTATTTGCGAGAAATAGAGAAGGCATCCTGAAAACGACCTGATTGCCCCAACTGCCACCCTTAGATGCCGATAGTTTGTAGCTAGTCGGAAAAAATTGGTAAAACTAGATTTTATATAGTTTTAGATCATATCTTTGTGGAAACAGGCTATTTGGTATATTGAGATAAAATAATCATATTCATCGCTACAATTTACCTGTTTCGTAATGAGGAAGATTTTTTTGTTGTTGCTCCCCCTGTTTGTGTGTTCCTTTTCTGCTATTGGGCAGATATATGTCCAGAATACCCAGTATAATTTTAGCCGCTTTTTGTACAATCCGGCTGCCGTAGGAGATGCTCCTGGGATACGCCTGAATTCTGTTGCAAGGCTACAATGGGTTGACATACCTGGTGCACCAAACCTTGCCAGCTTCTCCATAGATGCACCATCCGAAGTCCTCGCTGGAGGTGTCGGGGTGCATATCATGCGTGATGAACTTGGCCCCTTGTCCACGACTGGCATAAACCTTGCCTACGCTTTCCATACCGAATTTGATTTTGGAACACTGAATATTGGTGTGATGGGCGGAATCCTGCAAAAGTCACTCAATGCTGTCTGGGAATATAAAGGCATGATTGATCCATTGATCGGACCTGCAAATGGAGTTTATAATGAAGCTATACTCACTCCAGACGTAAGTTTTGGCGTGATGTACAATCATTATGGAGCCAGCGAGTTTAGCCGTTTTTATGTAGGGATAGCAGGTCACAACCTGTTAGAACCGAGCATAGAGGGCTTATTGCTTGACGCAGGTGCGGCATCCCTTAGTCGGGTGCCTCGTTCTTTTTATCTGATGGGAGGTTATAGAATTGACCTCGATCCCAATGAGCGAAACTACCTCCAGCCCACTTTGTTGGTGAGGACCGATTTCTCTCAGGTTACTGCACCTCAGATAGATGCCAGTTTATATTGGCACTATAAGGTGATGACTTTTGGGTTGGGCTACCGCCATAAGGACTCCTTTTCAGGTATCGTAGGATTCGAACTCTCAGACCGCCTCTTTGCGGGATATAGCTATGATTATACGATCTCAGCTCTTGGTGGCAATGGCCAGGGAGCGTCTCATGAATTGGTTCTTACCTATATATTACAATCAGGAAATAGGTCTCCTGGGAAAATTACGGACATTCTGGATGGCCGTACACGTAAGGGTACAAACGAATAAAATGGCTTTGGCCAAAAAAATCTTTTCAAATCACCCTTCGAATTCAATATTATCTTTAAAATAGCGTAATTAATATCAGATGTCAACCGACGGCATCCTTTCGATACAATTTTGCTGATTTTTTGGCTTTTTTTCTAAACAGAGATTTACACTTTTTGAAACTAGCGCAGATATGAAAAATGGATTTTTGGTTCTTCTCGCTCTGTCCACACTTATGTATGGCTGCGGATTATTTGGAGGAAGAGGCACCGGACACCATGGGGAACTGACCTCTATCATGGACCGCCCTGAATGGGATCAGTATCAACCTATGGGAATGGTTTACATTCCACCTGGCAGTTACCACATGGGACAAAATGACCAGGACGTACCCTACTCTCAGATTGCCCACCAAAAGCAGGTCACGATTTCGGCCTTCTTTATGGACGAAACAGAAATTAGCAATAATGAATATCGCCAATTTCTTTTTGGTCCTACCCAAAGAGAACGCGACCGCTCACGTGATGCAACCTACACCCCTTTGTTAGATACACTGGATCCGGTTTTAGCGGATATTGTGATTCCTGACACAACCGTATGGGTTCGCGACTTTGCTTATTCTTATAATGAGCCTTTGTTGGAAAACTATTTTTGGCACCCTGCATTTGATCAGTATCCTGTAGTAGGAGTTAGCTGGTATGCAGCCATGGAGTTTTGCAAATGGCGTACTTCCTGGTTGAATCTTTACCGGGAAGAAAATGAGCTTCCTGCGATGCCAAGATTCCGCCTGCCGACAGAGTCGGAGTGGGAATATGCCGCACGCGGTGGCTATGAGCATAAGCTATTTCCATGGGAAGGACCTTATTTGAGAAATTCCAAAGGATGTTTCCTTGCGAATTTCAAGCCTGGACGTGGCGATTATATCGCGGACAACTACGAGTATACCGCTCCTATAGATGCATACTTCCCAAATGATTACGGCTTGTTTAACATGCCTGGCAATGTAGCCGAATGGTGTGAAGATGACTTTGCAAGTTCTGGCTATGTATATGCCCATGACCTGAACCCTGTTTATTATGATAAAAGCGTTCCTGAGTCTGTTCGTATTCCTGGTGGAGCAAAAATCCAAAAGGTTATCCGCGGCGGATCATGGAAAGATATAGGATACTTCCTCTCTTGTGGTACACGGACCTATGAATATGCAGACACTGCCAAATCATTTATTGGTTTCCGTTCAGTAGTAACTGTTATCGGTCGTTCCGGAGCAGCAAGTGGAGGACTTTAATCAACGACGGTAATTCTTTCTTTTGAAAATAAATTTATGAGGGTCATTCGACAGAATGCCCTCTTTTTCCAGATTATTTATTTATTTATTCTATTTTTATAATTTTTTATCTAGGCTAAATTAAAACCATTAATTAAGGAGAATTAACATGGCAAGTAAAAAATCAAAAGCCAGAGCCAATATCATGAACATTATTTATGGTTTGGGCGCTGCGGTTGTAATCCTTGGAGCTCTTTTCAAACTGGAGCACTGGGAAGGAGCATCTCAAATGCTCATTATAGGTATGGGTGTAGAAGCAGCAGTATTTGCTGTATCTGCATTTGACTTCCCGAAGTCTGACTATGAATGGGAGCGAGTATATCCTGTTTTGGCTGATCCAGATGCTGAAGTCAAAGGAGAAGAAGACGATTTGCTCAACCTTGGCTGGAAAGATGCGATGAAGCAAATTGATAGTGATGTATTCAGTGATTTATCCAATACATTAGCAGGATTGAATACCAATGTAGACAAGCTTTCCGGTGTTGCTGATGCAGCTGGAGCGACCAATGATTACACCAGTAAAATCAGAGAAGCTACAGGTAAAATTGATAGCCTCAACCAAAGTTATGCAGTTGCCGCTAATACCATGGGCGAGTTTGCAAATGCTGCTACAGATGCTCGTGCATACCACGAGCAGGTACAGCAAATCACTAAAAATCTTCAGTCTCTTAACTCTATATATGAGTTGGAACTTCAGGACGCCAAAACACACTTGAAATCCTTGAACCAATTCTACGGTAGCATGTCTGAAGCTATGTCAAGCATGTCTGAAGCAAGTCGCGATGCTGAGTCTTACAAAAAAGGCATGGCTGATCTTACCAAAAATCTAGATCGTTTGAATACTGTATATGGCAATATGCTTTCTGCAATGTCAGGTGGCGTAAGCTAATTGACCACGATGCTTTGTTATGTATTTTCATTATAACCTTAAAAAGAAAATGACTTATGGCAGGTGGTAAAATAAGTCCTCGTCAAAAGATGATCAACATGATGTATCTCGTGTTGCTGGCGCTTTTGGCGATGAACATCAGTAAAGAAGTACTTGACGCATTTGATGTGTTAAGTGCAGAACTCTCCTACTCTGCGAATAATGCCAATGAATCCAACAAAGCTTTTGTTGATGGCATGATGGAAGAGATTAGAGGAGAGATAGCAAACGAAGGAAAAAAAGCAAACGAAGGTTTGCTATTAGACACACTTCCAAGAATTCGGAATAATACGAAAGCCATCATTGATACGATCGATAAACATATTGAGGCAATGTATGTGCTGGGCCTTCAGGATAGTGTAACCGGAGAAATAACCAAGAAGGATGAGCTGGATAAAAACTTCAAGTATTGGATGGGGCCCGATGGGGACCGGCAGCTTGAAAATAAACTGGAAACCGCTGAGGGTAATTTTGGCCCCAGAGGTTCTGGAAAAGGCTATATGCTTCGAAATCTGATCGATAATTACTCTCGGGAGATAGTAGGGCTTTATAATCATAATGCCCGCGGAGAAAATAGTGCAAAATTAAACATTGAGGATTATTTACTTCTAGATCATCCGCATAAGAATGCTGATGGTGAATTTGACCCCAATTCAAAGTACAACCAGACCTGGGAAATGCATAATTTCAAAGGACCGGTTGTTGCAAATATTGCTTTCCTTCAAGCGTTGAAGAGTAAAGTATATTCGCGTGAAAAAGAGCTTCTTAACCTGCTTAATGAGCGTTTGGGGGTTGCTACTTTTAAAGTAGATAAGGTAGTACCTATTGACGCACCGATGTCTACTATCGTACCTGCGGGTCTGCCATTTCAGACTCGTCTGTATGTGGCGATGTCTTCCAGCCAGATTACCCCTCAATTTTCTTCCGGTTCAGGAAAAATTGAGAGGATGGAAGGCGGCAACTCTGCTACCCTGACTATTAGCGCTAATGGCTCTAATATTCCTAGTGGGAAAAGTGAAGGTAAGCAGCGCTACTCGGCTTCTATTCAGGTACCGAAAGCTACGGGGGGATTCGAAGTCTTGCCTGTTCAGGGTGAGTTTACAGTTCGTAAACCCGAAGTTGTGATTACTTCTGCCAGTGTGCAGAACTTATACCGCAACTGTGGCAACGCCATTAATATTGATGTGCCTGCTTTGGGAGATTACTATAATCCCAAAATTGGTATTTCCGGTGGAGGAGATGTAACTCAAAGCCAGGAAAGCAAAAAGAAATTTTTGGTTGTACCTACCGGAAGACAAGCTATTTTGAATGTAGCTTCGTTAACTAATGGGCAGACGGTTAAGATTGATGATGTTAAGTATAATGTCATTGAGCCTCCTAAACCTTCTATTCAAATGGTAGTGAATGGCCGCCTTTACAATGGTACATCTCCTATTCCAGCTACCAGCCGGATCCAGGTGTATGTGAAAGCAGACCCTGAATTTAGAGCTGCTTTGCCTCGTGATGCCCGTTATTCAGTTGACCAGATCGAAGTACTTGCCGGCCTGTCTCTCGGACCACCCACAAGAGTGGAAGCCGCAAGGGGTAGCAGCAATATGGAAGAGGGTGTACCCGTTAGTTTAGGAACACGTGTTCGTCAGGCTAGTAGAGGTACCAAAGTCTATGTACGTATAGACAAAGTCTATCGAATAAATTACAAGGGTCAAAAAATCGAAGATCAGCGAATTTCAGAACTTGAGCGTACGCTGTCGTTTGTGACCCAATAATCGCAGCATAAATAACTAACAGATCATGCAAAGACTCATTCTTTTCAGCTTTTTGTTCTTAGCCTTTGGCTTACAGGCCTTCGCCCAATTCCCTCCTCGGCAGGATGATCACTTTTGGCGCCGTAAAGTCGTCAATCGTATTGACCTCAATGAGAAGATCAATGCTCCATTGATCAAGAGAGAAAGCCAGTATTATACCGATAATTCTACCTATACGGAGAAAGAAGGTCTTGTAATGGCGCTATTTACCGGGCTTAAGAAGGGGAAGTTTGTTGCTTATCATCCTGATAGCCTTAATGTAGCACTTAGCTACGACAATATCCTGCAGCGCATCCAGACATTTGAAGGAAGTTTGAGTGGTGGCGGTGACTTCGATGCAGGTATGGGAGATTCAGGGGGTTTTGACGACTTTGAAGGAGATGATTTTGGTGACGATTTCGTTGATGACGGAGATGACTGGGGTGAATTCGGTGATGATTTAGATCTGGGTGGAGAAGATGACCTGGGTGGAGCCATGGGAGGTTTCTCTGGCGACTTTGATCCAGGGCCGTTCGAGAATGTTATTCACTTTGTTGAGAATCGCATTTTCGATAAAAACCGCTCTGATATGGTCTATGACATCGAGTTTATTGAGATAATCTGGACTGATCCGGGTGAAACCTTACCTGAAAAGCGCCTGTGTACTTTCCGTTACAAAGACGTGATGGAGACATTGGAGCAGAGTCAGTGGAAGAACCGTTTCAACGACGCTCAGTACCGCACCCTGCGTGAGGTATTTGAACTTCGTCTTTTCCACAGCTTTATCACTGATGTTTCAGGTGTAGGGGTAAGAACCCTGGATGAGGCTGAGTTAAGACGTCAGCAAATCGTTGAGTTTGAGCACCATTTGTGGAGTTATTAATACAGTCGGCAGTAATGAGCTGGCAGTAAATAGTAAAAACAATATCAATTGATATATGAACCGGAGGCTTAGGCCTCCGGTTTTTTTTGTTTGTATCTTTTTTTCGTCTGGGCATTATACTTCCAAAAGCACTACAAACGAAAATCTTATGGCAGCTAAAAAAGTATCAAACCGCCAACGCATGATCAACATGATGTATCTTGTCCTATTGGCATTGTTGGCACTCAATGTAAGCGTGGAGATTCTCCCTGCTATTAACAACCTGAGAATCAGACTGCAAAGTTCGGCACTCAATGCCCAGGAAGATGGGATGCAGGCTTTTGGTAGCATCCGCCAACTCATCATAAATGAACTGGAAAAAGAAGGAAAAACGAAAAACCAGGGGCTTTTAGACACCTTGAACCAGGTCCAGACAGCATCCCGGGATATCGTTATGGCGATAGATCGGCATATCTCTGCGATGGATGGAATCGCTGTTTTTGATCAGGAAAAACAACGCTACAGAAGGATGGATGAGATGGAAGAAAATTTTAAATACTGGATGGGAGATGATGAGGAAGCAAACAGCGGAAGGGGAAATGGCGAGGCCTTTGAACTGCATAACCGGCTGGATAGTTTCGGCGGCCTCATTGCCGATCTGTACAATACAGAGGTGAGGGGCGGAGCGACCCAAATGAAAAACATACTGGTAGAAGAACCCAGCTATGGCATAGATGCCTCTTCCAAAAAGAAAAGCTGGGAAAGATTTACTTTTGATGGCCCTGTGATTGGTAATATGGCGACGCTAGAGGCACTGAAGATAGACGTCCTGCAGCGGCAACAGCAGTTGCTGGATCTCTACCAGGAAAGATTTAGCAATGACAATCAGATCGTCGCTGATAGCGTAGTCGCCATTAGCTCCCCGCTATCACGGATCATCACGGCAGGGCTGCCATTTCGTACCCAATTATCCGTTGGCCTGGTGTCCAGCACCATCCTGCCAGAGTTTTCCAGTGGCTCAGGGAATATTTCCCTCGAAAATGGCGGAAACTCCGCCTGGCTGCAAGTCATGGCCAATGGCGGATTGATTCCTGCCGGGCAGAGTGAAGCCACTCAAAACTATACCGCCTATGTCGAAGTACCGATGACAGATGGAAGCAAAAAACGCCTGGCCGTGCAGGAAAGTTTTACAGTCCGCAGACCCGAAATTCAGATCACTTCTGCAGCAGTGCAGATTCTGTATCGCAAATGCAGCAATGCTGTCAATATCGAGGTTCCCGCCCTTGGAGAATATTACGATCCCGTAATAACAGCTACCCAGGCTGATATTCAGCAAAGCCAGAGCAGCAAACAGCGATTCAGGATTGTACCTGAAGGAACAACCACTTCTGTGACTGTCAAGTCCCGCACCAATGGACAATTGGTAGAAATCGGCAAAGTAAACTACAGAGTAGTGGAGCCCCCAAAGCCCGGAATTCAGGCAGGGATAAGTAAAAATGCCTACCGACCCGGTATGGGGATACGCTCGGGCATGTCAATTGATTTGGGACTAAAAGCAGATCCTGAATTTGTAGCGGCTATGCCGGAAGATGCCAATTACCAAATTGGAGAGGTCGAAATCCTGCTTAAGGATGGCCTGGGGCCAGCCCGCATAGTGAAAAGAATGAATTTCCGGGGAAATGATGCAAACCGATCCTTTCAACGGATACGCATGCCTGTAGAAGTCAGTCAGGCAAGGCCGGGTTCCCTCGTTTATATCCGCATCAAAGAAGTGTATCGGAAAAACTACCGAAACCAGCTGATTGAAGATACCAGAATAGAGGAGATAGAAAGGACGCTGTCCTTTGTGAAAGAGTAAACAGATCCCAAAATAAAAAAAGCAGCCCCCATCGGGCTGCTTTTCATCGTTTGACTAATTGGGTAATTGGAGATTACCTCTTTTTATTCTGCACTTGCAATTTTAACATCTATCAGGGCTACATCCGCTTGCGTTTGGGCTATCTCGTGTGTGTTGTTGAGGGCTTTCAACTGGATGGAGAGTGACTGTAGTTCTTTCACTTCATCTGCTACTTTCTGCTGCATGGAAGGGCTTTGTGCCAGCATAGAGATAAAGGTGGCTAAGAGGATCAATGATGAAGCTAATAAGGCGATCTTTTTCATGGCGTTGTATTTCAATAGCTGTTTGATGATCCAAATGTATGATTGTCTATTTTAATATGCAAATTTTAGGAGTAAAAATGTATATTTTTATATACAAAAATTAATATAGATATGTATTCTAAAATAGACTATTTGTGTTTCTTTTTTGTTCAGGTATTTACAAAAGCCTCTTTATTGCTTCTTTCTTTCCTTTTTATGTCAGCAGAAAGTGTATAGTAACCAGATCGGCAGAAAAAAAACTTTTTTCAAAATTTTTTTCCTCTGCCTTTGGCTATATTCGTCCCAAAGACTTTTTCCATGAAAATCGGCTTATTTTTCGGCTCCTTCAACCCGATTCATATCGGGCACCTCATCATTGCCGAGACGGCACAAAGCCAGACAGCGCTCGATCGGGTCTGGATGGTCGTTTCGCCTCAAAACCCTTTCAAGCAAAAGAAAAACCTCCTTTCTGAATACAACCGCCTGCGGATGGTCGAACTGGGGATTGGGGATTCTGTGCACCTACAGGCATCTTCGATTGAATTTCATTTGCCCAAACCTTCCTTTACCATAGATACCCTCACTCACCTCAAGGAAAAATACCCTGATTATGAATTTGCCCTCATCATGGGCTCTGACAACCTGGAGCATTTTCACAAATGGAAAAACTACGAGGCGATTCTGGAGTATTACCACATCTATGTGTATCCCCGGACAAAGGAAATAGATAAATTACCCTTTCTGGATCATCCGAATGTGGAGTTGTTTGAAGCGCCATTTTTAGATATATCTGCTACTTATATTCGGGAGACGATACGGGAAGGATACTCTGTGCGCTATTTGGTCCCGGATGCTGTGCTTGATTATCTGGAGGCAAGTCGAGCTTATCTGGACTAAAAAGAATAGACGCTGATTTTCGCTGATTTAACTGATGATACATGTTTAAATAGGAGTGTGGATCAGTAAAACCAGTGTAAATCTGTGTCAAAAAAAACATCACATGAAAAGACATATTCCCAATGCAATGACAAGTGCCAATCTCTTTTGTGGAACATTGGCATTGATTTATATTGGTCTGGGGCAAATAGAACCTGTTTTATCGTTATTGGGATTGGGTTTGTTTTTTGATTTTTTTGATGGATTTGCTGCCAGGGCATTGGGCGTGAGTTCTCCTATGGGAAAGGAATTAGACTCTTTGGCTGACATGGTCAGCTTTGGGGTGGTTCCGGGTTTTATCATGGCGCGCCTGATAATGGAGGCCCAGGGCGAGCCTTTTTTACCTGAGAGCCCTTTTGACCTTTTTGCGGAAACGCCCTTTTTTCTGATCGCTTTCCTGATCCCGGTTTTTTCTGCTTTGCGGCTGGCAAAATTTAACCTGGACGAACGCCAGAGCGATAGTTTTTTCGGCCTGCCTACGCCCGCCAACACCTTGTTGATCGCTTCTTTCTGGATGATTACAGCTTTCAGTCCGGAAAGTATCGGGACGGAAATCCTGCAAAACCCATGGATTTTGATCGGATTGACGCTGCTTTCATCCTTTTTACTCGTCTCGGAAATAAAATTGATTGCCCTGAAATTCAAATCATTTGCATGGAAAGGCAATGAATTTCGATATATCCTGATCCTGGCGTCATTGATATTGTTTGCTGTTTTTCAGCATATTTCCATTCCAATTATCATTTTACTGTATTTTATCCTTTCTCTTGTACAAAATATGTTGGACAAGAAAAGCTAATACCCTATTTTTGCGCCCATGAAGTACAAGGCTACCATCCATATCATGCCACGGGACGAAATCCTTGACCCACAAGGAAAAGCGACCCTATTAGGCCTGCACAACCTGGGACTCGATGATATCGGGCAGGTGCGCATTGGCAAACGCATAGAAGTTGAAGTGGAAGCCAAGGATAAACAGGCAGCCGAGGACAAGGTAAAGGAAGCTTGTACCAAACTGCTCGCCAATACCATCATCGAAAAGTTTGAGTTCGAACTCAACTGAGGTAGTGGGCAGTAGGCAGTAGGCAGTGGGCAGGAAGTGAAAGACAACACTGTCAACTGCTAACTGAAAACTAAAAACTAAAAATTTCTTTCCCTTATAGCACGCGATGAAAGCATTATGCTTTCGTGGCAATTTTGTATTTTATAATCTCAATCAAATGGAAACCATGACGTTAGCTTCGGAATTGCAACTGCAAGATGGGCAATACGAGCTCCAGGGACAGCAAGTCCTGGCGATGTGCGAAAAATATGGCACACCGCTTTACCTCTATGATGGCAACCGCATCCGCCATCAGTACCAGCAAATGCATACCGCATTTAGCAAGCTGAATGGGAAGATAAAATACGCTGCCAAGTCCCTGACAAATATCAATATCCTCAAATTGCTCAAGAATTTGGGCTCAGGCCTGGATACAGTTTCCTTTCAGGAAGTGAAAATGGGCATCCTTGCAGGATTCGAACCCAAAGACATCATCTATACGCCCAACTGCGTTTCTTTTGAAGAAATACAGGCCGCTGTAGAACTCGGCGTGATGATCAACATTGACAATATATCCATCCTGGAGCAGTTTGGGCATGAGTATGAAGGCAGTGTGCCGGTATGTATTCGCCTCAATCCGCACATCACTGCCGGTGGCAATGCCAACATACAGGTCGGCCATATTGACTCCAAATTTGGTATTTCTGTCTACCAACTTCGCCACGTACACCGCATTATCAAAGCCAATAAGATGAATGTAGTGGGCCTGCATGCCCATACGGGTTCTGATATTTTGAATCCTGCCTCTTATGTGCAGACCGCCAATATCCTGTTTGAACTGGCGCATCAGTTTGAAAACCTGGAATTCATTGATTTTGGCAGCGGTTTCAAAGTTCCCTACAAGCCAGATGGCATGTCCACAGATGTGATGGCTATCGGTGCGATTTTGGAAAAATCCTATCGCCAATTTTGTGAAGAATACGGCAGAGAAGTGGAACTCTGGTTTGAGCCGGGGAAATATCTGACGAGTGAGGCCGGCTATTTTCTCGCGAAAGTCAATGTGATCAAGCCTACCCCGGCCACGGTTTTTGTAGGGGTAGATAGTGGATTGAATCATTTGATCCGCCCGATGCTCTACAATGCGCATCATGAGATCACCAACCTTTCCAATCCTGAAGGCACCAAGCGCATCTACACGGTTGTAGGCTACATCTGTGAAACAGACACATTTGGTTCAGACCGCAAACTGAGCGAAGTACGCGAGGGGGACATCCTCGCCATACACAATGCCGGCGCCTATGGCTACGCCATGAGCTCCAATTACAACTCGCGCTACCGCCCTGCGGAAGTCTTGCTGTATGAAGGAAAGGATCACCTGATCCGCAGGCGTGAAAATTTTGATGACTTGCTGCGGACCCAGATTGATGTAGAGCTGTGAGGCCCATTGGCCTAAATCATTTGCTCTCCTGACTTTTGCTTTTTCTATTGAAAGAGAATCGGTGGAAATTGATTTTTTTGAATCAAAACCTAAACCGAAAGTATCTCTATGGCAAAGCAGGACACCCTCAATCAGGAGACAAAAGCGAAAATCAAGTCAAATGGAAGGAGCAAAGGCCTTTCACAGGAAGAAAAACTGGTAGGCAAAACGCTGAAAAAACAGGTAAAACTGACTGAGGAAGAACTGACTCAAATCAACACCAAAAAAGCGCTGCGCGAGTTGTTGTTGTCGAAAAACATCGACATCAGCAAGACGCTCTATAAGCTCAAATATGAGCAGGAACTTGAGAAATTACAGATTGAGCTGGTCAAGCTTCAGCGCTCTGTACAATTGAAAGGAAGGCGCATCGCCATTATATTTGAAGGCCGTGATGCGGCAGGGAAAGGCGGCTCTATCCGTCGATTTATCGAGCACCTGAATCCGCGCACCGCGCGGGTGGTCGCCCTGTCCAAACCCACAGAGATAGAGAAAGGACAATGGTACTTTCAGCGTTATTCCCAGGCTCTGCCCAATCCGGGCGAGATCGTCTTCTTTGACAGAAGCTGGTATAACCGGGCTGTCGTTGAGCCTGTGATGGGTTTTTGCACCGATCGCCAATATGAAATATTCATGCAGCAGGTTCCCGAGTTTGAACACATGCTCTACGAAGATGGGGTAGAGGTCATAAAATTCTGGTTCTCTATTTCAAAAGAAACGCAGGCAGAGCGTTTTGATGCGCGGCGCACAGACCCGCTCAAGCAGTGGAAAATCAGCCCCGTGGACGAAAAAGCGCAGGAAAACTGGGAGAAATACTCCAAATTCAAGGAGGAAATGTTTAGCAAAACCCACACCTCCTATAGCCCCTGGATCATCGTCAAAGCCAATGACAAGAAAAAGGCGCGGCTCGAAAGCATGCGATATGTACTATCCATTTTATCCTATGAGGGAAAAGAAAATCCCTGTACCTCTCTTTCTCCCGACCCCGAAGTCGTGCTGAGGTACCATCGGTCCAGCCATAGTTTGGATTAAGCAGAAAATAACTCTGCATTTTTCTTCCTAAATTTCCCCAAAGGAAATTTTTATGAAATACCCACTGCTGCTGTTCATAGGCTTACTATTTTATTTTGTCCAGGGAATAGCCCAGGAAGGCATGACCGCTGACGAGACGGAAGAAGCGCTGGTTGAACTGGAGTTCTCACGCCAGCTTATCCGTCAGAACCATGGTTCTGCCAATATATACCAGCTGCTCAGCTGGGGGCTTTGGGATCAGATCCCCGACATCCTGCCGGCCGGTATGCCTGCTTCCGATGATGCGGCTATCGCCAAGGCCGATTACCTGATTCACATCAATGAATTTGCGCAGGCGCAAACCATCATAGACAGCGTGCAGAGGCGATCGCCCCAAAACAAGCGCGCCAAAGTGCTGCGCGGCAGGCTGTATATTGAGTCATGGGAATTATCCAAAGCAGTCAGTCTGCTTGAAAGCTGCGCCTCGGAAGAGCCCGAGGCAGTATATTGGATCGGCAAGGTGCTTTTGTACCAAAAGCGGTATAAGGATGCTCTGGACCTGGCCCTGGAAATGAAGAAGATACATTCGGAGTACAGCCTGATGCATTTGCTGGAAGGAGAAGCTCATTTCTGGTTGCGGGACATGCCCGCAGCGGAGGAAGCCCTCAGAGGGGCTCTCTACTATGAACCCTTCAATGCGGATGCCCGCTTTTACTACGGATACGCCATCTGGCGTCGGGTCGACGCCACTCAGCTGCCGGCCATGGCCGAGCATTGGAAGATTGCGCTGGAGGTCAATCCGCTTCACTTCCTGACCCATTGGCACTGGGGCAATGGCCACACCCAGCTCACCTACAATGAGTATGTCGATGAAAATGAAGACGCGATACGCGAAAAACTACAAGATGCCGAGAAATTGATTTCTCAGAATAAGATAGCAGAAGCCATCCGGCTGGCCACCCGGATTCAGGAAGATTACCCTCATTCTGTCATCCCGGCCATGTTTATCGGCTCAGCCATGTATATGGATTATGGGCGTGGAAAGGAAAGATTGGATGATGCGGAGAAGGTTTTTAAGGAAATTTTAAACAAAAAAACCAACTACGGACCCGCGCACAATGCCCTGGCAGCTACCATCAAGCAAAAGCGCATCGCTTACCTGGTGAATATTGATGAGCTGGAGGCGAAAATCGCTCAGACTGAAATCCGGGAGGATGAGATGAAGGCTTTCCAGGAATTGTTTCCGGATATGGCCTATTATCCCGGAGATCGGGTGCAAAAAATGATTTGGAACCAACTGCATGCCAGCAAGGTTTATTTTCCTTTTTTGAATAAACTGGGAAGAAAATTTGTGATCCCACCGCTGCATATTGACCTGGCTCTGGCCATGAAAAACCCCTATTTCCGTGGAAATACAACTTTCGACAATCGTCAATGGATGGACATACGGGGCGTAGGCAGCGGAGCCACTGGCATCGAGTATGTAGAGCGAGGCGCTCACCTCGAGCGCAATGTCACCCTGCACGAGTATGTGCACCTCTTTCACATGACCGTATTTACCGATCAGGAAAAGCGCCGTGTGCGCCAGCTCTATGCACATGCCATGGAAAATGACCTGACGCTTGATTATTATTCCGCCAATAACGAGCACGAATACCTGGCCCAGACCTATACGGCATATTTCGCCCCTGTAAAAGTGCACCCCCTCAACCACAAATCGGTCAATACCCGCAACGATCTTCTGCTCAAAGACAGAGCGCTTTTTGGCTTTCTCGATAGCCTCGTGGACAGGCAGAAAAGCTATCTTTCGGGTGATAAAAGCGCCATGGCGAGCAATTGGGCCGCTGTCTACACCAGCCTGGCGGAGTCGGGTTTGCGTATGGGTTTTGCTTCGGAAAAAACCTTTGCTCAGCTCGATACAGCATTGCAGTGGGATGAAAAATATTTGCCAGCCTATCTGGCTTTGGCTCGTGCACATCTGCGTAAGGGGGAAGCAGAATTGGCAAAGGAAAAACTGGCGCTTGCCCAAAATATCAACCCCAACTATGCGCCTATCTATGGCGTGATGGCCGATATGTCAGAGGGTGCGGAAAAAGAAGCCTGGCTGAAAAAAGCCTATGAGCTGGAAAGTGATTTCTCCGAAAAAGCGGACATACAGCGCAGTTTGCGTGAGTTTTACCTCAGTCAGGCGAAATATAAGGAGGCTATTGAATTGGCGGAAAAGTATGCGGAAGAAGTCCCCACTTTTTCGACTTACCTGCGTGACCGGCAGCGCGAAGCAAAAGCTTTTGCTTTTGACATACGCGCCAGTTTGGGCGATGAGGAAGATGCCCTGGCATTCTTTGCCGAGCAAAGCGCGCAGCGCCCGCAGGATTATGGCTTGCGCCTGCAATATGTCAGCGCGCTGGGGCGCGCAGGCAGGCATCGCGAAGCGATAGACATCCTCCAGCCAGCCTATGAGCTGCTGAGGTCAGCGGGAAGCGCTAACCGCAACATGGCCATCTACCTGGCCTATAATTATGCGAAAGAAGGCGATATGTCCAATGCTTTCAGCCTGGTAAACGAAGGCCGTGGCCGGGGAAGATTGGATGAGCCAGCCCTGCGCCATGAGCTTTTTATCCTGCTGGGACAATGGAATCAGGCAAATGAAGAGCTGCTGGCGTGGCAGCCCGGAAGTATACGGGAAAAGGCCCAAAAAGCCTTTTTGGAAGGCTATCTGTGGCAGGAAAAAGGCAAAAACAAGCAGGCTATAGCTGCTTATGAATTAGCCTTGGAATTAGACGCTCTGCAGTTGAAGGCGGCTTTTGCCTTGTTGACATTGTACAAGGAAAAGAACAAACGCAGCAAAACAGAAGCGCTGGTAAAGCGGCTTTTGGAAGAGCCATTGATAGGGAAAGAAGCGCAAAAAAAGCTGGAAGGCTATTTGTGATTCCTAAAAAAACCTTTCAAAACCCAAGATAATTACTACTTTTACATAAGGTACAAAACCCTCAATTAAGATAATTTAATGGCCCTTATTTACCTTACCATCATCGCCCTTTGCTGTATTGTGATTTGGAGAGCCAGTGATGGATTCGAAACTGCATCGGAATATCTGGGCAGAAACCTTTCTGAAGGGGTCCGTGGAGCAACTATCAATGCGATTGGCAGTTCGGTTCCGGAATTGCTGACCACCTTCTTTTTCCTTTTTGCAGTCAAAGATACTGATGGCTTTGCGGGTGGTATAGGCACCACCGCAGGTAGCGCCGTTTTTAATGGTGTTATCATTCCCAGTTTGGTGGCGTTGATCGTCATAGGGTTTGGGATTGCCAAATCTATACAACCTTCGCGGAAGGTAATTCTCCGGGACGGCATTGCGCTGATTCTGTGTGAGTTTGTGCTTATCATGCTGATAAGTGGGGATACCCTCTACTGGTGGCATGGTATGGTTCTTATGCTCATGTATGTAATCTACATTGTCTATATGTTTAGCAGCATGAAGAAAAAGGAGGAGGGAGCAGAAGAGGAAGAAGAGGATGACGAAGAGGAGGAGGAGGAAAATGCCCCTTTTCTGAAATCTTTGCTTACCCTGAATTTAGCGGGCTTATTTGTCCGTGGAAGACAATTAAATGGCAAGATAGGCTGGACACTGCTCCTGGTCGCTACCGCGATTTTGGGTGTGTCCTGTTACTTCCTGGTAGAAGCCTGTGAAGGCCTGGGAGAAGCTTTTGGCATCCCTGTTTATTTTGTGGCGGTCATCCTGGCAGCGGCAGCGACCAGTGTGCCTGATACCTTTATCTCCATCCGGGATGGTATGAAAGGCAATTATGATGACGCCATCTCCAATGCATTAGGAAGCAATATCTTTGATATTTGTTTTGCCCTGGGGCTTCCGCTTTTCCTCTATACCATTATCTATGAACCCATCACGATGTCTCCTGAGACCATCGCCAATACAAGCGAGTTACGGGCCTTTCTGCTATTCTCCACAATTGGCGCTTTTGGAATCTTCCTGATCCGCAGAAAAATGGGCATTATCAAATCTGTGCTGCTTTTTAGCATTTATATCATTTTCCTGATATATGTGATTGGAAGAGCCAATGGATGGGAATCTTTAGAAGGAATCAGTAACTGGTTGCAGGATTTTGTGCACACAGTTTCTCTTAAATTGTAATTTTTTTTTAACCAAACATAAAAATATCAGTAACCTATGGCTATCAATCTCCAAAAAGGACAACGGGTAGGCATTGGCCTAAGTAAAGTCTGTGTTGGACTTGGTTGGGATCCTAATGACTCATCAGGACATGATTTTGACTTAGACGCCTCTGCTTTCATGCTCAACAGCAATGGCAAATTGCCAAAAGACGAATACTTCGTTTTTTACAACAATATGTTGTCGGCAGATGGCTCCGTAGAAGGAGCAGAAGACGACCTCACCGGCGGAAATTCCGACGGAGGGGATGATGAAACCATCACAGTAGACCTCAATAAGGTCAGCAAAGAAATAGAAGAAATCGTCTTTCTTGTCACTATCCACGAATCAGAAGCGCGCAAACAGAATTTCGGACAGGTCCGCAATTCCTATATGCGTATTTATGATGCGAACAGCAATGAAGAGATCGCCAAATATGAGCTTGATGAGGATTTCTCGATCGAGACAAGTGTAGAATTTGGGCGCCTGTACCGCCGGGGCGGCGAGTGGAAGTTTGAAGCACTCGGAAAAGGCTACAACGAAGACCTGGGATTTTTTGTAGGTAAATATCAGTAAATCAATTAATTATGGCAATCAGCCTGGTAAAAGGTCAGCGTGTGCAGTTGGGGAAAGACAATCCCGGCCTGCAAAAAATTGGCGTTGGATTGGGATGGGACACCAACGAAAGTCCCGGTGGGCATGACTTTGATCTGGATGCCTCTGTCTTTATGTTGGGCAGCAACGGCAAAATCCTTTCTGACCACCACTTTATTTTTTACAATAATACAGACTCTCCTGATGGCGCGGTACACCATACAGGTGACAACCTCACCGGCGAAGGAGATGGAGATGACGAGCTCGTCAATATAGACTTGTCAAAAGTTGATGCAGGGGTTGCAGAGTTGCTTTTTGTGGTGACCATCCATGATGCGGATGAGCGCAAGCAAAATTTTGGACAAGTCCGCAATTCTTTCATCCGTATCTTCAATCAGGTGAATGATGAAGAAATCCTCATGTATGAGCTGGATGAAGACTTCTCCATTGAAACAGCGATCACCTTTGGGCGATTGTACAAAAAGCAAAACGAATGGCGTTTTGAAGCCTCTGGCGTAGGTAAAACGGGAGGCTTACAAGCTTACCTGAACGACTACTCCTAAATTTCCCATTAACCCTCAACTATAACATTATGGCTATTAATCTTAAAAAAGGACAAACCATTGACCTCAGTAAGGATACTTACAATCTTTCTAAAGTAACGCTTGGCCTGGGCTGGGATGTTCGTCAAAAGAAAAAAGGATTTCTGGGAGGTTTATTGGGAAGTAATGAGCCGGATTTTGACCTGGACGCCATTGCTTTTATGCTGGATGAAAATGGCAAAGTCGCCAACCTCGGCCAGGTGGCCAATCATCGCGGAAGACAAGTGGTCCTTGTCAATAGCGATGTTATTTTCTTTAATAACCTCCGCCATCCGGAAGGCGTAGCTTTCCATACAGGTGACAACCTGACAGGCGATGGCGACGGCGATGATGAGCAGATTGTGGTGATGTTAAATCAAATGCCTGCTCGCTACCACAGAATTATTTTCATGGCCTGCATCTATCAGGGTACAGCACGCAGCCAGCATTTTGGTCTGGTAGACAATGCCTACATCCGCGCCGTTGATGCCAATGGCAAAGAAATGGCCAGATTCAACCTCTCCAATGATCCGGAATACAACCTGATGCGCACGGTTGTATTTGGAGAAGTATACCGCCGTGGAGACGGCTGGAAGTTCAGAGCTTTGGGTAATGCCCACCCTAGCGATAGCTTTGGTGACATACTCAAAGACTACGTCTATCAAAATACCTAAAAATGCATGCGAAAGCTGCCCATATACCTGGTATTGGATACTTCTGGCTCCATGTCAGGAGAGCCTATCGCTTCTTTGCAGGAAGGAGTTGAAGTACTGGTAAGCACGCTTCGCAGAGATCCTTATGCCCTGGAGACCGTGTGGCTCAGTATCATCACATTTGCCTCCGAAGCCAGGCAGATCGTTCCTTTAACAGACCTTGTCAGTTTCCAGATGCCCGAGTTTCGGGCCTCTGGTCAGACTGCGATGGGCAAAGCCCTGGAGCTTACGGCGCTGAGCGCCGACAGGGAAGTGAGCAAGAGCAGCAGCACCCAAAAGGGTGACTGGAAGCCGCTCGTCTTCATCATGACAGATGGAGGCCCCAACGACCTTTGGGATCCCGAAGAGAAAAGAGGCTTTGCCGATATGTACTTTCAGAAAGGGCTGGAAGCATTCCAAAAAAGAGATTGGGGCCTGATCGTAGGCTGTGCCATCGGCCTACAGGCCAGCAAGCGCAGCTTGAAGAAGATCACCCCCCATGTGATTGAAATATTTTTGCCCGAAGCCAAACAGTTTCAGGCATTTTTCAAATGGGTCTCCACTTCCATTAGTGCAAGTGTACAGATCGAAGAAGCTGTAAATGATTTAGATGCATTGCCCAAGATACCCTCGGAATTGGGTAGAGTAGAAGGTAGAGACGAGAGAGTAGAGACGAGAGAGTAGAGATGAGAGAGTAGAGACGAGAGAGTAGAGATAGAAACCCGAAACCCAAAACTCGAAACCCGAAACCCAAAACTCGAAACCCGAAACCCGAAACACAAAACATCCCCCCATGAGAAGACTCCCCGTATACCTCCTGATCGACACCTCCGGCTCCATGAGAGGCGAGCCTATCCAGGCGGTGAATGTCGGATTAGACGCCATGTTGCTGTCGCTTCGACAGGACCCTTTTGCATTGGAATCGGTTTTTATGAGCCTCATTACTTTTGATAGAGAGGTGAATCAAATCCTGCCATTGACAGAGTTGGAGCAGGTAAACCTGCCAGAAATCACCACACCGGACTCCGGTCCCACACATCTGGGGCAGGCTTTGGAAATGCTATGCAAGGTTGTGGATAAGGAAGTGCAAAAAAGCGATGGGGAGACCAAAGGAGATTGGATGCCTTTGCTTTTTATCATGACGGATGGCAAGCCATCAGACCGGCAGTTGTATGCACAAATGATCCCCGAAGTGAAGAAACGCAACTTTGCGAATATCATCGCCTGTGCCGCAGGCCCCAAAGCAGATAAAAGTTATCTGGAAGAGTTGGCCGATCATGTCGTCAGCATCGGTACGATGGATAGCTCCAGCTTTCAGGGATTTTTTAAATGGGTGTCTGCCTCGGTAAGCGTAGGCAACCGGAGCATGGGGTCCAATGATGACCTGGCGCTTCCGCCGCCGCCGCCTGAAATTACCATTGTTATATAGCCTTTTTCTCATTCTTAATATCACACGATCATGAGAAGACTTCCTATATTTTTCCTGCTCGATGTCTCCGAATCCATGGTGGGACAACCCATTCACCTTGTCGAAGAAGGACTCCGAACGGTCATTCAATCATTGAAAAGAGACCCTTACGCCCTGGAGACAGCACATCTGTCTGTCATCGCTTTTGCCGGAAAGGCAAAAACACTCATTCCCCTGACAGAGATCATTTCATATTACCCTCCCAAATTACCCATTGGTGGAGGAACCTCTCTGGGCATAGGCCTCAACCACCTCATGTATGAGATTGACAAGCATGTAGTGCGCACCACCAGCGATCAAAAAGGGGATTGGAAACCCCTGATTTTCCTTTTTACAGATGGCGTTCCTACTGACAATCCCCAAAGTGCGATTGAAAGGTGGAAAGAAAAATATAAGCGAATGGCTAATCTGGTCGCCATTTCCATTGGCGATGGAACGGATACCAGCCTCTTGCATCAATTGACGGATGATGTATTGGCCTTTAATAATAGCAATGAGGAAGCCTACCGGAATTTTTTCAAATGGATCACGGCTTCCATTCGATCACAGAGCCAAAGTGTAAGCCATGGCTCTGATGCCCTGGCATTGGATAGGATTGATGACAATGTGGTTAGCCGGGTTGATTTGGAAAAACATCCACAACGTGTCGATGATAACTTCGTCGTTTTATTGGGGAGGTGCGCGAATACGAAACTCCCCTACCTGATTAAATACAAAAAAACGATTGCTCCTTCAGAAGTAATAGGCTTCTCCCGAAGAAGTTACAACCTGGTCGGTGGCTTCAAAGTCGATAATGAATATTTCGAACTTGCCGCTGGAGGCGCGGTTTCCAACCAAAGCATCAATACAGAAGAACTCGTCGGTGCACCTTCCTGCCCTTGTTGCGGCAATCAGTTCAGCTTTGCTGTATGTGGCGCATGCTCAGGCTTGTTTTGCCTGGGAGGCCCGGGAGAGCACAGCTGCTCCTGGTGTGATACCACTGCTTTTTATGGCTTTGGAGAAGGAGGCATGGATGTAAGACGTACCAAAGGATAAGCGCGCATGGATCAATCTCTACAAGAAGAAATTCGCACCTTAAAGGATATACTCAAGCTCAGGGCACCGAAAAAGGTACAAGAGGAAGTAATTGAACAGCAGCTAAAGGCTTTTCTGCAGGATTCGCCGGATAATATCAGGCTACTGAGCCAGATCAGTACAGACATGCAGCATGTCATTACCCACTTCATCGACTATACCGATAGAGAGGGAGAGGGAGAGGCGAGAGGCGAGAAGCGAGAAGAGAGACCAAACCCGGAACCCGAAACTCCAAACCCGGAACCCTTTGAGGAAGAAGAAATGGAAGAACATCCCTTTGAAACGCAAAAAATCCGATTGAAAAAAAATGCCATGGTGGGAGTTGATTACCACTACCAGTTGGATTTGGCAAGCCTGAAAGAGTCCTACGAGCTTTATTCTCTTCGCCTGGCGGGCTACGAAAAATATGGACTTCAATTTGACCTGGAGACGGGCATACTGGCGGGTACGCCGCCATCTGATGCCGCCGGCAACCAATTGCTGGGCCTCTATTACCGGACAGAAGAGGAAGGAGAGGAAAAGTTTAAGGAAATTTCCCTGATCATCAATCCCGACCCCAAATCTCTTTGGCAAAATAACGAGCCCGACCCTGATTCACTTTATCCTATTTCCCATACGGATCATCTCTACCTGGAACAGGGTGGTTTTCGCCTGCAGGCCGCCAGCCGCCGGGGGCGATCTCACGCGCATGCGGGTGGCTTTAGAGATGATGCGATTGCACTTGATTTTCTTGCTGAAAGCGGCTGGGCCATTCTGGCAGTGGCGGATGGTGCTGGCTCTGCCCCATACGCCCGTAGGGGTTCCGAGCTTGCATGCGTGCATGCGCTGGAGGGATTGAAGGCACATTTGGCTGCGGGCAGTCTGGACGAAGTCCTGAGCGAGATAGGAGAAGAGGATATAGCCGAAAATACAAGTCTGCGCGCTGCCTGCTATACAGCCCTGGTAGAAAATGCGGCCTGGGCCGCAGTAGAAGCCATCAAGGCAGAAGCGGAAAAAATCGAAGCCGAAACCCGCGATTTTTCTACCACCCTGCTTTTGACGATTTGTAAAAAAGTAAAGGCAGCTTATTTCTTCGCCTCTTTTTGGGTAGGCGATGGAGCCGTAGGCATTTATACAGCAGGAGCAGAAGCTCCTCTGATCATGGGCACGCCCGATGGCGGCGAGTTTGCCGGGCAAACCCGCTTTCTGACTTCCAGAGAAGTCTGGCAGGATGGCGCGATCGCAGATCGCGTCTATTTCCATCTGGTGAAAGACTTCACCGCCTGCATCCTCATGACAGATGGCGTCAGCGATCCCCGTTTTGAAACGGATGCCGGCTTATTGAAGCAGGAAAACTGGGACAGCCTTTGGGACGAACTTCCCGAAGCGGTAAAATCGGGTGAAGGTGCGCCGGAAGCGCTCCTCCAGTGGTTGGATTTTTGGGCCGTAGGCCATCATGACGATCGAAGTATTGCTATCTTGCGTAAGTAAGAGCTATTTATGGACAACATCATTCGCTTACATACCCTGGACGGCCGAGCCATCGAATATGTAGATAAAATCATCGGCGCAGGCGCCATGAAAGATGTCTACTTCAGCCCTGACAAATCCTATGTCGTCGCTTTTTTTCGGGAAAAACAAGATGAGAACTCCCTTGACCGCCTGGCCAATATCGTAGGCCCTTACCGGGCCAATATTTTTGGAAAGGAAGGGGGAGAATATTGGAAAAACCTTTTCTGCTGGCCTGATGCCATCGTTCAGCATAAAGGCAGGACAGGCATCGTCGCGCCTGCCTATCTGTCTCAATTCTTTTTCCAGTATGGATCCAAAAACAACGACATGCTGGGGATCAAAGGGCAGGAGAAAAATGGCAAATGGTTTACCACAGCTTCCCACCGCTCCAAATTTCTGGATCCCAGAGAGCTGGGTGACTGGCGCTCATACCTGCGTCTGGGGATACAGATCAGCCGGGCCACGCGCCGCATGCATGCGGCAGGCCTAGCACATTCGGACCTGAGTTGTAACAATATTTTGGTGAATCCCATCAAGGGAGAAGCCATCATCGTGGACATAGACGGGCTGGTGGTTCCTCAAAAATATCCACCTGATGTGATCGGTACCCCCGGTTTTATCGCCCCGGAAGTCATGGCGAGCAAGCATCTCGACAAAAGCGACCCCCAGCGGGCTTTGCCCAGCCGCCTGACCGACAACCACGCACTGGCGGTCTTGATCTATATGTATCTGCTGTACCGCCATCCGCTGGAGGGAGGAAAAGTGCACAGCAGCGATCCGCAAAAAGACAGCGAACTGGGGATGGGCTCAAAAGCCCTCTTCATCGAGCATCCTACGGATGCCAGCAATAGGCCTAAAGTAGCAGGTCTGAAACCCGCCTCTCTCCCCTGGGGAGATGTCAATAAGATTTCCTATAAGGTCTGCGGCCCTTACCTCGCGCCTTTGTTCGAAAAGGCATTTATAGAAGGATTGCATCAACCCATCAAACGGCCATCGGCCAATGAATGGGAGCAGGCACTCGTCAAGACCATTGACCTGGTCCAGCCCTGCGTGAATCCACGCTGTGAGCAGAAATGGTATGTCTTCGACAACAGTACGCGACCCGTTTGCCCTTTTTGCAATACCCCTTATAACCAGCCTTTACCGATATTGAACCTCTACTCCTCACGAGGAGATACCAACTACCGCCCGGACAACCACCGCATCATGGTGTACTCCAACCAGTACATCTATCCCTGGCACCTCAATCGCAGCATTTTCCCCAATGAAAAATTGCCGGAAGAGCTCCGTAAGCCTGTCGGCTACTTTGTCTTTCACGGCAATCGTTGGGTTTTAGTCAACCAAAACATCCCCGACCTCAAAGACATCACAGATGCTGATCCAGCTAATCATGAGGCGATTCCTTTAGGGAAAATGCTGGAGATCAAGGATGGGCAGAAGATTCTCTTTTCAAAAGAGGATGGCGGCAGAGTAGTGGTGGTGCAGATGGTAGGTTGATAGTGAGGGAAATAAAGCACGGAAATTTCCAAATATACAAAATTGTATATTTGAAATAAAAATCGTACTTTTCCTCTAAATATCAAAGAGATGAATAAGCTGAGAAACCGCACAGGTCCGCCTGTTGAAGGGAATGATTTTTATGGCCGGGAAAAAGAAATCGCTTATGTCTGGAAACAGATAAATAAGGGAAATAACGTCATGCTCCCAGCACCCCGGCGTGTAGGCAAAACGTCATTTGCCAAAAAAATGCTTGAAAAAGCAAAAACAGCGGGATGGGATACCCTTGAGATTAACCTGGAAGCCTCTCATACAGAAATGGACTTTGTTAAATTATTTGTGGAAGGCTTAAAGCAATTTTCTTTTTGGGAAAAAATGAAAGACAAAGGAGAAAACCTGCTCAAAATCCTCAAATCCATTAAGCCTAAAGTAAAAATGGGCCCGGCAGAATTTGAGCTTGAATGGTCAGGTCAAAAATCTGATGTGTATCAACAATTGGATAAACTGCTAGATCATGATAAGCCGACGCTTATTTTTTTTGATGAATTGACCGTATTGTTGGATGCCCTTATCCGTGAGGAAAATGGGGCGGAGACAGTAGCACATTTTCTCCATTGGCTGCGGAGTGTGAGGCAGGTTTCTGGGTCAAAAATCCGCTGGATTTTTTGTAGCTCTGTGGGAATTGAGAATTTCACCTTTTTCCATCGCCTAAGCAAGACGACCAATGATATTCCCTCCTATCGCCTTAAATCCTTTGATAAGCCTACAGCAACAGGGCTCATCATAGCCCTGGAACAGGATGCAGGCATTAGCTTGCCGCCTCTTTTGCGAGAGAAAATCCTAAACAAGATTGCCTATTTGCTCCCTTATTTTATTCAAATTGTCTTTGAAAAAATAGCAAGCCTTCATGAGACCGAAAACATGGAAATCAATGAACAATTGGTAGATAAAGCCTATCAAACGGTCATAGAAGAAAGCTACCTGAATACCTGGACAGAAAGGCTCTATCAGCAATATGAAAAGCAACAGGCACATGCTTTTTTTCTCTTAAAACTGCTTTGCCAGCGAAAAGATGGCCTCAACCGAAATCATCTACTATAGCAACTTGGTAATCAAATCCAGGATCATCATCAAGCCGAAGAGACTTTGACTACCTTATTGTATATGCTCCGAAATGATGGCTACCTGATTGATGAAGCAGGGAAGTACTATTTCAGGTCCCCCCTTTTGCGTGATTTTTGGTTTAATCGATATGTAAAATGACACGGAATCCTTTCCTCAAAAATACCCAGCTCGGCATCTTTAATCCTGGTCGTCTAAGCGATCATGAGTTGGAACAAATCTTTGTGGCTCGCCACCTCTTTTTTGATTATATGATGAAAAAAATTGCGGACGAAGCAGCAGAAGGCATTCCACAACATCATCTGATTATTGGCCAGAGAGGGATGGGGAAATCTACCTTACTCCACCGTATCGCTGCCGAACTTCGCAGGCCGCCTTATAAAGAAGACTTTATTCCCCTGACTTTTTCTGAAGAGCAATACAATGTAGATCGCCTTTCTAAATTTTGGCTCAATTGCCTTGATGCCCTGGCGGATGCTCTGGAGCGGGAAGATAAAACCCAGGAATTACCTGTATTGGATCAGCAAATCCGACTGCTAGAAAAGACAGCACAAGACATTCCTTCGGAAGAGATTTATGCTACTTTTTTGGCATGGTGTGAGAAAATCGGCCGGAGAGTCGTTTTGCTAGTAGATAACCTCAACCTGATTTTGGGGCATTTGGCAAAGGAAGATCAGCATAAGCTGAGAGCCGTTTTGATGAAAAGAAGTGCCCCTCTTCTGGTCGGTGCGAGCTCGAATTCATTTGATGAAATCCTGCAATATGAGGCGCCTTTTTATGATGCATTTCAGGTCCATACCCTTAAAAAACTAAGCTTCGAAGAAGCCATGGAGGTGCTCAACAACCTGGCTATCATCACAGGTAGGCCTGAATTAGCCATTGAATTTATTAATCATCGAGCTCGTCTGCGCACGCTTTATGAGTTGACTGGCGGCACGCCAAGGACACTGGTATTGCTCTTTCCCCTTATCCAAAATGGATTTTCACCCGATGTCAATACCGATCTCGAAGCCCTGCTCGATATGGTGACGCCGCTATACAAAGCCCGCTTTGAAGAAGTTCCCCAGCAGATGCAGGTGATCCTCGATGCGGTAGCGTTGAACTGGGACCCTATCGCCCTGGAAGGACTGCGGGAAAAAACCCATCTCGCCAATAACCAGCTCTCTCCCCAACTCAAACGACTTGTCGAAACGGGCTGGCTGCTGAAGCTCAAGGCATACCAGAAGAAAGGCGCAGCCTTTGAGATCAATGAGCGCTTCTTCAATATCTGGTACCTGATGCGCCGCAGCAGCAGGCGACAAAAACGGGAACTGCTTTGTTTGACACGCTTCCTGGCTACCATGTATGGAGATGAACTGCCACAGATGGGGCAAGGCGCTCTGCAGCAGGCAGCTCGAAACCAGGATCAGGCCAGTGTTCACTTAGCCATGGCGAATGCCTTTGAGCAAAAGAGTCCGGATATAGAGGCGGCAGTAACATCCTTAAAACAAGCACTCTTGGCAACAGATGGGAAAATATCAAGTACAACCCAAGATGATTGGCAACGATTCGCTGCAATCGCTCTCCGCCTAAACTACGGCGAGGAAGTCCTCCACATCTTAAAGGAAACAGGTCACGACACCATCATTCGTCCCTACTATGAAGCCATCAAAGCCATGCTAAAAAAAGACAGCGATGCTTATTTGGAAAGCATCGCTGCGGAAGTACGCGAACCTGCGAGGCAGATTTTGAAGCGCATTCAAAAATATTAACCTACTCTACCCGCTCAAACACATACCTGAAATGATCAAAGAGCGAGCGCTCGAAAGTCCGCTTGTTGGGCGAATATCGCAGCATCGCGAGCATATGCCTGAATTCAGGATCTTTGATGTATTTGGGCACCAACTTGAGGTAGTATCCCAATTTTCGGAGGGTTAACTTTTTATAGCGTTTGATCCACTCTTCATTGGTTTTGACGTAGTCTAGGCGACCGCTACTCATGTCAATCAGCTTGAAGTAGGGCTCGGCAGCTTCGATGGCGGGTTTTTCCATATAGGGAACCCATGACAGCGGAAACTGCTTGACCATGAGCGCCATGGTATATTCGTCCGAATCTTTATCGGCATTGATGTCCCAGTTTTCACGCGGCACATCTTTGATTTTGGTGCCGAAGGTCATCGTCTGCATATAGAAGCGACCGCCTATAGGGATGAGTTCTTTTACCTGTTTGAAAAAAGTGCGGTAAATGTCCATCTGCTTGCCTTCGACATATTCTTCGTAAGAGCAAAGATGCTCAAAGCTTCCAAATGCGGTTACTGCATCAAAGGTACCTCCAAATGTCTCTGGGGTGACCGTGCGCATGTCCATCAGGTGGACGTCCAGTCCTGTATCCTGGTTGTGTTTGGCCTGTCCCTGGGACAAGGTGACCCCTACGCCATCAGCTCCAACTACGTCTTTTACATAGCGCAGCCAGCCTCCCCAGCCACAGCCCAGGTCCATGACCCGCTTCCCGGGTCCCAGGTGGAGCATCTCCGCGACATATTTGCATTTGGCTGTTTGGGCTTCTTCCAGTGTCATGGAGTAATCCCCCATATAGCGCGCATTGCTGAAATGGGCGTTGCGGCCGAGGCTCTCCTGGAAAATCTTGTCAGGAACAGAATAACAATAGTCCATCTCCTCCGCCTTGGTGGTAACAGATTTTACGCCTTGACTTTTGGCGGTATCTGTGGTGGGAGGAAGGACTTTTTCAATTGAATCAGACATAAAACAGGTTGTTTGGTGTTTGGAGTATAGAAAAGTATAAGTTAGGAATTATTTTTGCGTTCTAGTACATTAATTATTCATAATAAGCATGCGTGTTTTATCCTGTTTTCTCATTGTAGGGCTCCATATTTTGTTTTCGAATGTCTATTCGCAAGTCAGTATCCGGGATTCTGCTATCAAGATCACCCTGCTCCATGTGTCCGCGAAAATCCAGACACCAGGTGCAGACATGGCCAATCGTTTCGGTATGACTCCCTCTTTAGGGTTTGAAGTGGGGCATAAGCGCGCTTCCAATTTTTATGGCCAGCTGGGCGTATTTTTCCTGGTTGGCGGCACAGTCAAGGAGGACAGTGTGCTCGATAAATTGAAGACCACAGGGGGATTTATCATCAATGATACAGGGCTGCCTACAGAGGTAAGAATGATGCAGACGGGTTTTATGGTGCCGGTTTCTGTGGGGAAAGTGTTTTCTGTTTCGCCCAATCACAACCCCAATTCAGGCTTTTTTGTAGAGCTGGGCGCTCAGTTTATACAGCATAAAATCAATTTCCAGCCATTTGATGGCCCGATCGCTGCGCTAAGCGCTACCAATAAAAAAGGCTATGATCGCCTCACCAATGGCATCGGAATCCGTGAAGCCATCGGCTACAAATACTTCAGCAATAGCGGAAATCTCAATATTTCCATTGGGTTTGACTTTAGCCAAAATTTCACCCAAAACAGGAGAAGCCTCAATTGGGACAGCGGTATGAAAGATACCAGCAATCGGCTGGATTTGCTGAGCGGATTTACGGTCAGTTGGGTATGGTTGATTTATCAAAAAGCGCCACCTAAGTTTTATTTTAACTGATTTATTCGCCAATCATTTCTTTTCCCAGGGTGTCGCCATTGGGAGAATAAAATATCCAGAGGCTATCTGCTTTTCCATTGAGCAGGTAGCCTTCGGACTTCTTGGCGCCATTTTCCGGATAATAATCCACATAGCTTTCCTGCTTCATATAGCGCTCGGGGAAGTAGGTTTTAAATAACATATCCCAGCCAATCCCAAGTGAAATCAGCAAGCAAAACAGGATAAGGAAAAACCTCAGGAAAGCACTTTTTGCCCAGGCTCTCCATCTCATGCTGTTTTCTTTGTTATTTAGCCAAAAAACAAGAGAGGTCACAACGGCAACCAGCAATGCAAAGCCCAGAGAAAGCTTCCATAAACTCTCTGCCGCAGGCAAAAAAGCATGTAAGGCCGTAAGGGAAGCCATGCCCAGGAGCGCAAAAATAAACAGCAAAATGCTGCTAATCGTCTCCATCCGATCGCTATTCCAATGCCGTAGGGAGATGAAAATCCGCAGGCTGTAAAACAGGATCATCGAAAAACCTGCTACCACAAATAAGGTATCAAAAATCGCCAGCGAACTCAGGCGTGCAGCTGCTGTGCCAATCAAAAAAACGACCAGCCATTTTTCAATTCTATCTGTTGATGATGAAGTTTTCATGATGGGTGAATGCGCATATGAGCGGAAGTGCAAATGAACGGAAGTAGGCTTGATTCTGCAAATATGGAGAAGGCTTCTCAACTTGGACTTTGATATGTAAAGGGAAAGCGAGAATTTGTGACAAAATTAGGAAGAATACAAGATGTCAGAACCGACTATAAAAACGAAATTCATCAACTTCAACGATTTGATCATTCACGAGGACGATGATATTCTGCTGGTAAACAAGCCCGTCAATGTCTCCAGTCTGGATGACAAGAGTAACCGCAACCTCAATCATTTAGCCAAAATATACCATCCGGAATTGCAGCTGTGCCACCGCCTGGATAAGATGACTTCGGGCATATTATTGATGGCTAAAGGGCCGGAAAACTACCGCAAAATGGCTTTGCAGTTTCAACACCGCAAAGTGCAAAAGACCTATATGGCTTTGGTTCGTGGGGTGCATCATTTTGAAGAGAGAGAAGTAGATATTCCGCTTTTGATCACGACCAACAAACGGGTGAGCACCCACAAAAATGATGGCAAAAAAGCCCTCACAGTCGTAACTACGGAGAAAACCTTCCGCAATTACAGCCTGTTGCGCTGCGAACCCCATACGGGACGTATGCACCAGATCCGTGTGCATCTGCTGGCACTGGGCTGCCCTATCGTCGGAGATGAGCTTTACAAAGGGGAAAACCTCATGCTTTCTACCATCAAAAGAAAATACAAACTTTCGGGGAGAAAGGAGGAGGAAAGGCCATTGAACCATGGCTACCTGCTCCACGCTCAAAAACTGCGTTTTACGCACCCTGCTACGGAAGAGGAGGTAGAATTTGAAGCGGACTTTCCGAAAAATTTTGCGGTAGTATTGAAGATGTTGGAAAAATACGATGAATAAAAATCTATAGCTATGCCACACCAATTACTCAACGGAAAGGAACTTTCCCAGGTTCTGAAAGACGAAATCAAGGCCGAAGTGGCCGAACTCACCGCCTACGGCGGCCGGCAGCCGCATCTTGCGGCCATTCTTGTAGGCGAGGATGGCGCCTCGCAGACCTATGTCAACCACAAGATGAAAGCTTGTGAGTATGTGGGTTTTCGCTCCACTTTATTTCGCCGAGACGCTTCCATCAGCCAGGAGGAGCTGATCGCCCTGGTCAAAAAATGCAACAATGATGCTGAATTGGATGGCTTTATCGTTCAACTTCCGCTCCCGAAGCATATTGATGCGGATACAGTCATCCACGCTATCAGCCCTGAAAAAGACGTAGATGGCTTTACGCCCATCAACATTGGCAGCATGGTGCTGGGCCTGCCGGCCTATTTGCCGGCTACGCCGGCGGGCATCATGGAAATCCTCGGGCGATACAATATCGAGACTTCCGGCAAAAAATGCGTTGTGCTGGGCCGCTCCAATATCGTCGGCCGTCCGATCTCTGTTATGCTTTCAGGCAAAGGAAATCCTGGCAACGCCACCGTTACGGTCTGCCATAGCCGCACCCCCAAAGAAGACATCATCAAGTACTGCCGGGAGGCAGATATCATCGTGGTTGCCCTGGGCAAACCTGAATTTTTGACCGGTGACATGGTCAGGGAAGGTGTCGTCATCATAGATGTGGGCACGACGCGGGTAGATGCGCCCGACCGCAAACGTGGCTGGCGACTCGTCGGCGATGTGCACTTTGAATCAGTGGCCCCTAAGGCCAGCTACATCACGCCGGTTCCCGGCGGAGTAGGACCGATGACGGTTACGATTCTGATTAAGAATACGCTGGAAGCGTATCGGAGGAAGATTTAAGGAGAAGGATTTTCAATCCTATTCTATCACCTCCAGGATTTCATCCTGAAATTCCTGCTGTAGCGCGCGCTTGCGTGCTTCACTCTGTGAGAGCTCGATGGCGCGAAGCGCACCAAATCCCGCATCGCGGGCCTGTCCCCATGCGCGGGAGAATACCGCGTAATAGTACCAAATATTCGGGTTTTCTCTGTTGAGTGCGAGGGAACTGGCTATGAGGTAGTTGCCAGCGTCATAATTTGCCTGGGCCGTATAGATGGCCGCAAGGGTCGAAATGACTTCCTGATCCAGGGGATGTTGCTTCCATTCAAGTTCCAATATGCGCAGCGCAGATGCAGTATCTCCCTGTATAAGATCTCTTTGAGCGATGATTTTGTTTTTTTCGTGTGGAAAATATTCCTGAGGGATGCGGTTCAGGCTTAGATTCAAAGAATCCATTTTCCCCTGAAGCAGGTAAGCCCTGCTCAGTTCGAGCAATAAGTCCGGCTCCTCGGGAGCCACTTTCAGGCCATAGCCCAGGTTCACGATGGCAAGCGGATCGCTGTAGCGATTGTAGATGCGGGACATTTCGAGATAGGGACGGTGGTCCGAGGAGTCCATAGCGATCGCTTTGCGAAAATTCTCAAGTGCAGGGATATAGCTGTCTGTGCTATCTGCCAGCGTTCCTATCCGGAGATAGTCCTCCTGCGTCAGTTTGCTGACATCAAACTCTGTCATGGCATAGAGAGGATTGTCGTAGCTGACAATCAGGAAAAGGATAGCGATTTCTTTGCTGGCGGCTTCCCACAGCTCCTCGTGGTCTACCCGAACCCTGCTGAGCTTTGCATAAGCTGTATCCAGATGGCCCATGGTCATTTCCATTTGGGCTTCATACAGCTCGGCTATAGCCATTCCTTCATCCCCTGCTTTCCGAAAATACAGCTTTGCCATCTCCGTGACGCCCTGCTCCAGATAGGCGAGTGCCAAAGCGTAATAGCTATTTGCCTGTTTTCCTACAAACACCTGATCTACATATTCAAATCGGCTGATCGCATTCTCTATGCTGTCCTGTTGAAACATCATGAAGGCGTTGAGGATCATCGCATCGGCGTTATTTTCTTCCTCTGGAAAGCTTTTTACCAGCTCTTTTGCTGCTTGTTTCTGGTCAGAAGCAAGTAATTGGAGCAGGTAATTGAATTTCAGATTGTAGGAAGCTTTTTCCCATGCAATCTCAGGCATGGACAAAGTTTGCCCACTTGTAAGCTGATAAGCGATGGCATTGGTCAATGCAGCGTCGCTGGGTTCTTTTGAGTTGACGGCAGATTGGAGAAACTGCCGGGCTTCTTCGGGGCGATCGTATCGCTCATAGACAAGTGCCAGGTTGGCATAGGCAGCCGAGAAGTTGAGGTCGGCAAGCAGCGCTTGCCGGAGGTAATGAATCGCCGAATCAGGCTGCTCAGCCTTGAAGTAGAGATTGCCGAGGTTATTTGCGATCAATGGATGCTGGCTTTTTTTCCATTCTCCCTTCAGCAATTCGCGGGCTAACTCAGGCCGTTGGCCTACGACGTACAAATTGGCGGCATTCAAGACCGAATAGGGAAAGTTCTTGGTCTGTAGGTACAGCTGGATACTTTCATCCAACTGCTCGACAGAGGTCAGGCTAAAGTAGCCCAGGTTGTGAAAAGCTTTGGCACTGTAGACGGTCTCGTTTGAAGCGTATATGTAGGCGTTTTTCCTTTTCGTTTCCAAGGCTTGTTTTTCCTCCAAAGTCAAATCTGCACCATGCATCAGCTTTAGATGTGCGAGGTCTCCATGTTGGGTGGAAAAACTATGTTTAATCCGATGCTCCATGCTCCAGGAAGAGCGTCCTTCCATCACAATCACGCCTATGAGCGCAAAGATCCAAACGATGACAAAACGATAGTTGGTGCTAAGTGTAAGCAGATAATAGAGGTTTATTTTTTTTCGAATCAAAGGGCTGTGGTTGGCAAAAATATATGCCGTATGGCCAAGGCCTACAAAAAACAGAAAAATCGCTGCCAGGCGATCCCAGCTGTCAATAAAGGCCAGGTCGCCCTGACTAGCCATAAGCCCGAGGTGGCTGATGGTCAGGATGCTTCCCCCCATCACCAAAAAGCTATAGACGGTATTGCTGGTAAAGGCTGTTTTGACAAAGTGAAAATGGTTTTGCGAAGTGAAGACACTGATGAGACCTGCTATGATCATGACATGAATCGCTTTCAATCCCCAACTGAATCCTTTTGGCAAAAAGGGTATGCCGATATACTCATTGGCCATGATGAGGGTAGCCATGGTCCATACCACATAGATAGCGATGATGGGCCCCAGGCCGAGGCGATTTTTGGGATTTTGGCGGTTGTTGGCCAGGGCCATGAAAAGGTTGGTGGGTTCTTTGGCGATGAAAAAGAAAAAGGCAATGGCGAGGAATACTTCAGCGAAATAACTTTCGGTGGCCAATTCATGCAAAGCTACCCAGCCATGCTGGAACCATACGGCGGCAAAGCCGCCGCCGAGTAACAGAAAAAAGACCGCGAAGCGGCCTGAAAACGCCCATTTGAGGGCGTTGACCTGGAAGGCATAAGCCAATGCCAGAAAAGGCAAAATCACGATAAAATCGGCAATATAGTGCATCGCACCTTCGCTCAGCGCAGGGATCAGCATCCCTCCCAAACCGGAAAAATGGATGAAAAGGATAAAAATAAAATAAAAGAGAAAGCTCCAGCGGGAGCGTATCAGGCTGGTTGCTGTCAGCACAAAAGCCCAGCCCAGCAGCTGCAATAGCCAAAAAATAGCGGTCGGCACTTCTGCCGCCAGCATGGGCCCGGCACTGAAACTCACATGTTGCTTATAAGCATGGGCCGTAAGCTCATAGCTTCGGTACACATTTTCTATGGTAGAAAGTTTGACGCTTTCTTCCTGGAAATCACCGATTTCCTGCACCTCCAGTGACCAAAAAGTAGGGTTTTCTACTGCAAAAAAGCCAAAACCTGCAGCAAGCACCACCGCTATGATAGCCACCCAAAACCAGCGCTTTACATCATGCCCAAACTCAAAGTAGAAGAAGTGCAAAGGCAAAAAAGGCAATCGCTTAAAATCCATATTTACTGTTCTAATAAAAAGCAGCTTTAGGCTGCTTTTTTATATAATGCGTTTTTGGAAAAAAGATACAAAGGGAACGGCCTCTTAATTCTTAAACTTCATCGGATAACTCACTTTGATGTCTCCTTTTGAAATTTTATTCAATCTGCCTTTCAATACCTTTTTCCGCAAACCTGAAAGATAATCGGTAAACAAGACGCCTTCAATGTGGTCATATTCATGCTGAATGATACGCGCCTTCATGCCCGAAAAGCTTTCGGTATGCTCTTCGAGCTTTTCGTCCTGGTAGCGAAGGGTGATGGTATCATTGCGGGAAACATTTTCCCTCACATCAGGGATGCTGAGGCAGCCCTCTTCGAAAGACCATTCTTTCCCCTTTTCATCCACCATTTGGGCATTGATGAATACTTTTTTAAAGCCTTCCATGTTCTCGCCATTATCGAGTATATCCTCCATGGGCTCTCCATCTATAACAAAAATGCGGTAGTTGACATCGACCTGCGGACCCGCCAGCCCCACGCCATTGGCGTTGTACATGGTCTCAAACATATTGTCTATCAATTCCTGTAGGTTGGGAAAATCAGGAGTGATTTCTTTGTTTTCCTTTCGGAGGGCAGGATGTCCGAAGCCTACTATTTTTAAGATCATAAAGTTGATTTATTTTTTTGAGGCAGCAAATATACGGAAGAGTTTAGAAATGAGATCAGAGAAGCGAGAGTAGAGATCAGAGAAGTGAGAGTAGAGATCAGAGAAGCGAGAGTAGAGATCAGAGAAGCGAGAGTAGAGAGCAGAGAAGTGAGGTGAATCACAGCTCTATTCTCGCTTCTCTACTCTCTTATCTCTACTCTCTGATCTCTGATCTCTACTCTCTACTCTCTACTCTCCATATAATCCTGAAGGATGATTGTCGCAGCGACCTGGTTGATGAGGTGTTTGTCTGCGCGTTTTTTCCTGGGTAGGCCGGCATGTATCATGCCTTGCATGGCATCCCGGGAGCTGCCTCTTTCATCCCAATATTCTACGGGAATGGCGGAGAACCACTTTTCAAGTGATTGTTTGAATGTGCGGACGAGGGGAGTGGCATGTGTATCGGAGCCATCGGCCCGGCTGGGATATCCCAGCACGATCAGCTCGACCGCCTCGGCGGCGATGAGTTCGCGAAGCTTCGCTTCGATGTCGGAGGTAGCGAAGCTACCGATGCCCGTTGCGATGATCTGCAAGGGATCTGTCCAGGCAAGGCCGGTGCGTTTGGCACCGTAGTCTATGGCGAGTATTCGAGGCATGTAGTTATTTTTGCTTTGGCAAAATTATCCTAAAAGTCGTCCCCTTTCCTATTTCTGAAGATTTTACAAAAATCTTCCCCTTGTGATAATTTTCGATGATCCGCTTGCTTAAACTCAGTCCAAGACCCCAACCGCGCTTTTTGGTAGTAAAGCCCGGCTGGAATACTTTCTTAAAATTACTCTTGGGAATACCTTTACCCGAATCACTTATATCTATGGTATAGCTACTAGAGGTCTCTTCTGCATGGAGGGTGATTTTGCCTTTTTTATTCTGAATAGCGTCCAGCGCATTTTTGAGCAGGTTTTCTATCACCCAATTGATGAGCTGGGGGTTGATCTGGAGTTTGCTTTCAGGTGAAAGCTCGTTGCTTACTTCCAGGACGATATTTCCCTTGCGAGTCATGCGTTTGCTGAGGTAGTTGGATGATTGTTCCAGGACCTCATGTACGCTGATCTCGATCAGCTCTGGTTCAGAACCGATTTTGGAAAAGCGCTCAGTGATGTCCTCCAGGCGTTTTACGTCCTGCTCCATCTCCAGCACATATTGCTGGTCCTCGGGCTTGTCCTCCAGGTTCAGCTTGAGCAGCTCTACCCAGGCCATGAGGCTGGAGACGGGCGTGCCCAATTGGTGCGCTGTTTCTTTGGCCAGACCTACCCAAACTTTGTTTTGCTCATTGCGCTTGGCGATGGCAAAGGCCAGCAGGACAAAGCCGATAAAAGCGGCTGCAATGATCAGTTGGGCCACGGGAAACCAGCGTAGCTGGGTAAGGAGGCGTGACTCGCCATAGAGCACATAGTTGACGATACCGCCTACCTCTATGCGGATCGGCTCATTTGCTGATTTAAAACGCCTGACAAAAGGAGTCCCCAGAGCCTGCTGGGCCTCAAATGACAGCGTATCGGGAATCCCGATGTTGATCCCACTGATGTAGTTGAAGTCTTCATCCGTCAAAATCCAGGGCACCTGGTCATCGCCTCCCATGATGATCCCCATGAAATTTTGGGCCTCTTTTTCAAAAGGAGACTGGTTTTCATAATTGATCTCTGCATTCTGCAGGTCGATTGCCTGAGCTTTTAGCTCGATGGTTTGTCTTTCTTTTTCCTCCAGTTGGTTAGCCAGGTAATTGGAATACAGCAAGGAACCCAAAATAATGGCCGCAGCAGCTATGTACATGCTGGGGCGAAGGATAGAACGTAGATTGAAAGATTTCATGGGGAAGTTCGCGCACTCAATGGTTAGGGTGTTTGCATCTGAGGTAGCTCGAAAGCTACAAATTTTTGCTAAACTTGCAGGCTGAAGGAGGAAGTTTCGGGTTTTGAGTTTCATGTTCCAAGAACTCCTACCCGAAACCCGAAACCCGAAACCCGAAACCCGAAACCCGAAACCCAAAACTCGAAACCCGAAACCCAAAACTCGAAACCCGAAACCCAAAACTCGAAACTAAAATGAAAAACATCATAGAAGCAGCCTGGGAAGATCGTTCCCTTTTGGAAAAAGCAGAAACCCTGGACGCGATTCGCGCTGTGATCGAACAATTGGACAAGGGGCAGCTGCGCTGTGCAGAGCCGACAGATGAAGGTTGGCAGGTAAATGATTGGGTGAAAAAAGCTGTCATCCTGTATTTTCCTATCCAGAAAATGGAGACCATTGAGTTGTCTCCTTTTGAATATCATGACAAAATGGCTCTCAAAACCGACTACGTCGGTCAGGGGGTGCGGGTGGTCCCACCCGCTACTGCGCGCTACGGCGCCTTTTTGGCCTCCGGCGTCATCATGATGCCATCCTATGTAAACATCGGCGCTTATGTAGACAGCGGCAGCATGGTAGACACCTGGGCGACCGTAGGCTCCTGTGCCCAGATCGGCAAAAACGTCCACCTCAGTGGAGGAGTAGGGATCGGCGGTGTGTTGGAGCCTGTGCAGGCTGCGCCCGTGATCATCGAAGATGACTGCTTCATCGGTAGCCGATGTATCGTCGTGGAGGGCGTTCGCGTAGGACGCGAAGCCGTGCTCGGCGCCAATGTGGTGCTGACCGCCAGCTCACATATCATAGATGTGACAGGCGATGAGCCTGTGACGCATCGGGGCTATGTGCCCCCGCAAAGCGTGGTGATTCCCGGAAGCTACCCCAAAAAATTTCCGGCAGGAACCTATCATGTCCCCTGCGCACTCATCATCGGCAAGCGAAAAGCCTCAACGAATAAGAAAACTTCGCTCAATGACGCATTGAGAGAGCATAGTGTGAGTGTGTGAGGAGAGGCGGGAAGCGAGAACAGAGAAGCGAGAGCAGAGAAGCGAGAGCAGAGATGAGAGAAATGAGAAACAAAATAAATGAACTCCCATGAGTCCTTCTTTAGATCAAATACTTGAATCCATCATCTTCGTCTCAGATCAACCTGTGGACCTGGACACCCTGTATTCAATTTTGAATCAGGAAGAAGAGGAGGCGGATAAAGAAGATGCTTCGCAGGATTCGGAAAATAAGGAAGACCTTTTTCCGAAAGAAGAAGTGGAAGAAGCGCTGGAAAAGCTGATATGGAAGTATGCTGCTGATACTTACCCTTTTGAGGTGAAAAAAGTAGCAAAGGGCTATCAATTTTTCACCAAAAGGCCTTTTTACCCCTATGTGCGCAAAGCGACTGTTATCCGCAACCAAAAGCGCTTAACGCGCGCTACCTTGGAAACACTTGCGATCATCGCTTATCGGCAGCCTGTCACCAAGGCTGAGATTGAGTTTATTCGCGGTGTCAACTGCGATTATGCGGTGCAAAAGCTTCTCGAAAAGAAGCTGATTCAGATCAATGGCCGGGCCGATGCCATCGGCAAACCCTTGCTGTATGGCACCAGCATATTTTTTATGCAATATTTCGGCATCAATGGCGTCGAAGACCTGCCCAAACTCCAGGAGTTTGAAGAGCTAATGGAAGATCATATTGAGCTGTTTAAATTAAATACAGAGCGGAAAGAAGAAGACAGCAATGAAGAAGAGAGGGAGGAAGAGATAGAGGAGGAAGAGATAGAAGAAGGGGAAGAAGGGGAAAATGTAGAAAGTTGAAAATTCAGAATGGAATTTTACTAACAAATGAATTCATGGGTAAAAAGAAAAAAACATATCAATTTTGGGATCCCAATGAGAAGCCGGAGGCGAGAGGGAAGAAGAAGCGAGAGGCGAGAGGCGAGAAGCGAGATTCGGGAGGGAAGAAGGGCGATAAGCGCAAACCCGATCCTTCGAGGACTCAGGACAGGACTCAAAACCCGAAACCCGAAACTCAAAACCCGAAACCCGAAACTCAAAACCCGAAACCTCCTTCCTCTCTTCGCTTGAATCGCTTCATCGCTCAGGCTGGTGTATGCTCCCGAAGAGAAGCCGATGAACTGATCAAAAAAGGGAAAATCAGGATAAATGGAGAAGTAGTGACCGAAATGGGCAGGCAGGTCACGGTGGGCCAGGATAAGGTAGAATACGGGGGCAAAATCCTTCAATCTCAGCAGTTTGTCTACATTTTACTCAATAAACCCAAGAATACACTCACTACTACAGACGATCCATTGGAGAGGAAGACCATCATGGACCTCATCAAGGAAGCGACCCAGGAACGGGTTTTTCCGGTGGGGCGACTCGACCGCAATACAACCGGACTCATATTGCTGACAAATGATGGAGAATTAACCGCAAAACTCACAAATCCAGCAAACAAAATCAGAAAGCTCTATCATGTGCGGCTTGACAAAGTTGTGCCAGAAGAGGATTTGAATCGCTTGCTGGTAGGGGTCGAATTGGAAGATGGACTGGCCCAGGCAGACAAAATAGATTTTGTAGAAGGAAAAACCACCGATGAGGTAGGTATCCAAATCCAAAGCGGGAAAAACAGAATTGTACGGCGAATGTTTGAAGCTTTGGGATATAAAATACTATCTTTGGATCGGGTAATGATTGCTCATCTGAGTAAAAAACATCTTCCAAGAGGGAAATGGAGGCTTCTGACAGATAAGGAAGTGAAGTTTCTCAAAATGATATAAAAGCCAAATTACGCCATTATTAAAGCCACATTACGTAATAGAAGTCGAAAAATGAATCTGACTTAATGTAATCGTTTTCGTTCCTATGCAGTGCAATTCCTTGCATAGTACCGGGTCAGGGATGTCAATTTTATGGATACATTTTTTGCGTTTATCAATCAAATACATAGATTTGACTGACTTGTTTTTATTCAAAATTCACTAACTAAATTCTTAACTCAACAAACATGGCCGATCTGAATAAGAATCCCCAGGCTAAGAGCTCAAGTGGTTCCGAAATCAAAGCAGCTAATCCATTCAAAGCTTGGTTTCCGCTTATTGCTATCATTGTCTGTTTCATCTTCGCAGAGTGGGTGTTTTACTCTCCTTCCGGTTTCAGTGCTCCTGAAAACTTTGAGGGCGGTGTAGAAGCTTATGATGCCTACCAGGCATGGGTAGCTGGTGGCGAAAATGGCGAGGAGCCACCACACTGGACAGATGGACACCCTGTGTCCGAAGGAGTAGAAGGTACCTACGGTATCGTTCGTAAAGGGGGCTTTGTGATTCCTATTGGAATGACATTGTTCTTAATCCTTTTGGTCTTTACCATTGAGCGTTTTATCACCATCGTCCGCGCAGGTGGTCGTGGAAACAAAGACGTCTTTGTCAAAAAAGTACGTCGCCTGCTTTCCAGCGGTGATGTAGACGGAGCTGTCGCTGAGTGTGATAAGCAAAAAGGCTCTATCGGTAATGTGATCAAAGCCGGCCTTCGCAAATACAAAGAAATGGTAGCTGAGCCAAGCATGGCAAAAGATGCCAAGAAAGTAGCGATTCAGGCTGAAATCGAGGAAGCTACCATGTTGGAGCTGCCTATGCTGGAGCGTAACCTCTCTATTCTGGCTACTGTTGCCTCTTTGGGTACACTCGTTGGTCTGATTGGTACTGTACTCGGTATGATCCGTGCCTTCTCGGCTCTGGGTGCTGGCGGTGCTCCTAATGCTGCTGAACTTTCAGTCGGTATTTCTGAGGCCCTTGTAAACACAGCTATGGGTATCACGACTTCTGCACTTGCTATCCTGTCTTACAACTTCTTTACTACACGTATTGATGGCATGACATATAGCATGGATGAGGCTGGTTACAGCATTGTCCAAACATTTGATGTAAGGAATTAAGGTTTACCCTTTACCTGCCATGGCCGTGAGGAAAAATAAAAAAGGGAGATAAATTTTATGGAATCTGTTCTCCCCTTTACTCTTCCCTAAAAGGCACATCAGGTAAAGCCACTTTTTATTTGTTCATTCAATCTTAATTCATTCATCATGTCAAAAAAACCCAAAAGAGGATCCCCCGCGATAGATATGACGGCAATGGTGGACGTTGCCTTCCTCCTCTTGACCTTCTTTATTTTGACGACAACGAACTTCCGCGAGGATGCGAATCTTGAGGTTGACCTTCCGTCTTCTACCTCTATCAAAGAATTGCCAGCTGATGAAGGAAACATGATCATCTATGTTTCTGATACTGGCAATGTCTATGTGGGATTCACAGATATAGATACCCGTGGTAAAGTCTTGCGTCAATTAATTGAGGCAGAAAATCTTAAGGGAGACCTTACAGAAGAAGCCTATAATTACTTTACTTCCATAGAGAATATTGGAGTTCCTTTAAATGAACTTCTGTATTACCTGAATCTGGAAGATGAAGAGAAAAAGATTTTTACCCAGAAAGGGGTCCCGCATCAGAGTGCAGATTCTCTGGGACGTCGGAATGAGCTAAAAATCTGGATCACTCAAGGACGTCTGGCCGACCCCAAAATGCGATTTGCAATCAGAGGTGATGGAAAGGCTCCCTATGAGTCTGCAGAAAGTGTCCTAAACACCCTGCGTGAACTGAAAATCCTGCGGATGAGCTTGATTACCAACATGGAAGAGCCTCCTACTGAGGGACTTGGCATGTAAGGGTAAAAAGTATTCATTCTTTTTATGGAATTTTCTTTTTTATCTCTCTTTAAGTAAAACTTTCGTTAAAAAATAATCAAAATGGCTGATGTAGATTCTGGAGGAGGAGGAGGACGCGGAAAAAAAGGCGGTAGTAAAACCAAAAAGAAGTCTACCCGCATCGATATGACAGCGATGGTGGACGTTGCCTTTCTGCTTCTTACCTTTTTCGTACTGACTGCTGTGATACAGGACTTTTCGGTCATGGCACTGACCATGCCTCCTAAAGATGATCAACTCACAGAGGATGACCTCAAGGCAGATGTGGATGAAGAAAAAGTAGTCACCATTGTCCTCGGGGAAAAAGATACCGTTCATTATTTTCACCGAATCACAGATGTTGAGGTTAAGAACACAACCTTTGATCCTGAAACAGGATTGGCAGAAGTTATTCGGGAGCACTTGAATCGTCATCCGAGACGTTGTGATGATGAAAAAGCTAAATATGGGGAAGAAACGGAAGGTTGCTGGGATCCTATCTTTGTGATCAAAGCCAAGAAGAAATCCAAATATAGAAACCTGGTAGATTGCCTGGATGAAATGTCTATCCAGAGTGCCCCAAAATACGCTATTGACGTGTTCAATTCCCGCGACAGCCTGATTTTGCTTGGCAAATGGGACTTTGAAAACCGTGCGCCAATGGTAGAGTAAATGGATTTGCAGATGCAAGCAAGAATTCTTGCGACCTCAGCAAATCAAAATAAATAGACCTGTGTTTTTTTGTGTATAGTTCTCGTTTAATTGTTTAACGCTATGGCTCAAATCATCAAAGCTGACCTGACCGAGATGGTGTTCGAAGACCGCGAGCGTCGCTATGGAGCTTATTTCCTCCGGAAAAAGTATGGATTGCACCTCTTGATAGGGACAATCGTTACCCTGGCGCTTCTCATGGTAGTCGTATTTGCACCACAAATCGCGCTGGGTGGAGAAGGAGATGACCAGGATAAGATCAAAGATACTGGTACCATCACCCTGGCTGACTTGCCTCCACCGCCTCCGGTGGATGAAAACGAACCGCCACCTCCTCCGCCACCACCCAAACCACCGCCCCCCAAATTGAAGCAGATTGCCTTCAAGATTCCTGAACCGAAACCCAAAGATGAGATTGAGGAAGAGGAAAAAATTGAAGAAAACAAGATGCTCGATACTGTGAAAGCGGTCATCTCTACAAAATCTGTAGATGGGGAGTTAACGGATATTTTCAACTCCATCCCTGGAGAAGGAGATGGTCCTCCTGAAGTTATTGCGGAAGAAGAACCCAATGTAGACGACTTTATTTTTGTCTCTGAGGAGCCTCAACCGCTGAATATGGATGATGTACGGAAGATCATCGGTTATCCGGATATTGCCCGTGATGCTGGTATCGAAGGACAAGTAGTTGTCCGGGTATTGGTGGACGAACAAGGGAATTACCGGAAGCACAAAATGATCAAAAAAGTACACCCCATTCTCGCTGATGCGGTGGAGAAAAACTTACATAAACTCAAGTTTTCTCCTGCTATCCAAGGTAATAAGCCCATTAAATTTTGGGTAAACATACCTTTCCGCTTCAAGCTTATGAACTAATACACTTGTTCTCAGGAAAAAGCGCCCGCTTCTGTTATGGAAGCGGGCGCTTTTCGTTTATATAAAATTTATGCGAAAAAAGAGTTTTTTATTTATGGAATATTCTTTTTTGACTCTCTTATGGGTATAAACCACCTAATTTTTTCACCCAATGGCTCAATTCATTAAAGCTGACCTGACCGAAATGGTGTTTGAAGACAGAGAGCGTCGCTATGGAGCTTATTTCCTGCGGAAAAAGTATAGCCTGCACTTGTTGATAGCAACAACTGTGGCCCTTGCCCTTCTGCTGGTCGTTGTCTTTGCACCACAAATCGCCTTCGCTTCCGAGGGCGATGAACATGATAATATCCGGGATACGGGTATCATAGACCTGGCTGATCTTCCGCCTCCTCCGTTAACGGAGGATGATCTGCCTCTGCCACCGCCGCCACCGAAACCTCCAATCCCCATTCAGTTGCAGGAGATTGCCTTCAAAATTCCTGATCCCAAGCCTGTCGATGAGATAGAAAAAGAGGAAAGAATTGAAGAAAACAATATGCTCGATACGGTAAAAGCGGTTATTTCTACCAAATCAGTTGAAGGCGACCCTACAGATATTTTTAACACCATCCCCGGAGAAGGAAGCGGACCTCCTGCTGTAATTCAGGATGAGGATCCGAAAGTTGACGATTTTGTCTTTGTCTCCGAAGAACCCAAAACCCTGAACATGGATGATGTGCGGAAGCTCATAGGATATCCGGATATCGCCCGCGATGCAGGGATTGAAGGGATGGTAGTCGTCCGCGTGCTTGTAGATGAGCAAGGAAATTACCGGAAGCATAAAATGATTAAAAAAATACACCCGATTCTGGCTGATGCTGTGGAGAAAAACTTGCATAAACTCAAGTTTACTCCTGCCATTCAAGGAAGTAAACCCATTAAATTTTGGGTGAATATTCCTTTCAGATTCGAGTTGATGCGATAAGATGTTCAGAGATAAAAGCACCCGCTTCTGCAAGGAAGTGAGTGCTTTTTGTTTATGTAAAAAAAAAGCATAAATTCTACTGAATTTCGTCTTTGTCCTCTCACATACGTACAGCTTTGGTCAAAAAAAGGCAACATGACCGGAGTATAAACCACCTAATTGTTTAGTACTATGTCAGAAATCATTAAAGCCGACCTAACGGAAATGGTGTTTGAGGATCGAGAGAGAAGCTACGGAGCTTATCAATTGCGAAAGATGTATGGGTTACACTTGTTGATTGCAACAGTGATAACCATTGCCCTCCTGATGGCCGTTATGTTTGGACCCCAAATCGCACTGAGTGGCGCAGGAGAGGAGCAAAATCACCTCAAGGAAACAGGAAGCATCACCCTGGCCGACTTACCCCCTCCACCTCCGGTGGATGAAAACGAAGCCCCTCCCCCTCCCCCCCCACCTAAAGCACCGCCCCCCAAATTGAAGCAGATTGCTTTCAAGATTCCTGAACCCAAACCCAGGGATGAGATTGTAGAAGAGGAAAAAATTGAAGAGAACAGGATGCTCGATACGGTGAAAGCAATTATTTCTACCAAATCAGTAGACGGAGAAGAAACGGATATTTTCAACTCTATTCCCAGCGAAGGCGATGGTGATGGTCCTCCGGCAGTTATTGCAGAGGAAGAACCCAATGTAGATGATTTTGTATTCGTATCAGAAGAGCCAAAGCCGCTTAATATGGACGAAGTGCAACTGCTGATTGGCTATCCAGATGTTGCGCGTGATGCCAACATTGAAGGGCAGGTCGTGGTTCGGGTACTGGTAGATGAGCATGGAAATTACAGGAAGCATAAAATGGTCAAAAAGATACACCCCATTCTTGCTGAGGCTGTGGAGAATAACATACATAAGCTCAAATTTTCTCCTGCTATTCAAGGAGGTAAACCCATTAAATTTTGGGTGAATATCCCTTTCCGATTCAAGCTGATGCATTGATATATTTGTGAAGAAGAAAAGCGTCCGCTTCCATGACAGAAGCGGGCGCTTTTCGTATTTAGTGCAGGGCGCAACGTAATACACAATATCCTCGTCCTCTATGGAGTTTGAAACAAACAAAAACTGCTATCTTTGTACTATGAAAAAATGGCTTTATCTCTCAATATGCATACTGCTCCTGGTTCCCGCACTTGCACAAGGGCAGAAAATCTATCAGCTATCCGGATTGGTGATTAGCGAAAATGGACAGGAACCTATTCCATTTGTCACTGTACAAATTAATAGCAGCCGGAGAGGAGCAATAGGCAATGACGAGGGCTTTTACAGCATCCCGGTGACCAGATTTGACACCATTTTCTTTACCCATGTAGGCTACCATCGCTCTATGCTGATAGTAGAAAATTATTTGCGCGAATACCGCAGGGAGAATGCGACCTATATTTATGCCATCCACTATATGTTGGAGGATACTTTGACCTTGCCAGAGGTCATGATATTTCCATACGATACCCCCGAAGAATTGCGTACGGCCATCATCAATATGGAGGCCCAGGGTAGCCCGGAGGCTATCGCACGTGCCAACCTCAGTCCTGAGGTCATAGATGCCATTATCCAAACCTTGCCCATAGATGGGGAAGAACGATTGCTCATCGGGCGAGAAATGTATTATGAATACTACCAAAGCCGGCAACTCATCCAAACAGCCTCGATTGACCCCATCGCAGCCATGCGGCTGCTGCAATATGTAGCCGAAAAAGCCAAGCGAAAGCGGGATAAGAATTTGAATTATTGGGAGTAGGGAGGAGAGGCGAGAAGCGAGACTGAAGAATAGGAACCCGAAACCCAAAACTCGAAACCCGAAACCCGAAACCCGAAACCCGAAACCCAAAACCCCAAACTTCTTCCTCCCCTACTTAGGCTCTACAACACCTCTGACATTCCAGTTGATGCTGATCGTGGAGCGTTGGCGCAAAGGAAGCCACTGGTCGTCGTTGGCGTCCCAGAGCCAGTCGCCATTCTCTACGGCAGGGCCGATATCACAGCCCAGCGTCCGCTGGTTGGTGGCTTGAGTAAAGCGGTAATTGATCCAAAGATCACTTCCATCCAGGACAAGTGCTGTCTTCAGGCTATGCGTATTCCAGGATTTTTCCTCTTCGCCTATGCTTACATTTTCGTTGTAAACGAGGGTTTTGGGCTTGTCGCCTTCGCTGCCCTGGTAGATGCGAATACTTCCGGAGGAAGGACGATCTTTGAGGTAGTATTGTACCTCGATGAGTTTGTCGCCACTCAGGGCAGCCATCTGGCTGGCGAGGAAGCGGGCACCGCCCTCATAGGTTCCTGTCGGTAGCTCAGGGGCATCCTGATTGGCGTCATCGTGCTGGAGTAGGGTGAACTCAGGGTCCACATCCGGGCCATCGTCAACGCAGGCGGAGAAGGCAAGCAGGCTCAAGAGGAAAAGGAAAAAAGTTGAATTCTTCATGGTATATGCGGTTAAAAGAATAGACAAAGATAGCCAAATACCTTTCGGCCTGCCAGAGCCAGCCAACACGATCTTTTACTTTTCAGACGCTTTTGGAAGGTTTTCATACGAACTGAAAAGGCGCTTTACCATTTCTCTGCCAGAATCAGCGGGCTCAAAACCAAAATGAGCATACAGCCCATGCGCATCCCGGGTGCCCAAAGTCCAGCGCCGCAGTCCCTGTAGGCTCGGATATGAGAGCATATAGCTGATAAGCATTTTTCCCAGGCCTTTGCCCCTTTCTTTTTCCAAAACAAAAACATCTGCCATATAGGCAAAAGTGGTGTAATCGGTGATCGCCCGGGCAAAACCGACTTGCTCATTTTCTTTGAAAATGCCAAAGCACAGGGAATGTTCCATGGCTGATCGGACAGTGTCTTTGGGGATGCCTTTTGCCCAGTAAGATTGGCTCAAAAAGGCATGAATCAAGTCCAGGTCCATCCTGTCTTTGTCAGTAGAGATCGTATATCCTGATGCTTTCATAGGGAGAAAGTTATTTGTGGAAATTGCGTTATCGGGAAATATTCAGCAACTTATGCACCGCACTTAACAAACAGAACAAAATCTATGATTCTTTCCATGACTGGCTATGGCGCAGCCTCGGCTGAATCCGCTAATTATAAAATTTCCATTGAACTTAAATCCCTGAACAGCAAGTTTTTCGAGCTGTCTCTTCGTGTACCACGGCTGTATATGCAGTACGAGCACAAGATACGCCAGCTGCTTTCCAAAGAATTGCAGCGGGGGAAGGTCAGTTTGTTTTTGAATGCGGAAGTGATGAACCCTGAGAAACGTTCGCTGAACATCAATCAGGTACTGGCACAGGCATATTTGAAAGAATTGAATGCCGCACGGGAGCGGCTCCATATCGAGCAGGAAGTGGATCTTCCCTTTTTGATGGGCTTGCCGGAAATCATTCCGATAGAGTCGGCGGAGCCGGATCCTGAAGAGTGGGAGCTGATTCAGCAAGCAGCTTTGGCGGCGGCGAAAAAGCTCACAGAGAGCCGAAGACATGAGGGCGAAGCCCTCGCAGCAGACTTCGACCTGCGTCTGGCAGCTATCAGCAGCAACCTGGAAGAGGTAGAGTCGCAAGCGCCCGCGCGCATTGAGCAGGTTCGCGAGCGCCTGATGAGCGCCCTTTCAGACCTGAAAGGCAAGCTTGACTTTGACCCCAATCGCTTTGAGCAGGAACTCGTTTTTTATATAGAAAAACTGGACATCAATGAGGAAATAGTGCGCTTGCGCCAGCATTTGACCTATTTTGAGCAGATGAAAAATGAGCCAGAGAGCAATGGCAAAAAATTGAATTTCATCGCCCAGGAGATGGGCCGGGAGATCAATACCATCGGATCAAAAGCACAAAATGCTGAAATGCAGCGCTTTGTGGTAAATATGAAAGATGAGTTGGATAAGATAAAGGAGCAGGTATTGAATATAGTCTAGCTTAGTTGGCAGTAAGCAGTTGGCAGTAAGCAGTTGGCAGTATGCAGTTGGCAGTATGCAGTTGGTAGTAAGCAGTTGGTAGTAAGCAGTTGGCAGTAAGCAGTTGGCAGTTGGCAGTGTGATTGTTGCATACTGCATACTTTAAACTGCATACTGTTCCAGGGGCATTAAACCTCCTCTTCCTCCAGCGCCATCAGCGCTTCTTCCCACTGGGCAGTGAAATTCAGGATTTGTTCATCCAGTTTTTCCAGCACTTGCTGAGCTTCGCTCAGCTTGCTATAATCGGAAGCCACTTCTGGCTTGGCGAGCTCCATGATAGCGGCTTCTTTTTCCGCTTCCAGCTTTTCTATTTTTTCCTCAAACTGCTCGACTTCCCGCTTCAGCTTCTTGATCCTATTCTGTAGCTGCTTTCGCTCTTTATAATCAAGCTCTGGCTTTTGGCTTTTCGCCTCCGGCGCTTCAGGTGTCACCTCCCGCTTCTCGCTTCCCGCATCTCTCTTCTCGCTTCTCTCCTCTCTCTTCTCCATCCAAAGTTCAAACTCCTCATAAGTCCCGGGATATTCCTTCAGCTTTTTATCTTCAATAAACCAAATTTTATTGGCTACCTGCTGCAAAAACCAGCGGTCGTGAGAAACGATGATATAGGTGCCTTCATAGGCATTCAGCGCCTGAATAAGGACCTGAATACTGGGAATGTCGAGGTGGTTGGTAGGCTCATCGAGCAGGAGGAAGTTTGCATGAGAAATGAGCGTCTTGGCCATCGCTACGCGAGAGCGCTCGCCACCTGAGAGCACCTGTATTTTTTTATCTACATCTTCCCCTGAAAACATAAAACAACCCAAAATGCCCCGAAGCTCCTGCTCGGTATGTCCAGAACCAGAAGTCGCCATTTCTTCGAGAATATTGGATTTGAGGTCCAGTGACTCCAGCTGGTGCTGTGCAAAAAATGCGGGAATGACATTGTGGCCTTCTTCACAAGTGCCTTCATGGGGTTCTGTGCCTGCCACGATGCGGAGCAAAGTGGACTTGCCCAGGCCGTTGGCACCGATGAGGGCGATTTTATCGCCTCGCATGATGGTGCCTTCGCTATCCGCCAGGATATGCTTATTGCCGTAGGCCTTGTTTACATGCCTCAGGCGAATGACTTCTTTGCCCGATTTTTGGGACATTTGGAAGCGAAGATTGAATTTAAAGCCCTCTTCTTCAGGAGCTTCAATTCGATCTATTTTTTCGAGCTGCTTCATCTTGGACTGCGCCTGCTTCGCCTTGGTAGCCTTCGCCTTAAAGCGGGTAATAAAGCGCTCCTGCTGCTCGATGTATTTCTGCTGATTTTCGTAAGAACGCTGCTGCTGCTCGTAGCGAATGGCTTTTTCCTCCAGATAATAGGAGTAATTGCCAGCATACTCATTGAGCTGTTTCAGGCTGATTTCCAGTATCCTGTCGGCGATGCGGTCTATGAAAAAGCGGTCGTGAGAAACGATGATGGTGATCCCGCGAAAGTTCTTGAGGTAATTTTCCAGCCATTGGATGGAGGGAAGGTCGAGGTGGTTGGTAGGCTCATCCAGGAGCAAAACGCCAGGCTCCTCAAGGAGCATTTTGGCGAGCAAAACGCGCATGCGCCAGCCACCGGAAAAAGTCTGGTAGGGTTGGTGTTGCTCTTCTTTGGAAAAGCCCAGGCCCGAAAGCATTTCGCCCACCATGGCATCTATCCTATTGCCGCCACGCGTCTCAAAAGCAGCTTGTTTTTGGGCCAGATCATCCCAGATGGCGGGATCTGTCTCGCCTGCCTCTACCCGGTGCAAGAGTGTGTCTACCTCTTCATTTAGCTTGAGCAGGGGTAAAAAAGCTTGCCTGACCACTTCAAAGATGATGTCATCTGTCTCAAAAGAGAGCAAGTCCTGGTTGAAAAAAGCAATCTTCATATCTGAAGATTTGTTCACCCGACCTTCGGTCGGGAGCATCTGTCCGGAGATTACTTTGAGCAAAGTAGACTTGCCCGTACCGTTGCGGCCAATGAGGCCGATGCGCTCTCCTGGCGTAAACTGATAGCTTGCTTCCTGTAGGAGCCATCGTCCACTGAATTCGATTCCTATGTTTTCAAGATTTAGCACGCTGCGAAGATAGGGAAAATTTGTACCTTTCGTTTATGCATAAAATCTGTTTTATCGGGTCATTGTTTTTCATTTTTATGGCTTGCCAGCCGGAAGCTGAATCTGCCCGGCAGGTAGATCCTGCGACCGACGCTGCCCGGCTGAAGACAGCCCTGCATGAGCGCAAAAACCAGCAAGGGCTGACGCCCTTCTCTGACTCCGCCCTCCAGGCGATGCTGCCTGCGAGGCTCAAAGGCTTTGCCTTTGTGGATACCAAATCGGGCTCCTTTCAGGAGCAGTTTTCGGAAGTAGAGCGTGTCTACTTTCAGGAAAACGGCAACTACCTGCATGCAAAGCTGGCAGACTATGAGGCCGCACCGGAGGCCTTTGAGCAGATATGGCAGGCCTATGAGCAGGTATTGCAGAGAGACGATGGGCAGCTTACTGATCGTCATATCCAGCATTTTTGCTGGCAGAGAGTAGATAGCATGGCCCGCGTATCTGAGCGCGAATGCGGGCTGGTATATCGCTTTCACCTACAATTTCGCTCCAATCACCCCAAAGCGGATTCGCTTTTCGACTACCTCCAGGAGGCTATTTCACTACCAACACCCACACCATGATAAGACAGTTTTTTACCTTTTTTTTCTTTTGCGCACTTCATTTCCCCCTACCTTCTTTCGCCCAGATAGAGCTCGAACACAGCTATGAAGGTGCCTCCAACCAGGAGTCAACCGCTTTTAGCCAGATGAGCATTGCGCCGCTGGAGTTGTCCGGCTGCAAATATGTGCATGTCGACAAGCAAAACTTTGAGATTGATCTCTATCACATGGATCATTCGCTCTTTCACACCTTCAGCTATCCCGATTCTCCTTTTAATGAAACGGCCTATTATGAAGTCTTGCTGATCTCTCAGCAGCTATTTGACACCGATCCCAAGATCGAATTTCTGGTGACGGGCGAAGACTTGCATTTTGACCGCAGAACGATGATCGTGAATGAAGATGGGCTGATCCTGCTCGATGAGCCGGGGGCCTGGCTGATGGGGCGGCAGGATGACCGCTCGGGGCGTGGTGCATTGTACCGCACCAAAGAGGGGGTGAAAATGATATTGTCCTATGAAGATGGCTCTGCCAGGGTTTTTGGCCTGCCGGGGGATATTCCCGCAGCGGATTGCCTGGAGGGAGATTTGGTTAGGGTGGAAAATATCAAAGGCAGCACAACCATTGTACAGCGGGTAGATACGATCTACCTCAATGGCCTGCGTATCGAAAGGCAGCGGGATACACTGGTGGTTACGGAGGAAGAATACGACGATATACTGGAAGAGGAAGCACGGGCCATTCCTTTTGAAAAAGTGAATGAGAGTCAATTGGCGGTAGGGATGCGCATTGGATTGACCAATTTGCGTTTTGAGAGATCCAGCTCCAAGATGATGAGTGGCAGTACCAAAGACCTGAAGAAATTGGTCGACCTGATGGAAAACCATCCTGAAATGACGGTGAGACTGGAAGGCCATACCGACAGCCGCACGGAAAGTCTCATGACCCATGATACCAATAACCGGCTTTCTGTAAGACGGGTTTATGCTGTGCGAAATTTTTTGGTCAAAAAAGGAATTTCCCCCAAACGGATTTACCTCAAAGGCTATGGCGGTACCCGACCTGTGGCCAGCAATGATACCGAAGAGACGAGAAAACTCAATCGGCGGGTGGAAGTCTATATAGTTAGTTTGTAAAAAAAGCATCATGAAAAAAGCATTCTTTTCCCTTCTCTTCTTCAGCCTGGTCACACTCCAGGCCCAGCAGCTTCCGCTTCTGGATTTTAGGCTGGTGGCTTCGGGCCTGACGCGGCCTACAGACATCACGCATGCGGGAGATGAACGGCTTTTTGTATTGGAACAGGCAGGGCGTATCCGGATTCTGGACAGCAGCAGGCAACTGCTCAGTACGCCATTTTTGGATATACGTACGATTGTAAAAGATACCCGCAATGAGCAAGGCTTGCTTGGCATCGCTTTTCATCCTGATTACGCCAGCAATGGCTTTTTTTACCTCAATTATACCGACAACAATGGAGCTACCCAGGTCTCGCGTTTCACGCGGGACAGCACAAATATCCAGCTCGCTGATCCCAACAGCGAGCTCAAAATGCTGAACATCAGTCAGCCCTTTACCAATCACAATGGCGGCCAGCTTGCCTTCGGCCCTGACGGCTATCTCTACATCTCCACAGGAGATGGAGGCAGCGGCGGCGATCCGCAAAACAATTCCCAAAACCGCCTCTCCCTGCTCGGCAAAATGCTGCGCCTGGAGGTCGATGGCGCTTTGCCCTACGGCATCCCTGCCGACAATCCCTTTGTGAACGATCCCGCAACACGGGATGAGATATGGGCTCTCGGCCTGCGCAATCCCTGGCGCTTTAGCTTTGATCCGCTGAATGGCGATCTATGGATCGCCGATGTAGGGCAGGATGCCACGGAAGAGTTGAGCCGCCAGCCTGGCGGTAGCCAGGGCGGCGAAAACTACGGCTGGCGCTGCTATGAAGGCAGCGACCCTTTCCAAACCAATGGGTGCAGCTCTTTCGGCAATTATGCCAGCCCGCTTTTCGAATATGACAATTCGCTCAATTTTGGCGAGTCTGTCACAGGCGGATTTGTCTATCGTGGCCAGGACCATCCGGGCATGTATGGCTATTACATTTTTGCCGATTACGAAACCGGCAATTTTTGGCTGACACTGGCTGACAGCCTGATGGGTTTTCCGACCACTATCCAACGCCTGGGCGTTTTTAACAAAGGTATCAGCAGCTTTGGGCGCGACCATCGGGGCGAACTATATGTGGCAGATCTTGCCAATGGCAGAATTCTCCAAATCTTCGATAAACGAACAGGCATAGATGCCGGAAATCTGTCCGACATCGCCCAAATCAGCCCCAATCCTTTCTCCGATTTTTTCCGCATTCAATTTAAAAGCCCACAAAGCCAGGTAGAAGTTCAACTTTGGGACCTCTCAGGCAAGCTGCTTTTTGCCCAAAAAGAAACCCACATCCGTGACATGCGGATCGACAGAAACGAACTCGCCGCAGGCGTCTATGTGCTGGAAATCAAATCCAACGAAAAATCCTTTCGGGGAAAAATCATCGCGAGATAAAAGCCCAATCTCTCTACTCTCTCCTCTCTCTCCTCTCTCTCCTCTCTGTTCTCTCCTCTCTACTCTCTCCTCTCTCCTCTCTCCACAGCTTCGCAGATGAGGTGCCCGATCATGATATGCATTTCCTGAATGCGGGCGGTATTGTCAGAGGGGATACGGAGGCAAAGCTCGCTTTGGGCTTTGAGTTGGCCGCCGGCCTGGCCACTCAGGCCAAGCCTGCTGCAGCCGATTTCATCGGCTTTCTTCATGGCTGCCAGGATGTTCGGGCTATTGCCCGAAGTAGAGATGCCAATGCAGAGATCACCGGGCCGGGCCAGGGCTTCTACCTGGCGGGAAAAAATCTGTTCAAAGCCATAGTCATTGCCGATGGCAGTCAGCGCAGAGGTGTCTGTCGTCAGCGCTATCGCGGGCAGGGCAGGCCGCTCACGCCGAAAGCGGCCCGAAAGCTCCGCAGCTATATGCTGCGCATCGGCGGCGCTGCCGCCATTTCCAAACAAGAGGATCTTGTTGCCGGAGTGAAGGGTCGCCACGGCCATTTCGCAAGCCAGCGCGATCTCTGGCTGCATTTTTTCCAATACTTCCTGCGCCAGCGCTATATGGGATGCGATTTCTTCGCGGATGAATTCGTTCATTTGTGTTATTTGCATGAAAGGTAAAATTAATGAATCTCCTCTTTGTAAATCTATCCAAAAATTGGGGCGGTGGCGAAAAATGGTTTTTCACCGTGGGAAAGGCCCTGCGCGAAGGCGGTCACGATGTGCATTGGCTGGTGTATCCGGGTGGAGAATTGGAAAAAAGGCTGGCGGGAGAAAAGCTGCCTTTTGAGGCCATGAAGCTGCGCACAAGCAGTTTGCTGAATTCTCCCAAAATGCGCCGTCTGGAAAACTGGATGCGCAGCATCTCGGCAGATGTCATCTTGCTCAATGGCTCCCATGAGCTCAAAGGCGTCGGCCTGGCCGCCTGGCGGGTCAAAATTCCGAAAATTGTTTTTCGAAGAGGGGTTTCATATCCCATGAAACAAAATTTCCTCAACCGCTGGTTTATCACCCATATCCCGACGCACTTTTTGGCAAATTCCCAGGCAACTTTTGAAGCATTTGCCGAGGCTTTTCCCTATGTCAAAAAACTTCCCAACGCTACCATTTACAATGGCATCGAGATGGCTGAATGGGAAAATATTTCCCCCGATCCCCTTCGCGGGCGCATGCTGATGTCCGCCCGGCTATCGCCGGAAAAAGGCATAGATCGGGCGATTCGTGCCCTGCAATTGCTGAAAGCAGGCGGGATAGAAGCAACATTGCATCTGCTGGGCGAAGGACCGGAGCGCTCCCGGCTGCAAGCCTTGAGTCAGGAAGCAGGCCTGGCCGAGCAGGTCGTTTTTCATGGATTTGTCGAAGACATCCGCCCCGAACTGGCAAAAGCCTGGCTTTTCCTCTTCACGCCTACGCATGGCGAAGGCACCAGCCTGGCGCTGGTCGAGGCCATGGCCCTCGGCATTCCCTGTGTGGCTTTTGATACGTCAGCGATGAGTGAGGTGATCACACATGGAGAAAATGGCTTTTTGGCAAAAGAGGGAGATGTGGAAGAACTCGCCAGCTTTTTGAAAAAAGTCCTGCTGGATGAAGATTTGAGAAATCAAATGGGCCTTCGAGCCAAAGAAAAAGCGCTGCAGCGTTTTTCGCTACAGCGCCTGCTGGATGAATTGGAGGCTTTTATTCTTTCTTAAAAAGCTCCTCCCGACCGTCGGGATAGGTCAATTTCAGCGCTGAAACCCTGTCCTTTTCCCATACAAATTCCAGACGGAAAGGATCGAGGTCCGCATACATAAATTTGTTTTCAGTGATGGGCACCAGGCCCATCCGAGGCCCGGGCGCTCGCTGAATGTGCAATTCTCCCTCTACCAGTGTGACGACCCTCGGGCCGTATGTCCCAGCATATTGTTGAAGCTTGGTTGCATCCAGCTCGACATGCCGGGATTCTGCCTCCAGGCGTTCGACGGCCCATTTCATTTGCTGCTTTTGCATGGGGTCCTTGGCCTGCTCCATCAAATGGCGGAGCGCCTGGGCATGTGCCACGGCCAGGGCTTTGGCAGCGGGAGCCTCTATATCAGGCGCCACGCCAGTCCCTTCCCAGTTGGACTGGGTGATGGGATTGATGGCTTTGCCATTGGGTACGCTCAGCTCGAAGCCATGACCGGCATCATATCCGGCCACGATATGCCCACCTCCCACGGTGGTCTCACCCACGATGGTGGCGCGCTTGCGCGTCTGCAGGTCATAGCAGAATTCTTCTGCTGCCGAACCCGTAAAAGCACTTGCCAGCACATAAATAGGCTTGTCCGTCAGTTTTGATCCTTTTACCTCATGCGTCCAAAAATCCTGTGTCCTATTGCTGGGACGGTGGTAGAGGCTGTTGAGGTGGGTAGGTTTTTCGAAAAAATAACTGCAAATCTGCTGGATCATAAAGGGGCCCCCGCCCGGATTGTTGCGCACATCAATGATGAGTGCTTCGCTATGCTGGAGCAATTGCATCACAGCAGCGACCTGTCCGGCAGCGCCAGGGCCAGCGGCCATGAAATCGTCTATGCGGAAATAACCGATATTTCCGGTCAGGATTTCGGCTTTGGTCAGGCCGAAATTTCGGCTCTGCATCATCGCCAGCATAGCTGGCGGTATATTTTCAAAATCCGGCTCATCGGAGCCGGGGCCTTCCTCGATGATGATGACGGCATCGCCCTCTTCCTCTCCATCTGCTGGACCGTCTATAATGATGTCCTCATTTCTGTCGTCATAGGCGCTGCCCGCGCTGGCCTGTGGCCGATAGCTGAAATTGAGGTGCACGTCATGCAGCTCTTGCTGCATGTCTTCGAGCAGCTTTGCTGCGAAGGCGCGGGGATCGTCGAGGCCTTTGTAGGCCTTGGCCTTGAGCTGCTTTTGCAGCTTTTGGGCGAGTTGCTCCCCTTTTTGGGGATCGACATAGTTGTCGGTCATGAGTTGGGCGACACGCCCGATGACGGCTGCGCGGACGCCAGCATCGATGCTGGGAGTCTGATCGCCGGCAGGCGATTGCTGGGCGAAGCTGCATGCGATGAAACAGCAGGAGAGCAGGAGCATGCTCAATAAGGATCCTTTCATATTGGATGTTGATTTATGGGGTTTTAGTGTGAGATCTTTTTCCAATATGATGAGAATGGGCTTGTCGCACTGTTAAAGGAAAGTTAATAGCATTTATGGCATAGTGGCCGGAAAAATTGTTTCCCCTGATGTCAATTAATATATTCGTTTCATCTTTATTTTTTCATTTTCCCCTGACCTTAACATGATGATTAAATTTTTTCCACTGTTTCTGTTTTTTACTTTTTTTTATGCTCAATCATCCTTTGCTCAGGAAAACTATCTGGAAGGAAAAGTGATTTTCCAGAGTGGAGACACATTGGAGGGGTATATAGATTATCGTAATTGGAGTAAAAACCCTCTCCAGGTTCTTTTCAAAGAATCTCTCGATCATGATCCGAGCTCCTTTTTGCCAGGGGATATACGGGCCTTTCATGTAGAAAAAGAGCGGTATGTCAGTGCTGAGGTAGACATTGAGGTCAGCCCGGTAGCCCAGGCCCGACTTACGATTGACAGTGCATTTCAGTATGAACAGACCATGGGTTTTTTGCAAGTGCTTATTGAGGGCCCCAAAAGTCTTTACTACCTGAAAGACATCCACAACAAGGAGCAATTTTACATATTGAGAGAGGGAAAATTTGAACTGCTTCGGTTTAAAAAATACCTCAGACATATCATGCAGGCCATCCCCAATCAAGATTATTGGGTAAGGGAGACGCAGGTGATAGAAACCCAGGACCATGTCTTGCAATTGCTTAGTTATCTGGGGGACTGCGCCAACATTGATTATGAATTGAGGAACCTGGATTTTGATAAAAAGAACTTGAAAGGGCTTTTTAGAAATTACTATTCCTGTATGGGGCATCTGCCGGCCTATCAAAAAGGTGATGAAAAAGTCTATATCAAAACCGGAATCATCGCGGGACTATCTTTTACCCATTTTCAATTGATTTCTTCCAGTGGCAATTCCCTGAAAAACATAAATTATCCACTTTCTCTGAATCCTTCTTTGGGGATATCGGTAGAGTTTGTTCTGCCGCGCAACCGCAGAAGGTGGTCATTTAATACTGAATTGCTGTTTATCAATTATAAGGTAGTAGGAACCTTTGAAGACATTAAAAGCGAAGGAGATCATAGCCTGATTACGACCACTTTTGGGCAAGCCTGTTTAAAGCTAAATGCGATGCCTCGCTATACACGCCCTATCGGCAATGTTTCGCTGTATTTGCAGGCAGGCGTTTCCAATGGCTTGCGGCTCAGAGAGATTAATCATAAAAAAACAGAGCATTGGTTTTTTTCAACCTTTTCTACAGAAGAAGATAAATTGATTGCTGCTACCCAAAAAATAGAAACCGAACTGCTGTTTGGTCTGGGAGCTCGCTACAAGAGATACTTCCTTGAAGGAAGATATGAAATGGGAAATGTCCCTTCCTATAATCTCGCCCTGAAGGGCGATCTGGCCCGCGTTTATGTGTTGATGGGATACCGATTTTAGGGAGAAATGGAGGGAAATGCCACGCTCCTTTTTTTATTGTAAAAAGCCAGGCCCTGCCGCAACCGATAAGCGGCAAAAGCCGCTTCATGAGCAGCTAAAGCTGCCTGCAATTCCGCCACAAAAGGAGAATCCTTTTTCACCAAAAAATGCAGATCATAGAAGTAACCACTCGCCGAGTGGTGATACCCAAAACCTGCCTGCTTCAGGCGTTCATACGCCCAAAGTTTCTCTGAGTCATAATGCCCCCAGCGCCTAAGCGCCCGAAAAGGGTCATGCTGGGTGATGGCGTGTGGCACACGCCCGTCTGCGGCGGTATCGCCTGCGATGAGCAGCAGGTCCGGCGACCAGCTCAGCAGGTAGTCTGCAAAGGCATCCGCCTTCTGGCGGCTGTCAGGCTGCCCAAAAAATTGGGCGATGGCTGGCTCGGAGAGGCCATTGGTATCGATAAACCTGCAGCGAAGCTCGTAGGGCAGCGCGCCTGCGTCGCCATAGATGAGCGTAAGCTCGCGGTGGGAGGGGAGATGGTTTCGGAGAAATTGACCGAGCTGGACGTAGTAAAAGCGCGAAGTCGCGTCTTCTGCCTGTACGTAGAGCTTCAGCTTGCTGAAGCTGAAAGGCAGGCTTTGATAGGCTGAAAACAGCACAAGCATCGCAAAAAGCGAAAGGAAGCCATAGGATAATAAAGGCTTTCGAAGCAGTTTTTCCAGCAGTTGAAAAGCCAGGATGCTTAGCACCGCATACAAAATCACCATCACCACAAAAATGTGTCGGTAGCCATAGCCGACCATCGGCAGCACATAATAGTGAAAGCCCATGGTGAAAAGGGCGATGCCCGCCAGAAAATAAAGCAACGGGCTTTTCAGCCAGGTTAGCGGCTCTTTTCGCTTCCATTGCCAAAGGCTTATGCCTGTGATGCCCAGGCAAATGAGCAGCCCATGGGGCAGATAATCGAGGACCGCCTGGCGGAGGTAGAGGTATCCATCCAAATGGCCTGTGCTTATTTTTCGGTAAAAAGCTGTTGGAAAAATGTCGCCGAACCAGGCATATTTCCACAGGAAATAAGCCAGCATTCCCAGCACAAAAAGGCCGGCCTGCTTCAACAATTGAAGCTTTTCGGGGTGTATATAGAGCAGGTATAGACCTGCACATGCCAAAGGCGGCAGGCTTTCGGGCCGGATGAGAAAGCTTGCGAAGCAAGCGAGGAGGTAGAAATTGACCCACCTGCCGGGGGCAGGTTTTTGGGAATGGATTTCCACTACAGCTTTCCCCCAAAAATACACGACAAGCAGGACCGCCAGGATGCCAAGCATCGTTTCCAGGCCGCGACCGATGATGGGAAGCAAATGCGGATCCAGTAGCAAAAGGCCCCCAAAAAGGCTTGCGGCCCACTTCGCCCAGCGCTCAGGCAAAAGCCTGGCAGAAGCAATGATTTTTTCCAACAAAAAAATACTGAGCAGAAGGGCAGCCAGATTGAGCAGCACAGCTGCAAACATCATATTGAGCCCCAGCGCCTCAAAAGGCAGCAAAAGCAGCAAATACAAGATGCTGGTAAAGCCCTCGGAAGGGATGCCCCGCCCGTCATAGCAGAAAGGGAAACCCTCCAGGAAAGTGCGGGCATAGTTGAAATAGACGTAAGTATCGTCGTTGGGCAGGATGTCAAGACGAAGGAGAAAAAAGGCAATCAACAAAAAGTTGACGATCCACCTCACAGACTGAGTTTCTTAAAAATGCCCTCGGGAATGTTCTTGATAATCAGCATGATATAGCGCCACATCCACTTGGTGTAAAGCGTGTTTTTACGCTTTTTGATGGCTTTGGCGATGTCGCGGGCGACCTGCTCCGGCTTCGCCGTGAGGGGAGCGGGCGTATCCATGCCCTCGGTCATGGCGGTATCTACGAAGCCGGGCTTCACGGTGAGCACATGCACGCCTTTTTTGGCGAGGCGGTTGCGTAGGCCCGACAGCAGAGCTGTAAAGCCTGCTTTGGCGCTGCCATAGTGGTAGTTGCTGGCGCGGCCGCGATCTCCGGCAACGGAGCTGATGCCGACGATGGTGCCCTGGCCCCGCGCTTCCATCGCATTGGCGATGGGGTGCAGGATGGAGGCTGCGCCTACAAAGTTTGCTTCCAGCATGGCCTGGGCTTTGGCCCAGTCTTTATCCGCTTCTTCCTGCTCGGAGAGCAGGCCAAAAACGAGGATGACGATTTCCGGTTGAGGATCGAGCGCGGCATAAAAAGCCGCATGGCTTTCATAGGCTGTGGCGTCAAACTCAAGCGCCTGCGCTTCTGCTCCATAGCGGATCTTCAGATCGCTGACATCAGCTTCGAGCCGCGCAGCATTGCGTGCTGCGAGATAAAGCGGATGACCCGCCTGCGCATAGTGATGCGCGATAGCGCGGGCGATGTCGGACTTTGCTCCGAGGATGAGGATGGAGGAGGTTTCGGGTTTCGGGTTTTGAGTTCCGTGTTTCGGGTTTTGCGTTTCGGGTGCCAATGGTTCAGATTTGAATTAAAAATTCAAAGTACGTCCTTCATCTGCTCATCTGCAAATCTACTCATCCCGCAAAGCCTCAATCGGATTGATACGGGCCGCCTGAAAGGAGCGGTAGCCGATCGTCAGGATGACAAGCGCGACGGATGCGAGCAGGGCATAGAGGAAAACATCCCATCCGATGGTGATCTGGTAGGCATAATCTTCCAGCCATTTGTTCATCCCAAACCAGCTAATGAAGACCGAAATGACAAAACCAATCAAAACCAGGATCACAAAATCCCGGATGAAAAGCTCCATGATCTGCCGGACTGTGGCACCCAGTACTTTGCGTATGCCTATCTCCTTGGTGCGGCGCGCCGCAAGAAATGAAACCAGGCCAAACAGGCCCAGGCAACCAATAAAGATGGCTATGCCTGCAAAAAGCTGGAACAAGCTGGCAGATTTTTTTTCCTTTTGGTAAAAGTTTTCGATCGATTCATCCAGGAACTGGGATTCAAATATTTCTTCAGGAAAAGCAGCCTCCCAGCTTTTTTGAATGGCTGCCAGGTTGTCTTTGATGGTTCCGCCTTTCATTTTGATCCCCGCCTGCATAAAAGAAGGAGAGAGGTTGGATAAAACCAGGCAGCGGATAGGATTATGAAGGGAAGACATGTGGAAATCCATGATGACGCCTCCTACAAAACCCTTATTGCCCCAATAAGAGATCGGTTCGTTGAGAACTTCAGCCGGGTTGTCAAAGCCCATGGCTTTCATCAGCGTCTCATTGATGAGAAATCGTCCTGTGCTGTCTCCATTCCTTAGATTTTCTCCTGCAAGCAAGGTCATCCCATAGGTGTCGAGATAGTCTTCATCTACCAATTTTACATCGGCATTGGTTGCAAATTCATTTTTGCCTTCAGGGCGGTAATTGAAGTTGCCGCTCCAGGTATTGGAAGAAGCTGCACCGGTATTGGAAAAAGAAACGGACTGGATACCCGCATGGGAAAGGAGTTCATTTTTCAGGCTGCTCAGCTTTTGCATTTCCTGTGAAGGCAAGCGCACCTCAAGGATGGCTTCTTTGTCAAAACCCAGCGGGACAGCATGAAAATAATCCATTTGGCGCATCATGACCAGGGTGGAGATGATCAAAACCTGTGAGAGGGTAAATTGAAGCACGACCAGGCTTCTGCGCATCAAAGTCTTTTTCCCATACTTATTGTCTGTTTTGTTTTTTAAGGCAAGCATGGTATTGAGGCGGGAAAGCAGCCAGGAAGGGTATAGACCCGATAGAAGCACCACGATGACAAATATTGTCAGGGAGAAGCCCCACAGCTGAATATCCGAACTCAGCGAAATGCTGAGATCTCCTCCCAGGAGGTCCTCCAGCTGCATGCTGGCCCATGGCAGCAGGGCAAATGCCAACCAGAGAGAAATGAAAGCGATCAAGGCGGTTTCGCTCAGGTAATGGCCCATGATTTGGGTGCGGTAGCTTCCCAGGATTTTCCGTACGCCTACTTCTTTGGCCCGGGTAAAGACCAGCACGGTATTGAGGTTGATGAAATTGATGCAGGCTGTGATCAGGAGAAAAAGCCCTATCAGGGCGAGGGTATAATAACTTCTCCTGGAAGTAGGGCTATCCGAGAAGGAGCCAAAGCGGGTATCATAATGCACCTCTGCGAGAGGCTGTAGGAAATAGGAAAAACTTTTCACCTCTGGGTCCTCTTCTGACGAATAATTTTTGAGGGCCAGCGCCCGAAAGGGAGCTGTGAGTGCTTCCTGCGTCTGATTGGGCTGCAATTTGAGCAGACATTGCACACTGGAAGAGGTGCTATGCCAGGTTTCTTTTAGCCTTTCGTCCGCATCTGTCAGGTTGGAAACCAGCATGGTAAAATAAAAACTGGTGTGGTGAGGCGGATCTTCAACCACTCCGGTCACCTTTAGATTGTATTCATTGGAAAAGCGAAGCGACTCGCCTATGACATCTACTTTTCCAAAGTATTTATTGGCCAGACTCCTTGAAATGACCACAGTATAAGGCTCCGCCAGCGCCTGGGATGGCTCGCCATAAATCCAGTCATAGTGCAGTATTTTGAATACTTCCGGGTCAGCAAAGACAGCTTCATCAGCAAAAAACTTTTTGCTTTTATCGCCTTCCCCCACTTTGATCACCGCCCGCTGAAAATTGGCATATAAAACTGTAACTGCTTCCAATTCAGGCATTTCCATCCTGATTCCCTCAGCGATGCGGTCCGGCATGGAGTGTCCATATTTTTCATCCCCGTATTGGGTGCTGAGCGCCACCACGCGGTATATCCGATCCTGATCAGGATGATAGCTGTCAAAACGCATCTCGTAGCGGAGTTTGACAAAAATGATCATCGTAGCCAATATGCCCAGGCTAAGCCCCAACACATTGATCAGCGTATGGGTACGATTTCTTTTGAAATTGCGGAAGGAGGATTTCAGGTAATGGAAAAACATAGTTGTTGGGTTTTGTGACAGCTGTTAACTATAAGGCCAATAAGCGTTCCATTACAATAAGTTTTTGATAATGAGGTTTTTATGGTGAAAAACAAACTGGAATCAAAAAGCGGAATGTGTTCCATTGTTTCGGCTTGAAACAGTTTTTTGTTTCAGGATGAAACAGGGGATTTAGTATGAAGTCGTCAGTTGGCAGTCGGCGGCCATCAGTTGAGAGCACATTAGCAAAGCAGTACATTTTCTTCCTATATTTGACCTTAAAAACCAGTTGATATGAAAATTAAATTTTTGAGTAGCCTGCTGCTATTGGCGATGTTCATCGCTGCCTGCTCTGACCAAACGTCCAACACCCATGTGATCAAAGGAAATGCCTTTTTTAAAGACAGCATGGAGCCTATGGGGGATATACTTTTGAGCATTTACCAGGATAATGGAAAAGAAAGATTCAAGCTGGATATCCTGGGCGCAAACCTGATTACGCAGGCAGATGGCGGTTTTCAATTTGATATTCAGCCTTTCAAAAATTCAGAGGCGAGTGACCTCATCCTCAGCGCAAGCGTCCATTCACGGATTGATTTGGCTTTTACCCAGCAAAACTTCTCCATTCCCATTATTTTTGAAGAGCTGGACCTCGCAGAAGTATTGGAAGATGAAACCTATCATGTAGATCTGCTGGGTACGCCCTATGGCTTTTTTGAAGTGGAATTGAAAGGCAGGACAGAGGTGGCCCCAGGCGACGAAATTGCCCTCACGGTCAGTGGAAAAGGCTATAAATACGTGACCTCCCTGACAGTAGGAGAAGATCTCACCTATATATACACCTATCCGGTGGTGGGAAATGCAAAAACCCACATCGCCTGGGAAACCAGACTCAGTGGGATTTCTAGTCAGTATTCGGATTCTGTTTATTGTACCAATAAAGAGAAGACCCGATTCAGGATAGACTTGTAGGGGGAGCTCTTATCCGATCATCTCCAGGCTACGCCTGATGAAGTTGGTCAGTTCCTGACCCGAGAGCAGGTTTTGCGACAGCATCCCGAGGTCAAGCAATTGCTTGGCGAGACTTTCCTTTTTGCGGCTTCTTTGGAGTTTTTTCACCAGGGGGTGATTGAGGTTTACGACCACATTGAGAGATTCAGGCATACTGCCAAACATCTCCATTCCCCCTCCGCCCATGGCGGCTTGCTCACGCATGCGACGCATGAACTCGTTGCGGGTGATGACGATCGGCAGGGCCTCTTCTCCCAGCTTCGCTGTCTGGATCATATAAGTCTCATTCGGTCTTACCGATTCAAACAAAGCCTTGATTTCATCAACCTTCTCTTCGGGGATAGCATCCTCTTCAGGAGCCGCTTCCGGCTCATCTTTCTCGATCAATTTATTGATCGTATCGGCGTCTACGCGCACCCAGCGCGTTTTTTCCTGCTTGCGCTCCAGCAAGCCGATGAAGTGCGTATCTATCACGCCATCCATTTCGAGCACGTCATAGTTCTTGCCTTTCGCAGCCTGCACAAAGATATCCTGCTTGTCTTTATCCGAAGTATAAAGGATGACGATCTGCTCTGTCTTATCGGTCTGCAGGGGCGCGATTTTTTCGCGGTAGTCTTCCAGCAGATAATACTCGCCCTCAATATTTTGCAGAAGGCAAAACTTTTCAGCACGCTCGTAGAATTTTTCGTCCGTCAGCATGCCGTATTTCACAAAAACAGAGATGTCGTCCCATTTTTCCTGAAATTTCTCCTTGTCGTCTTTGTACAATTCATGCAGCTTATCTGCCACTTTTTTGGTGATATAGTTGCTGATTTTCTTGACGTTGGGGTCGCCTTGCAGATAAGAACGTGATACGTTCAGCGGAATATCGGGTGAGTCAATCACGCCTTGCAGCAGCATGAGGTAGTCAGGCACGATGTCTTTGACTTCATCGGTGATGAAAACCTGGCGCGAATAGAGCTGAATCTGGTTGCGGCGCGGGTCGATGTCCTTTTTTATTTTTGGGAAAAAGAGGACACCGGTCAGGTTGAAGGGATAGTCTACATTGAGGTGAATCCAGAAAAGCGGATCTTCGGCATAAGGATATAATTCTTTGAAAAAAGCTTTATAATCCTCATCCGTGAGATCGGTAGGCGACTTGCGCCAGATCGGCTCGGTATTGTTGATCTGCTCTCCTTTGAAAAAGATCGGAATAGGCAAAAACTTGGCGTATTTGTTTAGGATTTCGCTGATTTTGCTTTCCTCCAGGTACTGCTTGTCTTCTTCTGTGATATGCAGAATAATGTCCGTACCGCGTCTTTCCCGCTCAGCTCTTTCGAGGGTATAGGTAGTGCTGCCATCGCAGATCCAGCGGACGGCTTCTTCACCTTCGCGGTAGGAGCGGCTGAGCACTTCCACTTCTCCCGCCACCATAAAGGCGGAGTAAAAGCCCAATCCAAATTTTCCGATGATTTCATCGCCAGAGCCTGCATCTTTGAATTTTTTGACAAATTCTTCTGCACCAGAAAAAGCCACCTGATTGATGTATTTTTTCACCTCATCGGCATTCATGCCGATTCCAGCATCACTTACAGTGAGGGTTTTGGCATCTGCATCTATGCTGATGGTCACAGCCAAATCTCCCAACTCTCCGGTGGCTTCACCACGTGAAGAGAGAAATTTGAGTTTTTGCGTAGCATCCACTGCATTCGAAATTAACTCACGAAGAAATATCTCCTGTTCTGAATACAGCGACTTTTTGATAATCGGAAAAATGTCTTCTGTACTAACGGAAATGGTTCCTTTTTCCAACTCCGGATTTTTAATGCTTTCTTTTGCCATAACTAAATAGAAATTGCTTGATGATGGTTAAACCTGGGTTAATTGCATCTTTTGCGGCGCAAAATTAAGAATAAACCCTTGTAATTGTAAGTCAGACTCCCTTTTTTCTCAAACAAAAAGACTTGTTTCGTACGGCTAACAAGCTTATTTTGACGCTCCAAGGACTACCTAATCCGGAATCTCTTAATGATTGCTCATGGCGACCGACCACATCTTGCAGGAACCCGAAAAACAAAAACTGGAACAGCTCCGAATTTTGCTGTTTGAGGAGCAAATTGAATTGCAGGAAAACATGATCGTGAAGATCCAGGCTCTGGAAGAGGAAATCTCCGTTCCTGAAAAGTTTGAGCCACATCTTGAGCCCCATTTCGAAAAGCATATCGAGTTTCTCAAAGCAAATTTTCCAGAACTTTTCCGCAATAGCCTGGCCAAAGCGCTGGAAGAGCAGATAGCCGAGTCCAATGATACGATCATCAATGCGCTCTATCCGATCATTGGAAAAATGATCACCCGCTACATCAAAGCAGAGCTTGAAAAGCTCAGCCAGCGCATCGACGATGCGCAGCGGGATCTTTTCTCGATCCAAAACTGGAAGCTTCGCATCAAGTCCTTTGTGACTGGAATTCCCTACCGGGAGTTGCTCATGCGAGACAATCTCGTTGTCAATATGGAAGAGGTTTTCCTCATTGACAATGAGTCTGGGCTGCTCCTGGGGCATCATTCTTTCAACAATCTCATGGACCCCGACATGATCGCTGGCATGCTTACGGGCATTAAAGGCTTTGTCGAGCATGCTTTCCAGCAAGACGCTCAGGACCTGGAAACGGTTGAGTATGAGAAATACAAAATAGTAATTAATACATTCCAAAACTTCTACATTGCTTCTGTTGTCAGTGGAACGATTTCTCCCGATTTTAAAGATCACCTGGATGAGGAGGTCCTTGATTTTTTGAAATCAGTCAAACTCAGTTCACACATGGAAGTGACAGCTTCTCTACAACAAGAGATGTCTGAGAAATTAAAAGAACATTTTCATGGATTCAACCAAGTGGATCAGTAAAAAAGTAGCCCTTCTGGGAAGCCATGCTGTCGGAAAAACTTCCTTGATCAGCCGATTTGTCTACCAAAAATTTTCGGATAAATACCTTACCACCATTGGCTTAAAAGTGGATAAAAAAACCGTTGAGATCAATGGTCATAGAGTAGACCTGGTGATCTGGGATATCGCCGGCAGGGACAATACTTCCGAGGTTCCCTACTATTACCTTCGCGGTTGTAGTGGCATCATTTATGTCATTGATACTACCAGAGATTCGACATTTGAAAAGCTGGATCTCAAGATCAAAGAACTACAGGAAATGGTGCCAGGCGTAGAAGTCGTCATCGCGGCCAACAAAGCGGATCTCTTCCTCTCAGAAGAGGAGCTCGATAGCGAAAAGGACACCGTAGAGCTTTTGATGCAAAATGCCGAATTTGTAAAGACCCTGGGAGGGATTCCCTTGAAACCGCACTATATCACAAGTGCCAAGACAGGTTTGAATGTAGAAAATATGTTTCTCGGCCTGGCTAACAGCATGTTATCATCTGAAAAAGAGGGCTAAGCTATGAAGCCAAACGAACTAAAACACCGCTTGCTGAACGATCTTTCTCAAGTAGTACTATTTAACAAGAGCGGGATTATTCTGGACTCATGTCATACACTGGCAGACTTAAAAAGCCTGATAGGCAAAAACGCTTTTGAAAACTTCCCCTTCCTGATCAGTGCCAGAGAAAGCCTGGAACTGCTTGAACCTGATATGCCCGGTCAAACTTATGTAGGGGTTGAAATGAATGAATGGGGCCTGGACGGCTATTTTGATTTTGAGCTGCGTCTGCATCCTTTTCATCCTGATGAATATGTCTGGCTGATTGTCGATCAAACCCAGATTTACCGCTATTTCAAAGAAATACAAAGCGAACGAAATAAACTCCGCATGGAGATGGAATACCTGTTGACGGGCAAGCTGGATAGGTTGGGGAAATGAGAGGATGAGCAGATTAGCAGATGAGCAGATTATTTATTCCGTTTTCGTGGCTTTATGGAGGGATTATTTTCCTGAGAAACAGATGGTATGATAGCCGTCGGGAAAAGCTTTTTCGAGCGGATGTAGCTGTGATTTCTGTTGGAAATATTTCTGTTGGCGGTACGGGCAAGACACCATTTTCGGAGTACCTGGTCCGTTTTTTTGTTTCTCAGGGGCTACGCCCCGCCTACCTCAGCCGCGGCTACGGCCGCGCTTCTCAAGGCTATCGCCTTGTAGACCCCCAATCCGATGAAGCCGCCGAATACGGCGACGAAGCCCTGCAGGTAGCCCGCAAATTTGCGGACTTGCCGGTTGCAGTCTGCGAAAGCAGGGCCGAGGGCATCGCCCGCCTTCAGGCGGAGCATAGACCTGATCTGATCATCCTCGATGATGCCTTTCAGCACCGCAAGGTGCTGCGGGATGTTGACATCCTGCTATTCGATGCCAATAGGCTGCCTCAGCGGGATTACCTCCTGCCGGCAGGCAGCTTGAGAGAGCCGCTGGCGAGCCTGCGGCGGGCAGATTTCCTGGTGATCAATAAGCTGGCGGAGCCAGCCGAGATCGAGGCTATCGCTGCGCGATTTGCGCGATGGGCAAAGCCGATGGCTTTTTGCAGGCCCGTTTTTACGGGGCTGGTTGATTTTTTTTCAGGGGAAAAAATTGACATACAGGCAGCAGACCGACGGCTGGCAGCCGTCATCTTCTCAGGCCTGGGCAACAATGCCTTTTTTTGCCGGCAGCTGGAAGCTGCGGGGATTGAGGTGCTTCAGTTTTTTTCATTTTCCGACCATCACACCTACAGCCAAAAGGAGCTGACGGAAATCGCGGCAGCTTATCGGAAACATGTTGAAAATTCTTCTAACTTTGACTCCCTGATTATTCTTACAACTGAAAAAGACGCTAGCAGACTCCGTGGCAGACCCCTGCCACACTTTTGGCAAAAGTTGCCGTTTTTTTATATACCTATCCGACTGGCTTTCTGGCAGGGACAAGAAGAGCTGGAAGCCAGGCTTATCCAAACGATAAACCATCAAAACACCTGAAACGCTAAAAAGAAACGCTTATGATGATCTCTGACCGCAAAGACGCACTCAAGGAGGCCTATGACTACATCCGCCGCCAGTACCAGACAGAAACACCCGTAGGCATTATCCTGGGTACAGGGCTCGGAGGCCTTGTCAAGGAGATTGAGATTGAAAAAAGTATTCCCTACAATTTCATCCCTCACTTTCCTATCTCGACAGTAGAAACCCATTTTGGCAAATTGATTTTTGGCAAACTGAGGGGAAAGCCGATCGTGGCGATGCAAGGTCGCTTTCACTACTACGAAGGTTATGATATGTGGGAAATCACCTTTCCCGTTCGCATCATGCGCATGTTGGGCGTGAAGTTTCTGTTGATCTCCAATGCCGGCGGCGGCATGAATATGAACTATGGCAGCGGCGACCTGGTGGTCCTGGACGACCACATCAACCTGCAACCCGAAAATCCGCTTCGCGGACCTTATGACCCCGAATGGGGCCCGCGCTTTGTCGATATGAGCGCTCCTTATGATAAGGAGCTGATCGAAAAGGCACTTGCCTTTGGCAAGGCCAACGACTTTCAGATGCACAAAGGCATCTATGTCTCTGTCGTAGGCCCTAGCCTGGAAACCCGGGCCGAGTATCGCTACCTGCATGGGATAGGCGCCGATGTGGTCGGTATGTCCACCGTCCCTGAGGTGATCATCGCAAATCAGGGCGGCATGCGCGTATGCGCTGTGTCTGTGATCACCGATCTCTGTGATCCTGACAACCTGGACCCGATCAATATAGATCACATCATAGCTACCGCAAATGAGGCGGAGCCCAGACTGACTGCGCTCATGGCGCACCTGGTGGAGGAGTTGGACGTTTAGTCCTTGTTTCGGGTTTGGAGTTTCGTGTTTCGAGTTACAAGCCGGAACCTAAAGCCCGAAACCCAAAACCCGAAACCCGAAACTTTTCAATTATGCTAAAAAGGCTAAATAGCTTTCTTTTCCTTTTCCTGATTCCTTTATGGATTTTCCCGCAGGTCTTTCCCGGGCGTGAGCTACAGGTAGATACGACTGCCCGGGATTCTGTTTCGGACCTGTATAATCCTGATAAGCAGGTAAAGCCAGACACGCGTCTGGTCTTTCCGGAGGCTGTTTTTGCCCATCGGGCACAGGTACGGAAAACCTTTTCCGCTTCCATGGAGCGCCTGATGTATTTTGATCCGATGGATTCCGTCTCGGGCACAATACAGACTATCGGGCAAATAGGCAAACCCGCCTTTATTTCGCCTTATGGCTTATCTCAGAGCCATTTTTTAGCACCTTATTGGAAAAATCCGGTCTTTGGCCGCTACGATGTCTATGTACTGAATCCGGCTGGGGAAATGCCCTATTACGACACAAAAACAAACTTTGTCAACATTGATTATGTGCAGGGTGGGCGCAGCCTTCAGCTACTGGATGGCACACTCTCGCGCAATATCACACCAGAATGGAATATAACGGGCCACTACAAGGCCCGGCGCTCACAGAGCGCCTATACCGAGATGCTGAACCAGCATCGGGTGGTGGCTGCAAGCAGCTATTTTCGGTCGCGAAACAATCGCTACCACCTTTTTGCCAACTGGAATTACAATGAACTTCAGGATGCTGTAAATGGCGGTATGTACCGCCTGGAGCGAGATCTGCCTTATGATACAACTACCTTTTTTAAAGGTCTGGAAACGCCTCTGCTCACAGATGCAGTGCATTTTCAAATATACCGCTCGCTCTATGTAGATCAGGTATATCACCTGTTTGGGCATGGGGCGGGAGATCCGATTCCGCTTGCGGATTCGCTGAGGGCTGATACCTTAAAAAAAAGGGAAAAGAAACCCCAACTCTATGAAAACAGGACGGCTCAGCGGCTGAGCCTTCGCTTTACGGGCAGCCTCATGGGCGGCTATCATCGCTTTGGCGATGAGAAAATAGATACTACCCGCAACCATGCGGGCTTCATACCTGCATACCCGGCCCTGGCACCCGGTACCAATAAGTTATTTCATGAGCTTCTGACAGATGACCTCAAGCTTACAGGTGGAGCAAGCTATAGCCTGGCTTTTCCTGAAAAGCTGTATTGGAATGTACAGGCCTTTCTCGGCTATCGCCGCTTGTGGTTTGACCTGGCAGGAACTGCCCTGACGGATGACCGCACGGAGCAGAAGGTCAAAAGTGAGTTGTATATACCGGCGCTGAAACTGCGCCAACGATTTGAAGGCAGCCGCACGAGCTCTACGCTCTTCAATGGCGAAACCTACCTTTTCGCTGACCTGAGCTTTTCCCCCAGGCTGATCAAAGCGGAAAAAGACAGCCTGGCAGCAGACAGTCTGGCAGCAGATAGCGTGGCTTCTGATTCGACAGCTTTTGAAGGGCTTATTTCTACCAATCCTTTTTCCCTATATGCTGCCCTCAATTTTTATGACCAAAACCCAACTGTCTTTCAGACTTATTATCCGCAGACTTCCTACCTCTCCATGGCAGGCAATAGCGAACTACGCAACAGCCAGATGTTGCATTTTCGTGCGGGCCTCAGCTGGGAAGGCAACCGGCCATTGGTGCTGGGAGACACGGTTTTTGCGAATCAGCTGAGCCTGATGGCTTTTGTTAGCCGGGCAGGCCGCAAGGTCTACTATACCCGCGACTTCCAGGTCGCACAGGCCACGGCAGGCGAAAGCCTGAACTGGATCGGATTGATCCTGAAAGGCCGTGTGCGTTTTATGAAAAAGTTTTATGCTGAAGGCAATATGCGCTACCAGCTCGGCAGCACCGCTGCCACGAACGATCTGGCATATTATGCCAGCTCTTTGCCCAAATTTCATGCGAAAACCGCATTCTTTTACGATAACCGCAATGTCTCCTTTGCGGGAAGTTTCCGCCTGGGGGCGGAGCTGCACTTCTTCACGGGCTACCGTGGGATGGCAATGGACGCCTTTAGCGGAGAGTTTTTCCCTACAGATTATAGCGTAAAGGCCTACCCCCGGCTGGACCTCTTTGGGATGATGCAAATAAAAAAAGCTTACCTCTGGGTGCGCTGGATTCATGCGAATGAGTACCTGCTTGCCAGAGGCTATTATGAGACGCCTTTTTATCCCGCTCTTGAACGGACGCTGGTCTTTGGCGTGAATTGGTCGGTTTATGATTAATCCAGTTGGCATTTTGAGGTAATAAGAGCAATTTTACGGATGAAAAAACGACTTTAACAAATGAAAATAGCGGGGATTATCATGTTGGCTGGCCTTCTCTTTTTGAGTGCCTGTGACTCGAAGGAGGTAGATGCTGTCTTCAATCGGGAAAAAAAGCTTCTGGAAAGCGATCTGAACCGGGAGCGTATACTCAGAATAGGGCTGCAAGCTTATATTGACAGTGTTTTGAATAAAGATACCCTCACTGTTATGCACCGCATGGAGCATTATGCAGAGACCCTTTTTGAGGGGAAGCTCGCTCCTGCGAAGTCGAATGCTCAAAAAACCGCTGCCAGCAAGCCTGCGAGCAGCCCTGTTGCGATACAAAAACTCGAAAATGAGCTGGCTGGTTGGGTGCAAAAACAAGCAGCAAAAGATTGGAAACTCAAGGAAAAAGGCCAGAACCGCCTGAGTTTACAAATAAACAACAGTGTCCTTTTTGAGGAAGAAGGAGGGAAAGTGAAAGAGGATGCAAAAAAGAAGCTAAGCGAACTAAGCCAAAAATTACGGGCAAATAGCAATGTTTTTCTATACATAGAAGGGCATGTTGATAGCCTGTCTCAAACAGCAGGAGGATATTGGGTAGAGGCCTGGGAACAAGCCCAAAAAGTGGGAGATGTTTTTATTTCATCAGGATTTCCTGTTTCCCGGCTGTCTGTTGCCAGCCACGGAGCCACTGCTCCGCTTGCAACCAATGCAACAGAAGCAGGCCGCTATCTCAATCGCCGGACTATGTTGATTTTGTATGTAGAATGAACAGGTTTGGAGATTATAAAATTTAACTACCTTTGCGGTCTATGCATCCATTTTGGCGCTTGGTAGCGAGATTTATCTTAAGAGGCAGGGTCCCCATTCTCATCGTTTTGGGGGTCCTTACTGTCTTTATGTGGGCTAACAGAGGAAAGGAAAAAGACCAGGCTTTCACCAAGGTTGTACCTGAGTATGATGCTGAATATCAGGTGTATAAGGCCTTTAAAAGGGACTTTGGAGAAGATGGCAATGTGATCATTGCTGCGATCGAAAAGGACATTTTCCAACTTGACTTTTACCGCGATGTATTTCAACTGACGGAAGAGCTTCAGGCGCTTGAAGGAGTGGAGCAGGTGGTAAGCATTACCAATATTGTCCAATTGCTGAGGAATGATAGCCTGGAGCGCTTTGAAGTCGCGCCTGTCAGCAAAAACAAGCCTGAAACACAGGCGGATTTGGATGCCATTCAGGCAACAATTGAAAATCTTCCCTTTTACAAAGGCCTTATCCGCGACAAGGAAGGCACTACCTTTGTCATCGCCATTACCATGGAGCAGGATGTGTTGGACTCCGGAGCCAAAATCCCCCTGTTTAAAAAAATCCGCGTGCTTACGGATTCCCTGGAAAAGAAACATAACCTAACAGTACATTTTGCGGGCTTACCCGTCATCCGATCTACCATCTCAGAGTTGGTAAACCAGGAGGTTTTGCTCTTTTTGGGACTGGCAGTCATGGTGATGGCTGTTACTTTGTTGCTGTTTTTTCGCTCCCTCTCCAATACCATCCTGCCCCTGATTGTGGTAGGGGTGGTCATTGTCTGGTCACTGGGCATATTGGGGCTTTTGGGTTACCAAATGACATTGGTCTCAGCGGTTATTCCGGCGCTGATTACGGTGATCGGTATTCCCAATTCCGTCTACCTCATCACCAAATACCATATAGAATATCGGCAAACAGGCAATAAAATCAAGTCGCTGACGCGCATGATCGAGAAAATCGGGATCGTAACCATCATGACCAATGCCACCACAGCGGTGGGTTTTGGCGTATTGGCTTTCACCGATATTCGCATGCTCAAAGAGTTTGGCATAGTCGCAGGGCTCAGTGTTGTGGCAGCTTTCTTCATTTCCCTTCTGCTGATTCCCATTTTCTTTAGCTTTCTGCCCCCACCCACCAAGCATCAAACAGCTCATCTGGACAGAAAACTCCTGAAAGTGTTTGTGGATTTTTTGGACAGAATGGTCCACGAATATCGTTGGGTGGTATACACGGTGACTTTGATTTTGACAGGAGCTTCCATCTGGGGGCTTATCCTGCTCAAGCCTGTTTCCTTTATGACCGATGATGTGCCTGCCTCGGCAGATTTGCGATCAGACCTGTCCTTTGTGGAAAATAAGTTTAAAGGAGTTATGCCTCTGGAGATTTTGATAGATACGGGCAAAAAGCGTGGCGCTACACGCCGAAGTACCCTGCAAAAGGTTGCGAACCTCCAGGAAAAGCTTGAAAGTTATCCTTCTGTCTCACGTACCCTCAGCGTTGTGGATTTGACCCGCTTCCTGCGGCAGGTATTTTTTGATGGGGGTGAGGATGACTACATCCTGCCAGACAGGAATGAACAGGATTTTATCAAATTGTATCTTGGCAATACAAAGCTCAATACAGGCAGCCTGTCCAAAACCCTGACAGACACCAGTCTGCAAAAGATCCGCATCACCGGCAATGTGCAAGACATCGGTTCTATCGAAATGGCCAAACTGGTAGATTCTATCCAGGCGGATGTGAATGAATTTTTTGACCCGGAAAAATTTGACGTAACCATTACAGGCACCACCAAGATATTCATTCGGGGGAATGAATACTTGATCCAAAACCTGCTTCAAAGCCTCGCGATGGCTTTTGTCGTGATTGCTTTTATCATGGGCTGGCTTTTCCGATCCGTGCGTATCGTTATCATCAGCCTGATTCCGAATTTCCTCCCCCTGCTCATGGTTGCAGGGGTGATGGGCTTTATGGGCGTGGCCCTCAAGCCGTCCACGGCTTTGGTATTTAGTGTTGCCTTCGGCATTGCTGTGGATGACTCGATTCACTTCCTGGCGCGCTATAGGCTCGCCCTCCGGCTGGGAGACACCGTCTCCGAGGCCATCACCAATTCTTTCAAAGACACAGGTGTCAGCATGATCTACACTTCTGTCATCCTCTTTTTTGGGTTCGTGATTTTCACGGCATCGTCCTTTGGTGGCACCAAAGCTTTGGGTATCCTGGCTTCCAGTACACTGGCTATCGCCATGTTTGGCAACCTCCTGTTGCTCCCGGCATTGTTGCTGACTTTTGAACCCAAAAAATCCAAACAAAAACTGCCTGAAAAATCTCCCCTTCTGCCGATTCCTGATGAAGAGGAGGAGGTTGGGAGTGTTTAGTTGGCAGTTGGCAGTTTGCAGTTTGCAGTTGGCAGTTAGGAAGGGCTGCCAAAACTCATCAGCAAAGTGCCTTTGTCAACGGTGTTTTTCTCCTGTACATGAATTTTTTCTATCACCACATCTGCGGGAGCTTTGATGATATTTTCCATTTTCATGGCTTCCAGTATCAATAAAGGTTCTCCTTTTTTGACGGTATCGCCCTCCCGGGCGATGATGCTGTGAATCAGACCAGGCATGGGTGCCTGGATGGATTCCACCTTTGCTTCGAGGGCGTTTTCCAGCCCGAGTTCCTTGAGCAGACGCTCAAGACGGGACCGGAGCCGGACGCTTGTCTTTTTGCCATTTACAGCAAGTGTAATTGTATTTTTTACTGCATCTACCTGGTGCAGCAGAATGCGGTAAGAACGGCCCTCATAGAGCACATGCCAATGATTGTCATCTATTTTTTGGATGTCGAGCGGCAATATTTGCTCTGCCTGCAGGTAGTTTTCTCCTTTTTTGTTGAGTTCGAGTATGTGCTCGCCGATGATGGTTTCAAACATGCTGGTTTTACTTTGAGATCAGAATTCTGAATTTATACCATGAAATCTTTTTCACAATTCATCTTATCTTGCCCGAAAGATACACATTGTTTTGTGTTTAAAGATAGCCGTAGAAAGACCGATTTTTATGAAAAATACTAGCGGGAAGTATGCACTTCCCATTTTGGCATGTCTGATATTTCAAAACCTCTTCCTTTCCGCCCAACCCAGTTGGGAATGGGTCAACCCTCATCCTGTCGGCTGGAACCTGAATGCCATCACATGCAGCGATGAGGAGACAATCTGGGCTGTAGGCCAGGAAGGCACACTCTTGCTGAGTGGGGATGCCGGGCAAAACTGGCGAAAATATGAGCTTGGAACGCAGGAAGAGTTAACAGATATTTATTTCGCTGATGCACGAAATGGGTGGATCTCCGGTGCCAACGGCAGCATCTACCATACAACAGATGGAGGTAGATATTGGGGGAAAAACAGCATCCCTTACCGCGATTATATTGCTTCAATACACTTTGTGGATGCGGACTCCGGCTTTGCCGTTTCGCATGCCGGGATCATTTATCAAAGTGTAGATAAAGGAGTCAACTGGTTTCCCATTTATGGGCATGATGACCCATACTCCAGGGAAAGATTCACGGATATTTTTTTCGCTGATAGCCTGCACGGCTGGATAGTCGGAAATGAAGGGGTCGTAAAACGCACCATAGACGGCGGCATCGTCTGGAAGGAAGAAAGCCTCCCTTCGCGTAAAAATCCTGATTTTGCCTTTAATATGCAGGCTGTGCATTTCATTGATGCATTTACGGGCTGGTCTGTGGGTGAGGAAGGGCGGATCGTCCGCAGCCAGAATGGGGGCCGCGTATGGCGGGAGCAGGAGGCGGGTCAAAGTAAAATCCGGCTGCTGGATGTTTTTTTCCTGGATAATCAAAAAGGATGGGCTATAGGCGAAAGCGGTACGCTGCTCTATACCGAAGACGGCGGGGAGCTATGGCTGCAATTGCCGTTAAAAAGAGGCACCGAAAGCAGCCTGACACTGGCTTCGATATATGGGCATGCACAACGCGGCCTGTGGCTGGCCGGCGATCAGGGCTTGTTGCTTCACGACAAAAGCTTCAGGCAACTGTGGCAGGATCACGGCGCATCTACGCGCAGCGACCTTCGAACGCTCTGCTTTGCCGATAAATCACATGGCTGGATGACCGATGCCAAAGGCCAGCTTTGGTTTTCTGAAGACAGAGGGGATAGCTGGCAGCGGTATATTTTTGAAGGGGAAAAAGATGTTAGAAAAGTGCAGTTTTATGATAGCCAGCATGGGTTTTTATTGGAAAAAAAGGACCACCTATGGATGACGGAAGATGCGGGTAAAACCTGGTCAGAGGCAGATATGGGAGAAACAACGGGCCGTTTATATGATCTTGCCTTTTCAGATGAAAAGCATGGCTGGATCTGCGGAGGCAGAGGTTTATTTCTTCAGACGACAGATGGAGGGAAAAATTGGCGGAAAGCCTTTGTAGACAGCAAAGAGGATCTTTGGGCGATACAGTTTCCCCAACCAGCCACAGGCTGGATGATCAGCCTGCAAGGCGAACTCTGGCACAGCCAGGATGCTGGCAGCAGCTGGCATCTTGTGGCTTTGCCACAAAAAACACTGCTCACCGACTTGTCGGTGCTGGATGAAGCCGGGCAGGTACTTGCCATCACGACAGCCGACGGCTGGTATCTATGCAGCTCCAATGCAGGCAAAAGCTGGAAAGCGCAGGAAATCCCAACCGATGAGCGTTTGGTAAAAGTCAGCTTTCGCAACAAAAAGGAAGGCCTTTTGCTCACCAGCGGGCAGCAGTATTTCTACACCCGCAATGGCGGTAAAAAGTGGAAGCCCGCTTTTTTCCCTTATTTCTCTCAACCCAAAAATGCCTTGCTCACCGAAAACCAGGCATGGGTGATAGGAGATCGGGGCCTACTCCTCAGGCTGAGCTGGTAGCGGTTTTTTGCCCAACACAAAACCGATAATAAGCACGATGATCGTTCCGATAGGATTGAGCCACAGGTACTCCAGCACGCGCTCAAAGCCTTTGGGCGTTTCAAAAAACCAATGGTAGCTCCCGTTGCCGATCTCCTGATGCAGGAGACTCAGCAGCCAGACAGAGGCTATGCCTGTAAACAGACCCGTAATTACGCTGAAGCCTGTGGAGCGTTTTACCCAAAGCAACACAAATACGCCCAGGATAGAGCCATAGAAATAACTGCCGATTTTGTTGATCAGCTCGATGATAGACTCCGTCTCCCCAAATGTCAGGGCTGTCGCTGTGGCGACCAGTCCCCAGATCAGGGTGGTGAGCCTGGCCATGCGCAGGTAATGTCTCTCGGGCCGTTCCTGCCGATGCAGCCGCTTGTACCAATCTATGATGGTGGCAGCTGTGAGGGAGTTGAGGATGCTGTCAATGCTGGACAAAGCCGCTGCCAGGATGGCGGCCACGATGAGGCCGATCAGACCCATGGGCAATTCATGGAGAATGAAATAGGGAAAAACGTAGTTGGTGTCGTCTTTGTCGAGGCCGGTTTCAGCTTTCAGCTGGATAAGTGCTTCTTCCCGAAGAAGCTGGCTTTGGTTGTCCAGCGAGCGTAGCTGCTGCTTGTTGAGCGCCGTAGGCGCTTCGAGATAGGCGTAGGCAGCGCCCTGGCGCTGGGCCTGCACCACGGCAAATTCATTTTCCAAATCTGTCATCTCTATCGCCATGCCTGCACTGAGCTCCGGCTGAGGAGAGAAAAGCAAGGGCCTTTCCCCAAAAAAATAAAATACATAGAGAAGTACGCCCAGGAGCAAAATGAAAAACTGCATGGGGATTTTGACAAAAGCTGACATAAGCAAAGAGGCTTTGGCATCAGGTAGCGAACGCGATGTCAGGTAGCGCTGTACCTGGGACTGATCCGTCCCAAAGTAGGCCAGCATCAGAAAGCTGCCAGCTATGAGGCCGCTCCAGATGTTGTATTTTTCTCCCGGATCAAAGCTGAAATCAATGCTTTCCAATTTGCCCAAAGCGCCTGCCAGGCGCAATGAATCGTCCATGCCTATGCCTTCAGGCAGGGAACCGATGATCCAGAAAAAACAAAATACCAGGCCCACGATCACCAAAAACATCTGTTTGATGTCGGTACGAATAACGCCTCCTATGCCACCATACATGGTATATATGGTCGCACTGATGCCAATGACGATGATGGTCCAGTGGAGCGAAATGTTGAGGATAAGCGAGAGCACATAAGCCGGTGCGGCTATGGTGACACCCGTGGCAAGGCCACGGGAGAGCAGGAAGAGAAAACTCGTACTCAAACGAGTTGACAAGCCAAAGCGCTTTTCCAGCACTTCATAGGCTGTAAATGCTTTGCTGCGATGGTAAAGGGGAAGCAGGGTGACGGACAGAATGACCATGGCGATGGGCGTACCGAGGTAAAATTGCACGAATTTCATGTCGTGCATATAGGCCTGGCCGGTGGTACCAATAAAGGTGATCGCAGAGGCCTGTGTAGCCAAAACCGAGAGACCAACGGCCCACCAGGGCATGCGACGATTTGCCAACAGCAAATCTTCCACATTAGTTGTTTGCCTGTTTTGTCGCATACCGTCCCAAAGGGTGTATGCGAAAAAGCATAATAAGATAATCCAGTCCCAATGGCCCATAGCTAAACACAATTGAAGCACAAAGTTGGGATAAAAATTACATCCTACCCAAAAGTTAGCCGGAGTGGACTGTTGCTAAGGAAATATTTGTAAAATAAATACCAGAAAATACGGAAGGGTATGGTTGTTGCTTGCTAAAAGGTGATTATTCATCGTGGAATAGCAAATAAAAGGAAATTATTTCTGTTATATATTTACACGATTGTAATTTTCGACCGCCTATCAGAACAAAAGCTTCTTAAAGCTAACAGACGTACCTCCCCGGTTGACAGAAAAGCTACGCTTTGCCTTGGCAAGTCTTTATTTTTCCCTTAAAATAGAAGTCTGAATAGAGACTCTTGCCGAAAAGGCCGTTATCATGCCTATGTGATTTATTTGTATTTGCTCTTGTTCCATTATTTACCTCTTCCTATCGTATGCTTTTACGTTCTGTCCTGTTGTCATTTGTTTTTTTATTGCTGAGTGCCCATTTGTGGGCTACACGAGCTGTCATGTTTGTGTCCAATGATCCGAGTCCCAAGGACAAATGGCATTATACTGTTCTTACTGAACCCCTGGAATACAGCAAAGTAGAAGTCGTTTTTCCCAGACAACCTTTTCACCTGCTGCTTTTCATCGCAGAGTATGCTACCGACAATCAGCATCATGCACTGCTTACCTATGACCTGGAAGTGATTGATCCTTTTGGGAAAACGGTCTTCCACAAAAGAGAATTAACCGCGCTGGATGCCCGTGTAAAAGAAAACAATCCCATTATCCTCAGCGAAAATATTGTCCAGATTTCCTTACAGGAAAGTTTTCCTTTTGGTACCTATGAGATAAAGTTGCGGCTGACTGATTGGATAGATAATACCTATCAGGACCTTAAGACTTATGTGCAGTCTTCGCCTTATGATTATCAGCCTTACTTCCAGTCTGATAGCCAACTGCTAAGCTGGCAAAGCCAGTACTACCGCAATCCACGCCCCGAGTTGGCGATAGATGGTTTTTTGTATATGGCTCGGTCTGAGATGGCGCAGGATGTGTCTGTGTATCGCCCGATGTTCCATTTCTATAAAGAAATATTTGCCTATAATCCTTTTTTGCAAAAAGAACTGGCGCGCTTATATCCAGAGCTTGAGTCCGGTATTCGCAGCCGGGTGCTTGCGCTCCTGCATTTTTCGGGATATGATGAAGCCATATTTTTCCAAAATCTTCCTGATAGTGAATTGATCGCCTACCGCAAATTGCGGGCAGAGGAGTTGGAACGCCCCCTCACCGTGGCATTTACGCCAGTAGACCTGGATATTTATTGGTTTACCTTTCTCGCTACAGGCAATTTCAAAAGCATACAGAGAATCGTGGCTACCCTGGATTTGGCTCCTGTGGCAGCCGCCACCCACAGATCTCAGCGCAACCGCGATGAGGAGGACCTGCAAAGAGCTTTGTATGAAGGGGTTACGGAATTGGCCTGGGTGACCCTGATAACGCAGGCCGATGATCACCGGCTGATCCGGGATTACTGCCGCTTTATGTATCGCTATACCCGCCAGACAGATTCGCAAAAAGCGAAGATGGAGGAGTTGTTGGGGTATTAGTAGGGGGTACCCAAATGCAAATGTGCTGATATGCTGATAATTTCAGCACATCAGCACATTTGTTGATTGGCAGATTATTTCAGGTCTTTCAGCACCTGAATGGCTTCAAAAACATAGGGATCTTTCTCTATACTTTCGATCCAGGTTTTATTGGATTTGGTTCTTGACTCTTCTTCTTCAATGAAAGTCAGGTCCACTTTGGGATTGTAGACTTTCAGCCCCTCAATTTTGCTGAAAAGATCTTTATACTTATCAGATTCTATTTTTTCTTCTTTGCGAAAAGCCTGGTAATTGGAGAGCTGCAAAGGATACTCATTTTTATCGCGGTTCTCTTTTACTCGCTTAGCATTTTCCTCTATCAGGTTAAAAGTAGGATTCTCTGCAATTCTTTTATTGCTGCGGTCGGCAGCACGCTTCAAATATGCGCCTGTGCTCACCCATGTCTGGTATTCAAGTGGTTGAATCTCGTCCCACTTCATAGAGTACTCATACTCTTTTTCTCCGATGTCAAGGTATTTATAGGCATCTGGAAGAATGATATCCGGAATGACTCCCTTGAGTTGGGTAGCGCCGCCATTGATGCGGTAAAACTTCTGAGTAGTTAGTTTGACGGCTCCCATAGGGCGTAGCTCTGGATACTGGTTGAGCGACTGGTCAAAGTAAATAAAGCTTTGCACGGTGCCTTTGCCATAGGTAGAAGTACTTCCCATGATGATGCCGCGCTTGTAGTCCTGGATGGCTGCGGCCAGAATCTCAGAGGCAGAAGCGCTCTGGGAGTTAACCAAAACAACCAGTGGGCCGTCCCATTGTACGGTGGGGTCGGTGTCCCGGTAGACATAAGGGCTGCCTGTGCGGCCTTTTACCTGGACCACAGGTCCTTCTTCTATGAAAAGGCCCGTCATCTTGATGGCATCGGGTAGGGAACCGCCGCCATTGCGGCGCAGGTCCAAAATCAGGTGGGTCATGCCTTCTTTTTTGAGTTTTTCAATCTCGAAGGCTACATCGCGCCAGCAGGTGCGTGCGCTGCGGTCGTTGAAATTGGTATAAAAACCAGGCAGGTCTATATAGCCTGTTTTGAAGTCATTGTCTTTTTCTTCCAGCAGCAAAGATTTGGCAAATGTCTCTTCAATATTAACCACATCGCGGATGATAGGAATGATATCTTCCGCCCCATCTGGTCTGCGCACGGTAAGGCGTACTTCTGTGCCTTTTTTCCCGCGAATCAGCTTCACAGCTTCATCAACGGGCATGTCAACGACTGATACGGCTTCTTCTTCAGCCTGTCCTACTTTAAGGATCAGGTCATTGGCTTTCAGCAGGCCTTGTCGGGAAGAAGGGCCGCCAGGCATGATCTCCACGATTTTGATGTAGCCATCTGGCTGCTCAGACAGCCGGGCACCGATGCCTTCAAACTGTCCGGATATCTGCATGTCAAAATCCTCTCTGTCTTTAGGAGGAAAATACACAGTATGAGGGTCAAAAACATTGGCAATCGAGTTGATATAGCGGGTTTGCCAGTCTTTTTTGTCAAGCCTATTGATGCGGACAAAGGTATCGTCATAGTTTTTCTTCACGCGTTCCCGCGCTTTTTCTTCCAGCTTATCCATGCTCAGGATTTCCTTGTCGTTGTCTTCGCTTGCCTCGGCTTTCTCTTGTTCCTCTATCAAATCGTTTAGGCGAAGGAGCGTCTGATACTTGAGCAGCTTGCGCCAGCGATCCTGTAGTTCTGCTTTGCTGGAAGCAAAACTGAGCTCTTCCGAATCCAGGTTTATTTCTTCATCTATGCTGAAGTCAAAAGGTTTGGAAAGGATTTCTTTATAGTATCCTTCTGCATCTTTGTAGCGGCTTTGGATGATGTCGTAGGATAAATCAAAAAGCTCATAGGTACCATTGGTTACCTCATCATCAATTTTTTTCTTGAATTTTGCCAATTCAGAGATGTCCTTCTGTAGCAAATAGCGCTTGTTATAGTCCAGACGCTCAATATAGAGGTCAAAAACTTCCTGAGAAAAATTGTCATCTACAGATACTTCTGAGTAATGGCTTTGTCCCAGTCCCTGCATCATAAGCCTGATAAGCAGGCTATCTTTGTCATTCAGTACGGAGTAAGTCCATGAACTGAATATAAGGGCTGCGATAAGTACGCTCGTTGTTAAAAACAGCTTTGATTTCATAACCGTTAAGTCTCTAATTTAGTGATTACCTTTTCGTTTTGGTATAAAACTGGCGATAAAGGAAAATTGGTGGTTTAAAGTACAGCTAATATTCAAGTATTTCAATCACCTTTTCTCAAATATCCCCATAGGATACTGAAAATTATCTATTTGGTTTTCAATATTCAAGCTAAAGCAGGCCAAATAGAAATAAATTTACCCTATTGTGTAGGAACTCTTTAAGGAATGGCGGTGTTAATTATAAAACGATTTCCTAGAAAGCTTATTCCTTTATATCTTCTCATAATATTCAATCGTTAGCAAGTCCAAAGCCAGATGAAAATTGTGCATATGAAAAGTCGTGTTTTTGTAGTTCTGATTATGTTGTTTTCGCCAGGAAGCGGCTTGATGGCCCAGCTTCAGCGAGAGGCCACTTTGCTGGATCACCGTGACAGGATTCGCATTACTCCTTTATCGCATCTGAACTCCCCCTTTAGGGAAACCAATATGTCGATCACTCCAGATGGGCAATATTTGTTTTTTATGTCCCTGAGAGGAGGTCAAAAGTGGTCCCACAGCTATATGGTCTGGGGAGAAGACAGCGTCTTCGACGGAGATATTTGGTACACCCAAAAGGTGAATGGCGTCTGGGCAAAGCCCAAATGCCTGCCTTACGGCATCAATACCGCCAGTGGCGAGGATGAGCCCAATGTCTCGCCCAATGGGCGAAAGGTCTACTACCAGAGCTGGCAGGACTATTGGCGATTCACAGGCGGGCCTTATTATGAGGCCGAGTTGATCAATGGCAAATGGGGGCAGGGCAGAGGCCTGGGCGGCGGCATCACCGAGTTTTTCAAGTCAAACTTTGACGCCACGGATGGCATGACCATCTCGCCTGACGGCAAGACCTTCATCGTTGCCTGCGGCAATGATTACCACAACAATATGGACTTATACATCAGCCACAAAGGGCCTCGCGGCTGGTCATATTGCAAGAGATTGGGGGTAAGTACACCCCGCGATGAGCGTTCTATTTTTCTGGCTGCCGATGGGCAGACCTTATACTTTGCCTCCAACGGCTATGGCGGCTATGGCGGATTGGATATTTTTAAAACCACCATACATCCAGATGGAAGCTGTGGGGAGGTTATCAATCTCGGAAAGCCATTTAATACACCCAAAGACGATTACGGCTTTATCCTGACAGGAGACGGGAAAGAAGGCTATTTTATCCGTGATGGAGATATTTACTTCGCCGATCTGACCGATGCCGATCCCCGGATGAAGCCCGCTTATCAGATTAGCTTAAAAGGAACCATTCGTGACAGCCTCACGGGCAGGCCTATGCAGGCCAAGGTAATATTGATGGATGCCAGGACGACCAAGGTCGTCAAAATTCTCTCCACCGATGACAGAGGGCATTATGAGGCTTATTTACCAAATGAAAATGCCACTTATTACCAATCTGTGAAAGCAGATGGCTACAAAGTCAAAAAGGAAATATTCAAGACACGTGAGGCGCTGGCACAGCAGAGTTATGAAAATAATTTTTACCTGGGAAAACCTCTTCCCAAACAGACACCTCCTCTACTTGCCCAGAATAATCCGAGGGAAGAACCCCTTAGGGAAAGCCCGCCTGAAAAACCTCCTCAGAAGGAGGAACAACCAGCAAAGCCAAGCTTTGCCCTCGAACCCGTCAAGCCTGCTCCAGGCACTCAAATTGGACTTGATGATAAGCAGCAGGCAGGTAAAGTGGAAGCGCCTATCTACGAAGACCCCTATTCCTTTGACGATGTAGCGGAAAACAACCTGATCCTCCTATTGGATGTCTCAGCTTCCATGAAGCATCCCGATAAGCTTCCCATGCTCAAGGAATCCATCAAAAACCTGGTTTCCTATTTACGGGCAGTGGACAGGATTTCTATCGTTACTTACTCCAGCGATGCCAGGGTGCTGCTTGATGGGGTGTCGGCTGCTGAGCAGGCGGCTATCAATAGCGCCATTGACAACCTTGGCGGTGGTGGTGGGACCAACAGCAAAAATGCTTTGAAAAAAGCCTTTAAAATTGCATCCAATAACTTCATTGAGGGAGGGAATAACCGCATTATCCTGGCAACAGACGGCTATTTCAACCTGGAAGAACTTTTTAGTATAGTCGAAAAAGGCTGTAGCCAATCCCATGCACAATTATCTGTTTTTTCTTTTGGAAAATTGGGCAATGAGCAGGAAGCTCAATTTGAAGAATTAGCCAGGCTGGGTATGGGCACCCACGCTAATATTTCTTATCAGAATGTGGATAAGGCCCTTCTTCAGGAAGCGAAAGCCGTTCGTAAAAAATAAAATGCTACAGAACAGTGGCCGGACTGTCCTGTAGCATGTAAATATGATATTGAAAATCAAAAGCTTAAGATTAGCCGCATAAGCTCTATATATGAATAACAACTTTGCCGCCATTTCCCCTACTATTTTTCAGAGAAATGAAAATATTTGAGAACTTCGCAGCGCATGTTTAAGAAAGGGTCAAATACGGAAAATGAGCAGCAGGCTTTTCAAAAGCTTTTTGATGCGTATTATGACGCTATCAAAAACTATTTGTACTACAAATCCGGGAATATAGAGTTGGCTGAAGACCTTAGCCAGGAGGTCTTTCTCATTATATGGGATAAGCGGCATTCACTCAAGCCCGAAAAAGCCAAAAGCTTTTTGTATACCATCGCCACAAATCTTTTCTTCAATCACATCAAGCACCAAAAAGTGGTGCTGAAATTTACCCAGCAACCCTTTTCCTCCACCTCTATTGAAACCCCTCAATTCCTCATGGAGGAATCTGAGTTTAAAAAGCAGCTTGAGATGGCCATCTCGCGACTTCCTGAGAAAATCAGAATCGTTTTTCTGATGAACCGAATTGACAAATTAACCTACCGCGAAATCGCGGAGAGATTGGGACTCAGCGAGAAAACTATCGAAAAACGTATGACCAAAGCCTTGAAAGAAGTAAGAAAGGTTGCGGAAAAAATTTAGTAGGGTAAAAGCTTTATTAATTGTATCAGTTCAAAATACACACGCATTCTATGCAACAACCTTTACCAGATAATGAACGATTGAACCCCTGGCTATCCCACCAAGGAATGCCTGATTTGGGAGAAGATCACAAAGATCTGGAGCAGTTGTTAAGCACAACTGCGGAGTTTCGGGTACCTGCTATCCGGACCCAGGAAGAAGCATGGAAGATGCTTCAGGATCGCTTGCCGGCGGAGTCTACTCATGTCAAACCCATGTTTAACCGCAGGATATGGATGGCTGCTGCTGCTATCGTGCTGCTTTTTAGTGTGAGTTTTTGGTGGGTAAACCAAAGCCAGCCTGTGACCATAGAGAGTGCCCGTGCCGAGCATCGTACAGTCAATCTGCCAGATGGCTCTACTGTCGTGCTGAATGCAGAATCACGTGTCAGTTTTGATAAAAACAAGTGGGACGAAGACCGAAGCATTCACCTGGATGGAGAGGGCTTTTTTGAGGTGAAAAAAGGCATTCCTTTTAGGGTAACTACGGCTCAGGGCACAGTGAGTGTGTTGGGCACCAGCTTCAATGTCTATGTAAGAGATGAAAAACTGGAAGTAGCCTGCTTTACCGGAGAGGTAAAAGTTACAAATTCTGAGGGATTGGATGAACACCTAACTCCTGGGAAAGCCTTGGAAAAGGAAGCCTCTTCTACAGAAAATTTGCGCCTTTTCCAGGTCGAAATACAGAAGATTGGTAGCTGGAAAAAAGGTAAATTTTACTTTGATAATGAACCGCTAATTGATGTTATTGCAGTATTAGAACGGCAGTATGATGTGACGGTAGTGTTCCCGGGATTGGAAAATGTACCCTATTATGGGTGGTTTACCAATCAAAATTTGGAACAGGCATTAAAAACCATTTGTTCACCTTTAGGTATCCAGTTTCAATATACCCACGAAGGTCACATCTTGCTGCAACAAGCTGCAAATGTAGATGTGGAAAAGTAAGTGCTTGCTGATTATCTTGATTGTTTGCATGTGGCCAAGTCTTTGGAGCCAGCACACCAGCTTTGACCTTTCCTTTTCAAATGAATCTCTCTCCCAAATCTTTACCCATATTCAGCAAGAGTATGAGGTAGATTTTGCATTTGATCCGCTCAAGATGAATGACATCATTTTGTCGGGGAAAATACAGGCCGCCAATTTGGAAGTATTATTGGAGCAGCTTTTACAGAAAAGTGGCTATACTTTTGAGTTTTTATCTCCTAAGGAGGTACTCATTCTTCCGGCTGCACCACCTAAAGAACAATTTGCCAGGCTACAGGGCTGGGTAGTAGATGCCAAAAGCGGAGAACCGCTTCCCTTTGCCAGTGTCTGGATTCCTTCCCTGAAAAAAGGGGTGAGAAGCGATGAAAAAGGTCGTTTTTCCTTCTCAAACCTGCCTCAGCAGCAGCTCGAGTTGAATTTTTCTTTTATCGGCTATTCCGATAAAAAGGAAGCGGTTCAGCTGCCTACTCAAAGCAGCCTCAGGGTAGCCTTGATTCAGGAAAAAATTTCTCTTGATGAGGTCGTTATTGCTCTCGGCTCTGAGCAAAGCCTGCATGTGGCAGATGCTCCCGGAAAAATTCAGATTAATCCTGAAAAGATCGCCAATCTCTCTGGCTTGGGCGAACCCGATATGCTCAAAGCGATACAATTGCTGCCGGGCATAAAAGGGACAAATGTCGCTTCTTCGGGCTTCTATATTCGTGGAGGTACACCGGATCAAAATCTGGTCCTTTTTGATGGGATCACTGCTTATCGTGTAGATCATTTTTTTGGCCTCTTCAGTGCCTTCAATACCCGGGCAATCCAGGCTGTAGATATCTACAGAGGGGGATTTGATGCGAGGTACGGCGGCCGCGTTTCGGGTGTTGTGGATATAAAGGGAAAAGCGGCAGACTATGATAAAGTGCATGCTTCCATAGGTGCCAACCTGTTTAGCTCCCATTTGCACCTCGAACTCCCCATGCTCAATAAAAAAGCTTCGCTTTTGCTCTCGGGCCGGAGGTCTTATTCAGATGTGTTGAATCATCCCTTATATGAAGGACTCCTGAATTATATCGCCGCTCCTCCAGAGGTTTCTCCGGGCTACAATTCTTTTCAGAGGTCTTCCATTTCTATTGATGAGGCATATTCTGAGAACCCCAAAATTGAATTTAACCTAAATGAAGTCAGCCACGCAGCCAACAATCCGAATGTAGAATACTATGATCTGAATACCCAATTGCGGTACCTCACAGTCAATGAAGATGTGTTTCGCAACAGTTCTGATCCAGATTTTCAATTCCAGGATCTGAATGGGAAGTTTAATTTGCAGCTTTCCAGGAAAGATTTGGTCTCATTGACCTACTACCAGGGAGGAGACAAGCTGCTGTACAGCTATGACCAGCAGACTTTTAACAGAAGGGAGATACAAAGTATTGACAAGTTAAAACTGCAAAATCAGGGCATGAGCAGTTCCTGGTTTAGGCAGTGGAACAATAACCTGTACAGCAAGCTGAATTTTTCCTGGTCTTCCTTTGGCAGTTTATATGAATATGGATTTGTCGGAAAAGACGATACCAGCAAGTATTCTACCTTTATTGATCAGCGAAATAGCATACAGGATTATGCCATGCGCGCGGAGAATAGTTGGCAGATTGATGCAAAGAACAAATTTGAATTTGGAACAGAATTTTCTCAAAAATCAATTTTGTTCCAATTTAACAGCGATACAGTATTGCTGGGAAATAACCAGACGGGGGCGACTCTTGCTACTTTTGCGCAGCATACTTTCCATCCTGAGCCCAACTTGGCGATGAGGATGGGGCTACGCTCTACCTATCATCAACGAACAGATAAATGGTATTTTGATCCCCGACTCTCTCTGGACTATCAGCTTTCTGACCGCTTGTATATGAAGGGGGCCTGGGGCGTATACCATCAGTTTGTTAACAGGGTCCAGATAAACAACGGTTTAGGGCTGGGAGAAGAGTTTTGGGCATTGGCGGATGGACGTGATATACCTGTTCAAATGTCAAATCATTTGATATTTGGCGCGACCTATGAAAGCCCTTCATTTTTGGTTGAGTTGGAAGCTTATCATAAATATACAGAAGGAATTATCACCTATTCATTTGGGTTTGCTCCTGAGGAGTTGATAGATAAGGGAGAAGAAAGCCTGCTTTCCGGAGGTCAAACAACGGTCAGGGGAATAGATATTTTGATTCAGAAGAAATGGAATGATTTCTATACCGGGTGGGTGAGTTATTCTTTAAGCAAAGTAAATGAGAAATTTTTGGGGATCAATCTGGGAGAGTTTTATCCGGCATTGCATGACCAACGGCATGAGTTGAAGCTGGTCAATCAGTTGCAAATAGATAATTTTGACCTGGCAGCTACCTGGATTTTTTCTTCTGGAAGACCTTATACACAAGCTGAAGAAACCCGCTCTGTCCTACTCCCTGACGGGAGTTCAAGCCTGGGCCTGGGCCTGGGCGGCATCAACGCCAATCGCCTGCCTAATTACCACAGATTGGATGTGTCTCTTTCCTATCAGTTTGCCATTGGCAAAGCAAAAAGCCAGATCGGCTTCTCGGTTTATAACTTCTATAACCGCAGCAATGTAAGGTCAAGAAGATACTTCCTGGATTCCTCCAATTTTTTGAGTATTCGTCCTACTGTCAAAACCTCAGATGTACTGGACCTAAGCTTTAGCCCCAATATCTTTTTCAAGGTCTCTTTCTAAGCTGCTGCTACAGCTTCTTCCACAATTTTTTCCTCATCATCTACCTGATTCTTCTCTACACGCAGGTTTTCGATGATGAATGTCTGCCTGTCGGGCGTATTCTTGCCCATATAATAAGACAGCAATTTTTTGATCCCTGATTCCTTATCCAGCAATACAGGCTGCAAGCGGATATCGTCGCCGATAAATCCTTCAAACTCATCTGGCGAAATCTCGCCTAATCCCTTAAATCGTGTGATTTCCGGCTTCCCGCCCAATTCATCTATCGCTGCCTGCTTTTCTGTTTCATCATAGCAGTACATGGTTTTCTTCTTATTGCGGACCCTGAAAAGCGGGGTTTCCAGGATAAAAAGATGGCCTTCTCTCACAAGGTCAGGAAAAAATTGCAGAAAAAAAGTCAGCAATAGCAGACGAATATGCATACCGTCCACATCGGCATCGGTAGCAATGACCACCTGGTTGTACCTGAGGCTTTCGATGCCGTCTTCTATATTGAGTGCATGCTGTAGCAGGTTGAATTCTTCGTTTTCATAAACCACTTTTTTGGTCAGACCAAAGCAGTTGAGCGGCTTGCCTCGCAGGCTAAAGACAGCCTGGGTGCCCACATCGCGGGCTTTGGTGATAGAGCCGCTGGCGGAGTCTCCCTCCGTGATAAACAAAGTTGTTTCCAGGCTACGGTCTACTTCCTTTTTCTTAGGCTGCTTATCGTCGAGGTGAAAACGGCAGTCGCGCAGCTTTTTGTTGTGTAAATTGGCTTTTTTAGCGCGCTGGTTGGCGAGCTTCTTGATGCCGGCGATCTCTTTGCGCTCGCGCTCTGACTGCTGTATGCGCTTGAGAAGAGCCTGTGCTACTTCGGGGTGCTTGTGCAGGAAGTTGTCGAGTTCGCGTGATACAAAATCGTTGATGAAAGTACGCATGGTCGAGCCGCCTGGCGAGATATGGGTAGAACCCAACTTGGTTTTTGTCTGTGATTCAAAAACCGGCTCTTGTACACGCACGCTGATCGAAGCGATGATCGAAGCCCGGATATCGGGTGTGTCAAAGTTTTTATTGAAAAAATTGCGGACTGCGCCGACCACCGCTTCGCGGAAAGCAGAAAGGTGGGTGCCACCCTGTGTGGTGTGCTGTCCATTGACAAAAGAATAGTATTCTTCTCCATAGGCATTGCCATGTGTGATAGCAATTTCGATGTCATCCCCTTTCAGGTGGATGATGGGGTAGCGAATGGATTCAGGATCAGTCTTGGCCTCCAGGAGGTCCAAAAGGCCATTTTTGGAATGAAAAACCTGCTTATTGAAGTGAATTGACAAGCCTGCATTCAGGTAGGCATAATTCCAAAGTTGGTTATGCAGGTATTCGGGGCGAAAGCGATAGTGTTTAAATACCGTTTCGTCCGGGCGAAAGATAACCGTGGTACCATTGGGGCGGTCAGACTTCTTGATTTTATGGTCCTGGGTGAGTATGCCTTGCTTAAACTCAGCAACCTTGATTTTTCCCTCACGGACTGACTCAACCCGAAAATAGTTGGAAAGCGCATTCACCGCTTTGGTACCGACACCATTCAGTCCTACGGACTTTTGGAAGGCATCTGAATCATATTTGCCGCCTGTATTGATTTTGGAAACACAATCGACCACTTTTCCCAAAGGAATACCGCGGCCATAGTCTGTGATAACCACTTCGCCATCTTCGATGGAAACCTCGATTTTTTTTCCATTTCCCATGACATACTCATCGATAGAGTTGTCGATCACCTCCTTTACCAGCACATAAATTCCGTCATCAACGGAAGATCCATCTCCCAGTTTTCCGATATACATACCCGGCCTCAGGCGGATGTGCTCCCGCCAGTCGAGTGACTTAATGCTGTCTTCTGTGTAATTGGCCATATACTAATATTTTACGCAAAGCAAATATAGGAATAATATTGTGCGATAAAAACTGCTGTTATCCACAAACAGCGTGGATGGGGGAGTTTGGGCTGGTTTTTTAAAGAACTCCCCTAAGTTTTAAAAGTTTAGTAAAGGCCCTGAAAAACTCAATATATTAGGACATTGCTAAAAATTATTTAAAAACCCATAAAACCGCATCCATCAGCCCACCATCCTGGCGGGCTTTGGCTGTGGCCACATTGTCTGGATTTGTTTCAGTTTCATTTTGCGGATAGATAATACGCTGCGGTATTTTTCCGCTGGGATTGAAAAGGTGCGAACCAAAAGGATGAGGCGTCAGGCTGGGATAGCCTGTGCGGCGATAGTTGGACCAGCATTGGAAGCCTGCAAAGCCGTAGTAGGCTTTGTAAGCCTCTGTCATAATGAACGCCAGCTGCTCTTCTCTGCTTAAAGCTCCCAATGAGCCTAAAGATGAAATGTATGGCTGATAATCACCTTCTTCCAGGCCCACTTGCGCCATGCTGGCTATGATTCCCCTTTCCATTGCTGCCTGGATGCTGCTCACATCCGCTCCTGTACGCCAGAGCGCCTCTGCTTCCAGGAAAGCTACCTCTACGTAAGAAATGATCGGGATTTTTGCAGAGGGGTTGGACCAATGGAGCGAGCCTGGGTCTTTGTGGTTGTAAAAATGATAAGTCTCCCCAAATGTGGTGTCATGGTAAACATAATGCGGGAGCCTGGGATCATGCTGGAGATAATTTTCCGCAAATTGCTTATGAATAAACATCGTATTGGGCCTTTGGTAGCCAAATTTTGCTAAAGGATTGTGCTCATTTTCGCTGGTGCCCCACTGAAAGTCGGCCTGCTCTTCGAGGCTGCTCAGCGTCCCGCTGTATATGGCATCCAAAGCCTTGCGGGCTGCTTCGGAATCGCGTTTGCTCATTTGCAGGTGATAGCGGGCTTTCAGGGCCCAGGCTGTCTTCAGCCATTTTTGGGCGTCGCCGCCAAAGATCAGGTCATCGGCGGCAGGGCCGCCCGGAACAGCTGGGCTTCCCAGCAGGGTGATCGCATCCTCCAGCAATTCAAAAATTTCCCGGATCATATCTTCCTGAGAATCAAAAGCCGGTTTTCTGATTTCCCCTGTAAAAGCCTCTGTATAGGGAATGTCTCCAAACAAAAGAGTTGTATAGGCCAGCCAGTCTGCCATCAGAACTTTGGCAATGCCCTCATAATGGATCTGGCCCTCTTCACGGGCCTTTTCAATCATTATCGCACAATGCTTCAGTACGCCTCCATACAATCCCACAGACCATACATTGTTAAAATGACTGGGCGTAAGTCGGTAGAAGGGGACAAAAATACAGCCATCGCTCATGTCCATCTGTTGCATAAAAGTACTGGGCACCCGGAGTGTCATGGCCATTTGATTATAAGCTGCCTGAGAGATAGCTCCCGGTAAAATCAGTCGCAGCTTTACATCAGGCAGGGTAGCCGGATTCACATTCTGGCTGGGCAGGTCGCAGGACTGGGGGAGAAGGAGGCTAAAGGCCAGCAGGCTATAGAAAAGGATTTTTTTCATAAAAAATAAGCGTTGGTAAATAAAGATACACGCTCTTTATGTTAAACCGAAATTCAGGAGATATCCTCTGCCAGTTAATTCTGAATGGCGATTTTCCATACTTCTCCTCCCAGCACAACCAGGTAGACACCTGGCTGAAAAGCATCTGTCGCAATGGTTTTTCCTTTAAAATGCGTGTTATGGTAAAGCTGTTTACCCATTGAATCATAGATCGACAGAGCCTGCTTTTCTCCAGAAGAAGAGACAAAAAGAGTCTGGCCTTTCCGTACGGGGTTGGGGTAAATCATTTGATGCAAATCTTCCAGGGAAATATGAATGCTTTTTACTTCGGAAAATGCTTCCCGACCGATTTCATCCACCAGATGAAGCCGGTAAATATGCTCTCCGGCTTGCAGTTTTTCCTCCTCGAAAACTTCTGCCAAAGCCCCACTTCCACGGCCTACGGCCACAAACAGGCCATTGATGGCCTTCTCAATCCAAAGGGTCGCAGGCATTTGAGCCTGGGAGAGTTGCCAGCTTAAACGGGCAGCATTGCCTTTTTTCTCCAGATCAAATGTGAGAAAGGCATCTCCCAGTACACAGCCATCGACTGTTACGAGAGCGGGTTTTTCCAGTTGGCAGATACAACTATCAGCTATGCTGAGATGGAGCATATAGGTGGTACTGCTTGCAGGCGAAGCCTTGGGGTTGGCGATATGGGGATTGCTGAGACCGGTGGCAGGCGTCCATCTATAGACAGGGTTGAGACCCTCCACACATACCCCAAAGCGAACCGTGGGTCGCTGGTAAATAAGACCTGTGTCAGGAGGCAGCTCACAGGGAGTCTGGGGCGTAAAGCGATCAGCCTTGATGGTGGGCGGAAATGGATAGGTGCCCACACTCGTTTCATAAAAAGCGATCCCCAGCGGATTGCTCGAATCAACAGAGCAAATCTGAATCACCAGGTTGCTGGCACCGGTCCAGGCATAGGGGATGTCGAGCATGTGCTCATTGAATCCCAACTGAGGGTTGAAGGGCGCGGGCCCCCATACAGTCGTCAAGCCATCCATAAAGTCACGCAAGGAATCCTCATGGGTATAGCCCAGTTTGATGACGACTTCATCCAGTTCGGTATTGCTTCCCTGTCTCAAAAGCCAGGAAACATGAAAGGCAATGGACTCAATGGTGCCACCCAGAAAATCTGCGGCATGCAACTCTGCTTTTCTGAAAAGGTACTGCACACGGGAAGCTTCGAAAGAAGCTCTGTAAGCGGTGCTTTGAAAGCCGGGTTGCAAGCAAGCCTGTCCACCCGCAGGGCCTGAGGAATCGCAGGTGTCTCCTACGAGATAAAGATTTCGTGGACCACAGCAGGAGTCTGTCGGGCCGCTTTCGGTGGGGTAAAAAAGGCCCGTAGGGCCGAGGTAATTGGCTTGTAAGACAAGGCTGTCTCCCTGACAAATGGCGTTGCTACCAGGCAAAACAACGAGGTCCAGCACATCTATATAGATGGAGTCTTTCGCCTGGCATGTCTGATTGGAATCTTCCAATGTGATGTAATAATTCCCACTAAACAGGCCTAAAAAGCGGATGCTGTCAGTTTGTCCAAGGGTGGCCCCCAGGGGATCATGCCACCGGATGGAATAGGGCACATTGCTGTTTACAACGGAAAACAGCTGAACAGCAGAGTCCAGTCTGCATACTTTATCCTGGGGTGCAAAAGCGGTTACATCCATGTCAATCACATGGATATGCACCGTATCCTGGACGGTACAACCTGCGGATGAAGTCACACGGATGGTATAGGAAGTGCTTTGGGTGGGGATGGCAAGGGGAGCAAGGGTATTCGCATCGAGTAGGGAGGAAGTAGGATTCCAGCCAAAGGTAATATTGTTAGGGGCATTGGGAATAGAGAAAAGTTGAACGCTTTCGGAGCGGCAGATGGTATCTTTCAGTGCGCCTGTCGCCAGGGTAATATTAGGCACGACATATACCGTGATGGTATCTTTATTGATGCAATTGCCGAGGTTGCTGGTCACGACATAGGTCGTGGTAAGGGGCGGAGCCGCGAGCGGATGAGGGCAGCTATCGCAGGACATTTCTCCCGGATTAAAGGCGGTCTGATTGATTTTCGTCCAGACAAAGGCGCTGCCTCCTTCAGCACCCAGGCGGACAGGCCCGCCTGCCGGACAATAAAAGAGATCCGGACCCGCACGGGTCCTGTCCCGTACCCTGATTGTCACAGCATAGCGCTGTACCCCGAGCAGGGGACAATGGTTGTCCCGCACCAAAAACTCCCACACATAGGTGCCAATATCGCCTGCCGTAGGCATCCATTCTACCTGCATCGCTCCCGATCCCAGGCCTGGATTGGGCGTCAAACTGACGCCAGGCATCATCGCACCGGCCGCTTCTATAAATACAGAATCTCCCAAATCAAAATCCGAACCCTGCAATTCAAAATGCAATATATTGCCCGGACAAATCTCCAAAGCCAGGGAGCTGCTTTGCACAGCAGGCGCCTGTACATGGATAGCTGCAGGAGGGGAGAGAGCCGGAAAAGTATTGTTACAATTCAATACAATGATCTGAATATCCCGCCGGGTGCTGCCGATGAGGCTGTCGTTGCGGAATTCTTCCACCAACAAACTCACAACGGCGACCTGCTGTATATTGGGTGTAAAGAAAATTTGCCCACTCTGCGGACTGAAAGTCATGGAAGGAGAGAGAGGCTGAGAAGCCGAGTAGCCCGTGCTAAAGGGAATGGTTCCCACCGCACTCGTTTGGGGATCTACCAGGGTGTAGACCAGGGAATCTCCATCAGCCTCACTGGCACCCTGGGTATAGGCAAAAGGCTGTCCGAGGCAGATATAGGGCGTGGGTATAGATCCAAAAGAGGGGGAGCTATTTCCCCGAGACAATTCGTGATTTAGAAAAGCCTCCAGGTAAAAAGAATGGGTATAGGGGTTGCTCAGGTTGGAAATGGCCGCATTGCGGCAGCAGCTGGTCCAGGAAAACCTCCAGTCCTCGCAGGATATCGGCAAGCTAATAGTATCCTGGTAAATGTATTCCTTTACCCCCAGCAAATTGCCTCCCAGGCAGGCGCTGTTGGATTGCTGCGCAGGGCAGATCAGCGGGAGTATATTGCCCGAGCCATTGAGCAGCGTCAGCGTAGCACTGGTATCACGGTAGCAGGAGGAGCGCAGGCGCACCGAAGCGGTGCTGGCAAGGTCTACCCCATTGCAATCCCGATAGAGTTTTAATGTGAGTTCATAATTCATACCCCCCAAAAACCTGTAAGTAAGGTCTCCGGCCATGATATGAGAAGCATGCGAGCTGGGAATAAAATGGCTAAAGGCTATCAAGGACAAGAACAAGGCTGTTTTTGAGGGAAAAATGATCAGAAAACGCCTCATGTGTGCCAAAAACTAAAGTGAAAAAACGAAAGGGGAGAGAATTTACGCAATATACGATCCTGAACAAACTATTTTTGCCAATTGCCTTTTGTAAAAGCTTTCGACTATCTTTCATTAATCCTTACATACCTTCCCCCAATCTGGGGATAGCCTGGCCTGAAGTAGTTGCGTCTTTCTTCTCTATATTTCATATTAGGATATTACTTATCCTAATCTCCAAACCTATGCAACGCACTAAAGTCCTCATCCTGAGCTTATTTCTCGTCCTTTCCTATTGCTCCGCCCAACAAGTGATGGTAAACCTTGAATGGCAGGCTGCCACAGGTAACCCATCCCAACTGATCGACTACTCCGCATCGGCCTTTGATGATTCCGGCAGATTGATCGTGGTGGGTAATACCCTTACCAATGGTGAATCAGAAAACTTTCTGATATCCAAATTTGATCCGGATGGTGGGCTGCTATGGCAGCAGGAATACAACTTCTCTGATAGCGACAGCACCGATTTTGCTACGGCCGTGATCTGTGATCAGTACAATAATATCTATGTCACAGGAGGTAGTTATGACAATACCAGTGGTAGTTTTGATTATGCTACGCTCAAACTTGACGCTTCCGGCAATTTTGTCTGGCAAAAACGCTTTGACGGACAAGACAACCTGGATGACATCCCTTCTGCTATAGGCATTGACTATCAGGGAAATGTCTATGTCACAGGAGGTAGCCAAAGCCAGGCAAATGCCTGGGACTACCTTACGATCAAGTATGATTATACGGGCATGGAACAATGGTCTGTGAGCTATGATTATGCTCAGAAGGACGACTTCGCATCTGAAATTCAGGTCGAGCAGGGAAGTGGGCAACTTACCATTGTCGGCGGCAGTGCCTCCTCTGCTACTGCTTGGGACTTTGCGGTGCTGCAATATGACAGCGACGGCAATTGGCAGGCGACAGAAAGAGAAGCCTCGGGCATAGGTACCTTCGACAAGCCCATGGCTTTTTATCAGGATAATGCAGGGAATATGTATATTACAGGCTCCAAATCCGGTAACGGAACCGATTTTGACATCCTGACTATAAAATTAAATGCCCATCTCCAACTCAAATGGACAAAGACCTTCAATGGACACAATATGGAAGATGGTGCCTATGATGTGATTGCAGATCCCCAGGGCAACGTCTATGTCGCGGGGTATACCCAGAAATCCAATCTGGGCATGAATTTTCTAATCCTGAAATATGACTCCACAGGTACCTTGGAATGGAGTAAAGAAAGAACGCCCTATTATCCTCAGGACTCCGCTCAGGCTACCGAAATTGCGCTGGACATCAGCGGCAATGTCTATGCCTCCGGCTACATACAGGATCAGGGGGATAAAGACATCCTGAGCATGCGATTTGACCCGACGGGGCAAAGTGGTTGGGAGAAGGTTTTCAAAAATATCCATGATCCCAATGAATATGCTACCGACCTGTTGGTGGATATTTTTGGGAATGCCTATGTGACAGGCAAATCCATAGACTTGGCCACAAGTAGCTATATCTTGCTGCATTACAGCAGTCATGAGCGCGAAATCGTGCTGATGACCGATAGCAATAATATGCACGAGTTCGCCCGCAACGAGCTTATCTTTCGTGTAGCTCCCCAATACCTCAAGCTTGATAAAATTGATAATACCGACATTCTCTTTGGTACGGTAGATGATTTCCTGCAATCTGAGCTACGCAACCAAATGGCTGATAAACTCGGCCTCGGTACGGCCATAGCTGGCACGGCCATGTACAAGCTCTGCCCTTTTCTTACGCGAGCTGATACGCTCTCGGTCCTTCCCAATGGAGACTCCATCCGAAATCCGAACTATTACGCGACTTTTGTCCTCTCACTGCCCCTACCGCAACCGGAGCAAAATCCAGAGGATTTTATTGCTGCGTCGGAGGCGGTGGATAGTTTGATGAGCTTGTACCCGATGGTTTGGGTGGCGGAGGTGTGTGGGGTGTATGAGGCGGATGCAGATTCGGGGGCGAATGATCCTGAGTACAATAATAGTTTTGGTGTAGGGCAGCAGAGTTTGCATGATCTTAATCCTTATTCTTTAAATTGGCCAAGTGACATAAACGTCGAACCCGCCTGGACTTTAATTTATAACGGATCTGCCAATCCTCATATCAAAGTGGGGGTTATTGACCTTGGAACCTTATGGTCACATGAAGACTTAAAGATAGATCAAACTGATACGACAAGAAATCCTGCAAATTCGAAGATAAAAGGAGGATTTAATTTTACTAAAAATGTTCCCATATATAATCCTAATTCTTTCAATACTTCCCACGGAAATGGAGTTTCCGGAATAATTGGTGCGCTAAGAAATAACCTTATTGGAGTTGCGGGGATCGCAGGAGGGGATATGAGATACAATGACACAGGAGCAGATTTGTTTGATTATGTAGTTTTGGATTCAAATACTATTGGTCTTAATCTTAATGTTGGACTTATTATCCAAGCTATTAATAGAGCAGTAATGATTGATTCTGTTAATATCTTAAATATGTCTTTTGGGGGAAATACTTTTAGTTTTTTTGAATGGGAAGTAATCCAAATGACATTAAAACATCAAGTAACGATTGTTTCAAGTAGGGGAAATGATGATTCTGATGATAAACGATACCCTTCTTGTTATCCTGGAGTAATCGGGGTAGGCTCAACTGATGAATATGGAAGAAGGTTCTTTTTTAATAATCAATTAGGGGGGCTCAAGTCAGATTCATCTTACAGTGGTTTAACAAATTATTTTGGTTCTAATTTTGGACCGGGGCTTGATTTAATGGCACCTGGTGTGTCGTCTATCATCAGAACATTAACAGGTAGAAACGGAGGAAGTTATGCCGCATTTTGGGGAACCTCAGCGGCCGCCCCTCATGTATCAGGAGTGACAGCAATCCTCCAACGTTTCCAGAAAACACAAAAAGAACAAGTATTGCCATCCCAATCCCCGGTGCTATTGGCCCCTGAAGATATTCAGAGAATAATGGAGATAACAGCAATGGATATTGACCCTAATATTCCTGGTCAAGCCCAATCCTATGCACAGCCTGGCAAGGATTATGTTACAGGCTATGGTTTAGTAAATGCAGGAAATGCCTTATATCAAATAAAATGGCCAGACTATTTTATTGAACATGTTGAAACAACCGGTTTTCAGTCTCAAGTAGTAGATTCTTTGGATGCTTTTTTAGAAATGTCATATAAATCTTCTATTCTCAATAAGGTTTTTAGTCAAGGTGATTATTTTGTTAAAGTCAATAAAGTAAATGCCAATATACCTTATACCCCTCCTCCAGGTTATCATATTGATGAGGTGGGTAATATGGCTCTGGTTTGGCCTAGAAATAGTTCATCAGATGGGTGGAATGCACCTCAAACAGACCGGTTTCTTGCTCCTTCTCCAACCGACCCCAAAACCTTTCCTTATTTCTTACCAACTCCACACCTTACAATCGATTCTGTTTCTTCAGGCGCAATTCATATTTCTACTTATTTTTATGAATTAGCACCTGATCCTTTTAATCCTACTCTTTTTCTATTCTGGCCAGAAGAATTTGATTCGGGCACAAGGCCCCCAAAATTTGCAGTTTCTGTTCTACTTGAAAGTAACGCTTTAGGAATAGATAGAGTAAATGATGATCCTCCTGTATTTGACACATATCCCAACCCAACACAAGATTACCTCAATGTTTCTTTTACACTTTTGAGGCCCCATAAGGTAAATATAAGAGTCCATGGAATGGATGGAAGAACAATGCATGACGTTAATTTGGGACTAAACCCTCAAGGCCAGCATGTAAAAAAAGTATCGTTGAGAGAACTTCCTGCAGGGATGTATTTTATCGAATTGCGATTGGACAAAAAATCATATTTCCAAAAAATAATCAAGCTTTAAAATGAATAATTTACTAAAAAATCTTGCTCTCTTTTTGGGTTTTTTAAGTGGAGCCTGTGGTTATAGCCAATCGCTTGAATGGACATGGGTAACAAGTAGTTATGGAGGCCTTAGTCCGTATATAGGAAACATATTCGTTGACCGGGACTCTTCTATTTATACTTGCTTATCGGCTCATGATGATTGGAATGCCGGCAGCTACTCCATCCAACTTCCTCGAAGTGAACCCACAGATGCAGATGTAATCGTATGGAAGCTGGGTCGGTCAGGAACAACCCAATGGCTAAATAGCTATGGTACCAATTGGATGGATAAAGCCATATCCATTGGTAGGGATGAAAATGACAAACTATTTGCTCGATGTAACATAAATAAATTCCTCTCCCAAAATCCTATCGACACGCTTAGCGGAGGAGATTTTAGGTTCTATATTGACGAGCAAGGGAATTGGCTAAATGCCCGAAAAATTTCCCCTACAATCACATGGTCGGATGCAAGGGGAAGAGAACTTTTTATTGGAACGCTACAGATCGGAGATACCGTCGTTTTTGGAAAAGATACCATTTGGGGACCGCCTATAGGAACCCTTCCTCTTTACCCGGAAAAATATATAGCTATGGTTGATTCAGCCACAGGAAATTATTGGGGGAGGTATATTGGTTCTTATGAATCTCAACTACCCTTACATCTTCGCTTTTTGGATGGAAATAAAATATTATTAGTAGGAATTTCTCAGGAGCTTACTACTATGCAATGTGCCAATTCTACAATTAAAGGAGGTATATTTTGGGCTTTTTATGATAGTTTGGGCAATTGTCAAAATTACCAGACGATAGACGCGAGCCAGCCAGCAATAAGCAGAGTATTTGTAAACGATCAAAAAGAAATCCATCTTCTTGGGAACTATAGCACAACCCTTTCTTTTGATGGAAGGATTTGGAATAATAATAATAGGACAGGCAATAACTTTTGCCTGGTAAAACTAGATCAAGATGGAACTATTTTGTGGGTAAATGCTTCTGAAGGATCAGAGCATACCAATACAGTTACCAGCATGGTAGAGGATAATAGCGGGAATATTATTTTGGGTGGAGATATCTGGGGGAGATGTAGTATTGATAACAAGATAATGGGAAAAGATAGTGTCAAAGATATTTTTATTTGTGCCTTCAGTTCAATAGATGGGAAGCTTATTTGGACAAAAGAATCGGACACGCAAAAGCCACAAGCTGGTATTCAGCAGTGGGGACATTTACATGCTTTAGCTCTAAACCCAGAAAATTACCTTCTTGTATTAGGCAATTTTCGTACACCCACATACATTTTGGGTAGGCATGAGTTGGAATTCAAAGGAACTCAAAATCTCTATATTGCTTCCCTTAATCTTAACTTCACCAAATCCCTCACCCCCAATCTTTTCCCCAACTGCCCCCTCCATCTCCACGCTCATTCTCCCACACACTCTCTGACTCTCAAAGATGATTGCCCCAATCAGCCCATCATCCACTTCCATCTCTACGCCCTCTCTGGCCAGAAAATTACCATTTCAAACACAGAGAAACTCGCTCAGGGCTATCGCCTACAGCCAGCGAGGTCCCTGCCGGGAGGGATGTATATCCTAGAGTGGGAGCGCTGCAGCGGTGCGCATGGCGTGATGAAATTTGTGCTACGAGAATAAGCTCCAAAAGCAGCAGCTTAGCAGAAAATTCCCTTATTTGGCCGTATGAATCCCAAATACGGCACCATAGCGGCAGGACATCCCACGACAGCCCAGGCTGGTATAGACATGTTGGAGGCAGGCGGCAACGCCTTTGACGCTGCCCTGGCGGCCATGCTGGTCTCCTTCGTCAGCGAAGCTTCCCTTACCTCCATGGGAGGAGGGGGTTTTATGAATACCTATACCGCAGCAGGCGAAGCCTGCCTGTTCGACTTTTTCGTCCAAACGCCGCGCAAGCGGCAGAAAATGAGCGAAGTAGACTTTCGCGACTCCTACATCCACTTCGGTGCTGTCTCACAGCACCAGTACAATGGCAAAGCCTCCGTCGCCGTTCCGGGATGCCCGGCGGGCCTTTTTCACATACACCGCAGGCTGGGAAGCCTGCCCATGAAAGAAATCATCAGGCCAGCAGTGAAGCTGGCAAGAGAAGGTGTCATCATCACCCCTTATCAGGAATATTCCCTCAAAATCCTCGAATCCATTCTCCTGCAAAAGCCGGAAGTAGCTCGTCGTTATACAAAGGATGGCCGCACCCTTCGGCTGGGCGAGCGCATGTTTTTGCCTTTGTTTGCTGACACCCTGGAGTGGCTGGAGGAGGAAGGCTCGGAGCTTTTCTACAAAGGAGAAATTGCACGGAAGTTCGCCGAAGACCATGCGCAGCATGGCGGCAGCATTTCGCTGGAAGACCTGGCGCATTATGAGGTGATCGAAAGAAAACCCCTTCAGACCGACTACCGCGAGCATGTCATCCTCACCAATCCTCCGCCCAGCGCAGGCGGCAGCCTCATCTGTCACGGCCTGGAGCAGGCCGAGGCCATGCAGCTCTCCCGCCAGCAGCCCATGGGCGGCAACTACCTCACAGAACTTGCCAGCGTGATCCAGGCGATGGATAGCTACCGCCGTGACCACCTCACAAGCTACCTCGATGCCCTCGGCAATACCACGCACCTCAGCGTGATAGACCGCAAAGGCAATGCCGCCAGCCTCACCACCACCATCGGTGGCTCCTCCGGGGAGATGATCCCCGACACAGACATCCACGCCAACAATATGTTGGGCGAGACAGACCTTTTCCCCAAAGGCGTATACCAATGGCCGGAAAACCGCCGCGTCAGTTCCATGATGTCGCCGAGCATCGTCCTGTATCAGGGCAAACCCAAAATCGTCATCGGTTCAGGCGGCTCAGCGCGTATCCGCACCGCGATCATGCAGGTTGTCATCAACCTGATCGGGCAGGGGATGAGTCCGCAGGAAGCGGTAGATCATCCCCGGGCGCACTGGGAAGGGCACCTGCTCAGCGCAGAGCCGGGCTTGCTGTACGAAGGCGAAGCCTTCAGCCTGCCGGGTAGCCGGGTGCAGTTTTGGGAGGAGAAAAACATGTTTTTTGGCGGCACGCATGTCGCTTACCAGGATGCCAATGGCATGCTGATGGGGGCCGCCGACAGGCGGCGGGCGGGGGTGGTGATGACTCGTTAGAGGATCGGGGGACTAGGGGGCGTTGATTTCAGGGCAATTCCTATTACCTTTGACTAAACAAATAAACAGTCACGCGATATGAATAAAATAGTAGCTAACGCCCAGGCCGCCATCCAGGGGATAGAGGACAATATGACCCTCATGCTCGGTGGATTTGGCTTGTGCGGCATTCCTGAAAACAGCATTGCAGCCCTGGTAGAAAAGGGCGTCACCGGCCTTACCTGCATTTCCAACAATGCCGGCGTGGACGACTTTGGTCTCGGGTTTTTGCTGCAAAAACGACAGATCAGGAAGATGATCTCTTCCTATGTAGGCGAAAATGACGAGTTTGAGCGTCAGATGCTCAGCGGTGAGCTGGAGGTGGATTTGATTCCGCAAGGTTCTCTTGCGGAGCGCTGCCGCGCCGGAGGCGCGGGTATCCCCGCCTTCTTCACGCCTGCCGGCTTCGGCACCGAGGTTGCCGAAGGCAAGGAAGTCCGTTACTTCAACGGCAAGCCGCACATCCTGGAGCATGCGCTCACCGCAGACTTTGCCATCGTCAAAGCATGGAAAGGCGACCGCCTGGGCAACCTCATCTTCAAAGGCACCGCCCGTAACTTCAACCCCCTCATGGCCATGGCCGGTAAGATCACCATCGCTGAGGTCGAAGAGCTCGTAGAGCCCGGCGAATTGGACCCCAATTTCATCCACACGCCCGGCATCTTCGTGCAGCGCATTTTTCAGGGAACAGGATACGAGAAGCGCATTGAGCAGAGGACGGTGAGGAAGAGATGATGGATTGACGAATGACGAACAAGGAACAAGGATTTTTGAAGTGAAGAAACTGTAAACTTCTTTCCTAACGAAGAACAAAAAACGAAAAACGATTTTCATGCTTAGCAAACAAGATATAGCAAAAAGAATAGCCCAGGAACTGCAGGACGGCTGGTACGTCAACCTGGGCATTGGCATTCCGACCCTTGTCGCCAACTACATACCTGAGGGCATCAGCATTGAGCTGCAGTCCGAAAACGGCATCCTGGGCATGGGCCCTTTTCCCTATGAGGGAGAAGAAGATGCCGACCTGATCAATGCAGGTAAACAAACCATCACGGCCATGCCGGGAGCGAGTATCTTCGATTCCGCGACCAGCTTCGCCATGATCCGCGGGCAGCATGTGCAGCTGACCGTGCTGGGCGCAATGGAAGTATCTGAAAATGGCGATATCGCCAACTGGAAAGTACCAGGCCGCATGGTCAAAGGCATGGGCGGTGCCATGGACCTCGTCGCCTCCGCCGAAAACATCATCGTCGCGATGATGCATACCGACAAGCGCGGGCAATCCAAATTGCTCAAAACTTGCACCTTGCCCATCACAGGCGTGCGCTGTGTGAAAAAGATTGTGACCAATCTTGCAGTCCTCGAAATCGTCGAAGGCGGCGGATTCAGGCTGCTGGAGCGCGCTCCGGGTGTTTCTGTAAAAGATATACAGGACGCGACGGAGGGAAAACTCATCATTGAAGGCGATGTGCCGGTGATGAAGATAGGGTAAGAGTTGTTTCGGGTTTCGGGTTTCGGGTTCCGGGTTCCGGGTTGCAACCCGAAACTCAAAACCCGAAACTCAAAACCCAAAACTCAAAACCCAAAACCCGAAACTCAAAACTTTATCCCTCTACGGTGAACGTCACCTCTCCCAGGGCCTCTACGACGGCCTTGACCTCCTGTCCTGCGGACAGGAAAACCGCCGGCGTAGCCGCGCCAGCCATGATATAAGAGCCAGCCGGAATCGGCTGTCCATATTGATGCGCCAGCCGCGTAGCGGCCTGGAGAGACCGCCAGGGATCGCCCAATATAGCAGCAGAGGAGTCTGTCTGAACTACTTCGCCGTCAATCATCAGGCTGATTTTCAAATCGCCGAGAGGCGTATGTTTGTCCTGCCATGCTCCCACAAAAAGTGCGGCCGAAGAGCAGTTGTCTGCGATCACATCTTCGAGCGAAAATTTGAAATTTTGGTAGCGGGAATCGATGATTTCTATAGCGGCAGCTACGGCCTCCACATACTCTGGCGCTTCTTCCAGGCTCAATTCACGCTCAATGTCTTTTTGGATCAAAAAGCAGATTTCCGGCTCGGCGCGGGGATGTATAAATGTATTCAGCGCTAAAACGCTCCCATTTTCTCTAAGCATGCTGCTCGTCAATCGCCCCCAGATCATATCATGCACGCCCATTTGCTTCATTTTGGCTTCGCTGGTGAAACCCATTTTCAGGCCGATCAGCTTTTCGCCGCGGGCGTAGCGATGGGCCATCGAAGCGGCCTGGATGGCGTATCCATCGGCTTCACTGAAGCTGTGGGAAAGACTGAGTTGGGGAATAGGACGGGCATCCATAGCTGCCTGGTCTACAAGGGTGGCTAGTTGTTCGGGGTTCATCTGTAGGTGGGTTGAAATAAAAGAAGAAGTAAGGACTGCAAGTTGCATGAAGCCGCCAAGAGTTACAAGAAAAGTGGTCTGACTCATGTTGAGATTATAGCCGCAAAATGGTATGTTGACAGAAAAAATCATGGAACCCACTTTTTTCCCTACGCCAGAAGATTTTAAGCAATGGCTGAAAGCCCATTTTGAGACAGAAACCGAACTTTGGGTAGGCTTTTATAAAAAAGCATCGAAAATCCCCAGCATCACCTGGCCAGAGTCGGTGGAGGAAGCCCTTTGCTATGGCTGGATAGATGGCTTGCGAAAGTCCATAGATGATGTCAGCTACAAAATCCGCTTCACGCCGCGCAAGCCTACCTCCATCTGGAGCGCCATCAACATCGGATTGATGGAAAAACTCCAGGCCGAAGGCCGCATGCAGCCCGCAGGCCTCGCCGCCTGGGAGCGGCGAAAAGAGAATAAATCAAAGATTTACGCCCATGAGCAGGATTCCCCAAAGCTTGACAAAGCTTATCTCCAGCAGCTTCAGGCAAATCCCAAAGCCTGGGAGTTTTTCGAAAATCTCGCTCCCGGTTACAAAAAGAATACAATTCACTGGGTGATGAGCGCCAAAAGAGAAGAAACCCGTCAGCGACGGCTGGAGACCTTAATCGAATCCAGCGAAGCGGGATTGATGGTGCCGCCTTTTCGACGGCGATGAGGAGCAAAAACCAACGTGATCAGCGTCCCCTCTCCTCATTTTTTCACAAACTCCAGCGAATCCCCATTTACCACATCATATAGCTTCGTTTCCTTGCCAGGATACTGAAGAAACTCGATATCATTTTCGCTCAAAGGAGGGGAAAAATAGGTGGAGCCAATCAAAAAGCCAGGGAAGGTGGTTTCTGCGAAAAAATAGGTCTGACCTTCATGCTCGAAGAGCATGCCATTTTTGCGGGAGAAGTCCCCTGGTAGTGCCAGGGCGATGTGCCGGGGCAGGTAGACCAGCAGGTAGGGATAGTCGATCTGCTCCAGCAGGCTGGCGAAAAGCACTACCTTGCCGCTGCAATCTGCTTTCTTGCCCAGCAAGATCTCCGCCGTATTACGGAAAAGTTCCCCAGCGTCTCTGGTATAGGTGATATTTCGTGACACGAAATCGAGGAGTTGTTGAGCCTGCGCTTCGCGTGAGGCTGTCGAATCGATGATTCTGGAGGAGAGACGAAGGAGTGAAGGCTCGCCTGCAAGCGAGATTGTGGCGCAATGATTACCGATCCACGAAACCTGATCTGGGTTGTTCTTGTCAGGGATTCCGGCTATTGCAGACCCATTAAACATCATTTTGCGAGAGTAAATGTCTGCCAATTCAGCAAGGCTTGCTTCATACATAATCTCCCCAAAATGCGTGTAAATCTGTCTGGAAGAATCGATGTTCAGGGAGGAGGCAGGCAATTTAAAATAGAGCTTGTTTGAATCTGGGAAATGGTAAGAATCTAGGCTTATCCCATTTGAGTCTTCAAGAGCAAACTGAATCAGGGAGCTATCCTGGCAAATAGCGAAAAGCTTCTTTTTACTAAGCGAATCTTTGGGTGCCGAGAGATATAAGGTGCGGGTATCTGGGGCATATTCTTCCAATTCAAGAGGAATGCCGAAAAATTGTTGAGTGAATTCATCATGAACGAATCGTGGATAACTCAGGTACGTCACAGCCATGCTTTGAAGGGGCGTTAGTTCGGCCTCCTGAATTCGTTTTTTGTTCTGCGATTTTTGCCCGCAGGCGAGGAACAGGCCACAAAAACAAAAAATAAGTAACAGCTTTTGCATAATAGTGCTGGGTAAAAAGAAGGGTAGGAATACCCGGAAGCATTCCTACCCAATTTTACGATTTTATTTCAAAAGATGCTTATTACTTGATCATGACACGCTTGACGAGTCTCATGCTTTCGCTTTGAATATGAATCATATACACACCGGCCGCACGATTTGAAGGCAGGTTGATGTGCAGTTCATTTTGGGCATGTATGGCCTTTGAAAAAACATTTTTCCCATTCAGGTCATATACATGAATCTGAAGCGCTGCATCATGGCCAAAAGCATTCAGGCCACTCAGGACAAATTGTCCGTTGTTGGGATTCGGATATACTTTCACCAAAGCAGGATTGAGCAGGTCTTCGATACCCACACCATACTCATTGATGGTCACAGAAGCACTGTCAATGCAGCCATTGTCGTCAGTAACGATTACGGAATATGTACCAGGGCCTAGATTTACAGCTGTATCTCCTGTCTGCATAGCGCCATCATTCCAGGCATAGCTGAATGGAGCTGTACCACCACTGGCCGCGATAATGGCGAAGCCATCGGTATTGCCATTGGTGGCACCAAAAGCAGAAGGGGTCAGGGTGATCGCTGCAGGCTCCCCAAGTGTAACCATACTTCCGGAAGAACACTGTGTTCCATCATCTGTAACAGTTATCGTATACATACCTGCTGGCAGGTTATTGCGGCTTGCAGATGTTGCATTGGCATCATCAGACCAGCTATAAGTCACACTGCCAGGTGCGAAAGAACTGACTTCAATTACGCCTGTAGAGTCCCCGTTACAAGCTACATCCACAGCCAGGTCTACATGCAAAAATACTTCAGGCACATTGACTGTGACTGACTCATCTACGCCACAACCGCCAATGCTCACGGTCACATCATAAGTTGTGGTGTCAGTCGGACTGACAGTAGTCATGGGAGTCATATCGCCATTATTCCATGAATAAGAAGTCCCACCGGAAGCGGTCAAGGTAACGTTTTCCCCGGCACAGATGGTTGTGTCCCCCGAAATAGAACTTGAAGGTAAAGGGTCAAAGGTAACCATTGTGATTGCCTGAGACGCACAACCATTGGCGTCAACGCCCATCAGGACGTAAGGGAACGTGCCGGTAACAGCGCTTACAGCTTTGGTGGTAGCTGCCATGGCGCTTTGTACCCCTACCCCTAGCCAATTGTAGGTAGCCAGGCCACCTGTGCTGTTTAGGCTGACTGTATCTCCTACACATAATGCTGTAGCTGAAGAGGTAATCATGGCCTTAGGTGCTGTCTCTGTTCCAAAGTTCATGCGCACCATAAAGGATGATATCAGCGAAGGTACTGCGCTGATTTCCACCCAACGGTTGATGCCATCACCAAAGAAAGCCACTCCCGGGATATAGGTATCGGCATCATATCCACAACTGACGTTGTTGAGATTTACCTGCTCGACAGCGATAAAGTATTGGCCAGCAGTCAGTTCCGGCTGACATTTAAACGGCAGGGTAATCCAGCCGCCTCTACTGATTACGAGATAGTCGGTGGAATCCAACAAACCGCCAATCGTATCAGGCTCTCCAGCCAATTGGTTCCCAAAACCAAATAGCAGGATTCTTACACTATCTCCAAGAGGAGGATTGTTTAGGAAAAATGAGCTGGAGGTAAGTACATCAGGGGCCGTAAGTTCATACATATCTCCAAAAATACCTGTTGCGCCTGTGAAACCCAGGGCGCCACTCGCGACACTGTCATCCCTTGCAAAAGTGCTGTCATTCACTAATACTACCCGCGAATTGTTGCCGGGAGTAGTATCATTTTGAGAAAGGGAAAGGGTAAAAGTTCCCGGTGTATCATCCACTGGAGTGAAGCTGTTGAAGCTCAGGATGTCATTTGTCAAAGAAATAAGCGAAGCTACCGTTCCGCTGTCCTTATATGTTCCAAAATCAGCTACAACCTTCACGTTGGTAAGGGTATTTTTGCCGGCGTTGCGAATGACTGCCTGCACATCATAGGATGCTCCCTGAGAGATAGGTGCCAGTTGATAACCTGTTGGTGCATTTGTTTTTATACTGGCACCGACTAAAGCTGCCTCAATATCAGGAAAGTCAAAGATGGAAAAATCATCGATAGCGATGTCATGCACAAAGTCTCCCAGATTATTGTTATTAGCCCGAAAACGGAAACGCAGGATATTGGTATAGCTACTCAGGTCATAGATAAACTCTGTCCAGTCGGTATTGAGGGCACCGATAGAATCTATAAGCACCCAGGCACCCCCCGAGAAGACTTCAATCTTCAGGTCATTGTAGCTGGTATCACCTAAGTAACCCTTTCCTACCTCATTGACATTGCTATGTACCCATATAGACAAAGTCGGGGAACTCAGCGCCGTCACATTAAAAATAGGGCTAAGCAGCGAGATCGAATCTCTATCTGCGCCAGAGTCTTCAATGTAAAGGTACCGTCCGCTGCCAGAAGTATGGTCAGCTGTGGGGCCCGTCGCACCAGAAGGCGTGCCGCCGGAAACCGCGTGCCAGTCCTGAAGGCCGTCATTATCGGGCGGTGCATCTATGGAATTTACATTACCCCAGTCACCAGGAAAGACTGGCGCAGGTTCTACAATGGAGCCAGACCCGGCAAGGCTGGCCGGAAATAAGTCAAAACTCTCTGAATAAGGAAAAGATGAAATGGGCTGGGAAAAGACATAATTTCCGGCTAATAGGAAAAATGTCAGCAACCCGAGGGTTGTGAGAGTAGTAATTCGCATAAATGGTTCAATTAAAAGGTGATTAAGTAGAAAAAAGGTCCTGTTGCTCTTCTTATTGTGGTGTCTTTATAGGCGGGCTAAAATAAATACTTGAAAAAAACACTTATTAAATCTAATGATAATAGGCAAATCAAACCAACATATTTGAAATATTTCTTCAAATAAAAAGCAAAGGATATTGTTTTGTCCTTTGATGACAGCATTTATGCCCCTATACTGAGCAAATGCAAAAATCTGCTTCATTCGATTTTCAATGTGTTTAGAAAGGTGGCCATGGCCTTATGCTTGAGTTTTACTACATGTTGTATCCACTGATTGAGTTGGTATTTAATCTCTTTGGGATTGGATGCATATTGCGTAATTGATAGATTCCTTCCAATGTCCAAGTATCTTGGAAAGCTTCTTCATCCAAAATAGCAACAACTTCAAATCCTCAAATCATCTTACAATTAGCTTCGCGCTTCGCTTGCGGCCATCATTCGAACTAATTTCGAGCAGGTACATACCCGCCTCCAGGCCCTGAAGGGGGAGATAGTGGATGCCTGCGGGCAGCGAAAACTGTCGCACAGTCTGCCCTTTCATGTTTAACAAACGCAGCTGTGCATCAAAATCGAGCTGAAGATTTACCTGCTTGTGGGCGGGGTTGGGATAAAGGGAAAAGCCTTCACTCGGCCGCGTAACCGCAATCACATTGGAATAAGCCAAAGCGCCATTCACATCCTGCCAACGCAGGCGGTAGTAGTTCAGGCCAATCGCAGCATTTTTGTCAAAAAAAGAATACATAGCATCCCCATTTTGCGTAGCAAAGGGGATGTTTGCTATTTCAGCGAAATCGCTGCCTGTGCTGCTGCGTTCCAGGCTGAAAAATGCAGCATTGCCGTCCGTTTGGGCGACCCATTCGAGCTTTGCAGCCCGATTTTCCCATTGGCCTTCAAATGTTAGAAGACTGACAGCTAGCAGGTAGTTATCGATTTCGAAGTTGTCTATCGCCACACCAGGTGCCGTGATAAAAGGATCACTTTTGAAGCGAAAGCGGAAGGCGACATCAGGCTTGCCTGAGAGGAAAGTCAGATCAAAGTAGTATTCCTCAAAATTGCTGCTGCTGTTTCCTGCGAAAAAAGCCTCATTCCAGGGAAAGGAAGTCGTAGAAGCAGTATTGGCAAAATTGTACCAATTGGCCTGCGCGCCATTCACACCCAAAGGAGTCCAATTGTCTCCCCGATCCAGGGAGTATTCCAGGCGAAAGCCATCATAAGCTGTCTCCGTATAGAAGCGCGAGCGAAAGCGCAGGGTATAGACACCCAGCAGGGAAAAATCGTAATTAGGCGTGTACAGCCTCGCATCTGTGAGGTCGGTATAGTTGCTTTGGTTCAGGCCTGTCACCCAGGCATTCCGCCCACTAAATGTGCCGTGTTTGCCATTGATCCCTGAGTTGCCCCGCTCAAAGGCGGTTCCCGATACGCTCTCCGGTGCGAAGTCCAATATATTTGTCTCAAAATCCCCTCCATCAGCCGCTGAGTAGGGCGGAGTTTTATCTGGCAGTATATGGATAAAATTATTTTGAACATCCGTATCTGCTCCCCCATTGATGGTCAAACGGACGTGATATAAGCCCGGTGTAGCATAGCTATGGCTGGGGTGCTGTGCAGTGGAAAAATTGCCATCTCCAAAATCCCAGCTCCAGCTGGTGCCTTTGACTGAGTAATCAGTAAACTGTATGCTTTTGTTCACATAGCCGATCTGACGATCTGCACCCAGTCTGGCCTGTGGGGCCATAAAAACATCCGAAGAAAACAGGCCTCGTCCATGCGTGGCTGCAATGACCAGCAAGTCAGATTTTCTTATTTGAAGCATCTCCACCCGTGTATTGGCCAGGCCAACAGAGGAAGGGCCCCAATTGGTGCTGTTTCCATTCAAATCATCGGTAGACCAGACTCCCAGCTCGGTGCCGAGGAGGGCCTGATCCGCATCCTTCGGATGAAAAAGCGCCCAACGGATGGGCATATTGGGCAGGTTGCCCTCGACAGATTGCCAGTTGAGCCCGCCATCGGCGGTCTCCCAGACGGAGTTGACTCCGTAGTTTGAATAAGTAACCAGCAGGTGATCCGTATCGCCCTCTTCTACCTCAATGCAGGAGATATAGCTGCCCGGCATGCCCGCGCCATTGTTGAGGTAAGTGATCGTCGGCGCTGCTGTGTGAGCATCATCTACCCGGTACACCCGACCATTTCCGATGCCAAAATAAACGCGGTTCGCCACATTGGGATCACAGCTGACAGCCGATACCTTACTCCCAAATCCGGCAACTATCGTTGTAAAAGAGCTGCCACTCTGGGGATTCTCCCAGCGAAGATATTCGCCATTGTTGCGCGCTGCATACAGTTTATTGGCATCATTATCATAATCCGATGGATTGATAAACCTGCCTGTATTTCCATGACTGGAAGAGTTAAACGAAAGGCCTCCGTTGCTGGAGCGATAGTAGTTGTTGTAAACATAAGAAGTCAACTGGTATTGCGGCTGATCCTGGTCTATATGACAAAATGCGCCGTCTCCGCCCGTTACCTCCAGGGTATTGCCCAGCCCCAGGCTGCTGAAGCGGTGCGAGCCATTGTCCTGGGCACCTGCCAGAAAATGATTGTCATCTGCTGTCGGATGTATCGCACAGGCATAAAATTGAATTGTGCGGTAGCCTGCATCTTTTCGCTGGATGGTCGGTATCACATTATTTCCATTGAAACTCACATATACCCCTCCGTCATTTCCAAAATAAACCACATCAGAATTGCCTGGCTCAAAACAGATAAAGTGCTGATCTGCATGCACTTCCTGAAAGCCATAGCCTCCCCACCAATGGGAAATCTGTTGCCAGCTCAATCCTCCGTTATTGGTTCTAAACAAATCCACTCCACCCACCAGAACCACGTCCCGGTTGTTTGGATCAACAGCGATCGTCAGGTCATACCATGCCTGATTGCGGCTAAAGTCCGTGGCAGGAATCCCGCCATCTATATCATTGGGCTCTGCCATGCTCGTCCAGTTTGCGCCTCCATCGGTAGATCGGAGGATGGCCTCCACCCTATTGCTGCGCTCAACGAGCGCATAGACATAATTTGCATCAGAAGCGGCGCAGCCGATTTCGATCCGCTCTGCCGTTACCGGCAGGGAGAGCGGCGGCCCAAAGGTCGCGCCTTTGTCGGCAGAGATGTGAATGCCGCCGTTAGGCGAGGCAAAGATGCGGCCATCGGCGGCCATTTCTATATCGTAAATGGTGTTGGAGACACCGCTGCCTCCGAGGACCTTGGTCCAGGAGGCTCCTCCATTGGTACTCCGGCGTAAGCCGGAGCGGGTAGCAGCCAGCAGGCTGTCCTGGCCCACCATCAGCAAGCGGTAGCAATAATGAAAATCGCTGTTCTGCGTAGAAGAAAGCGGATTCCAGCTGACACCCCCATCTGTACTTTTCCAGATGCCCAGGCCGCGCATCGCATCCGAGTTGAAATAGCCTTCACCTGTGCCGAAGTACATGAGCTGCGGATTGACCGGGTCATGGACCAGGCAGGTGATCGCCAGGTTGCCAAAAAAGTCATCTTGTGGCTGCCAGGCTGGCGCTGCTGCGGTGATATTGTTCGTTTTCCACAGGCCTCCAGCCACCCCTGCCGCCCATACCGTCCGCCGGGTCGAGTCGTTGGGATCAATCATGATGGTGCGTGTACGACCGCCAAAATTGTTGGGGCCACGTTCCGTCCAATTCATGTCAGAAATCGCTGCCCGCGCCCTGTCGCGCTCCGCCCGCAGCCTTTCTGCATACAGATAAGCCTCCCTCAGGGCTTCCCTGGGCACCTCTCCTGTGGAAGGATCATGGGTCATTTCGTATTCCTGCGCCATCGCCAGGTCCATCCGGTCTCGCTTGCCAAATACAGGCAAATCCGCAGCCTCCTGAGGAGGAGAAGGATAGAAATGTGCTGCTAGCAGAAAGGAAAATATTGCCAGGAATACAAAAAGCCTATTGTGTTTATTCATGCTGTTGCTGGGGTTCTTACATCTGCAAAAATACTGAGATTCAGCAGATTTTAACCAATTTGTCAGATACTTAAGCCAAAATGTCAATGGCACACAATGTGATATAACAGATGGAATTACAGAATAGCCTGAAAGTGTTTGAAAATATGAGTAAAAGAAACAATAAAGCAAAGGCAACCCCAAACATGGATCCCCACATGCCTAACGGAAAAAACATAGATAAAGAAGCTGCTGAACAGCAGAATGAAAAGGAAATTTCTATCGAACAGGAAGCTGAGCAAAATGAAGAAATCCCTGTGAATAAAGGAAAATCGAAAAAAGGAAAAAGTGCGGATAGTGCTGCCAATAAGCTTGAAATGCTCCAAAAAGAGCTTGAAGAAACCAAAATCAAGCTGACAGAGTCAGAGGGCTACGCCCTTCGCCTGAACGCCGACTTTGCCAATATGCGCAAGCGCAAGGAAAAAGAGATGAGCGAGCTCATCAAATACTCCCATGAAGACCTGCTCAAGCAATTGCTTCCGGTATTGGATAGCTTTGACCGGGCGATGGAGGCGATGGATAAAAGTGACAATTTGGCAGCGATCAAGGAGGGTATTCACAGCCTCAGCCGTCAGTTGAATAATATTTTGACAAAAATTGGCCTGGAGAGCATCGAATCCATTGGCGAAAGCTTCAGCTCGGAGATTCATGAGGCCATCACAGCCGTGCCGGTGGAGGATGAAGAGCAAAAAGGCAAGGTGATAGACGAAATTGAAAAAGGCTACAGATTGAAGGAAAAAATCATTCGCTTCCCCAAAGTGATAGTAGGCGAATAAGCATACCATGGAGAAAAGAGATTATTACGAAGTCTTAGGCATCAGCAAGTCTGCCAACGCTGATGAGATGAAAAAGGCTTACCGCAAGCAGGCGATGAAGTATCACCCGGACCGCAATCCTGGTGATAAAGAGGCTGAGGAGAAGTTTAAAGAGGCGGCTGAAGCCTACGAAGTGCTGAGTGATGACAACAAACGTGCGCGCTATGACCGCTTTGGTCATGCAGGCATGGGGGGTGCCGCTGGTGGCGGTTACCAGGAGGTAGATTTTAGTGATATTTTTGGAAATATCTTTGGGGAAGGGAGTCCCTTTGGAGACATCTTTGGGGGTGCCGGTGGAGGCGGTCGCAAGCGCCGCAAGCGGCGCGGTCAGCCCGGCGCAGACCTGCGCGTTTCCCTCAAACTCGATCTCGAAGAAATCGCCAAAGGCGTAGAGAAAAAGATCAAACTCAAGAGATACCTCTCCTGTGACAGTTGTGAGGGCAATGGTGCCGCCAACGGCACAGCCTACAAATCCTGCCCGAGCTGCAATGGCTCCGGCGAGATTCGCCGGGAGGCGGGGGGCGCTTTTTATCGCCACGTAGTGGTAGATACCTGCCCGACCTGTCAGGGTGAAGGACGCATCATCTCTTCTGCCTGTGCCAAGTGCGAAAGCAAAGGCCGCATCCTGCAAGACGATGTCATCACCGTCAATATCCCCGCTGGGGTCATGGAGGGCCACAAACTCAAACTCGATAGCCGCGGCAATGCCGGCATAAGAGGAGGACGCCCCGGCGACCTCTATATTCACATAGAAGAAAAGCCTTCGGAGCTTTTTGAAAGAAACGGAGATCACCTCATCCATGAGCTTTTTGTCAGCTTCCCGGATGCCGTGACAGGCACCACGGTAGATGTGCCTACCCTCAACGGCAAGGCCCGTTTCAAGGTTCCTGCCGGCACCTTGCCGGGCAAGGTAGTCCGCCTGCGAGGCAAAGGCCTGCCCAACATCAATGGCTATGGCGCGGGAGACCTTTTCGTCCAGATCAATGTATGGACGCCCAAAAAGGTGTCTTCAGAGGAGCGTAAGATCCTCGAAAAACTGAATAAATCAGCCAACTTCCAACCAGGGAAGGAACGCAGTGAAAAGGGCTTTATGGCCCGCATGCGTGAGATTTTCTCCTAACGCTGTTTATTTACCAGGTATACACCGGAAAGGATGATCAAACTTCCGATGATCTGGTAGATATTGATGGACTCCTTCAGCACCAGACCCCAAAGCATCGCTACGACGGGAATGAGGTAGGTCACTGAGGAGGAAAAAACAGGGTCGGTCATCTGAATCAATTTGCTATATGCCCATACGCCGATAGCGGTTGAAAAGGCAGCCAGGATGAATACATACCCCAGGCCTTCCCAGGCTACGGATCCTTTTGCCTCAAAAGTAGCAGGCAAATCTGTGACCAGCATGTATATAGCAGCAGGAACCATCATGATACCCAGGGCAAAACCGGCAACCCAAAGGGAAGGCATTTTATTCAAATACTTCTTGATCATATTGGTACCGGCGGCATAACAGACCGTGGCAATCACAATCAACATCGCAAAAGCAGCATACTGCCAAAAAGGATATTCAATGGCCAGGCCTTCGGTGGAGGTTCTACTTGCAGGAAAAAAGACCAGCAGCATAGCCCCGCCCAAACCAATCAAAACGCCAATGACTTTGATGCGTGGAAAGCGAAAACCAAAAAACAAAATCCCCAGCAAAAGGGTAAATAGTGGCGACAGAGAATTGAGCACACCTGCCGTGACACTTGTAACCACCTGCATGGCTTTGGGAAATAGAAAGGCAGGAATAGCGTTAGAAATTAAGCCTACCAGCCCGAGCGTAATCCAGTCTTTCCTGCTCAACTTTTTGAGGTGCGGCAGGATAAAAGGAAGCAGGCAAAGTGCCGAAAGGACGATCCGCAAGGCTGCGATTTCTTCAGGCTGGAATACCTTCAGCGCTTTGTCCATCAGCATAAAAGAGCTGCCCCAGGCCAGGCTAAGGTAAATCATTATCAGCCAGGCAATCAGTTTTCTCGACTTAATCATGGAGAGGATTTTAGGCAGCAAAGGTAGGCTTTTTGATTTCATTTCCGTTAATTTCCATGCGAAGCATTCAACTTTAATCTCAAATTCAAGATCAAATTTCAATAGAATATGGTAACGAGTTCCTACAAGCCTCAGCCCGGACGCTTTTTGATATCAGAGCCTTTTATGGGAGATCCCAACTTCCAGCGGACCGTCATTTTACTGGTCGAGCATACTGCGGAAGGAAGCCTCGGCTTTGTGATGAATCGCCAGCTCAATGTACTGCTTCAAGACCTGGTGGAGGGTGCCCCCGTCAGCCATGCGCCCGTTTTCATGGGCGGCCCGGTGGAGCAAAATACCCTGCACTTCGTGCATCGCCTGGGAGATCGCCTGGCCGGCGCAAGGGAAATCGTAGATGAGCTCTACTGGAGTGGCGATTTTGAACAACTGAAAAAAATGATTGAGGAAGGCAGCGTGAAAGCACATGAGATCCTCTTCTTCGTGGGCTACTCCGGCTGGTCGCCAGGCCAACTCGAAACAGAGCTGGAACGAAAATCCTGGATAGTCGCACCCTCCAACATAGATTTTGTTTTCACAGAAGATTATGAAGACCTTTGGCAGCAAATCCTTCGCGATATGGGGGATAAGTATAAAGTGCTTTCGAATTACCCCACTGATCCCCGATTGAATTGAGTTGCCCAAAGCATTTCCTTATATTTGTGTTGCTCTACTGATTATAGATTTTGATATGAAACTTATGTTAAACTTTTTTCTTGCCATAAGCCTTCTTTTTAGCTACTCCTGCAAAAGCACAGCTGAAAAGAGCGCCGCAGACATTTCCCCTACAGGAAAAACCATCATCAATGGAACCGTAACGGCCTGTAACTCAGACTCCATGTACCTCTTTGGACTGGATGGTATCATGTTGAAAAAGCTCTATGCGACTCCTCTTTCTTTTGAAAATGGCAAAGGCAGCTATTCCCTCGATGCAGGCGAATTGCCCGCAGGTTTTTACTTCATCGGGCCTGTCGCAAGCAGCGTCAGGATAGTAGCTATCAATCATGACCCGATCGTTCAGATCGATGGCAGTTGCAACGATTTTCGCCAGGCGAAAATCAATCAGGGCAGCACCCATGCTGACTTTGAGGCAGTAACACGCCAGCTCGAAACCAGCCTGCAGGCATTTAACCAAAATATCAACCAATACCGCGCTACCCTCCAGCAAGGCGGCGACCTAACGTCGGTTGTAGACAAAATGGTTGAACTCGATGAAGCAAAAATTGCCCTGATTGACTCTCTCAAAACAGCCAATCCTTTTCTTGCAAAATATGCCGGTGTACGTACCTATGTAAGCTACCAGCATTATGAAAGGACGGCCGGGCAAATGATCTATAACAGCGAACCGGAGTATTTCGCCAACAATTACTTCCACTATAGCGACCTCTCTGACCCTGTGCTGAACAACCTGCCTTACCTCCATGATGCTTTCAAATCCTATGGGACTACACTTACCCAACTGGGCTTCTCTGCTGAGCAGCAGCAAGGCCTGGCTCAGACCCAGCTGGACAAGATAACCAAAGGTTCTTCCGCCTATAAGCTTGCCCTTCTGGGCTTGATTGAAGGCTTTAAAAATAAAAACATGGCTGCTTATGTCAGCCTGGCCGATCAATATTTTCAGGTTTTCCCCAATGAAAATAACCAGATTGTTGCCAGTATGAAGAAAGAAGCCGCAAGCGCTCGCAGCCAGGTTTCAGGAGCCATGGCTCCCGAAATCAACTTACCAACTCCCGAGGGAAAGAATCTGAAACTCAGTGACTTGCGCGGAAAAGTTGTGCTCATTGACTTCTGGGCAAGCTGGTGCGGCCCTTGTCGCAGGGAAAACCCCAACGTGGTCAGGGTATATGAAAAATACAAAGACAAAGGTTTTGAAATCCTCTCTGTCAGCCTCGATAAAGACAGAAGTCGTTGGCTACAGGCCATCGAGCAGGACGGCCTTGAGTGGCTGCATGTAAGTGACCTGAAGTTCTGGCAAAGCGAAGCTGCTCAAACTTATGGCGTTGGTTCTATCCCCTATACTGTTTTGGTTGATCGTGAAGGTAAAATCATTGCCAGCCGCCTGCGTGGCGCTGCTTTGGAAAACAAACTTGCAGAAATTTTTGGCACTTGATGAATCAACCTTCTCTACTCATAATGGCCGCCGGCATGGGAAGCCGTTACGGTGGTCTTAAGCAAATAGACGCTCTGGGGCCTCATGGCGAAACCATGCTCGACTATGCCGTCTATGACGCCATGCAGGCGGGTTTTGCCAAAATTGTCTTTGTTATCCGAAAAGATATAGAAGCCCCTTTTCGCGAAAAAATTGTCAGCCGCTTTGCTGGCAAACTGCCGATAGAACTTGCATTTCAGGAACTGGAGATGCTGCCCAAAGGCTTTGAAGTGCCTGAAGGACGTGTCAAGCCCTGGGGCACTGCACATGCCATTTATTGTGCAAAAAGCGCAATCAACGAGCCTTTTGCCGCGATCAATGCGGATGATTACTACGGCCCTGAGGCTTTTCAGGCGATGGCGGATTTTCTAAAAAATACCACTTCACCTGAAGAATTTGCCATGATAGGCTATCAGGTCGGCAATACGCTGTCCGATCATGGCAGCGTTTCCCGCGGTCTCTGTCTGCAAGACAGAGGGGGCTTTCTGCGCGGAGCGGAAGAACATTACAATATCCGCCGTGAAAACGGCAAAATCTGCTTCGAACAGCCCGATGGCCGCAAGGGCGAGCTCACCGATGGAGACCTCTGCTCCATGAATTTCTGGGGCTTTCAGCCCTCTCTTTTTGATCACCTGGAAAATACCTTTTCTGATTTCCTCCGCGAACGCGGACAGGAGATGAAAAGCGAGTTCGTCATACCGAACGAAGTGAACAAAATGATCAGCGCGGGCACAGCCCGCGTCAAGGTGCTGCGCAGCGATGCGCAGTGGTTTGGGGTGACTTACAAGGCCGACAGGCCTACGGTGGTAGCGCGCTTGCGCGCGCTGGGAGAAAAAGAGGTATATACCATGCCCTTGTGGAATTAAGGATAAAATCCTCCTTCCATTAGTATTTTTCTCTGGATAAGTCGTTCCGGAAAATTGAACTGAAGCAATTTTATCGTGGCTTCTCCCATTCTGCTAAGCCCTATGATTTCTCCTTTCCGAATATAAAAATGCTCATCCCATAGCTGGGTTCGGGGATTAAATAAGGGGACTAAGTCCTGATAGGAATCCAGGAAAGTGACCAGGTCAGACCCTTTACAATAATTGCATTGAGGGCAGGAATAGGCGAGATTTTCTATTTCAATCCCACCTCCATGCTTTTCAGCGATGATATGATCAACCTGAAAAGACAGGAAGGAGTCTTCCTCTTTCACCAAACAATATTCGCAACGAAAAGCTGCCCTTTCGGCAATGAGTGTTCTTAAGGCTTTGGAAATCCTTTGTTTCACGCGGCGAGCAAGGATTTTGCGCGAGCTTTCGCAAGATTGATTAATAAATCAAGGGAAAGATAGCGTTCCAGTTCGAGCTCTTCTTCTCTACTCAGGCTATCCTCCTGCTTTTTGTGAAGCAGTGCCTCTACCCGATCTTTCATGGTATGCGAAGCCTTAAGCGCAACAATGCTTTCAGGGGCCATTTTAGCCAAACTCTCAGCAACTTCTGAAAAAGCTTCTATCACTGTCATGGGTTAGTTTTTTATTCAAGATACGATTTTTAGGGGAAAAGTTTGCAAATGAATTTCTGGCAGAATAAATACTTTTGTGCAGAATCCATTCCTTTTGAAAAAGCTACAAGACATCCTTTCCCACTTTCCGATCCCGCAGTCCATTTCACACTGTGCTCCTATCCATGTGGGGCACATAAATGACAGTTATTGGGTATATCTGGAGCAGCAGGCTGTCTATGTCCTGCAGCGGATCAATGAAGGGGTCTTTCCCGATCCTGAAAGCCTGGGAACGAACCTACAGCAGCTGTCAGCTTGCATGAAAGCCTGGTCAGAGCGGCAGTATCCCCTGGATCATAAGAGAAGGTATCTCCAAATGATTCGTAGCAATTCAGGGAAAAATTACCATCAGGCACCATCCGGAAACTGGCGATTGATGGTCGCTATTCAGGATAGCATCAGTTTTGACGTGGTGGAAAACGCTGATCAGGCCTATGAAGCCGGGCGGCTTTTCGGAGAATTTTGGGTCGCGCTTTCGGCCTTGCCGAGAGAGCAAATTGTACCCACGATCCATCGGTTTCATGACCTCAGTTGGCGTTGGGAGCAGCTTCAGGAAGCTTTTTCCGCTGCGGATGATGCCAAAAAGATGCAGGCAGAGCCCTGGATGAAAGATGCAGAAGGCCTTTGGAGGCATTTGGCTCCGACCATTGAGGCGATGGAAAGCGGCGCTTTGCCCCAACGCATCGTGCACAACGATGCCAAACTCAGCAACGCCCTTTTTGACAAAAATACCCACAAAGGCCTCTGTGTGATAGATCTGGACACGGTCATGCCCGGTTATGTGCTCTATGATTTTGGGGATATGGTACGCAGCATGTGCTGCCCCCTGGCAGAGGACAGCACAGCCCTGGATGAGCTAAGCTGCGACATGCAGACTTTTGAAGCCCTGGCAAAAGGCTATCTCGAAGCTTGCGCTACAGAATTGACAGCGATAGAAATTCAAAGCCTGGCGCAGGCGGGAACCTACATGAGCCTGATCATGGGAATGCGTTTTCTCGCGGATTATCTAAATGGAAATAGATACTACAAAACGGCCTATCCCGATCACAACCTGGATCGTGCACGCAATCAAATTACCCTCGCGCTGGATTTGCATAGCCGCGAAAAACAGCTACATTCGACCCTTCAAGGAGTAATACAAAAATGAAAGTAGCCCCCGGTCTGAAAAGAGTCGCCTGCATGAATGTGCTCCGTCATGGCAGCAACTTCCTGCTGCTTAAGCGCTTCAAAGAGCCCAACAAGGGCTTATACACGCCTGTCGGCGGCAAACTCGAGCCCTACGAAAATCCGCTGCAAGCGGCCCTGCGAGAGACCTGGGAAGAGACAGGATTGCAACTGGAAAGCATGACTTTTGGCGGCCTTATCACCGAGACGGCCCCTGCGAATTACAATTGGATTTGTTACGTCTACCAGGCAGAAATTGAGAATATTCCGCCGCCCATTTGCGATGAAGGCATATTGGAATGGGTCGCTTTTGAGGATATTCCCTCCATCCCCACCCCGCCTACGGATTGGCATATTTATGATTATCTGTTGAAGGGGCAAAAATTTGTCCTCAGCGCGGATTTTGATGCGGAGCTGAGGCTTCTTCACATGCGGGAAGAATTGGAGAATAAAATTTTATTCCCAGCGTGAAGTAGCCCGCACCAATTCCTTATCCCCTTTCCGAAGGCTGTGAATCAGCTTTCCCTCGCCTGCATCCTGAGCCAGGACCTCCACCTGGTCATCCAGATAGCACTCCTCCTGAAATTTCATATTCAGGCTCTTCACCTGCTTTCCCTCCAGCCACTCCCGTGGCAGGCAATCCATCGCCCAGCGGGCGTAGTAGTAATTGCTCAGATGCGCATTGAAGTCGAGTTCGTTGTAGCGAACCTGCTGCTGCATGCGGAAGTCCGCATGGCTGAGTTCGGGCAAGTCGCGCTCAGGGCGCGGGAGCTGCTCCAACTCATTGGCTTTGACAAGCCATTCATCTATAAAAGGCGGAAAGCGCACGATGCGCCGTTTTTCGGTATGAAAGAGCAGCCAGGCTGTGCTGGCCTGGGCGAGTAAGGCCTCCTTTTCATCATAAAAATGAAAATCACGATAGGTCATCACGCCATCCTTCCCGGAAGGATGGGTCAGGATGCGCAACTGTTCGCCCAGCGAAGGCCGTCGAAAGATTTCGATCTTTTGCTGGTGCAGCACCCAGCCGAGTTGCATAGGCGCGAGCTCTTTGGCTGAGATATTCAGCTTCAGCACATGCTGCATGGCAGCCTCGTGCATCATGCGGATCATGGAAGGCAGGCTTGCCTGCTGGGCGAGGTCTATCTCGTAGCCGCGTACGCGGGTGGGATCTGTGTGGTAAAGGGGATTATTTGTATCTTGGTGCATGGAAAAGTGTTCAGTATAAACTAAATCTCAAAATATACTACATCTTTATGAAAAGCCTAATCTTTGCCCTTTTTACCATTTGTTCCCTTAGCGCAAGTGCGCAAAACCCCAATACCACACTTGAAGCCGATACCAGCAAATTTACATTTGTGTCAACAGAGCCTATTCCCCTCAATCTTCCAGAAGTAAGCCAACAAATTAAATACCCTTTAGGGGCGCGCTTACAGGATATTGAAGGAAAAGTTGTGATGCGGGTTTTAGTAGATGAACAAGGCAACTATGTCAGACATATAGTGATAGAAGAAGCACATCCCCTACTTGCTGCTGCAGTGAAACGTAAAATCCATTTACTCAAATTTGAACCAGCCATGCAAGGAAGTAAGCCTATAAAGTTTTGGGTTAATATGCCTTTTAACTTCAATCTAACCGAGGAGAAATAGAAAGAACACGGCCATTAGGCTAAAATATTCTATAGGGTTTTCCTATAAAAACCAATTTTTCAATATGGGCTACATTTTTGAACCATATAAGGGCATTGAGTTCATATAAGCTTGCTGATATGAAGGCCGTATATGAACTTCTATGCCCTATATGGTTTTATAGGAAAGCCCTGAATATTCTTATCAATTATTGATAATTTTTTGTACTTTTACTAAAATGGAACTTCACATCATAGAAGCAGAAACCGGGTCTGAGTTTTTAGCACAAATAACGGAATTTGGAAAATCAGACTTATCCAGCTTAAAAGGGAAATGGAAATTTAATTGGAAAGAGCTTTTAAAATCAGAACAAGCAATTTTTTTCAAGCTTACCCTAAAAAATATGCCTTCATCTGCTGAAGGATTGTTAATGCTGACGCTTGTAGACGATGAAGCATTATTTATGAATAATGTTGAAGTAGCACCCCATAACTATGGAAGCAAAGGGAAATATGAAAATGTAGCTGGAGCCTTGATTGCATTTGCCTGTGAAAAAAGTTTTGAATTAGGAAAAGGGGATTATATGGGTTTCTTGTCCTTTGAAAGTAAATCATCATTGGTTTCCTTATACCAGGAGAAGTATGGAGCTACACTTGCAATAAGAAGGCGTATGTTTATTGAGCCTGAGCAGGCAAAAGCATTAATGGCGAAATATTTAGGTAAAAAATTATAATCAAGCAGAAGCATGGCAAAGGAATTTATCAATGAAGGAGGTATAAATGGAATCGGGGATACAAAAATTGATACCTCCCACAGGGACTTTAAAATCCTCCAGGAAAAGATAAAAGCACGTGCAAATTCCTTTTCACAAGAGGAACGACTTGCTCATCAGTTTTTATCTGTCAGGATTCAAATGGAAAGTTATTTAAGGTCGGAAAATACCTCTGAGAAGAAATTAATTGGTGATTATCTGAAAATCTTATTTGGGTTTCTGGGAATAAAAAACAAAGAATTAGCTGAGTTTATTGGCTTGAAGGAAAGTAACTTCAGCGCAATCATTAACGGTAAACGAAAACTCAATTCTGACCTTGCGATCAAGCTTGGAAAGATTTTTTCGGTTGACCCTATTCTTTTGCTTCAAATTCAAAATAAAAATGAGGTTTTGGAAATCAAGGAACAGAATTCAAATATTTACAATGAGTTTAATTTAACAAATTTGCTCAAGCATGCTGGCTGATTAATTCGAAAAATACATGACTCGCATCCTCCTTCTGCTCACCGCAGCACTCCTCCTCTCCCTCGTCTCCGACGAATTCGAAACCCCCTACGAAAAAAGCGGAAAGACACATTCCGCTACCCATGAGCAAGCCATCAGCTTTTACCAAAAGCTGGACGCGGCCTATCCGCAGCTAAAACTGCTCGAATACGGCCTGACAGACGTCGGCCGCCCTCTCAACCTCGTCGTCATCTCCAAAGACAAAGTCTTTGATCCTGCAGCTGTCCGCCAAAGCGGCAAGCGCATCCTCTTCATCAACAACGCCATACATCCTGGCGAATCCTGCGGCGTAGACGCCTGCATGATGCTGGCGCGCGACCTCATGGAGCAAAGCTCCATGCAAAGCCTGCTCGATCACAGCGTGATCTGCATCGTGCCGATATACAATATCGGCGGCTCCCTCAACCGCGGGTGCTGTACCCGCGCCAACCAGCTCGGCCCTGCCGAGCAGGGCTTTCGTGGCAACGCCAAAAACCTCGATCTCAACCGCGATTTTATCAAATGCGATTCGAAAAATGCCCTTTCGCTCACGCGCATCTTCCAGGCATGGAAGCCCGATGTCTTCATCGACACCCACACCACCAATGGTGCCGATTATCCTGCGCATTTGACCTATATCCCTTCCCTGCCCGACAAGGCGCCACCGCAGCTCAGGGGCTATATGGATCAGGCACTCCTGCCCGCAATCAAAAAGCATATGGCGGCAAAGAAGATTCCGATTTGCCCTTATGTCTACAATATGGGCCGTACGCCCGAAGATGGGCTGATGGGCTTTCTGGACCACCCGCGCTATTCCAGCGGCTATGCGAATCTGTTTCACAGCCTCTGCTTCATCACGGAGGCGCACATGCTCAAGACCTTTGAGCAGCGCGTCACAGCGACTTATGAGTTTATCCTCGGAACCCTGACGCATGTCAACAAGGAGCATGAGGAGATCGGCCGTGTGTTGAAGCAAAGCCGCGAAAGCATTCGTCAGCAGGAAGAATATGTGCTAACATGGGAATTGGACAAGCAGCGAAAAAGCAGCCTGATGTTTGATGGCTACGAAGCCAAATACAAGACCAGCGAAGTCACCGGCCAACAGCGTTGGTACTATGATCGCTCAGCGCCTTACAGCAAAGAGGTCGATTATTTTGAGCATTATAAACCCACTTTTTCTGTCAAAAAACCCAGGGTGTATATCCTGCCGCAGGCTTACGACGAGGTGATTGAACGGATGGAAGCAAATGGGGTGGAAATGAAAAGCCTGGAAAAAGACATGACCATCGAGGTCGAAGTGAGCTATATCACTTCTTTCAAAAACCGCAACCGGCCTTATGAGGGCCATTTCTATTACGACGAAGTCGTGACGCGTCGGGAAGTCATGCCCATGAGCTATCACAAAGGCGACAAGCTGATTGTCACCGATCAGATGGCCAACGATTATATCGTGCATGTGCTTGAGCCGGAATCTCATGACTCCTTCTTTCGTTGGGGATTTTTTGATGGCATTTTGATGCAAAAGGAATATTTCTCCCCCTATCTGTTTGAAGATGAGGCTGCTCAGATGCTGAAGGAGGACAAAAAGCTGAAAGAAGAATTCGAAGCAAAAAAAGCTGAGGATGAGGCTTTTGCAAAAAACTGGTGGGCGCAACTTTCCTTTATCTATGAGCGTTCCCCTTACTACGAAAAAAGCCACAATCGCTATCCGGTCGGAAGATGGAATGGGGCGATGAGCGACTTAGGTCTATAATTCAGACACAGATTTACACTGACTATACTGATAAGAAACCGTGTAAATCAGTGTTCATCAGCGTCAAAAAAATACCATGATCAGTCCAGAGGAAAAAAAAGAAATCCAGGAAATTTTCGGACAAAGCCTCGAAGCATTGGATGCCGAAACTTTTGAGCAACTGCACAAAGAGCAGCGCCTCAAATACCATCCCGACAAGTTCGAGAAGTACGAAGACGAAGTCGTCAAGGAACTCGCCAACCGCCGCTTCCAGCGCATAGAAGCGCTGGCAGAGAAGGTGAAGCCTTTTCTCAAAGGAGAAAAGAAAATTCCACAAAAGTCTCAAGAAGACATCTTCCGGGACGAAGCCCAGTTTGCCTTTGAAGGCATGAAGATCGAAATCATCACCAAGGACAAGGACCTGAAATACCGCCTCTTCGGCACGCGCTACCGCTGGCTGGAGCGCGGCGACAAATTCAAGGTACCCAACACCAACGCCAAAATCATCATGGATGAAGGCCATGCAGGCAATAGCATCGGCTTTACCGAAAGCATCCGCATGTACCTGACTTTCACCGAAAGCGACTCGCTTTTTGAGATCACCCAATGGCTTTTTCAAAGCATCGCAGGCCAGGCCGACGCCCTGATCATCCAGGGCAACCGCATTCCTGTAGACCTACAGGAGATGATGGTCTATATCATGCGCAAATCTTTTTTGCGATTGGGGAATGGCGAGTAAGGGGTTTACTTTTTAAACAAAGTTTTCCACCAACTTTTTACGCGGGGCCAACCCCTCAGGGGAGCCGGATTCATAATGGGAGGAGAAACGGGAACCGAGCTGCTTAGAAGTAATTTGGGGGCTGTTTTTTCGGGTAAGGCAATGGCATTTTCCCGGAGCTCTTCCGCATGTGCCATGGGAATTTCTGCTCCGCTTCTGGGAGGGCGTTCATAGAGGATGGTCAATCCTTCAGACCTGTCGAGTCCTGCCTGCAGGTGTATCCGCTGACGGCTGTAGCCGTCGGAGATGGTAAGCGCCGCTGTATTGGGGCTTATTTCGCCTACATTTTCTGCATACAAAATTAATTGTGAGAGGGTATCCCTCGGGATGCGCACATGAATGTGCTTGTTATGCGCCTGAAGAGAATACTTACTCAGGATACAACTGTCCCCCATATAAAGCGAAATGATGTCCCCATCCAACTGGCGGTTGTCCCAGAGGTAAATGTCCAATTCCTGGCTTTGGACGATGATTTCCTGCCGCAAAACCAGCTGTCGGCTTTGCAGGCTTCGCGCTTCTTCGGCTATGTCTTTGGGAAGGGGAATCTGCGGATAGCGGATTTCGTGGTCCAATTTGTCAGGATTGATCCTCGCCAGAAAAATATTCACTTCTCCCAAGGCCCGCACGGGCGCTCTGCCAAAGGCCACATCCTGCGCCTGGTTGAAGTAACCCGTGGTATAAACCTGCCCTTGCAGGTCACATGCGATGGCATAGGGGATTTCGTATCGCCCATTTTCAGAGCCCATGGTCCACTGGGGGTTTCCTCGGGTGTTAAATTGAGTGACAAAAAGGTTTTTGTCAGGCAGCTCCGTATCGGGGCTGCGCAAGACCGCGCCTGAAGCCAAAGCCTTTCCCTGGCTTCGAAGTGTTTTCTCTCCCAGCAGCAATTCGTCGGTATAATGACCCGCCAGCAGGAGCTGGCCCTGCGGGTTAAAAGTCAGATCATGGACGCCCATGCCTCCCTGAGGCGCACGCGCCTGAAATTGCCAACTGGGGTATCCTTTCAGATCAGTCTGACTGGCAAAAAGCGTCTGCTCCCAGGAAGCTTCGCTTCCCAGAAACTTCGGCTCCCCAAAAGGGCCGAAGATGCGGGCTTTGCCTTCGCAGACGAAGCCATAGGCGAGTTTTTCGCGGATCAGCGCAAGGCGCGGGTAAGAGTTGGCCGCGAAGCGGCCTTCGATGCGGAGGTCCCACTGAAGTAATTTGTCTACATCAAAGGCAAGGATGAGGCCTTCTTCCTCTTTGCTTTCTGCTACAAATATTTTGCTATGGATGCGAAAATTGCCGCTAAAAATGCCACTGAGGAAGTAATTGCCTCGGCTATCCATTTTGATATCATGCAAATAAACCTGGCCATTTTTTCCGCCCAGAAAACGCGCATCCAGCAGTTTGCCAGCACTATTGTAGATGATCACAAAGCCTATCATATTTCCCTCCGTGGAAGGCTCGGACACAGGCAAAAAGTCTTTTCGGTTATAATCTGCTGAGTGAAAGGTCAAAGGCTGCTCCCCTATCCTTTGGGCATAGCCTGCCATGAAAATGCGATCTCCGTCCATAACCAGGGCTTCGCCCGAGTTTTTCCCCAACAGGCTTCCCCCCTTTACCACCCAAAGCAGGTTCCCCTGGGTGCTGTATTTTGCCAAAAACATCAGACCCGGTTCAGAGCCAATCAAACGCTTGTTGTTGCCGTCGCGTGAACCAAACATGGTTTTCGAAGCAAAGCGACCCGAGACATACACATTGCCTTTGTTATCGGTCACCACAGAGCGGGCTTCTACATAGCGACCTATGCTGTGGTTGGCCCATAGGAGTTCGCCGCGCCGGTTGTACTTGGCGACAAACATGCGTTCGTCCCTTGTGACCGTATTGACCAGGCTGATCGTATTTCTACTTTCAACATTTTTGTGAAGATGAAGAGCCGGGTGATGGCAACCTGCCACATAAACATTGCCCTGAGCATCTGTGGCGAGGGTTGCGCCATAGTTGATCTGCTTATCGCTGCCCGCTGTCTGGACCCATTCCCATGCCTGGGCATGAGCCCCAAGTGATATACAAAGAGATACAAAAAAGGGGAGCAAATAAGAAAAACGCATGACAGGATTCTCGTGTTCAGAACAAGTACAAAAAAACCAATATTAAAACTATGGTATGAAAAACACGTTAGTCGGAAAGCTTCGATGAAAGATAGCAAAGTTTTATCCTTTGACCAATAAAATGTAGGTTCGTCACATGAACAAACTCATCCACGAAAGCAGCCCTTACCTGCTGCAACATGCCCAAAATCCTGTCAATTGGTACCCATGGGGGCCTGAAGCGCTTGAAAAAGCGAAGACGGAGGACAAACTTATTTTGGTCAGCATCGGCTACGCTGCCTGCCACTGGTGCCATGTGATGGAGCATGAGTCTTTTGAAGATGAGACCGTTGCGGCCATCATGAATGAGCACTTTGTTTGTATCAAAGTAGATCGGGAAGAGCGCCCGGATATAGACCAAATCTATATGGATGCGGTGGTGCTGATCACGGGCCAGGGCGGCTGGCCCCTCAACTGCTTCGCCCTGCCTGACGGCAGGCCGGTATCGGGGGGAACCTACTTCCCCAAAAACAACTGGACAGCCGTGCTGAATCAGCTCGCCACCGTCTACCGCGAAGATCGCTCGCGGGTGATCGAAGCCGCCGAAAACATCACACACCATATTCAAAATATGGGTCAACTGGTCAAAACAGAGGCTTCGCCTTTCACCCAGGCGGAGATCCGCCAGATGAGCGACGCCTGGACGCGCAGCATCGACCTACAGTTTGGTGGCAGGCAAAGCCAGCGGAATAAATTTCCGCTACCGATGAACAATATCTTCCTGCTGCGGGCCGCCAGCCTGCTTGCCTCGACCCTGGGCGAGGGAGATGAGATCGTGCAACGCCTGCTGCAAGCTGCCCATGTGACCTTGCAGCGCATGGCCTTTGGAGGCATATACGACCAATTGGGGGGCGGCTTTGCCCGCTATTCCGTGGATCCCTACTGGAAAGTACCGCATTTTGAAAAAATGCTCTATGACAACGGCCAGCTCCTCAGCCTCTATGCCGAAGCCTATCAGGCCACGCAAAAATATCCAAAGGATGTGAATGGCTTGTACAAGCGGGTGATCTACCAGACGATCGCTTTTGCAAAGCGGGAGCTGATGTCTCCGGAAGGCGGCTTTTATTCTTCTTTAGATGCTGATTCTGAAGGTGTTGAAGGGAAATTTTACACCTGGGATTATGAGGAAATTGCAAACATCCTGGGAGAAGAAGATGCAAAGGAATTTGCCGCTTATTATAATGTTTTGCCGGAAGGCAACTGGATAGAGGCGCATACGCAGACGGCGACCAATGTGCTGTTTGTGTTGGAAACAGAGAAGACTTTTGCCGAAAAGGAAGGGAAAAAAGTAGTTGCTTTTCAACAAAAAATGGAGGCATGCAGGGAAAAACTGATGGAAGCCCGCCACGGACGCATACGCCCGGGCCTGGATGACAAAATCCTGACAAGCTGGAATGGCCTGATGCTCAAAGGCCTGATAGACGCTTACCGCGTCACAAGGGAGAAAAGCTTTCTCGACCTAGCCCTCAAAAACGCGCATTTTCTCACAGAAAAGCTGACCGATGGCTATCGCCTTTTCCGCAATTACAAAAACGGAAAACGTAGCATCAATGCTTTCCTTGATGATTATGCCAATCTGACAGATGCGCTGATCGCGCTCTACCAGGTGACTTTTGATGAAAGGTGGTTGACATGGGCAAATGGCTTCCTCTCCCATGTGCAGGCACATTTCTTTGATGCCGATACCGGCATGTATTTCTATACTTCAGACGAGGACGATCCCCTCGTCAGCCGCAAGACCGAGACCAATGACGATGTCATTCCGGCCTCCAACTCTGTCCTCGCGCATGCCATGCATGCGATGGGTCTGCTGATGCACAGCGAGGCTTACCGCCTGGCGGCGGATCAGCTGCTCGCCAACATCAAAGCGGATGCTTTGAAGAATCCGAGTTGGCACGCCAACTGGGCCCTGCTTATGCTGAAATATGCGTTTCCGCATCATGAAGTCGCTATTACGGGCCCAGGCGCGCTGCAAGCGCGGATGGAATTTGAATTTTATTTTTTGCCTAATACCCTCTATGCCGGTGCTGAAAAGGAAAGCGGGCTTCCGCTGCTGGAAAGTCGTTTTATGGATGAATTGACGATTTTTGTTTGTCAAAACTTTAGCTGCCAGTTGCCAGTTCATGATGTGGAGCAGGCCATCGGGCAGATGGTTTAGCCGTTTACCTGGTGTACTAAACTTTAAAAGTTTAGTACACCAGGTAAACGGCTAAAATTCGAACCAACAAAATTCCCCATGTACAATCCGATTGCATTAAAAAATCCAGCATACCAGCAAGCCACTTTAGGCGCGGGCTGTTTCTGGTGTGTAGAAGCCATATACCAACGCCTGGAGGGCGTGGTGCATGTTGAATCCGGATACTCCGGAGGACATGTAGAAAACCCTACTTACGAGCAGGTTTGTGGCAAAAAGACCGGACATGCCGAGGTCATCCGCATCGTTTTTGATCCTCAAAAAACGACTTACGAAGAGATCCTGGATGTTTTCTGGAAAACGCATGATCCTACGACGCCCAACCAGCAGGGCAATGATATTGGCCCGCAATATCGCTCTGTCATTTATTTTCATGATGAAGAGCAGGAGCGCATCGCCCGCGCTTCTTTGCAGGCGGCCACAGAAGCCCGGATATGGGACAATCCCATCGTGACCGAGATCAGCCCGCTGATCAACTACTACCGCGCCGAAGGCGGTCATCAGAACTACTATAATGAAAATCCCATGCAGGGATATTGCTATTACCTCATTGGGCCGAAGGTGGCGAAGTTTGAAAAACTGTTTAAGGATAAGCTCAGGAAGTAATCCGGCCCTTAAGCTTGCTTGGGTTTCAGATACCGAAAAGCGAATGCCGTGAAATCGTCATGCTGAGGCGCATGGGAGACAAATGTTTCGATGGCCCGATGAAGCGAATTCACCAAATCCTTCATGGAAGGGTATGCTTGCTGATTCAGAATCTTTTGCATCTGATCTGTTTCAAACATCTGCATTTCAGCATTGGTAGCCTCAGGTACGCCATCGGTATATAGGATCAGAGAATCACCAGGCAGCATATTCAATTCATTGATAGGAAATTGAGCCTCATCCATGATGCCCACCAGCGGTGCATTGGCAGCGGCCAGTAGGTGGTATTTCTCTCCTCCAAGGGATGCAAAAGGAGGATTATGCCCTGCATTGACATAGCGGAGGTTGCCTGTGCGCAAATTGAGGATGCCGGCAAAGATGCTGACAAACATCATGTCTTCATTTTTTTTTGCAAGCAAACGATTGAGCGCCGGGATGACATCTTCAAAACCCGGATTGTTGCTGATCAACAGGCGGAGAAAAGTAAAGGTTCGGACCATAAAAAGTGCCGCAGGCATTCCTTTCCCCGACACATCGCCCACAGCGATATAAACATGATCATTGTCCAGAGCCAGTGCATCGTAAAAATCGCCTCCTACTTCGCGGGCCTGCTCGATCAAAGCAAAAGCGTCGACTTCTGGCCGATGCGGAAAAAGTTGACTTCCATCAGGAACAATATTAGACTGTATTTTACCTGCCGTTTCCAGCTCTTTTTCAAGATGCCTGTACTTTATTTGTTCTTCTGCCTCCTTTATCAGGGCATGGTTGGTTCTTTGCAGGCGGGCAGCCATCAGGCTCATCAGGTTACGCGCGCCCTGACGCGTTCGCATGATATGGTCCCAAAAAGTATTTCCGGGAATACAAAGAACCTGACAATTTTCCAGAGCCATCACCAGCGCCGAGGTAGGCCGCTCCATCAGCAGGGACATCTCCCCCAGGCACTCACCTGCATGGATAGGAATGGAAAAACGGGTTCCATCCTTTTCGAGAACGATCTGGAGTATGCCTTCTATCACCAAAAAAAGGGTCTCATTGGTCTGGCCCGGGCTGATGAGGATTTCCCCAGGTTTCAGCAGTTGAATCTCACTCAGATTGGTTATTTGCCGGACCTCTTCCGCTTCGAAACCTTTGAATATCTCGAACTGTAACATTTTCTGATCCGACATGGAAGTTGACATTTCTCTGGATTAAATGTGCTTCTGATGAATTATCCCTAAATCTACTGTTTTTTGATAAACTACCCTTTTATGGGTGGTGGAAAAGCTTTGCCTGCTGTAGCTTTTGCAAAAAAGCAATTATGAACAAATTTTTACTTTCCTGCATCCTCAGCTTTGCCCTGCTGCCTGCTTTCGCTCAGGTGTCACCCGCTGATAGCCAGTATGAGCCCAACGATTTGCAGCCCCGCGGCAGTTACAATCCAGCAGCCCCCAGGGAGCTAAAGCAATTTGATTTTATGGTCAATGTCTGTGACTGTAAAAGCGTCAATCGCAATCCCGATGGCAGTTGGCAGGATAGCGTGGCCATGGTATGGATGGCGAAGTATATCCTCAATGGTACAGGCATACAGGACTTTAGCTGGAAAGAAGGCGGACTCGCATCTTCAAGCGTACGTCAGTACGATACGACTTCTCAGCAGTGGGTGGTAACCTATTTCAGTTTTCCGGGCGTCACGACAGCGCCAGGCGTCTGGCTGGGAGCCTGGGATGAAGAAAGTCAAAAGATGGTCCTCAAAAAGGAGCAAAAAGCTCCTAATGGCATGGAGGGAAATTCAGTCCTGACCTTTTATGATATATCAGAAAAGGGATTTAAGTGGGAAGGGAAATGGATAAGCACGGATGGGCAATTTACCTGGCCGTTTTGGCGGATTGAATGCCAAAGGCGGCGATAGCCTGCTTCATCGTGGATACGATGCGGTCTATCTCATCCTTATTGACGGAGGCAAATCCGAGGCGAATGCCGTTGTTTTTGTAGTCCCAATTTTCTCGCAGACTGAGAAGGATGCCTTCCTCCTTCATATAGGCAGCAACGAGCTTGAGGTCGATCTCCGGCGCAAAATGCGCCCATATCGCCATGCCGCCAGAAGGCGGCCTGAAGTTTATCCATTCGCCTAATTCCGCCTGCAGCTTTTGACACAGATAATCCCTGCGGGCATGATAGACCTTCAGGGATTTCTTGATATGCCGCTGCACTTCGCCTTCCCGCAGCATCTCTGCGAGGGCACGCTCCATCACCGAGTCGCCCTGGCGGTCGATGATTTTGCGCAGGCGATTGAGCGCTTCGATCATATTGAGCGGCGCTACGAGGTAGCCGATGCGCACGGCAGGAGCGATTATTTTACTAAAAGAACCCAGGTAAATCACCGAGCCACTGCGGTCCAGACTGGCCATGGGCAGCATCGGGCTGGAAGCATAGTGAAAGTCGTAATCGTAATCATCTTCGATCACCGCAAAACGGTGAATGTGGGCATATTCCAGCAGTTGGATACGCCTTTGGGCGCTGAGGGTGACGGTAGTCGGAAAATGGTGATGTGGGGTAAGGTAAACGGCCCGCACCTTTTCCTGATGGCATATTCTCCGGATTTCCTCTACCTGCACGCCTTCTTCATCCACCGGAACACGCAGCAGCTTCCCTCCCAAATGCTCCACGACCTGATCTACGACCGGATAATTGCTTTCCCCTACAATCACAACATCGCCTGGCCTGAGCAAGGCTTTGAAGCTCAAAAAAATGGACATCTGGCTCCCCCGGGAGATAAAGACATTTTCCGCTTTGCACCTGAGACCACGGGTCTCATTGAGGTAATTGGCGAGCTCGGTCCGCAGGTGGACTTCTCCCTGCACATCACCGTAGGTGAGGTAGCGCGTGGTCATGCGCGTACGCGCAAAAAACCGGCAATGCCGATACAGGCTGTCCATAGGGGCCAGCCTCACATCGGGCGTACCGTCCGTAAAATTGATGCTTTTCTGAGGTTTCTTCTCTAAGATAGGAAGAGAGGTATCTACTTCCAGGTCAAAAGCCGTTTCGGCATTCACTTCTTCTGAAGCAGGCTCACCGATAGGTCGGTAGCGGTCCAGCGGCAATTTTTCCGAAACAAAAGCGCCTCTTGACGGCTGCAACTCCAACCAGCCTTGCGCCACAAGTTCCTCAAAAGCAATGATGACCGTTTTTCGGTTTATCCCAATCAATTCTGCCAATGCGCGTGTTCCCGGCAATTTTTGCCCGGCATGGATTCGCCCAGCCGATATCTCCTGGATGACAGCATTGGCGAGCTGGAGGTAAACGGGGGTAGGTAATTCCCGATTGGGGGTAAGGAGGGTTTTCCAGGGGTACATAAGTGGACCAGTTAAGCTACAAAAATCGGAGGACTTATACCCTCCGGATGAATAGTACTTTTGACGGAAAAGAAAGGGAGAGGGTTTCGAGTTTGGGGTTTCGAGTTTCGAGAACCATTCCAAACCCGAAACCCGGAACCCGGAACCCGGAACCCGAAACCTCCATTCTTATGTCATCCTATCCCATCTCAGATCGAAACCAGGTTCGCCGCGTAGCCAAGCGGGGCCATTATGACCGTGAGACGGTCTATCCTATTCTGGACGCAGCCAGGCATTGCCACCTGGGCTTTAGTGTGGAGGGGCAACCCTTTGTGATTCCGACCTTATTTGGTCGGGAGGGTGATAAGCTCTATATACACGGTGCCGTGCAGAGCCGCATGCTGGAGCATTTGGAAAAAGCGCCTCAGGCCTGCCTGACGGTCACCCATATAGATGGCCTCGTGCTGGCGCGCTCTGCTTTTCACCATTCCATGAACTACCGTTCTGTGGTGGCTTTTGGGAAATTGAAAAAAATCGGGGGGAATGCTGCCAAAAACCATGCGCTGAAAGTCATATCAGACCATCTCCTGCCCGGCCGCTGGGAGGAGTGTCGCGAGCCATCCGAGAATGAGCTAAAAGCTACGACCGTATTGGAAATGGAAATCGAGCAGGCATCTGCGAAGATCCGCACAGGAGGCCCTGTGGATGCACCGGCAGATTATGAATTGCCTATTTGGGCAGGAGTGCTGCCTTATCACTTCCATATCGGAGATCCGCAGGCCGATGAGCAACTCAGTCCTGAGATTCCGTTATCTGAGAGTGTGAGGAGTTCTTTTCAATGATTTGAAAAACTTCTGCAACGGCAGTTTCCAGGACATCATTCATGATGATGTGGTCAAATTGGGGGGCAAATCGCAGCTCGGAGGCTGCCTTTTGGCAGCGTCTCTCAATGTCTTCGGCACTGTCTGTGCCGCGCTTTTGCAGGCGTAGCCTGAGGGCTTCTACATGGGGAGGCTGGATGAAAAAGCTCACAGCTTCTTCCCCATAGTATTTTTTAATATTGATTCCGCCCTGCACATCTACATCAAAAAGCACATGCTTTCCTTCTTTTCTCAAGCGCTCTACTTCGGATTTCAAGGTCCCATAAAATAAGCCATCATATACCTCTTCCCATTCGAGGAAGGCCCCTTTCGCTATTTTTTTCCTAAATTCTTCTGCGGAAATAAAATAATAATCTACCCCCTCAACCTCGTTTTTGCGAGTGTGGCGCGTGGTCGCCGAAACGGAGAATCCCATATTGCCAAAATGCTCTTTTACTTTTCTGACAATGGTTGTTTTGCCTGCGCCGCTGGGAGCGGAGAATATAAAAATCCGGCTGTTTTTTGAATCCATGTGCAAAGATAGGGAAGCATTTGAATTGAAGAGAAAAGGAAGCCAAACTTTCGCTCAAAATCCTATTGCTGTTTGCTCTGTTTAGGGCTACCTTTGTAAAATAGAAAAGCTAATTCCATTTTTTGGAACTCATCTTGCTCTAACCATTCCAACTCATTTTTTTGAGCAAGCATATATTTTGCATATATGGTGCTTCTTCCCAAAACTAAGTATAAAAGATGATTCGTAGCTTTATTCTCACCATTTTACTTTTTATTGGCACCCACCTTTTTGCGCAAACAAGTTGCGGATGGTTTGGCGCTAGCCCTTCCAGTCATGCCCAGGTCGAAGGCATAAGTGTCGTTGTCAACAACAAAATGTATGTTTTCTATGGCTTTATCAATGGTACCCAAATCACCAATACCGTTGAGGTTTTTGACCCTTTTGTCGGCTCAAATGGACAGTGGACGGTCAAAGCCTCTATGCCTTTGGGGGTAACCCATACCGACGCTGTGGTGATAGATGGGGAGATATGGCTGATCGGAGGCTTTGTTGGCAATCATGGTGGTCCATCGACCGATACAATTCAAATTTATAATCCAACTTCGAATAGCTGGCGCTATGGACCAAGCCTGCCTGAGGCGCATGCTTCGGGAGCAGCAGTCTTGCTGGGGCGCAAAATTCATGTAATTGGAGGGCTCAAGTCCGATCGTTCCTCTATGAATGACCATCACATGGTATATGATCTGCAAAATACCGCCGCAGGCTGGGACACCCTCACGGCCGCCAGACCGCCTGAACCACGGGATCATGTAGGATACGCCAGTATGCGAGGGAAAATTTACATTGCAGGCGGGCAGATAGGCCATGATGGTCCCGATACTACCATTGATAAAAAAGAGCTCTATATGTATGATCCTATCGAAAATAGCTGGCATCTAATAGACAGCCTGCCAGAGGTGAGGTCACATATAGAGACAGGCACTTTTGCCATTGATGGCTTGATGGTGATTACAGGAGGAAATACCTCTCCCTGTTGTCCAGCTCTACTTAAAAGTATCCTGACTTATAATCCCGAAACACAAGTATGGGATACACTCTGTGATATGCCGACCTTCCTGACAAACCCCGCAGCGAATATCATTGGTAATAAATTTATCCTGGCACATGGGGGCGAATACGGTTATACCAACCCGCAAAGTGCGACCTATATGTTTGACATCGTCCGCTCTACTCAAAAGAAGCTGGGATTTAGCCCTTCACAATTGACCATTGCTGTGCCTCAGGGCACACAAGTAGATAAAAAAGTGATGATTTATACCATCACCGGCTCCACGCCCTTCGATCTGGATGTGTCCAATGCCCCTTCCTGGCTGGTAGGAACACAGACCAGCAATACCACTACATCACCTACTTCACAAGAGGTTACCCTTTCTATAGATGCGACCAACCTTTCGGCAAATACTACCTACTACTTCAATCTCCCTGCCAATGAAAGCCCTTCTGGCTCCCCGCAGGGCTATCAGTCTGCAACTCTAAATATCACGCTGAATGTTGTGGGAAGTAGTTTTCCGGTGGTCTTAAGCTCTTTTGGAGCAGAGGTAGCATCCCGGGAAAAAGTGCTTTTACAGTGGCAAACAGAAGAAGAAGTCAACCATGATTATTTTGTCATCGAGCGCCGCCATGCAAGTGAAAACGGCTTCCATGAAGTAGCTCGCCTGAAGGGAAAAGGAGAACATGGCGCTAGCTATATGCAGGAGGACCCTGTTGAACATTTGGCAGACGGCCAGCTTTTTTACAGACTTCGGATGATAGACCAGGATGGTCACAGCACTTTTTCAAAAATTGAATCTGTCTACCTGGACGCTTTTTTCAACGAAATCAGTCTTTTCCCCAATCCGGCTGATACCCGGCTGAATGTCCGGATCAAAACCGAGGATGCAGGTAATTGTAGCCTGAAAATCTATAGCCTGAAAGGAAAACTCGTTGCCCAGTCAACACAAAAGTGGCATCAGGGTGCCTATCTTTTTCACCTGGATGTCAGTAAGTTACCGGCAGGTTGTTATATGATAAGGGCACAAAGTGGCCTGGGCCAATTTACCTCTAAGGTCATCATCCATTGAATAAGCGCATCCTTCGCTTAGCCATACCCAACATCTTTAGCAATCTCGCTATTCCTTTACAAGGAATCGTGGATACAGCCCTGATGGGCCACCTTGACGACGAAGTCTATATAGGCGCTATCGGTTTAGGGGCAACTATTTTTGCCATCATATATTGGGGATTAGGATTTATCCGCATGGGTACTACCGGGCTAGTGGCACAGGCTTACGGCAGGAAGGATCATGATACGGTAACCCTTACTTTATTCAGGGCTTTGGGCGTAGCCCTGATTGCAGCCGGGCTGGTGCTGGTGTTTCGGGAAGGCATAGTCACACTGGCCTTCGATCACATGATCGACGGAGAAGCCGATACAGAGCGCCTTGCGGCGGATTATTTCTTCATTCGTATCCTCGCCGCTCCTGCGGCGCTCAGTCTTTTTGCCTTCAAAGGCTGGTTTCTGGGCATGCAAAATGCCCGCTTTCCCCTCATCCTGACTCTCGCTGTTACGATCAGCAATATTGTATTCAGCCTTTGGTTTGTCAAAGGCATGGAGATGACATCTGATGGGGTGGCTTATGGCACCCTCCTCGCCCAATATGTGGGCTTAGCCCTTTGCCTTGTCCTGATGCGCATGCGATACTGGAAGGAAGTCCTTCACTTTCGCCGGATCCGGAAAGCGCTTTTGGAAATAGCAGCTTTGCGTCATTTTTTCTCCATCAATAGCGACATCTTCTTTCGTACCCTGGCACTCACCTTTGCCTTCACCTTTTTTGACATCAAGTCAGCAGAAGCGGGCAATACGACGCTGGCGGTCAATAAAATCCTCAATCAGATGTTATTTCTGATTTCTTATGGCGTGGATGGCTTTGCTTTCGCCGCCGAAAGCATCGTGGGTCGCTATGTCGGGAGCCGCCAAGGCGACAAACTCCGGCAGGCGATTCGCCTGCTGATGCTGTGGGGGCTGGGACTTGGAGCGGTGTTTTCGCTCTTGTATGCAGCGGCAGGGCCGCTGATGTTGCAGGTATTCACCTCTCAGGAGCATCTGTTGAGAGAGGCAAATGTATATTTGCCCTGGATGATCGCGCTGCCGCTGCTGAGTGCTGCCGCTTTTTTGTGGGATGGTATTTATATAGGCGCTGTCGCTACGCGCACTTTATTGTACACCATGATATTGTCTACCTTTGCCGTCTTTCTTCCCGTCTATTACCTTTCCTTTCCCTCTATGGGCAACCACGGTCTTTGGTTGGCAATGAGTGCTTTTATGCTGTCTCGCAGTCTTTTTTTAAGTTTTATGGCAAAAAAAGTTATTTATTTTTAGGCCTTTCAGTTACTGCCAGTCTCTTTTGTCCAAAAGCCAACACGCTGGCTTACAGCCAATTGTATACATCTGCTCATCTGCTCATCTGCCCATTCTCCCCTTTCCTCCCTTACTTTTTCCCTACAAATTTCCATAGGGACTTTTATCCTATTTCCCACATTTGTATTGTCAAACAAACGCCAACCAGTCAAAAGAGTCAAACGAAAGATGCTTACTGCTTATCTACATATTCATATGCTCGACATCCGCAATGAAGCAGTTGCCATCCTTCAGACCGTCCTGGTCGGTGAAGGCAAATACGCTACACATACACTCATCCAATTGTTAAAGGGTGAGGCTCCCCTAACCCCAGAAAGTCACTCCCTTGCAGGTTTAGGTTTATTGTCGGGAGTTTATCCCGACCGCATACTGAACCTCATCAACTACCTCCTTAAGCTGGGATTTTTGGAATACGATGACAATGATTCCCAAAAGCTTCAGCTTAACGAATCGGGCCGAAAGTTTTTACAATACCCATCCGAATTGCCGGTTTCGTCACAGGCGCTAAGGGTCAGCCCTTACGAAAATATGCTCCGCAATCGCTTGATGACCTGGCGGCAAAAAATCTGCGAAACAGAATCCCTGCCCCCCTTTCGTGTACTGACAAGCTATGCGATACAAAGGGTGGTGCAGGATCGGCCCGAAAGCTTGTCTCAACTTGAAGAAATCCCCGGCTGGGGCCCTTATAAAGTCAAAAAATATGGTCCACAAATACTCGAAATCATAGACTCCATTAACCAAATACAATTAACTGCTTGAATGCCACTTTAGCCCGGCAACTGTAATTCCAAAAAATATTGAAAACTGTTTTTTCAAACGTTCTTTTCTACATCGCTAAAGAACAAACACTTTAGCAATACCTAACTAACTAGCTTTCTCGTGTTGTGTTGTTACGCCATGAACAACGCCTAACTAAGCCTCTCATCATGATGATGGGGGGCTTGGTTTTTTTTGAAAAAGGGAGGAAGAGGAAGAGAAAGATCGAGTGTCGCAAGTTCAATTTCTTTGAATCTGCGAATCTGCCAATCCTCTCATCCTCTAATTAATTTTATCCTCACCAGCTCAGGTTGAAGGTCAATCCATTCACTTCAAAGGTCGCTTTGCGAGCCCCCAGGAAGGTCAATTTTCCGGTAAAGCTTTGCTTCCCGCCATTGGAGAGGGTCGCGTCGAGCGTGACTTCGGCGGTGCCGCCGGTGATTTCCTGGCTTGCCTTGGAGACTGTGAGGTCTGTGGTGTGGATCTCCAGGTCAGAGCTGAAGGCCGCTTTGTTGCGGACTTTGGACTCCTGGCTGCCGCTGCGTGTCATGCTGCCCTTGTAGATGAGATCGGGCTGTGAGAGTTTGAGGCCATTGAGGACGAAGTTGTACTCAGACTCATCTTCGGACTCCATCCGCAGGGTCTCGTAGCTGCCATTGGCAGCGAAGTAGAGCTGAAAGCTGTCGGGTATGCTCAGGGCATTGCATGCCAGGGTCCAGTCCCAACTTACGCTGTAGGCGTAAGTATAGCGGCTGCCGGTGGTACTTTGAAATTTCAAAGTGGAGTCACGCTGATCCCCGCAGGGGATAGAGGCGCTGTAGCTTTCCGCCATTTGGGCGGAGGTCTCGACCTGCTCTACCATGCCCGCAGTCTCTGCGGAGACGGCATACTCGACGATCTCGGCTACATCCTCCTCGGAGAGGGTGACGGAGACGGGGCCGTCTTCACGGCAGGCGGTAAAGGTCATGCTCAACGTAGCAAAAAGGGCGATCAGGATGATTTTGGTGGTTTTCATAACTGTTTTGAGTTTGTTGGTTTAGGTTGAAAATGTGTTGACTATCTCTTTGTCTGAAAGCAAAGAAAAAGAGAGACGCGCTGAGCTGAAATTATTTTCAACCAACGCTTCATAGTTTTCAACCAACAGCTATGGGGAGCTATAAATCAGTGGATTCAAGGCTGGTTTATTTAAATCAAAAGGGCAAGCCCTAATTTAAAATTAAGCCTGAAATGCTCTGCTGTACGTAACCAGGAAATATAATTACTATCGGTCAGCTCATGGGCAGATGTAACTTTTCCCTGTCCCATTAGCCAACCCCCTTCAAACTCAAAATTGAGTAATAGTCGCTCATAAATTACAGAATACCTCCCCATCCCTATCCGGGCGCCGAGAACCTGTCCTTTTTGAAAAATGGAAGGGTCTTCATAAGCTTTAAGGAAGCTAAAGTGGTGGTCAAGTCTGATGGCACAATAAGTGCCCAAGGGCGCGATGGCTCCACGTTGCAAGAAATAGGTTTTAAGGTGAATACCTAAGGTTGTATTAAATATTTGTGGATATATGATTTCACCACTTATAGTAGTCAATTTACCTCCACGGTCGGTTCGGAATTTTGAAAGGGAAGCTCCAATCATTGTCCTTCTATTGGTGATAATATGTGCTTCAAAAGCATGTATCTTGGAAAAAGGAACTTCTTTATATCCCCTAAATTCAGCCAAATAAACATTTCCATCAAAATCATGAAACGAGGCAAAATTATATCCAACAAGAAACCGTTTTCCGGCGAAGCCTTGCGCCTGGCATTGAGCTCCCATTCCCCCCAAAAGCCCAATAATAAGTAGGATCATGAAGTATCTCATTTTTTATCAGATTTTATTTGCCAGAGATAATAATAGGTATATGCTTCCAGAAAAGGGCCAATGATCAGCTCTCGGATAAAATGAGACTGGTAGGCCACAACGTGATTTTCTTTTACATTCAAGACCATGAAAAATGCCGTATTTTGGGAAGATTTTTTAAAACTCATATAGATTGTCCAGGGAAGCGAATAGCCGATTATACCCATAAACATTGCATTGTATTGTTGTTTTTGATGAAGACGCAGTGAAACCGTCCCCATATTTGCGAAGTAGGGACTGCCATATTTCTCCGACAACGCCAGTATTTCATCATATACTGAGGGAACCATCCGAAAATCACCATGCTGAATAAAATCACCATACCATTCACTTGAAATCACCAAATCATTGAAAGCGTCACTCGATTTTCGCTCGGTCATGCTCCTTGCATCCAGTAATGTTACCGAAAGATCTAGTTTTTCAGCAGAATTGAGAATAAAATCAGGAAGTTTATCCTGCTCTTTTTCTGTTTTTAGGAAATCAATATGCTCGTCCCTGCGGGCATCAATCCAATAATAAAAAGGTGAAAAAATGACAAGGGAATCAATATTCAGATGATAGCCCCTTTTTCGGGTCTTTCTTTCATACTTATTAATCTTTTTCTTCCCTTCACGACTGCTCCTGAATGCCCTGAAATCATCAATCTTTTTTCGCTCAATGACTGCGACCTCATATATTTTTTGGAATACAGTATCTGTATACATTTTGTCAATTTCTGGCTTAAAAGCCACTAAATGAGCGTCCGAAGTATCACTTTGGGTAACAAAATTCGGAAAGATTTTCAGCAAATCTATCATGAGATCTTCCATGTATTTTTGGGTGCTTAACTGGTCTGGGAAACGATCTAAATGATGTTTAGCAAAGCAAAGGGCCAAAAAGAGGTATGATTTTTTATCAAATTTTTTCTTCGCAAATGTGTCGTGGAAATGTTTGAGATGAGAAGCTTGCCCATCATAATCAATATAGGCAGGAATCGAATTGGATTCATTTCTATATTTAGCGATACCATATAATGCCTTCATCACAACCTGGTTGAGGTAAGGATCATTGGGCGCATTCTCAAGCAGGCCTACTGCCTGATATAAGGCATCGAAAAAAGCAGCCTCCAACAAAAACATACGACAAAGCTCGTATCCGGCCTGTTTTTGGCAAAAGTCAAACCTATCCCTGGATACAATAAAGAGATGGGCACCAGGGTGCCCTGATTGAATAAGTTGCTGGAGCAGGAGATTCTTTCTTTCAGTTGAGCTGGGATGCGTGGAGAAAATATTCTCATCATCATCTTCTTCTTCGATTTCTACCTCCCTGCTCTCAATTGGCACATTGTCTGATAAGACAGAGTCCTCCTTCCCCAAAGGTTGATTACCACCTTCTGAATTTTCAGTTGTATCCTCTTTTTCGGTTTCAAAACCTGTGATAAAAGCAGCCTCTCCCTCCTGCTTCTTTTTTTTAGGGGGAGGCGTATAATTAGGATTCCAATAAGCATTTTTTACCGCCTGAAATGGGCTTTGGGGAAACAAATAAGGCTGATGCGCTGCTTTGAGCACATCAAAAACAGGGGGAAGGGTTTCCGTACTGTAGTCGGTCCCACAAAACAGTTCAAAGCCTATCGAGTCTGCTATTCTTTCATTTTCGCGGGAATAATTATTCTTCAAAATCAACTTTTCGATATCTGACATGGTAGATTGTCTCCCTTTACCTGTTTCCAAAGAGACCGAACGAGCATATCCTTTAATAATATGTTTTGCCTGGTAATGCGCTATTTCATGACAGAGAACAAACGCTAGTTGAGCTTCTGTTTCCAGTCTGGAAATCAAGCCCACATTGACAAATATGATTCCTTCATTTGTTGTAAAAGCATTTGCAAAGGGAGATTTTACCAGGTAGAAGGTCAGTTCTTCACGCAATTCCTTTTTATCTTTTAGGATCACATCAGCGACCTCATTGATATACAGGCCTATTGGATCATTGAACACTACCTTGCCACTTTGGAGTAGAGCATCAATTCTGAAATGAGTTTCCAGGTAAAACTGCTCCTGCTGTTTTTTAGTCAAGCCTTCTTCATTCTGCTCTATTTTCTGAATACTGGACTCATACTTCTCGGTTGATGAGCTATACAACAGGGCTGGAAGTTCTCCGGAAGATTTTATGGGCTCATAGTGAAACTGCTGCGCAGAGAGCTGGAAAAAAAGAGAAAGGAGCAGGAGAGAAAAAATGTTTTTTTTCATTTTATGTTAGCTTGGAGCAAAATAAAAAGGCTGTGGCCTGATAAGGGCTTGTTTTTGGCTATTTAAAATAAAAGAAATTAATGGCATCTCCCCAAAAAACTTTTTACCAAATCCTCTTTTGGTCGGTGATTTCTGCGGCCTTTATCGGGCCGGGCACGATCAGTACGGCCAGCAAAGCGGGCAGTGATTTTGGCTATGAGCTGCTGTGGGCGTTGCTCTTGTCCGTATTAGGCTGTATGGTATTGCAGGAAGCCGCGGCTCGCTTGCCGCTGGTCTCAGGCCTCAACCTGGGCGAAGCCATCGCCAAACGCTATGGCAAAAGCAGTTTTGCGGCAATATTGGCGCTGAGCGCCATCCTCATCGGCGGTATCGCCTATGAAGCGGGCAACATCCTGGGCGCCGTTGCCGGCGCTTCTCAGATGCTTCATGTCGACAGCCTATGGCTGGTGCTGTTGATTGGAGTGACAGCAGCTGTGCTGCTGTGGAGGGGAAGCTTTCGCTTCCTGGCGCAGTTTCTGGGGATCGTGGTCGCAGCCATGGGACTGGCCTTTTTGGTGGTTGTGTGCCAGTTGGATATAGATTGGGCTGCCCTATTTCGGGGCCTTTTTGTGCCCCGCATATCGGAAAATAGCGGCTGGCTGGTCATCGGCCTGATCGGAACGACCATTGTTCCCTACAATTTGTTTTTGGCTTCCGGTATCCAGCAGAAAGGAGAAGTCCACAGCATGCGGATGGGCTTGCTGATCGCGATAGCCATTGGAGGCCTGATCTCTATGGTTGTGTTGATCGCAGCAACGGGCTTGCAGGAGAGTTTTTCTTTTGAAGAAATGGCCGCTTATATGGAGGCCCAGGTAGGCTCCTGGGGCGCAGCCATGTTTGGGCTCGGGCTCTTTGCGGCGGGTTTTTCCTCGGCCCTTACCGCGCCGCTGGCAGCGGCGATCACCGTTGAAAGCATCCTCGGAAGTGATTCCGAAAAACCCGCCACACAGCGTGGGCGCGGGCGTTGGGTTTGGGGCAGCGTGCTGCTGGCAGGGATGTTTTTTGGGGTATTTGCCGGAGGCAAAAATGCTACGCCGGAGGCGGTGATTATAGCAGCGCAGGCGCTGAATGGACTCTTGCTGCCAGCCATCAGCATGATGCTGCTTTTGCTGATCAATGATCAGCAATTGATTCCCAAAGACAGGCTTAATCCTTTCGTTTCCAATATGTTGTTGCTGCTGATGGTGGGAATCAGCAGTTTTTTGGGGCTGGTGCAACTGCTGAAAGCAGGGGCGAAAATAGGCGGGATGAGCCTCCCGGAAAACCTTTTGCCCTGGGTGGGCGTGGTCGCCCTCTTGCTGATGCTGGGGCTATTTGCCAAAATGACCAGACTACGCAGCTAGTCCGGTCATTTTGTATCAGGTAAAAAAAGGTTTTTTATGCTTTGACAGAGTCGTGCATTGCCACCTGGATTTCGTCAAAAAAGGTTGGGTCAACCAGGAGGCGACCACAGTTTTCACAATAAATCAGGCGCTCGCGGCGGCTGAGGTCAATGTGTACCTGAGAAGGGATGATCGAAAAGCATCCACCACAAGCCCCCCGGTCAGTGGTAACCACTGCGAGGCCATTGCGCATATTATGTCTGATTTTCTGATATCCCAGGCGGATACGCTCCTCAATCTTGTTGCCTACCTCTTCCTGGATTTTCAGGAGTTTTTTCTCCTCGGTTTTGGTGTCAGCGATAATCACTTCGAGTTCTTTACGCTTTTCCTCCAACTCCTGCTTCTTGTCATCTACGCGGGTAGAGGTGTGTTTGAACAATTCCTCTTTCCCTTCAATCTGCTCACCAAACTGACGGATTTTCTTTTTAGAAGTAAGAATCTCCAGGTTGGCATATTCAATCTCTTTGCGCAGCGCCTCATATTCGCGGTTGTTTTTCACATTCATCTGCTGCGAATCGTACTTTTTGATCTGCTCTTCGAAATCTTTGATCTTGTTTTCCCGGGAAGCGATTTCCTGGTTCAGGCTCTTGATTTCGTCTTCTATTCGTTGTTTTCTGGTTTCTAGACCCTCGAGATCATCCTCAAGGTCGCTTACCTCTTCAGGGAGACTTCCGCGCAGGCGGTGAATCTCGTCAAGTTTGGAGTCAATCACTTGAAGTCGCGTCAGTGCGCGCAATCTTTCTTCAACCACATTGGACATAATTAGAAATATTTAATTGGGTTGCTTACCGTTTGAGCTAAAAGAACGGCAAAGTTAGGAAATTTTTTTATTAAAAAATCATGGATCAATTCTGAGGTAAACTGCTCAGACTCAAAGTGTCCGATATCGAGTAGGAGCAGCTTCTCTTCATTGTCGAAGAATTTATGGTAGGTGATGTCTGCGGTGACCAATGCATCGGCTCCCTGTTGCAGGGCATCCTGCGTCAAAAAGCTGCCAGCACCTCCACAAACCGCCACCTTGTGAATATGTGTATGGTGGCTATCGGCATAGCGAATCCCACCGGCCACAAAAGCCTCTTTTACATGCTGCAAAAATTGCTGTTTGGGAAGGGCTTGTGCCAACATCCCGATCATGCCGGAGCCATAAAGGGCATCTGGGTCTTTGGGTTTCAAAAAACGTGTTTCCTGCAATCCCAGACGGTCGCAGATTTTCTTATTGACGCCAGTCTGCACATTGTCCAGGTTGGTATGAATGGCATAGAGGGCGATGTCATTTTTTATGGCAGAAATAATCGTTCTGCTCACATAATCTTCTCCATTCAGCCGCTTTCGCGGCATAAACCAAATAGGATGATGAGCAATGACGAGGTTACAGTTTTTGCTTTTTGCCTCTGCAATGATGTCCTCAGTCATATCGAGGTTGATCAGTGCGCCAGTCACCTCCATGTCGGGAAAGCCGACAAGGAGCCCTACATTATCATAAGACTCCGCCACGGATGGCGGAGCCCATTTTTCTAATTCCTGTACGATTTCACGAACGGTCATGAATCTCTTTGCAGTAAAATATTAAGAAAGCTTACGCTTTACTTCTACTTTTTGATAGGCTTCGATGATGTCGCCTTCTCTCACATCGTTGTAATTGGTCACCATGATACCACATTCGTAGTTTGTTGCTACTTCTTTGACGTCATCTTTGAATCGTTTCAGAGATGAAAGTGTGCTATCATAGATCACGACATTGTCGCGAATAACCCGTACGGGGCTGTTTCTCAGGATTTTACCATGGGTAACCATACAACCTGCAATGGTGCCGACTTTGGATATTTTGAAAGTATCCCGTACTTCTGCAGTACCGAGGATTTCTTCTTTGATATCCGGAGAAAGCAAGCCTTCCAAAGCATCTTTCACATCATTGATAGCATCATAGATGACGCTATAAGTCCTGATGTCAACACCTTCCCGCTCAGCGAGGGCACGGGCCTGTGCATTGGGTCGGGTATTGAATGCGAGGATAACCGCATCTGAGGCCATGGCCAGGGTTACATCAGATTCTTTGATACCACCTACTGACTTCAGGATGATATTGACATGTACTTCTTCTGTAGAAAGTCTCAGCAAAGAACCAGAAAGTGCTTCCACAGAACCATCCACATCACCTTTGACAATGATATTCAACTCGCTGAAGCTACCGATTTTGTTTCGGCGGGTAATCTCATCGAGTGTAAGGCGGTTGTTTTGGCGGAAAGCCTGCTCCCTATAGAGTTCCTGTCGTTTTTGGGCGACATCTTTTGCGTTGGACTCATCGCTAAAGACCTGGAAGCGGTCGCCCGCTGCGGGTTGGCCATTGATACCCAACACCCGAACAGGGGTAGAAGGCCCTGCTTCTTTGATGCGGTTGCCATTTTGATCTATAAGCGCCCGTACCTTACCAAAGTGAATACCAGCAACCATGGGGTCACCGATTTTTAGAGAACCTGTCTGTACCAGCATGGTGGCGACATTACCCCTGCCTTTCTCCACACTTGCCTCAATGACAGTACCGATAGATTGGCGCTCAGGATTGGCCTTTAGTTCCAATAACTCTGCCTGAATCAGTACTTTTTCCAGGAGGTCATCTATTCCTGTACCTTTTTTGGCAGAAATATCCTGACTCTGATAATCTCCTCCCCAGTCCTCCACGAGGATATTCAACTCTGCGAGTTGACCTTTGATGCGCTCCGGATCTGCGTTGGGCAAGTCTATTTTATTGATCGCAAAAATCATGGGAACCTCCGCAGCCTGTGCGTGGTTGATGGCCTCCTTCGTTTGTGGCATAACAGCAGAATCCGCTGCAATAACCACAATCACGATATCGGTAACCTGTGCACCCCTGGCACGCATAGCCGTAAAGGCTTCGTGGCCTGGTGTATCCAGGAAGGTGATTTTTTCTCCTGTTTTCACATTCACCTGGTAAGCACCTATGTGCTGGGTGATGCCTCCTGCCTCGCCAGCTGCTACATTTTCTTTGCGCAGGTAGTCAAGCAGGGTTGTTTTACCGTGGTCAACGTGTCCCATCACAGTAATGATAGGATTTCTGGGGATCAATGAAGCCGGATCATCCTGGTCATCCTCCTCTACAAATTCCTGATCCTTGACGTCTACCAGTTTTACTTCGTATCCAAATTCTTCACCAAGAATCTCAAGTAGTTCCTGATCAAGTCGTTGGTTGATAGTCACCATCTTACCCAAAGAGAAACTGAGCTTAATGATCTCGTTTACAGGCGTTTCAATCAGGTTTGCAAACTCATTGGCAGTGATAAATTCTGTAACCTCGATCTCTTTGGATTTCTCCATTTCGCGCTCGTGGTCCTGTCTGCGCCTTTCTGCATCGGCATCCCTTTTGGCCCGGCGGAATCTCTGCCTGTCCCTTGATGGTCCTTTTTGCATCTGAGCCATCGTATTCCTGATGGACTCATCGATTTCTTTTTGGGTGGGTTTTGCCTTGCCTGTTTTGCCTTTTTTGTCACCACTTTGGTTGGTGGCAGTATTGGCAGTTGGGCTGTCGACTTTTTTCCGTTTGCGCTTGCGTTTGCGTTTGCGCTTGTTCGGATCGTCCTCCCCTTCTGCCTGAGGTTTATCTCCAGTCCCAGTCCCAGGCTTTGCTGGGGTAGTTGTAGGTTTTCTTCTGTCTTGTGTGCCTTTTCCTTTGGAGGAATCTTTTCCTCTTCTGTTTCTTCCTGGAAGCTCGATCTTGCCGAGGACTTTCAGGCCTGAAAGGGTAGGGGCATTCTCTCCAGCAGTAATAACCTGCTGCTGTTCTTCAGCGGGTTTTTCTGTTACTTCAGGCTCCTTCACAGCCTCTTTTTGAGGTTCTTTCGCTGTTGGTGTTTCAGTAACTTTTTCTGCTTCCTTTTCCACTTTGGGAGTTTCAACCACTTGATCCGGCTTTTTAGCGGGAGTTTTTGCTTCTACAGGAGAAGTTTTTTCAACTTCTTTTGGAGGGGCAGGCTTTTCAGCCAGGGGTTTTTCCTGAGGTGGGGTCGGTTGAGCCGTTTTTTCTTTTTCTGCTGGTGGTGTTGGTGTCTTATCCTTCCTTTTTGAGGGAGGGTTCAAGGCATCCAAATCTATTTTTCCTACAACTTTAACTTTCAGAGGGGATTCCTCTTCTTTTTTAGCAGCTTTTTCTACCTGAGGGGTAGGTGCTGTTTCTGTAGCAGGAGTATCAGTTGGTGCTTCTGCCTTGTTGACAGGTTCAGCCACCTCCGGGCTTTTTTCTGCCGGGGGCTGACTTACCGTTTTGGGCTCGTCTACAGGGGGGGGAGTGGGTTTATCACTTACTGTTCTACGCAGCTGAGCTGCTGTAATGATGTCGCCCGTGCTTTCTTCTTCCTTGGGAGTCGGCGGAGGGGTCTCCGTTTTATGGGTAGTGAGCGTATTTCGCTCTTCGTTCCGACGCTCAATAATTTGTTCTGCTCTCTCCTTCAATTGCTTATCAGAAGCAAACTCTTTAAGCAATAAGTCATACAACTCAGCTGGGATTTTTGCATTAGGAGAGTTTTCTACCTGATGGCCATGCTGCTGAAGGTGGTCCACCAACATAGTAGTGCCAACATTTAGCTCCTTTGCAATTTTAAACAGTCGTTTTACTTTCAGCATCCTCGAATTTAATGGTTTTAGGCTAAGGAAACAGTATTTGTTACCCAGCAATTTCGGCTTTTTCCGTACCAAATGGAAGGAGAGGAATGCAAAATCGGTCGAATCGAAATATTACATAAATACTCCTCCTATTATTTCTGGTTAGACAAAATGGAATTCATAGCCCAAATAATTACGAAATTTCCACAAATCTAATTTTTCTATCAATCATCTTCAAATTCCGCTTTAAGTACGTTCAGTACACTTTCGATAGTTTCTATATCCAAATCTGTACGACGTTCAAGTTCTTCAGAATTTAATTCCAATACACTTTTGGCAGTATCACAGCCAATATCTTTGAAGGCAGCGATCACCCACTCGTCAATTTCATCCTTGAATTCATCCAAATCGACATCCTCATCATCTCCCTCAAACTCTCTGTATACATCTATACTGTAGTCGGTGAGTTTGCTTGCCAGTTTGATATTCAGGCCATTTTTTCCAATAGCGAGAGAAATCTGGTCAGGCGAAAGAAAAACCCGGGCAGTACGTTTTTCCGTGTCGATTTTCATCGAAGAAATCTTGGCCGGACTCAATGCCCGCTGTATATATAGCTGGTCATTGATGGTATAGCTGATGACGTCAATGTTTTCATTGCGCAGCTCCCTGACGATTCCATGAATACGGGAGCCTTTCATGCCCACACAAGCTCCTACAGGATCAATGCGGTCGTCATAGCTTTCGACAGCTACTTTGGCGCGCTCTCCTGGCTCGCGGACAATCCCCCTGACAGTGATCAGGCCATCAAAAATCTCCGGCACTTCCTGCTCAAAAAGCTTTTCAAGGAAAAGCGGAGAAGCCCGTGAAATGATCACGCGTGGGTTATTATTGCGCATTTCTACTTCGAGCACTACCGCACGGATGGTTTCACCCTTGCGAAAGCGGTCTTTCGGTATCTGCTGTGTGCGTGGAAGCACCAGCTCGTTTTCTTCGTGGATGACGAGAATTTCATTTCGCCACACCTGATATACTTCACCGACAATGATCTCGCCGATGATCTCCTGGTACTGCTCTATGATAGAAGCTTTTTCCAGGTCGCGGATTTTTTGGGTAAGCGTCTGCTTGGCTGTTTGGACGATTTTTCGGCCAAAGTCGAAGAAGTTAATTTCTTCGGCCAGTTCGTCGCCTACTTCATAATCATCATCAATGATCAGCGCCTCACTCAGAGGAATCTGAGTAGTCTCATCAACGAGGTCACCGTCTTCGACGACCTCCCTTTCGCGGAAGCCCTGAATATCGCCATTGTCGACATTGACAATGATCTCAAAATTGTCATCCGATCCATAATTCTTGCGGATCATGGTGCGGAATACTTCCTCCAGGATACCCATGAGGGTAGCCCTGTCTATATTTTTGAAGCGCGAAAACTCAGTAAAGGCTTCAACGAGGTTTATTTTAGTATCTACTACTTTTTTTCGTGCCATTTCAATTGATTAAATAATCACACGTGAATCCAGTATATCTTCAAAAGCAACCAGCTTTTCCTCTTCAGATAAGCGGGGCTTTTGCCCTTTTTTATAATTCTTCTTAAGATAGGAAGTTAGTTTGATAACTTCTTCTTCGACCCCGGTCAGGCGGCCTGATAGTTCTTCTCCAGTCTTCAGCACTACCCGCAAATCTCTCCCAATATTTTTAGGATACTGCCTGGGTAGTTTCAGCGGCTCGCCCACTCCCGGAGAAGAAACCTCCATTGCATATTCAAAATCAAAGATATTTTCTTCATCCATCCAGCGGCCAAGCTTTTTGTTTACCAAACCGCAAGTGACCATATCTATGCCATGATCGGTATCTATTCGTAAAATTAATCTTTTCATCCCTCCTTCCAGAAGATCTAATTCTATTACAAAAACATCAGGGTTTAGCTCTGAGATAAAGGATGAAATACGTTGGCGAATGGTTTCTGTCAGCATGTCAAAAAAATAAGGGAGTATAACTCCCTCACAATTATATCGAAATTTTCTGCAAAGTTAACATTTTCAGATGAATAACAAAAACGGCAGCTGTGAAAAAAAAGTTGCATCTATGCAACGAAAAAGCAGAATTCTCGTTTACGAACGCGCTATCCAAAGCTCAGGTTTTGGAAGCCTCCTCTACACAGAAGTTTGTACGATGTTTACTCGGCGTACATATATCTGATATTTCATTAAGAAAAATTCCTTTGTTACATACATCTACCCTCAAACCTCTCCAGGGAGCTATCAGCTATCGCCAACACCTGAAGGCCACCCTTCAGCTATCTATTCCTGTAATTATAGGCCAATTAGGCCATGTGATGATGGGAGTCATTGATAATATGATGATCGGCGATGTCTCCTATGTACATCTCTCCGCAGCTTCGCTTGCCAATGGGGTGTTTTTTATGATTACCATCATTGGCCTGGGAGTAGCGATGATTCTCTCTCCGCTGGTGGCGGAGGCGGAGTCTGCTGACAACGAGCGGCGCGTGGGCCTGTACCTCCAGCAAGGGCTGGCAATTTCATTAGGGCTGGCTGCCATTATGATGGTGCTCAATCATTTTAGCATAGATTTATTGCCTTTAATGAATCAACCTGAAGAAGATGTCGCTCTGGCTTCTTCTTATTTGGAGATTCTCGGCTTCGGTATCATCCCTTTTATGGTCTTTTTCATCGGCAAAAGTTTTGTTGATGGTTTGTCATTGACGCGGCCCGCCATGTATGTGACGCTGTTGGGATTGGGTTTTAATGTTTTTGCCAACTGGCTCTTGATTTATGGCCACTGGGGCTTGCCTCGTTTGGAACTTGACGGCGCTGGCTATGGCACCCTGGGTGCCAGAACTTTTATGGCCATTCTGATGATCGGCTATATATACCGCTCCTCCCGTTTTCAGCAATACCGCCTTCCCTGGAAAGGACCAGATTGGTCGGTTATCAAAAAAATCCTCAAACTGGGCATCCCATCGGGTATGCAGTGGTTTTTTGAAGTCGGCGCCTTTGTCGGCGCCACGGTTATGATCGGCTGGATTGGACAAGAGGAGCGCGCTGCTCACCAAATTGCCATCAGTCTGGCTTCTATTACTTTTATGTTCGTGATCGGCTTTTCGGCCGGGGCTGGCATACGGGTAGGCAATGCCCTGGGGCGGCATGACTGGGTCAATGTGCGGCGGGCAGGTAATGCCGGCCTGATGCTGGCTATGGGCTTTATGGTGATTTCTGCCATCACTTTTATCCTGGCGAGAAATGTGCTGCCCCAGCTATTTCTGGATGCGGATCCCGCATCCCAGGAATTCGCCAACAATGCCGAAGTATTGCGGCTGGCGAGCTACCTCATGCTGATAGCAGCCTTATTCCAATTATTTGATGGAGGACAGGCGGTAGCTGCCGGTATATTGCGAGGCATACAGGATGTGCAAATTCCTACCCTGATCACGCTGATAGCCTATTGGGGGGTAGCATTGCCTGCCGGATATGTGCTTGCATTTATTTTTGACCTGGGTCTATATGGGGTTTGGTACTCCTTTGCCTGCGGGCTTGGCGTATCGGCGGTGTTGCTTTGCTCTCGTTTTTGGTACCTGACCCGAAAGCGGGAGAAAGAGGAAGCGATGCTGAAAAAAATAGATGTTGTGGCCCCAAATTAGGTCAAATCCGATCTTCTATCCATGTCGCAAGCAGCTCCAAAATGGGCGCACGATCCTTTTGGGGCTCATTGTGCAACTCATGAAAATAGCCTTCAAAGGCTTTCCAGGTGACATCTCCTTTGATTTTTTGGCAAAATTCTTTTGAAGCCTCACAGCTTGTGATCCTGTCAGCTGTGCCGTGGTAATGTAGCAGGGGAAGCGTCCACTCTTCAGCATGGGCTATAGCCCATGCGCCTTTTTCCATACAGCCTAATCCCAGAGCCGGGCCTATTTTGTCATGTACAAGTGGGTCTTGCTCGTATTTGCGGACTTCTTCCGGGTCCCGCGAGATCGCAGCCGTCTCCAATTTGCTGGCTTGGGTGAATTTGGGGTAAAGCCGCAGCATGATTTTCCCCAGGATAATATCTGATTTGGGGGGCGCAAATGCCAGCCCCAGCCAGGGGGCCGACAGGATCACCCCCGCCAGCTCGGGCTGGCTGCGAAGTACATAATTGGCGACGAAGTTGCCGCCCATGCTATGGCCGTAGAGAAAAACCGGCTTGCCGGAAAACCGCTCTCCAGCTTGTCTGACAAGCTCCCCCACGCTATCCAATATCCCCTCATAAGAGGGGGCATAGCCGCGTTTTCCGCCGCTTTTGCCATGGCCAAAAAAATCATAGGCAAGCACCGCAATGCCTCTGGCATTGAGAAAATCGGCAACATGCGCATAGCGACCGCTATGCTCTCCATGGCCATGTACAATGGCCATAACAGCTTTAATCTCGCCTTCAGGCGACCAGCTTTGTCCAAAATGGGTGACGCCCATGGCGTCGAAAGTGAAGTTCATAGACTGAATATTTCGTGGCTTACAATTTAGCTATTTGTCATTAGGAATCAAGACTCCCATATTTGTGGGGAGGGGGAAGAGGTTTTGAGTTTCGGGTTTCGGGTTTCGAGTTCCGGGTTTCGGGTTTCGAGTTCCGGGTTCCGGGTTTCGGGTTTCGAGTTCCGGGTTTCGGGTTTCGAGTTCCGGGTTTCGGGTTTCGGGTTCCGCCTCTCTCGTCTCGCCTCTCTCATCTCGCCTCTCTCATCTCGCCTCTCTCGTCTAAATCCCAAAAATCCATGATTCACATTATTGACCTTCATTTTCAGACAGACCACAGCATTGCCAGTTTTTTGGTGGAAACGGCTGATGGGCCGGTTCTGGTCGAGTCGGGGCCCCACTCGACTTATCCCAAACTTGTAGAAGGCCTTGCCAGGCATGGCTATCAGGTTGCCGATATAAAGCATGTGCTGCTGACGCATATCCATTTTGATCATGCCGGAGCGGCATGGGCGCTTGCGCGTGAAGGCGCCACGGTCTATGTACACCCCAAAGGCTATAGCCATTTGCATGACCCTGAGAAGTTGTACAACTCCGCCAAACGCATCTATGGCGATATGATGGAGCCTCTGTGGGGATTGATGGAAGGTATTCCGGAGGAAAAGATGAAGGCTGTGGCGCATGGCGAAGAGATAGAGGTAGGGGAAAAGCGCTTTGTGGCGCATCACACGCCCGGCCATGCCGTGCATCACATCGCCTGGCAGATGGATGACATCATCTTTACCGGCGATGTCGCCGGTTGTAAGATCGAACCCGGGCCGGTGGTACCGCCCTGTCCCCCTCCAGATATACATCTGGAGGACTGGTATGACTCGATTGAGTTGCTGCGCGCCCTGGCGCCCAGGAGCCTGTACCTGACCCATTATGGGCCCGTCTCGGATGTGAATGCGCATCTGGATGCGCTGAAAGAAGTACTCAAAGACTGGGGAGATTGGATGAAAATCCGCTATGATCGAGGCTTGAGTGCTTCAGAGATCACCCCTGATTTTCAGGCTTATGCAGCTGAAGGCTTGAAAACCCTGGGCCTGACGGCCCATGAAATCACCCGTTATGAGGCCGCTAATCCGGCCTGGATGAGTGTTGCGGGCTTGCTGCGCTATTGGAAAAAGCGGGACCAGGCTTAAAGTATTTTCAGCCTGCTGGCGAGTTTATAAGCAAACTTAAACTGCTTGTATTTCCTCTCGACTTCCTTGCTCAGGCGGGCAAGGTCCGATACATAAGGCTTCTGGACCAGCCGGAGGCCAAAGGCAATTTGTTCCATGGTGCCCAGGCTTTCCTGCCACTGGCTGAATTCTTCCATGATTACCTCTATGTCCTCCTCATTTTCGGCGCTGTATTTTTCCAAAAATTCAGCCCCCTTACGTGGATCCAGGTAGCTCAAAGCCTGATCCATCATTTTGATGACATCCATGGCCAGCTCGTCTATTTTGTGCTCTGCACTCAGGTTGCTGTTATAGGCGATCGCCCGGATGTTGGCGCGATGCTTTTTGAGTTGGCTGGTTTGACGGATGGAGGCACAGCCTGTGGAGAGGAGCAGGGCGAGGAGTAAAAGCGGGAGGGATATCGTAAATTTCATTTTCCTATTCTTTGATAAATTTAAAACTAAGAAATTCCCCTTTGTCTCCTCTTATTTTCACCAGATAAATAGCAGGCGGAAAATCTTCCAGGGAAAGGCTGAGGACCTTTGTGGGGAAAGGAATGGTTTTTTCCCTTAGCAGCTGTCCCTGCATGTTGATAAGCTGAATTTTTCCACTGAAATCTGCCTCCTGAAGCCCTTTGATACTCAATATATCTTTTACAGGATTAGGATAAAAAAGCCAGTCCGATGACAAATCTGACCCCAGGCCCAGCACCAGCGTATCTTCAGGCAAACTGTCACAGTTGCGAAAATCATATAACAAAACTTCATCTAACTGATTGAGTATCAGATTTGAAGGCTGGTCATCCAGCTTCTCTATGTAAATGTACTGGCTGCAAGTGCCGGAGAAAAAAAGCGTACACACCCAATCGGGAAAGCGGGTCTGAGCAGGTGTCAGCAGCAGATTGGTGGCGGAAAAGTTTGGATTCTGATGCCGATAGGTCAGGCGTGCGTCATAGGCGTTGCCGCCATAACTCAATTGCAGGGAATCCTCCACAGCAATATACGCCAGCGTATCGCCCCACATGCTGTTGAGAACAGATTGAAGGGAATCAAACTGAGCACAGCTATCGCGAAAAGCGACAGAAAAACTCAACTCAGAAATGCCGATGCTTTTCGCCTCATGGCCTTCGATAAATATGCGAAGGCTGTCGCGCATGCTGGCTGAGTCACGCGCCTGGCGCGTGCAGAAATGCACGCTGTCCCTGCCCTGACAGGGATGATAAGCATAGTCAATCGGATCAAAACTGATGTCTCCAAACTGATTGAGGCTGTTTTCGCTTTGGTTTTCTACATACAATTTTTGGCTGCAGCTTCCCTGGAAGACAAATTTGAAAATCAAAAGCGAATCCGCATTTGAAGCAGGCACAGGGATAGGATGAGCCATCGGGATGCCCGGATCAGAATTGCCATATTGAAAGCGGGAGCCATAAGTCCTGCGATTATATGTCAGGGAAAGATTATGGGTGAGACGGGTCATTTCGAAAAAAGGGCTCCATGCGCCTGAAAAGTAGCTAAAGAGCGTGTCAAAGGTCGCGCAGCTATCATGAAAAGCAATGGATACATTGACCGCCCGGATGCTAATGGTCGTATCTGGATTTCCTTTAAGGTAGATTTTGAAGGTGTCTATCTGGCTCGCGGCATCATAATCATGTTCATAACACAACTTCACATCCTGGGCTGAAGTAAGAGACAGGGCGGTAAGCAAAAAAATGAAGAGAAAGAGTCTTGAAATCATAAAAATTGCTTGATGTGCGTTGGGAAGCTAGTGAATGGATATTTTCTTTCAAAGGTACAATTTGTATTTTCACCACATGAAACAAGTTTTATTGGCTTGGATTCTATTTCCGACCATGCTCTGGGCGACCAGCAGTACGTATCTGGAGACGACCGCCCGGCCGGGTGATGGGGTATACTCGCTATTGCGATTATATCACATAAATACGCCCTGCAATGTCTCGTACTTTTACCATATCAATAAACTCAAAAACGGGCAAGGGCTGAATGCAGAGCGGAAATACAAGCTTCCCATATTTATCTATACCTACGATGGCAAAAGTATACGTACCACCATTGGAATCTCTGACCGGCCACTTGCCGAGCGGATTCAGCAGTACAATGAATTTGTAGACAAGGCGGGTATCCAGGAGGGAGACTACCGTGATACCAAAGTTTTGTGGGTCCCGGCGCATTTTCTAAAATGCCCCGAGGAAAAATTGGACCTGGATGAAGAAAGTCTTCAGGTGGTGGCCCTTGGCGGAGAACCCAGCACCCATGATGGGAAAGTAGAAAAGCCCATCGGGCTGCGTGGGACCTATGATATTTTCGGACCTGCTCACAAGCAGGTCTACCTCAAAAGCAATGACTTAAAAGGCTGTGTCTTTTATATCGTAAGTGGGCATGGAGGCCCGGATCCGGGCGCAGTGGGACGGTATTGGGGCAAAGACCTCTGTGAGGATGAGTATGCCTACGATGTGTCTCTTCGATTGGCCAAAAATCTGCTGGAGCATGGAGCTACCGCTTACTTGATCGTACGGGATCCCAATGACGGCATCCGCAACGGGGAAATCCTGCTGTGTGACAAAGATGAAATCATCTGGGGCGATGAGTCTATCCCCACCAACCAGAAATCCCGCCTGGGCCAGCGTGCCAATCTGGTGAATGAATTATACCTCGAAAACAAGAAAAAGGGCGTTTCCTACCAACGTATGCTGGTCATCCATGTCGAATCCCAACCCAAAGGCGAAAAGGTAGATATGTTTTTCTACCACCGCATGGCAGATGAGACCAGCAAGGAGTTTGCTTCTATCCTGCGGGAAACGGTCAAAGAAAAGTACGATACCTACCGCAAAGGCCGCGGCTATGAAGGTTCTGTCTCTGTACGAGACCTCTGGATGCTGCGGGAGACCCTCCCACCAACCGCCTTCATTGAGCTCGGCAACATCCGCAACGCCAACGATCAGGCGCGGATTGTCATCGAAGGCAACCGCCAACTGGTCGCCAATTGGCTATTTGACGGAATATTGGAAGATAAAAAGAGAAGAAAATGAGTAGATGAGAGGATTTGAGGATGGGAGAATGAAAAACTACAGCTTATCCTCTCATCTTCAAATCTTCGAATTCTCTAATTTATTAAAGTTTAGCTTTTTTCTTAGGTGAGGTTTTACTTTTTTTGCAGTCTCAAATTTTTTAGGATAAATAAGTCTATGGAAAAGATTGGAAAGAAACTGAAAGCTCACGAGGCAGAAATAGCAGACGAGAAAGGGCTGGAATATGAAGAAGTGTCTGGTCCTGAGTCGATCAGTGACTTTGTTTCTAAATACCGCAACTTCCTTTTTGCCGGAGTTGCCATTATTTTGTTGCTCATTATTGGCGGCTTTGTCTGGCGCTATTTTCAGGATTCAAAAAACGTTAAAGCGGGTGAAGCTGCTTTCAATGCGGTATATGAATTTGAGGGTGGTAATTATGCACAAGCATTGGAAGGTGACAGCACGGGAGCTTTCCCAGGTCTTCTTGATGTAATCGCTGATTATGATGGTACTGACGAAGCCAATATGGCGAAGTACTACGCAGGCGTTTCTTACCTCAAAACGGGCAATGCTACCGAAGCTATCAATATGCTTGAAGATGTGAGCACCGGCTCCAATGCATTTTCATTGGCTGTAAAAGTAGCTTTAGGATGTGCTTATGAAGAGGCTGCTGACCACAGCAGTGCTGCGGATGCTTTTGAAAGCGCAGCTTATACGCTCTCTTCCAACAAGCAAATCACGCCTTTTGCCCTGTTTCATGCGGCAATGAACTATGAGATGATGGGTAATACCAGCAAAGCATTGAGCCTCTACAAAGAGATCAAAGAAGACTATGCCGGCAGTACCGAAGCTGTCAACATTGACAAATACATCGCACGGGTATCACCATGAGTGAAGCTGTAGGTCACGACCTTTCCGCTATTCAATACAGGGGAAATCAAGATCACAGCCAAAGTCGGGTAGCCCTTGTCGTGAGTAAATGGAATCCAGAAATAACGGAGGCACTCTTCGAGGGCGCCTCCGTTTCATTATTACAGGCGGGAGTAACCGCCGAAAATATTGTCCGGGCTGATGTGCCTGGCTCTTACGAGCTCCCCTGGGGTGCCCAGTGCCTGTTGGAGCAAGATGCCAAACTGGATGGCGTCATCGCACTGGGATGCGTGATACAAGGCGAGACCCGCCACTTTGAGTTTATCTGCCAGGCAGTGGCACAAGGCATCATGCGGGTAGCGCTGGATGCTCAAAAACCCGTCATATTTGGTGTACTCACACCAGATACCCAGCAACAAGCACTCGACCGCGCAGGCGGCAAATATGGCAACAAAGGCATCGAGGCCGCTGTAGCCTTGCTGGAGCTGATAGATTTAAAAAACAAGGGGTAAAACCTCTTTCAGTTACCTTTTCCTTTCCCATACCATCAATGGACAAAAGATCTTTTACCGAAGCACAGTCACTCCTGGAGGACATCAAACGCGGCGATGAGCGTAGCTTGAACAATTGGTACAAGCAGACAAGACCCGCTTTTATCCGATGGGGCGTAAAAAATTATGACTGTACAGAGGATGAAGTGATCGAAGTTTTTCAAAAGGCCTTTACGGTTCTTTATTTTAATGTCAGGGATGGTAAACTCACAGAGATGAGCAGCTCACTGGAGACCTATTTGTTGGGGATAGGAAAACGTTTGTTTCTGGAACATTTCCGGCGGCGAGCCAAAGCAGGTGTAAGCCTGGACCAATTGCCCGATACGGCTGCGCTGGATACAGATTATATCGATAAAGAGAGTCGAAATCACCGGCAGCAATCCGCTGCCAAATTGCTCGCTCAACTCGGTGAAACATGCCGTCAGATCCTGATATTGTATTATTTCCGCAAGTTCTCCATGGAAGCTATAGCTGAAGAAATGGAGTACAAAAACGACAAGGTGGCCAAGAAAAAAAAGTATGAATGCCTCAAGCGTTTGCGGGATATGGTAGATGAAAAAGGCTACAGTATGGATGACTTTATGTAAACACGAGAAAGCAAGCTAACGCAAAATGGAGACTTTATCACAAATAGAACAATACCTGACCGGCGAGATGCCCGAAGCGGAAAAAGCCGCTTTTGAAGCAGCTATGCAGCAGGACGAGCACCTGCGACAGGAAGTCGAAGCATATAGAGATATCATCGCCGGCATAGAGCTGGCTGGAGAAGACGCTTTTGAGGCGAAGCTGCAGAGCTGGGAAAGCCAGATTCAGGCAGAAAACAAAGTCCAGAATACGACAGTAAGGAAGCTATTTAGCCCGGCTGTCAGCCTGGTCATGGCGGCTGCAGTAGTACTGCTTCTGACCTTTATTTTTGTTTTCAAGCCTTTTGGCGATGCCGGTGATCCCTTTCAGCAGGCTTTTCAGCCCTATCCTGATGAAATCACCCTGATGGGTGGGGGAGATGGCACATTCGATCAGCAAAAAGCCAACCAGGCCATGGGCCTGTACAATCAGCAAAAATATACAGAGGCTCTGCCTCTGCTGGAAGAATTGGCAGGTGCCAATCCAGATATACCCGTGCTTGCCCTCTATGAGGGCATTGCGGCCTTGCAGACAGGCGTTTTTGAAAAAGCCCAACAATCCTTTCACGCTCTTGACAATACTTCCTATGCTTTTCAGGGAGAATGGTACAACATCCTGACAGAGCTGAAAAAAGGCGACTATGATGCACCTGCGCTCCAATCAGCCCTATCACGCATAGCGAAATCTGACACCCATCCCTATCAGAAAGAAGCTGAAAAGCTCCTGAAAAAATGGCCTGCTGACTAAAAGGCAAAATCCAGAATTAAGGCCCAGGCTGCTGATTTTTTTCGACAAAATACCTATCTTATCCCCATGAAGATAGCTTCATCGTCGTCGAAAACGCCTATCATTAACCCTTAATTCACATACAATGGATTTTTCAAGTATTAATTATTTGGCGGTTTTGGTAGCTGCTATAGCCAGTTTTGGCCTGGGAGCTCTCTGGTATAGCGGAGTACTTTTTGGCAAAAGCTGGCAAAAAGAGCTGGGCTTTACAGATGAATACCTCAAAGAAGGCAATATGGCCGTCACTTTTGGGACGAGCTTTGTCATGATGTTTATCATGGCTCTGGGTATGGCGATGTTGGTCAATGGACATGGTGAAAATGAGATAGACTGGATGTCTGGCATGATGCACGGACTCTATGTCGGGGTGTTTTTTGTAGGAACTTCCATTGCGATCAATTTGCTCTACCAGCGCAAGTCCTTTAAGCTATGGGCGATTGACGCGTTATACCAAATCCTGTTTCTTGCAATCATGGGAGCCATCTTAGGTGCCTGGCAATAAAATATGACTGAAGTAGCCCGTTTTCATATACTCGCTCACATCTTCATTTCTTTGATAGGGGGCATGCTGTTGTTGGCCATTTGGTACAATATCCGCAAGCGATTTCGCCACATATTGGAAGAAGATGAGTCACAAAAGCGGGTTGACAAGGGGCTACTTCACCTTAGCCTTGCCATGTTTGTGTGGGTGCTTTCGGGCATCTGGTCCTATATGGGGGCGGCTTTTGGGTGGGAGGGAAGCCTTATTTTTAAAATAGGGTTTAACCTCCTCTCTACTTTCAACAACCTTTTTCTGCTTCTCGCCCTTTTTTATTTTTATCACGGCCCTGCTTTTATCTACAATAACCCCAAAAACATTTTTCGTATCATCCTGATCATTGTGGGTGTGATGCTCATTTCGATTGTCATTTTGTTGGTTTTTGGGGGGAATGACGAAATCTACGGCATCCAATGGGGCACCCTGCCCGATTTTTTGCTCTCCGCTTTCCTTTCCTACTTATTGGCACTTTCCCTTTACCGCACCTTCAGCCGCGGGGGCTTACAGCTGGTCGCTGTCATCTCTGTGCTGGCGCTATTGCTGATGTTTGGCTCCCAACTCTCCGAGGTGTTTATCGGCCTGCGCAATGATTTTACCAATGAACTCATCAAAATCATTGCAAAAACCTCGCTGATCGCCGTCTTTCTGGTCCTGGCGACCAGTTGGGTGATCCGGCTGGCGAGCATGCCGCGCCCTCAGGAAATGACAATCCAGTTTATGGACTGGTCCCTGGTGAAGCTGAATATCCCTTCAAAAGACATCCTCAACCAGCACATAGATTTTGGTTCCAAAACCACCCAATACAAAAACCTGCTCAAGCTGGCTGCACGCCGCAAGTACGGCGAAGGCCTCGATCAGAGTATCGAAATCGGCGCAGCCGGCGAGATCAAAAGCCAGACCTACCTCAGCCGCATCATCGACAACATCAATGAAATCCTCGCTCTCGAAGCCGAGCAAAAGCTCGACCGCCGGGACCTCTTCACCTTCATCGGCGAAGGCCGATACCGCCTCCGGATGATCCCGGAAAATATCACCATCGACCAGCGCCTGCTGGAGGAGTTCGCGCAGGGCGCGGAGGCGATTTACCGGAGGATGGGGCAGGGCTTGTAACAAATTGTTACTCCCCTCACAATCCCACACAAAGAAGGATAATTAACGATTTCTGCACACAAAGCTCAGACTTGAACAGCAGCATCCCCAGCTTGCTGTAAATCAAAATTTTGAGCATTATGGTACAAGATCAATCTTCTCAAGTCAGCCTTTTGGGCCACCCTAAAGGCCTTTTTTACCTCTTTTTTGCAGAAATGTGGGAGCGCTTTTCCTTCTATGGAATGCGCGCGCTGCTGGTCCTGTATATGACCCGGCAACTCATGTTTGAAGACGAGATGTCTTATGGCATCTATGCGGCTTATATGTCCCTGGTGTATATCACACCGACTTTTGGGGGGCTGATCGCAGACCGGATTTTGGGCTATCGAAAAGCGATCATGTTGGGGGGCGTGCTGATGGCCCTGGGCCATTTTTTTCTGACCATAGAGACACCCTTGTTTTTTTATGGATCGCTGGCGCTGATCATAGTAGGTAATGGTTTTTTTAAACCCAATATTTCCTCTTTTGTGGGGGCGCTCTATGCGGAGAAAGACAAGCGGCGGGACGCCGGTTTCACCATTTTTTATATGGGGATCAATATCGGTGGAGCTGTGGCGCCCTTGCTTTGCGCCTGGTTTGCCGAGTCTTTTGGGTGGCATTATGGCTTTATGCTGGCAGGCATAGGCATGCTTGCGGGGCTTTTTGTGTTTTATCGGGGCACGAATAAAGATGTCTTCGGAGAAAAAGGCAGAATCCCCAATCCTAGCCAATACTTCGCCACCACATGGGGGTTGCATAAGGGGCAGCTAATTACCGTGCTTTCCGTCCTGGCTGTTCCACTTTTTGGGCTCCTGGTTTATTTTTACCAATACGAACACTATTTGATCGGCATCGCCTCCCTGGGGCTCACCGCGATGATGGTCTTTATTTATTTTACAAGTGAAGCGGTAGAGAAAAAGCGCTTGTTGGTTATCATTTATTTTACGGCTCTTGCGACCTTGTTTTGGGCGATTTTTGAACAGGCGGGCAGCTCTCTGACGCTTTTTGCGGACCGCAACGTCCGCCTCATCGGCCTCAACGCCGCCCAAACCAACAGCATCAACTCTACCTTTATCATCGCTTTGGCGATTCCTTTTTCCATGCTGTGGGGCTTTCTTAGCCAGCGAAATATCAACCCTAATTCCGCTGTAAAATTTGGGATCGGCTTGCTGCTGCTGGGCGCAGGTTTTGTGATTTTTGCCCTTTCTGCGCAGGAGCGCGACGCCCTGGCAAAAACGCCCATGTTTTACCTGATTGCAGGTTACTTTGTGCTCACCGTAGGGGAGATGTTCCTTTCACCCATCGGCTTATCCAAAATGACAGAGCTTTCGCCCACCAAATACATCGCCTTTATCATGGGTGTATGGTTTTCTTCCTCTTTCTACGGCCATTTTTTTGCAGGCAAAGTAGCACAGCTCACCACTCTGGGTGAAGGAGAAAGCAATCCTTTCTCAGAGGGACTTATCGGGCAGATGGTTGAGGTCATCACGGGCCTATCGCCAGAAGGCATCGCAGGCATGGGAGAAAGCTTCCAGCAACTGTACTCCTATGTTTCGGTTTATGCCGCTTTTGGCGTACTGACGATGGCAGTGGGCCTATTTGCGGTAGTTCTTTCGCCAGGGATTAAGCGGCTGATGGTTGGGATTAGGTAGGAAAATCTGCTGTGTATAAAAATTGTTAGTACAGGACAAAAAATGAAAGTCATGAATAATAAACATCCTCAAAGTCCTGAAGGGACGCTATATACTACGATCGGGCAAAGCCCGATTATTCGATTCACACCAGGTCTTAAAGCCCTGAAAGGGCGATATATTAGCTATGGCTTCCTAAGATATGCCGTCCTTTCAGGACTTCCATTGGAGGCGTTTACCTTCATGGGGCTTCGCCCCATGCTGAATATGGCGTCCCTTCGGGACTTTGGGGGACTTTCCTGAAAAATTGTCCTGTACAGAAATAAAAATTAGAAGTTGTAGCTTGTTAAGGGGTTAGTTACTTTTGCCGAAAGTAATACCCCGGCCCACAATTGCAAGCAACTTGGCACCATATTTCACACACGAAACAGCGATCATAGACCATCCGGTAAGTATAGGAAATGGTACGAAAATATGGCATTTCTGTCATTTGATGGCAGGATGTAAGCTGGGCGAAAAGTGCAATTTGGGGCAAAATGTTTTTGTGGCCAGTGGCGTTCAGTTGGGAAATAACGTTAAGGTGCAAAACAATGTGTCTCTCTATGATGGCGTTATTTGTGAAGACGACGTGTTTATTGGTCCATCAGCTGTATTTACCAATATCCGCAATCCCCGCAGCGCCATCCAGCGCCGGGGACAATACGAGAAAACGTATATAGAGAAAGGAGCGACCATTGGAGCGAATGCGACCATTCGCTGTGGCATCCGATTGGGGCATCATTGCCTGATCGCCGCTGGCGCGGTCGTGACCAAAGACGTGAAAGCCTACGCCCTGATGCAGGGCGTGCCGGCCAGGCAAGCTGGCTGGGTCAGTGAATACGGCCATCGCCTGGCATTCGATGCACAGGGCGAAGCCATCTGTCCGGAGTCGAACCAAAAGTATCTTTTGAGAGATGCGAGATGCGAGAGGCGAGACGGGGAGTAGGACCGTGGGTAATGATTTACAAAAACAAAAAACGAAAGAACGATTCTATGAACATCCACATGGTAGACACCATCACCCCATACAAACACATCCAGCAGGAAGTGGATGAGGCGGTATTGGAGGTGGTTCGCTCTGGCCAATATATCAATGGACCTGTGGTCCGCCGCTTTGCAGATGATCTGCAGCGGTATCTCGATGTGCCGCATGTCATCCCCTGTGCCAATGGCACAGATGCCTTGCAAATAGCGCTGATGGCGCTGGACTTGCAGCCCGGTGATGAAGTCATCACCCCTTCCTTTACCTATATCGCCACCGTTGAGGCGATTGCCCTGCTTCACCTGAAGCCCGTCTTTGTGGAAGTAGATCCACATACCTTCAATATGGACCCCTCGCAGCTGGAAGCTGCGATCAGCCCCCGCACGAAAGTCATCGTGCCGGTACATCTCTTTGGCCAGACCGCCGATATGGCGCCTATCATGGATATCGCCCGCAAAAACGGGCTCTATGTGATTGAAGACACCGCCCAGGCGATAGGTGAAAGCTACCGCTTTCCCAATGGGCATAGTATGATGGCAGGCACCATCGGTGACATCGGCTGTACATCTTTTTATCCCAGCAAAAACCTGGGAGCCTTTGGCGATGGGGGGGCGATCTTCACCCGCAATGCGGCCCTGGCAGAGAAGCTGCTCATGATCTGCAATCATGGCAGTACCCAAAAGTATTACCATGAGTCCATCGGAGTCAACAGCCGCCTGGACGCTATCCAGGCAGCGGTATTGGGAGTCAAGCTGAAGCATCTCGATGCTTATAATGACGCCCGTAGGGCGGCGGCAGCGCGCTATGATCAGCTGCTAGCTGATGTGGAGGAGGTGCAGCTGCCTGTCAAGGCAGATTTTTCCCGACACGTTTTTCATCAATATACCCTCAAAGTAAAATCAGGAAGGCAGGAAAGAGATGCTTTGCAAGCATTTTTGCGCGAAAAAAATATTCCTTCCATGGTTTATTATCCTGTGGCATGCCACTTGCAAAGGGCCTACCTCAAGTTTGGGTACAAACAAGGAGACTTGTCTCTTTCAGAGGCATTGACAGAGCAGGTCATCAGCCTGCCCATGCATACAGAACTATCCCTCGAACAACAAGCATATATCACTCAACAGTTAAAGCAAGGTTTAATCGCAAAAACAAGAATTTTATGAAGATCGCAGTAATCGGAACTGGCTATGTCGGATTGGTAACCGGGACATGCTTTGCGGAGTCAGGCAATGATGTCATTTGTGTAGACAACAACCAGGAAAAACTAGCTAAGCTAAAAGCAGGCATCGTCCCTATATATGAGCCAGGGCTGGAAACCTTGTTTGATAGAAACATAAGTGAAGAGCGGCTGACCTTTACAGATAATCTGGCAGAAGCGGTTGACTTTGCAGAAGTTATTTTTCTCGCATTGCCTACGCCTCCACAGGAAGATGGCTCTGCAGACCTGAAATATGTGCTGGGAGTATCTCACGAGATCGGCAAGCTGATCAAAGAATATAAGGTGATAGTCACCAAAAGTACAGTGCCCGTTGGAACGGGCGACAAGGTCGAAGCCACCATCGCAGACAATGCGCAGGTAGACTTCGATGTGGTTTCGAATCCGGAGTTTTTGAAAGAAGGTTTTGCTGTGCAGGACTTCATGAAGCCCGAGCGCATCGTGGTTGGTGCCAATACAGAGCGGGCAGAAAAAGCCATTAAAAAGCTCTATTCACCCTTTGTTCGCTCCGGCAATCCGATCATCTTCATGGATCGTCGCAGCGCCGAAGTCACCAAATACGCTGCAAACTCATTCCTCGCCACCAAAATTTCATTCATGAATGAAATCGCCAACCTCTGCGAGGTGGTAGGTGCCAATGTAGACAATGTCCGTCGTGGCATTGGTACAGATAGCCGCATCGGCCAGCGTTTTCTATTCCCCGGCGTAGGCTATGGCGGATCTTGTTTCCCCAAAGATGTCTCTGCTTTGTACAAAACTTCGCAGGAGCATGCCTATGAATTCAGGATTCTGGATGCAGTCATGCGGGTCAATGACATCCAGAAAGGAATTTTAGTAGATAAAATAATTAGTCATTTTGGAGAAGACCTCAGCGGTATCAGGCTGGCGATCTGGGGCCTTGCCTTCAAACCCAATACCGATGACATCCGCGAGGCTCCTTCTCTGGTGATTATCAAAAGGTTACAGGAGATGGGAGCAAAAATAACAGCCTTCGATCCCGAAGCGATCCCTTCTGTAAAGGCATATACAGACTTGGAAATGGATTATGTAGATAATCAATATGAGGCCTTGCCTGGGGCTGATGCGCTTATCATCGTGACAGAATGGAACGAATTTCGCACACCCAATTTTGACAAGATCAAAGTCAAGCTAAAAACACCTCTCATCTTTGACGGTAGAAATGTGTACGATTTGGATGAAATGGAAAACAGAGGCTTTGATTATTATTCTATTGGGAGAAAAACGGTGAGAGCCGCACAAACAATCTCCAAATAGGGATTTCTTTACACTTACAAAAAAATCTCAAGAACAATGAGCACAAAGCTTAAGGTCCTAATCACGGGAGGAGCTGGTTTTCTGGGTTCGCATCTGTGCGACCGTTTTCTGAAAGAAGGCTATGATGTGGTTGCGATGGACAACCTGATCACGGGAAGCGTGAAAAATATTCAGCATCTGTTTGGCAATGACAGCTTTACTTTTGTCAAGCATGATGTCACCAATTACAACCATGTAGAAGGCAGATTGGATTACATCCTTCACTTTGCCTCTCCGGCGAGTCCGATTGATTACCTGAAATTGCCTATCCAAACCCTGAAAGTAGGTGCTTTGGGAACACATAAGATTTTGGGTTTGGCAAAAGATAAGGGAGCGCGGGTACTGATCGCTTCTACTTCTGAGGTCTATGGTGATCCTCTGGAGCACCCACAGCAGGAGTCTTATTGGGGCAATGTAAATCCCATCGGCTATCGGGGTGTCTACGATGAAGCGAAACGCTTCCAGGAGGCCATCACCATGGCTTATCACCGCTATCACGGACTGGAAACGCGCATTGTGCGCATTTTCAATACCTATGGGCCGCGCATGCGGCTGGATGACGGTCGCGTATTGCCTGCCTTCATGGGGCAGGCGCTGAGGGGCGAGTCGCTCACTGTCTTTGGAGAGGGAGATCAGACACGTAGCTTTTGCTATGTAGATGACCTTGTTGAAGGTATCTATCGCCTGCTGCATAGCGACTATGCTGAGCCGGTCAATATTGGTAATCCTTCCGAACTGACGATTCTTCAGTTTGCCAAAGAGGTATTGGAGTTGACGGGGTCTAAAAGTGAGATCATTTACAAAGAACTTCCTGAAGACGACCCCAAAATCCGTCGTCCGGATATCAGCAAAGCAAAAGAATTATTGGGATGGGAGCCTCAGGTAGACCGCAAAGAAGGCCTGAAGCGCACCCTCGAATATTTCAAAGAAGAAATCTATGGCGTTCAACAAGTCTGATTGTCCTATTGAAGGCCTGTATGTAATCAAACCAGATGTTTTTGGCGATAAAAGGGGCTTTTTTACCGAATTATATAATCAAAAAAGCTTCGAAGAAATAGGCCTGGGGCATTTAAACTTTGTACAGGATAACCTGTCCTACTCCAGTCAGGGCATTATCAGAGGCCTGCATTTTCAGGCTCCTCCCTATGCACAGGGCAAACTCGTCACCGTCCTACAAGGCCGCGTCCTCGATGTGGCAGTAGATATACGCAAGGGCTCTCCGACCTATGGAGAGCACTTTGCCATTGAGCTGGATGCGGAAGACATCACGCTTTTCTACATCCCGCCGGGCTTTGCCCACGGCTTTCAGGTCCTGTCAGAGACCTGCCTTTTTTCCTACAAATGCACAGATGTGTATCACAAAGCCTCCGAAGGAGGCCTGCTTTGGAACGATCCCGATCTCGGGATTGAATGGGGGGAGATGGCTCCCCTGGTATCTGAGAAGGATCAGATTCTGCCGAATTTGAAAGATTTTTTCTCTCCTTTTGAATAACTATTGACGAACAAGGATTGACGAATAAAGAAGGGAAGAAAGCCATAATTGAACATTCTTTATCCTAAGAATCAGCGTTATCTGCGTCTATTCTTTAAACGAAAAACCCAAAACGAAAAACGAATTCCCATGAAAGGCATCATACTCGCAGGAGGCTCCGGCACACGGCTTTATCCCCTGACTATCTCAGTCAGCAAACAGCTCATGCCGATATATGACAAACCGATGATTTATTATCCTCTGGCTACGCTGATGCTGGCGGGCATACGGGAAGTGCTGATTATTTCTACGCCGCAGGATCTGCCGCTTTTTCGCAACCTGCTGGGAGATGGCTCCCGCATCGGGATGACATTTGAATATGAGGTCCAGGAAAACCCTGAAGGCCTTGCACAGGCATTTATCATCGGAGAGGATTTTGTGGGCGACAACAATGCCGCGCTGATCCTGGGAGATAACATCTTCTATGGTTCTCATATGGCCAAAACCCTGCAAGATGCGCAGCAGCGCATCGAGACCGAAGGCGGAGGCGTCGTATTCGCCTATCATGTCTCCGATCCGGAGCGCTATGGGGTCGTCGAGTTCAATGATGAGCAGCAGGTCATCAGCATAGAGGAAAAACCGGTAAAGCCGAAATCCTCCTTTGCCGTGCCCGGCATTTACTTCTATGACCGCCGCGTGGTCGAGATCGCCAAAAATCTCAAACCCTCTGTGCGGGGCGAATTGGAGATCACCGATGTCAACAAGCAATACCTTGCATGGAACGAATTGCAGGTGGCCATCCTCAACCGGGGAACAGCCTGGCTCGATACAGGCACACATACATCCCTGATGCAGGCAGGAGAATTTGTACACATCATCGAGCAGCGTCAGGGCCTCAAAATCGGCTGTATCGAAGAGGTCGCTTACCGGATGGGATATATCACTGCCGGGCAGTTGAAAGAAATCGCCAAGCCTCTGCTGAAGAGTGGCTATGGAAATTATCTGATGAAAATATTGGACGAGCAATTTTAAAAAGCCTCATCGCTTCTTTTTGCGCTGATTCAATTTTTTATCTCCCCTTTTGATGGGCTTTTTGTATTTCTTTTCGGCCAATTTTCGCTGCTTGGTACCCCCCGCATTGGTCTTTTTGTTTTTCTCTTTCTTTTCGTGAAAGGCAGCACCTTTTTCCCCAATTTTCGCTTTTCGAAGCCCTTTTCCCACATTGAGTTCTACTTCCTGTGGCCGCTCATCGGGTATCAGTTTTTTGGAAATTTCCACTTCTGACGGGAATTCCATCAAGGGAATTTCATAATCCATCAGTGTTTCTATAGCGATTTTGTCAGCTTCTTCTTTAGGAGTAAAGAATAGAATGGATTTTCCTTCCTGCTCGGCCCGACCCGTACGGCCGATGCGGTGCATATAGTTTTCGGGATAAGCCGGCGTATCAAAATTGATGACATGGCTGATGTCCTCCAGGTCCAGACCGCGAGCGATCACATCCGTAGCTATCAATATGCGATGCGCACCTGAATCAAACTGCTCGATAGCGCGAATCCGGAAGTTTTGAGATTTATTCGCATGAATAATCCCCATATCAGCGCCCAGCTCTTCTTCGAGTTCGTTGTACAGGCGGTCCGCATTTCTTTTGGTGGAGACGAAGACGAGGACTTTGTGAAATTCCTTTTTATCCTCCACAAGATGAGAGAGGAGGTTGGCTTTGGTGTAAAAGTTGGGCACCCGGTAGCATCGCTGCGCGATATTCTCCAGTGGTGTGCCGCTGACTGCGATGGATATTTTGGCAGGTGCAATAAAATAGTCATTGATCAACCGATCAACCTCCTCGGTCATGGTTGCTGAGAACATGAGGTTTTGCCGTTTTTTAGGCATCAGCTCAAAGAGATTTGTGAGCTGAAAGCGAAAACCCAGGTCGAGCATCACATCGACTTCGTCGATGACGAGTTTTTTGACGGCCTTGAGGACAATGTCCTTGCTCAGGACCAGGTCATAGAGGCGACCAGGGGTCGCGACCAGGATATCACAGCCTTCGGCTACAGCCATTCTTTGGGTTCTGATATTTACCCCTCCAAACACGCCCATGACGCGCACGCTCATGTATTCGGCCACCTTTTCGACCATCTCCACTACCTGCAGCACAAGTTCCCGGGTAGGGACCAAAATCAAAATCCGGGGATTGACTTGCTCTGAATAGCTCAGATCCCGCAGCAGCGGCAGGGTATAGGCCAGGGTTTTTCCTGTACCCGTCTGGGCGATGCCCACCAGGTTTTTTCCTGAGAGGATAAGTGAAAATGTTTGCTCCTGGATGGGAGTAGGCGTTTTAAAACCTAAATCATTAAGGGCACTGAGTAATTGTCTGGAAATATTGAAGTCGCTAAATGTGGTCATGTGGAAATATTTCCACAAAAATAGGGGAATCGCTTCGGTTTATACAGATTTTTGTTGAATGAAGCCGGGGCTTTAATTCTTTTTCCTGAAATCTTCCGGGAATATTTTCCCATTCTGCCACTTCAGCTCTATCGTCATGAAATGGCGTTCCACCCAATTGCTTTCCTCATCACGCACTTCCTCTTCATCCATCTGAAAGATGATTTTGTTTCTCTCCAGCCCCACGGAGTCCTCTGGGAAAATGAGCTTTTCGTGCAAATAATATACGCCTCCATCACCGATGACAGAGACCGACATGGCCTCATGCAGGCCCGTCCCATCATAAAACAGATAGGCTCCGCCCCCTTCCATCCCGCAGGCCTCTGCGGAGTAGTCAATCAAAACGATGTTTTGAATTCCTGAAAGGCCTTTGTGGTCATAGGCATGAAGCGAAATATTGGGATGGTCCAGTTTTACTTCTTTTTGGAGGTATTCTCCATCATATTCGAGTACCCTTATCAGCAGGGAAAAATCGTCTCCTGATTTTTTATAATTGAATAAAAACCGGCGCTCTCCAACGCTTTCCGTCCACATGGCCAGCAGGCCACCGACGACATAGCCTGTCTTGTCGCCAGCTTTCACCTGATACCAGGGCGAATCAAAGCCATTGAAAGAAAAAGTCTTTTCTGTCCCTTCCAGTACCTCCACTTGCTGGCCTATCTTGAGCAAGGCCACGACTTCAGCCTCAGTGCCCGGCGCCTGCCGCAGCTTGGTATTGTCGCCAAAAACGGAGACTTTTTGGCCTTTGGAAAAGCCCATCCTTTCGGGATAAAAGAAGTTGTCTTGCTGGGCGAAGAGGAACGAAAAGCCCCAAAGGGCGATCGTTAGGAAGAGTTTATTCATATCGGCTCGTTTTTTTTGTAAATATAGGAATTAGCCCGATATGATAAATTTATGAGAAAAAGCTGTATTGTGACAATGACATAATCCTTCAGGTCATCCCCATCCGTGACAAAGGTGTGAGCCTGGAGGAAAAAAAATGTGGAATCCCGTTTTACCAGGATTCCACATTTTACTGAATCAACAACTACTTATATAAATCAAAAACTTACTTCGGATAAAATCAGTAGCTGGTTTTGCATTTACTTCTGTAAAACAAGTTTCTTCATGCTCACTTGCTTATTGATAGCAAATCGGACAAAATACATCCCACTCGGATAAGCAGATAAATCAAGCTGCTGACTGAGCTGGTTTGTATTGCTTTGTACAAGCTCTGTGATCAACTCGCCTCTTAGGGTGTAAATCGCAATGCCCACTTCTGCATGCTGAGTTAATGCCAGGTCAATCGTAACTATTCCATTTGTTGGATTGGGGGTGATGGACAGTTTTGTCACGTAGTCAAACTGAGAAATACTTACGGTATTGTCAACGACAATGCTCACAGAATCTGTACAGCCATTGGCATCGGTAATCACTACCTGGTAGGTACCTGCTGTCAGGCCTGTAGAATCTGCTGAGCCCGCAGCTCCATCCCAGACATAGCTATAAGGGGCAGTACCGCCTGTTACAACTACGGAAGCAGAACCCAATCCTGCATTGGCAGTATCTGGTGTACTGGTAGCAGCTATCGCGATTGCGGCAGGTTCTACAACCAAAACGCTGTCAAAATAAGGGCAGCCATCGCCGTCTGTAATGGTAACGGCATATAAACCAGCAGACAATCCGCTGATATCCTCTGTGGTATCAGCATTGCTCCAGCTGAAAGAATAAGAAGGATTACCGGCTGTAACCGTCAGGTCAATGGCTCCATCGTTACCGCCATTGCAAGACACATTCACAACTGCCTTTGCAACTGTAGTCGTAGGGGTGGTTGAGCAAAGCGTCCTGAAAGAGTGAGGTCCTGTAAACCCACTTGTGCCGATGGCTCCACAATCCGCTTCTACATAAAAATCGTATGAAGTAGCGGCAGCCAACATCGTTGAAGAGGCCGTGGTAGTGGAAGTGGTTCCAGCATCCACTGCTGCACCTCCGGAGCCCGCTCCCTGCAATACGACCTTCCAGTTGTAAGAGGAAGCACTCGTATCACTCCAGCTGAAATTGGCAGAAGTGGTGGTGATATTGGTAGCCCTTAAGCTAACAGGATTGTCGCAGGTAGCAGCAGAAAAGACAAATTGAATATTTGCCCGCTCGTCTTTTACGTCAGAAATCGTGCTGGGAGGCCCAGAACTGGCTGTTTTCTTCACTACTAACTCATCTGGAGCTGTCGATTCCCAACGCCACTTGATCGCACCATCTCCATCGAAAGCGGGGGTAGATACGCCTGAGCAGTCCCAGTCAACGGCGATTTCAAGAGACCCTCCTGTATAAACGAAAGGCGTCGAGAAGGCAAAAGGCATCCAGCCATTTGCACCAGGGAAGTTATTTGTGGTATTGTACAGGTGATCGACGACCAGGCTTGAACCCGTAATCAGGTTGGTCCAGCTATCTGAGGTTGCTGTTGTTGCTGTAGAATTTTTGATGTATACCTTCAGGATAGCATCGCCATTGCCGATAATGACATTTGAAGATGCCAATTCCCAATCCAATTCTATAATCGAAGAGCCAACGGTAATTCCAGCGGTTGCTAATTCACTTGCTGTGTAGATGTGAACAAAGCGGGAATAGACCGTCGTTGAGTTGGTATCTGAGCGCTGAAATGGGCCTCTGGTACTGGAGGAAGAAGTACCTGTTCCAATGATCGCCATGGACGTAGAAGCAGGCAAGGTGAAAAAGCTATAAGGCCCTTCAAAGCCGCTTGTTCCATTTGCTCCGCAATCTCCTTCCACAAACAAGTCATAGGAAGTAAAAGGTGCTAAGGCAGTTGTCGTCGCTGTCGTATTTGCTGTCGTGCCAGCATCCACTGCGGTACCGGCTGAGCCTGCTCCTCCTGCTACGACTTTCCAGTTGTAAGTGCTTGCGTTTGGCGAAGCCGTCCAACCCAAATCAGCCGAAGTGGTGGTAATATTGCTTGCAACAAAGTTAGAAGGCGCACTACAAGGAGCGGCACCATACACAATTTGAATATTTGCCCGCTCATCTTTTAGGTCTGAAACCGTACTGGGAGGCCCGGAGCTGGCTGTTTTCTTAACAACCAATTCGTCAGGTGCAGTAGAAGCCCAGCGCCATTTGATCGCGCCATCTCCATCAAAAGCAGGCGTAGAAACCTGCGAACAATCCCAGTCTACCGCGATTTCAAGCGCCCCACCGGTATAGGTGAAAGGTGTTGAAAAGGTGAAAGGCATCCAGCCGTTCGCTCCAGGGAAGTTATTTGTAGTATTGAAGCTATCGCTGTAAGCCAAAGTGGAACCAGCGATATGGTTAACCCATGTGTCTGAGACCGCTGCTGTTGCAGAAGAGTTCCTGACGTAGATATTCAAATAAGCATTTCCACTCCCCACAATAACATTAGAGGAAGCCAATTCCCACTGTACTTCGGAAATCAAAACGCCAGCGGTAAGGCCAGCTGTTGCTAACTCACTTGCGGTATAGATCTGCACCCAACGGGAATAGACCGTCGTTGAGTTGGTGTCAGAGCGCTGAAAAGGACCTCTTGTACTGGAGGAAGACGTACCCGTTCCTATCGTAACGGTTGTCTGTGCTTTGGCAAAATCACTTGCCAGGAGTGATATGCCGATTGCGCATAAAAAGAGTAAACGTAAAAATTTCATGTGTTGATTATGTTAAAGTTGATTTTAAAAAACCTGTTTGAGGAATAGCGATAAAATAAATCATCAGTTTGTTTCAAGTAGTTTGTCATTTCGACGAGGCTTTGCGAGGAGAAATCTCCTGAGCTCATTCATTAAAAAACTGATTATCAATAACTCAGGAGATTTCTCCTCGAAGACTCCCTTCGACAAGCTCAGGGCAGGCTCCTTCGACAAGCTCAGGGCAGGCTCCTTCGACAAGCTCAGGGCAGGCTGTCGAAATGAACCGTGTTAAAAAGCAAGAAAAAAGGCAATATTTTTAG